>NZ_JMQI01000030.1 GCF_000695625.1 Amycolatopsis rifamycinica
AGGGGGCGGGGGGTGGGGAACCGCCGGGGTGAGGGTTCTGGGGCCCTTGGGGGCCTGTGGGGGCCTGTTGCGTGGGTGCTGGGCGGCTGCGCTGGACGCCTCCGTGGGCGGCGGTTGGGGCTTGCTGGTTGGGCTTGCGCAGGCAGGCCCGCTCGTCGCCTTCCGCCTTCCGCCTTCCGCTTCCGCCTTCCGGCGAGTTGCCCACAAATGGGCTGCGGTGTGGACAACCGGCCTTCGGCGGCGGCTTTCCGGCGGTTTTCGTCGGTCGCCCTCGATAGGCTGAAGCGGGGCGGATCCCCCGGGAGGGTGGGTCGTGTGTGGTGACCGCGGCTCGCCGATGAAGCCGGCCCAGCAGCCTCGTCCAGCCGGCCTCCCCGAGGCGACTTGCCCACAAGTGGGCTGGGGTGTGGACAACCGGCCCTCGACGGCCGCTTTCCGGCGGTTTTCGTCAGTCGCCCCCGATACGCTGAAGCGGGGCGGATCCCCCGGGAGGGTGGGTCGTGTGTGGGGGGCGACCCTGCGGCCAGGCAGCCCGCGTGGCCAGGCAGGCCGTGCGGCAAGGCGACCGCGCACCGCCAGCAACCACCCCCGGCGCGAACAGGACGGGATCAGGGCCGAACCAGGACGGAACCAGGGCCAGATCAAGCGCCAAGCCCGGATCGTGATGGCCCGCGCCACACAAGCCCGGGATAATCACCCCGGGCGGCAGGAAGCGGGTGGCCATGACCAAGGCGGCGTCGGCCGCGGCGAAGGACCTCGCCGCGGGCGGAGTGGGTGGGGTTCACCTGGCTTGGGCGGACAACAACGGCATTCCGCGCTCGCGGATCGTGCCCGTCGCCGGGCTGGCCGATGCCGCCACGCGGGGGGTGGGCGCCACCTCGCTCTTCGCCGTCTTCGACAGCCACGACTCCATCACCTACGCGCACTCCGGCCTCGGGACACCCTCCGGGGACATCCGGCTCGTGCCCGTCGTCGAGCGGCTGCGGCGGCTGGCCGGGCAGCCCGCTCTCGCCTGGGCGCCCGTGCGGCAGCTCACCCGGGACGGTGACCCCTGGCCCTACTGCCAGCGTGCCGTCCTCGAAGCGCAGGTCGCCGAAGGGGCGAGGAGGGGGCTGGAGTTCCGGGCCGGCTACGAACTCGAGTTCGCCGTCGCCCCCGCCGGGAGTGCCGATGTGCTGGCCGCCCCCGGGCACCCCGGGCCCGCCTACAGCCCGCACGCCCTCGTCGGGCTCGACGGGTTCGTCGGTGCCCTCCTGCACGACTTCGCGGCCAACGGCCTGCGGATCGGGCAGCTCCACGCCGAGTACGGCGTCGCGCAGCTCGAACTCTCGCTGGCCGCCACCGATCCCGTCTCCGCCGCCGATGACCAGCTGCTCGCGCGGCAGACCATCCACGCCGCCGCGCGGGTGCACGGGCTTGCCGTCAGCTTCGCTCCGCTCGTCGGCCTCGGCGCCGCCGGGAACGGGTGGCACCTGCACACCTCCGTCCACCGCGAGGGGCGCAACCTGCTCCACAGCGGCGAAACCGGCTTGCCGGGCGGTGAAGGGGCCGGCTACCTCGCCGGGCTGCTGCGCGACCTGCCCGCCCTGACCGCGGTCACCGCGCCGAGCGTCCCTTCGACGCTGCGGCTGCGGCCCGGCTACTTCGCGGGCGCGTACGCCTTCTGGGGCGTCGAGAACCGGGAAGCGCCGCTGCGGTACGTCCCCGGCTCGGCGCTGCTGGGCGACGGCCACGCGAACGTCGAGCTCAAAACCTCCGACGCCTCGGCCAACCCGTACCTCGCGCTGGCCGTCGTGCTCGCCGCCGGGATGGCCGGCATCGAGGACGCCGCCGCGCTGCCCGAGCCGATCGGCGAAGACCCCGGCGGCTGGACGGACGAAGAGCGCGCGGCCCGCGGGGTGCGCCGGCTGCCGGCGAACCCCGCCGAACAGGACGCCGCGCTCGGGGCGTCGCCGCGGATCGCCGGGGTGCTCGGGGAGGAGCTGCTGGGTGCCTTCCGCGCCGTGCGGGCCTCCGACGCGGCGTGGGCGGCCGACCGCACGGCCGACGAGATCGTCGCCGCCCACCTTTGGCGGTATTGAGGGGATCGATGACTTCGGGGATCGACGGCGGGCAGCTCGACCTGTCCGGGGTGCGGTGGCTGCCGGGCGGGGCGCGGCTGGCCGCGGTGGCCCAGGCGGAGCTGCCCCAGAAGGACGGCCTGGCCGCGGCGTTCTGCGGGCTCGCCGCGCTGCGGGCGGCCGGGCTCGACGTGGCCGATCAGGACGCCGTCGCCGCGGCCGCGGGCACGGTGCGGGGGCCGGCCGTGCGACCGCCGGGCGAGCCGGGCCGCCGGGACTTCCGGTTGCCGCTGCCGGTCGTCGACGACCCGGCCGCGGCCGGCACGCGGGCTTCCGGGCTCGCGGCGGCCGTCGAGACGCTGTCGCGCGGCGCCCTCGCGGCGGTGCCGGTGACGGGGGAGTGGACCACCGGGGCGCTGTTCGACCTGCTCGTCGGGCTCTGGGACGTCCCGCGCGTGGCGGTGCTCGCCCGGATCGACGGCGCCGAGCTCGGCGCGCACGACACCCCGGAACGCGCGCTGCTCGACTACCTCGACACCGGGCTCCCGCCACTGTGGACGTCCCGCTGGCGCCCGCCCGGCGGCCACTTCGTGCTCCTGGCGGGCATCCGCATCGGCGCCGAGGGCACCCTGCTGTCCGTTGTGGACACTTATCCGTCCCTCGGCGACCACGGCCGCCACGACCAGCCGGTCGAATGGGTGACGGCGGCGCTGACCGGGCTCGGCGTCCTCGTGGTCGTCGACGCCGAGCAGGACGGCGTGGTCCGCGCGGCGGCCCGCGCCGCCGGCCTCAGTCCGTCCCGCTGGGACTGACCGGCGCCGCGAAACGGGAGTGGCGGCGGCCGTAGGCGAAGTAGATCACCAGCCCGATCGCCAGCCACACGGCGAACCGGATCCACGTCAGCACGTTGAGGTTGAGCATCAGGTACAGGCACGCCAGCGCGGCCACGACCGGGATCACGGGGGAGAACGGCACCCGGAACGGCCGGTCGAGGTCGGGACGGCGGCGGCGCAGCACCGGGACCGCCACGGCCACGATGATCATCGCCGACAGCGCGCCGATGCTCACCATGTCGGCCAGCTCCGAGATCGGGATGAAGGCCGCCAGGACGGCGATCAGGACGGCGCCGCCGACGGTCATCCGGTGCGGGGTGCCCCAGCGCGGGTGCGCGGTGCCGAGCGCCTTCGGCAGCAGGCCGTCGCGGCCCATCGCGAAGCCGATCCGCCCGATCGTGACCAGTTCGACCATCATCACCGACGTCAGCCCGGTCACGGCGCCGAGGGAGATCAGCGCGCCCACCCAGTGCTGGCCGACCCGGTCGAACGCGTCGGCCAGCGGTGCGCCGGTGTCGATGTCGGTGAACGGGATCATGCCGGTCAGCACGATCGAGACGCCGATGTAGAGCAGCGCGCACACGCCCAGCGCGCCGAGGATGCCGACGCGCAGGTCCTTGCGCGGGTTCAGCGTCTCCTCGCCGAGGTTCGCGAGCGCTTCGAACCCGGTGTAGGCGAAGAAGACCACGGCGGCCGCGGTGATCATCCCGGCGATGCCGTAGACCGACTGCTCCAGCCCCAGCACCGCCTGGACCGCGGGTTGCTCCAGCACCGTCGTGCCGGCTTCGGGCGCCCGCGCCGGCGGGATGAACGGCGTCAGGTTCGCGCCCTTGACGAAGAACAGCCCGACCGCGAGCACCAGCACGCAGACCGCGACCTTCACGCACACCAGCAGGTTGGTCAGCCAGGCCGACTCCTTGATGCCCAGCACGGCGACCACGGTCAGCACGGCGATGATCAGCACCGCGCCGATGTTGACCGTGGCGTCTTCGCCGAACCACTCCGGCGACAGCCCCAGCAGGTTCGCCAGGTACCCCGACCAGCCGCGGGACACCACGGCGGCGCCGAGCGCGAACTCCAGCAGCAGGTCCCACCCGATGATCCAGGCGAACACCTCGCCGAGGGTGGCGAAGGCGTAGGTGTAAGCGCTTCCCGCCGTCGGGACGCTGGAGGCGAGCTCGGCGTAACACAGCGCCGCGAGCCCGGCGACGACCGCGCCGAGCACGAACGACAGCGTCACGGCCGGCCCCGCGTGGGTCTTCGCCTCGACGCCGGCCAGAGTGAAGATGCCGGTGCCGATGATGATCCCGACGCCCATCCCGACCAGGTCGCGCCCGCGCAGCCGGCGCTTGAGGTCCCCGGAGTCCTGGCGCCGCAGGACCTCGTCCACGTTCAGCGTTCGCCGCTCACCCATGAGGAGAAGTTAGAAGCTCACGGCCCCTTCCGCAGATCGGGCGCGGTCAGGCCGCTCTCCTGCGCGAGGATCGCGGCCTGCACGCGCGAGCGCAGGTCCAGCTTGGCCAGCACGCGGGAGACGTGGGTCTTCACGGTCGTCTCGCCGATGTGCAGCCGGGTGCCGATCTGGGCGTTGGACAGGCCCTCGCCCAGGCAGCCGAGCACTTCCCGTTCGCGGTCGGTCAGGTCGCCGAGGCCCCGGGGCGTCGGCGCCGGGTCCCGGCCCGACGCGGCGAAGGCGGCGATCAGCCGCCGCGTGACCTGCGGGGCCAGCACGCCGTCGCCGGCCGCGACGAGCTTCACGGCTTCGATCAGCCGGGGCGCTTCGACCGATTTGAGCAGGAATCCGGCGGCCCCGGCCCGCAGGGCGCCGTGGACGTACTCGTCGAGGTCGAAGGTGGTCAGCACGAGCACCTGCGTGAGCCCCGCGGACACCAGTTCCCGGGTGGCGGCGATGCCGTCGGTGCCCGGCATCCGGACGTCCATCAGCGTGACGTCCGGCCGCAGGGCCCTGGCCTGCCGGACGGCGGCGGCACCGTCGGCGGCCTCGCCGACGACCTCGATGCCCTCGGCGTGGCCGAGGATGGTCGTGAGGCCGAACCGGATGGCGCTGTGGTCGTCGGCGACCAGGACCCGGACGGTTCGGGGGTCTCGGGTGGCGAAGTCCCCGGCGCGGGGCGAAGCGCCGGTCGTCACCGCGGCCCGCCCACCGGGAGTTCCGCGCGGACCAGCCAGCCGTCGCCCGCCGGGCCCGCGGTGAGCTCGCCACCCACCGCGCCGGCGCGTTCGCGCATGTTCAGCAGGCCGGTCCCGCCGCCGGTGGCGGGCAGCGGGCCGCGGACGTCGTTGCGGACCTCCACCGCCAGGACGCCGTCGAGGCAGTGGACGGCGACGTCCACCCGCCCGCCGGGAGCGTGCTTCACGGCGTTGGTCAGCGCCTCCTGCGCGATCCGGTACGCCGTCAGGTCGACCGCCGCCGGCAGCGCGGAGTCCACAGTGGACTCGACGTGCACCTCCAGCCCGCTGGCCCTGGCCGACTCCGCCAGCTTGGCCAGGTCCGCCAGCCGGGCGGGCGCGGTCGTCTCCGCGTCCCCGCCGTCGGCCTTGAGCAGCCCGATCATCGCGCGCATCTCCTCCAGGGCGCTGACGCTGTTCTCCCGCACCGACGCCAGCACCGCCTTCGCCAGTTTCGGGTCCGGCAGCGACAGCGCCGCCTCCGACTGGATGGCGATCGCCGAGAGGTGCCCGGCGATGACGTCGTGCAGGTCGCGGGCCATCCGCCCGCGTTCGGCGGCGACCGCCGCCCGCCGGTCCAGTTCCGCGATCTTCGCCAGCTGCCTGGCGTTGGCGCGCTCGGTTTCGGCGACGTCGCGCTGCTGGCGGACGTTCGCCGCCCACCACACCGGCGTGATGACGAAGGGCAGCAGGCCCACCGCGGCCAGCACCGCCGTCCGCCACTCCGGCGCGAGGAGCAGCACCGCGGCGAGCACGCCCACCACGGAGGACGCCGCGAGCCCGATCATCACCCGGTTCACGCGGCGGGAGCCGTAGAGCGTCGCCGCGTACAGGAAGTCGGTGTAGATGACCAGCATGGGCAGCGACGGGCCGAGCCGGACGTCCACCGCGAGCACCGCCGTGGCCAGCGCGAGCGCGAGGGGCACCCGCCGGCGCAGCAGCTCGAGCCCGCACAACGCGGCCAGCTCCAGCAGCCGCACCCCCAGCGGCACGTGGTCGTCACCGGTCACCAGCCGGTGGACGCCGGTCGCGTAGACGAGGAACCCGATCAGCCAGGTGACCAGCGCGATCAGGCCGTCCTGCTGCCACACCGGGAGCGCGCGCGGGCGGGGGAGAGGCACCCGGTCATCCCAGCACACGGCGTGCCGGACCCGCGTCCTACGAAGTGATGACGCCCGGTCCTCCCGGCCGCCGACGCGCCCGCGGCCGCGGGCGGGAGAGCGTGGGGAGGTGGAAGAGATCGGGAAGTTCTTCGCGGAGAACCCGATGGCCGCCGTCATCGCGGCGGGCGAGATCGGGTTCTGGGTGTTCCTCGCGGCGGGGCTCGGCGTGCGGTACGTGCTGCGGGCCCGGCGGACGTCGGCGGTGCTGCTCGCCATGGTGCCGCTGGTCGACGTCGTGGTGCTGGTGGCGACCGTGTTCGACCTGTCCGCCGGGGGCGAGCCGGGGTTCGCCCACGGCCTGGCGGCCGTCTACCTCGGCTTCAGCGTCGTGTTCGGGCCGAGCCTGGTCCGGTGGGCCGACGAGCGCTTCGCCCACCGGTTCGCCGGCGGGCCGCCACCGCCGAAGCGCCAGGGGCGCGAACGGGCGCGGCACGAGTGGCGTGAGTGGGGCAAGTGCGTGCTGGCCTGCGCGCTCGCCGCGGTGGCGCTGCTGGCGGCGATCTTCGCGATCGGCGAGCCGACGCGGGTGGCGCCGCTGTGGGGCTGGTTCCCGCGGCTGGGCACGGTGACGGCGATCTGGCTGTTCGCCGGGCCGGTGTGGGAGGAGCTGTTCGGCGGGAAGGAGGCGGCCCGGCCGTGACCGGCCGACGTCACCCCCGGCGCGCCGGGGGTGACGTCGGCCGCGCAGATGGCGGGAACCGCCCGGCACCGGAATGCTGGTGCCGTGCCCGAACAGATCCCCGCCCTGCACGAGCTCGCCGCCCAGTACGGCGTCGCCACCCGGTACGAGAACGCCGACCGGGTCTGGGTCGACGTGGACGACGACGTCGTCGTCGCCGTCCTCGGCCAGTTCGGTGTCGATGCGACCAGTGACCAGGCCATCGCCGCCGCGCTGGCCGCCGCGCGCGAAGCCCCGGCCGCCCTGCCGCCGACGATCGTCGTCCGGGAAGGCACCGGGCGGCCGCTGGGCGTCGACGCCGAAGTCGTCCTCGAAGACGGGACGCGGCGGCGAGCCGACGGCGAACTGCCCGCCGACCTGCCGCTCGGCTGGCACCGGGTGGTCACCGCCGACCAGGACGTCGTGCTCGCGGTCGTGCCGGCGAAGCTGCCGCGGGTGCGGCCCGCCTGGGGGTGGATGCTGCAGCTCTACGCCCTGCACTCGGCCGGCTCCTGGGGCATCGGCGACTACGCCGACCTCGCCACCTTCGCCGCCCGGTCGGCCTCCGAACTGGACGCCGGCGTCCTGCTGGTCAACCCGGTGCAGGCGATCAGCCCCGCCCACCCGATCGAACGGTCGCCGTACTCGCCCGCCAGCCGTCGGTTCGCCAACCCCGTCTACTTGCGGGTCACCGCCACCGAGACGTTCGACCAGGCCGACGCCGCCACCCAGGCCGCCGTCGAGTCCCTGGCCCCGGACCGCGAAGGCGAACTGATCGACTACGACGCCGTCTGGACGGCCAAGCGCGCCGCCCTCGAGCTGCTGTGGCCGCACCGGGTCGAAGACGTGCCCGAAGACGACGACCTGCGCGGCTTCGCCCTCTTCTGCGCCCTCGCCGAGCGGCACGGCGGGGACTGGCGGGACTGGCCCGAGGACCTGCGGGACCCGGCCGGGCCCGCGGTCGCGAAGGCGCGCGACGAGCTCGAGGACCGCGTCGCCTTCCACGCGTGGCTCCAGCACCTGTGCCGGACCCAGCTGGAAGCCGCGCGGACGGCCGCGCGCGAGGCCGGGATGACCGTCGGGATCGTGCACGACCTGCCGGTCGGGGTGCACCCCGGTGGGGCCGACACCTGGGCGCTCAAGGACGTCTTCGCCGCCGAGGTGCGGGTCGGCGCGCCGCCCGACGCCTTCAACCAGCAGGGACAGGACTGGAACCTGCCGCCGTGGCGGCCGGACAAGCTGGCCGAGGCCGGGTACGCGCCCTTCCGGGACGTCATCCGGGGCGTCCTGCGCTTCGCCGACGGCATCCGCGTCGACCACATCGCCGGGCTGTGGCGGCTGTGGTGGATCCCGCCGGGCGAGCCCGCGCACCGCGGCACGTACGTCCACTACGACGCCGAAGCGATGGTCGGCGTGCTCGCGCTCGAAGCGCACCGCGCCGGCGCCGTCGTCGTGGGGGAGGATCTCGGCACCGTCGAGGAGGTCGTCACCGACACCATGCACGAACGGGGGATGCTCAGCTCGGCCGTGCTGTGGTTCGAACGCGACTGGGACGCGCCCGGCCAGCCGTTCACCCGCCCGGACAGCTGGGACCCGGACGCGATGGCCAGCATCTCCACGCACGACCTGCCGACGGTTCCGGGCTGGCTGAAGAGCGAGCACGTCCGGGTCCGCGCCGAGCTCGGGCTGCTGGACCGCGGGGTCGAAGCCGAGGAAGAAGCCGCCGCCGGGGAGCACCGGGCCCTGATGGAACTCGTTGCGCGGGAAGGAATCCCGGACGACGACCCGGTCGTCGCGCTGCACACCTTGCTCGCGAAGGCCGCGTCACGGCTGGTGCTGACCTCGCCGGCCGACGTCGCGGGCCAGGTGCGGCAGCCGAATCTGCCCGGAACCGTCGACCAGTACCCTAACTGGCGGATTCGCCTTCCCGTCAGCGTAGACGGCTTCTTCACCGCGAAGGGGGTTCGCGCCGCGGTCGCCCCGCTGGCGGCGGCCCGGCCGCTGCCCCGGTAACGGCCACCTCGCGGAGCACGACCCCCGGTGGTACGCGTCCGCGGACGCCACCGGCACGAACCAAGCTCGAGGAGAGACCCAGTGCGGCCCTGGCCCGGAACGCCCTACCCGCTCGGCGCCACCTACGACGGAGTCGGGACGAACTTCGCCCTGTTCTCCGAGGTGGCCGAGCGCGTCGAACTGTGCCTGTTCGACGCCGAGGGCAAAGAGACGCGCTACGCGCTCGAAGAGGTCGACGGCTTCGTCCACCACGGCTACCTGCTCAACGTCGGCCCGGGGCAGCGCTACGGGTTCCGCGTCCACGGGCCGTACGACCCGAAGCGCGGCCAGCGCTGCAACCCGAACAAGCTGCTCATCGACCCGTACGCGAAGGCCGTCTCGCACGGTGTGAACTGGGACGAGTCGCTGTTCGGCTACCAGTTCGACAACCCCGACGAGCGCAACGACGACGACTCCGCAGGCCACGTGCCGTATTCGCTGGTGGCGAACCCGTTCTTCGACTGGGGCAACGACCGGCAGCCGAAGCGGCCGTACAACGAGACGGTCATCTACGAGGCCCACGTCAAGGGCATGACCGTGCATCACCCGTTCGTGCCCGAAGCGCTGCGCGGCACGTACGCCGGTCTCGCGCACCCCGCCGTCGTGGAGCACCTGCAGAAACTCGGCGTGACCGCGGTGGAGCTGCTGCCGGTGCACCAGTTCGTCACCGACCACGGCCTGGCCGAGAAGGGCCTGACGAACTACTGGGGCTACAACACGATCGGGTACTTCGCGCCCCACGACTCCTACGCGGCGATGCCCGGCGAGGGCGGCCAGGTCCAGGAGTTCAAGGGCATGGTCAAGGCCTTCCACGAAGCCGGGATCGAAGTCATCCTCGACGTGGTTTACAACCACACCGCCGAGGGAAACCACCTCGGGCCGACGCTGTCGATGCGGGGCATCGACAACGAGGCCTACTACCGGCTGGTGGAGGGGGAGCCCGAGTACTACATGGACTACACCGGCACCGGGAACTCCCTGAACGTCCGCAACCCGCACACCCTGCAGCTGATCATGGATTCGCTGCGCTACTGGGTGACCGAGATGCACGTCGACGGCTTCCGCTTCGACCTCGCCTCGGCGCTGGCGCGCGAGTTCTACGACGTCGACCGGCTGTCGACGTTCTTCGACCTCGTGCAGCAGGACCCGATCGTCAGCCAGGTGAAGCTGATCGCCGAGCCGTGGGACGTCGGCCCCGGTGGCTACCAGGTCGGCAACTTCCCGCCGTTGTGGACGGAGTGGAACGGGCAGTACCGCGACACCGTCCGCGACTTCTGGCGCGGCGAGCCCTCGACGCTGGGCGAGTTCGCCTCCCGGATCACCGGCTCGTCGGACCTCTACCAGGACGACGGCCGCCGCCCGTTCGCGTCGATCAACTTCGTCACCGCGCACGACGGCTTCACGCTGCGGGACCTGGTGTCCTACAACGAAAAGCACAACGAGGCCAACGGCGAGGACGGCCGCGACGGCGCCGACGACAACCGCTCGTGGAACTGCGGTGTCGAGGGCGAGACCGACGACCCCGAGGTACTCGCCCTGCGTGTCCGGCAGCAGCGGAACATGCTGGCCACCCTGCTGCTGTCCCAGGGCGTGCCGATGATCCTGCACGGCGACGAGTTCGGCCGCACCCAGCAGGGCAACAACAACGTCTACTGCCAGGACTCCGAGCTGTCCTGGATGGACTGGGAACTGGCGAAGGAGAACGCCGGCCTGGTCAAGTTCACCGGCGGGCTGACCGCGCTCCGGCAGCGGCACCCGGTGTTCCGCCGCCGCCGCTTCTTCCAGGGCGGCCCGGTCGGCACGGGGGAGAAGCTCGGCGACATCGCCTGGTTCACCCCGGCCGGCGAGGAGATGACCGAGCAGAACTGGGACGACGGCTTCGGCAAGGCGGTCGTCGTCTTCCTCAACGGCAAGGCGATCCCCGACCTCGACCAGCGCGGCATGAACGTCGAAGACGACTCGTTCCTGCTCGCCTTCAACGCCCACTACGAAGACATCGACGCGACACTGCCGGGCAACGGCTACGGGGACAGCTGGACCGTCGTGGTCGACACCGCGACCGGCGAGGTGGAACCCGCCGACGCGAAACCGATCGACGGCGGCGGCCGGCTGACCCTGCCCGCCCGGTCCCTGATCGTGCTGCAACGGACGGAGACGGAATCCGCATGACGGTCCCGGAGTCGACCTACCGGGTGCAGCTGCGCCCGGAGTTCACCTTCGCCGACGCGGCCGGCATCGCCGGCTACCTGCGCGACCTCGGCATCGGCGCGCTGTACGCGTCGCCGGTGCTGGACGCGGCGCCCGGCTCGACGCACGGCTACGACGTCGTCGACCCGACGCGCGCGCGGCCCGCGCTCGGCGGTGAGGGGGCGCGCCAAGAGCTCTCCGCACTGCTCAAGGAGCTCGGGCTGGGCCTGGTGGTCGACATCGTGCCGAACCACATGTCGGTCGAGGTGCCGAAGGCGAACCGCTGGTGGTGGGACGTGCTGAAGCACGGCCGTGACTCGGAGTACGCGTCCTACTTCGACATCGACTGGGAGCGGGGCCCGCTCCTGCTGCCGGTCCTCGGCGACGACGACGCCGTGGCCGAGCTGTCGGCTGACGGTGACGAACTGGTCTACTACGACCACCGGTTCCCGATCGCCCCGGGCACGGAAAGCGGGACGCCGCAGGAGATCCACGAGCGCCAGCACTACCGCCTGATCGGCTGGCGCCGCGGCAACGCCGAACTCGGCTACCGCCGGTTCTTCGACATCACGAACCTGGCGGCGGTCCGCGTCGAAGACCCCCACGTGTTCGCGGCGACGCACGGCGAGGTGCTGCGCTGGGTCGCCGACGGCGACGTCACCGGCCTGCGCGTCGACCACCCGGACGGCCTCGCCGACCCGGGCGGCTACTTCCGGCGGCTGCGGGAGAACGCGCCGGACGCGTGGATCGTGGCCGAGAAGATCCTGCACCCGGGCGAGCCGCTGCCGCAGAGCTGGCCGGTCGACGGCACCACCGGCTACGACGCCCTGCGCGAGATCGCCGGCGTCTTCGTCGACCCGGCGGGCGAGCCCGGCTTCACCGCGCTGGCGAACGAGCTGGGCGTGAAGACCGGCTACCACCGCGTCGAGGCCGAGGCCCGGCGCCTGGTCACCGACCGCATCCTGGTCGCCGAGGTCCGGCGGATCGCCGCGCTGCTGCGGGACGCCGACCCCGAGCAGGCCCGGCAGGCGGTGGCCGAGACCATGATCGCCTTCCCCGTCTACCGCTCGTACCTGCCCGAAGGCGCGGCCCACTGGGCCGCCGCGATCGCCGGCGCCCGCCAAGCCCGGCCCGACCTCGCGGAAGCGCTCGAAGCCCTCGACGCGCAGGTCCGCGCCGAGCCCGGCGGCGAGCTGGCCACCCGGCTCCAGCAGACGTCCGGCATGGTCGTGGCCAAGGGCACCGAGGACACGACGTTCTACCGCTACACCCGCTTCGCCGCGCTCAACGAGGTCGGCGGCAACCCGGACCGCTTCGGCCTGGAGGTCGAGGAGTTCCACCGGCTGGCCGCCGAGCGCGAAGCCGGCTACCCCGCGGCGATGACGACGCTGACCACGCACGACACCAAGCGCTCGGAGGACACCCGCGCCCGGATGGCGGTGCTCGCCGAAGTGCCCGGCGAGTTCGCCGAGGCGGTCCGGCGGTGGACCGCGCGGCGGGGGATCGACGAGCCGTCGCTGAACCTGCTGGCCTGGCAGACGCTGGTGTCGACCTGGCCGATCGAGCCGGCCCGCCTGCGGGACTACCTGGACAAGGCGGCCAAGGAGGCCAAGCTCCGCACCAGCTGGACCGACCACGACGAGGCGTTCGAGGCCGACGTCGCCGCCTGGCCCGAAGACGTCGTGAACGACGCCGGGCTGGCGGCCGACATCGAGGCGTTCGTCAAGCGCGTCGAGGGGCCCGGGTACGCGAACTCGCTCGGCCAGAAGCTCGTCCAGCTGACCGCGCCCGGCGTCCCGGACGTCTACCAGGGCACCGAGCTGTGGGACTTCTCCCTGGTCGACCCGGACAACCGCCGCCCGGTCGACTACGTGGCCCGCCGGGAGATCCTCGCCCGGATCACCGACGGCGAGCTGCCGGAGATCGACGCCTCGGGCGCGGCGAAGCTGCTGGTCGTGCACAAGGCGCTGCGGCTGCGGCGGGAGCACCCGGCGCTGTTCCGCGGCTACCGCCCGCTGCGCGCCGAAGGGGCCGCGGCGGCCCACTGCCTGGCCTACCTGCGCAGCGCGGACCTCGCCGTCGCGGTGACCCGGCTGCCCGTCGGCCTCGAGGCCGGCGGCGGCTGGCGCGACACCGTCCTGCCGCTGCCCGCCGGCGTCTGGACCGACGTGCTGACCGGCCGCGAGGTCACCGGCGACCTGGCCACCCTGTTCGACCGTTACCCCGTCGCGTTGCTGGTGCGAGGAGACGCATGAAGTTCAGCGTGTGGGCCCCGGCGGCCCGCCGGGTCCGGGTGAGCGTCGACGAAGGCGTGCACGAGATGACCGAGGGCGACGGCGGCTGGTGGCACGCCGAGGCCGAAGGCATCAACTACGCCTTCCTCCTGGACGACGACGAGAAGCCGCTGCCCGACCCGCGATCGCGGTGGCAGCCGCACGGCGTCCACGCGGAGTCGCGCGTCTACGACCACGGCGAGTTCGCCTGGACCGACGACGCCTGGACCGGGCGCCAGCTGCCCGGCGCGGTGCTCTACGAGCTGCACATCGGCACCTTCACCGATGGCGGCACCTTCGACGCGGCCATCGACCGGCTCGACCACCTCGTCGACCTCGGGATCACGCACGTCGAGCTGCTGCCGGTCAACGCCTTCGACGGCACCGCGGGCTGGGGCTACGACGGCGTTCTCTGGGGCGCGGTCCACGAGCCCTACGGTGGGCCGGACGGGCTCAAGCGGTTCGTGGACGCGGCCCACGCGCGCGGCTTGGCCGTCGTGCTCGACGTCGTCTACAACCACCTCGGGCCCTCGGGGGCCTACCTCGACCGGTTCGGGCCGTACTTCGCCGGGCAGAACGACTGGGGCCCGGGCCTCAACCTCGACGGCGCCGGCTCCGACGAGGTCCGCCGGTACGTGATCGACAACGCGCTGAGCTGGCTGCGCGACTTCCACATCGACGCGCTGCGCCTCGACGCCGTGCACGCCCTGCTCGACCGGCGCGCGGTCCACCTGCTCGAACAGCTCGCCACCGAGGTCGACGCCCTGTCCGCGGCGCTGAACCGGCCGCTGACCCTGATCGCCGAGTCCGACCTCAACGACCCGCGGCTCGTCACGCCCCGCGAGCGCGGCGGCTTCGGCCTGCACGCCCAGTGGTCGGACGACCTGCACCACGCCCTGCACGTCAAGCTCACCGGCGAGGCGACCGGGTACTACACCGACTTCGCCGCGCCGGAGGCCCTGGAGCGGGTGCTGCGCGAGGTGTTCTTCCACGCCGGCACCTGGTCGTCGTTCCGGGAGCGGACGCACGGCCGCCCGGTGGACACGCGGACCGTGCCCGGCCACCGCTTCCTCGGCTACCTGCAGAACCACGACCAGATCGGCAACCGCGCCACCGGCGACCGGCTGTCGGCGACGGTCTCCCCGGGCCGGCTGGCCTGCGGGGCGGCGATCCTGTTCTGCTCCCCGTACACGCCGATGGTGTTCATGGGGGAGGAGTGGGCGG
Organism: Amycolatopsis rifamycinica; assembly: GCF_000695625.1. Classification (GTDB taxonomy): domain Bacteria; phylum Actinomycetota; class Actinomycetes; order Mycobacteriales; family Pseudonocardiaceae; genus Amycolatopsis; species Amycolatopsis rifamycinica. Next base: position 14,641 of record NZ_JMQI01000030.1, read on the forward strand.
CGAGCACGCCGTGGCAGTTCTTCGCGTCCTTCCCGGACCCGGAGCTGGCCGAGGCCGTCCGCACGGGCCGCCGTCGCGAGTTCTCCCGGCACGGCTGGGGCGAGTCCGACGTGCCCGACCCGATGGACCCGGCCACCGTCGAACGGTCGCGGCTGGACTGGACCGAGCCCGGGCGGCCCGGTCACCGGGAGATGCTCCAGCTTTACCGTGCGTTGATCCGGCTGCGCCGCGAGCGGCCCGAGCTGGCCGACCCGTGGGTCGCGGACCTGCGGATCGACTCCGCGCCGGACGGCTCCTGGCTGGTGCTGCACCGCGGCGGGCTGCGCCTGGCCGTCAACTTCGGCGCCGGACCGGTGACCCTGCCGCTCGGGGCGACGACGTCGCTGCTGACCTGGGGAGAGGCCACCGTGGACGGTGGGGCCGCGCACCTGCCCCCGGACACCTTCGTCATCGCCGGCACGACACCCTGACGGCGGTTGCAGCCCGGCAACTCCTCTGGCACAGCGCGCACGGAACACCGCTTATCTGGGACGATTCAGGAATGGCCACACGACCCTCCGCCGACCACGTCCTCGCCGGCCGACCCTTCCCGCTCGGGGCCCACCCCGAGGCAGGCGGGGTGCGGTTCGCGATCACGTCCGCCGTCGCGGACGCCGTCGACCTGTGCCTGATCGACGCCGACGGGTCGGAACGCCGGATCGCGCTCACCGAGCGCACCTTCGGCGTCTGGCACGGCCTGGTCCCCGGGGTGACGCCGGGGCAGCGCTACGGCTACCGCATCCACGGCCCGTACGACCCGGCCCGCGGCCTGCGGTGCAACCCGCACAAGCTGCTGGTCGACCCGTACGCCCGGCAGATCACCGGCGGCCTGACCGACCTGACCGCGGCCCAGGGCTTCACCGGCGACCCCGAACGCGGGCCGATGTCCACTGTGGACTCCCTGGGCAGCGTGCCGCTGTCGGTGGTCACCTCGCCCGGCGGCCCGGACACCGGGATCAAGCCGGAGGTGCCGTTCGAGGAGGCGGTGGTCTACGAGCTGCACGTCAAGGGCTTCACCCAGCAGCACCCCTTCATCCCCGAGGCTCTGCGCGGCACCTACCTCGGCTTGGCCCACCCGGTGGCGATCGAGTACCTGACCCGCCTCGGCGTCACCTCGGTCGAGCTGCTGCCGGTGCACGCGTTCCTCGACGAGCCGTCGCTGATCCGGGCCGGGCGGCACAACTACTGGGGGTACTCGCCGCTCGGGTTCTTCGCCCCGCACGCCGCCTACGCCAGCGAGCCCGGCCACGAGGTCGAGGAGTTCCGGCTGATGGTGGCCGCCCTGCACGCGGCCGGCATCGAGGTGATCCTCGACGTCGTGTTCAACCACACCTGCGAGGGCGGGCCGGACGGGCCGACGCTGAGCTTCCGCGGGCTGAACGCGCCGGTGTACTACCTGCACACCGACCGCGGGCACATGGCCGACATCACCGGCTGCGGCAACACCCTCGAAGCCGGCTCGCCGACCGTGGTCCGGCTGGTGACCGACTCGCTGCGGTACTGGACGCAGGAGATGGGCGTCGACGGCTTCCGGTTCGACCTCGCCAGCACGCTCGGGCGGCCGCGCGGCGGCGCGTTCGACCCGGCGTCGACGCTGCTGACGGCGATCACCACGGACCCGGTGCTCTCGCGCTGCAAGCTGATCGCCGAGCCGTGGGACGCGACCGGCGAGGGCTACCGCGTCGGCGGCTTCGGCGCCCAGTGGGCGGAGTGGAACGGCCGCTACCGCGACACGATCCGCGACTTCTGGCGCGGCGCGACCGGCGTCCGCGACCTCGCCTACCGGCTGTCCGGTTCGTCGGACCTGTACGACCACAACCTGCGGCGGCCCTGGCAGTCGATCAACTTCGTCACCGCGCACGACGGCTTCACGCTGCGGGACCTGGTGTCCTACAACGAAAAGCACAACGAGGCCAACGGCGAGGACAACCGCGACGGCACCAACGACAACCGCTCGTGGAACCACGGCGCCGAGGGCGACACGGCCGACCCGGGGATCCGGGCGCTGCGGGCCCGGCAGGCCCGGAACATGTTCGCGACGCTGCTGCTGTCCACCGGCACCCCGATGCTGACCATGGGCGACGAGTTCTGGCGGACCCAGCGGGGCAACAACAACGCGTACTGCCTCGACGACGAGACGTCCTGGTTCGACTGGACCCCGGACGACTCCGAGGCCGAGTCCATGCTGGCGTTCGCCCGCCGGGTCGTCCGGCTGCGGGCGAACAGCCCGGCGCTGCGGCAGCCGGAGTTCTTCGAAGGCCGGACCACGCCGACCGGCAAGCCGGACCTGGTCTGGTTCCGCCCGGACGGCGAGGAGTTCGGCGAAAGCGACTGGTTCGAGGACCGCCACACGCTCGGCATGTGGATCGACGGCTCGAACAGCCAGGCCCGCAACCGCGAGGGCGAGCTGGTCCCCGACCACTCGTGGCTGCTGTGGCTGCACGCCGGCGACGGCCCGGCCGAGGTGGTCCTGCCGGGGCGCGAGTACGGCGAGACGTTCAAGCCGACCCTCGACACGAGCACCGCCGACGGCAGCCCGGCCAACCCGGGCCCCCTCGAAGCCAAGAGCCGCGTGACCGTCCAGTCCCGGTCCCTGCTCCTGCTCCGCGCCCCCCGCCTGGCCGCCGAACCCCACCCCGAACCCTACTGACCCGTACCCACCCACGCGACCAAAAGGTCAACACCCGTGTCTGGACGGTCGACACGCGTGATCAGAGGGTCGACACGCGTGCTTGGAGGGTCGACACGAGCCAGCCGCCGTGTCGACCCCTCAATCACGCGAGTCGGCTGTTCAATCACGCGTGTCGACCCTTCGGACACAGGTGAGTCGTCCGTTCGGGTACGGGTCTCGGCCGTTCGGGTTCGCGTGTCGGGCGGGTGGGAACGTGGGGTGGGGACCGCCCGGGCGTAACCTGCCGGACACGTGGGCGGAACTCGTTGCGCCGGAAGCGTTTCGGATGATCCCGTTTGGGTACAGGGATAGAGAACCCTGCCTCGTGGGCGCTTGATCGAGTCAGGCAGACTGTCGCCGTCTGCGTCCAACCGAAACAGTGAAGGGCGTTGCCCATGACCGGCCGGCTCGGCATCGACGACGTCTCCCCCAGCGTGAGCTGCGGCCGGTATCCGGCCAAAGCCGTTGTGGGGGAACACATCCCGGTCTTCGCGACCGTCTGGCGCGAGGGCCACGACGCCGTCGCGGCGACAGTCGCGTGGCGCGGTCCGGAAGACCGGCTGACGCGCCAGACGCGGATGGTGCCGCGCGGCCCCGACCACCCCGACGAGTTCTCCGCGGTGATCGCCCCGGACACCACCGGGCTGTGGACGTTCCGGGTCGACGCGTGGGGCGACCCCTGGGCGACGTGGGAGCACGCCGTCGAGGTGAAGGTCGCCGCCGGGCAGGGGCCCGAAGACCTCGCCAACGACCTCGAGAACGGCGCCCGGCTCATCGAGCGCGTCTCCCGCCGCCCCGACCGCCGGGGCGAGAAGGCGCTGCTGACCGGTGCGGTGAAGGCCCTGCGCGACGAAGAGCGCAGCCTCGCCGAGCGCGTCGGTCCCGCGCTGTCGCCCGAGGTCCGCCAGGTGATGCACGAGTTCCCGGTGCGGGAACTGATCACCAAGGGCAAGCCGCAGAAGATCTGGGTCGACCGCCGCCGCGCCGCGTACGGCTCCTGGTACGAGCTGTTCCCCCGCTCGACCGGCGGACTCGACGCCGAGGGCAAGCCGGTGCACGGCACCTTCGCCACCGCCGCGAACGCGCTCGACCGGGTCGCGAAAATGGGCTTCGACGTCGTTTACCTCCCGCCGATTCACCCGATCGGGCGAGTGAACCGCAAGGGTCCCAACAACACCCTCGACGCCAAGCCGGAGGACGTCGGCTCGCCGTGGGCGATCGGCGCGGACGAGGGCGGCCACGACGCCATCCACCCCGAGCTGGGCACCTTCGAGGACTTCGACGCCTTCGTCGCGCGGGCGGAGGAGCTCGGCATGGAGGTGGCGCTCGACTTCGCGCTGCAGGCCGCGCCCGACCACCCGTGGGTGCTCAAGCACCCCGAGTTCTTCACGACGCGCCCCGACGGCTCGATCGCCTACGCGGAGAACCCGCCGAAGAAGTACCAGGACATCTACCCGATCAACTTCGACAACGACCCCAAGGCCGTCTACGAAGAGATGCTGCGGGTCATCACCGTGTGGATCGACCACGGGGTGAAGATCTTCCGGGTCGACAACCCGCACACCAAGCCACCGGACTTCTGGGCCTGGCTGATCCAGTCGGTCAAGGACGCCCACCCGGACGTGCTGTTCCTGGCCGAGGCGTTCACCCGCCCGGCGCGCCTGTGGGGCCTGGCCCGGCTCGGCTTCACCCAGAGCTACACCTACTTCACCTGGCGCACGAGCAAGCAGGAACTGATCGACTTCGCCATCGACCTGCGGGAACACTGGAACGAGGGTCGGCCGAACCTGTTCGTCAACACGCCGGACATCCTCCACGAGTCGCTGCAGCGCGGCGGCCCCGGCATGTTCGCGTTGCGGGCCGCCCTCGCGGCGACGATCTCGCCGACGTGGGGCGTCTACTCGGGGTACGAGCTGTTCGAGCACGTCGCGGTCCGCGAAGGCAGCGAGGAGTACCTCGACTCCGAGAAGTACCAGCTGCGCCCGCGCGACTTCGAGGGCGCACTCGCCGAGGGGCGTTCGCTGGAGCCGTGGCTGGCGAAGCTGAACGCCGTCCGCCGCGCCCACCCGGCGCTGCAGCAGATGCGCACCCTGCACTTCCACCACATCGACAACGACGCGCTGCTGGCCTACTCCAAACAGGACCCGGCCACCGGCGACACCGTGGTCACGGTCGTCACCCTCGACCCGTACGGGCCCCAGGAGGGCACGCTCTGGCTCGACACCGGCGCCCTCGGTTTCGAGGCGCACGAACGGCTGATCGCCCACGACGAGGTCACCGGCGACACGTGGGACTGGGGTCCGGCGAACTACGTCCGGCTCGAACCGTGGCGGGCGGTGGCGCACGTGGTGTCGGTGAGACGACGGCTGGCCGGCTGAGAACGGAAGGACAGGAATCCGAGGGACTGAGGTGGAGCACATGGCGGATGAGGCCCGGCCCGACGCGGCACTGGGGCTGGAGGGCGTGCCGCACACCGGCGAGGCGATGACCGCCGACGGCATGCTGGTGGAACCGCAGGCCGGGGACTTCCGGTCGGCGCAGCAGGCGCCGAGCAACCCGGAGTGGTTCAAGGGGGCGGTGTTCTACGAAGTGCTGGTGCGCGCGTTCGCCGACTCCAACGGCGACGGCACCGGCGACCTGCGCGGCCTGGCCGGGCGCTTGGACTACCTGGCCTGGCTGGGCATCGACTGCCTGTGGCTGCCGCCGTTCTACGCCTCGCCGCTGCGCGACGGCGGGTACGACATCAGCGACTTCCGCGCGGTGCTGCCGGAGTTCGGCAGCGTCGAGGACTTCGTCTTCCTGCTCAACGAGGCGCACCGGCGCGGCATCCGGGTGATCACCGACCTGGTGCTCAACCACACCTCGGACGCGCACCCGTGGTTCCAGCAGTCCCGCAGCGAGCCCGACGGCCCGTACGGCGACTACTACGTGTGGAGCGACGACGACTCCCGCTACGCCGACGCGCGGATCATCTTCGTCGACACCGAGACGTCGAACTGGACCTACGACCCGGTCCGCGGCCAGTTCTACTGGCACCGGTTCTTCTCCCACCAGCCCGACCTGAACTACGAGAACGTCGACGTCCAGAACGCGATGATCGACGTCCTGCGGTTCTGGCTGGACCTGGGCATCGACGGGTTCCGCCTGGACGCCGTGCCGTACCTGTTCGAGCAGGAGGGCACCAACTGCGAGAACCTGCCGCGCACGCACGAGTTCCTCAAGCGCTGCCGCAAGGTCGTCGACGACGAGTACCCGGGCCGGATCCTGCTGGCCGAGGCCAACCAGTGGCCCTCGGACGTCGTCGAGTACTTCGGCGACCCGGCGGTCGGCGGCGACGAGTGCCACATGGCGTTCCACTTCCCGCTGATGCCGCGGATCTTCATGGCCGTGCGCCGCGAATCCCGGTTCCCCATCTCGGAGATCCTCACCCAGACCCCGGAGATCCCCAGCGGCACGCAGTGGGGGATCTTCCTGCGCAACCACGACGAGCTGACCCTCGAGATGGTCACCGACGAAGAGCGCGACTACATGTACGCGGAGTACGCCAAGGACCCGCGCATGAAGGCCAACATCGGCATCCGGCGCAGGCTGGCGCCGCTGCTGGACAACGACCGGAACCAGCAGGAGCTGTTCACAGCGATGCTGCTGTCCCTCCCCGGTTCGCCCGTTCTGTACTACGGTGACGAGATCGGCATGGGAGACAACATCTGGCTCGGCGACCGCGACGCGGTGCGCACCCCCATGCAGTGGACCCCGGACCGCAACGCCGGGTTCTCCTCCTGCGACCCGGGCCGGATCTACCTGCCGGTGATCATGGACCCGGTGTACGGCTACCAGGGCCTCAATGTCGAGGCGCAGTCGAACAACGCGTCCTCGCTGCTGAACTGGACCCGCCGGATGATCGAGGTGCGCAAGCAGCACCACGCGTTCGCCGAGGGCGAGTTCGTCGACCTCGGCGGGTCCAACCCGAGCGTGCTGGCCTACAAGCGGCAGTGGCGGCGCCCGGACGGCGGCGAAGACGTCGTGCTCTGCGTGAACAACCTCTCCCGGTTCCCGCAGCCGGTGGAGCTGGACCTGTCCGCGCACCGCGGGTGCACGCCGGTGGAGCTCACCGGTGGCGTGCGGTTCCCCAGCATCGGGGACCTGTCGTACCTGCTGACGCTGCCCGGGCACGGCTTCTACTGGTTCCAGCTGACGAACCCGGGAGACGAAGGCGAAGCGAGGTGAGTCCCTTGTCCGACCCGCGCGAGCTGGTCGACAACCTGACCGGCGACCTGAAGCGCTGGCTGCCGGAACAGCGGTGGTTCGCCGGCAAGGACCGGCCGGTGACCGGCGTCCGCACGCTCGGCGTGACCGAGCTGGTGTCCGGCGATCCGCAGCTGCTGCACGTCGTGATCGAGGTCGCCCAGGACGACCGGCGCGAGCCCTACCAGCTGCTGGTGGGCCGGCGGACGCACCCGCCGGAGATCGCCTCGACCAGCTGGATCGGGGCCGCCGGCGACCTCAACGCCTACGAGGCGTCCGGCGACCTGGACGTCACCGGCGTGCTGCTGGACCTGATGGCCCGCGAGGAGCGGGTCGGCTCGCTGGTCTTCGAGCACGAGCCCGGTGTCGAGCTGGACACCGGCCTGCGGGCGCGGCCGATCACGTCGGAGCAGAGCAACACGTCCCTGGTCTACGGCGGGCAGTACATCCTCAAGCTGTTCCGGAAGCTGACGCCGGGCAAGAACAAGGACCTGCTGCTGCACCGCGCGCTGCAGGGCGTCGGCAGCAAGCACATCGCCCCGGTGCTCGGGTCGGTCACCGGCGACCTGGACGGCGAGCCCACCACGGTCGGCATGCTCCAGCAGTTCGTGTCCGACGCGGTCGACGGCTGGGCGATGGCCACCACCAGCGTCCGCGACCTGATGGCCGCGCCCGAACTGCACCCCGCGGAGGTCGGCGGCGACTTCGCCGGCGAGGCGGAGCGGCTCGGACGGGCGGTCGCCGAGGTGCACGCGGACCTGGCCGAGGCGCTCGGCACGGAGGCCGTCGACGCCGACGAGCTCGAACGCTCGACGAAGGCGATGCTCGACCGGCTCGACACGATCGCCGGGCGGGTGCCGGAGCTGGCCCCGCACGCGCCGAAGCTGCGGGCGGCGTTCGAGAAGATGCGCACGCTGCCCACCGGCTCGGTGGCCATGCAGTACATCCACGGCGACCTGCACCTCGGCCAGGTGCTGCGGACGGTCGGCGGCTGGCTGCTCATCGACTTCGAGGGCGAGCCCGCGGCCCCGGTCGAGGAACGCCACGCGCTCAGGTCGCCGTTGCGCGACGTCGCGGGCATGCTGAGGTCGTTCGACTACGCGGCCCAGCAGATGCTGGTCGGCCAGCCGGACGAGCCGGCGCTGGCCGAGCGCGCCCACGAATGGTCGGAGCGCAACCGGGCGGCGTTCTGCGAGGGCTACGCCGCGATCGCGGCCGACCCGCGCGAGCAGGGCGAGCTGCTGCGCGCCTTCGAACTGGACAAGGCGGTCTACGAGGTGGGTTACGAGCACGCGAACCGGCCGGACTGGCTGGGCGTGCCGCTCGCCTCGATCGCCCGGATCACTAGCGGAGGGACGACACCGTGAACGCGGCTCCCGAAGGCCTCCCGGCCGCGGCCCCGCCGGCCGCGGACATCGACCGGCTGCTCGCCGGCTCCCACCACGACCCGCACTCGGTGCTGGGCGTGCACGCGGTGGGCAAGGGCTTCGCGGCCCGGGCGCTGCTGCCCGGCGCGAAAGCCGTCACGCTGTGCGCGGGCGAGCAGCGGTACCCGATGGACCCGGTGATCGACGCGCTGTTCGCCGTCGCCGTGCCCGAGCACCCCGGCGACTACCGCCTCGAGGTCGAGTACGACGGGCACACCGCCACCGCCGACGACCCGTACCGCTGGCTGCCCACGGTCGGCGAGCTGGACCTGCACCTGATCGGCGAGGGACGGCACGAGCGGCTCTGGGAGGCGCTCGGGGCGCACGTCCGCTCGTACGAGACGCCGAACGGGGTCGTCGAGGGGACGTCGTTCGCGGTGTGGGCGCCGAACGCGCGCGGCATCCGCGTGATCGGCGACTTCAACGGCTGGGACGGGCGCGGGCACCCGATGCGCTCGCTCGGCTCGTCCGGCGTCTGGGAGCTGTTCGTGCCCGGGGTCGGCGCGGGCACCTGCTACAAGTTCCGGATCCTCGGCGCCGACGGGAACTGGCGCGAGAAGGCCGACCCGATGGCGTTCGGCACGGAGCAGCCCCCCGCGACGGCTTCGGTCGTGACGCAGTCGGCGTACCTGTGGCAAGACGACGAGTGGGTCGCGCAGCGCGAAGCCACGCAGTGGGCCGCGGCGCCGATGAGCGTCTACGAGGTCCACCTCGGTTCGTGGCGGCCCGGTCTCGACTACCGCGAGCTGGCCGAGCAGCTGGGCGACTACCTCGTCGAAACCGGTTTCACGCACGTCGAGCTGCTGCCGGTGTCGGAGCACCCGTTCGGCGGCTCGTGGGGCTACCAGGTGACGTCGTACTACGCGCCGACGTCCCGCTTCGGCTCGCCGGACGACTTCCGCTACTTCGTCGACCGCCTGCACCAGCGGGGGATCGGCGTGCTGGTCGACTGGGTGCCCGCGCACTTCCCGCGGGACGCCTGGGCGCTGGCGAAGTTCGACGGCACCGCGCTGTACGAGCACGCGGACCCGCGCCGCGGCGAGCAGCCCGACTGGGGCACGCTCGTGTTCGACTTCGGCCGCAACGAGGTCCGCAACTTCCTGGTCGCCAACGCCCTGTACTGGATCGAGGAGTTCCACCTCGACGGCCTGCGCGTCGACGCGGTGGCGTCGATGCTGTACCTCGACTACTCCCGCAAGGAAGGGGAGTGGCTGCCCAACCAGTACGGCGGGCGGGAGAACCTCGACGCGGTGCGGTTCCTGCAGGAGCTGAACGCGACCGTCTACAAGCGACACCCGGGCATCGTGATGGTGGCCGAGGAGTCGACGGCCTGGCCGGGCGTCACGCGCCCGACGCACCTGGGCGGGCTCGGGTTCGGCTTCAAGTGGAACATGGGCTGGATGCACGACACGCTCCGGTACCTGTCGCACGAGCCGATCCACCGGGCGTACCACCACAACGAGATGACGTTCTCGCTCGTGTACGCGTGGAGCGAGAACTTCGTGCTGCCGCTCTCGCACGACGAAGTGGTGCACGGCAAGGGCTCCCTGTGGGGCCGGATGCCGGGCGACGCCTGGAACAAGGCGGCCGGGCTCCGGTCGCTGCTGGCGTTCATGTGGGCGCACCCGGGCAAGCAGCTGCTGTTCATGGGCGGCGAGTTCGGCCAGCCGGGGGAGTGGTCGGAGCAGCGCTCGCTCGACTGGCACCTCATGGAGGAGCCGCTGCACCTGGGCGTGTGGGAGCTGCTGCGGTCGCTGAACACGGTCTACCGGACCTGCCCGGCGCTCTACAGCCAGGACACCTCGCCGGACGGCTTCCGCTGGATCGACGCGAACGATTCGAGCGGCAACGTGCTGAGCTTCCTGCGCATCGGCGCCGACGGCTCGCGCCTGGCCTGCGTCGCGAACTTCGCCGGCGTCCCGCACCACGACTACCGCGTCGGCCTGCCTTCCGCAGGCCGCTGGGTGGAGGTCGTCAACACCGACGCGGAGGCCTACGGCGGCTCCGGCGTCGGCAACCTCGGCGCGGTGGAGGCGACGGAGGAGCCCTGGCACGGCCAGCCGGCCTCCGCGATCCTCCAGCTCCCACCCGCCGGCGTCCTCTGGCTGGTGGAAGAGACCCCGGAGACCCCCGAACTCCCGTAACGAAAGAGGCATCACGCGTGTCCCGAGGGGCATCACGCGTGCTTGGAGGGGCATCACACGCGATGCCCCTCCAATCACGCGAGATGCCCCTCCCAGCACAGGTGATGCCCGTCCGGTCACGCGAAAGGTCTCGGCTGGGCGGGTGTGGCGGGCTTACCATCGGGGGATGGGCGGCTCCGGTGGCGTCCTCGCGAACCTGATCCTCTTCGCCGTGGTCTGTCTCGCGCCCACGGTGCTGTTCTGGTGCGCCCTGCACGTCCCCCGGCTGATCGCCTGGATCCGCGAGAAGCGTGCGGAACCGCAACCGGAAAGCCCGCCGATCGAACGCGTCGTCGCGGACCTGCGGCGGGTGCACCGGCTGCTCGCCGGTTACCCGGCCGGGACGCCGGCCGCGCGGCGGCTGGGCACCCGGCAGGCCTACGACGAGCTCCTCACCGTGGCCTGCCGCCAGGTCGGCGTCCCGCACCGGCTCGGGGAGCTGCCCGAGGGGATGGACCGCGAGATCGAACGCCTGCGCGTCGAGCAGTCGCTGCGGGAACGCGGGCTGGCCGTGCCCTGAGTTGTACGGGCCGTGTACGCGCGCCGGGCACGCTGCCGGCATGCGACTCCTGATCGGCTTCGTGGCGCTGCTCCTGCTCGGCCTCGCGCCGTCGGCCCAGGCGGCGGCGAACTTCCCGCGGCTGGACGCGGCGACCGTCGACGGCTTCCGGCTCACCGCCGGCGACAGCTTCGCCACCTACGGCTCCCGGATCACCGCGCTGGACGCGAAACTCCCGCCGCGCGGGCTCACCTCGCTGCTCGCCGACACCAACCGGAAGGCCCGGCCGCTCTGTCACGGCACGTACCTGGCGACGGCCTTGAAGCCCGCCGGCTTCTGCTGGGAAGACGCCAACGACGACAAGACCAACGACTGGATCCCGCAGGGCCTCACCGGCTCCGGCGACGCGGACCCGGCGACCGGGACCGCCGGCGGCAAGCGCGTCGTCGCGACGTCGTGGCACACCCCGGGCGACACCATGGTCCGCTTGTCCTTTGTGGACGCCACCGGCCTCGGTTACCGGCACGTCCTGCTGGTGGAACCGACTTCCGGCACCGACTTCCGGGTCGTCACCGGTCACGGGCACGGCATGACGTGGGCCGGCAACCGGCTGTTCGTGGCGACCACCGGCGGCCTGATCCGCGTCTTCGACACCACGCACTTCTGGCCGGTCGACGCCGGCGCGGGGACGGTCGGCCTGGGCGCCGACGGCCGGTACCACGCGGCGTTCTACGACTACGCGATGCCGCAGATCGGCGCGTACTGGTACCCGGGCGGCGGCGCGTGCACGACGGCGATCGACACGCACCCCTGCCTGTCGACGTTGTCGTTCGACCACACCGATTCGACGTTCGTGACCGCGGAACACGTCCCCGCGGCGGCGGGCGGCCGGATCCTGCGCTGGCCGTTCGACGCGGCCTCGGGCGGGCTCAAGACGGCGTCCGACGGGCAGGTGCACGCGGCCGAGGGCTTCTCGTCCCCGGTGTGGGGCATGCAGGGCGCGGTGTCGCGCAACGGCTACTTCGTGGTGACGGGTGTGTGCCCGGAGTACGCGGGCGTGGCGGGCGACCACCCGTCGTGCCTGCACGGCGGCGTCGGCGGCACGTCGACGTCGAGGCTGGCCGGGCAGGCGCCGGTGAACAGCCAGAACCTGTCCTCTTGGCCGGCCACGGGCGAGCTGTGGCTGCTCAACGAGCAGCTGCGGGAACGCGTGGTCGTGCACGTCCCGTGGACGACGCTCACGGGACGCCCCTGAACTGCGGAAACCCCGCCACCGTGAGCCGGTGGCGGGGTTTCCGTGACGAACTGCCGCTCAGTCCAGGTAGTCCCGCAGGACCTGGGACCGCGACGGGTGACGCAGCTTCGACATCGTCTTCGACTCGATCTGCCGGATGCGCTCCCGGGTGACCCCGTACACCTGGCCGATCTCGTCGAGCGTGCGCGGCTGGCCGTCGGTGAGGCCGAAGCGCAACCGGACCACGCCCGCCTCGCGCTCGGACAGCGTCTGCAGCACCGACTGGAGCTGGTCCTGCAGCAGCGTGAACGACACCGCGTCGACCGCGACGACCGCTTCGGAGTCCTCGATGAAGTCGCCGAGCTGGCTGTCGCCCTCGTCGCCGATCGTCTGGTCCAGCGAGATCGGCTCGCGCGCGTACTGCTGGATCTCCAGGACCTTCTCCGGGGAGATGTCCATTTCCTTCGCGAGCTCTTCCGGGGTCGGCTCGCGGCCGAGGTCCTGGAGCAGCTCGCGCTGGATGCGGCCCAGCTTGTTGATGACCTCGACCATGTGCACCGGGATGCGGATGGTGCGGGCCTGGTCGGCCATCGCGCGGGTGATCGCCTGGCGGATCCACCACGTGGCGTACGTCGAGAACTTGTAGCCCTTGGTGTAGTCGAACTTCTCCACCGCGCGGATCAGGCCGAGGTTGCCTTCCTGGATCAGGTCCAGGAACGCCATGCCGCGGCCGGTGTAGCGCTTGGCCAGCGAAACGACCAGGCGGAGGTTCGCCTCGAGCAGGTGGTTCTTGGCGCGCTCGCCGTCGCGCACGATCCACTTGAGATCGCGGCGCATCTGCGTGACGAGCTTCTCGCCTTCCTCCTCGGCGGTGCGCACGCGCTCGGCGGCGTAGAGCCCGGCCTCGATCCGCTTGGCGAGCTCCACCTCCTCCTCGGCGTTCAGCAGCGCGACCTTGCCGATCTGCTTGAGGTAGGCCCGCACGGAGTCGGCGGACGCGGTGAGCTCGGCGTCCTTGCGCGCCTGGCGCAGCGCCTCGGACTCCTCCTCGTCCCAGACGAAGTCCGGGTTGTCGGAGCTCTTGGCCGCCTTGTCGGCCGCGGCACCGCGGCGCCGCTGCGCCGGGGTCTCCTCGTCCGACTCCTCGTCGTCATCGTCGTCGTCGGCCGTGTCCGGCTCGTCGTTGACCGTTTCGTCGACGACGTCGACCTCGACCTCTTCCAGGTCCGACAGGTCGGGGGTGTCCAGTTCGACGTCGTCCTCGAGGTCGACGGGACCGTCCGGCTCGCCGTCTTCGGTCTTCGCGCCCTTGGTCGCGGGCTTCTTCGCCGGCGCCTTCTTGGCCGGGGCCTTCTTGGCGGTGGTGGTGGTCTTGCGGGCCGCCGGCTTCGCCGTCCCGGTGGCTGCCTCTTCGGCCGGCTCGCCGGCTGCGGTCGCTGTCTTCGTCCCGCCTCGGGTTGCGGTTCTTGCGGCTGCCACTTACGCCCTTTCGCAGCGGTCGATCACGACGAGCAACGGCACGGGTGCCACTGCTGCATCACATTCGGGGATCACGCCTCGGCCTGCGGTTTTGCCCTCCGCAGCCGTGGGCCGTGTTCCATTGTAACGACGGTACGCGCATGCGGTGCGAAGCGATCACCCTCAGAGCCGAATCAGTGCTCGATGCCCTCCGCCGCGGCGGCCGCGGCGCCCACGATGCCGGCGTTGTTCTGCAGGCTCGCCACCAGCACCGGAGTGCGGATGTCCAGCAGCGGCACCCATTTCTCGGCCTTCTTGCTGACCCCGCCGCCGACGATGAACAGGTCGGGCCAGATCAGGTTCTCCAGCACGGTCAGATAACGGTGCACGCGCTTGGCCCATTCGGGGTAGGAGAGCCCCTCGTTGTCCTTCACCGAAGCGGCCGCGCGCTTCTCGGCGTCGTGGCCGTCGATCTCGAGGTGGCCGAATTCGGTGTTGGGGACGAGCTTGCCGTCCTGGAACACCGCGCTGCCGATGCCGGTGCCGAAGGTGAGCAGCGCGGTGACGCCCTTGCGCGCGACCGGGTCGCCGAAGCGGATCTCGGCCATGCCCGCCGCGTCGGCGTCGTTGAGCATCGCGATCTGGTCGACGCTGCGGCCGAGCCGCTTGGCGAACAGCGCGTCGGCGTCCGTGCCGATCCACTGCTTGTCGATGTTGGCGGCGGTGTGCGCGACGCCCTTCTTGACCACCGCGGGGAGCGTGACGCCGACCGGGCCGTCCCAGCCCGCCTGCGTGACGATGTCGTGCACGACGTCCGCCACCGCCGACGGCGTGGACGGCTTCGGCGTCTCGATCCGGATCCGGTCGCCGATGAGCTGCCCCTTCTCCAGGTCGACCAAGGCGCCCTTGATCCCGCTGCCGCCGATGTCGATGCCGAAACCTCGGCGGGTCGCCTCCACCACGGACGTGGTCCCTTCTCGCACGATTCAGAAGCCTGCCTCGGAGACTTTAACCGGATGTGGTGACATGTCGGACGTGGGAGTTGACGAGTCGTTGCTGAAAAGCGTCGCGGTGCAGGTCGCGACGGACGCCGCCGAGCTGGTCCGCGAGGCCTGGGAGGGCATGGCGTCCGGTCGTGCGGTCGCCGTCGGGACCAAGTCCGGGGCCACCGACGTGGTGACCGCGGTGGACCACGAGTCCGAGCGCCTGGTGCGGGACCGGCTGGCCGCGCTGCGGCCGGGCGAGCCGGTGCTGGGCGAGGAAGGCGGCGGTGCCGCCGGCGACGGCGTCACGTGGGTGGTCGACCCGATCGACGGGACGGTCAACTTCCTCTACGGCCTGCCGTGGTTCGCGGTCTCGGTGGCCGCGCAGGTCGGCGGGGTGTCGGTGGCCGGCGCGGTGGTCGAGCCGGCGACCGGCCGCGTCTGGTCGGCGGCCCGCGGTCAGGGAGCGTTCCTGGACGGACGGCGGCTGGCGGTGTCGGCCCCGGAAGCCCTGGAGGTGACGCTGGTCGGAACCGGTTTCGCGTACTCGCCGTCCCGGCGGACGCGGCAGTCGCGCTTCGCGGCCTCGCTGCTCGGGCAGGTGCGGGACATCCGCCGCAACGGAGCGGCGTCGCTGGACCTGTGCGCGGTGGCGGCGGGCTGGCTGGACGCGTACGTGGAGCACGGTCTCAACCGCTGGGACTGGGCGGCGGGAGCACTGATCGCCGCGGAGGCGGGCGCGGAGGTCGCCCTGCCGGGCACGGCGCCGGAGCTGGGCGCGGACGCGACGTACGCGGCGGCGCCTTCGATCGCGGCCCCACTGCGGAAGGTGTTGGCGGACTGCGGCGCGGCGGAGGTCTGAGCGGGTCCCGCTGACCGGGGCGGTCGGTTCGTTCGCGTCCCCGGAGCGTCGATTCGCGTCCTTGGCGGGTCGACTCGCGTGAGTGGAGGGTCGACTCGCGGTCCGACCGTTCCGGAGCGGCGGAGTTCAGCGGGGCGGCCGAGTTCAGCGGGCGTGGGCCGGTCCCGTGTGGCGCGCGGAATCCACTGATCGGCGGAGTCCAGCGAGGCGTTCGCCGCGGGTCAGCAGGCCACGTCGCGGGCCGAGGCCAGCAGGGTCTGGTCGACCACCGGCGCCTTCGCTCCCGCGGACTGCTCGTTGCCGCCGCCGCCCTGGTGGGTCCGGGACCAGTCGGCGAGCTGCGTGATGATCTGGCGCGCCTCGGCGCGCGGCCGGAGGTCGCCGAAGAGGGTGCCCGTCACCACGTCGACGCTCGCGTCCTTGCGGTTGTCCTGGACCAGTTCGGCGCAGGGCACCACGAGGCTGAGCGTCCGGGCCGCGGTGACGCCGTTCTCGCCGAAGCGGATCTGGCCGCGGCACTTGGCCTCGCGGTTCTCGTACGCCGGGTCGTTGGCCGGGTCGGCGGCGCCCGTGAAGCCGAGCTCGCGCAGCGCGGTCGTCGTGATGCCGCCCTGGCCGCGGCTGCCCGAGGCGTTGAGGACCCGGTAGGCGACCTTGTCCGGCGGGACCGGGGCGCGGTCGTCGAGCGCGTTGTGGGGCAGGCTGCTGAACGTGACGCCCGGCGGCGGGCTCGGGGGCGGGTCGCACTTGACGGCCTCGTCGACGTCGCCCTTGCCGATGGCGGCGTTCACCCAGACGATGATCGCGCCGAGGGCGAGCACGCCGATGACGATCAGCGCCGGCAGCGGCTTGTGCTTGCGATACGGCCGCGCCCCACGGTCCCCGATGCCGTTCCCCGACGCCACCCGCCCGTCCCTTCCCGAACACGAAAACCGACCGTGCGTACCGGGCACCGTCGAGGCCGCTCAGCCTAGGCGCTGCGGCCGGCGCACCTGGTCGGGGGTCACCCGCTCGGGTCCCCCGGCTGTTCCTGCGGTACCGGGCCCCAGCCGGACCGATCCCCGTGCAGCGATCGCACCACGCCGGGGCCGGCCGGGGCAAGCGGACACGGGTCGCGCGTGAAGTTCTCCACCCGCGCGCAACCCGAACGGACGACAACGCGTCTTACCTGCGGGTTCCCCCTGTCGGGTGACGATTCCCCGGCAATGTCTGACTCGTTGCAGAACCCGCACAGCGGTGAGCTACCCTTCCCGGGCTCCGGCCGCAGGAAGAGGCCCAAAAAGAAGAGACCTCGGTCACTTCGGCCGTCGGGCACAAACAGGGGCCCTGGAACGTTGACCAGCGGCACGGCGGACTCCCGGCGCATCCGGGAGTCCGGGAAAACGACTACACAAGCTGATCGCAGGGGTGAGGGACACATGGCTACCGACTACGACGCTCCGCGCCGCAGCGAAGCCGACGAGCTGGCCGAAGACTCGTTGGAGGAGCTCAAGGCCCGGCGGAACGAGAACCAGTCCGGCGTCGTCGACGTCGACGAGGACGCGACCGCCGAGAACTTCGAGCTGCCGGGTGCCGACCTTTCCGGGCTTTCCGGTGAGGACATGACCGTCAAGGTGGTGCCGAAGCAGGCGGACGAGTTCACCTGTTCCGTGTGCTTCCTGGTGCACCACCGGAGCCGGCTGGCCGAGGACAACGGCGGACGCCTGATCTGCCGCGACTGCGCCTGAGCCGCGCAGAGGGGTTCTCGGACACAGGGGACGAACAGACGCGACGGAGAGCCTCGAGGGACACGGGGAAGGCTCGAAGCGCGCTGGGGACAAGGGGGCCGGCCGGCAGGCCGGCCCCCTTCCATGTCCGGACCGTGTCCGGTCAGGAGCTTTTGAGCAGCTCGGCGACGCGCCCGGGGTGCCGGGTGCTGAACAGCCAGTACGGCGTCGGGTCGTTCGCGTCGGTGAGGTGCACCTTCACGACCGGGCCGACCCAGCCGCGGTGCAGCACGTAGGCGGCCGGGTCGCCGTCGCGCCCCAGCGCCTTGCGCTTGGCCTCCTTGTCGAAGATCTCCACCTCGCCGGCGTAGCGCAGCGGCAGGTGGGCGTCGCCCACCCACAGTTCCGGCTCGGCGCCGCCGGTGATCCGGACCTTCGACCGGCCCAGCGACAGCAGCAGCGCCACGACGACCGGCAGCGCGATCACGTACGGCAGCCACGCCCGGATCCCCGGGTACCCGAGGTCGACCTCGGCCGCGAGCAGGACCGCCCCCAGCACCGGCAGCGGCCAGCCCCACCACGGGACGTACAGCCGCTCGGAGTGCCGGACCGCGGCGTTCGCGGCCGTCTTCGCTGATTCACCCACGAGTAGAGAGTAATCTCGCCGCCCGTGTCCAGCGTTCAGGTACTCCTCTCCCGGCTCGACCCGGATGTCCCGCCGCCCGCCTACGCCCGACCGGGCGACGCGGGCGCCGATCTCGTCACCACCTCGGATATCGTGCTCGGACCCGGGGAACGCGGCGTCGTCGGCACCGGCGTCGCGATCGCGCTCCCGCCCGGGTACGCGGGGTTCGTCCACCCGCGGTCCGGCCTCGCCGCCCGGGCCGGCCTCTCGGTGGTGAACACCCCGGGCACGATCGACTCGGGCTACCGCGGCGAGATCAAGGTCTGCCTGATCAACCACGACCCGGTGCACCCGCTGGAGCTGACGCGCGGCGACCGCATCGCCCAGCTGGTCGTGCAGCGGGTCGAGCACGCCGAGTTCGTCGAGGTCGATCGGCTCGACGCCACCGAGCGGGGCGACGGAGGCTACGGCTCGACGGGCGGACACGCCACACTGGGAGCACCGGCGCTCGCCGCGAGCGCCGCCACGGGGGAAGGAACGGAGAAGTAGTGGGGATTTTCGGACGCAAGCGGCGGACCGAGGGCGGGTCCGCCGGACGGCACGCCGCGCCCGAGGCCGATGACACTTTCGAGGACGAGGCGTACGACGAGGAATCGGAGCTTTCGGACGTCTCCGACGGCCCGTTCGACGTGGCCGACTTCGAAGACGACGGCATCCCGCGGATCGACCTCGGCTCGGTGAAGGTGCCGGTGCCGGACGGGTCCCAGGTCCAGGTCGAAATGGACCCGGAGGCCGGGGGCGTGCGCGCCGTGCACGTCGTCACCGAGCAGGGCCAGATCACGGTCAGCGCGTACGCCGCGCCGCGCTCGGGCGGGCTGTGGCGGGAGGTCAGCTCCGAGCTGGCCGACCAGCTGCGGTCCGACGGCGCCAAGGTCACCCTCGGCCGCGGCGTGTGGGGCCTGGAGATCTCGGCCATCATCGGCGACGTCGCCCTGCGCTTCGTCGGCGTCGACCGGCCCCGCTGGATGCTGCGCGGCGTCATCGCGGGCCCCCAGTCGGAGGCCGCGGCGGCCGTCGAGGTGCTGCGCGAGATCGTCCGGCGGACCATCGTCGACCGCGGCGACGCGCCCATGCCGGTCCGCACGCCGCTGACCATCACGCTGCCCGACGCGGTCGCCGAGCACATCGCGGCCCAGCAGCAGCAAGGCTGACACCACCCGAAAGCCGTGAACGACCCCTTCAGTCCCGGAACGGGTCGTTCACGGCCTTTTTCGGGCCCGGAGGAAGGCGAGGACGGTCGCCCGGCCGAGGGACTCGCGGTCCGCGCCCAGCGCCGTGAGCGTCGTCTCGCCGAGGGCCGCGCGGGGGAGGGCGCCCGCCCATTCCGAGGCGACCTTCGCCGGGTGGATCGGGTCGTCGGTGCACGTGCCGATCCCGGCCGGGACGGCGAGGCCCGCGAGTTCGGCGAGGGTGGGGGAGGGACGGCTCGCCGCCGCGCGCAGGCCGCCGGCGAGGCCGTCGCCGTGGCGGCGCCACGCCCGGTCCAGTTCGGCCCGCAGCCAGTCCGGGCTGCCCGCGGTCTGCGCCAAGGCGGCGTCGACCCCGGAACCGGCCACCAGATCCGCCGTCAGCGTCGCGGCCAGCGATGCGGGTGCCGGGCCCGGGACGCCGTTCCAGGCCGGGAGGGCGGCCAGCAGGCCCCCGCAACGGCCCGGGTGGCGGACCGCCCACTCCGCGGCGAGGTGGGCGCCGAAGGAGATGCCGCCCACGAGGAGTTCGCCGTGCTCGTCCGCGAGGGCGTCCAGCATCGCCAGGTAGCCGTCGGCCAGCGCCGCGCCCGGAGGTGGCGGTGGCGCGATGAGCGGGACACCGAGGGCGCGCAGCGGCCGTTCGAAGACGGCCCGGACGAACACCTCGTCCGAGCCGGTGCCGGGCAGCAGTACCGCGGCGGGAACTCTGATTGCGGACGTCACGTTGCAATCCTTGCGCAAAGGCGTTTCCCTGGCGGGGACCGCAGCTACGCTGGAAATCGCACGGGCCGCATGCACCACGTCGGGGGCCCCGGAGCACAGGAGTACCTATGTCCGCCAAAGACGGCGGCTACTTCAGCCGGTTGGTTCGCAAGCTGACCAGCGACGTCGAGGATCTCGACGCCGACGAAATGTCGATGAGGTCGGGCGCCGAAGGGGCGCAGCGGGCCTGTGACTGCCGCTCCGGCGAAGAGGTCACCGTGATGGGGCGGCTCCGCAGCGTCGAGCTCTGCCCGACCAACGAGGCCGCCACGCTGGAGGCCGAGTTGTTCGACGGAACACAGGGCGTGACGCTAATCTGGCTCGGCCGCCGCCGGATCCCGGGCATCGAGCCTGGCCGGACGATCAAGGTGCGCGGCCGGATGGCCGAGCGTGATGGCCAGAAGGTGCTGTACAACCCCTATTACGAGCTCCAGAGCCCAGTGAGTTGATCACCCATCGTGACTGAACCCGCCCCGAGCGAGAAGAAGACCGACGGCGAAGAGCCGCAGCCGACCCTGCTGGAGCAGATGGGCGGCGTGTCCGGCCTGATCTACTCCTCGGTGCCGGTGATCGTCTTCGTCCTGGCCAACTCGTTCTTCGGGCTGACCGCGGCCATCTGGACGTCCATCGGCAGCGCGGTGGCCATCACGGTGCTGCGCGTGGTCCGCAAGGAGCCGCTGCAGCCGGCCATCTCGGGCTTCTTCGGCGTCGCGATCGCGGCGTTCATCGCCTACCGGACGGGGTCGGCGAAGGGGTTCTTCCTGTTCGGGATCTACGCGAGCCTGATCTACTGCGGCATCTTCGTGCTGTCGGTGGTGGTGCGCTGGCCGATCGCGGGCGTGGTCTGGAACATGCTCAACGGCACCGGCCAGGCCTGGCGCAGGGACAAGCCGTCCCGCTACGGCTACGACATCGCGACGCTGGCCATGGCGGCGATCTTCGCCGCCCGGTTCATCGTGCAGCGGTGGCTCTACCAGGAGGACTACACCGGCTGGCTGGCCTTCGCGAAGATCGCGATGGGGTACCCGCTGTACGCGCTGGGCCTGCTGGTGGTCGTATGGGCGGTGCGGCGGTCGGACAAGCGCCTGAAGGCCATGGCCGAGGCGGCACCGGAGCCGGAGACCGACGCGGAGGTCGAAGCCCGGCTGCGCGAGAAGTACGCGGCTCCGGAAGCCTGACCCGCGCGGGGGCGCCCCCCGTTCTCGACTCTACCGGCGAGCACCGACAGTTCCGGTCGCCGAGCCAACCCGCGAAGAAGGCCCCCGGCGAACACGCCAGGGGCCTTCTCGCCGGTCTCAGTACCCGAGCGCCGTCCGGATCTCCGGCTCCACGTCCGCGGTCGCGACGAACAGCAGCTCGTCCCCCGGCTCCAGCGGGTCCTCCGGCTGCGGCACAATCACCCGGTCGCCCCGGAGGATGGTCACCAGCGCCGCGTCCCGCGGGATCGTCAGGTCGCTCACCGGCTTGCCCGCCAGGGGCGTCTCCGCCGGCAGCGTCAGCTCGACCAGGTTCGCGTTGCTCTGCCGGAACGTCATCAGCCGCACCAGGTCGCCGACGCTCACCGCCTCCTCGACCATCGCCGCCAGCATCCGGGGGGTCGAGACCGCGACGTCGACGCCCCAGGCGTCGGTGAACAGCCACTCGTTGGCCGGGTTGTTCACCCGGGCCACCACGCGCCGCACCGCGAACTCCGTCTTGGCCAGCAAGGAGACCACCAGGTTCGCCTTGTCGTCGCCCGTCGCGGCGATGACGACGTCGCACTGCTCGATCCCGGACTCCTCCAGGATCGACACCTCGCACGCGTCGCCGAGCACCCAGTCGGCCTGCTCGACCGCGTGCGGCTCGAACTGGTCGGCCTCGCGCTCGATCAGCATCACCTGGTGCCTGCCGTCGATCAGCTCGGCGGCGATGGAGCGGCCGACCGCCCCGGCCCCGGCAATCGCGACCCTCATGCCTCGTCCTCCGGTTCGCGGTGGGCCACACTGGTCACGTCGGTGACGGTGCCGGACCGCGCGGCCACCCACACGACGTCGTCGGCCTGCAGCACCGTCTTGGTGTCGGGCAGCACGGCGGTACCGAAGCGCATGATGAACGCCACCCGGGCGCCGGTCGCCTCCTGCAGCGACTGCACCGAGTGCCCGACCCAGCCCTCGTGCAGCGGCAGCTGCAGCAGCGCGACGTTGCCCGACGGGTCCCGCCACGCCGACGCCACGCCGTCCGGCAGCAGGCTGCGCAGGAACCGGTCGGTGGTCCACGGCACGGTCGCGACCGTCGGGATGCCCAGCCGCTCGTACACGGCCGCACGCTTGTGGTCGTAGATCCGCGCGACGACGTGCTCGATGCCGAAGTTCTCGCGCGCGACCCGCGCCGAAATGATGTTCGAGTTGTCGCCGCTGGACACCGCCGCGAACGCGCCGGCCCGCTCGATACCGGCCTCGACCAGCACCCGGCGGTCGAAGCCGACGCCGACGACCTGCTGGCCGTGGAAGTCGCTGCCGAGCCGGCGGAACGCCTGCTGGTTCTTGTCGATGACGGCCACCTCGTGGCCGAGCCGCTCCAGCGCAGCGGCCAGGGACGCGCCGACCCGGCCGCATCCCATGATCACCACGTGCACGCCCTGCCTCCTCCTCGGCGGTTCACCCGTCCGTACCTACCCCGACATGCCAGCGCCGAACCTACCGTGCCTGCCTCCGGTTAGGCTTCCGTGGTGTCGAAGTTCCCGACCGTGCTGAAACGCCTGGTCCTCGGACGTCCGTTCCGCAGTGACCGGCTGTCCCACACGCTGCTGCCCAAGCGCATCGCGCTGCCGATCTTCGCCTCCGACGCGCTCTCGAGCGTGGCGTACGCGCCCGAAGAAATCTTCCTGACGCTGAGCGTGGCGGGCCTGTCCGCGTACGCGCTGGCGCCCTGGATCGGTATCGCGGTCGCCGTCGTCATGCTCGTCGTCGTCGCCTCCTACCGGCAGAACGTGCACGCCTACCCGAGCGGCGGCGGCGACTACGAGGTCGCCAACACCAACCTGGGCGGCAAGTTCGGCCTCACCGTGGCCAGCGCACTGCTGGTCGACTACGTGCTCACCGTCGCGGTGTCCACTTCGTCCGGTGTGGCCAACATCGGCTCGGCGATCCCGTGGGTGGCGCAGCACAAGGTGCTCGCGTCGATCGTCATCGTGGTCGTGCTGACTTCGCTGAACCTGCGCGGCATCCGCGAGTCCGGCAAGGCCTTCGCGATCCCGACCTACGGGTTCATCGTGGGCATCCTGATCATGGTGGTCTGGGGCCTGGTGCAGGCGGCCACCGGCACCGAGATGAAGGCCGAAAGCGCCGGCTTCACCCTGAACGCGGAGGGCACCTTCGCCGGCGTGGCGTACGCGTTCCTGGTGCTGCGGGCGTTCTCCTCCGGCGCGGCGGCGCTGACCGGCGTCGAGGCGATCAGCAACGGCGTCCCGGCGTTCCAGAAGCCGAAGTCGAAGAACGCGGCGACCACGCTGCTCATGATGGGTGTGCTCGCGGTCACCATGCTGGTCGGCATCATCACGCTGGCCACGGTCACCGACGTCAAGTTCGCCGAAGACCCGGCGACGCAGCTGGCCGGCGCGCCCGCGGGCTACGAGCAGAAGACGATCGTCGCGCAGATCGCGCACGCGGTGTTCGCCGACTTCCCGCCGGCGTTCTACTACATCTCGTTCTCCACCGGCATCATCCTGCTGCTGGCCGCGAACACCGCGTTCAACGGCTTCCCGGTGCTCGGCTCGATCCTGGCGCAGGACCGCTACCTGCCGCGGCAGCTGCACACCCGCGGCGACCGGCTGGCGTTCTCCAACGGCATCATCTTCCTGGCCGCCTTCGCGCTGGTCCTCATCATCGCCTTCGACGCCGAGGTCACCCGGCTCATCCAGCTCTACATCGTGGGCGTGTTCGTGTCGTTCACGGTGAGCCAGGCCGGCATGATCCGGCACTGGAACCGGTTGCTGGCCAGGGAAACCGACCCGGGCGTGCGGCGCCGGATGCGGCGCTCGCAGACGGTGAACGCCATCGGCCTGACCATGACCGCGACCGTGCTGGTGATCGTGCTCATCACCAAGTTCCTGCTCGGCGCGTGGATCGCGATCGCCGCCATGGTGGCGATCTACGTGCTGATGACGGCGATCCGGCGGCACTACGACCGGGTGGCCGACGAGCTGAAGGACCTCGGCGACACCCCGACCGTGCTGCCCTCGCGCAACCACGCCATCGTCCTGGTGTCCAAACTGCACCGTCCGACACTGCGGGCGCTGGCCTACGCCAAGGCGATGCGCCCGGACGTCCTCGAAGCCGTGACGGTCAATGTGGACGATGCGGACACGCGGCGCCTGACCCAGGAGTGGGACGCGCACAACTTCAAGGTGCCGCTGAAGGTCGTCGAGTCGCCGTACCGCGAAATCACGAAACCGGTGCTCGACTACGTGAAGCGCGTGCGCGGTGACAATCCGCGCAACGTGGTCACCGTGTTCATCCCGGAGTACGTCGTCGGTCATTGGTGGGAGCAGGTGCTGCACAACCAGAGCGCCCTGCGGCTCAAGGGCCGCCTGCTGTTCCAGTCCGGCGTGATCGTGGCGAGCGTGCCGTGGCAGCTGGAGTCGTCGGCGAAGGCGGCCGCCCGCGTCCGGAACGAGTGGCCGGCGGCCGGGGACGTCCGCCGCGGGTTCTCGCCCGACGCGAAGGCGCCCGTCGCCCCGAAGCCCAAGGAGCCCGCCGAATGACCGGCTGGCTGGGCCGCGTCCTCGAGGTCGAGGTCGGCGCGGTCGCCCACGGCGGCCACTGCGTCGCGCGTGCGGAGGGACGGGTCGTGTTCGTCCGGCACGCGCTGCCGGGCGAGCAGGTCCGCGTCGAGATCACCGAGGACAACGGCGGCTCGTTCTGCCGCGGCGACGCCGTCGAGGTGCTCGTCCCGTCGCCGCACCGGGTCCCGCCGCCGTGCCCGCTGGCCGTGCCCGGCGGCTGCGGCGGCTGCGACTGGCAGCACGCCGAACCGGACTACCAGCGCTCCCTCAAGGCCGCGGTGGTGGCCGAGCAGCTGCGGCGGCTGGCCGGGATCGAGCGGGACGTCGTGGTGGAGGCCCTCGACGGCGGGCCGCTGGACTGGCGCAGCCGCGTCCGGCTGGTCGCGGGGCGTGACGGCCGCGCCGGGCTGCGCGCCCACCACAGCCACCGCGTGGTGGCCCTGGACGACTGCCCGATCGCCGTCCCCGGCGAGCTCGACGACGTCCTGGCGCGGCGCTGGCGGCCGGGCAGCGAGCTGGAGGTCACCCAGGACGGCGACGGCAGCGTGCACGTCCGGGAACTGTCGACGGTGCGCGGCAAGGTCCGGGCGCGGCAGCTGACCGGCGGCGTCGCGGTCCAGCACGCGGCGGGCCGCGACTGGCGCCTCGACGCCCACGGTTTCTGGCAGGTCCACCCGGCGGCGGCGTCGACGCTGGCGGCGGTCGTGGGGGAGTGGGCGGAGGCACCGGCGGGTGGGTCCGCCTGGGACCTGTACGCCGGGGTCGGGCTGTTCGCCTCGGTGCTGGCGGCCCAGGTCGGCACCGCGGGCCGCGTCCTGGCGGTCGAGTCGGGGCGGCGCGCGGTCGCGGACGGCGAGCGCAACCTCGCGGACCTGCCGCAGGTCTCGTGGCGCGCCGGGCGGGTGGAGCACGCGCTGGCGTCGGCGGACAAGCCGGTCGACGTGGTGGTGCTGGACCCGCCCCGCAAGGGCGCGGGCAAGGCGGTCGTGGAGTCGATCGTGGCGGGCGCCCCGGACCGGATCGTGTACGTCGCCTGCGACCCGGCGGCGCTGGCGCGCGATGTGGCGACCTTCGCCGCCCACGGGTATTCGCTGACCGACCTGCGGGCGTTCGACGCGTTCCCGATGACCCACCACGTGGAGTGCGTGGCGCTGCTCTCCTGACCCGTCTTCCCCGCCTCGCCGGAATTGTCGGTGGTGGTCGGCACACTGGGCCCATGACCGGACTCGACGACTTCGACCGGGCGGCTTCGACGGTGACCGGCCTGGTCACGGCGGTCCGCGCGGACCAGTGGGCCCTCCCGACGGCGTGCGCGGACTGGGACGTGCGCGCCGTGGTGAACCACCTGGCGCACGGCAACGCGAAGGTGGCGTTCTGGGCGGGCACGGCCCCACCGGCCCCGGACGGCGACTACCTGGGTGCCTCGCCGGCGGAAGCGTTCGCCGAGTCGGTGACGGCGGCTCGGGCGGTGCTGGCCGAGCCCGGCCTGTTCACCCGCCAGGTGACGACGCCGCTCGGCGAGGTACCGGGGGTGTTCCTGGTGCACATGAGGGTGAACGAGTACCTCGCCCACGGCTGGGACATCGCCGACGCGACGGGCCGGCCGACGGATTTCCTGCCGGACCTGGCGGAGCGGGCGCTGCGGCAGTGGCAGTCCCGCTTCGGCGCGGCCCCTCGCCGGCCGGGCGGACCGTTCGGCCCGGAGGTCGAGCCACGACCGGACGCGACGCCGGCGGACAGGCTGGCGGCGTTCCTGGGGCGGAAGGCGGTGAACGGGTAAGACGGGTGGGGCGTTGCTTCGGTTGACCGGCGGCGTGGGGTGAGTTCGCCGGGCGCTTCGGCACGCCGGTAGGCCGCGGGTTTCGGCACCGCCGCCTCTCCTGCCACGGCGGCGGTGGCTCTGCTGGCGGATCCGGGCGGCGAAGTGGCGGCTCAGCCTGCGCGGCTGGCCGCTGGCGGCTGAGGGATGCCTGCCGCTCGGCCGGTACGGCGGAACCGGGTGGCGAGATGGCGTTCAGTTTGCCGACGCTCGGCGGTGCGCTCCTCAGCCGCGCGGGTTGCCGTCGCTGGCCTCAGCGTGCCCGGCGCCCCCTGGCGCCACCCGCCGCGCCGCCGGCCGGAGGCGGGCTGCTCCCGGCAGCGTCACCACCGGCCCCAGGAGGCAGCGCAAGGCGTTCAGCCCGAAAACCAGCGCTGGGGCGACGGCCGCAGGTTCTGGTAGATGTGCTTGACCTCGGTGTACTCCGCCAGCCCCGTCGGGCCCAGCTCGCGGCCGGATCCGGACTGCTTGTAGCCGCCCCACTCGGCCTGGGGCAGGTACGGGTGGAAGTCGTTGATCCACACCGTTCCGTGGCGCAGCCGCCCCGCCACGCGCTGGGCCCGGCCCGCGTCCTGCGTGAACACCGCGCCGGCCAGGCCGTAGCAGGTGTCGTTGGCGATGCGGACCGCGTCGTCCTCGTCGGTGAACGTCTCGACCGTCAGCACCGGGCCGAACGACTCGTCGACCACCGCCGACGAACCCTGTTTCACCTGGTCGAGGATGGTCGGCAGGTAGTAGAAGCCGTCGGCCAGTGCCGCGTCGTCCGGACGGCGGCCGCCCGTGCGCAGCACCGCGCCTTCGGCCAGCGCCGCCGCCACGTACGCCTCCACCTTCGCCCGGTGCGCCGCCGAGATCAGCGGGCCGGTTTCCGCCCGCGGGTCGAACGGGCCGCCCAGGCGGATCCGCTCGGCGCGGCGCACCAGCTCGGCGACGAACTCGTCGTGCCACTCCCGCTGCACGATCAGCCGCGCGCCCGCCGAGCACACCTGGCCGGAGTGCAGGAACACCGCCGTCAGCGCGTAGTCGACCGCCGTCTCGAAGTCGGCGTCGGCGAATACCACGTTCGGGTTCTTCCCGCCCAGCTCCAGCGCCACCTTCTTGACCGTGGCGGCCGCCGCGGCGGCGATGGTCCTCCCGGTCGCCAGGCCGCCGGTGAACGACACGAGGTCGACGTCCGGGTGCGCCGCCAGCGGCGCCCCCACCTCGGCGCCCGCGCCGAGCACCAGGTTGCCCACGCCCGGCGGCAGGCCGGCTTCGGTGAGCAGCTTCAGGAACAGGATCGCGGTGTGCGGGGTCAGCTCGCTGGGCTTGAGCACGAACGTGTTGCCCGCGGCCAGCGCCGGCGCGATCTTCCACACGGTCTGCAGCAGCGGGTAGTTCCACGGCGTAATCAGCGCGCAGACGCCGACCGGCTCGTGCACGATCCGGCTGAACGCGTCCGGGTTGCCGGTGTCGACGACGCGCCCCGCGTCCTGCGCCGCGAGCTTGCCGAAGTAGCGCAGGCAGGCCGCGATGTCGGCCATGTCGTACCGGCTCTCGACCAGGCGTTTGCCGGTGTCGAGCGACTCGGCGCGGGCGAACGCCTCCGCGTCGCGGTCCAGCAGCTCCGCCGCCCGCAGCAGCAGGTCGCCGCGCACGTGGGCGGGCGTACCCGGCCACGGGCCGGTGTCGAACGCCCGGCGCGCCGCCGCGATGGCGGCCTCGGTGTCCTTGGCGGTGCCCTCGGCGACCGTCGCGACCAGGGAGCCGTCGGCCGGGCAGCGGATCTCCCGCCGGGCGCCGTCCACCGCGTCCACCCATTCGCCGCCGATGAAGAAATCCGCCATGCCTTCCATTCTCGTGGCCACGCGGTGTGACCGCCACAGCGACGCGGGGAGACGAGGTTCACCCCGGGTGCTGACCGGCGGTCGCGCTCCGGTTGTGACGCCGGACGCGGCCTGCGGCCCCGCTCTGGCGGGTCTCCGTAGACTGGCCGGAACCGAGCGAGTGAGGTGGAGACGAGTGACGATGCTGGAGTCCGTGAGCGGACCGGCGGACCTGAAGCGCATGAGTGTCGAGGACCTCGGCGAACTGGCCGCCGAGATCCGGGACTTCCTCGTCGACAAGGTCCGCCGGGCGGGCGGCCACCTGGGGCCGAACCTCGGCGTCGTCGAGCTGACCCTGGCCCTGCACCGCGTGTTCGACTCGCCGCGCGACGCGATCGTGTGGGACGTCGGTCACCAGGCGTACGTGCACAAGCTCGTCACCGGCCGGGCGGCCGGGTTCGACCTGCTGCGCCAGACCGGCGGGGTCACCGGCTACCCGTCGCGTGCGGAGAGCGAGCACGACTGGGTGGAGAGCAGCCACGCGTCGTCCGGCTTGTCCTATGTGGACGGCCTGGCGAAGGCGTTCGAGCTGGCCGGCGGCGGGCGGCACGCGATCGCCGTCGTCGGCGACGGCGCGCTCACCGGCGGCATGTGCTGGGAGGCGCTCAACAACATCGCCGCGCACAAGGAGCGCCCGGTCGTCATCGTGATCAACGACAACGGCCGCTCGTACTCGCCCACCATCGGCGGCCTGGCCGACCACCTCGCGGCGCTGCGCCTGCAGCCCGGCTACGAGCGGCTCCTCGACGGCGGCCGCGAGATCCTCAAGCACACCCCGGTCGTCGGCAAGCCGATCTACGCCGCGCTGCACGCCGCGAAGGCCGGCCTGAAGGACGCGCTCAGCCCGCAGGCGATGTTCTCCGACCTTGGCCTGAAGTACCTCGGCCCGGTCGACGGCCACGACCAGGTGGCGCTGGAGAAGGCCCTGCACAGCGCGCGCTCCTTCGGCGGCGCGGTGATCGTGCACGTCGTCACCGAGAAGGGCCACGGCTACGCGCCGGCGGTCAACAACCAGCACGACCAGATGCACCAGACCGACCCGATCGACCCGGAGACCGGCCTGCCGCCGGTGAAGGGCCCGAGCTGGACCGGCGTGTTCGGCGACGAGCTGGCGAAGATCGGCGCCGAGCGCGAGGACGTCGTCGCGATCACCGCGGCGATGCTGCGCTCGACCGGGCTGGACAAGTTCGCCGAGTCGTTCCCGGACCGCTGGTACGACGTCGGCATCGCCGAACAGCACGCGGTCACCTCGGCCGCGGGGCTCGCGATGGGCGGGCTGCACCCGGTCGTGGCGATCTACTCGACGTTCCTCAACCGCGCGTTCGACCAGGTGCTGATGGACGTGGCGCTGCACCGCCTGCCGGTGACGCTGGTGCTCGACCGGGCCGGCATCACCGGGCCGGACGGGCCGAGCCACCACGGCATGTGGGACCTCTCGCTGCTCGGCATGGTCCCGGGCATGCGGGTGGCGGCGCCGCGTGACCCGGCCACGCTGCGCGAAGAGCTGAACGAGGCCGTCGACGTGGCCGACGGGCCGACGGCGCTGCGGTTCTCGAAGGGCAAGGTCGGCACGGACGTGACCGCGGTCGAGCGGATCGGCACCGTCGACGTGCTGCGCCGCCCGGCCGAAGGCGCGGACGTGCTCCTGGTGACGGTCGGCGCGTTCGCGACCCTCGGGCTGGCGGCCGCGGACCGGCTGGCCGACCAGGGCATCGGCGTGACGGTGGTGGACCCGCGCTGGGTGCTGCCGGTGCCGGCGGAGCTCGTCGCGCTGGCTTCGCAGCACAAGCTCGTGGTGACCGTGGAGGACAGCGGACGGCACGGTGGGTTCGGGTCGGCTTTGGCCGCCCTGTTCCGGGACGCCGAGTGCGACGTCCCGTTGCGGGACCTGGCCGTGCCGCAGTCGTTCCACGACCACGGCAGCCGCGACGAGGTGCTGGGCCGGATCGGCCTGACGGCGCAGGACGTCGCCCGCCGGGTGACGGAGTGGGCGTCGGGGCGGCTGGGCTCGGAGGAGCCGGCGCGCAAGGACGCGAACCGCAGCTGATCGCGGACGGTTCGATCACCGCCGGGAAACAGCCGCCCGAACCGGCTACGCACGGCGAAGGGCGTCGGTAGCCTCGGCGGGGTGAACCCCGATCCCCTGCTCGACAGCTTGCGCGCCGCGGTCACCGCGGCCCCCGAGGACGTTCCGCTCCGGCTGCACCTGGCCGGTCTGCTCCTCGACCGCGGGGCGCGCGACGACGCCGTCGCGCACCTGGGCACCTGCCCAACACCGAACCCAAGTTGAAGGCCCTGTTCGACAAGCTCGCCGGGCGTGGTCCGCTGCTGGTCGTGGTCGATCAACCGGCCACGATCGACCGACGTCCAAGCCGATAAACACCCCGAAGCTGCTGCTCATCCACCAGCCGTTCGTTCGCCGTGAGTGGTCACGGGGTCTCAGGCCGCCGCGGGGAAAGTGCCGGTCGCCGTGAGCTGAGCCGAGGCGAAGACCTCCGGCGAGCGCTGCGTCGGCCGTCGGCAGCGGCGTGCTCCGGGCGCTCATGCGAACCTCGTCATCACGTGCTTGACGCGGGTGTACTCGGCGAAGGAGTACGCCGAGAGATCCTTGCCGTGGCCGGAGTGGCCGAAGCCGCCGTGCGGCATCTCGGCGACCAGCGGGCCGTGCGTGTTGACCCACACGCAGCCGAAGTCCAGCTCGGCCGACACGCGCGCGGCGACGCCGAGGTCCTTCGTCCACACCGAGGACGCCAGCCCGTACGGCACGCCGTTGGCCAGCGCGATGCCCGACGCTTCGTCCGAAAAGGACTGGGTCGTGATCACGGGGGCGAAGATCTCCTCCTGGACGATTTCGTCGTCCTGGCGCACCCCCGAGATCACCGTGGGGGAGAAGAAGAAACCCCGTGAGCCGAACCGCGTGCCGCCGGTCTCGATCCGCGCGTGCGACGGCAGCCGCGAGATCAGCCCCTCGACGCGTGAGAGCTGCGCCGCGCTGTTCAACGGCCCGAAGTCGACGCCCGGCGTCTGCGCCGAAGCGGCCTTCGTCAGAGAAGCCACGAAGTCGTCGTGGATCGACTCGTGGACCAGTACCCGGCTGCCCGCCGTGCAGTCCTGGCCCGCGTTGTAGAACGCCGCGCCCACGATGCCCTCGACCGCCGTCGCCAGGTCGGCGTCCGGGAAGACCAGCAGCGGTGC
Organism: Amycolatopsis rifamycinica; assembly: GCF_000695625.1. Taxonomy (GTDB): domain Bacteria; phylum Actinomycetota; class Actinomycetes; order Mycobacteriales; family Pseudonocardiaceae; genus Amycolatopsis; species Amycolatopsis rifamycinica. The sequence continues at coordinate 46,226 of NZ_JMQI01000030.1, forward strand.
GTTGCCGCCCAGTTCCAGGTGGGTGCGCTTGAGGTCGGCGGCCGCCGCGGTGGCGACGTCGATGCCCGCGCGGGTGGAGCCGGTGATCGAGACCAGGGCCGTGATCGGGTGGCGCACCAGTGCGCGGCCCGTGTCGCGGTCGCCGGTCAGCACGGTGAACGTCCCCGGCGGCAGGAACTGCGCGGCCACCTCGGCCAGCAGCACGGCCGTCGACGGGGTGGTCTCGGCCGGCTTCAGCACCACCGTGTTGCCCGCCGCCAGGGCCGGAGCGATCTTCCAGACCGCCATCATCAGCGGGTAGTTCCACGGGGCGATCTGCGCGCAGACGCCCACCGGCTCACGGCGGATCACCGACGTGTGGCCGGGCGCGTACTCCGCGGCCGCGGTGCCCTCCAGGTGCCGTGCGGCGCCGGCGAAGAAGCGCAGCGCGCTCACGCACTCCGGGATCTCCTCGGCCAGCACCACCGACCGGATCTTGCCGGTCTCGCGCACCTCCAGGCCGGCGAACTCGGCCGCCCGGGTCTCGAGCGTGTCGGCGATCTTCAGCAGGGCCAGCTGCCGCTGGGCGGGGGTGCTGCGTCGCCAGATCGCAAACGCTTGCGCGGCCGTTTCGAGTGCGGCGGCCACCTCGGACGGCCCGGCCACCGGGCTCGTGCCGAACACTTCGCCGGTGGCCGGGTCGGTCAGGTCGAGCGTGCGGGTCATGCCTGCTCCAGGTGGGTCGGCGCGAACAGCTTCAGCAGCGCGGGGAGGACGACGACGGAGGGCCCCGGCGTGCGCAGCGCTTCGGCCAGGTCCGTGCCCACGGTGTCCGGAGAGGACAAGCGGGCCGCGACCCCGAACGACCGGGCCAGCGCCACGAAGTCGGGCCGGGCCAGCTCGGTCGCCGTCGTGTGGCCGAAGGCGTCGGTGAGGTACTCGCGCAGGACGCCGTAGCCGCCGTCGTCGATGATCAGCCAGGTGACGTCGAGGCCGTGCTGCACCGCGGTGGCCAGCTCGGCGACGCCGTACATCGCGCCGCCGTCCCCGGACACGGCGAGCGTGGGACGTCCGGTGACCGCGCCGCCGAGCGCGCCCGGCAGCCCGTAGCCCAGGCCGCCCGCGCCTTGGGCGGTGTGGATCGGCGCCCCCTCGGGGTTCCACGCCGACCAGGCCCAGTACGCCGCGATCGTCATGTCCCAGAACGTCTGCGTGCCGTCGGGCAGCGCCGCCCGGATGTCGTCGATCAGCTTCCGCTCGACGGCGAGGTCCTGCCCGGCCAACCGGGACTCCACCCGCGAGAGCAACCCCGCGACCGCCGTTTCGGCCCGGCCGTCGGACGCCCGCATCGGCACCCACTCCAGCAACGCCTGCAGCGTCAGCCGGACGTCGGCGTGGATGCCCAGGCCCGGGTAGTTCGACTCCAGCTTCCCCAGATCGGCCTCGACCTGGATCACGCGGCCGCGCGGCGCGAACCCGCGGTAGTTGCTGGACAGTTCGCCGAGGCCGGAGCCGAGCACGAGCAGCACGTCGGCGGCGGCGAGGAACTCCGTGGTGTGCCAGTCCTCCAGCCACGACCGCCCGGACAGCTCGTGGTCCCAGGGGAACACGCCCTTGCCGCCGAAGGTCGACACCACCGGCGCACGCACCGCCTCGGCCAGCGCCAGCAGTTCGGCGTGCGCGCCCGATCGCAGCGCGCCGCCGCCGGCGAGGATCACCGGGTTCGCCGCCGCCGCGAGCAGCTCGGCCACCGCGGTGACCAGCTCCGGCAACGGTTCCAGCGCGGGAGGAGCCGCTGACACCGCCGTGATCGGCGGGATCCCGGCCGGCCCGAGCAGCACGTCCTGGGGGATTTCCACCCACACCGGGCCGTAGGGCGCGGTCGCGGCCGACGTCCACGCCTCCCGCAGCGCTGTCGGGAGCTGGCTCGCCCGGCGGACGACGTGCACCGACTTCACCACGTCCCGGAAGCTGGCCTGCTGGTCGGGCAGTTCGTGCAGGTAGCCGTGCCGTCCGCCGCCCAGCCCGGCGACCGGGACCTGGCTGGAGATGCCCAGCACCGGCACTGAAGCCGCGCGGGATTCCTGCAGCGAAGCCAGTGTCAGCAGCGCGCCCGGGCCGGTCGAGACGATCAGCGGCGTCACCGGCACCGGCCCGTCCGGGTCCGCGGCGAGCCGGGCCCGGGCGTACCCGTCGGCGGCGAAGGCCAGGTTGTTCTCGACGCGCCCGCTGATCACGCGCAGGTCGCCGGCCCGCCGCAGCGCCTCGAACAGGCCCAGCGCGTGCTGGCCCGGCAGGCCGAACACCGTGTCGGCGCCCAGCGCCCGCAGGGTCTCGACCACGACGTCACCGCCGATGCGGGTCATGCGCTCTTCCCGAGGGCCAGCAGGCTCACCAGGTCGTAGGCGACGTGGGAGGCCGCGATGGCGGTGATTTCGGCGTGGTCGTAGGCCGGGGCGAGCTCGACGACGTCCGCGCCGACCAGGTTGAGGTCGCGCAGCCCGCGCAGGATCTCCAGCAGCTCGCGGCTGGTCAGCCCGCCCGCCTCGGGCGTGCCGGTGCCGGGGGCGTGGGCCGGGTCGAGCACGTCGATGTCGACCGAGACGTACAGCGGCCGGTCGCCGATGCGCTGCCGCAACGCGTCGACGGTCTCGGCGACGCCGCGGCGCATGACGTCGCCGGAGGTGACGATGCCGAAGCCGAGCCGCCGGTCCTCTTCGAGGTCGCGCTTGCCGTACAGCGGCCCGCGGGTGCCGACGTGCGACAGCGCGCTCGTGTCGAGGAGGCCTTCCTCCGACGCCCGCCGGAACGGGGTGCCGTGGGTGTAGGGCTCACCGAAGTAGGTGTCCCAGGTGTCGAGGTGGGCGTCGAAGTGCAGCAGGGCGACGGGGCCGTGCTGCCTGGCCGCCGCGCGCAGCAGCGGCAGCGCAATGGTGTGGTCGCCGCCGACGGTCACCAGCCGCGTGCCGGTCGCCTGCAGCGCGTCGGCTTCCTGCTGCAGCGTCTCGATCGCCTCGCCGATGGCGAACGGGTTGACGGCGATGTCACCGGCGTCGACGACCTGCTTTTCGGCGAACGGCGAGACGTCCAGCTCCGGGTGGTACGGCCGCAGCAGCCGGCTCGCCTCGCGGACGGCCGCCGGGCCGAAGCGCGCGCCGGGCCGGTAGGACACGCCGGAGTCGAAGGGCACCCCGACGACGGCGACGTCGGCGCGCTCGACCTGGTCGATCCGTGGCAGCCGCGCGAAGGTCGCGAAGCCGGCGAACCGGGGGATGCGCGACGAGTCGAGGGGTCCGATGTTAGGCACTGGTGGGCTCCTGCTTCTCGAAAGGCGCCACTTTCACGTGAAAGTGCCACGGAGGTTCCCCCTCCGGATCACTTTCACGTGAAAGTGGCGCGTCTTCGCCGGCGAGGCGGCGGGTCCAGACGGACAGAACGGTTTCGGGGGTGCGGGGCGTGGCGAAGCTGACCGCCAGGTAGACGACCAGGCTCGCGCCGAGGCCCCAGTAGATCGGGGTGTTGGCGTCGACGCCGTCGATGATCATGAAGGCGATCACCGAGAGCGTGCCGGCCACCATCGAGGCGTACGCGCCCTGGCGGGTGCCGCGCTTCCAGAACAGCGCGCCGACGATCGCCACCAGCAGGCCGCCGACCAGGATGTCGTAGGCGATGGTGAGCGCGTCGACGACGTCGTCGACCACCATCGCGATGCCGATGGCCAGCAGGCCGAGCAGGAACGTGGCGATCCGGTTGCGGCCGACCTCACCGCCCTTCTTCAGGCCCAGCTTGGTCAGCAGGTCCGACGTCGTCGTGGTGGAGCAGGCGATCAGCGCGCCGCTGGCCGTCGACATCATCGCCGAGAGCGCGGCGGCCAGCACCAGGCCGCGGACCCCGGTCGGCAGCAGCCGTTCGACGATCGTCGCGAAGGCGTCCTGCGCGCTGGCGATGTCCGGGTAGAGCGTGTGGGCGGCGGTGCCGATCAACGCCCCGGCCAGGCCGTAGACCAGGCAGTAGACCCCGGAGGTGAGGCCGCCGGAGGTCGCGATGGCGGGCGTGCGGGCGGTGAAGACGCGCTGCCAGATGTCCTGGCCGATCAGCAGGCCGAAGGTGTAGATCACGAAGTAGGTGATGATCGTGTCGGTGCCGATCGAGGTGAAGCTGAAGAAGCTCGCGTCGAGCTTGGCGCTCATGCCGGAGAAGCCGCCGGCGGAGGTGATCGCGACCGGCAGCAGGATGGCCAGGATGCCGATGGTCTTGATGACGAACTGGGCGATGTCGGTGAGCGTGATCGACCACATGCCGCCGAGCACCGAGTAGAGCACCACGATCGAGCCGCCGATCGCGATGCCGGCCCAGCTCGGCAGGTCGAACAGCACCTTGAAGATGGTCGCGAACGCCAGCGTGGAGGTCACCGTGAGCATCAGGGTGTAGCCCCACATGACGACGCCGGACACCGCGCTGGTGCGGCCGCCGTAGCGCAGGTCGAGCATCTCGCCGACGGTGTAGACCTTCAGCCGCACCAGCCGCCGCGCGAACAGCGCGTGCAGCACCAGGATGCCGACGCCGATGCTGACCACCAGCCACATGCCGGAGATGCCGTAGGTGTAGCCGAGCTTCACGCCGCCGACGGTCGACGCGCCGCCGAGGACGACGGCCGACATCGTGCCGGAGTACATGAACCAGCCCAGCCGCCGTCCGGCCACCAGGTAGTCGGACTTCGTCTTCGCGAGCTTCAGGCCGTACCAGCCGACCCCGAGCATGCCCGCGATGTACAGCGCGATCACCGCGTAGTCGCCGGTCACGGTGTCCTCCTCACGTCGGTTTCGGGTCACCGTAGGGTCGGCCGCCACCCCGGTGGCATGGGATGATTCGTCTCCGAATCGACATCGGTGAGGACGAAATGGCCACGAACCCGGATGCGGTGCCCACAGAGGTGAATGTCCCGTTACGGGACGTGGTCGGCAACCGGGAGCTCGCCCTCGACGTCGTCCCCGAGACGCTGCGGCCGGGCGCGCTGGACCTGCCCGTGCGCTGGGCCCACGTGAGCGAGCTGCAGGACCCGGCGCCCTACCTGCTGGGCGGCGAGCTGATCCTCACCGCGGGCGTGAACCTGCCGGAGCGGATCGACCGGTACGTGCGCGGGTTGCGCGACGCCGGCGTGACGGCGCTCGGCTTCGGCCTTACCCCGGCGGTGCACGAAACCCTGCCGGAGTCCCTGCGCCGGGCCTGCGCGCGGCGCGGGCTGCCGCTGCTGGTGGTGCCGCCGAGGACGCCGTTCCTGGCGGTCAACCGGGCGGTCTCGGTCGCGCTGACCGAGGCCGGGCAGCGGGACCAGCGGCGGATCACGGCGGCGCGCGAGACCCTGACGCGGGCGGCCGGTGGCGGCCTCGGCGAGCTGACGTCGTCGCTGGCGGCGGTGCTGCGGTCGTGGGTCGCCCTGGTCGGCGCCGGGGACGTGCTGGCCTCGGCGCACGACGCGCCCGTGCCGCTGCCGCCGCAGGTGCGGGAGCTGATGGCGACCGTGCGGGCGGGCAGCGGCATCCGGAGCGCGACCACCGAGGCCGGCGGCGGGTTCGTCGTCGTCCAGCCGGTGTACCCGCAGGCCACGGCGTCGCACCTGGTGGTCGTCGGCCGGTCCCGGCGGCTCGACGGCGCCGAGCGGACGATCCTCGCCGTCGGCGCGGCCCTGCTCGGCCTGGTCGGCCGCGCGGGCTCGGACGCGGCCGAGCTGGGCGCGGCGGCCACCGGCCTGCTGCTCGGCCGGACGTCCCCCGGCGAGCTGGCCCGGTCCCTGCTGGGGTCGGAGGCCGTCCGGCTGGTCGCCGGGGCGGCGTACCGGCGTGGCCCGGACGAGGTGGCCCGGCGCCCGGACTGGCTGCGGGCCCGGCTGGACACGCCGCTGGTCGAGGTCGGCGCCGGTCCGCGGTTCACCGCCGTCGCCGGGGCCGGCCCGGCGCCGGCGGTGCTGGCGGACCTGCGCGAGCACGGCTGGCTGGCGGCCGTCGGTTCGCCGGTGCCCGCCGGGCGGCTGGCCGATTCCGTGGCGGAGGCCGAGCTGCTGCTGGCACGGGCCCGCGCGCTGGGCCGTCCGGTCGTGGCGGGCCGCGAGCCGCTCGACTTCGACGCGCTGCTGGACCCGGGCGCCTCCCGCGAGTTCGCGGAGAAGGCCCTGGCGCCGTTGGCCGCGCTGGACCGCTCCCAGGATCGGCACCTGGTGCCGACGTTGCGGACGTGGCTGGCCCACCACGGCGGCTGGGAACCGACGGCGGCGGAGCTGGGCGTGCACCGCAACAGCGTCCGGCACCGGATCGCCCAGGTGGAACGGGTGCTGGGCGTGGATCTGGCGGATCCGGAGACCCGGATGCGGCTGTGGTTCGCGCTGCGCTGGGTGACGCCCGGTCCTTAAAGGGCCCTCTCAGGAAAATATGGGATTGTGGGTTCGTGCGAGTTTTGGTAGTCGAGGACGAAGAACCCCTGGCCGACGCGATCGCCCGCGGGCTGCGCCGTGAGGGGATGGCGGTGGACGTCGCGCTCACCGGGGACGACGGGCACGAGAAGGCCGCCGTCACCCGGTACGACGTCGTGCTGCTGGACCGGGACCTGCCCGGGATGTCCGGGGACGAGCTGTGCCGGGAGATCGTCGCCTCCGGGGAGCTGACCCGGGTGCTGATGCTCACCGCGAGCAGCTCGGTGTCCGACCGCGTCGACGGGCTTTCGCTCGGCGCCGACGACTACCTCGCCAAGCCGTTCGCCTTCCCCGAGCTGGTCGCGCGGGTGCGGGCGCTGGGCCGCCGGGCCACGCCGGCCGCGCCGCCGCTGCTCACCGCCGGCGACGTCGAGCTCGACCCGGCGAAGCGGACCGTCCGCCGCGCGAGCGGGCCGGTCGAGCTGACGCGCAAGGAGTTCGGCGTCCTCGAGGTGCTGCTGCAGGCCGCCGGATCCGTCGTCAGCAGCGAGGAGCTGCTCGAGCGCGTCTGGGACGAGAACGCCGACCCCTTCACCACGACCGTCCGGGTCACCGTCATGACGCTGCGCAAGAAGCTCGGCGAGCCGGGGATCATCGAGACCGTCGTCGGCTCCGGGTACCGGGTGCCGGAGCCCGGCACACCGCAGCGCGCGTGAACCTGCCGGGCACCCGCACCCTCCGCGCCCGGATCACCCTGCTGGCGACCGTGCTGGTCGCCGCGGTCAGCCTGCTGCTGCTCTGGCTGGCCTGGACGCTGGTGCGGGACTCGCTCGACGCCGTCCCGCGGATGCCGCCGGGCAGCGTGGTCGTCGTCGACGGCGTCGAGGTCGACGCCTCGACGCTCGCCGAGCACCTGCGCGTGCACGCCCGCGACCGGATGCTGCTGTTCGGCTCGCTGGCGTTCCTGCTGGTGGTGGCGGCCGCGGCGATCCTCGCCTGGACGTTCACCTCCCGCGTGCTGCTGCCGCTGCGCGAGATCACCGGAACCGCGCGGCGGCTGTCGGTCGAGTCGCTGGGGGAGCGGATCGGCGAGATCCGCTCCCGCGACGAGCTGGCCGAGCTGGCGAGCACGTTCGACGACATGCTCGACCGGCTCCAGGCCGCGTTCGACGCGCAACGCCACTTCGTCGCGAACGCGAGTCACGAGCTGCGGACGCCGTTGTCGGTGATCCGCACGGAACTCGACGTCACCCTCGCCGACGACGCCGCCGACGAAGCCGAGCTGCGCCGGATGGCCGGCGTGGTCCGCGACGCGACCGAGCGTGCCGGGCAGCTGGTCAATTCCCTGCTGCTGCTGGCCCGCACCGACGGCGCCGGCCTCGGGGTGCACGAGCCGGTGGACCTGGCGGTGGTCGTCGACCGGGCGTGGCGCGCGGTGCACCGCGAAGCCGAGCACCGCGGCATCCGGGCGTCGTTCACGACGCCGCCGGCGTCCGCGTTCGGCGACCCGGCGCTGCTGGAGCGGATCGCGGGGAACCTGCTGGAGAACGCGGTCCGCCACAACGTCGACGGCGGCTGGCTGGAGGTGGTGACCCAGCCGGGGCCACGGTGGTCGATGCTGCGGGTCCGCTCCTCGGGCGGCCTGGTCGACCCGGCGGCGGTGCCGGAGCTGTTCGAGCCGTTCCGCCGGGCCGGGGTGGCCCGCACGGCCCGCCACGGCGCGGGCCTGGGCCTGTCGATCGTCCGCGCGGCGGTGGCCGCGCACGGCGGAACGGTGACGGCCGAGCCCATCGTGGGCGGCGGCCTCGGCGTCACGGTCCACCTCCCCGTCCGCTGACCCGTGATCGAAGGGTCAACTCACGTGATTGACGGGTCAACTCACGTGAGTGGCGGGACGACACGCCGGAGCTCGCTCGATTCGCCGTGTCGACCCTCTGATCACGCGTGTCGTCTCCCTGATCACGAGCAGCAGCCGGGACTATTCGTTCAGCGCAGGTCCACGAAAATCGGGTTCGCGTACAACCACAAGTCCTCGAACGGGTTCGCCTGGCCGACGACGTCCGGCGTCGGCTCCCCGTCGCCGTTCGACCCGCGCACCCGCAGGTAGAACGGGTCCCGGACGTTCCGGAAGGTGTGCCGGAACACGACCTGCCGCCCCGGCGCCCAGCGCGGCTCGAACGACTCGGCGACGCGCGTGCCCGGCGCGGTCATCGTGTCGCGGTCGGCGGCCGGGCCGGTGACCGGGCCCGCGACGACGTCCAGCCGGGCGAGCCGTGGCACCGAGCCGCCGCCGTTCGGCCGCGACGCCAGCCGCGCCCGCACGACGACCGTGACGTCCGACCCGCGCCGCACCCGCAGGCGCCCGCCCAGCGTCGCCGCGGAACCGCCGCCGTACGCGCCGACCTCGAGCTCGGAGACCAGGCCGCCGTGTGTCAGCCAGATCCGCCCGGCCCGCAGGCCGTCGAGGACGCCTTCGAGGCTTCGCCGCGTGACGCCGACGTAGGTGCGGCTGAACTCGCCGGGGTAGAAGTCGGCGTACGGCGCGAGCAGCTGCGGCGTGCCGGAGTCGAGGGGGTCGGGGAACTTGCCGTGCGTGTCGTACCAGTCGCCCGGCACGTCCGGGCGCACCAGCGTGTCGCCGCGGTTGTAGTGCGAGTCGGAGTTCGTGGTGATCCACCACGGCTTGCCCTCGGCGAGCAGCGAGTCCCACAGCCCGCCGACCTTCGCCGTCGCCCAGTCCCAGCCGCCGTGCGTCCGGTACGCCTCGGCCGGGTAGCCCGGCCACGAGTTCGCGCCGGGGTTGTTGACGTAGCCGCCCCGCGCGCCGCCGTTGCCGAGCGGCTTCGGGAAGCCGTCCGCCTGCGCGCCGGGCGCGCCCTCCATGCCGATGACGATGCCCGGCGCGGCGTCGCGGTAGGCCCGCAGCTCGTGCGGGGCGACGCGGCCGTTGCGCAGCGGGTGGTTGACGAGCACGACCGGCGCGTGGATCCGCCGCGCCCGTTCTTCGTCGGCGAGCCAGCGCAGCGCCCGGAGCGCGAGGGCCTCGTTCGCCGGGCTCGACGCCTCCGAGTTCGTCAGCCGCCAGTCGAAGGCCCGCTCGAACTCGCGCAGCTTCGCCGCCTGGTCCGCTCCGGCCTGGAAGAACACGGTGGCGTGCTCCGCGCCCGGGACGTTCCACTCCATGCCGTGCCACAGCAGCAGGTCCGGGTACTTCCGCCGGGCGGCGAGGAAGTCGGCTTCGGTGGGCTCGACCGACACCTTCTCGTGCTCGGCGTGGCCGTGGTCGGTGAAGACGATCCAGTCGGCGCCGTGCGCCCGCCCGCCGCGCGCGATGTCGTCGATCCGGTACATCGCGTCGTAGGAGTACTGGCTGTGCGTGTGGTGGTCGCCGACCAGCCACTGGTAGCGGCCGCACAGCCGGCCCAGGTCGAGGTCGGAATCGGCGAACGCGGAAGCGGAGGCGGCGGTGGGAGCCGCGAGGGGCACGCCCGCGGCGGCGGCCGCGAGTCCGGCACCCTTGAGGAAGCGGCGTCGATCGGTGGTCACGGCGGGACGCTAAGCCGCCGGGGTGAACGGGCGGTGTCCCGGCGGCCAACGTGTGCTGTGATCTTCGGTGTGGCGGAGAAACCCCTGGCCCGGATGCTGCTGCCGGTGATCGCGCTGGCACTGGCCGCCGGGGTGGGGCTCGCGTTCTTCATCGCCGCGCTCGTCCGGCCGCCCGAGCTGCCGGTGGACACGAACCCGGCCCCGCTGGCCGGGCACACGCTGTGCGCGGCGGTCGTGGTGACGTTTGCGTCCGAAGAGGACATGCGGGCCGCGGTGCCGGTGCTCCGCGACGACCCGAAGGCCCGGCGGGTGTTCGTGGACCCGCCGTCGGTGTCGCTGCTCGCCGTCCCGGGCACCGACCTGAAGGCGTGGGCGTTCCAGCTGCACGCCCGCTACCGGACCGCCGAACGCGTCACGGTGATCGACTCCGACACGACGGCGGCGCAGCTGAACCTCACCGCGCCGCCGCCGAAGTGCCCGAGAGAGGGCGAGTACTAGCTACGCCGCCGGGACCGAAGCCACGCCCGGGGCGAGGAACGGCTTGCCGTTCACGCGCTCGGACACGCCGGAGCGGTCCAGGTACGGCGTGATGCCGCCGTTCCAGAACGGCCAGCCCGCGCCGAGGATGAGGCACAGGTCGATGTCCTGCGCCTCGGCGACCACGCCCTCGTCGAGCATGATCCGGATCTCCTCGGCGATGGCCGACAGCGCCCGCTCGCGCACCTGCTCCGAGGTGGACGGCCGGTCGCCCTGCGTCCACAGCTCGGCGACCTCCGGGTCGACCGAGGCGTTGCCCTGGGCGTCCCAGATCCAGACGCCCTTCTTGCCCGCCTTGACGAACTTGGCGAGGTTCTCGGACACGGTGAACCGGTCCGGGAAGGCCTCGTGCAGCGTCTCGCCGACGTGCAGCGCGATGGCCGGGCCGACGAGCTGCATCAGCGTCAGCGGCGTCATCGGCAGGCCCAGCGGCTCGAGGGCCTTGTCCGCGACGTCGAACGGCGTGCCCTCGTCGACGGTGACCAGCACCTCGCCGAGGAAGCGCAGCAGCAGCCGGTTGACGACGAACGCCGAAGCGTCCTTCACCAGCACGCTGGACTTCTTCAGCTGCTTGCCGACCGAGAAGGCCGTCGCCAGCGAAGCGTCGTCGGTCTGCTCGCCGCGGACGATCTCCAGCAGGGGCAGCACAGCGACCGGGTTGAAGAAGTGGAAGCCGACCACGCGCTCGGGGTGCTGCAGCTTCGACGCCATCGCGGTGATCGACAGCGACGAGGTGTTCGTCGCCAGGATCGCCTCGGGCTTGACGTGCTGCTCCAGCTCGGCGAACACCTGCTGCTTGACGCCCAGCTCCTCGAAGACGGCTTCGATGACGAAGTCGGCGTCGGCGAACGCGGCCTTGTCGAGCGAGCCGGTCACCAGGGCCTTGAGCCGGTTCGCGGCGTCCGGGGAGAGGCGCTTCTTGCCCAGCAGCTTGTCGATCTCGGCGTGGACGTACCCGACGCCCTTGTCGACGCGTTCCTGGTCGACGTCGGTGAGCACGACCGGCACCTTCAGGCGGCGCACGAACAGCAGCGCGAGCTGGCTGGCCATCAGGCCGGCGCCGACGATGCCGACCTTGTTCACCTTGCGGGCCAGTGACTTGTCCGGCGCGCCGGCCGGGCGCTTGGCGCGCTTGTTGACCAGGTTGAACGAGTACAGCCCGGCGCGCAGGACGTCGGACATGAGCAGCTCGGCGAGGCCGTCGGTCTCGGCCGCGTAGCCGCGGTCGAGGTCGTTCTCGCGGGCCAGCTCCAGCAGCTCGACGGCCTTGGTCGCGCCCGGGGACGCGCCGTGCGTGCGCCCGTCCACAATGGACTTCGCGCGGGCGATGGCCGCGTCCCACGCCGCCCCGCGGTCGATCTCGCGGCGCGCCGGCTTGATTTCGCCGTTGACCACGCGCGCCAGCCACAGCAGCGACTGCTCGAGGTAGTCGGCGGACCCGAAGACCGCGTCGACGATGCCGAGCTCGGCCGCCTGTTTGACGTTGAGCATCTTGTTCTGCGCCAGTGCGTTCTCGATGATCACCGTGACGGCGGCGTCCGCGCCGATCAGGTTCGGCAGCAGCTGCGTGCCGCCCCAGCCCGGGAACAGGCCGAGGAAGACCTCGGGGAACGCGATGGCCGCGGTGTTCTCCGACAGCGTCCGGTAGTGGCAGGACAGCGCCAGTTCCAGGCCGCCGCCCATGACCGCGCCGTTCACGAAGCCGAACGTCGGGATCTCGGACTCGGTGAGGCGGCGGAACACGTCGTGCCCGGTCTGGGCGATTTCGCGCGCCAGCTCCGGGTCGCTGACGGCCTCGACACCGGACAGATCGGCGCCGACGGCGAAGATGAACGGCTTCCCGGTGACGGCGATCGCGGCCGGCTCGGCGGCGAACGCCTCGTCCAGCGCGGCGTTCAGGGACACCAGGCCCTGGGGGCCGAAGGTGTTCGGCCGGGTGTGGTCGTGGCCGTTGTCGAGCGTGATCAGCGCGACCTGCTTGGCCAGGCCGGGCACCTTGATCAGGCGGGTCTTGGCCACTGTGACGACCTCGTCCGGGAACGCGGCCTTCGCTGCTTCAGCGGTGAAAGTCATTACTTCGCCCCCTGGAGACCGTTGTAGGCCGGGTTCTCCCAGATCACGGTGCCGCCCATGCCGATACCGATGCACATCGTGGTCATGCCGTAGCGCACGTCGGGCCGCTCGGCGAACTGGCGGGCCAGCTGCGTCATGAGCCGGACGCCGGACGAGGCCAGCGGGTGGCCGCAGGCGATCGCGCCGCCCCACTGGTTGACGCGCGGGTCTTCGTCGTCGATGCCGAAGTGGTCGAGGAAGGCCAGCACCTGCACGGCGAAGGCCTCGTTGATCTCGAACAGGCCGATGTCGTCGATGGTCAGGCCGGTGCGCTTGAACAGCTTCTCGGTGGCCGGCACCGGGCCGATGCCCATGACCTCCGGCTCGACACCGGCGAAGGAGTAGCCGACCAGCCGCATCGCGACCGGCAGGCCCAGCTCGCGGGCGGTCTCTTCGTCGGCCAGGATCGACGCGGTCGCGCCGTCGTTGAGGCCCGCGGCGTTGCCCGCGGTGACCCGGCCGAACGGGCGGAACGGCGTCTTGAGGTTCGCCAGCTGCTCGACGGTGGTGCCCGGCCGCGGCGGCTCGTCTTCGGTGGCCAGGCCCCAGCCGAGTTCCTTCGACCGGGTGGCGACCGGGACCAGCTCGGGCCCGATCTTGCCGGTCTTGACGGCTTCGGCGTAGCGCTCCTGGCTGCGCGCGGCGTAGGCGTCGGTGCGCTGCTTGGTGATCGCGGGGAACCGGTCGTGCAGGTTCTCGGCGGTCTGGCCCATGACCAGGGCGGTCGGGTCGACGAGCTTGTCGGCGATGATCCGCGGGTTCGGGTCGACGCCTTCGCCCATCGGGTGCCGGCCCATGTGCTCGACGCCGCCGGCGATGGCGATGTCGTAGGCGCCGAAGCCGATGCCGGACGCGGCGGTGGTGACGGCCGTCATGGCGCCGGCGCACATGCGGTCGATGGCGAAGCCGGGCACCGACTTGGGCAGCCCGGCCAGCAGCGCGGCGGTGCGGCCGATGGTCAGGCCCTGGTCGCCGGTCTGGGTGGTGGCGGCGATGGCCACCTCGTCGACGCGCTCGGGCGGCAGTTCGGGGTGCCGCCGCAGCAGTTCGCGGATGGCGTTGACGACGAGGTCGTCGGCCCGGGTCCCGGCGTACATGCCCTTGTCGCCGGCCTTGCCGAAGGGGGTGCGGACCCCCTCGACGAAGGCGACGGTGCGCACGCCTCGCGCGGTCGGCGCGAGCGGCGTTGCTGGTGCGGCCACGAATGCTCCATGAAGTAGACAGCTGTTCTTCGGGGGTCCGGGTGGCGGAGCCCCCGGTCCGGGGCGGAGCCCCGGTTGTCACTGTCCGCACGATAGCCCTTGTTACCCACCGGTAACCAGTGGTGTGGCCCGGTCGAGTGGGCTACGGCACACTCTTGGGCTCCAGCGTCCGTCCTTTCACGAGCCAGGCGACGCCGAACGCCTCCACGGCGACGGCCTCCAGCCACAGCGCCGGGTGCAGCTCCGGCGTGAGCCCGAGGTATTTCGAGAACGCGATGAGCACCAGGCAGGCGAGGATCACGCCCCCGCAGACGCGGTAGAGCGCGCCGAACCTCTCGGGCTGTTCGCCGTCGTGGGGGAACAACCGCAGGCAGAAGTAGGCGAGGGAGAGGAAGAACACGGCCGCGAAGGCGAGATGCAGCACGCCGGTGGTCCGGTCCCACGCCGTCACGTCGTGGTCGGGGGTGGTGGGGAACAGCGCGAGCCCGATCGCGCCGAGCCCGGCGACGGTGCTGGCGACGTTGTCGACGTAGTCGTGGCCGTAGTAGGCGAGCAGGAACACCCCGGCCGCGCACATCGAGCCGACCAGGACGTCCCGCAGGTCGGTGTAGTAGTAGCTGCTGAGCGAGCCGGCGACGTCGCCGCCCTGGACGAGCTGCTTGCCGAGGATGAGGACCACCGGCAGGGCCAGGCCGATGAGCCCGATGGCGCGCCGGAGGAACAGGTACGAGTGGACGAGGGTGTTCTGCGGGGATCTGGTCGCCGTGGTCATGGCCGCCTCCGGGGGTCAGTCAGGTGAATCGGCCTGGAGGTGCCCACCCGTGAGGGGCGTTACCGCGGAGTTGTCCAAGTTCTCAGCTGATCGTTACGGAGTTCGGCGAAGGTGCCCTCGCGGTGGGCGATCGGCGTGAAGCCTTCGAGGAACCCGACGCGGACCCCCTCGGCCGGGTCCCAGACCTCGAGCCCGGCTTCGGCGGCCACGTAGAGCAAGCCGCCGTGGCCCCACATGCGCCCGGCGGGCCCGGCGAACATCCCGGTGCGGCGTCCGGTCCCGGCGTCGTAGAGCTCGACGCCGTCGGTGTCCTGCAGGGCCACGGTGTTGTCGTCCAGCCAGGCGATCGGGGTGTCCCAGGTGTCGTCGCGGTCGGCGAGGTGGCGCGCGTGTTCGGCCGCGTGCCGGTCGCCGTCCAGCCAGGCGGCGAGGTCGACGGCCAGCGGGATGCCGACGGGGTGCCAGGCCCAGCCGTCGGTGACGAGCCACCGCTCGGACGGGCTCGGGTGGAGCGCGCCCTGGAAGTAGTCGAGGTAGTGCTCGGGTTCCGGCTCGTCCTTCTGCGGTGCCGCGGTTTCCCGGTCGGTCAGTAGCTCTCCGCCGGGCAGGGCGAACACGTCGAGCCGGTTCCAGTCGGTGGCCGCGACGACCTTGGCTGTCTCGCCGTCGCCGAGGAAGGCCAGCGGGTACCGGGTGAGTTCGTTGTCCATCCAGTCCCGGTCGAGGTCGAGGACGGTGAGCCAGTCGTCGAGGTCGACGACGGTGGCGAACTGGCCGTAGTCGGAGACGACCGCGGCGAAGCGTCCGTCGCGCGAGGTGTGCAGGCCGCGGCGCGGGCGGTCCGGGATGTCGCGGATGTCTTCGTAGGTTTCTTCGGGCAGCTCGACCGGGCCGACGAGCCATTGGTCGTCGTCGGTGATCCGGACGAAGCCTTCTGCGGTGAGGGCGAGCCAGTGGCCGGGCATGGGTGCCAGGCAGTCGTCGTTCAGCGGGCGGACCGGGCAGGCGCGGGTGGACCAGGCACCGCCGAGGTCCCGGTCCCGCACCAGGACTTCGGGTTCGCCGTGCCAGCCCGAGGGGAAGCTCTGCTGGTCGGCCCGATCGGCGCACGCTTCGCAGACGTCGACCAGCGCGGCCGGGGTGCACTCGGCACAGACGAGGTCGTAGCGAGTGCCCACGCCGGTCAGGTGGCGGGTGGACGGGGGCGGTTCTTCGACAGCCAGGTGCGGACAGAGGCGCAAGCTGCCGGCGCGGCCGGGATGGCCGCAGGGCAGGGTGTTCACCACCTCAGTGTCACCCCGCCGCGCAACCGGTTTACCCGGCGCCGAGGTGCGCCAGCCAGCCGCCCTTCGCCGAGATGTCCTCCGCTCCCTCCGTCGCCTCCGGCTCGCAGAGGAAGCCCGGTACCCGCCTGCCGTCGGCCAGTTCCAGCTTGCCGATCGCCAGGGGAGCGGGGATTCCGGCGACGAACTCGCCGAAGCCCTTCGCCGGCAGCTCCCAGACCTCGGCCGCCACGGACACACCTCCGGACGCGACCCGCACCAGGCCCGGCTTCGGTGGCGCCGTGTCCAGCGCGTACAGCCGGTACGAAGCCGCCGTCGAGACCGCGGACACGAACCGGCCGCCGCGGGAGGTGAGCTCGTGGTTCAGCGGCTGGCCGCGCAGGTGGGCGCCGACCACCACGATCGGGATGCGCTCGCGGCGCAGTCCGGCCAGCGCCGCCAGCTTCAGGTCGTCGTGCGGGGCGCCGAGGAACATCACGCCGAACGGCCGCCCGGCCACCGTGCCCGCCGGGACCGCCAACGCCGAGAGACCGAACAGGTTGGTCGCGTTGGTGAACCGGCCCAGGCGGGCGTTGACCGCCACCGGGTCCGCCGCGACTTCGGCGAGGGTCGGGTGCTCGGTCGTCGTCGGGAGCAGGATCGCGTCGACGCCGGCCAGCGCCACCAGTGCTTCCGCGCGCAGGCCCGCCAGGGTGGCCTGGTCGGCGAACAGCCGGTGCGCGGGGATGTCGCGGGCCGGGCCGATGATCGAGCGCACGACCGGGTCGACCGTGTCCGGGTGGGCGTCGATGAACTCGCCGACCGCGGTGTACCGCTCGGCGACGAACGCGCCACCGTACAACAGCTGCGCCGCCTCCAGGAACGCCGCGATGTCCACAGTGGTCACTTCGGCGCCCGCCGCCGCGTACTCCGCGACGGTCGTCTCGAACGCCTCGGCCCAGCCGGGAGCCAGCGGGCCCAGCTGGTCGGGGGACGGGACGCCGAGCCGGAACCGTCCCGTCTGGACCTGCGCGGGCTCGGCCAGGCACGTCAGCGCGAACGCCGCTTCCTCGACCGTCCGCGCGAACAGCGACACGCAGTCGATGCTCGCGCAGGCGGGCACCACGCCCTCCGTCGGCAGGAGGCCCGGAGTCGGCTTGAGCCCGACGATCCCGTTGAACGCCGCGGGCACCCGGCCGGAGCCTGCGGTGTCGGTGCCGAGAGCCAGGTCCACGATTCCGAGAGCGACCGCCACGGCCGACCCCGAGCTGGATCCGCCGGAGACGTAGACCGGGTCCACGGCGTTCCGCACCGCGCCATAGGGGCTGCGCGTCCCGACCAGGCCCGTCGCGAACTGGTCCAGGTTGGTCGTGCCGAGCACCAGCGCTCCGGCCGCCCGCAGCCGCGCCACCACCGGCGCGTCGGCCTCCGGCTTGTACGCGTAGTCGGGGCAGCCCGCCGTCGTCGGCAGGCCCGCCACGTCGATGTTGCCCTTGACCGCCACGAGCTTCCCGTACAGCGGCAGCCCGTGTTCCTCCAGCGCCGCCGCCTCGGCCACGACGTCGGCTTCCGGCCGGAGGTCGATCCAGATCTCCGGCCGGTCCACCCGCTCGATCCGCCGGTACGCGGCCCGGACCCGTTCCACCGCGCTCACGCCAGTACCACCAGGGGCGTGCCGGGGGCCACCTGGTCACCGGGGGACACGAGCACGTCGACCACCTCACCGTTCGCCGGCGCGGGGATCCGCGCCTCCGTCTTCATCGCTTCCAGCGTCACCAGCGACTGCGCGTTCTCGACGCGTTCGCCCGCGGTGACGTCGACCCGCCACACGGTCGCCGCGAACGGCGCCTCCACGACGTGCCCGCCCGGCGGCGCCTCGACCCGCGCCGGCGGCCGGGTGACCGGCTCGGGCTTCGGGTCGAACTCGCCCGCGGCGGCCCACGCCCGCCGCTCCGCCTCGAACGCCGCCGCCTGCGTCGCCCGGAACCCGGCGATGCTCTCGGCGTTGTCCGTGAGGAACTTCTGGTAGTCGGCGAGCGCGAAGGTGCCTTCGGTGGTGTCGAGGTCCAGCTGCCCGGACGCGCTCCGCGCCCGCAGGTCCAGCAGCTCCTCGGCCGACACGGGGTACCAGGAGATCCGGTCGAAGAACCGGAGGTTCCACGGCCGGGCCCCGCCGTGCCAGCTGTTCCACACCTGGACCGTGCGCCCGACGAACTGGTAGCCGCCCGGGCCCTCCATGCCGTAGACGCACAGGTAGGCGCCGCCGATGCCGACGGAGTTTTCCGCCGTCCACGTCCGGGCCGGGTTGTACTTCGTCGTCACCAGGCGGTGGCGCGGGTCCAGCGGCGTGGCGACCGGCGCGCCGAGGTAGACGTCGCCGAGGCCGAGCACCAGGTACTCGGCGTCGAACACCGTCCGGTACACGTCGTCCACACTGGACAGGCCGTTCACCCGGCGGATGAACTCGATGTTCCACGGGCACCAAGGCGCGTCGTCGCGGACGCCGGTCATGTACCGCTCGATCGCCTCGCGGGTGGCCGGGTCGTCCCACGACAGCGGCAGCCGGACGCGGCGGCTCGGCACCACCAGGTCGTGCGTCGGCGGCAGGTCGCGCTCCAGCTCGCGCACCAGCCCGAGCGCCTTGCCGACCGGCAGCGCGTCCGGGTCGACGTGCACCTGCAGCGACCGGATGCCCGGCGTCAGGTCCACGATCCCCGGCACGCCCTCGGCCGCCAGCCGCTCGGCCAGCGCGTGCACCCGCATCCGCAGGGCGAGGTCGAGCTTCATCTCGCCGTACTCGACGAGCAGGTTGTCGTCGCCGCTGCGGCGGTAGGTGACCGACGGCTCGTCATCCGATGAGGACAGTCGCGCGAGCACGCCCCCGTCGTCGCGGGCGGCCCGGCTCGGCTCGACCACCGACGCGGGCCGCGTCCGCAGGTCCGCCGCGTGGTCGGTGCCGATCGGCACGAACCGCACGGTGTCGCCCGGTCGCAGCTGCCCGAGCTTCCACCGCTCGCCGGTCGCGACCGTGGCCGGGCAGACGAACCCGCCCAGGCTGGGGCCGTCCGGGCCGAGCAGGATCGGCAGGTCGCCGGTGTAGTCGACGGCACCGATCGCGTACGGCGTGTCGTGGATGTTCGACGGGTGCAGGCCGGCCTCGCCGCCGTCCGGCCGCGCCCACCGCGGCCGCGGCCCGACGAGCCGGACGCCGGTGCGCGCCGAGTTGAAGTGCACCTGCCAGTCCGTGGCGTAGAACGTGTCGACGTCCTCCGGGGTGAAGAACTCCGGCGCCGCGTGCGGGCCTTCCAGAGCGCCGATCGTCCACCGCGGAGCGAACTCCGGCCGGTCGGCGGCCGGAACCGGCCCGACGACCGGGTCCGCGGGAGCCGGTCCGGGCCGCAGGACGTCCCCGGCGGCCAGTGCGCGGCCGCCGTGCCCGCCGAACTTCCCCAGTGTGAACGTCGCCGCGCTGCCGAGGAACTCCGGCACGTCGACGCCGCCGCGCACGAGGACGTAGCTGCGCAGCCCGGCCGTGCACGCCCGGACCTCCAGTGCCGCCCCCGCGGGGACCTCGACCGGTGTCCACAGGGGAGCCTCGGTGCCGTCGACCAGCACGGTCGCCGGTGCCCCGGTCACGCACACCTCAGTGGTGTGCGAGAAGCGCAGGGCGACACCGTCCACAGTGCACTCCAGGCCCGGCGCGCCTTCCGGGTTGCCGAGCGCGAGGTTGCCCAGCCGCAGCGAACGGTCGTCCATCGGCCCGCTCGGCGGCACGCCGACGGCCCAGAACCCGGTCCGGCCCGGCCAGTCCTGCACGGTCGTCATCGTCCCGCCGCGCAGGACGTCGATCCGCGGGTCCGCGTCCGTGACGTCGTCCAGGGTGGACGTGTCGTGGGTGGCGGTGCCGAAGGCCGCGTCGGCGGCCG
Source organism: Amycolatopsis rifamycinica (assembly GCF_000695625.1). Taxonomy (GTDB): domain Bacteria; phylum Actinomycetota; class Actinomycetes; order Mycobacteriales; family Pseudonocardiaceae; genus Amycolatopsis; species Amycolatopsis rifamycinica. The sequence goes on from NZ_JMQI01000030.1 coordinate 65,968, forward strand.
CCGCCCGCAGCTGTCCCAGGTTGGTCTGCACGCCGTCGAAGCGGGTCGCGGCGAGCGCTTCCCGCAGGTTCGCCAGCGCTTCGGCGCGGTCGGTGCCGGTGCAGATCACCTTGGCCAGCAACGGGTCGTAGTGCGTGGTGACGGTCGTGCCCGGCTCGACCCACGTGTCGACGCGGGTGCCGGTGGGCAGCGCGACCCGGGTGACGAGGCCCGCGCTCGGCCGGTGGCCGGCACCCGGGTCCTCGGCGTACACGCGCGCTTCGACGGCGTGCCCGCGCGCGACCGGGACCGCGCGGAACATCCCGCGGTCGCCCTGGGCGAGCCGCAGCATCCAGGCGACCAGGTCGACGCCGTAGACCGCCTCGGTGACCGGGTGCTCGACCTGCAACCGGGTGTTGACCTCGAGGAACGCCGCTTCACCGCGTTCGGGGTCGTAGACGTACTCGACCGTGCCCGCGGAGCGGTACCGCACCGACGAGCACAGCGCGACGGCCGAGCCGACGAGCTGCTTGCGGACGGCGTCGGGCAGATCCGGCGCCGGGCACTCCTCCACGACCTTCTGGTTGCGCCGCTGCAGCGAGCAGTCACGCGTGCCCAGGGCCATGACCTCGCCGAAGCCGTCGCCGAACACCTGGACCTCGACGTGCCGCGCGTGGGTCACCAGGCGTTCGAGGAAGACGCCGGAGCTGGCGAAGCTCTTGGCCGCGACGCTGCGCACGGTGTCCCAGGCGGCGCGCAGCTCGCCGGGCGACGCGCAGGCGCGCATCCCGATCCCGCCCCCGCCGCCGGTCGCCTTGAGCATCACCGGGTAGCCGATTTCCGCCGCACGCGCGAGTGCTTCGTCCACATCGGACAGCAGACCGGTGCCGGCCAGCAGCGGCACCCCCGCGGCGATCGCCGCCTCGCGGGCGGTGTGCTTGCTGCCGAACACCTCCAGGTGCTCGGGGGCGGGCCCGGCGAACGCGATCCCGACGTCCTCGCAGGCCCGCGCGAACGCCGCGTCCTCCGACAGGAAGCCGTAGCCGGGGTGGACGGCGTCGCAACTGGTGTCGAGAGCGGCCTCGATGATCGCGCCGGACCGCAGGTAGCTCTCCGCCGCGGGCGCCGGGCCGAGCCGCACGGCCCGGTCGGCGAGCCGCACGTGCGGGGCCAGGCGGTCGGCGTCGGAGTACACCGCGACGGTTTCGAGGCCCAGTTCCTTCGCGCTGCGCAAGATCCGGACCGCGATCTCGCCGCGGTTGGCGACGAGCAGCCTCACGCGCCGACTCCCGGGGAGATGACGACCATCCGCACCGGCGTCGGGTCGAAGCCGTTGCACGGGTTGTTGATCTGCGGGCAGTTCGAGACGAGCACCAGCACGTCGGTCTCCGCGCGCAGCCGGACCTCGAGGCCCGGCGCGGAGATGCCGTCGACGATGCCGAGCGTGCCGTCTTCCTCGACCGGCACGTTCATGTACCAGTTGACGTTGCTGACCAGGTCGCGCTTGCCCAGGCCCCACTTGGCGCCCTCGATGAGGAAGTTCTCCACGCAGGCGTGCTGGTGGCGGGTGTGCTGGCCGTAGCGGAGGCTGTTGGACTCCTTGCTGCACGCCCCGCCGATGGTGTCGTGGCGGCCGCAGGTGTCGGCGACGACGGTCAGCAGCGGAGCGCCTTCCTGGGTGCGCAGGACGCTGCCGGTGGTGAGGAAGATGTTGCCCTGCGCGGCGATCGTCGCGGCCGCGCTGTAGCGCTTCGACGTGTCGTTCGCGTCGTAGCAGAGGAAGTCGACGGCCTGGTTGCCGCCGAGGTCGATGATCGCCAGCTCCTGGCCCTGCTGCAGCACCGTCGAATACGGCGCCCGCGCGGGCACGTCGACGCTCACTTCCAGCTGGGACTCGTAGGCCGTGCTCATGCGATCCCCCGTGCGGTCAGGTAGTCGGCGGTGTTCTCGAACGCGCGCTGCGCCTCCGGCGTGTGCGTCCACTCCGGACTGTCCGGAGTGGATGGCCGGTCGCGCCAGGCGAGGACTTCCAGGTTGGACACGGTGTAGTCCGGGCGCGGGTCGACGGGGTGGGCGACGTTGGCGATCAGGACGATCGAGGGGATCTCGATCCGGAGGTCGACGGCCTGGCCCGCGCCCGCGGAGCCGGTGAATTCCAGCTCGCCCTCCGGCTGGACCCGCACGCCCTGGAAGAACGACAGGCTCGGCGGCAGGTCCCGCGGCTCCAGGCCGTTCTTCGCCGCGGCGAGGGTGAACAGGCCCGTCCCGGCGGGGGAGGGGCCCTGCGGGGAGCCGTCGCCGTACCGCTCCGCGTTTCCGTCCACAGTGGACGTCCCGCACAGTGCGTCGTGGTGGCCGCTGGAGTCCGCGACGATCGTGGCCAGCACCCGCGCCTGGTCCGACAGCAGCGCCACCGACGGCCCGAGGTAGGCGTTCCACTGCACCTTGACCGTGTCGGCGACGTTCAGCCGCTCCCACGGCGCCTCGGCGTTGAACAGCAGCAGGTGCGCGCAGGCGTCGCCGTCGACGTCGGTCAGCCGCAGCCGCGTGCCCCGGGCCAGCACCTTGTGCGTGTACCCGCCGCCGGCCACGGTTTCGGCCCAGGTCAGCGCCTCGGGGGCGACGCCGGCCGGCGGAGCGGGCCAGGTGCTCGCCGGGATCGACGGCATCGTGTCGACCACGGTGCCGGCCTGGGCGCGGGCGTGGTCGCGCGCTCCGTGGGTCGTCGCGGTGGTGCTCATGGTCGTCCTCTCTCAGGTCGCGGGTTCGAGGGCGGGAGCGGGGCGCAGCCGCAGCCAGCAGAGCCAGCCGATCACCAGTGCGCCGCCGACGAACTCTATCGGGAACAAGAGCATCCAGGGGGAGCCCGAACCCGCGAGGTCGTAGATCTCCGCACGCGGCCAGGCGATGTTCACGATCATGCCGATTCCGTACAGAACCGCTGCGCCGTTCAGCGCAACACCCCAGCGCCCGAGGGAGAACCGGCCCGGCTCCGGCGGGAAGTCCCCGCGCAGCCGGTTGACCAGCAGCGGGCCGGTGACCAGCAGGTACGCCAGGTAGACGACGACCACCGACGTCCCGGTGATCGTGCTGAACAGCGTCGGGTTGCCGACGTTGAGCAGCAGCAGCCCGATGGCCAGCGCACCGGACAGCAGCGCGGGCGCGACCGGCGTCCCGGTGCGCGGGCTCACCCCGGCGAGGCGGGCGGACGCGGGCAGGGCGCCGTCGCGGGCCATGGCGTAGATCAGCCGGATCGTCCCGGTCTGGATGGTGAGCGTGCAGACGACGACGGCGACCGCGACGTCGGCGAGGAAGACCCGGCCGAGCGTGTCGCCGAAGACGGCGGTGATCACGTACGGCAGGCCCCGGCCGGCGAGCTGCCCGTCGGTGAGGCTCGGTGCGGCCATCAGGGCGGTGACGACCACCGCGAGGCCGCCGATCCCGGAGACGAGCACGGCACGCAGCACCGCCCGCGGAGCCGTCCGGCGCGCGTCCTTCGTCTCCTCCGCGACCGAGGCGGCGGTGTCGAAGCCGTAGAGGACGTACGCCGCCATGAGCGCCGACGCGAGCACGCCGCCGATCCCGGCGCTGGTGCCGGGCGCGTCGTGCAGCACGACCTGCGGACCGCGGACGGCGAACAGGGCCAGCCCGGTGATGAGGACGACGACGCCGAGCAGTTCGGCCGCGACGCCGACGTCGTTGATCCGCGCCATCAGCCGGACCCCGCCGGCGTTGACGGCGGTGGTGAAGACGAGCAGCACGGTGCCGAGCAGCACGGCGTTGGCCGCGCCGGAGGGCGACGTCACCGACGGGTCGCCGCCGACGACCTGGAAGCCGTCCCACACCGACGGCAGCACGACCTGCAGCGCGATCGCGGCCGCGGCCAGGGCGACGACGCAGCCGAGCAGCATCATCCAGCCGGCGAGCCAGCCGAGAAAGCCCCGGGTCAGCTGTTTCGCCCACTGGTACACCGAGCCGGCCAGCGGGTAGCGCGCCGCGAGCTCGGCGAAGTTGAGGGCCACCAGCAGCTGGCCGGCCAGGACGACCGGCCAGGTCCAGAAGAAGAGCGGGCCGCCGAAGGTGTAGCCGAACCCGAAGAGCTGGAAAACGGTGGTGAGGATGGAGACGAAGGAGAAGCCGGCGGCGAAGGCGGAGAACCCGCCCAGCGACCGGCGGAGTTCCTGGCGGTAGCCGAAGGCGGCGAGTTCGTCGGGTGGCGTCATGCGGGCTCCTTGTTTCGGTCGCTTGACAGAAATTAGGTTTCCGCGGCGACGCGATGATCTCCGCCGTGTTAGGGGTGCGTTAACGGGGGAATCGACCCGGCGTCAATGACGACACCCGGGCGTAACCGCGCGTCCGTGCGCGTGCCGGGGCCGGAGACCTGGCAAGATCACGTCCGTGGGCAACGGGTCGGGGGTCGGCAGGCCGAGGGCGAGCGGAGCGGCGGCGAGCCGCCCGGACGCGCGCCAAGCGGTGCTCGACGCGGCGGGCGAGCTGTTCACCGGGGCGGGCTACGCGGCCACCACGACCCGGGCGATCGCCGAACGAGCCGGCCTGCGCCAGGCGTCGCTCTACTACCACTTCCCGGCGAAGGAAGACATCCTCGCGGCGCTGCTGGCGGAGACGGTCCGCCCGTCACTGGCCCTGGCGGCCCGGCTCGTGGCCGGCGAGGCCCCGGCCGCGGTCCGGCTGTGGGCGCTGGCGTACGCGGACATCGGCCTGCTGGGCGGGGCCCGGCACAACCTCGGCGCGTTGTACCTGCTCCCGGAGGTCAGCTCGCCCAACCTGGCCCGGTTCCGCACCGAGCGAGCCGAACTGAAGGCGGCTTACGGCCGCTTGGTGGCGGCCGCGGGCGTGCCACCCGCGGCGGCCGGGATCCGGACGGATCTGGTCTTCGGGCTGGTGGAGAGCATCGCGGTGATCCGCCGCGACGACCCTTCCCTGGACGTCGAAGCGCATGTGCGGGAGGGGGCCGACGGCGTGGTCCGGCTGCTGGGCACGGGCGAGCCGTCGGATGCCCTGCGCGCCGAGGCACACGAGTTGCTGGCCAGACTCGCGGAGTGAGCGTCGAGCGGCTCCGCGGCGAAATCGCCTGGCTGAGCGCGAAGCTGCACCGCCGTCGCCGCCAGGACGACCTGAAAGCGCTCGAGCTGCGGGCCGGGATCGCGAAGCGGCTCGCGGAGTTGCGCGGCCCGGGAGCGGAGGCGTGGCTGCGCGCTGGTCGCGGACCGGCCGGGTGGACGAAGCACGGGAGCTGTTTTCGTCGGTCCGCGCGGCGTACGCGTACGTGCGCGGACCGGACCACGATGCGGTGGTGCACTGCGGGTACGCGATCGCGACGGCGCTGTTCGACGCGGGCCGGTATGCCCAGGCGATCGACGCCTTCCGGGCGCTGGGCGGCCCGGAGTTCACGGTCGACATCGCCCGCGCCCAGGTGAAGCCGGCGAGGTTCGACGAAGCCGAGCAGACGTTGCGCGCGGTCCCACCGCGGCACCGCTGCCGCCGGGGCACCCGGACCTGCTGACCGCACTGGCCACGGTGGCCCGCGTCCACTTCCGGCGCGGTGAGTGGGCGGAGGCGGTGGCGGCGTACGAGTTCGCGGTGGAGGGCTACGAGGCCGTGCTGGGCCCGGAGCATGCGGGGACGGTCAAGTCGGCCGCGGCACTGACCGAAGCCCGGGCGGCCGCGGACGGCTGACTTCCGGGACGCGGCCCTCCCGGCCGTCCAGCAGGTTGCTGATGATCCGGGACAGCTCGCGCATCGTGCGCATGCCCAGCTGCATCGACTGGGCGCCGACTCGCACCGGGCGGATCGCCGCGCGCAAGGGCGCGTTGATGGCTTCCAGGGGGCGGATCTGCGTCAGGAATTCCGTGATCCTGGCTTCGAGGTCCATCAGCCCGGCCAGCATTTCGACGAATTCGTCGTATTCGCGGCGCGCGCGGTCCACCAGGTCCGGCGTCATGTGCGAGTCCATCAGGCGCATGTAGGAGCGGATCGTCGAATCGGTTTCCGCGACCGTGGTTTCGAACGCGGTGCCGACCTGCTGGATGTTGACCGCCATCGGCTTGATCGTGTCGGCCGCGCGCACCACCCGCGCCTTGATCGCTTCGGGGCGCAGCCCGGCGACGTCGCCGGTCAGCTGGCGCATTTCCTCCGCCAGTTCGTCCAGCGAGTGGCTGATCGCGTCGAACTGCCGCTCCAGCAGTTCGCCGATCTTCGTCAGGTTTTCCTTGTATTCCTGCAGTCCCGGGCCGTCTTTCGCCGGGGCGAGCCGATCTCCCTTCTTGCACTTCTCGAGCGCCGCCTCCGCCGAGCGGATCGCCTTGATCAGCTTGTCCGCCACCACGTCCATCGTGCGTCGCCATTCCGGCGTGCCGGCCCCGGCCAGCACCGCGTCCTTGATGTCGACGTATTGGAGTTTCTCGATGATCCGGATGTTGGCGTCGTCGCTCTGGCCGGTGACGAGCTCGTGCCCCAGCACGAGCAGCGGCAGGATCAGCTGGGTGAGGCCGAGTTCGTTCGCCTTGGCGTAGAAGGCGCTCAGCTCTTCCCGGCAGGCACCGCTTTCGTAGAAGTAGTTCATCGAAATGACCGGGATGAACACCATCGCGGCGTTCAGCCCGTCCTGGATCTTCGTCCGCCAGTCCTCGCCCCAGCCGATGCTCTCGCGGTCGACGAACACTTCGATCTTGCGCCCGTGCGCGGACGCGCAGAACTTTTCCAGCGAATTCTTGAGCGGTGTGACGAAATTCAGGAAACTGTCATCTTCGTGGGTGAAGCTGAGAAAGCATTGCACGGCGGGCTGCTCGGACATGAAATCGGGCATCGGGAGACCTTCGGGCGACGCGGCGTTTCCGGCGCAGCCTAGGGGCAGCCGATGACCGGGACCGGACGGTTCCGTGAACTGTCCCGGATCTGTCCGTTCGGGAAGGCGGTGCCCGGGTCCGTCAGGAAGCCGTGGTCTGCAACGCCTTGCTCAGCGCCGCCGCGGTCAGCTCGACCTGCCAGGGTCGGGCGCCGCCCGCGCGCAGGACTTCCGCCACCGTGTCCTCGTCCGTCTCGGCCGGCGGGCGCCAGCAGGTGCGGCGGACCAGATCCGGCAGCAGCAGGTTCTCCACCGGGAGCCGGCGGTCCTCCGCGATCGCCGTCAGGGCCGCGCGGGCCGCCGACAAGCGGGCCGCCGCGTCCGGGTCCTTGTCCGCCCAGCGGTTCACCGGGGGCGGGCCGTCCGTCGGCTGGGACGGGGACGGCAGCTCCGAGGCCGGCAGCGCGCGGGCCGCCTGCAGGTGGCGCAGCCAGCTCGCCGTGTACTTGCGCTGGACGCGGCCGCTGAACACCGGCAGCGCCTGCAGCTCCTCGACCGTCTTCGGGTCGGCCGTCACGGCGTTGATGATCGCGCTGTCCGGGAGGATGCGGCTCGGCGCGCGGTCGCGTTTGCGGGCCAGCTCGTCGCGGGCCTGCCACAGCTCGCGGACCGCCGCGAGGCCGCGGGGACTGCGGATCTTGTGGACGCCGGACGTCCGGCGCCACGGCTCGGCGCGCGGGGGCGGCGGCGGGGCCGTCCGCACGTTCTCGAACTCCTGGCGCGCCCACTCCAGCTTGCCCTGGGCGCCCAGCTCCGCTTCCAGCTTTTCGCGCAGCTGGACGAGCAGCTCGACGTCGAGAGCGGCGTAGTTCAGCCAGTCGACCGGCAGTGGCCGCTTCGACCAGTCGGCCGCGCTGTGGCCCTTCTCGAGGGTGTACCCCAGCAGCAGCTCGACCAGCGTGCCCAGCGCGACGCGTTCGTAGCCCGCCAGCCGTCCGGCCAGCTCGGTGTCGAACAGCGCCGCCGGGTGCAGGCCCAGCTCGGCGAGACAGGGGAGGTCCTGGGAGGCCGCGTGCAGCACCCACTCCAGGTTGTTCAGGACTTCGCGCAGCGGGGCGAGGTCGTCGGCCAGCGCGATCGGGTCGATCAGCACCGTGCCGGAACCCTCGCGGCGCAGCTGCACGAGGTAGGCCTTGGGCCAGTAGCGGTAGCCGGACGCGCGTTCGGTGTCGACGGCGACCGCGCCGCTGCCCGCGGCGAGCTTCGCGCAGGCCTCGGCCAGCGCGGCGGGTTCGGTGATCACCGGGGGCGTGCCCTCGGCGGGTTCGCGTAGCAGCACAGGGCCGCCCGTGGAGTCGATCTCCATCCCGGTGTCCTCGGCCTCTGCACTTCCCATGGTTGACGACCCTACGGGACGGGCATACCGCGCCTGGTCTGCCCGCCCCGCAGGGCTGTTTGCTTGCGTCAGCGGATCACGCCGGCTCGCATGGCCAGCGCCACCATCTGGGCCCGGTCGCCCGTGCCGAGCTTGCGCCCGATCCGGGACAGGTGGGACTTGACGGTGAGGGCGGAGAGCGAAAGCTCCTCGCCGATCTCCTTGTTGGACTGCCCGTCGGCGACCAGCTGCAGCACCTCGACCTCACGAGCGGACAGCTCGCGCGGGGTGTTGTCGGTGCCGGCGACGCGGGTTCCGGTGGCCAGCACCGGAGCCACGCTCGGGTCGGCGTAGACGCCGCCCTCGAGCACACGCCGCACGCCGTCGGTCACCACGACCGGCGACGCGGACTTCAGCAGGTACGCCTGGGCCCCGGCCTGGAAGGCCGAGCGGACCGCGTACGGGTCGTCCGAGGATGCGAGGACCACCACGCGCGGCCAGCCGTGGCTACGGAGTTCCGTGACCAGCTCGATGCCGCTGCCGTCCGGCAGTCCGAGATCGAGGATCGCCAGGTCACAAGGCCCGGTGGCCTGTGCTCGCGCCCTCGCCTCGGCCACCGTGGCGGCTTCGTGGACGGTACCCGCACCCATCTGTGCGAGTCTTGCTGCGATTGCCTCCCTCAACAGCGGGTGGTCATCGACCACCAACACGGGTGGTCATCGACCACCAACACGGAAAAAAGCTCTTCCCGCGGGTGCGGAACCATGCTCGCCGGCAATGCACCGGCTGGCGTGGATCGGACGGCCTGAGATAAGCCGACGGTAGCCACGTCACTACCTCCCTGGAGTCGGTCGTGCCCCCCGACCGGCACCGGGACCTTCGGCCGTTCAGCCGCGCCAGCTTTAGACCGAAAGTGGTGTCGTCGAAGGCACTGTAGCCGTCCTGAGGCCGTTGCGGGGGGATCGAATGGGTATCTATCTCAAACGAACAGTCACTCAGTGGGTTCGTAGTAACACGATCGGGCTAGTACACGGCCGGTTGCTAACGGATAGCCCAGTGAACACGATGCTAAGGAGTTACCGGCGGCCAAATGGCCGTGCAGATGAGCCGTGCAGCTTCCGGTGCGCCTAGTGGCGAGGGGCCGGATGGGCTCCCCCAAGCCTCGGAATGTGGCTTCGGCCGGGGCTTGATCGACTCGCGCGTGTGGCGCCCCCCTTGCCTGCCGAGGCCGCGATCCGTGACCGTGCGTGTCCGGCGCGGCCCGCCGGCGGCGCCCGGCCGGCGTTGCGATCATGTCGCGTTGCGTGACCGCTCGGAGTCACGATCGAGGAGACGTGAAACGGCCTCAGGGACCGGCGGGGCGCCGGGGGTTGTTTCATGGTCATCCGGTCCCGTTCGGCCGTCAGGCGGCCACTCAGGGCCCGCGGCCGGGGTGAACGGCGTTCAGGGGATGTGAATTTTGCTCACATTCGTACAGGCGGGCGGCGCCGGGCGGGCCCGCGTCGACCGGCCGTGACCGATTCGTTGCCGAAGATCGCCCGGACGGCCCGGGTCAGGAGCCTTGACGCTGCCCGAAGAGGGTCACGCCGACCGGCGGCAGGCCGACGACGCTCGCCATCACCTGGCAGAAGGCCTGCCCGTGCGGCAGCAGATCGGCGTCCGACGGCGTCCACGACGCCCGCAGTTCCAGGTCGTCGGTCCGGGCGGGGCCGGAGATGTCGCCGAAGCGGGCCGACGACGTCTCGGTCACCGTGCCGCCGAGGGCCTTCCAGCTCGCCCCGGACACCTCCAGGGCGTCGGTCAGCCACGACCAGCCGACCGCCGGCAGGAACGGGTCGGTCGCCAGTTCCCGGTCCAGCTCCGCGCGCACGTACAAGACGAGGCGCAGCACGCCGTCCCAGCCGTCCTGGCCGTCCGGGTCGTGCAGCAGGACCAGCCGCCCCGAGGCGAGCACATCGGCGGGTCCGGCCACTTCGCAGCTGACCGCGTACGACCACGGCGCGAGCCGCTGCGGGGGGCGCATCGGCTCCAGCAGCACCTCCCGGCGGGGCCGGACGGACTGCAGCGCCGCGACTGCTTCGCGGAAGAGTTCGGGCACTGGCGTCATCGCGGTCACCCACCGACTTTAGGGCGGGCACGCCCGGTTGCGGGCGCAGGCGCGCCGAGGGAACGGCCTGCCCGGGCTCGTGGCACGATTGACGGCGATGTCTCCGACCACGCCCCTGCCGCGCCCGGCCGCCCCGGCCGCCCGCCGCGAGCTGCCCGAAGCCCCGTTGCTGGCCGCCGCGCGCGGCGAACGCCCGGCCCGCACGCCCGTCTGGTTCATGCGCCAGGCCGGCCGCTCGCTGCCCGAGTACCGCGCGCTGCGCGAGGGCGTCCCGATGCTCGACGCCTGTTTCGACCCGGAGATGCTCGCCGAGATCACGCTGCAGCCGGTCCGCCGCCACGGCGTCGACGCGGCGATCCTCTTCAGCGACATCGTGGTCCCGCTCAAGGCCGCCGGCGTCGACATCGACATCGTGCCCGGCACCGGCCCGGTGGCCGCCGCGCCGGTGCGCGACCTCGCCGCCGTGAAGGCGCTGCCGGAGCTCGAGCCGGAGCAGGTCTCGAAGGTCGCCGACGGCGTCCGGCTGCTGGTCGAGCGGCTCGGCCAGACGCCGCTGATCGGGTTCGCGGGTGCGCCGTTCACGCTGGCCAGCTACCTCATCGAGGGCGGCCCGAGCCGCAACCACGAGCACACCAAGGCGCTGATGCACTCCGAGCCGGCGCTGTGGCACGACCTGGCCGGGCGGCTGGCCGACGTCGCACTGACCTTCCTGCGCGCGCAGCTCGACGCCGGCGTCGACGCGGTCCAGCTGTTCGACTCCTGGGCCGGGGCGCTGTCCGAGCGGGACTACCGCGAGTTCGTCCTGCCGCACTCGGCGAAGGTGCTCGCGGGTGTCGCGGAGTACGGCGTACCGCGCATCCACTTCGGCGTCGGCACCGGCGAGCTCCTGGCCGCGATGCGCGACGCGGGCGCCGACGTCGTCGGCGTCGACTGGCGGATCCCCCTGGACGAGGCCGTGCGGCGGCTGGGCGGCCACGCCGTCGTGCAGGGCAACCTCGACCCGGCGCTGCTGCACGCGTCCTGGCCGGTGCTCGAGACCGAGGTCCGGCGGATCGTCGCCGAGGGCAAGGCGGCTGACGGCCACATCTTCAACCTGGGCCACGGCGTGCTGCCGGGGGTCGACCCCGACGTGCTGACCCGCGTGGTCGAGCTGGTGCACGACCTGTGAAGCGCGTCGCGGTCGTCGGAGGCGGCGTTTCCGGGCTGACCGCGGCGTACCGGCTGCGCCGGCTGCTCGGTCCCGAGGCCGGGATCACGGTCTTCGAGAAGACGACGACGCCGGGCGGCAAGCTGCGCACCGCCGAGCTCGCCGGGGTGCCCTACGACGTCGGCGCCGAGGCGTTCCTCGTCCGCCGCCCCGAGATGCTGGCGCTGGTCCGCGAACTCGGGCTCGACGTCATGCACCCCACGAAGGCCCGCGCGAAGATCCACGCGGGCGGCGCCGTCACCGGGCTGCCGCCCGGCACGGTCATGGGCGTGCCCGCGTCGGCGGAGTCCGTGGCCGGGGTGCTCTCCGAGGCAGGGCGGAAGGCCGTCGAGGCCGAACCGTCGCTGCCCGAGCTGCGGCTGCCCGGCGGGGACGTGCCGCTGGGGCCGCTGCTGCGCGAGCGCTTCGGCGACGAACTGGTGGACCGGCTGGTCGACCCGCTGCTCGGCGGCGTCTACGCGGGCGGCGCCGACGGCCTCGGCCTGCGCGCGACCATGCCCGGACTGGCCGCCGCGCTGGCGGCGGGGGCGGGCTCGCTGACCGCGGCGGCCGCGGCCCAGCTGCCGGCGAACCCGTCGACGGCGCCGGTGTTCGGCACCGTCCCGGGTGGCCTCGGCACGGTGATCGACCGGCTCACCACGGCGTCCGGCGCCGAACTGCGGACCGGCCTGCCCGTGTGCGAGATCGGGCGGCACGGCGCCGGCTGGCGGCTGCGCGTCGGCGCGGCGCCGACCGCGCACGCCCCGGCCGACAACGCCTTCGAAGCCGACGCGGTGGTGCTCGCGGTGCCCGCGCCGTCGGCCCGCCGCCTGCTGACCGACGTCGTCCCGGCGGCTTCGGCGGCCTTCGGCGAGGTCGAGCTGGCGTCGATGGCCGTGGTCGCCCTGGCGCTGCCGCCCGGCACCGCGCTGCCCGAGGCGTCGGGGATCCTGATCGGCCACGGCGAGCGGGACGCCTCGGGCGTGCCGTACGCGTCGAAGGCGTTCACGTTCTCTTCGCGGAAGTGGGCGCACCTCGGCTCGGGCCCGGTGCTCGTCCGCGGCTCGGTCGGCCGGTTCGGCGAGCCGGGCGCGCTGCGGGCCGACGACGTCGAGCTGGTCCGCGTGGTCCGCGACGACCTCGCCCGGCTGACCGGCGTCACGGCGGCGCCGGTCGAGACGCTGGTGACGCGGTGGGGCGGCGGGCTGCCGCAGTACGGCGCCGGCCACCTCGAGCGCGTGGAGCGGATCGAGAAGGCCGTCGCGGCGGTCCCGGGCCTGGCGATCGCCGGGGCGACCCTGCACGGCGTCGGGCTTCCGGCGTGCGTGGCCACCGCGGAAGCCGCGGCACAGCGGATCGCGGCCCACCTGACCGCGTGAGTGCTCTCACCTGACCCGTGGCGGCGACGCCGCCGCCGCGGTGACAGGATGGACCCATGGCGCGGGTCAACTACAACGAGCTCAACGACACCATCCGCTACACCACCTGGTCGGTCTTCCGGATCGAGCCGGGCAGGCTGGGCGAGGACCGCGGGACCGCCGGCCGGGAGACCGCCGAGTACCTCGACGGCCTCGAGGCCAAGGGCGTCACCGTCCGGGGTGTCTACGACCTGTCCGCGCTGCGCGCCGACGCCGACTTCATGATCTGGTGGCACGCCGAGGAGATCGAGCAGGTCCAGGCCGCCTACGCCGGGTTCCGGCGGACGCCGCTGGGCCGCGCGTCGACGCCGGTCTGGAGCCAGACCGCGCTGCACCGGCCCGCCGAGTTCAACAAGAGCCACATCCCGGCCTTCCTGGCCGGCGAAGAGGCTCGCAAGTACATCTGCGTCTACCCGTTCGTGCGGTCCTACGAGTGGTACCTGCTGCCGGACGCCGAGCGCCGCAAGATGCTCGCCGACCACGGCAAGGAAGCCCGCGACTACCCGGACGTGCGCGCGAACACCGTCGCGTCGTTCGCCCTCGGCGACTACGAGTGGATCCTCGCCTTCGAAGCCGACGAGCTGCACCGGATCGTCGACCTCATGCGCCACCTGCGCGGCACCGAGGCGCGGCTGCACGTGCGCGAAGAGATCCCGTTCTACACCGGCACGCGCGTGCCGCCCGCCGAGCTCGTCGCGGCGCTCCCGTAGTGCGCGACATCGTGGAGGGCGTCTGGGACGCCCTCGCGCGGTCCCGGCCGGGACCGTTCGAGCTGACCGGAGCCGAAGACGTCCTGCCGGGCCCGTACCGGGTGGCGGCGGCGGCCACGGCCTCGATCGCGGCGGCCACCCTGGCGGCGGGCGAGATGCTCCGGGTCCGGGGCATCGAGCCGGGTGTGGTCACGGCGGACACCCGCCACGCGGCGGCGGCGTTCCGCAGCGAGCAGCTGCTGCGGGTGGACGGCGTCGGCGCGGAGTCCGGCTGGGCCCCGCTGTCGGGCGACTACCGCACGGCCGACGGCTGGGTCCGCCTGCACGCGAACTACCCGCGGCACGAAGCGGCGATCTGCTGGGGCCTGGGGGTGCCCGGGTCCCGCGAGGCCGTGGAGAAGGCGGTCGCCGGGCGGAGCGCGCGCGAGGTGGAGCACGCCGTCGTCTCGGCCGGAGGAGCGGCCGCCGAGCTGCGGTCGCCCGAGCAGTGGGCCGCGCATCCGCAGGGTGCGGCGGTGGCTTCGCTGCCGCTGGTGGACCTGTCTCCGGTCGCCGACGCGCCGAAGCGGACGTTGTTCTACTCGGACCGGCCGCTGGGCGGGATCAGGGTCCTGGAGCTGACGCACGTCCTGGCCGGCCCGGTGGCCGGTCGCGTGCTGGCCGCGCACGGCGCCGACGTCCTGCACATCGGGGCGGCGCACCTGCCGCGGATCGAGACGCTGGTGCGCGACACGAACCAGGGCAAGCGCTCGGCGTTCGTCGCCCTCGACACCGAAGGCGGCCGCGCGCGGCTGAAGAAGCTGATCAGCCGGGCCGACGTGCTGGTGCAGTCGTTCCGCCCGGGGGCGTTGGAGCGCATCGGCTTCGGGCCGTCGGAGCTGGCCGAGCTGCGGCCGGGCCTGGTGATCGCGGAGCTGAGCGCGTACGGCTGGGAAGGCCCGTGGGCCCGGCGGCGCGGGTTCGACAGCCTGGTCCAGATGTCGAGCGGCCTGGCCTGGGGCGACCCGCCGTCGCCGCTGCCGGTCCAGGCACTGGACCACGCGACGGGCTGGCTCACGGCGGCCGCGGTGATGACGGCGCTCCGACGCCAGGTGGCGGACGGCGGCACCTGGCGGGCCCGGCTGTCGCTGGCGGGGACGGGCCACTGGCTGGATTCGCTGGGCCGCAAGGAAGACGTTGTCCCGGCCGACGTCGACTACAGCGGCCTGCTGGAGGAGGCGGACAGCGGTTACGGGCGCCTGACGCGGGTCCGGATGGCCGGTGGCCTGCCGGGCGCGCAGCCGTACTGGGAGTTCGGGACGCGGAAGCCGGGAGTCGACAAACCGACCTGGACGCCCTGACGCAGCGCCCACCCACCCTGGGGGCCGGTCCCGGTTCCAGTCTACCGGAGAGGGCCGACAAAAAGCCTGGTCAGACCGGGTTGTCCACCCTGCCCGCCGAATGTGGATCAGCGGCGCCGGAGGCGGTCCACCAGCCGCAGCTTCGGTTTCGGCAGGTGGCCGCCCTCGATCAGCCACGTCACGAACGCGTCCGCGTACGCCCCGGACCGCTCGGCCGCCTTCTTCGGCCTGGCCGCGGTGAACTCCGCGAACAGGGGCCCGTACCGCTCGCCCAGCGCCTCCACCAGCTCCGGCCGCTGGTAAGCCAGCACCCGCCCGTGCTTGCGCCGCAGCACGGTGGCCTCCACCCGGAGCCGAGCCGGGTCGAACCCCTCCGGTGCCGGGCCGCCGGCCAGCAACGCCGCCAGCAGCTCCGCCTGGCGCCGAGCGAGGTCCGCGCGGCTCATGCTGTCACCGCCGTGTGGAGGGGTGCCAGGTTGGCCTGGGGTCGTGGGAGGTTCGCCGGGCGCCGCGCCAGCTCCGCCTGGCGCCGCGCCAGGTTCGCGCGGCTCATGCCGTCACCGCCGTGCGGAGGGCAGCCAGCTCCGCCGCCAGTTCGTCGTCCGCCGGGTAGTCGTCGTCGCGTTCCAGCAGGACGCCCGGTGGGTCCGTCCGGCGGCGGAGCTCCGTCAACAGCGACAGGACCTCCGGCAGCACCGGGTGGGCGTGCGTGTCGTGGTAGACGCCGTCGCGCTCGATGCCGCCCGCCATGTGGACGTACGCCAGCCGCTCCCACGGGATGCCGTCCAGGAACGCCACCGGGTCCGTGCCGATGTTGCGGGCGTTGGCGTACAGGTTGGCCACGTCGATGATCAGCCGGCAGTCCGTGCGCTCGGTCAGCTCGGTGAGGAACTGCTCCTCGGTCAGCTCGGCGTCCGGCCAGTCGAGCACCGCGGCGATGTTCTCCAGCGCCAATGGCACGTCCACGATGGACTGGGCGAGCCGCACGTTCGCCACCAGCACGTCCAGTGCCTCGCGGGTGCGGGGGAGCGGCATCAGGTGACCCGAATCGAGGCCGCCCGCGCGGACGAAGCACACGTGGTCGCTGACCAGGGGCGCGTCCAGGGCCCGCGCGACCTCGGCGAGGTGCTGGACCCGGCCGGTGTCCAGCGGCTCGGCGCCGCCCAATGACAGCGAGACCGCGTGCGGCAGCACCGGCAAGCCGCGCTCGCGCAGCGCCACGAGCGTCTCCGGCAGGTGGTCGGCGTGCAGGTTCTCGGCGACGACCTCGACCCAGTCCACGCCCGGCAGCCGCGCGATGGACAGGTCGAGCTCGTGCCGCCAGCCGATGCCGATGCCCAGCTCACCCACCGCAACCCCCTCCGCCGCACGACGAACCGCACGAAGACCCGCTGCTGCACGACGAGCTCGAGCACGACGACCCGCTGCTGCAGGACGACCCGGACGAGCCGGACGACCCGGACGAGCCGCCGCCGTACGTCACCGGCGGGGCGAGCGCCGCGCTCAGCTCCTCGTCGGGGTACATCGCCCAGCCGCCCAGCGCGACCGCCGCCGCCGCGCCGCCGAGCAGCACGCCGCCGGCCAGCATGCCGGCCGGGACCGGCCCGCTCGCCGCGGCCCTGGCCTGGCCGAGCAGGCGGTGGCCCGCGGCCGACGGCTGCCGGGCGCCCGTCTTCGACCGGCGGACCGCCGCCACGATCGCCAGCACCGCCGCGACGAGGACCAAGACGGCCAGGATCCCGACCGGCCGGCCGAGGGAGATGCCGTTGACCAGCCGGGCCACGCCGAAGGCCAGCACGGCCAGCTGCAGCACGAGCCCGATCGTCCGCGCCCGCCGCTTGGCGGCCGCCGACGCCAGCAGCCCGCGCCGGTCGAGGCCTTCTTCCAGGGCCCGCATCGCCGCGGAGCCGCGGACCTTGCCCCGGATGATCGCGGTCGTCTTCAGCTTCGCGACGTCGAAGACGGCCCGCTCCAGCGGCTCCGCCGGCTGGGCCCCGGTCTTGCTGACCTGCTTGTAGCTGTTGACGCGCAGCTGCCCGCGCTCGACCAGGGCCGCGATCGCCGCGTCGACGGCCCGATCGGGGCCGCCGGCGAGGAAGGCGAGCTGGTAGACCGTCGGCGGCGGGCCGGACGCGACGGCCTCCGCCCGCATCGCCCGGCTGGCGACGATGCCGGACACGACGACCCTGACCAGCAGGACCGCGCCGAGCAACGCGATGTAGAGGACCACGAAATCCGGTCCGGAAATGCCCCACGGGTCGGCCATCGCCCGTCTCCCCTCAGTGTGTCGCGGTTACCGTAGCTGTGAGACGTACGTGCACGCGTCGGCGTTTCAACCGCCGCAGCCCCCGCCGCCTCCTCCGCAGCCCCCGCCCCCGCCGCCGCACGAGCTGCCGCCGCCGCAGGAGCTGCCGCCGCCGCAAGAACTGCCGCCGTAGTAGCCGGCGAAACCGCCGCTACCGGCCGCCACCGACCGGCTCCGGCGGGCGGCGGCGCGGGTGGCCGGGACCACCGTGGAGCGGCTGACGGCCAGCCGGACGTCCTTGTCGGGGTGGTTGCCGAACCCGCCGGCCGCCACCGCGCCCGCCGGACCGGCCGTCAGCACGCCGGCGCGCTCGGCGGCACCGGCCGCGGCCCGGCCGGCGGCGGTGGCCGTGACCTCCGGGGGGTGCACGGCGCGGGTCGTCACGAAGACGGCCGCGACCGTGCCGAGCAGCAGCAGGCCCAGCAGGTAGCCGACCGGGTGCCCGGTGGAGCTCCCGGCGATCAGCCGGACCACGCCGAGCACGACCAGCGCCCAGTACGCGACGGCGGCGCCGGCCCAGGTCGCGCGGGCCTTCCGGGTGTCGAGGAGCAGGCCGCGCGCGATCAGCCGGTTCTCCAGGGCGACCAGCGCCGGGTGGTGCCCCACCTCGCGGCGCACCGAGTCGACCACGGTGCCGGTCTTGCCGATCCGGACGAGCGCGGCGCGGCCCAGGTCGTCCGGCGCCGACCCGCGGACGCGGTGCACGCGGCCGGTGCCGTCCATCCGGATGATCCGGCGCTCCAGCAGCCGGGCGACGACGAACTCGGCCGCCCGGGTGCGGCCGCCGGTGAGCAGGGCGAGTTCTTCGGCCCGGTCCGGCACGCCGCCGTCGCGGCCGCGCCGTAGGAGCCCGTGGGCCGCCGACGCGGCCAGTGCCGGCAGCAGCAGCGACCCCAGGTAGAGCTGCGCGAACACCGTTCCGGGAATGCCCCAGGTGTCGGTCATGAGTCCGCCCTCCCTCGTCCGTGTGCGGAGACTACGTTCGAGGAAGGGCGGCGGGTTGCTCGCTTAAGGAGGATTTAGGCCGGCTGTTACGACTCGGGGACCAGCTTCAGCGAGATCGAGTTGATGCAGTAGCGCTGGTCGGTCGGGGTCGGGTAGCCCTCGCCCTCGAAGACGTGCCCGAGGTGGCTGTGGCAGGAGCCGCAGAGCACCTCGATCCGCTTCATGCCCATGGACCGGTCTTCGCGCAGCAGCACGGCGTCGGAGTCGGCCGGGTCGTAGAACGACGGCCAGCCGCAGTGGCTGTCGAACTTCGTGTCGCTGCGGAACAGCTCGGCACCGCACGCGCGGCACTCGTAGACGCCGGTGGTCTTGGTGTCGGTGTACTCACCGGTGAACGGCCGTTCGGTCCCCGCCTGGCGGAGCACGGCGAACTCGTCGGGGCTGAGCTGCTCCCGCCATTCCTGCTCGGACTTCACGACGCGCGGGGTCGCGCCGACAACGGGTTTCATACCTTTCACCCGATCCACGTTACGCCGCGAGCCAGGCGAGGGCGTGCACGACGATGTCCCATGCGGCCACGATCACGCCGAGCACGATGAGGACGACGATCAGGGCGGCCACCCAGTAGCGCAGCCCGCCGAGCCGGTTGCTGGAGTCGGCGAAGTCGGCCACCCCGTCGAGGGCGGCTTCGATCGTGAAGTTGGGCCCGCACCGCTCGATGCGGTCGAGGTGCTCGGCGAACGCGCGCGCCTCCGGGTCGTACGGGTCCAGGCCGACCAGGTCCTCGTGGAAGCGAGGATTCTGGCCCGGCAGCGAAGCTCCGTCGTCGGCCATGCCACCCACGGTAGGCCATCGGGGCCGCTCAGCCCACCGGACGCGCGTTACGTCTCAGTTGTTCGAGCCGGAGTGCTTGAGCCGCGTGTCGGCGTCGATCAGGATCCGGCCGCCCACGTTGACCAGCCGGAAGCCCGGCCTGTCACCGGCGATGTTGACGTTCATGACGAGCGAGCCGTCGGATTCGTTGCCACCCGAGTCGGCGCGCGCAACGGTCGGCCCGTCGATGTTCTTCTTGTTTTCGGCCCAGTACTCCTGGTACTTGTCCTGGCTGCCGTACACCTGCTGGGCGGCCGGGGTGAGCATGTCCCAATGGGCCGCCGGGTCGCTGAAGTAGTTGATGACCACCTGACCGGCGCTGCTGAAGTTGGTGACCGGCGAGTCGGTCGGCGTACGGCCGAGGTTCGCGGGCACGTTCGTCCCGCTGGTCTTGCCCGTGCTGGGCAGGCTCTGGCCCGTCGTGGGCTGCTTGCCCGGCGACTGGCCGATCTGGTTGTTGCCGCCCGAACCGCCGTTGCCCGAGTTCAGCACCAGGAACACGACCACCGCGACCACCACGACCGCGGCGCCCGCCCCGGCGAACAGCGCGTACTTGCGCTTGTGGTCCGGCTTGCCCGTGTTCGACGAGTACTGGGGCGCCCTGGCCGTCGGCGCGGCCGCGGGCATCGGTCTGGGCGGGGTGTTCGGCGGGGCGGCCGGGGACCGCATCGGCATGAACGCCGCCGTCGGGCGCGGCGGGGTGGACGACGCCTTGTTCGCCGGCACGGGCGTGCCGACCGGCGGGGACGAGGGCGCCTTGTTCGCGGTCCGCTGCCACGGCGGCCGCTCGCCGTCGTCCGCCGACGCGGGGGCGGCCGGCTTGCGGCCCGCGCCGCCGGAGAGCAGCGGCGGCGACGCCGTCATGCCGCCCGGCTCGGTGCGGGCCAGCGCGGCCAGCCGCTCGCGGGCCTCGGCCATGCTCGGCCGCTCGCCCGGCTCGCTGCGCAGCAGGCTCATCAGCAGCGCGGTGGCCGCCCCGGCCTGCACCGGCGGGTTGATCTGGCCGTTCGCCGCCGCGTAGAGCAGCGCGAGCTGGTTGGTCGTGTTGCCGTACGGCGTGGTGCCCTCGATCGCCTGGTAGAGGGTCGCGCCGAGGGCGAAGACGTCGGAGCTGGGCACCGGGTCGGCGCCGCGGGCCAGCTCGGGCGCCAGGTACGCGGGGGTACCGCCGATCAGGCCGGTCGCCGTCAGCGTCATGTCGCCGGCCGCGCGGGAGATGCCGAAGTCGGTGATCTTCGCGGTGCCGGTCTCGTCGATGAGGATGTTGCCCGGCTTGACGTCGCGGTGCACGATGCCGGCGCGGTGGGCGGCCACCAGCGCGGACGCGACCTGCTCGCCGATCCGGGCGACCCGGCCGAGCGGCAGGGTGCCCTCCTCGGCGAGGATCGTGGAGAGGCTGGGCCCGTTCAGGTACTCCATCACCAGGCACGGGTCGCCGTTGTGCTCGGCGATGTCGAACACGACGATGGCGTTCGGGTGCTGGAAGCGGGCCGCGTTCTTCGCCTCGCGCATGGCGCGCTGGCGCATGTTGTCGCGTTCGGTCTCGGAGACACCCGGCTGCGGGAGGATCTGCTTGATCGCGACGGTGCGTTCGAGGCGCACGTCGGTCGCGCGCCACACGACACCCATGGCACCGCTACCAATGTGCTCGACGAGGCGGTAGTGCCCCGCGATCAGCTGACCGGTGTCGATGGCGACTGCTCCTGACGAAATTCCCGGTGGTGGTGTCCCTGCTCAGCGCGTTACCGCTTCGCGCACCCGATCGAGTGTAGCGGTCGGCCACGCCGCAGTTCGCGTCAGCCAGCCGGTCCGGCGGGCCGCGGTTCGGCCGGTGCCCGCTTCTTGAACACCTTGACCAGGCCGATCGCTCCGGCCAGCGCGAACACGCCGTAACAGGCGAGCAGCGCGGGCGGCGTGTCGCCGGTCAGGGCGTCGCCGAGGACGACCACGGCGACCGTGCCGGGCACGCTCCCGAGCAGCGTACCGGTCAGGTACGGGACGAGCCGCACCGAGGACACCCCGCAGAGGTAGCTGAACGGCGCGAACGGCACCACCGGGATCAGCCGCAGGGACGTGATCGCCAGGACGCCGCCGCCGGAGAGCCGGTCGTTGACCGTCTTCACCGCGGACCGGTGCAGGTGGCGGGTGACCAGGTCCCGGCCCAGCAGGCGGGCCAGCCCGAAGGAGAGGCCGGCCGCGATGGTGGTGGCGACCAGGCCGATCGCGATCCCGGCCGCGGTGCCGACGAGCAGGCCGGCGGCGAGGTTGAACACCGTCCGCGGGATGGGCGCGACGGTGAGCAGCGAGTACGCGGCGAGCAGCACGAGCGGGGTGGCGGGGCCGGTGGTGCCGGCCCAGGCCCGCAGCTCGGCCGGACCGGGGATCGGCAGCAGCACCGCGGCCGCCGCGAAGGCGGCGAGCACGGCGAGCGCGACGATCAGTTTGGTGCGGCCGGACACCGTTCGAGCCTACCGGCCGGGCCGGCCTGCTCCCGGGCCCGGTCCCGCGCGTCTCGAACGATTCATTCAGCACGTTCGAAGGTC
This sequence comes from Amycolatopsis rifamycinica, assembly GCF_000695625.1. Classification (GTDB taxonomy): domain Bacteria; phylum Actinomycetota; class Actinomycetes; order Mycobacteriales; family Pseudonocardiaceae; genus Amycolatopsis; species Amycolatopsis rifamycinica. The sequence goes on from NZ_JMQI01000030.1 coordinate 87,554, forward strand.
CTGGATGAGTCAGTCAAGGCCGTCGGTGGCCGCTAGCGTGGCCGCATGCCCAAGAACGGTGACCCGGTCGAGTACGAGGTGGGCGGCCGCACGGTCCGCGTCTCGAGCCCGGACAAGGTGTACTTCCCCCAGCGCGGCATCACGAAGCGGCAGGTCGTGGAGCACTACATCACGGTCGGCGGGCCGCTGCTGCGCGCGATCGGCGAGCGCCCGACGACGCTGAAGCGCTACGTCGACGGCGTCGAGGGCGACTGGTTCTACGCCAAGCGCCTGCCCAAGGGGGCGCCTTCGTGGGTATCCACCGCCGAGATCACGTTCCCGTCGGGCCGCAAGGCGGCCGAGGTGTGCCCGACCGAGCCGGCGGTGTTCGCCTGGGCGGCCAACCTGGGCACGTTCGACTTCCACCCGTGGCCGGTCCGCCGCCCGGACGTCGACCACCCGGACGAGCTCCGGATCGACGTCGACCCGCCGGACCGGGCGGGCTTCGCGGACGCGGTCGAGGTGGCGCTGGTGGTCCGCGAGGTCCTGGCCGACGCGGGCCTGACGGGCTGGCCGAAGACCTCGGGCGGCCGCGGGGTCCACGTGCTGGTCCGGATCCGGCCGGAGTGGGACTTCGTGGCGGTCCGGCACGCGGTGATCGCGCTGGGCCGCGAGGTCGCCCGCCGCATCCCGGACAAGGCGACGATCTCCTGGTGGAAGGAGGAGCGCGGCGGCCGGGTGTTCCTCGACTACAACCAGGCGGCCCGCGACCGGACGGTGGCCTCGGCCTGGTCGGTCCGCGGCACCCCGCGGGCGACGGTGTCGACCCCGCTGACGTGGGACCTGCTGGGGGAGGTGGACGCCGACGACTTCGATGTCCTGACGATCCCGGCGTTCCTGGCGGAGTACGGCGACCCGCACGCGGGGATGGACGAGTCCCCGTTCGGGCTGGAGACGGCGCTGGAGTGGTACGAGCGGGATGTGCGCGACCACGGGCTGGGAGATCTGCCCTACCCGCCGGACTACCCGAAGATGCCGGGGGAGCCGAAGCGGGTGCAGCCGAGCAAGGCGCGTCCCGAGTGACGCCGGGAAATGGCGCTCGGCCAAAGGAACCAAAGCGGAACGGCCCGTGATCACGCCGACGCCCGCTGTCGCCTTTCGGGTCACAAATGTTGCACGGCCCAGCACGATGTCACGATCTTGGTCTCCGACGGCGTAACGTGCGGTCCCGGATCGACGACTCCCCGGGGCCATCGGGGGGCGGGTCCGGGGAAGGAGGCCGTTCGTGGACGACCTGATCGCTTTCCTCGCGGCGCGTGTCGGCGCGCGGCAGGCGTTGATCATGCAGGCCGTCAACAAGGCCAAGACCGGCGAGGCGATGAACCGCGGCGAGACGAAGGTCGCCGTGGAGCAGAAGATCCGGGGACTCACCGATCTCGAGCTCGACGTGGTCAACCAGATGATCAACGAGATCGAGGCGACCCGGCGGATCCTGCTCGCCCACCGCACCACCGTGTCGGAGAAGGTGCCCGGGTTTCCGCTCTACGGCAGCGAATACTGGTGTGAAACCTGCCACGTGCCCGCCGACGAGGCCGGCTCCAACTGGTGCCTCACGCTGCGCCTGCTGGCCCTGCCCTACGCCGACCACCCGGAGTACAGCGAACGCTGGCGCCCCTGACGGGAATCCCGCCGCCCGCGCGGCGTTGCACCCGGGGTGACGCTGTTCTCCGTGCTCGACCGCTCGCCCGTGCGGCGGCACCGCGGGCCCGCGCAGGCGCTGCGGGACACCGTCGCCTTCGCCACGGGCATCGAACGGCTGGGCTACCACCGGTTCTGGGTGTCCGAGCACCACGGCGTGCCGGGCGTCGCCGGGTCCGCGCCGACCGTGCTGGCCGCCGCCGTCGCCGGCGCGACCACGCGGATCCGGGTCGGTACCGGGGGCGTCATGCTGCCGAACCACCGGCCGCTGGTGGTGGCGGAGCAGTTCGGCGTCCTGGAAGCGCTTCACCCGGGCCGGATCGACATGGGCCTCGGCCGGTCCGTCGGCTTCACCGGCGGCGTCCGGTCGGCGCTGGGCCACGGCAAGGAGGCCGCCGACGACTTCGGCGCGCAGGTCCGCGAACTGCTCGGGTTCTTCACCGGCTCGCACGCGTACCCGGGGGTGCACGCCTACCCCGCGGAGGGCCTGCGCGTGCCGCCGTTCCTGCTGGCCACCGGGTCCGGCGCGGACCTCGCCGCGGAGCTCGGGCTGTCCCTGGTGATCGCCCCGGTCCGCGGTGAACGTGCCCTGGCCGAGGCGGTGTCGCGCTACCGGGACGGATTCCGCCCGTCCGAGTGGGCCCGCGACCCGTACGTGGTGGTGTCGACCGCGATCGCCGTGGCGGACTCGGCGGCGGAGGCACGGCGCCTGCTCGTGTCCGAGGCCTGGGCGACGGTGTACTCCCGCTCCCACGGCGTCTTCCCGCCGCTGGACCCGCCGGACGAGATCCTGGCGGCGCCGATGACCGGCCGCGAGCGCGGCCGGCTCGAGGAGACTTTGGACGGTCAGATCTCCGGGACACCGGCCGAAGTGGAAGAGCGGCTGGGGCGGTTGGTCGCGGCCACCGGCGCCGACGAGATTCTGGCGACGACCGCCGCTTACGATCAATCGGCTCGTTTCGGGTCTTTCGCGGCACTGGCCGAACTGGCGGGATTGCGCGTCTCCACGTCGTGAATTGTCGGCGAATCGCGCGGCAATCGTGTCGGTTTCCGGACTCGCTCGGCGATGCGGCGGGCCACCTCGGCCGGCGTCCGCCCGTCCGTGGGCACCAGCGTTGCCGACCGGCGCAGCCACGGCAGGGCCTCGCCGTAGCGGTCGACGTGGTCGAGCCGCCACTGCCGGGCGAGGGTGTCGGCGGACTCCTCGATCCGGCGGCGCAGTTCGGCCGGCTCCGCGTGCAGCACGAAGTGCGCGACCGGGACGCCTCGTTCGGCGAGGCCGTCGAAGATCTCCCGCGCGTACGCCTCGACCAGGATGGTCTGCGGGATGACCAGCGTGCCGGCGTGTTCGTGCACCCGTGCCGTGTTTTCGACCACGAGCGGTCGCCACAGCGGCAGGTGCTGGAAGTCGCCTTCGTGCTCGGGGAACGCCGTGCGCAGCAGATAGCCGACGAACTCCGTGTCGAACGTCCGGGCGCCCAGCAGGTCCGCCAGTTCGCGTGCGGTTGTCGTCTTGCCCGCGCCGAACGTGCCGTTCAGCCAGACGATCATCCGAGGACCAGCGGCAGCCGCGCGGCCAGCTCGCCCAGCGCGGCCGTCTCCGCCTCGGTCGGCGCTCGCCGGCCCGTCGCCACCAGCAGGACGTCCTCGTCCGGGAACGACGCCGGGAACTCCGCCCCCGCGATGCGCTCCACCATCGCCCGCGTTCGCGCCAGGCCTTCGGACGGCGGCCCGGCGATCGACGGCACGTGCGCCACCAGGTCCAGGTGGTGCAGCGTCCACTCCAGCACGTAGGCCGCCAGGTAGTCGCCCGTCGTGAGGACCATGTCCTGCGTCGACACGCGCGTTCCCGGGTCCGCCAGGACGGCCGCCCGGCCCGCCGCCGATCCCACGTCGTCCAGGTGGAACTTCAGCAGCGCCGGGTCCTCGTACGCCGCCGCCAGGCGGACGATCAGCGCCGAAAGCGGGTCTTCACCCGTGGGCGGCGCGTCCGACACCGCCCAGTACGTGATCGCGTCGTGGGTGACCGGCGAGGTCGCGGGGGTGGCGAGGGTGATCAGCACGTCCTGCGCGTCGATCACCAGGTGGCAGACCAGGTCCCGGACCAGCCACCCCCGGCAGCCCGACGGTTTCGCGAACTCCGCGTCGGGAAGGGACTCGACCGCCGAACGCAACGCCGCCCACGTGCGCGAAAAGAGATCCACGCGCGCGAAGCTAGCAGGGTCACAGCCGTAGCTGCAGCTGAGTAAGCAGGCGCTGCGCGGGGTCGTCGAAGTCCACTCCGGACACCTCGGCCGCCCGGCGGACCCGGTATCGCACCGTGTTCGGGTGGATGTTCAGCTCCCGGGCCGCCGCGCGGACGTCGCCGAACGCGTTCAGCCAGGCCAGGACCGCCGGGACGAGGATGCCGCCGTGCTCGGTGTCGTGCTCGGCCAGTGCCGTCAGCCTCGGGTCGCGGATCCGCGGCTGGGACCCCAGGTACGCCAGCACCTCCGAGAGCAGCACTTCGGCGCGGACGTCGGCCAGCGAGGCGACGTCGGCGGCCCAGTGCCCGCGCGTCATCGCCGCCAGGACGCGGTCGGCGTCGCCCCGCGAGGCCGCCGCCTCCGAGAGCCGGGGTACGACGCCGCCCAGGGCCGCGCGGACCGGGGCGTCCAGGTGACGGCGGGCCGTCGCGGCGATCTCGCGGGCCAGGGCCAGCACCGCCGCGTCGGAGTGCTCGGGCAGGTCCGGCAGCAGGGCGTAGACGCGGCCGCCGATCACGCTCACCAGCGCGCTGCGCCGGTAGGCCGCCGTGTGGACGGCGATCAGGTGCACCAGCTCGGCGCGCCGCAGCTGCCGGTTGTCCGAGCGCACGATGGGCTTCTGGGGGGTCCCGGGCTGGAGCCGGGGGCTCGGCCCCGGCGGCCCCAGGGAGAACGCCAGCACCTGTGCCGGCCGCGCCGGGTCCGCGCCGATGTCGTCGGCGACGGACTCCGCGTCCAGCCGGCCTTCCAGCAGGCTGGCCAGGAGGTCTTCGCGCAGCCGCAATTCCGGGCTCGGCAGCGTGCGCGCCCGGATCAGCTGCGGCGCCAGCGCGCGGCTCGCCCCCAGCAGCGCCGTCTCCGCCCCTTCGGTGAGCGGCTGGGCGCCCTCCTGGACCCAGATCGTGCCGAGCGGCTGCTTGCCCGCGTGGATGCCCGCCGCGATGCGCCGCCGGATGCCCAGCTCCGGCCGCTCGTCGATCCGGACGATCCCTTCCCCGGCCCGCAACCGCTGGTAGACGCCCCATTCGCGCAGCATCGCGAGGTAGCGCTCCGGCCCTTCGCGGCCGAGGATCGACAGCCGCCGCAGCTCGTCGACTTCGTCGCCGGCGCGGGAGTAGGCGAGCACGCGGTTCGCCGTGTCCTCGATGCTGACCAGGCCGCCGGTGAGCGTCGCGATCGTCTGGGCCAGGGCGAACAGGTCGCCGAGCACCTCGCCGCTGGCCGCTTCCCCGCCCGCGCGGGCCGCCTCGACGACCCCGCGGGCCAGGGCTTCCACCTGTTCCCAGCGCGCCTCCGCGCCGACCGTGAGCAGGGCGACGCCCGCATCGGCGGCGACGTCGGCGCCGGTCGCGCCCTTGACCGCCACCGCCGCCGCGCCGCCGCGCCCGGCCGCGCGGATGGCCGGGGCCGCCGCCCGGCCGCGGGCGCCGATCACCAGCACGAGGTCGCCGGGCGAGGCCTCCAGGGGGTCCTCGGGATCGAGGATCACGACGTCGGTGACGGGAACGCCGAGGCCGTGCGGGGCCACGACGACCTCGACGAGCGGCTCTCCCAAGGTCGCCAGGACGTGGCGCAGCGACGTCACGGCAACGTTATCCGATCGGCCAAGATCACCCGGGCGATTTTAGCCGATCGGACAAGCCTCCGGAACGTGTCCGGAGTTACCGTTCGGGGCATCTGGACAGTAAGCAGAGGAGCCGCCGTGGACGCCGTGACCCAGACCCCCGCCCCGACGAACGAGCCGGTGCTGACCTACGCGCCGGGCAGCGCCGAGCGCGCGGAACTCGAGGGTGCGCTCAAGCGGCTGGGCCAGGCGGAACCGGTCGATCTGACCGTCACCATCGGCGGCGAGCAGCGTCCCGGCGGCGGCGAGCAGATCGACGTCGTCCAGCCGCACAACCACAAGCACGTGCTGGGCACCATCCACAGCGCGAGCCGGCAGGACGCGACCGACGCCATCGCGGCCGCCGCGAAGGCCGCGCCGGAATGGCGCGCGCTGTCCTACGACGACCGCGCCGCGATCCTGCTGCGCGCCGCCGACCTGCTCACCGGCAAGTGGCGGGCCACGCTGAACGCCGCCACCATGCTCGGCCAGTCCAAGACCGCGACCCAGGCCGAGATCGACTCGGCCTGCGAGCTGGCCGACTTCTGGCGCTTCAACGTCGAGTTCGGCCGCCGCATCCTCGCCGAGCAGCCGATCAGCTCGCCGGGCGTGTGGAACCGGATGGAGCACCGGCCCCTCGAGGGCTTCGTCTACGCGATCACGCCGTTCAACTTCACCGCGATCGCCGGCAACCTGCCGACCGCGCCCGCGCTGATGGGCAACACCGTGCTGTGGAAGCCGTCGCCGACGCAGTCGTTCGCCGCGCACCTGACCATGCGGCTGCTCGAAGAGGCCGGGATGCCGCCGGGCGTGATCAACCTGCTGCCGGGCGACGGCAAGGCCGTCTCCGAGGTCGCCCTGACCCACCGCGACCTGGCCGGCATCCACTTCACCGGCTCGACCGCGACCTTCCAGCACCTGTGGGGCACGGTCGGCGCGAACATCGCGGGCTACCGCGGCTACCCGCGGCTGGTCGGCGAGACCGGCGGCAAGGACTTCGTGCTCGCGCACGCCTCCGCCGACGTCGACGTCCTGCGCACCGCGCTGGTCCGCGGCGCCTTCGAGTACCAGGGCCAGAAGTGCTCGGCCGCTTCGCGTGCGTACATCCCGCGTAGCGTCTGGAACGAGCTGAAGGACGGCCTGGTCGCCGAGACCGAGGCGCTGTCCTACGGCGACGTCACCGACCTGTCGCACTTCGGCGGCGCGGTCATCGACCGGCGCGCGTTCACGAAGCACTCGGACCTGTTCGACCGGGTGCGCAACGACGCCTCGGTGGAGGTGCTCACCGGCGGGACCGCCGACGACAGCGTCGGCTACTTCGTGCAGCCGACGATCCTGGTGTCGGACAACCCGAAGCACGAGATCTTCTCGACCGAGTACTTCGGCCCGATCCTGTCGGTGTACGTCTACGAGGACGGCGGCTTCGACGACGTCCTGAAGCTGATCGACTCCTCCGCCGCGTACGCGCTGACCGGCGCGGTCATCGCCAACGACCGCGTCGCCGTGGCGAAGGCGTCCGAAGCGCTGAAGTTCTCCGCGGGCAACTTCTACGTCAACGACAAGCCGACCGGTGCCGTCGTCGGCCAGCAGCCGTTCGGCGGGGCGCGGGCTTCGGGCACCAACGACAAGGCCGGCTCGATCTTCAACCTGCTCCGCTGGACGAGCCCGCGCTCGGTCAAGGAGACCTTCGTGCCGCCGACCTCCGTGCGCTACCCGCACCAGGGCTGAGAAGGAGACCGTCATGCTGCGTGCCCCGTTGCTCGCCGCCGCCCGGTCGAAGGGCATCCGGCGGCTGGTGGAAGCCGTGCCCGCCACGCGGTCCGTGGTGCGCCGGTTCGTCGCCGGGTCCGGGACCGCCGACGCCGTGCGCGTGGCCCGGGAACTGGCCGCGGACGGCCGCCGGATCACCCTCGACCACCTGGGCGAGGACACCACCGACGCCGCGCAGGCGGCGGCGATCGTCCGCGCCTACGAGGCCGTGCTGACCGCGCTGGCCGCGGAAGGACTGGCCGAGGGCGCGGACGTGTCGGTGAAGCTGTCGGCGGTCGGGCAGTTCCTGCCGTCGGACGGCGAGGACGTCGCGCTGGAGAACGCGCGGAAGATCTGCGCCGCGGCCGAGGCGGTCGGCGCCACCGTGACGCTCGACATGGAGGACCACACCACCACGGACTCGACGCTCGGCATCCTGCGCGAGCTGCGCGGCGAGTACCCGTGGGTCGGCGCGGTGCTGCAGGCCTACCTGCGGCGGACCGAGCAGGACTGCCGCGAGCTGTCGGGGCCCGGCTCGCGGGTGCGGCTGTGCAAGGGCGCGTACGCCGAGCCGGAGTCCGTGGCGTTCGCGGACAAGTCCGCAGTGGACAAGTCCTACGTCCGCTGCCTGCGCGTCCTGATGGCGGGCCAGGGCTACCCGATGGTGGCTTCGCACGACCCGCGGATGATCGAGATCGCCGCCGCGCTGGCCGAGGAGAACGGGCGGACCGACGACGACCACGAGTTCCAGATGCTCTACGGCATTCGCCCGGAGGAGCAGGCGCGGATCGCGGCCTCGGGCGCGCGCATGCGCGTCTACGTGCCCTACGGCGACGAGTGGTACGGCTACTTCATGCGGCGGCTGGCCGAGCGCCCGGCGAACCTGGCGTTCTTCCTGCGCGGGCTCGCCACCCGGTCCTGAGACACGCCGAAGGCCGCCCCGCTGAGCTGGGGCGGCCTTCGGCGTGTGGTGGTGGTCAGGCCTGTTCGGCCTCGGCTTCGGCGGCCTTGCGCTTGACCTCGTCCATGTCGACCTCGCGAGCCTGCTTGATGAGCTCTTCGAGGGCGGGCGCGGGCAGCGCGCCGGGCTGGGCGTAGATCAGCGTCTTGTCCCGGATGATGGCCAGCGTCGGGATCGAGCGGACGTCGAAGGCGGCCGCGAGCTGCTGCTGCGCCTCCGTGTCGACGCTCGCGAAGACGATGTCCTCGTGCTTTTCGGAGGCCTTCTCGTAGACCGGCGCGAACTGGCGGCACGGCCCGCACCAGCTCGCCCAGAAGTCGATCAGGACGAACTCGTTGTCGGTCAGCGTCTGGTCGAAGTTCTCGGCGGTCAGCTCAACGGTGCTCATGTCCTGGTCAACGACGCGAGCCCGGCGGGAATTCCCGCGGCCGGGGTAGCGTCGTTCCGCGAGTACCCGTGAAGAGGAGGAACAGATGGCCGACGGCGAGATCCTGGGCCGGATCGACGAGCTGATCGCGGAGGAGCACGAGCTCCGGTCGCGCTCGGTCGGCGTGGGACTGAGCGGCGGCGACCGCGACCGGCTCACCGTGGTCGAGCAGCAGCTCGACCAGTGCTGGGACCTGCTGCGCCAGCGGCGCGCGAAGGCGGAGTTCCACGAGAACCCGGACGACGCCGAAGCCCGCCCGGTGTCCGAGGTGGAGTCCTACCGCCAGTGAGCCCGGCTTCGCGGCCGCTCCCCTTCCAGGAGCGGCCGCGAAAAACTTCCGGCGGCGATGTCGAGAACCGGGAACCGGCTGCGTCCCCGGGGTGGAAGCGGCCAGAATGGGCCGCCGGACACCGAGGAGCACGATCATGGCCAAGTACCTGCTGCTGAAGCACTACCGCGGCGCCCCGGCCCCGGCGAACTGCGACACCGCCATCGACCAGTGGACGCCGGAGGAGATCTCCGCGCACGTGCAGTACATGCGGGACTTCGGGGAGAAGCTCGTCGCCACCGGCGAGTTCGTCGAGCACCAGGCGCTCGCCCCGGAGGGGACGTTCGTCCGCTACGACGGCGAGGGCCGCCCGCCGGTCACCGACGGCCCGTTCCCCGAGACCAAGGATCTCATCGCCGGCTGGACGGTGATCGACGTCGACAGCTACGAGCGCGCCCTCGAACTGGCCGCGGAGCTGTCGGCCGCGCCCGGCCCGAAGGGCGAGCCGATCCACGAGTGGCTCGAGCTGCGCCCCTTCCTGGCCGCGCCGCCGGCCATCACGGAATGACGCCGTGGCCCGCGGTCCCGGCGGAGCGGATCGGCTGAGCCGTGGACGAAGCCCTGCTCCGGAGCCTCACCCCGGGGGTCCTGACGGTCCTCGTCCGCCGCGGAGCCGGCTTCGCGGCGGCCGAGGACGCCGTCCAGGAGGCCCTGGTCGAGGCGCTGCGCGCCTGGCCGGCCGACCCGCCACGGGACCCGAAGGGCTGGCTGGTCACCGTGGGGTGGCGCAAGTTCCTCGACGCCACCCGGGCGGACGCCGCGCGCCGCAAGCGCGAGAACGTCGTCGACGGCGAGGTGGCGCCCGAGCCCGCGGCGGCCGTGGACGACACGCTCCAGCTGTACTTCCTGTGCGCCCACCCGTCGCTGACGCCGTCGTCGGCGGTCGCGCTCACCCTGCGGGCGGTCGGCGGGCTGACCACGAAGCAGATCGCGCGGGCGTACCTGGTGCCCGAGGCGACCATGGCGCAGCGCATCAGCCGCGCCAAGCGGACCGTGTCGGGGGTGCGGTTCGACCAGCCCGGCGACGTCGCCACCGTGCTGCGCGTCCTCTACCTGGTCTTCAACGAGGGCTACTCCGGGGACGTCGACCTCGCGGCCGAGGCCATCCGGCTGACCCGGCAGCTCGCGGCGGCGATCGACCACCCGGAGGTGGCCGGGCTGCTCGCGCTGATGCTGCTGCACCAGGCCCGGCGGGCCTCCCGGACGACCGCGTCCGGCAGCCTGGTCCCGCTGGCCGAGCAGGACCGGTCCCGGTGGGACACCGCGCTGATCGCCGAGGGGGTGGCGATCCTGCAGCGGGCGTTGTCCCGCGACCGGCTGGGCGAGTTCCAGGCCCAGGCCGCCATCGCGGCCCTGCACGCCGACGCCCGGGACGCCGCGGAGACGGACTGGGTCCAGATCGTCGAGTGGTACGACGAGCTCGTGCGCCTGACCGGCAGCCCGGTCGTGCGGCTCAACCGCGCGGTCGCCGTCGGCGAGGCGGACGGCCCGCGAGCCGGCCTGGCGGCACTGGCGGAACTCGACGACACGATCCCGCGCTACACGGCGGCGTCGGCCTACCTCCACGAGCGCGACGGCGACCTCGAGACGGCGGCTCGGCTGTACGCCGAGGCGGCCGCGAAGGCGACCAGCCTCGCGGAGGTGGACCACCTCACCCGCCAGGCCGCCCGCCTCAACACCCGCCGGTAACCCGGACCCGCGTGATCAAGCCCGTATCCCGCGTGACCGAGCCCGGAACTCGCGTGATCGAAACCGGATCTCGCGAGTTCCGGCCCCGATCACGCGAGTTCCGGTTCCAGTCACGCCGGTTACGGCTCTGATCACGCGGGTTACGGGGTCAGGCGGGGCAGAGGGTGCCGTCGGCGGGGATCCTGCCGTCGATCAGGAAGGCGCGGGCCGCGTCGGTGACGCAGGGGGAGAGCCCGAGGGCGCCGTGGCCCGCGCCCTGCCAGGTGATGGTGACCGCGGACGGCATCTGGTCGGCCGCGCGGGTGCTGCCGACCTGCGGTGTGACCGGGTCGGCCGCGGTGGCCGCGACCAGGATCGGCGGGACCCCGGGCGCGCCCGGCGCCGGCAGCGGCTCGGTGCGCACCGGCCACGGGCCGCACCAGGCCAGCTGCTGGGCGACGACCGAGCCGAACTGCGGGTACTTGCCGCGCATCCCGGCCACGACCTGGTCGAGCTGGTCGGCCGAGAGCCGGGTCTGGCTGTCGTTGCAGCGGGTGGCGATCGTGGCGTCGATCCGCGACGGCCGGGCGCGCGAATCCTCCAGCACCGGCGCCGCGAACGCGGCCAGCGGCGCGACGTCCCCGGCCCGGGCCGCGCCGATCGCGTCGGCCAGCTCCGGCCACCGCGCGCGCTGCGAGAGTCCCGTGTAGACGGCGAACATCGCGATGCCCGGGCCGAACGCGACGCCTTCGCCGGCCGACGCCGGAGTGCGCCGCAGCTGGTCGGTGAGCGCGGGCAGTGCGGCCTTCGGATCGCCCAGCGCGCAGTGCCGGGCCGCGCAGTCGGCGGCGAAAGCGTCCCATGTGGACTGTGCGGCGGCGGCCACCGCGTCGAGGACCGCGGCCGTGTCGGCGCCCGGGTCGGGCACGCCGTCGAGGACCATGCGCCCGACCTGGCCGGGGAAGCGGACCGCGTACTCGGCCAGCACCTTCGAGCCGTCGCCGTGCCCGAGCGCGTCGAGCCGCTCCATCCCCAGCTGCTTGCGCAGCTCGTCGAGGTCGCCCGCGCTGCGCCAGCTGTCGAGCGCGGTCTGGGTGTCGTCCAGCTCGATGGCGCACTGCTGGCCGGCCTTGCGGGCGGCGTCCAGCACGTCGCCCAGGCCGCCCTGCGCCGGGTCGGCGGCGACGAGGTCGGGCCGGATGTCGGCGGGGACGCACTGGGCGGCGCCGGAGAGCCCGGTGCCGCGCCGGTCCAGGCCGATCAGCGAGAACTTCTCCAGGAACGCGGGCGGCAGCGTCGCGGCCAGCCGGGCGGCGTACACCGTGCCCGGATCGCCGTCGACGTCGTTGACCACGACCAGCGGCACCGGCCCGCTGCCGGCCTTCAGCGCGAGCAGCCGCACCACCGAGCGCCGCGGCTCACCGGGGGAGTCCAGCGGCGCGGTGACGCGGGCGCAGGTGAAGTGCAGGCCGTCCGGGACGCCGGGGGTGCCGATGCGCTGGCGGGTGTCGTCGTCGCAGTCGGCCCACTTCAGCGTCGGCGACTGCGGCTCGCCCAGCGGCGGCAGCGGGAACCCGGGTGTCCGGGTGGGGGTGCCGCCGCCGGTCGTCTTCCCGTCGTTCTCGACCAGCGCCGGGCGGACCGACGGCCCGGCGGCGCAGCCCGCGGCGGCGGTCAGGGCGAGCAGCCCGGCCAGGAGACGGGTACGGCGGCGGCGCACGGGCGGGATCCTCACGTCGGACGTCGATCAACGGCACGCCGAGCTTCGCACGGGCGGTGTGGGACGCGGGTTAGCGGGTCCGCACGACCTGACCGCGGAAGACGGCGTCGAGGTCGTAGCGGGCCGGCTCGTCGAGCTGGCTGTAGTCGCACGACGCGGGCTCGCGGTCCGGGCGCCACCGCACGAACCGCGCGTTGTGCCGGAATCGCGACGGCATGCCGCCTTCGGTGTTCTCGTAGGCGACCTCGACGACGCGCTCGGGCCGCAACGGCACCCATTCGTGTTCGGTGGCGCGCCAGCGGGTGATGCCACCGGGGATGCGCTGGGCCTCGCCGGTGGCGCGGCCGCCCCAGGGGTGGTCCTCGCCGTCGGTGACCAGCGGGGCCAGCTCCTCGGCGAGCTCGCGACGGCGTTCCTTGGGGAACGACCCGACGGTGCCGACGTGGTGCAGCACGCCCTGGTCGTCGTGCAGGCCGAGCAGGAAGGAGCCGACGAGTTCGCCGGGGCCGCCGTCGACGTGCCAGCGCAGCCCGGCGAGGACGCAGTCGGCGGTGCGCAGGTGCTTGTACTTGAGCATCGCGCGCTTGCCGGGCGTGTAGGGCTCGTCGAGGGGCTTGCCGATGACGCCGTCGAGGCCGGCGCCCTCGAACAGCTCGAACCAGTGCCGCGCGGTGTCCGGGTCGGTGGTGGCCGGGGTGAGCGGGAACCGGTCGCCGGCCAGCTCGGCGAGCCGTTCGCGGCGCACGGACGTCGGCTCGTCGAGCAGGGACTCGTCGCCGAGGGCGAGGACGTCGAAGGCGACGAACTCGGCGGGCTGTTCGGCGGACAGCAGCGTGACCCGGCTTTCGGCGGGGTGGATGCGCTCGGTGAGGGCGTCGAAGTTGAGCCGTCCCTCGCGCGCGACGACGAGTTCGCCGTCGAGCACGACCCGCGGCGGGAGGATGTCGAGCAGCCGCGCGACGGCCTCGGGGAAGTACCGGTTGAGCGGCTTCTCCGCGCGCGACTGCAGGTACAGCTCGTCGCCGTCGCGGAAGACGATGCAGCGGAAGCCGTCCCACTTCGGTTCGAACAGCAGGCCTCCGGAGTCCGGGATGGCTTTCGCGGGCTTGGCGAGCATCGGCTTCAGCGGCGGCCGCAGCGGTAGGGGCATGCCCGCATTCTGCGGAAAAGCCCGGCGCGGCGCACGCGTTCGGCCGAGGCCGTGTCGAGGTCCGGTGACGGATTTCAGTGGACGCGTTTGGCCGGGGCCGTGTCGAGTTCCAGGCGGATCGCGGCCGGGAGTGAGTCCAGGCCGAGGGATTCGCGGGCCCGGGTGAGCACGCGGCCGTCCAGGTCCGACCAGACCGCCTTGAGGTCCGTGCCCTCGCGCAGCCACAGCGTGATGCGCAACGCCGGAGAAGTGCGCGAGCCGACCGCGCGGACCCGGGCGCGGCTGACGCCGTCGAGCTGCTCCGCGTCGGCCTGGACCGCGTCGGCGACGGCCGAGGCCGTCACCACCAGCTCCGCGCCTTCCGTGCGGTCGAGGTCCAGGTCGGGGCGGGGTTCCGGGCGCAGCGAGCGCAGGGCCCACCGCAGCCCGAGCACGAACAGCAGGACGCCGAGCACGATCGCGGCGATGCGCGCCGGCGTCGCGTGCGAGCCGAGCCACGCCACGGCGATCGGGTCGAGCAGCGCGCGGCGGCCGCGGAACTCGCCGAGCGCGCCGAAGCCGACCACCAGGGCGAGTGCCCCACCCAGGAAGGCGAGCAGGCCGACGAGGAAGGTCAGCGTGCGTTCGCCGGTGTACGACCGCGAAAGGGCCTTCGCGGCGATCGTCTTGCTCATCGGCGGTCCTTCGGCGAGTCGACGACGACCGTCACCTTCGGCCGCCGCACCAGGGGGAGCTCGTCCAGCAGCGACGACACCGTGGCGAGCAGACGCGGGCGCAGCTCGGCCTCGGTCTCGAGGGTGCTCTTCGCGCGGACGCGGACGCGGCGGGCGCTCGCGGTGACCGACGCGCCCGCGACGTTGTCCTGCGCGCGCACGGTCAGCCCGACCAGCCGGGCCAGGGAACGCGGGGAGGTCGAGACGCTGACGTCGCCGGCCGGGTCGGTCAGCCGCACCGCGCGGTTGCCGGCGGCGAGGGCGCACACCACCAGGACCAGGCCGGCGGCGGCCAGCACGCCGGCGCCGACGCGGACCGCGTAGGCGTCCCAGCCCAGTGACGCCAGTTCGGCCTGCCAGCGCGGCCACGGCACCAGCAGCGGCGCCGAGCCCGGGCGCCACCAGTACCAGCCGACTTCCAGGGCGAGGAGGGCACCGGCCGCGGCGAAGGCCAGGCCCAGCAGGGTGGCGAGGATGCGGACGAACGGGCGCACGGCTACCGCACCCGCGGCGGGACGTCGGGCAGCAGCGCGGACACCGTCACGGCCAGGGTCCGCACGCGGTAGCCGGTGATCCCCTCGACCTCTTCGGCCACCTTCGCGCGCACGTCGCCGACCACCGCGCGGACCGCCGCCGGGTAGCGCAGGGCCAGGTCGAGGGCGAGGTCGACGTCGTTGTCGTGGCCGCCGACCTTGGCTTTCGGGCCCTTCTTGCCGTCCCGCGCGGTGCCGGGCACCTGGCCGGCCGCGTGCTGGGCGACCTTGCGGACCACCGCGTGCCCGATGGTGAGGCTGCCGCGCTCGGCGGGGTCGGCGAGCTCGCGCGGCACGTCCAGGGCGGGGCTCACTTGTCGCGGCCCTTGCCGAACAGCTCGCCGAGGTCGAGTTCGCCGTCGAGGACCCGGCCGGCGACCAGGCCGATGATGCCGAGGGCGAGGGTCACCAGGAACGCGGTGAACCCCTGGGTCGCGGCGAGGCCGAGGATCAACCCGGCCAGGAGCCCGGTCTGCGTTGCGTTCACATGTCCTCCTTGGACTGGACGGAAGGTCACCGCACGCGCGACGGGCGGCGGCGGAAGCGGGTGAGCAGGGCCGCCACCCGGCGGCGGGGGAGCGGCGCCACCCCGCGGCGGCGGGCGAAGAGGCTCACCACCCGGCGGCGGTGGGGAACCACGGCGACCCGGCGGCGGTGGGTCCGGGCTGCCGCCGGCCGGCGGTGGGCGAAGAAGCTCACCGCCCGGCGGCGGTTGAGAGCCACTGCCACCCGGCGGCGGGTCCGGCGGCCAGTCCGGGCCGCCGCCGGCCGGGCCCCGTGCCGGCGGGCCGCGAACGTCACCGGCGCGTCGTAGCGGCGGTCCGGCTCGCGGAACCGCGCGAGCCCGGCGGCGAACACGGCCGGGTCGCCGCCCACGTCGGGGTGGTGCGTGCGGACGAACGCCCGGAAGGCCGCGCGGTCGCTCATTCCACGCGCGTGGATTCGGGTTCTTCCTCGCCCGGCAGGAAGATGTCGTTGACCGCGATGTTCACCTCGATCACCTCGAGCCCGGTGATCTGCTCGACCGCGGTGATCACGTTGCGCCGGATCGCGCGGGCGACGTCGGTGATGCGGGCGCCGTACTCGACGACGACGTCGAGGTCGATCGCCGTCTGCTTCTCGCCGACCTCCACCGACACGCCGGTGGTCGTCACCGTGCCGGAGCCGGGGATGCGCTCGCGCAGGGCGCCGATGGCGCGCGACACCCCGCCGCCGCCGAGGGTGTGCACGCCGGCGACTTCGCGGGCGGCCAGGCCGGCCACTTTCTGCACGACCAGCGACGAGATGGTGGTGCGGCCGGCGGCGCCTTCTTCGTTGAGCGGGGTGACCGTGCCGGGGCTTTCGGTCCGTTCCGGGTGCATGCGTTCGGGCTCCTCTCGGCGGGTTCTCGCCCTTACGATGCCCGGGGGCGCACCACCCTCACGCAATGTCCCCCGATCGGGTTAATGTCAGCCCGGGTGGACGTCCACGACGTGCACGTTCACCACCCAGGCGACCCCCAGTTGCCCCGCCAGCTCGGCGGTGAGCGCCCGCCGGAACGCTTCGGCGGCTTCGCCGGCCACCACGCCGAACCGGACCGACACCAGCACCTGCACGACGTCGTCTTCGACCGCGACGGCCGAGACCAGCAGGCCGTCGGCGGCGATCGTCCTCGCCAGCCGGTCGACGACGTCGGCGGTGACGCGCAGCCGTCCGGCCTCGCCGGGCACCTCCAGTTCCGTCCGGCGGTTGTTCGCGACGGCCCGCAGCACGCGTTCGACCAGGCCGGGCGGGGTCGGCACCCGGCTGCGGGCGGCGGCGCGCACGGCGTCCCAGCGGGGGTCGGACTCGGGATCCGGGGTCTCGGCCATCACCGCTCCCTCAACTCGGCGAGCAGCGCCACCCTGGCCCGGTGCAGCCGCGAACGCAAGGCGCCGACGTTCACGTCGAGCACTTCGGCGACCTCTTCGTAACTCAGCCCCTCCAGCTCGCGCAGGACGAGCGGCACGCGCTGGGACACCTCCAGCCTGCCGATCGCCCGCAGCACCGCGTCGACCTCTTCGGCCCGCACGACCCCGCCCTCGGGGCCGGGCACCGCCGCGGCGAGCAACGCGTTGTCCACAGTGGACTGAGGGGCGGGGTCGTCGAGCGAGACCGTGGGACGGCGGCGGCGCAGCACGGCGAGCGCGCTGTTGGTGACGACGCGGTACAGCCACGTCGACACCGCCGACTCCCGCCGGAAGCCGTCCAGGGACCGCCACGCGGCCAGCCACGCCTCCTGCACGACGTCTTCGGCTTCGGCCGCGCTGTCGGTGATCCGCAGCGCGACCCGGTACATCCGGGGCGTGTGCTCCCGCACCAGCGCGCCGAAGGCCGTGTCGTCGCCGCCCGCGGCCCGGGCGAGCAGCTCGGCGTCGTCGCTCACCCGGCGTCCCGGCGGTAACGCAGCAGCGTGAAGCCGTCCTCGACGAGGATCGACGCCAAGGCGAGCCGGCGCGGCACGGCGGGGGCGGCCCCCGCGGCGATCCGGCCCGCGGTCCCGGCCACCAGCAGCGGCGCGACGGTCAGGCACAGCTGGTCGACGAGGTCGGCGGCGACGAGCCGGGCGAACAGGCCGGGTCCGCCTTCGCAGTCGACCCGGCGCAGGCCGCGGGCCGCGAGCAGGTCGAGGGCGCGGCGCAGGTCGACGTCGCCGGTGCCCGCCCGCACGATCTCGGCGCCGGCGGCTTCGAGGGCCCGCGTGTCGGCGGTGTCCGTGGTGACGACGATCGGGGGAACGGCGGTCTCGGTGAACAGCCGGGAGGCGGGATCCAGGTCCGCCGTGCGCGTCACGACGGCGATCGGCGGGACACCGCCGAACCCGAGCCGGCGACGGCGCTCGAGGCGTTTCGCGCCCGCGACGACCCCGCGGTAGTCCTCGGCGCGGACGGTCCCGGCGCCGACCAGGATGACGTCGGCGAGGTCGCGGCCGAGCAGGAAGACCTTCCGGTCGGCGGCGTGCGAGAGACCCGCGGAGGTGGTGTCGATCTCGACGGCGCCGTCGGCGGACGCCACGAAGTTGACCTGCACCCAGGGCCGGTCCGGGTCTTCGGGGTAGGCGTAGATCCGCTCGAGCTCGACGCCGGTCAGTTCGCCCGTCGATCCAGGCCACACGCTTCGCACCCGATCATCCCAGCACGGACGTGAAACACGTCGCTACCGGGGGATATCCCTCTTTCGGGGGGCCGGGTGGCGGAGCCCCCGGCCTGGGGCGGAGCCCCGGAACCACACAGCCCGCTCATCGGTACCCGGGGCGCGGATAGGCTCTGCGACCATGCCCGCGCACCTGACCGGCCGCCGTCCCGAGCTGTCCGCCGACGAGCTGATCGGCGCGCTGGTGCCGCCGCCGCGCTTCGGCGCCGTCCGGTTCGAGACGTACCTCCCGAATCCCGACGAGCCCAGCCAGGCCGCCGCGGTCGAGGCGTGTTCGGCGTTCGCCGCCAAGGTCGGGGCGCGGAAGGAGAAGAAGCGGTTCAAGCTGTTCGGCGGCTCCTCCGAGCCGTCGGGGCCGATGGGGCTCTACCTCGACGGCGGCTTCGGCGTCGGCAAGACCCACCTGCTCGCCTCGACGTGGCACGCGGCGCCGTCGCCGAAGGCGTACGGCACCTTCGTCGAGCTGACCCACCTGGTCGGCGCGCTGGGCTTCGCCGAGGCCGTCCGGCGGCTGTCGGAACACCGGATCCTGGCCATCGACGAGTTCGAGCTGGACGACCCGGGCGACACCACGCTCGTCACCCGGCTGCTGCAGGAGCTGATGGACGCCGGGGTGTTCGTCGCGGCGACGTCGAACACCCTGCCCGAGAAGCTGGGCGAGGGCCGGTTCGCCGCCGAGGACTTCCTGCGCGAGATCCAGACGCTGTCGGCCCGGTTCGGCGTGGTCCGCGTCGACGGCCCGGACTACCGCCACCGCGGCCTGCCGGACGCGCCGCCGCCGGTTTCGCCGGAGGAGCTGGCGGCGTCGGCCGCCGCGCACGACGGGTCCACTGTGGACGACTTCGACGCGCTGTGCGCGCACCTGGCGGAGCTGCACCCGTCGCGGTACGGCCGGCTGCTCGACGACGTCACCCGCGTGCACCTGCGCGGCATCCACCCGGCGCCGGACCAGAACGTGGCGCTGCGGCTGGTCGCCTTCGCCGACCGGCTCTACGACCGGGCCATCCCGCTGGTCGTGTCGGGCGAGCCGCTGCCGTCGCTGTTCACCGAGGAGATGGTGAACGGCGGCTACCGCAAGAAGTACCTGCGCGCGGTCAGCCGGTTGACGGCGCTGGCGCGGGACGCCGTGCCGGCCAGCTGAACAGCACGACCGAGACGGCGAACAGCGTCCCGCCGACGACGTCGGTCAGGTAGTGGTAGCCCATGCCGACCAGCCCGGCCGCCGCGGCGAGCAGCGCCACCGCGGACAGCACGGCCACCACCACCCGGCGGGTGACGAGCACGAGCACGGTGAGCACCGCCACCAGGCTCACCGTGTGGCCGCTCGGGTAGACCAAGGTGCCGTTCTTCCAGCGGTCGTACAGCGGTTTGAGCACCCAGCCCGTCAGCAGGATCGCCAGCACCGGCGCGGCCAGGGCGAGGCCGGCCTCCAGCCGCCGCCCGGCGCGCAGGCAGAGGTAGACGCCGAGCAGGCCGAGCGCGAGCACCACCGACGGCTCGGTCGGCAGGACCAGCGCCCGCACCACGCCGGGACTCAGGTGCGCGACGGCCCCGGCGACGGCGCCGTCGACCGCGCCGGGGGTGGTGCCGCCGGCGAACGGCAGGCCCAGCAGCAGCGCGAGCAGGCCGCAGACCGCGGCCGGCACCCGGATCGTCCTCACCCGCGCGAGGGTAGCCGGGCTTCCGGGGCCTGCGGGGCAGGACGGGTGCGGGTCACCGTCGCCGGGCCGGGATCAGCGAGCTGAGCGGCGCGTACCGGCCGGCGGGCGGCGCACGATGTGACGGCCGTCGCCGGCCGCCCGGCGCGGGCGCACCGGCGGGCGACGCCACGATGGTTCCGGTCGTGCCCGCGGCGGACGTCGCCGTGTGGGTCACGGCTGGATGAGCTCGGTGATGCCGCGGGCGCGAAGGTGGTTCACGTCGCCGGCGCGGCTCTGCAGCACGAACGCGACCCGCTTCCCCTCGGCCGCCAGCTCGAAGAACCGGTCGTTGCCCCGCGTCGGGAAGAGGTCCGGGAGCACGATCGCCGCCGGGCGCGGGGCAGGCCGCGGTGGGGTCCGGTCGAACTCCGCCGCCAGTGCCTTCAACGCCCGACCGGCGGGCTTGAGACGGCGGTCGTTCGTGTACAGCCCCAGGTCGTACTCCAGCGGGTTCAGCTTCGGCACCAGCGCCGGGTTGACGTCGTGCGAGCACCACCACGTGAAGCCGAGCGTGTGGGCGCAGGAAGCCGCGTTGCGGATCGACCGGGCCAGCCAGTCGCCGTACTGCGGGCGGGTCGCGTCGCCGAAATGGATCGACGGGGCCGCGCCGTCCTCCTGGATCCAGACGCGGCGGGCCGGGTCCGTCGCGTACGCCTGGGCCACCTGGATCAGCCGCTCCGCGTTGTGCGTGGCGAGCGCGCCGAGCGGGTCCGTCTTCAGGATGCCCGAGAAGGACGTCCACGGGTGGATCGCCACCACGTTGCCCGCGTCCGCCAGGCCGGTGCGGGTGAAGTAGGTGCCGTTGTCCCAGGGAGCCCGGTCGCAGCCGACCGTGTGGGCCTTGCCGGGCGCCACTTCCTCGGCCGTGGCGCACAGGGTGCGGGCCCACGCGTCGGCCTGGGCCCGGGTGACGGACAGACCGGCGTACGAGTCCCAGTAGTAGTACGGCTCGTTCGACAGGTCGAAGCCGAGGAAGCGCGGGTGGTGCCCGATCCGCTCGGCGAGGGCCGTCAGCAGCGCCCGCTGGGCGTCCAGCGCGGCCGGGTCGGTGAACCAGTTGACCGGTTCCGGCGTGGTCTGCAGCCAGTTCGGCGTCCAGTAGCGGGCCGAGATGTGGCCGTTGAACACCGTGACCTCGACGTCCAGCCCGGCCGCGTCCGCGAGGTCGAGGAAGCGGTGCAGCCGGTCGAGCTTTTCGCCGCTCACCAGCGCGGGTTCCGGCTGGAAAGCCGACCACAGCAGCATGATCCGGATGTGGTCGAGCCCGAGTGCGGCGATGTCGCCGAGGTCGCGGCGCAGGTCGGCTTCGCGCCAGTCTTCCCACATGTGGAACCAGCGCGTCGACGGCGTGTAGTTGACGCCCAGCCGGAACGCCCGTCGCCGGGGCGCCGCCGAAGCGGGCGCCGCTGTCGCGGTCGCCGCCAGGGCCGCGCCGACCGCTCCGGTGAGCACCGACCGCCGCCTCAGATCCGCCACGTCGCCTCCCTCGCCGTCACCCGGTCACAAACTCCTAGCACGGCGGGTAAGTCGTTCTCCAGCGTTGACCCGGAACCTGTCCGGTCAGCTGCGGGAGAAGGCGGCGTGGTCGGCCTCCGTCCGGTCGGCATACCGCACGGCGTACGCACCCATCACCTCGTCCAGTTCCGAATCCTCGGCGAAGTAGCCCGCCAAGAGCTTCGGGTGCACGGACCGCGTGTGGGCGCGGGCGAGCAGGGCCCCGGCCAGCCTGCCGTAGTCGTCGAGGTGGTCCTTCTCGAGCTTCGCCGGGTCGATGTCGCCCTTGAGGTTGCGGAACTGGCGGACGATGAACGGGACGCCGTCGATCGTGGTCCAGCCGAGCAGGATGTCCGTCTCGGCCTGGACCAGCCGGGCGCCGTCGACGATCCGCTGCCCTTCGTGCGCCGCCGGCGGCAGGCCCAGGTACGGCGCCAGGGCCGGCCGCTGGGCCTGCTTCACCTGCAGCACCAGGTCTTCGTCGTCGTTGCCGTGCAACAGGGCGACGTAGCTGCGCAGGCCCACGCTGCCCGTGCCGACCACCCGGAAGGCGACGTCGGCGAGCCGGTACCGCGCGATCAGCGTGCGCCGCGACTCGCGTAGCGTGTCCACATAGGACACCAGGCCGGCGGCGACGGCCTCGGCGGTGGCCGCGTCGACGGGGGTCAGCACCGGCGGGTCCGCGACGAACCGGTGGCGCGCCAGGCCGGTCTCGTGGTCGTCGACGCGCTCGGTCCACCGCGCCGAGACCTTCGCGTGGTCGTTCTTGCGCGCCTTCTCGGCCGCGTCGGCGAAGTCGTCGATCAGCTCGTCGGCCCGGGCCTTCGACAGCACCGACGAGTCCGGCAGCGCGTTCCAGCTTCGCAGGAACGGCAGCTCGGCCAGCGCGCGGATGGTCCGGCGGTAGGACTTCACGGCGTCTTCGGCGGCCTCGCGGCAGCCCGCCTCGCGGATGCCGCCTTCGCGGCCGGCGAGCACGAGGCTGGCCGCGAGCCGCTTGAGGTCCCACTCCCACGGGCCCGGCACGGTCTCGTCGAAGTCGTTGATGTCCATCACGATCCGGCCCTCGGGCGTGCCGTAGAGCCCGAAGTTCGCCGCGTGCGCGTCGCCGCACAGCTGCGCGGTGACCCCGGACGACGGCGTGCCGGCGAGGTCGGCGCCCATCAGCCCGGCGGCGCCGCGGAAGAACGTGAACGGCGAGGCCCGCATCCGCTCCCGCCGCAGTTCCACGAGCTGCGGCAGCCGCCCGGCGTTGGTCGCTTCGAAGTACTCGCGCGGCGCCGGCCGGTCGTCCGCGGCCACCGCGTGGTCGTGCGCGGCGGCCGGGGTCTTTTCCCGGAGCCGCTTGCCCTGTTCGTACAGCTCGGCCGGCGTCACGCTGCCGGTGCCGACCAGCGGCCGTTCCACCCACTCCCCGGATCCCATACCGGCCTAACGTCCGAAGGGGACGTTGTGCTCCCGGACGCCGCCGGGGCGGGAGGCTCACCCGGCGGCGTCCGGGTGGTTTCAGGGGCGGACGACCTCGGCGATCGCGTCGATGCCGCGGTCCAGCTCCTCGCGGGTGATCACCAGCGGCGGGGCGACGCGCAGGGTGCGCTCGTGCGTCTCCTTGCACAGGACGCCGCGCGCCATCAGCGCCTCCGACGCCGCCCGGCCCGAGGGGCCGCCGGGGGCGATGTCGATGCCCGCCCACAGCCCGCGTCCGCGGACTTCCGACAGGCCCCGCCCGACCAGCTCGTTCAGCCGGGTGTGCAGGTGGGTGCCCAGCTCGGTGGCGCGCTGCTGGAACTCACCCGTGTTCAGCAGCCGGACGACCGCCCGCCCGACCGCGCAGGCCAGCGGGTTGCCGCCGAAGGTCGAGCCGTGCTCGCCCGGCTTCAGCACGCCGAGGACGTCCCGGCGGCCGGCCACCGCCGACACCGGCAGGATGCCGCCGCCGAGGGCCTTGCCCAGGGTGTAGACGTCCGCGCGGACGCCTTCGTGGTCCAGCGCCAGCACCGTGCCGGTGCGGGCCAGCCCGGACTGGATCTCGTCGGCGATGAGCAGCACGCGGTGTTCGTCGCAGGCGGCGCGGACGTCGGCGAAGTAGCCCTCCGGCGGCACGATGACGCCGGCCTCGCCCTGCACCGGCTCCAGCAGCACCGCGGCGGTGCGCGGGGTGATCGCGTCGCGCAGCGCGGCCGCGTCGCCGTACTTCACCGTGACGAAGCCCGGGGTGAACGGGCCGAAGTCGGCGCGGGCGGTCTCGTCGGTCGAGAACGACACGATCGTGGTCGTCCGGCCGTGGAAGTTCGATCCGGCGACGATGATCTCCGCGGTGCCGTCCGGCACGCCCTTGACCCGGTGCGCCCACTTGCGGGCGATCTTGACCGCGGACTCGACGGCCTCGGCGCCGGAGTTCATCGGCAGCACGAGCTCGGTGCCGGTCAGCTCGGCCAGCTCGCGGCAGAACAGCCCCAGCTGGTCGTGGTGGAACGCGCGCGAGGTCAGCGTGACGCGCCCGAGCTGCTCGACGGCGGCGGCGACCAGGTCCGGGTGGCGGTGGCCGAAGTTCAGGGCCGAGTAGCCGGACAGGAAGTCGAGGTAGGTCCGGCCCTCGACGTCGGTCACCGAAGCGCCGGCGGCTTCGGCGATCACGACGGGCAGCGGGTGGTAGTTGTGCGTGCTCCATTGCTCGTCGAGCTCGATGAAGCTCGCGGCGGTGGGGGCGGCGGTCTCCCGGCCGGCGAACGTCGTCATGCGTTCAGATTAGAGGCTGAACACGCAGAGTTCAGCCGGGAATCGTTGCTTTAACCCGGTCTTCGTTGCGCAATATGGGCGTTACACCCCCGAAACAGTGCGTGGCCGTTGACGCGAACATCGGTAAGCCGTAACTTACCGTTCGTGGCGACTTACGGAAGCGACCAGCTGGCCGCCTTGGCCGACCCGTCGCGGCGCGCGATCGTCGAAGCGCTCCGCGCCGGGCCGCGCGCGGTCGGCGAGCTGGCCGCGGACCTGCCGATCAGCCGCCCGGCCGTCTCCCAGCACCTCAAGGTGCTCAAGGAGGCCGGCCTGGTCGCGGACCGGGCCGAAGGCACGAAGCGGCTGTACCGCCTCGAGCCCGACGGCATCGCCGCCGTGCGCGCGTACCTCGACCGGATGTGGTCGGACGCGCTGAACTCCTTCGCCGAGCTGGCGGAATCCACCGAAGAGGAGCAGTCATGAGCCTGGAACCGATCCGCAAGAGCGTCACCGTCGCCTGCTCGCGGGAGCACGCGTTCAAGACCTACACCGAGGCCTTCGACAGCTGGTGGCCCCGGCAGCACCACATCGGGGCGGGCGACCTCGCCGAAGCCGTCCTCGAGCCGAAGGAAGGCGGACGCTGGTACGAGCGCACGGTCGACGGCGCCGAGTGCGAGTGGGGCGAGGTGCTCGTCTGGGAGCCGCCCGCCCGGGTGGTGCTGTCCTGGCGCATCGACGGCGACTGGAAGGTCGACCCCGACCCGGCGAAGGCGAGCGAGATCGAGGTCAGATTCATCGAGGAGGGCCCGCGCAGCACCCGCGTCGAACTCGAGCACCGGGACTTCGCGCGGCACGGCGAAACCGGCGCGAAGGTCCGTGAAGGCGTCTCCGGCGAAGGCGGTCACGGAGCCCTGCTGAACCTCTTCGCCGCGAAAGCCGCCGCCTGACGGGGTAGCTTTCCGGGATGGCCAAGAAGGACGACGGAAGCCGGGTCCGGGACGCGCTGCGCGTCGGCGGCGCACTGCCGGACCCGGGCTCGGCCCCGGTCGGGCCGGACAAGAAGGCGAAGGCGCTCGCCGGGCTCGACAGCGCGGGCGAGCGGCTGTCCGCGCTGCAGGAGGCGCTCTACGCCGAGGGCGTCGGCGGCGGACGGCGCAGTGTCCTGCTGGTGCTGCAGGGCATGGACACCTCCGGGAAGGGCGGCACGGTCTCGCACGTGCTCGGCCTGGTGAACCCGATGGGTGTCCGGTACGCGGCGTTCAAGAAGCCGACCGCGGCCGAACAGCGGCACCACTACCTGTGGCGGATCCGCAAGCAGCTGCCCGCGCCCGGGCAGATCGGCGTCTTCGACCGCTCGCACTACGAGGACATCCTGGTCCCGCGCGTGTCCGGGCTGCTCACCGGGGCCGAGCGCCGCCGCCGCTACGCCGAGATCACCGCGTTCGAGGCGGAGCTGGCCGAGGCGGGCACGACCGTGGTGAAGGTGTTCCTCCACATCTCGCCGGAGGAGCAGCTCAAGCGGCTCAAGGCCCGGCTCGTCACACCCGAGAAGCGCTGGAAGTACAACCCCGGCGACCTCGACGCGCGCTCGCACTGGGCCGCCTACCAGAAGGCCTACGCCGACATCTTCGAGAAGACGCCGCAGTGGTACGCCGTGCCGGCCGACCACAAGTGGTACCGCAACTGGGCCGTCGCCGAGCTGCTCATCGAGACCCTCGCCGAGCTGAAGCCCGAGTTCCCGGCGCCGGACTACGACGTCGACGCCGAGCTGGCGAAGCTGAAGGGTGTTGGCGTCCGGTCGTGATCGTCTGGAAGAGTGCGGGCGTGACCGATGTCGACGACCTCCCGTTCCTCCGCAAACAGGCCCGGACCCAGCGCTTCACCCTCGGCGCGCCGAAGGAGTTCCGGGTCGCCCCGGACGGCTCCCGCGTGCTGTTCCTGCGCGCGGAGTCGGGTACCGACCCCCGGCACAGCCTCTGGTCGGCCGACCTGGCGACCGGCGCCGAGACCAAGCTCGTCGACGCCGCCGAGCTGCTGCCCGGCGAAGAGGAGCTGCCCGCCGAAGAGCGCGCGCGGCGCGAGCGGGCGCGCGAGACCGGCGGCGGCGTCGTGCACTACGGCGTCGACACGGCCTTCACCGTCGCGGTGTTCTCGCTCTCGGGCAAGCTCTACACCCTGGACCTCGCTTCGGGCGAGGTGACGCTGCGCGTCGACGGCGCGGTCATCGACCCGCGGCCCAGCCCGGCAGGCACGCACGTCGCCTACGTCCAGAACCGGCGGCTGCACGTGCTGGAACTGGCCACCGGCGACGACCGCGTGCTCGTCGAGGAGGACGGCGAGGACATCGCCTGGGGCCTCGCCGAGTTCATCGCCGCCGAGGAGA
Source organism: Amycolatopsis rifamycinica (assembly GCF_000695625.1). Classification (GTDB taxonomy): domain Bacteria; phylum Actinomycetota; class Actinomycetes; order Mycobacteriales; family Pseudonocardiaceae; genus Amycolatopsis; species Amycolatopsis rifamycinica. Next base: position 113,798 of record NZ_JMQI01000030.1, read on the forward strand.
TGGACCGCACCCGCGGCTACTGGTGGGCCCCCGACGGCCGCAGCATCCTGGCCGAACGCTCCGACCGCGGCCCGGTCCCGCGCTGGACCATCGCCGACCCGGCCAACCCGCAGCACCCCGCGAACGTCGTCGCCTACCCGGCCGCGGGCACCACGAACGCCCTCGTTTCCCTGGCGGTGCTCGGCCTGGACGGCTCCCGCGTGGACGTCGAGCCGGGCGAGTGGGAGTACCTGGCCTCGGTGCACTGGTCGGCAGGCGGCGCGCCGCTGCTGGCCGTGCAGCCGCGCGACCAGAAGCGGATGGACGTGCTCGCGCTCGACGTCGCCGACGGCTCGACGTCGGTCGTGCACACCGCTTCCGACCAGCACTGGATCGACATCGTCGGCGGGGTCCCGGCGTGGACGCCCGACGGGCGCCTGGTCGTCGAAGGCATGGTCGACGGCGACCACCGGCTGTTCGTCGGCGGCGAGGCCGTCACGCCGGCCGGGCTGCAGCTGCGGGCCGTGCTCGACGTCGGCGCCGAGATCCTGTTCAGCGCGTCCGAGGACGACCCGACGCAGATCCACGTCTTCCGGACCGAAGGCCCGTCGGTGCGTCGCCTGTCCACTGTGGACGGCGTGCACGTCGGCGCCGGGACGGCCGCGGTCACCGTGCTTTCGTCGTGGAGCCTGGAGCACAGCGGCCCGCGCGTCTCGGTCCTGCGGGACGGCGCACCGGTGGCGGCGATCGGGTCGTCCACCGTGGACCCGGACATCGTGCCCAACCTGACCTGGCTGACGCTGGGGGAGCGCACCCTGCGCGTGGCGCTGCTCCTGCCCCGGGGCTACGAGCCGAGCGAGGGCAAGCTGCCGGTGCTGCTCGACCCGTACGGCGGGCCGCACGCGCAGCGCGTTCTCCAGAGCCGCAACGCGTTCCTGACCTCGCAGTGGCTGGCCGACCAGGGCTTCGCGGTGCTCGTCGCCGACGGCCGCGGCACGCCGGGCCGCGGCGCCGTGTGGGAGCGCGAGATCGCCGGACGCCTCGCCGACGTCACGCTGCAGGACCAGGTCGACGCCCTGCAGGCGGCGGCTTCGCGGTTCCCGGAGCTGGACACCGAGCGCGTCGCGATCCGCGGCTGGTCCTACGGCGGGTACCTGTCGGCGCTGGCGGTGCTGCGCCGTCCGGACGTCTTCCACGCGGCGGTCGCGGGCGCGCCGGTGACCGACTGGTCGCTGTACGACACGCACTACACCGAGCGGTACCTCGGGAAGCCGCAGGACGAACCGGAAAGCTACGCGCACAACTCGCTCATCGAGAGCGCGGGCGAGCTGAGCCGCGCGCTGCTGATCGTGCACGGCCTGGCCGACGACAACGTGTTCGTCGCGCACGCGCTGCGGCTGTCGTCGGCGTTGCTGGCCAAGGGCCGGCCGCACGTCTTCCTGCCGCTGGCGGGCGCGACCCACATGACGCCGCAGGCCGAAGAGGTCGCGGAGAACCTGATGCGCACGCAGGTCGACTGGCTGCTGCGTGAACTGTCCGCCGTGGAGAAGGAGACTGCATGAGCCGCTGGGGCTTGACGATCCCGCTGACCGGGGTGCCGCTGACCGCGCACCGCGAGCTGGTCGAACAGCTGCCGGACCTGGGCTACACCGACGCCTGGACGGCGGAGACGGCGGGCACGGACGCGTTCACGCCGTTGGTACTGGCCTCGCAGTGGGCGCCCCAGCTGCGCCTGGGCACGGCGATCGTGCCGGTGTACACCCGCGGTCCCGGCCTGCTGGCGATGCAGGCGGCGACGGTCGCGGAGCTGGCCCCCGGCCGGTTCGTCCTCGGCATCGGCGCGTCGTCCCCGGTGATCGTCTCCCAGTGGAACGCGGCGGATTTCGACGAGCCGTTCGCGCGCTCCCGCGACACGCTGCGCTTCCTGCGGGCGGCGCTGACGGGGGAGAAGGTCAGCGAGAAGTACGAGACGTTCGCGGTCTCGAAGTTCCGCCTGGAGCGCCCGGCCGACCCGCCGCCGTCGATCATGCTGGCGGCGTTGCGCCCGGGCATGCTCAAGCTGGCGGCCCGCGAGGCGGACGGCGCGATCACGAACTGGCTGGCGGCCACGGACGTCCCTCGCGTGCGCTCCGTCGCCGGCCCGGACGTCGAGCTGGCGGCGCGCATCTTCGTCTGCCCGACCGAGGACGCCGAAGCGGCGCGGGGCCTGGGCCGGATGCTGATCTCCAGTTACCTGACGGTCCCGGTGTACGCGGCGTTCCACGAGTGGCTGGGCCGCGGCGAGGCACTGGCCCCGATGCACGAGGCCTGGGCGGCGGGCGACCGGCAGAAGGCGAACCAGGTGATCCCGGATTCGGTGGTCGACGAGCTGGTGATCCACGGCAGCGTGGAGTCGTGCCGCGAGCAGGTCCAGGCCTATGTGGACAACGGGCTGACCACGCCGATCATCGCGCTGCTGCCGACGGGGGAGGACCCGTTCGAGCAGGTGCGCGGCCTGGCGCCGCGCTGACACCGGCTCGCGACGGGCACTTTCCCGGGAAAGTGCCCGTCGCGAGAGGTGGCTCAGAAGATGGTCACCGAGGTGACGGTGGTGGTGAACGAGTCGAAATGGCCGCAGAAGCCCTTGGGGAACGAGATCACTCCACGAACGAGGTCCGGGCGCTGGTAAACGATACTGCCCGCGTGGTCGAAGCTGCACCAGGAGGTGGCGTTGTCGATCCAGACGTTTTCCGTGCCCGGGGTCGCGAAACACGTGAAACCGGTGGAGTCGCTCTGGACGAAGAGATAGCCGTTGGTGCGCGCCTGCTCGTAGTCGCAGGGGAAGGAGCTGACCCGGACCTCGGCGTGGGCGGCGGCGGGCAGCACGGCGGTCGTGCCCGCGACCGCGGCGGCCACGGTCAGGAACTTCCGGAACTTCTCGAGGATGTGCACGGTTCCTCCCGGTTGTCGTAACCGGGAAAAGGCTGGCAGGGCACGGAAAGAGCCGGCAAGCCTTTCACGGCCCGATGAAGAGCCTTGACGCGCGGGCGGCCGGGCTGTTAGCGACGTCCGCGGTCCGGCTCTCCCGGTGCTAGGCGAAAACCGCGGTCGCGAGCCACAGCCCGAGCACGCCCGAAAGCAGTCCCGCGAGCACCGTCGCCACCACGTTCACCACCGCGTACCGCCGGGTCTTCTCCAGGAACAGCCGGACTGTCTCGTAGCCGAACGTCGAGAACGTCGTCAGGCCGCCGCAGAAGCCCACCGCCACCAGTGCGCGCACCGACGCCGGCTCCGCGCCGTGCAGGAGCCAGCCGCTCAGGAAGCCCAGGACGAACGAGCCCGCGATGTTCACCGTCAGCGTCCCGAACGGGAACGACGAGCCGCGCCACTGCTGGACTTTGCGGTCGGTCAGGTAGCGCAGGACCGAGCCCGCCGCGCCGCCGAGGGCCACCAGGAACGGCGTCACTCCGCCCGTCCTCCGTACCGGACCACCTCGACCCGGTCGAGCGTCACCGGCCCTTCGCCGAGGGAGGTCGTCAGGCGGGTGGCAGGGCCGTCCATCATCGTCCCTTCCGCACCGCGCGCGTGGCCGCGAGACCGGCCGCGACCGCCGTCAGGCACAGGGCCAGCGAGGCGGCCACGTACGCCACGGATTCTCCGAGACGGCCGGTGGTCGCCGCGTCGAGGGTGTCGGTCACGAAGGTCGAGAACGTGGTGAAGCCGCCGAGGATCCCGACGCCGAGGAACGGGCGGAGCAGGTGGTGCGGCTGGGCGGCGGTGGTCAGGATGGCCATCAGGACGCCGATCAGCAGGCAGCCGAGCACGTTGGTGACCAGGGTGGCGACGGCGAACTCGCCACGCGCGTGCGGGAGCGCGACCGACAGGCCGTAGCGGGCGAGGCTGCCGAGCGCGCCGCCGGCGCCGATCACCGCCAGGACGTCCCACCGGGGCACGCTGATCACCTCCCTCGCGGTGAACCTACTCCCGATGGCCGACGCGTCGCCGCCACCCGGTCGAGCATGCTGGACGGGGCCGGATGACAGACAGCCGTCGGTCGCCGTACTGTTGCTCAGCGTAGGCAAGGCAATCCTAAGGAAGGCGGGCACATGCGGGCAGACGGGCTGGCCGGAGGCGACGGCGGCGCGGACCGGCTCGGCGAGCTGATTCCCCTGGCCCTGCGCGGAATGGCGGCCGGCGTGGCCGAGCGCGGCGGCCCGGTCCCGGCCGGCGGCCCGGCCGCGGTGGCGGCGGCGCTGGTGGCGGAGCGTGGCGAGCCGGACCAGGCGACGCCGCGGGTCACCGAGCCCGCCGACGCAGCTCTCGGCGAGCCCGGGAGGCAGCCGGCCGGCGCGGCTTCCGTCGAGCGTGGCACGCCGGGGCACGCGAATTCCGGGCCTCACCGGGCCGCCCCGGCCGGTCGCGGTTGGCTGCCCCGCCGGGGCGTCGGCGCCGAAGCCGCGCTCGAAGAGCTCAGCCGCCTTCTCGCCGCCGGGTCCGCGGACCCCGCCGATCCCGCCTGTGCCGCCCATCTGCACTGCCCGCCCCTCGCGGTCTCCGTGGCCGCCGACGTCGTCGCGAGTGCGCTCAACCCCTCCATGGACTCCTGGGACCAGGCTCCCGTCGCCAGTGAACTCGAGCGCGAATTCACCGCCGGGATCGCCCGGTTGTGCTACCCCGAGGCAGAGAATCCCGACGCCGTCGTGACCACCGGTGGCACCGAATCCAACCTCCTCGGCCTCCTCCTGGCCCGCGAAAACGGCATCGTCCAGCCCGTCTGCGGGGCCAACGCCCACCACAGCGTCGCCCGCGCCGCCTGGCTGCTCGGCCTGCCCGCCCCGATCGTCGTCCCCTGCGAGGGCGACCGGCTGCTCCCCGACGCGCTCGACAAGATCCTCACCCCCGGCTGCGTCGTCGTCGCCACCGCCGGGACCACCAACACCGGCACCCTCGACCCGCTGCCCGAAATCGCCGGCGTCTGCCGCCGGAAGCGGGCGCGGCTGCACGTCGACGCGGCCTACGGCGGCATGGCGCTGTGCAGCGACACCCTGAAGGGCAAGCTCGCCGGGCTCGAGCTCGCCGACTCCGTCGCGCTCGACCTGCACAAGTTCGGCTGGCAGCCGGTCGCCGCCGGGCTCTTCGCCGCCCGGGAGGCCGCCGATCTCGGCGCGCTCACCGTCCGCGCCGAGTACCTCAACGCCGACGACGACACCGAAGCCGGCCTGCCGGACCTGCTCGGCCGCTCGATCCGGACGTCGCGGCGGCCGGACGCCTTCCGGATGGCCGTCACCCTGCACGCGCTCGGTACCGACGGCCTCGGCGCGCTCGTCGAACGCTGCTGCGCCACCGCCGCCGAGGTCGCCCGGCACGTCGAGGCCCACCCCGGCCTGCGGCTCTGGGGCCCGCCCGAACTCTCCACAGTGGTCCTGCGGCCGGTCGCCGCCGACGAGACGGGCGGTGACGAGCTCGTCGCGCGCGTCCGCCGGGCCCTGCTCGAAGCGGGCTCCGCCGTGATCGGGCGGGCCGCGCTGCCGACCGGGCCCGGCGGCGCGAACCAGCTGTGGCTCAAGCTGACGCTGCTGCACCCGCACGCCACCGCCGTCGACTACGTCCCGCTGCTCGACCGCATCGTCGCCACGGCAGGCGCCGAGCTCGTCGCCGGCCGGGAAAGCCCGGTCGCTTCGTGAGGCGCCACCACCTCGCCGGCGTCGGGATCGGGCCGTTCAACCTCTCGCTCGCGGCGCTGGCCGACGGCGTCGACGGCCTCGACGCCGTCTTCTTCGACGCCCGCCCGGAGTTCCGCTGGCACCCCGGCCTGCTCGTCGAGGGCGCGACGCTGCAGGTGCCGTTCCTGGCCGACCTGGTGACGCTCGTCGACCCGACGAACCCGTTCTCCTTCCTCAACTACCTGCGCGACCGCGGCCGGCTGCTGCCGTTCTACTTCGCCGAGCGCTTCCACCCGCTGCGCGCCGAATACGACGACTACGGCCGCTGGGCCGCCGCGCGGCTGCCCTCCTGCCGGTTCGGGCACGAGGTGACGGGCCTCCGCTGGGCGGGCGACGCCTTCGAGCTCACCATCGCCGGGGCGGAACCGGTGCTCGCGGACCACGTCGTGCTCGGCGTCGGCTCCGTGCCGTCGGTGCCGGAACCCCTGCGGGGCCTCGTCGCCGATCCCGGCGTCCTGGCGCTGCATTCGGCCGACTACCTGACGCGCCGGGACGAACTGCTCGCCGCCGGCAGCGTCACCGTGGTCGGGTCCGGGCAGTCGGGCGCCGAAGTCGTCCTCGACCTGCTGCGCTCGCGCTCCACGGTGGACGGACTGCGCTGGCTGGCCCGGACGCCCGCGTTCGCGCCGATGGAGTACTCGAAACTCGGGCTCGAGCAGTTCACCCCGGACTACACCGCGTACTTCCACGGCCTGCCCGAAGCCGTCCGCGACCGGCTGCTGCCGACGCAGTGGCAGCTCTACAAGGGCATCGACGCCGAGACGATCGGCGCGATCCACGACGAGCTCTACCGCCGCAGCATCACCGGCCCGCCCGGCGCGGTGCTGACCCCGGGCGTCGAGGTCGTTTCGGCGTCCACGGCGGACGGCGAGATCGAGCTCGGTGTCCGGCACGCGCAGCAGGGCCGCGACGCCACCGTGCGCACCGCCGCCGTCGTCGCGGCCACCGGGTACGCCGAGGCGCCGGCCGGGCCGCTGCTGGCCGGGCTCGGCGACGCCGTCCGCCGCGACCGGAAGGGCCGCCTCGAGGTCGGCGCGGACTACCGCGTCGCGCTCGACGTGCCGGGGTCGCTGTTCGTGCAGAACGCCGAACGGCACACCCACGGACCCGGCGCCCCCGACCTCGGGCTCGGCGCGTGGCGGGCGGCCGTGATCCTCAACGCCGTGTGCGGCAAGACCGTGCACGAGCTGCCCGACCGCACCGCCTTCACCACGTTCGGCCTGGAGGACAAGTGACCCTGGATGAGGCGGCCGCCTGGCGCGCGGCCGGCGCCCTGATCACGCACAAGATGCTCGGCGAGCTGTCCTACGAGCACATGCTCGAGCCGGTCGCCGACGGCGACGCGTACCGGCTGGAGCTGCCCGGCGCCGGCTACACCTTCCGGGCCCGGCGGGGCGCGTTCGCCGCCTGGACGGTCGAACCCGGCAGCGCGCACCGGAACGGCGAACCGGTCACCGACCCGCGGACGCTCGTCGTGGACGCCCGCGAAGTGCTGGGCCTGAGCGGGCTGCGGCTGGCCGACGTGCTCGCCGAGCTGACTTCGACGGTCGCGAACGAGGCCGCCCGCCTGCGCCGCGCGCCGACCGCGGCCGAACTGTCCACGATGGACTACAACCTCGCGGACGGGCACCTCACCGGCCACCCGCGGCTCGTGCTCAACAAGGGCCGCGTCGGGTTCTCCGCCCGCGACCGGGCCCGGTACGCGCCCGAGGCGGGCGCGGACATCCGGCTCCGCTGGTTCGCCGTGCACCCGGACCACGCCGAGTTCCGCTGCGTCGGCGAACTGAGCCGCGACGCGCTCCTGGCCGCCGAACTCGGCGAGCTGCGCGAGGAGTTCGCCGCCAAGGCGCCGGACGACTACGTCTGGGTGCCCGTGCACCCGTGGCAGGCCGACGAAGTCCTCGGCACGCTCTACGCCGCCGAACTCGCCACCGGCGTCGTGATCGACCTCGGGGAGAGCACCGACGCCTACCGGCCGCACCAGACGGTCCGGACCCTCGCGAACGTGAGCACCCCCGGCCGCCACGACGTCAAGACCGCCGTGTCGGTGCGCAACACGCTCGTCTACCGCGGGCTCAACTCCGCGGCCACGCTCGCCGGGCCGTCGGTGACGACGTGGCTCCGCCGGGTCGGCGCGGCCGACCCGCTGCTGACGGAGCGGTACCGGTTCGGGCTGCTCGGCGAAGTCGCGAGCGTGTCGGTGAAGCACCCGCTGTTCGGGCACCTCGAGGAGCTGCCGTACCGGTTCCACGAGACCCTGGGCGCGCTGTGGCGCGAACCCATCCCGCTCGCGGAGGGCGAGCGCGCGATTTCGTTCGCCGCCCTGCCCTACCGGGGTCCCGACGGCGGCTCGGTGCTGACCCACCTGATCGGCGGCCACGACCCGGAAACGTGGCTGGCCCGGCTGTTCGACCTGCTGCTCACGCCGTTGCTGCAGTGGCTGCTGCGCCACGGCGTCGGGTTCTGCCCGCACGGCCAGAACCTGGTCCTCGTCGTGGACGCCGAGGGGCTCCCGCGGCGGGTGCTGATCAAGGACTTCGCCCAGGGCGTCGACCTGCTCGACGAACAGGTCGAGAGCTACGAGAGCCTCCCGCCCGAGGCCGCGGCGGACATGCTGCGCTGGCCGGCGCACCTGCTGGCCCAGTCGCTGTTCAGCTCGGTGTTCTCCGGCCAGTTCCGGTTCTGGGCCGAGGTCCTGCTCGACGAGACCGGCCTGTCCCGCGCCCGGTTCTGGGCCCTCGTGCGGGCGGTCGTGGGCCGCTACCGCGACGAGAACCCGGACGTGGCCGCGCGCTTCGACGCGTGCCGGCTGTTCGCCCCGGACGTCGAGCGCGTGACGCTCAACCGGGAGCACTTCGCCGGGCAGGGCTTCGACAAGGTGGAGCGCGACGACGAGTTCGACGTCCGCTGGGGCCGGGTGCCGAACCCGCTGCACGCCCCGGACCCGGACGGCGCGTGGTGACGGCCTTCACCCGGCCGGCCGGCCCGCGGTCACTGGCCGCGCGGCGGGCGGCGGCCGCGGCGGGGGAGGCGGTGCTGCGCGGCGTGCTCGCCGAGGACGACGCCCGGCTGCTCCTGCTGGTCCCCGACCCGCACGCGCGGTTCGCCGCGGTGGAGCTCGCCGCGCCGTTCGCCGCTTCGGTGCTCGAAGACGGCTACGGCGTCTGCAGCTACGTCTTCGCGTGGACGCCGTCGCGGGATCCGCTGCCGGCGTCCGGCGTGCTGGGCGGGTACCTCGAAGGCTTCGGCGACCTGCGGGTGCGGCCGGACGCGGCTTCGGCGATCCCGCTGGGTGACCGGACGTGGGCGGTGGTGGGCGACGCCGCATGGCCGTCCGGGGCCGCCGCGGAGCTGGCGCCGCGGGAGGTGCTGCGCGGGCAGCTCGCGGCGCTGGAGGGCATGGGGCTGGTGCCTTCGGTGGGGATCGAGCACGAGGTCGTCTTCCGTGACGCGAGCGGCGCGCCGCTCACCGCCCACGGTGCCGACTACGCCCTCGGCGGCACCGAACGCCTGGCACCGCTGCTGCGGGACCTGCGGACCGGCCTGGCCGACGCCGGCCTCGGCGTCGAGTCCGCGCGGGCGGAGTGCCACCCGGGCCAGTACGAGATCGTGCTGCGTCACCGCGACGCACTGGCCGCCTGCGACGACGTCCTGCTCCAGCAGCTGGTCGTGCGCCGGGCCGCCGCGCGCCACGGCGTCACCGCCGACTACCTGGCGGCCCCCGAGCCGGGGCAGGGCAATTCCGGGCACGTGCACCTGTCCCTGTCCACTGTGGATGGCTCGGAGCCGGATCTGCTGGGCGGGTTCCTGGCGGGCGTGCTGCGTGACGCGCGCGCGTTGACGGCGGTGTGGGCGCCGACGTGGAACAGCTACGTCCGGCTGCGGACGGCGCCGTTCTCCCCGCGCGAGGTCCGCTGGGGCCACGACGACCGGACCGCGTCCGTGCGCGTGGCCGGCCCGCCGTCGAGCCGCCGCCTGGAGTTCCGCTTCGCCGGTGCCGACGCCCAGCCGCACCTGGTGGTCGCCGCGTTGCTGGCGGCCGGGCGGTTCGGGCTGGAGGAGGGGCTGGCTCCGCCGGAGGCGGGGGTCGCGGTCGGTTCGCTGGCCGCGTCGCCGTGGGAGGCGCTGCCGCTGCTGGACCGGGTGGGGGAGCTGCTCGGCCCGGACGTCGCGGCGCAGCTGGCGGCGCTGCTGACCGAGGAGATCGAGGCCGGGCTGGACGCGGTGACCGACTGGCAGCGCCGCCGCGGCACCCTCCGCTCGTGAGGGTGATCTGCCCACCGCGGCGGCCGTGACGACGGCTTTCACGAGGGCGACTCCGGCGGGCGTACCGCACCGACGGACCGCTGGAGCCGCGTTGCCGAAAGAAGGCTTGTTCACCGGGATCGGGCCATCGCCGCCGTCGTCGCCCTGGTCCCGGCCTACCTGGCCGTCGCGGGCGACCAGGACTGGTGGCCCTTCCCGCCGCCCGTCGCGGGCGTGGCGCGGCCGGCCGCCCCGCCGAGCCGGCCGGTCCGCCCCGGCGCCGGAGGACGCCGCGACCGAGCTCGCCGGCTTCGTCGTGGACCACTACCGCTCGATGCCGGACACCACGGCGGGCGGCCGCTGATCGGCCCGAACCTCCGCGGCCGCGGCCGGGCGAGCTACGACCGCTCCTGGGACGGCACCGCCGACTGGGACCGCGTGAGGGGTTGCGCCGGGAGCGCCGGGTGCGCAGGCTCGACCTCGTGAGCGAGCACGAGTACGACCTCATCGTCATCGGTTCGGGCCCCGGCGGGCAGAAGGCCGCGATCGCCGCGGCGAAACTCGGCAAACGGGTGGCGGTCGTCGACCGGCACGACATGGTCGGCGGGGTGTGCGTCAACACCGGCACGATCCCGTCCAAGACGCTGCGCGAAGCCGTCCTCTACCTGACGGGGATGAACCAGCGTGAGCTCTACGGCGCGAGCTACCGCGTCAAGCAGGACATCACCATCGCCGACCTGCTCGCGCGCACGCAGCACGTCGTCGGGCGGGAGGTCCAGGTCGTGCGCGCGCAGCTGATGCGCAACCACATCGACCTGGTCGACGGCCTCGGCTCCTTCACCGACCCGCACACGGTGCTGGTCGAGGGCCGTCACCGCGGTGACCGGCGGACCCTGTCGGGCGACCACGTCGTGATCGCCACCGGCACCCGGCCCGCGCGGCCGAAGCAGGTCGACTTCGACGCCGCCCGCGTGCTGGACTCCGACGAGATCCTGCGGCTCGAGCAGATCCCGTCGTCGCTGGTCGTGGTGGGTGCCGGGGTGATCGGCATCGAGTACGCGTCCATGTTCGCCGCCCTCGGCTCGCGGGTCACCGTGGTCGAGCAGCGGGAGCACATGCTCGACTTCTGCGACCCGGAGATCGTCGAGTCGCTCAAGTTCCAGCTGCGCGACCTCGGCGTCACCTTCCGCTTCGGCGAGAAGGTCGCGGACGTGGCGGTGTCCGACCACGCGACCATCACCACCCTGGTCAGCGGCAAGCGCATCCCGGCCGACGGCGTCATGTACTCCGCCGGCCGCCAGGGCATGACCGGCGAGCTCAACCTGGAGGCGGCGGGCCTGACCGCGGACGAACGCGGCCGGCTGGTGGTCGACGAGAACTACCGCACGGCGGTGCCGCACATCTACGCGGTCGGCGACGTGATCGGCTTCCCGGCCCTGGCGGCGACGTCGATGGACCAGGGCAGGCTCGCGGCGTACCACGCCTTCGGCGAGCCGGCGCACGAGCTCGGCGCGCTCCAGCCGATCGGCATCTACACGATCCCGGAGATCTCCTACGTCGGCGCGACCGAGGCCCAGCTGACGTCGTCGTCGGTGCCGTACGAGGTCGGCATCGCGCGTTACCGCGAGCTGGCGCGCGGCCAGATCACGGGTGACAGCTACGGCATGCTGAAGCTGCTGGTGTCCACCACGGACCGGAAGCTGCTGGGGGTCCACGTGTTCGGCACGGGCGCGACGGACCTGGTCCACATCGGACAGGCGGTGATGGGCTGCGGCGGCACGGTCGACTACCTCGTCGACGCGGTGTTCAACTACCCGACGCTTTCGGAGGCGTACAAGGTGGCGGCCCTGGACGCGACCAACAAGATCCGGGCGTTGGAGCGGTTTTCTTCCTGAGTCTCACCGCACCTGGGCGTTGGGGCTGAGGAAACTCCACCCGCCGCCGCAGGCCGCGTAGGAGTGGTAGGGATCGCCCTGTACCTGCCAGGAGCCGTAGAAGTTGGAGTAGTCGAAGCTGCCGCTGGGCGTCAGGTACCGGCAATAGGCCACGGCCCGGAACTGCGTACCGGAAGCGGACGCGTAGCAGTAGGCCGTCGCCCCGTTGCCGGACTGGGAGGCGGTGCAGTAAGCGGGCGCGGCGGCCGCGGGTGACGCCAGGGCGACGGACACCCCCGCGGCCGTCAGCGTCGCGGCCAACATGATCTTCGCGGTGCGAGAAGTCATCGGTTCCTGCCTTTCGGTGGTGCCGGTCGGGTGCACTCCGGCCACGCCGGCCGGGGATGGCCGGTTGAGGGGCGGGCCGGGACGCCACCCGATCGGCTCAGCGCCGTCTCATCCGTCCCAGGAACACCACCGGCACCACGCGATCCGCTTGCCCCGAACCGGTTTGACACTCGTCTAGAACATATGTTCGACTGGCGCCGTGCGATGGGATCGACAGCGGACAGCGGAGGGTGAACCGGCACTGCCCGGGCTCGAGGGCCTGGTGCGATCGGTGCGGTCACCGGAATTCGACGGCGTCACCTTTCACGAGGTGCACGCGCGATCGGTGCTGAACAAGGTGCCCGACGGCTCCGGTGTGCCCTTCGGCTGGACGGTCAACCCCTACCGCGGCTGCTCGCACGCCTGCACCTACTGCCTCGAAGGCGGCACCCGGATCCTGATGGCCGACGGCCGGACGAAGGCCCTGTCCGACCTGAAGGTCGGCGACGAGATCTACGGCACCCGCGGCCACGGCGCCTCCCGGCGGCTGGTGCCGACCCGGGTCGAAGCGCACTGGACCACGTTGCGCGCCGCCTACCGGGTGACGCTCGAGGACGGCACCCGGCTCGTCGCCGGCGGCGATCACCGGTTCCTGACCAGCAAGGGCTGGAAGCACGTCACCGGCAGCAAGTTCGGCGCCGCGCAGCGGCCGCACCTGGAGCCCGGTACCGAGCTGATCGGCGTCGGCCGGTTCGCGCCGACACCGGACGAGACGCTCGGCTACCGGGCCGGCTACCTGTGCGGGATGCTGCGCTCCGGCGGGTTCGCCGCCGAGCCCGACGCCGCCGCGCGGGCGCTGCAGTACCTGCCGGACTTCGGGGCGTCGGTCGGCTTCCTCAAGGTGCCGCCGGACCCGGACGCGCACTGGCAGCGCGGGTTCCTCGCCGGCGTCTTCGACCTCGCGGGCGACTACGGCCGCGGCGTCCTCGCGGTGGCGCACGACGAGCCCGAGATCGCCGACGCCTTCGCCGCCGCGCTCGCCCGCTTCGGCTTCGCCCACCAGCTGGACGAGGTGCCGAAGTTCCCGACGCGCCAGGAGATCCGGGTGCTCGGCGGCGTCGGCGAGGCCCTGCGGTTCTTCCACGTGAGCAACCCCGCCGTGACGTGGAAACGGTCCCTGGAGGGCGCCGCGATCGGCGCGAGCCGCCGCCGCGTGGAGGCGATCGAGGCGCTGGGCCTGCAGCTGCCGCTGTTCGACATCACCACCGGCACCGGCGACTTCATCGCCGACGGCATGGTGTCCCACAACTGCTTCGCCCGGAACACCCACACCTACCTCGACTTCGACGCCGGCCGCGACTTCGACACCCAGGTGGTCGTCAAGATCAACGCCCCGCAGGTGCTCGCCGCGCAGCTGAAGAAGCCCTCCTGGCGGCGCGAGCACGTCGCGATGGGCACCAACACCGACCCCTACCAGCGCGCCGAGGGCCGCTACCGGCTGATGCCGGGCATCATCACGGCGCTGGCGCGCTCCGGCACGCCGCTGTCGGTGCTCACCAAGGGCACGGTGCTGGCCCGCGACCTGCCGCTGCTGCGTGACGTCGCCCGCGACGTGCCGGTCGGGCTCGCCGTGTCCATCGCGCTGCTCGACGAAGAGCTGCAGCACCGCCTGGAGCCGGGCACGCCGAGCCCGCGGGCGCGGCTCGAGCTGGTCCGCAAGGCCCGCGAGGCCGGCCTGCCGTGCTCGGTGCTGGTGGCGCCGGTGCTGCCGTGGCTGACCGACTCCGAGGAGGCGCTGGACGCGCTCTTCGCCCGCCTCGCCGACGTCGGCGCGACGAGCGTCACGGCGTTCGCGCTGCACCTGCGCCCCGGCGCGCGCGAGTGGTTCGGCCGCTGGCTGGCGGGGACGCACCCGGAGCTGGTCCCGCGGTACCGGGAGCTGTACGCGCGGGGAAGCTACGTCCGGAAGGCCTACCGGGAGGGGCTCGCGGAGCGGGTCGGGCCGCTGCTGCGGCGGCACGGCCTGGACCGCAAGGACGGGTTCGACCCGCGTGCGCCCGAGCTGCCGGCGGCCGCGGCCGCGCCGGCGGAGCAGCTGCGGCTGCTCTAAGGGGCCTTCGCGGACCGACCGGGTGAGTTGCTGGGCCGATCGGGGGCGTTCGGCGCCCGGCGCCTTCGGTTTCCGGCAAAATGTCCGATCGTGTCGTTGTCGTCCCGCGTCACCGGCGCCTAACGTCGAAGGGATGCCGAAAGGAGCCGGACGGTGACGAGCTCGCAGACCGACCGTGTCGCGGCCGCCCGGCTCGCCTGGGCCGCGCTGAAGCTGACCCGGGCCGGACGGCACCCGGTGGGCGTCGACCGGCTCGCCGCGACCGTCGGCGTCGCCCCGGCCGAAGCCCGGCGGCTGGTCGAGCTGATCGGGTTCACCCTCCACCGCGACCTCGTGTCGACCGGCCCGGCCCCGCGCGGCGCCCACCACCGCCTCGAACCGGCCGAGGGCACCCTCGGCGCCGGCCCGGACGGCACGGTCGACATGTTCCTCCTGGCCATCGCCACCGGCGAGCGCGTCCACGCGGCGGCGATCTGCCCGGTCACCGGAACGCGCATCCACATCGAACTGACGTCCCACGCGATCCTGCTGGCCGACCCGCCCTCGGCGGTGGTCGCGGCGGTCGACCTGGGTTTCGGGCTCGAGGGGGTGGACGCGGTGGCCTGCGCGGGCCAGCCGTTCTTCGCCTCCGCCAGCGCGGCGGCGAGCTGGCTGGTGGCCCACCCGGGCGGCCGCATCTACCAGGTGGCGGCCTACCTCGCCCAGGCCCACCGCCTGGTCGCGGCCCTGGAAACCCGCCCCAAATACGTCCTCTGACCCCCCGAGAGGGCACTTTCCCGTGACTTCGGTCGGGCTGGGTGGGCACTTTCCCATGAAAGTGTCCTCCTTCGCTCGGGCCGGGGTGGGCACTTTCACGTGAAAGTGCCGTGGGGGCCGCCGCGCGGGGCGAGCCTGCCGACGTCGTAGGCTGGGTGGTTCGTTAGCCTTCTCGGCGGCGAGAACCATCCATGTCGAAGGAGAGCAGTCGCAGTGCTCCGCACCCATCAAGCCGGCACCCTGCGTGCCGGACAGGCCGGACAGACCGTCACCCTCACCGGATGGGTGGCCCGGCGGCGCGATCACGGCGGCGTCATCTTCATCGACCTCCGTGACGCCAGCGGCGTCGCCCAGGTCGTCTTCCGCGAGGGCGAGATGGCCGAGCGCGCGCACGCGCTGCGCTCCGAGTTCTGCGTTAAGATCGTCGGCGAAGTCGCGAAGCGCCCCGAAGGCAACGCCAACGCCGAGATCCCCACCGGCGAGATCGAGGTGCTGGCGACCGAGCTCGAGGTCCTCTCCGAGTCCGCGCCGCTGCCGTTCCCGATCGACGACCGCGTCGACGTCGGCGAAGAGATCCGGCTCAAGCACCGCTACCTCGACCTGCGCCGCAGCGGCCCGGCCGCGGCCATGCGGCTGCGCAGCGAGGTCAGCCGCGCCGCGCGCGAGGTGCTGCACGCCCAGGACTTCGTCGAGATCGAGACCCCGACGATGACCCGCTCGACGCCCGAAGGCGCGCGCGACTTCCTGGTCCCGGCCCGGCTCAAGCCCGGCTCCTGGTACGCGCTGCCGCAGTCGCCGCAGCTGTTCAAGCAGCTGCTGATGGTCGGCGGCATGGAGCGGTACTACCAGATCGCCCGCTGCTACCGCGACGAAGACTTCCGCGCCGACCGGCAGCCGGAGTTCACCCAGCTCGACATCGAGATGAGCTTCGTCGAGCAGGACGACGTCATCGCGCTCGGCGAGGACATCGTCTCGGCGCTGTGGAAGCTGATCGGGCACGAGATCCCGCGGCCCATCCCGCGCATCACCTACCACGAGGCGATGGCCAAGTACGGCTCGGACAAGCCGGACCTGCGCTTCGACCTCGAGATCACCGACATGACGGAGTTCTTCGCCGACACGCCGTTCCGCGTGTTCCAGGCCCCGTACGTCGGCGCGGTGGTCATGGCGGGCGGCGCGAGCCAGCCGCGGCGCCAGCTCGACGCGTGGCAGGAGTGGGCGAAGCAGCGCGGCGCCCGCGGCCTCGCGTACATCCTCGTCAACGAGGACGGCACCCTCGGCGGCCCGGTCGCCAAGAACCTGTCCGAGACCGAGCGCGAGAACGTCGCCGCCGCGGCGGGCGCCAAGCCGGGCGACTGCATCTTCTTCGCCGCCGGCAAGGCCGCGTCGACGCAGCCGCTGCTCGGCGCCGCGCGCGACGAGATCGGCAAGCGGCTCGGCCTGATCGACGAGGACGCCTGGTCGTTCGTGTGGGTCGTCGACGCGCCGCTGTTCGCGCCGGTCGAGGACATCGGCGACGACGTGGCCGTCGGTTCCGGCAAGTGGACCGCCGTGCACCACGCGTTCACCTCGCCGACCCCGGAGTGGATCGACAAGTTCGAGCAGGACCCGGGCAACGCGCTGGCCTACGCCTACGACATCGTCTGCAACGGCAACGAGATCGGCGGCGGCTCGATCCGTATCCACCGCGGCGACGTCCAGAAGCGCGTCTTCAGCCTGATGGGCCTCGGCGAGGAGGAGGCGCAGGAGAAGTTCGGCTTCCTGCTCGACGCCTTCGCCTTCGGCCCCCCGCCGCACGGCGGCATCGCCTTCGGCTGGGACCGCATCGTCATGCTGCTGGCCAAGGCCGACTCGCTGCGTGACGTGATCGCGTTCCCGAAGACCGGCGGCGGGTACGACCCGCTGACCGCGGCGCCGGCGCCGATCACCGCGCAGCAGCGCAAGGAAGCCGGGATCGACGCGAAGCCGGCCGCCGCCCCGCAGAACTAGTGCTGCACCTCAGGGCCGTGTGCCCGCAGGACAGGACCGCCGAAGCGCTCGACATCCTGCGGGCCCACGCCGGCACCGCGCACCTCGTCGTGCACCGCGGTGCCGCCGTGGACCCCGTGGGCGACCTGGTCGAGGCCGACATCGCCCGCGAGGCGGCGGACGAGATCATCGAGGCGCTGTGCGCGCTCGAGCTCGACCACACCGGCGGCATCACCCTCGAAGCGCTCGACACCGCGCTGTCCGACGCCGCCGACAAGGCCGAGGAGAAGGCGCCGGGCGAGGCGGCCGACGCCGTCGTCTGGCAGGAGCTGCTCGGCCGCACGGGTGAGGAGTCGCGGCTCAACGTGACGTTCCTGGCGTTCCTCACCATCGCGTGCCTGCTCGCCGCCGTCGGCGTGCTGACGAACTCCGCGGTGACGATCGTCGGCGCGATGGTCGTCGGCCCGGAGTTCGGGCCGCTGGCCGCGCTGGCGGTCGGCCTGGTGCTGCGCCGCTGGGACCTCGTCCACCGGGCCGGCGCCGCGCTGGGCGTCGGCTTCCCGCTGGCGATGGTGGTGACGCTGGGCGGCGCGCTGCTCGTGCGCGCGACCGACGTCTTCGGCGCGGACGCGTTCCGGCTGGACAAGAACCACGAGGTCGACTTCGTCTTCTCCGTCGGGGTGCCGTCGCTGGTCGTGGCGATGCTCGCCGGCGCCGCCGGGATGCTCGCCATGACGTCGGCGAAGTCGGCCGCGTTGGTGGGCGTGTTCATCTCCGTGACGACGGTGCCGGCCGCGGGCTACGCGGTCGTCGCGGCCGTGGCAGGGGAGTGGAGCCGGTGCCTTCAGTCCGTCGGACAGCTGCTGGTCAACCTTCTCGGAATCGTTGCAGCTGCGGCCATTGTGTTGATCGTGCGCCGGAATGGGCAACGTTCAGCGGTGGGAATGCGTCCGCTTTCACGCGGGTGACCCGTCTCCGGACGGGATGCCCCTTTTTGTCCGGATGTCAGTAGTCATGGTTGCTCAGTCACGAGTAGGGTCGGTGACAATGACAGTCGACACCTCCTCCTCCGGCGACGCAGAAGTCGGGGCGGGAGCCGAGCAGCTCGCTGTCGCCGCGGCGGTCGCGGCGGGCGAGTCCGTTCTCTCACGCCGGTTCGGCAGCGCGATTACCCTGGTGTCGCCCGAGGACCTCGCGGGGAGCGGCCCGGCCACGGTGGTCCGCGCGCGGGTGGTGTCGTCGTTCGCGCTGCCGCGCACGCTCGTCATCAAGCACTACCCGGACCGCCCGGAGTCGGGCGCGGACCCGTTCGCCCAGGAGGCGGTCAGCTACCAGTTGTTCACGGCGATGGCCCCGGACGAGCGGATCTGCCCGGAACTGGTGGCCCACGACGGCCGCGACCGCGTGCTGGTGCTGGAGGACCTCGGTCGCACGCCGACGCTGGAGGACAAGCTCTACGCCCGCGACTCGCGCGCGGCCGAGCGGGCGCTGCTGTCCTGGGCCCGGTCCCTGGGCCGCCTGCACGCGAGCACCGCCGACCGCGAAGCGGACTTCAATGCGCTCCTGCGCCGCCTCGGCGGCCCGGCGGGGAGCGACTCCGACGGGGTCGACGCGTTGTGCTCGCGGGTCCCCTCGCTGATTCAGAAGCGCCTGGGCATCCCGGTGCCGGACGAGGTGCGCGCCCAGGTGACGGCGGCCCTCGAGCAGTCCCGCGCGGCGGGCTTCCGGGCGTTCAGCCCGGTCGAGCTCAGCCCGGACAACAACCTGGTGACGGGCCAGGGGGTGCGCTTCCTCGACTTCGAGAACGGCTGCGTCCGGTCGGCCCTGGTCGACGCGGCGCACCTGAGGCTGCCGTTCGCCAGCTGGCCGGACGCGCTCGCGCTGCCGGCGGGGATGAGCGAGGCGATGATCGCGGCCTGGCGGGCCGAGGTGGTCGGGGTGTGGCCGGCCTTCGCCGACGACGAGGTGCTCGCGGCGCACCTGACGGCGAGCGAGCTGTTGCGGGTCTGGCTCATCACGGGGGAGGAGCTGGAGTCGCTGGACCTGTCCCGGCACGCGGCGCCGGTCAGCCGGGAGGCGGCGTTCGTGACCTGGTGGCGGGATTTGGCCAAGCACGCCGGGTATGTGCGGATGGTGGCTGTTTCGGAGTTCGCCGCTCGGGTTGCCGCCGCGCTGGCGGCTCGGCTGGGGCCGCATGCTGATCTGGCTTTTTATCCCGCTTTTCGGTGAGTTCGGCGGGGGCTGGGGGTCTGGTGAGTCTGCCGGGTTCTGCTGAGTCTGCCGGGGTTCTTCCCGCCGGCCCGAACGCCGGATTGTTCAACGGCCGCCAGACCGTGTCAAGGCGGGAAAGCGTGCCTTGACACGGCCTGTCGGCCGCTGATGCGGCTGCGTATCGGGTCGGCAGGGGGGTGTGGCCGGAGGGGCGGCCGTGCTGGGGCGGGCGGTGTTGGAGCGGGCCGTGTCGGGGCGGCGGTGAGCGCCCAGCGGCGGAGTTTGATGTCGCGGGGCCTGAGCGGTGCCCCGCGCGTCCCAGCCACGTGCCGCACCCCTCAGCAGCTCGCTGACCCCCGCCGAACAGGACATTTCCGGCCTCTGTGAGGTGGGCGTCAAGAATTAGGCGCGGTGTCGCAGGCGCGTTACCTCGTCCTCACCGGGTGTGAGCCTGCGTGGCCGATGGTCGTGGGCGTGACCGTGATGAGCGTCGATGTCACCCCGCTTCCGGACCGTCCCGAGCATCCTCCGCTGGCCGCTGTGGTGTCGCCCAAACGGGCTCGGCGCCTGGCCGTTCTCGGGGACTCCACCGCTGTGGGGCTCGGTGATCCGCTGCCTCGGCGGGGCGGGTGGCGTGGGGTTGGTCCCCTTGTCGCCGCCGCGCTCGGTGTTGACCGGGGCGGCTACCTCAATCCCTCCTTCGCCGGGGCGCGGATGCGGTGCGTGCTCACCAAGCAGGTGCCCGCCGCCGTTGCTCATCGGCCCGATGTCGCCCTTCTCATCGCCGGGATGAACGACACCCTGCGGCCGGACTTCGACGCCTCCCGCGTCGCCGCCGATCTCGCCGAGGTCATCCGGCGCCTGCGCGCCACCGGGACCGTCGTGCTGCCCGTCCGCTTCCATGATCACAGCAGGGTCTTCCGGCTTCCGGCGTCGCTGAAGCGTGCCCTCAGCGCCCGTGTTGCCGAACTCAACGCCGCCATCGACGACGTCGTCGCGCGCGAAGGCGTGTCCTGTCTCGATCTTGCGCGGCTGCCCGGTGCCTACGACCTCGCGTCCTGGAGCGTCGACCGGCTGCACCCCTCCGAACTGGGCCACCGGATGCTCGCCGACGGCTTCACCGGGCTGCTCGCCGAAGCCGGCTTCGACGTGCCGGAACCCGTCAGCCTCGCCTGCGGCGGGGGTGCCCAGCCGAGTGCCGCCGGACACGTGGGATGGCTCGTGCTCAAGGGTATTCCGTGGCTCTGGCGCCGGGGCCGCGAGTTCCTGCCCTACGCCGCCGTCATCATGTGGAATTCGTTCCGCGCCCGCTGAACACCCGGAGCGTCCCGGGCGAGGGATCCTGCCCGGGGCGCGACCGGCTACACCGTGGCCAGCGCCAGTTCCCGCACCCCGGTCATGTTGGGGTTGACCTGGAACTTCGGCGGCTCACCCGGGATCGTGCGCAGCACCGGGTAGCGGTCGAACAGGATGTCCAGCGCCACCCGGCCCTCCAGCCGCGCGAGCGGCGCGCCGATGCAGAAGTGGATGCCGCGGCCGAACGCCAGGTGCGGGTTCGGGTCGCGCAGCGGGTCGAACGTGTGCGGGTCGGTGAACACCCGCTCGTCCCGGTTGGCCGCCGCCACCCAGCAGAGCAGCATCTGGTCCGCCGGGACCGTGACGCCCCCGATCTCCCCTTCGCGCATCGTCGTGCGGGCCACCGCCGCGAACGGGGTGAGGTACCGCAGCGACTCCTCGATCGCCGGCGGCACGAGCGAGCGGTCGGCGCGCACCCGCTCGTCCCACTCCCGGTGCGTGTCCAGGCACAGCACCGCGTTGCCGAGCAGCATGGTGGTGGTGATGTGGCCGGCCAGCAGCAGGATGTTCGCGAAGTTGACGACTTCCCGACGAGACAGCCGCTCGCCGTCCAGTTCGGCTTCGACCAGCTTCGTCAGCAGATCCTCGCGCGGCTGCTTCCGCCGCTCGTCGACGTGCACGCCGAGGTAGTCGGCAAGCGCTTTCTGGCCCTCCAGGGACGCCATGATCGCCGCGTCCTGCTTCTCGTCCTTCTTCACCAGCGAGACCTGGTCGGCGGACTCGAACATCTTGTCCACCCAGCCCTTGAACAGGTGCCGGTCGCTCGCCGGGACGCCCAGCAGCTCGGCGATCACGATCACCGGCAGCGGGTAGGCCAGGTCGGCCACCAGCTCCAGCCGGTCGCCGGCCGGGATCGTGTCGAGCAGCTCGTGGGTGATCGCCGCGATCCGCGGCTCGAGGTCCGCCACCACCTTCGGCGTGAACGCGCGGCTGACCAGCTTGCGCATCTTGTGGTGCAGCGGCGGGTCCATCTGCAGGATGCTGCCCGCCGACAGGTCGTAGTCGGGATCCGGCATCAGTTCCTCGGGCACCAGTCTCGTGGTGTCGGACGAGAACGTCGCCGGGTCGCGGAGGATCGCTTCGATCTCCGGGTGCCCGTAGGCGTTCCACATCCCGAGCTCCGCCGCGAACTCGATCGGCTTCTCCGGTTGTTTCCCCCGCAGCCAGAACTGGGCCTCGTGGAGTCCCCAGGTGTCGGCCATCGTGGTCATTTCCGCCCCTTTCCCCGGTGTGGCCCCCGGCTCAGCCGGGGGCCTTGGCGGGATCGTGTGCGTAGATCCCGTTTCGGAAGCCCGAGACGAGCTCCTCGAGCGTCGAACTCAGCTCCGCCGCGACCTCCGCGACCGCGGCGGGATCGGGCTCCCCCGGCGGCTCGAACGCGCTGCGGATCAGGTGCGCGAGGACCTCCGCCCGTTCTTCCAGGGGGATGCCCTCGAACTCGTCCGAAACCGTGTCGCCGAAGTAGAAGCCGAGGGTCGCGGCCCGCAGCGCGTAGGTCACGTGCGGGACGTCCGCGCGGATGAGCCCCCGCCGCAGCATCACTTCCTCGAAGTGCGCGCCCATCTCGGCCTGCTGTTTCCGCAGGGCCAAGTCGCCCAGCGAGCCGAACATGTCCGCGTTGCCGCGCAGCATCGCCATCACCAGCGGGCGGCGGTGGGTGATCAGGAACGACCCCGGGATCATCCGGTGGGGCAGGATCATCGCCGGGTCGGCCTTGATCAGGGCCAGCAGCTCGTCGGTCAGATCGGCCGACTCCCGCATCATCAGCGCCTGGAACAGCAGCTCCTTGGTGCGCCAGTGCAGGTAGACGGTGCCCTTGCCGATGCCGACCGCGCGCGCGACGTCGTCGATCGCCACCTTGCGGTAGCCCATGCGCAGCAGCAGCTCGCCCGCCGCGTCCAGGATCCGGTCGGCGCGCTCGCGGTTGGGATGACTCATGCGTCGTTCACCTGTGGTTTCGTTGAGCATTTGACTGGTTAACTGGAATCGCACTTTCGGTCAACCAGTCAATCCGACGGTAGCGCCGATCCGGGGACCGGGGCAAGCGGTTCTGTCGGTGGGGTCGGTTAACGTCATCTCCGTGGCACAAGACGAGCTCTTCACCGTCAACGCCGACATCGCGCCGCCCCCGGAGCGCACGACGTCGAACGCGGGCGCGGAACCGCAGGCGGACCCGGCCAGTTCACCGCTGGCCGTGCGGATGCGGCCGCGCTCGCTCGAGGAGGTCGTCGGCCAGCAGCACCTGCTGCGCGAAGGCGCCCCGCTGCGGCGGCTGGTCGAGGGCGCCGCGCCGGCGTCGGTGCTGCTCTACGGCCCGCCCGGCACGGGCAAGACGACGCTGGCCAACCTGGTCTCGATCGCCACCGGCCGCCGGTTCGTCGCGATGTCCGCGTTGTCGGCGGGGGTCAAGGAAGTCCGCGGCGTCATCGAAGAGGCGCGGCGGCGGCGCCAGTACAACGCCGAAAACACCGTGCTGTTCATCGACGAGGTGCACCGGTTCTCGAAGACCCAGCAGGACGCGCTGCTCGGCGCGGTCGAGGACCGCACGGTGCTGCTGGTCGCGGCGACGACCGAGAACCCGTCCTTCTCGGTCGTGTCGCCGCTGCTGTCGCGGTCCCTGGTGCTGCAGCTGCGCCCGCTCACCGACGCGGACATCACGCAGCTGATCGAGCGGGCGCTGGCCGACGAACGCGGCCTGGGTGGCGAGCTGACGCTGACCGAGGACGCGCGCGCCCACCTCGTCCGGCTCGCGGGCGGGGACGCCCGCCGCGCGCTCACCGCGCTGGAGGCGGCGGCCGACGCGGCGTCGGCCACCGAGGCGAAGACGATCGACCTGGCCATCGTCGAGTCCACAGTAGACAAAGCCGCCGTGCGCTACGACCGCGACGGCGACCAGCACTACGACGTGATCAGCGCGTTCATCAAGTCGATCCGCGGGTCCGATGTGGACGCCGCGCTGCACTACCTGGCCCGGATGATCGAGGCGGGGGAGGACCCGCGGTTCCTCGCGCGGCGGCTGGTGGTGCACGCCAGCGAGGACATCGGGATGGCCGACCCGACGGCGCTGCAGTCGGCGGTGGCGGCCGCGCACGCGGTCCAGTTCATCGGCATGCCGGAGGGCAGGCTGGCGCTCGCCCAGGCGACCGTGCACCTGGCGACCGCGCCGAAGTCCAACGCGGTGATCAAGGGCATCGACGCGGCACTGGCGGACGTCCGGGCGGGCCTGGCGGGCACGGTGCCGCCCCACCTGCGCGACGGGCATTACGCGGGAGCGAAGAAGCTGGGCAACGCGCAGGGCTACCGGTACCCGCACGACGTCCCGGAGGGGGTGCTGGCGCAGCAGTACCCGCCGGACGAGCTGGTCGGCCGCGACTACTACGAGCCCACCCAGCGCGGCGCCGAGCGGCCGCTGGCGGAACGCGTCCCCAAGCTGCGCCGGACGATCAGGGGGCAGTGACGTGATCGGTGTGTGAAGGGAGCTTCACGCGGTGGCGGACGCCGTGCGCGCCGAGTGCGGGCCGGGGTGGCCAAGATCATCGGGGTTCGTAAACTTCCCCCTTCGAGGCGGCCCTGAACCGGGGAGGGCCCCAGCGACCGCAGGAGGCGTGCCCGTGCCCGCGACGCTGCAGTGCATCGTCCTGGACTGTCCGGAGCCGCTCGTGCTCGCCCGCTTCTACCAGGCCCTGCTCGGCGGCGACGTCGACCGGCCGGACCCGCGGTGGCGCGTGGACGAGGACTGGTCGACCCTGCACGTGGGCGGCATGGTCCTCGGCTTCCAGCGGGTGCCGGGCCACCGGCCGCCGCGGTGGCCCGATCCCGCCTTCCCGCAGCAGTTCCACCTCGACTTCGAGGTCGACGACTTCCGGGAGTCGCACCACGTCGTCCTGGCGCACGGCGGCCGGCTGCTCGACCCCGACCTCGGCGGCCGGGGCTGGCGCGTCTACGCCGATCCGGCGGGCCATCCGTTCTGCCTCCTCGGCGACTACTGACCCACCCCGAGTTCGTGTTCCGGGCGCCGCGAAAAAGGCGGTGAACAACCGCCTGACCCCTGCGGTTCCGGCAGGTCGTGCCGTGTTTACGGTGCGGCCCCCTGCCCCTACCTCGCGGTGTTCGTCGCCGCGGTGGTCGGCGCCCCGATCCCGACCTCGGCGCTGGTCCCGGTGCCCGGCTTCGTGCCGGTGCAGGTGCCCACGACGAGCACGCCGCCGCCGCTGGGCGAGCCGTCCGCGCGGCCGACCGGCCCGGCGAAGCCCACCGCGCCGCCGAGCACCGGTGATCCGGTCGCCGAACCGGTCCACCCCTCGACGGTGCGACGTCGGCCGCCGTCACGACCACGACGGCCCCGCCGACGACCGAGCGCCGCAACAGCCGCGCGCCGGCGACGCCGCCCGGGCAGGCCCGCACGACCCCGCCCGGCCACGGGCACTGACGTGGGGCAGGCATAGGTGGCCCGGCACCTCCACACCCCGCCGCCGAAGGCGCACTGGGTGCTCCTCGGCACGGTCGTCACCGCCGCCGAGGGCCCGCCGTCCGGCGGCCC
>NZ_JMQI01000031.1 GCF_000695625.1 Amycolatopsis rifamycinica
CGGGCGGCCCGGCGGGACGGGCCGCGGTCGCCGTGGTGGAGGCCGGGCCGGGCGGCGGCTGCGCGGCACCGCCCGGCCCGGGGTCTTTACTGCACCGGCGGGTAGGCGTTCTGGACCAGCTGCTCGAACTGGGCCTCGAACCACTTGCCGGACAGCGGGGCGTTCGGCAGGGCGCCGGTCAGGTTGCCGCCGTTGGCCTGCTCGGAGCCGTGGAAGGTCGGGTCGCACATCGGGTCCGCGCCCTTGCCTTCGTCGTTCGGGATCTGCTGGCTGGCACCGTCGGACTCACCCGGCGGCTTGACCCAGACGTAGGCGTCGAAGTGCGCCGCCGGAGCGGCCGTCGGCCGGACGCCCAGACCCGCACCGCTCTGGTTGCACCAGTTGCCGCGGTGCAGCCGCCGGTCGATCCGGCCCGAGTCGACGTAGGCGTCCACGGTGGATCCCGAGGCCCCGGTGGGCCGGGCGGAGCCGCCCCAGCCGTTGCGGGAGGTGTCGACCAGCATGCCGATCCCGCTGGGCAGGCCCGCCGCCACGAACGCGTTGTACATCGCGGTGGCGAACGGGATTTCCGCGAAGTACGGGTTCCACTGGTAGAACTTGGCCGACTTCAGCTGCTGCCCGCCGACGGTCAGGTTCGGGTCGGGCAGGTTCGGCTCGGTCAGCGGCGTGTAGTTGGCCGTCGAGCTGATGAAGCCGTCGATGCTGTTCACGCCGGCCGTGGTGCCCTGCAGGGTCTGCTTGACCAGGTTGACGAAGGGACCGAAGTTGCTGTCCCAGCCCAGCCACGCCGAGTGCGCGATGTCCAGGTAGTTGTAGACGTTGGAGATCGCGTGGAGCTTGTTCAGGGCGTACTGGATGCCCTGCGTGTACACCCCGGTGGACTGGGCTTCCGCACAGGTCGCCATCGAGGTGTTCGTGATCAGGTTCGGCAGCGAGTCCGGCTCCACGATCGTCACGATCCGCAGCGGCGCGTACTTCGCGTCGGACAGGATCGACGCGATCGGGTCGATGTACTCGCTCTTGTACCGGGCCAGGCCGTTCTGGGAGGCCTTCAGCTCGCCGTTGGACGCCAGCGCCGCGCAGTCGCGGTTGGGCAGGTCGTAGACGACGACCTGGATGGTCACCGGCGTGCCGCCACTGGCCTGGCTGAGTGCCGCGTCGAGGTGCCCCCGCAGGCCGCGGGCGCTCGACGTGCCTTCGATCGCCGCGATCCGGTCCAGCCAGACCGCGGTCGAGGTGTTGGCCACCTTGGCCATCTGGGCGCCGAGCGTGCCGCCCTTGGCCGCGGCCGCCGCGCTCACCTGGGACGACCAGTCCGGGTTCACGTACCCCTTCGACCCGACGTACGGGTTCTCCACGTGCGTCCCGGGCTGGGGCGTCGTGGTGACCGTGGTCGGGGTGGTGGGCGTCGTCGGGGTGGTCGAGGTGGTCGGCGTCGTGGTGACCGTGGTCGGCGTCGTCGGGGTCGTGGTCGTCGGCGTGCCGTCACAGTGGGCACCGTTGAGCGAGAACGACGTCGGGATGTCGTTCGTGCCCGAGTACGACCCGTTGAAGCCGAAGCTCGCCGTGGCGTTCGAGCCCAGCGACCCGCCCCACGACGGGTTCTTGGCGCTCACGTGCTTGCCGCTCTGGCTGAACGTGGCGCTCCAGCCCTGCTGCACCTGCTGGTTGCCGCCGAAGTCCCATTCGACGTTCCAGGACGAAACGGCGTCGCCCAGGTTCGTCACGGCGATGTTCGCGGTGAAGCCGGTGTCCCACTGGTTGACCGTGTAGGTGACCTTGCAGCCGGTGGCGGCGCCCGCCGGACTGCCCCCGGCCACCAGCAATCCGGCGGTCATCGCCGCCGCCGTCACCGAGGACGCCACGGCTAACCGCGACTTCCTCTTGGCGGACCAGAATTCACTCCTCATCGAGTGCGCTCCTTCGTCGTGCGTGGATGGGTGGGTCAGGTGGTGCAGGCGGTCGCGCCGACGGCGAAGCCGCCCGGCGTGCCGGTCGAGGGGCCGTTCGCCTGGATGCCGATCGACACCGAGGCGCCGCCGGCCAGGTCGGGTGCCCAGGAGGGCGCCTTGGCGCTCGCCTGCTGCCCGGTCTGCGTGACGGTCGCGCCCCAGCCGCCGGTGATCTGCGTGCCGGACGGCACGGTCCAGCCGAGCGTCCAGTTCTTCAGCGCCGAGCTGCCGGTGTTCTTCACCGTCACCGTGGCGACGAAGCCGCCTTGCCAGGTGTTGTCGACGTGGTAGGTGACCGCGCAGCTCGCCGGCGGTGGCGGGTCGGTCGTGCCGCCGCCCGATCCCGACGGCGGGATCAGGTACGGCTGCAGGATCGCCTGCTTGGTCTGGTTGACCGTGGTCCAGTCGTCGTTGAGGATGCCGCCGGTGTCCCCGGAGTTCGGGTTCCACGACCAGTAGGTGAAGCTCATCCCCGAGGTCCCGGTGCCGCTGTACTTCATCAGTTCCTGCAGCCAGACCTTGTCGCGCGGGTCGGCGAGCGTGGAACCGAATTCGCCGAGCAGCACGGGCGCGATGTTCTGCTTGTGCAGGTAGCCGAAGAAGTGGTCCCACAGCGCCGGCAGGTTCGCCGGGAAAGCGGGGTCGGAGAACCACTTCTGGGCGAACACCGACGTCGCGTACTCGTGCGCCGAGTACACCAGCTTGTCCGGCTTGGACAGCCGCACCGGGAACTGCTTCGCCCCGGAGAGGTTGCCGCCCCACCAGCCGCACTCCGGGTCGCCGGTACCGCTGACGCAGTCGACGCCTTCGACGACGATCAGCCAGTCCGGGTTCGCCGCGAGCACGGCGTTGCCGGCCCGTTCGGCGGCGAGCCGCCAGTCGGTGGCGGTGTCGCCGCAGCCCCAGCACGCTCCCCCGCCGCCCTGGACGGCGTGCGGTTCGTTGTGCAGATCCGCGCCGATCACGGTGGGATTGCCCTTGTAGTGCTGGGCGAGCATCGTCCAGTCGGAGATCCAGCGGCTCTCCGGGTAGGCGCCGGTGTACCAGAGCGGGGACTGCGCGCCGGAGTCCGGCCGGTGCCGGTCCAGCAGCACGCGCATGCCCTTGACGCCGGCGTAGGCGACGATCTTGTCGAGCACCTGCAGCCCGGTCAGGCCCTGCAGGTCCGGGTTCTGCACCTGGTCGATGCTCACCGGCTTGGACCCGGAGTCGAACAGCTGGTTCGAGTACGGCAGCCGCAGCGTGTTGTACCCGAGCCCGGCCATCTGGTCGAGCATGTCCTTGTAGTTGCGGCTCCACAGCCCGTGCGGCGCGTAGTTGCCGGTCTCGGCGCCGAACCAGTTGACACCGGTCATCCGGACCGGCGCGCCGGTGGCGTCGAACAGCTGGGATCCGGCGGCGTGCCAGAACCCGCTGCCGGTGCCGGAGGCGGCACTTTCACGTGAAAGTGCCGCTCCCAGGTGGGCACTTTCACGTGAAAGTGCCGGGCCGGGGGCCGCGGTGGCCGGGGACGCCGTGAGAACGGCGCCCCCGACCAGTGCGGCGACCACCAGCGAGAGCAGTCGCTTCATCAAGTGCCTCTCAGCCGAACAGGGCGACGTGCGCGGCGAACGCCGTGGCGATCTCCGACTGCGCCCAGAACCGGTGGTAGGTGAACGTCGGCGCGGCGCCGCCGTCCAGGTAGGCCTGGACCTTCGGCCACTGCGGGTCGCTCTTGTAGAACGAACGGATCGACAGGAACGTGGAGCTGGAGTTGATCGCGTCGCCGTTCGGCATCGTGCCCGTCCAGCCCGAGGGCACGTACAGCCCCTGGTCCGTCGAGGCGTTGTACTTGTCGTCGAACCGGTCGTAGTCCGACCGGGTCTCCGGCACCGCGATGCCCTTGGTGTCGGTGTTCGCCGACAGCGCGTTCAGCAGCTGCTCCCCGACCGTCTTGGCCTGGGCGTTGCTCGACCCGGACGCGTAGTAGAGCAGCGTCTTGGCGAGCGAGGCCGCGACCCCGACGTCCTGGCTGTAGTTCTTCACCGCGACGTGCAGGCCGGTGTTGGTCCCCGGGCTGGTGGCGTTCCACGTGTCCGGCGCGCCGCTCCAGGTCAGGTCGGACGGGATCTGGAAGCTCCCGCCGGCACCGACCGTGGTGTTCGCGATCGCCCACGGCACCCACTTGTCGAGGATCTTCTTCGCCCGGGCGTCGCCGGTCGCCTGGTAGTACTCGGCGATCCGCTCCATGCCCCAGGTCTGGAAGCCGAACCACTGGTTGCTCGGCGGGTCGTGCCAGACCGGCTGCCAGTCGTAGTACATCCCGTAGAACGTCGGCGTACCGGCGGGCGGGGTGCTGTACGAGCCGTCCCAGCTGTTGGTCGCGCCGCCGGCGAGACCGCCTTCGGACGACTGCAGCCACTGCAGGAACTCCATCTGCCGGCTGAGACTGGTCGCCCAGTCCGTCGCCCCGGTCGCCGAGGTGACCTTCAGCCCCGGGTCGGCCGACAACGCGTACGCGGCCAAGGGGTTCTGGTAACCCTGGTGCGCCGCACCGTCACCGATCCGCCACGCCCAGGAGCTGGCCGTGTCGGCCGAACCGCCCCAGGCGTAGTACCACGAAATCAGGTAGTGCTCGCTCTCCTTGCCGGTACCGGCCGGGCAGGTCGCCGCCCCGACGCAGTTGCCGATCTTCTTGTAGTACTTGTCGAACAGCGAGTACCGGAGGTAGTCGCCCATCTTCGAGGCCTTCTTCAGCACGGCCGCGACGTCGGCGCTCTTGCCCTGCGCCTGCGCCCACTTCTCGGCCTGGAAGGCCACCTGCACGACGCGGGCGTCCGCGTCGGGCGCGTCGGTGTACTTCCACTGCTTGGCGTAGGAGGAGTCACCGGTGAACAGGTCGAGGTACCCGTTCTTGCCACCGAACTTCAGCAGGTCGCAGCTCGGCTGCGTGACCGTCTCCCAGACCGACTCCTGCGAGCCGCGCTGGAAGGTGTTGATGAACGCCGGCGCGGTGTTCGTGCCGTCCTCGCAGTGGCCGAACTTGTAGATGTTGTCCACGTCCAGCAGCCAGTGCATGCCGTAGACGTCCGGGTTGCCGTAGGCCGCCTTCAGCTCGGCCGCGATCGGGTCGGACCCGACCGAGACGTTGGGCTGCAGCTGCGACGGGTACTGCTTCGGGCTCGGGTACTCCGCCGCGTAGGTCGCCGGCTTGCTCGCGTTGTAGCCGGAGTTGCCCGGCTGGTCCGCCGCCGACGGGATCGCGTACGTCTCGATCGACGTCCACGCCTGGTTGAACGGGGCCCAGTCACCGGTCACCCGGCCGTAGGACGCTTCCAGCCACAGGTAGTAGCTGAACGCCTCCGACGTCGTCTCGTGCCCGTGGTCGGGCGCCTCGACGATCAGCGTCTCGATCGAGTGGTAGGGCACCAGGATGTTGCCGAACTTGCGGAAGTAGCCGTTGTTCGGGTCCTTGATCTTGTTGTACTGCGTGAGGAACGCGAGCTGGTAGTCCGAAGTGGACGCCGAGATCTCGTTGACCGCCACGGTGGCCGCGGTGTACCCGCTGCTGCTCGCGGTGAAGGTCGCGCTCCCCAGCTCGCCCCCGTTGTCGGCGCTGGTGACCGTGACGTTCTGCGGCACGTTCCAGTTCGCCGTGGTGAACGTCAGGCTCGCCGGGCTCGCGGTCAGGTCGGTGCTCCCGCCCGTCCGCGCGACGGCGACGGTGACCGGGGCCGACGGGGCACCGGCGAGGGAGACGGCGAACGTCGTCGTGCCGCCCTGCTTGACCTGCGCGGTCGCCGGGGCGGCCACGATCGTCGGCCCGGAGAGGACCTTCACGCTGACCGGGCTGGACGTCGTGCTCGCGCCCTTGTTGTCGTAGGCCTTGGCGCTGATCGAGTAGGTCCCGGCCGGGACGTTGCCCCAGCTGCCCTCGAACGGTGCCGCGGTGTCGGTGGCCAGCAACGTGTCACCGGCGTAGAACTCGACCTTGCTGACCGTGCCGTCGCTGTCGGCGGCCGTCGCGGCCAGCGGGACCGTCGCCGGGGCGTAGTACGTGCCGGTCGAACTCGGCGAGGTCAGGGTGACCGTCGGCGCCTTGTTGGCCCCGGTGCACGCGGTGCCGTTGACCGAGAAGTCGGTGGGCGGCCGGTTGGCCGAGCCCTTCGTGCCGTTGAACCCGAAGGACGTGCTGGCCCCGGTGCCGAGGTGGCCGTTGTAGGACAGGTTCGTCGCGGTGACCGCGGCGCCGGACTGCGCGAACGTCGCGCTCCAGCCCTGCTGGACCTTCTGGCCGTCGAGGAACGTCCAGCCGACCTTCCAGCTGTCGAAGGGGGCTCCGTCGTTGCGCAGCGAGACGTTGGCGGTGAACCCGCTGTCCCAGTCGTTGGTGGTGTAGGTGACGGAACAGGCGATGTCGGCGCCGAGCGCCGGTGGTGGGGCGACCACCGCGCCCGTGACCGCCAGCACGGCCGAGGCCAGTGCCAGCGCACGGACGCGCTTTCGGGGAGAGGAACGCATGGCTGCGGAACTCCTTTGTCCGTAGGGAGCCAGCGATCTGGGAGCGCTTCCAGGCGCAGACGGTAGCCAGCCGGAAACCTGGATGTAAAGAATCGAGTCAGAAGGACACCAGCGCCCGGAACGTCACTTCTGCGCGTCCGGCGAGCGACGTCCTACTGAACACTCCTGAACAGCCGCCCCCGATGGTGTGCCGAACACTCTTTCGGCCTAGCGGCTTGGTGACGCAGCGTTTCGTGAAACGTTATTTAGCGCCGAACGTGTACACCTGGGCCGGAGAGCTCCCACCTACCGGGGAATGCCGGCCGGTCGAGCACACTCGGAGTTCATCGCGGCGGGGCGCCCAGGTGGACGACACGCGTGTCCGGATGGACGACACGCGTGTTCCACCGGACACGCCGGGTCAGCTCGAGGCGCGAACCGCCAGGGAGACGGGGAGGACGTGCTGCCGCGGCTTCAGGTTCTGGTCGTCGAGCAGCCGCATCAGGGTCTCGACCATGGCGTGGACCTGCTCGCGCGGGTCCTGGTGGACCGACGTCAGGGGCGGGTCCATGGCCGGCGCGAGGGTGACGTTGTCGTCGAAGCTCACCATCGCGACGTCTTCGGGGACGCGGCGGCCCGCGCCGCCGAGGGTGCGCAGGGCGCCCATCGCCATCATGTCGCTGGCGACGAACACCGCGTCCAGATCCGGGTGGCGGGCGAGCAGCGCCGACATCGCGTTCGCGCCGCCCGAAAGGGTGAAGTCGGCCTCTTCGGCCAGGTCGGCGGGGTCGAGCCCGGCGTCGAGGAGGGTCTTGCGCCAGCCGGCGAGGCGGTCGATCGGGGCGCTCTGGTCCTGGGGGCCGGCGATCGTGGCGATCCGCCGCCGACCGGACGCGACCAGGTGCTCGACCGCCAGCCGGGCGCCACCCTCGTTGTCGAAGTCGACGACGTGCACGCCGCGGCGGATGCCGGCCGCCTGGCCGCCGAACACCACCGGGATGCGCAGCAGCCGCAGCGCCTTGGGCAGCGGGTCGGCCCGGTGCGGGGCGAACACCAGCGCGCCGTCGACGTGGCCGCCCTCGAGGAAGCGGACGGTCCGGCTCAGGTCCTCGCGGATGTCGCTGAAGATCAGCACCATCTGGCGGCCGACGTCGGCGAGCTCCCGGTAGCCGGCCCGCATGACGGCCGCGCGGTAGGGGTCGTCGAGCAGCCGGGACTCCGGCTCCGACAGCACCACCGCGATCGCCCCGGTGCGGCGCGTGACCAGCGACCGAGCCGCCTGGTTCGGGGAATAGCCCAGGTCACGGGCCGCGGCCAGGACTTTCTCCCGCGCCGCCGCACTGACGTACGCGTCGTCGTTCAACGCGCGCGACGCCGTCGACCGCGACACGCCGGCGAACGCCGCGACGTCCTCCAGTGTCGGCCGTTCTTCATCCCCTGCTCGAGGCCCCACGGCACCGCCCTCGCTCACCCACTGCAACTCTGACCGCCTCAGCTTAACGTTCACACCCTGCGGCGTCCGGGAGCGCTCCTCGCAGGAAACACTCCGGTTACGACCTCTTGACACCGGTGAAGCCCCCCAGCAGACTCTGCCACACCTGGGAGCGCTCCCAGATCGGCTCCCAGCAGTGAGAGCGCTCATTCCCGTCAACAAGGTGGTTGGACACGTGAGAACGATCCGGAACGGCCTGGTCCTGGCACTGGGCATCACGATGACGGCGCTCGGCGCCTCGGCCTGCAGCGGAGGCGGTGGTAACCAGCAGACACCGGCCGCGGCGGCGCCGAACGAGCACGTCGACCTGACGCTGGCGACCTTCACCGAATTCGGCTACGAGGCCCTCATCCCGGAGTACGAGCGGCTGCACCCCAACATCAAGATCACCCACCGCAAGACCGGTCAGGGCGGGCCCTACCACGAGGACCTCGTCACCAAGCTGGCCGCCGGTTCGGGCCTCGCCGACGTCACGGCCCTCGAAGAGGGTCACCTGTCCGACTTCCTCGACAAGGGTTCCAAGTTCAACGACCTGAGCAAGATCGGCCCGGCGGACGCCTCCCCCGACCGCTGGCTGAACTGGAAGTACGAAGCCGCCAAGACCAAGGACGGCAAGCTCATCGGCTACGGGACCGACATCGGCCCGCTCGCCATGTGCTACCGCAAGGACATGTTCAAGGCCGCCGGGCTCCCGGACGACCCCGAAGCGGTCAAGCCGCTGTTCGCCACCTGGGACAGCTACTTCGCCGCGGGCGCGGACTTCGTGAAGAAGTCGGGCGGCAAGGCCTGGTTCGACTCGGCCGCGCAGAACTTCAACGCCATGGTCAACCAGCTGCCCGAGGGCTACATCGGCAGCGACGACAAGCTGGCCGTCGAGAACAACCAGGGCATCAAGGACGCCTGGACCAAGGTCACCGACGCGGTCGCCAAGGGCGAGTCGGCCAAGCTCACCGCGTTCAGCAACGAGTGGAACTCCGGCTTCAAGCAGGGCGCGTTCGCCACGAAGGTGTGCCCGGCCTGGATGCTCGGCGTGATCAAGGAGCACGCCGGCCCGGAGAACGCCGGCAAGTGGGCGGTCACCGCGGCCTTCCCCGGCGGCGGCGGCAACTGGGGCGGGTCGTACCTGACCGTCCCGACGCAGTCGAAGCACCCGAAGGAGGCCGCCGAGCTCGCGGCCTGGCTGACCGCGCCGGAGCAGCAGATCAAGGCGTTCCAGGCCAAGGGCACCTTCCCGAGCCAGGTCAAGGCGCTGTCGGACCCCGCGCTGCTGAGCAAGACCGACGACTACTTCGGTGGCACCAAGGTCGGCGAGCTGTTCGCGGAGCAGGCCAAGAAGGTGCAGAAGCCGCAGTACAAGGGCCCCGGTGACGGCCAGATCCAGGAGAACGCGTCCAGCCCGGCCCTGCAGGCGGTCGAGCAGGGCAAGTCCGCGGCGGACGGCTGGAACCAGATGGTCGACGCCGCGAAGAAGATCACGCGCTGAACCGATGACCGTCCTCGACAAGGTCGCGCCAGAAGGGAGTAAGGCCGGGGAGCGTGTGTCTCCCCGGCCCACCTTCCGTCACCGGTTGAGCCGGTGGGACGTCAAGGTCTCGCCGTACCTCTACATCGCGCCGTTCTTCATCCTCTTCGGGATCGTCGGGCTGTTCCCGCTCCTCTACACCGCGTACGTCTCGCTGTTCAAGTGGGAGGCCGGCACCGACCAGCCCGACTTCATCGGCGTCGACAACTACAAGGAGCTCTTCGCCGACGCGCAGTTCTGGAACGCGCTGACCAACACGATCAGCATCTTCCTGCTGTCCAGCGTGCCGCAGCTCATCATCGCGGTCCTGCTGGCGGCGCTGCTCGGCGCCCGGTTGCGGGGCGCGACGGGCTGGCGGGTCGGCATCCTGCTGCCGTACGCGGCCAGCCTCGTCGCCATCGGCATCATCTTCGCCAACCTGTTCGGCCCGAAGTACGGGCTGGTCAACGGCGTGCTGCAGACCATCGGGCTGGACCCGGTCGACTGGCAGGCCAGCCGGTTCGGCAGCCACTTCGCGATCGCGATCATGGTGAACTGGCGCTGGACCGGCTACAACGCCCTGATCGTGCTGGCGGCCATGCAGGCCATCCCCAAGGAGCTGCACGAGGCGGCCGTGATCGACGGGGCGGGCACGTGGCGCCGCTTCTTCAACGTCACGCTGCCGCTGCTCAAGCCGACGCTGGTGTTCGTCACCATCACCTCGACGATCGGCGGCCTGCAGATCTTCACCGAGCCGAAGCTGTTCGACGCCATGCCCGGGTCGAACAACGGCGGCTCGACCAACCAGTTCCAGACCGTGACGCTCTACCTCTACCAAACGGCGTTCCAGAACGCCGATCTCGGCTACGCCTCGGCGATCGCCTGGGTGCTGTTCGTGATCATCGTGCTCATCGCGCTGGTGAACTTCTTCCTCACCGGCCGGATCGCCCGCACCCCGGCGGTGAAGAAATGACGACGCTCCAGAGAGATCTCCCCAAACCGGGAATCCGGCAGAAGGTCGCCACGCTCGGCAAGCCCCGCAAGGCGACCTACATCGTGCTGGCGATCTTCGTGCTCGGATCGCTGTTCCCGTTCTACTGGTCGTTCCTGGTGGCCAGCCGCGACAACGGGATGCTCACCGAGCGCATCCCGCCGTTCGTGCCCGGCGGCAACTTCTTCGCCAACGCCGCCCGGGTGTTCGACACCGTGCCGTTCTGGAAGGCGCTGGCCAACAGCGTCATCGTGTCCGGCACGGTGACGCTGACGACGGTGCTGTTCTCCTCGCTGGCCGGGTTCGCCTTCGCGAAACTGCGGTTCCGCGGGCGTGACAAGCTGTTCGTGTTCATCGTCGTCACGCTCGCGGTGCCCACCCAGCTGGGCATCATCCCGCTGTTCATCGCGATGTCCGAACTGGGCTGGGCGGGCAGCCTGACGGCGGTGATCGTGCCCAACGTGGTCACCGCGTTCGGCGTGTTCTGGATGCGGCAGTACACAGTGGACGCTCTGCCGTACGAGCTCATCGAGGCCGCGCGCGTCGACGGCTGCAGCATGATCCGGGTCTTCTGGAACGTCTGCCTGCCCGCCGTGCGCCCGGCCGCGGCGATCCTCGCCATGTTCACGTTCATGATGTCGTGGAACGACTTCCTGTGGCCGCTCGTCGTGCTGGACGCCGGCAACCCCACCGTCCAGGTGGCCCTGGAAAAGCTGCAGAGCGGTTACTACGTCGACTATTCGCTCGTCCTGGCCGGCACGACCCTGGCCACCATCCCCATCCTCATCGTCTTCGTCCTCCTCGGCCGCCAGATCGTGGCCGGGATCATGCAAGGTGCCGTGAAAGGGTGAACATGTCCGTACATCCCGACAGCGTTCGGGCGGAGACCGCGTTGATGTTCCCGCCTGGCTTCGTCTGGGGCGCCGCCACCGCGGCGTTCCAGGTGGAAGGAGCCACGACGGCCGACGGGCGCACCGACTCGGTCTGGGACGTCTTCGCCCGCCGCCCGGGTGCGGTCCGGGGCGGAGACAACGGCGAGCCGGCGGCCGACCACTACCGGCGGTACTCCGAAGACGTCGGCCTGATGCGCCGGCTGAACCTCGGTGCGTACCGCTTCTCCCTGGCCTGGCCGCGGGTGCGGCCGGACGGCGGCGAGGCGAACACCGCCGGCCTGGCCTTCTACGACCGGCTGGTCGACTGCCTGCTCGAGTCCGGGATCCAGCCGTGGGCGACGCTGTACCACTGGGACCTGCCGCAGGCGCTGGAGGAGAAGGGCGGCTGGACCAACCGGGACACCGCCTACCGGTTCGCCGAGTACGCCGAGACCGTGCTGGAGCGCCTGGGCGACCGCGTGGCCAGCTGGTCGACGCTCAACGAGCCGTGGTGCGCGGCGATGCTCGGCTACGCGGGCGGCATCCACGCGCCCGGCCGCACCGACCACCCGGCGGCCGTCGCGGCCACGCACCACCTGCTGCTGGGCCACGGGCTGGCGATGGACATCATCCGGCGGCACGCCCCGGGCACCTCGGCCGGCATCACGCTCAACCTGTACCCGGTCGCCCCGCACGACCCGGCGAACGCCGCCGACGTCGACGCGGCCCGGCGGATCGACGGCCTGCAGAACCGGCTGTTCCTCGACCCGGTACTGCGCGGCGGCTACCCGGACGACCTGGTCGCCGACCTCGAGCCGTTCGGGCTGGGCTCGGTGGTGCGGGACGACGACCCCGCGGTCATCGCCGCGCACGTCGACTGGCTCGGCGTGAACTACTACCGCGACTACCGCGTCGCGGGCCGTCCGGTGCCGGGCAGCGAGCCCGCGGGCCCCGAGTGGGTCGGCGCCGGCGACGTGCACTTCGTGCCGGACCCGGCGGCGCCCCGCACCGACTCGGGCTGGGAGGTCCAGCCGGCCGGGCTCACCGAGTCCCTGCTGCAGGTTCACCGCGGCTACCGGCCGGTGCCGCTGTACATCACCGAGAACGGCGCGGCCTACCCCGACGTCGTCGGCGACGGCGGTGACATCGTCGACACCGACCGCGTCGCGTTCCTCGACTCCCACCTGCGGGCGGCGCACGACGCCATCCAGGCGGGCGTCGACCTGCGCGGCTACTTCTACTGGTCGCTGCTGGACAACTTCGAGTGGGCCGAGGGGTACGCGAAGCGGTTCGGCCTGGTCCACGTGGACTACGCGACGCAGCGGCGGACGCCGAAGCAGAGCGCCCACTGGTACTCCCGGGTGATCGGCCTCAACGGCCTCGGCTGAGGGGGAGGGTTCGTGGCGGGCACCGGCGCGGGTGCCCGCCACGAGCTTCGGGGCGTGCTTTCCGCCGGGCGCGTTGCCAGACTGGCCGGTATGGGACTGCGCAGCGAAGCTTGGTTCAACAACCCCGCCGACCCGGGGATGACCGCGCTCTACCTCGAGCGGTACATGAACTGGGGCTTGACCCGGGAGGAACTGCAGTCCGGCAAGCCGATCATCGGGATCGCGCAGACCGGCTCCGACCTGTCCCCCTGCAACCGCCACCACCTGCAGCTGGCCGACCGGACCCGGGAGGGCATCCGCGAGGCCGGCGGGATCGCGATCGAGTTCCCGGTCCACCCGATCCAGGAGACCGGCAAGCGCCCGACCGCGGCGCTGGACCGGAACCTCGCCTACCTCGGCCTGGTCGAGACGCTCTACGGCTACCCGATCGACGGCGTCGTGCTCACCACCGGCTGCGACAAGACCACCCCGGCGTGCCTGATGGCCGCCGCGACCGTCGACCTGCCCGCCATCGTGCTGTCCGGCGGGCCCATGCTCAACGGCTGGTACAACGGCGAGCGCACCGGGTCGGGCACGATCATCTGGAAGGCGCGGGAACTGCTCGCCGCCGGCGAGATCGACGACGCCGGGTTCATGGAGCTCGTCGCCTCGTCCGCGCCGTCACCGGGGCACTGCAACACGATGGGCACGGCGTCCACGATGAACGCGCTCGCCGAAGCGCTCGGGATGAGTCTCCCCGGCTGCGCGGCCATCCCGGCCCCGCACCGCGACCGGGCCCGGATGGCCTACCGGACCGGGCTGCGGATCGTCGAGATGGTCCGCGAAGACCTCAAGCCGTCGGACATCCTGACGCGGGCCGCCTTCGAGAACGCCATCGTGGTGAGCTCCGCGATCGGCGGCTCGACCAACGCCCCCATCCACCTCGGCGCGATCGCCCGGCACATCGGGGTCGACCTGCCGCTGGCCGACTGGCAGCGGCTCGGTCACGCCGTCCCGCTGCTGGTCGACCTGCAGCCGGCGGGCAAGTACCTCGGCGAGGAGTTCCACCGCGCGGGCGGCGTCCCGGCCGTGGTGCACGAGCTGATGCGGCACGGGCTGATCCACGAGGACGCGCCCACGGTCAACGGCCGCACGCTCGGGGACAACTGTCGCGACGCCGAGGCCGGCGACCGGGACGTCATCCGGACCTTCGAGACCGCGCTCATGCCCGACGCCGGGTTCCTGGTGCTCAAGGGCAACCTCTTCGACGCGGCCATCATGAAGTCCAGCGTGATCTCGCCGGAGTTCCGGCGGCGGTACCTCGCCGGCGGCGTCTACGAGGGCACCGCCGTGGTGTTCGACGGCCCGGAGGACTACCACGCGCGCATCGACGACCCGGACCTCGGCGTCGACGAGCACTCGCTGCTGGTCATGCGCGGCACCGGCCCGCTCGGCTACCCGGGGTCGGCGGAGGTGGTGAACATGCGACCGCCCGCGGAGCTGATCAAGCGGGGCGTGCACGAGCTGCCCTGCCTCGGCGACGGCCGCCAGTCGGGCACGTCGGGCTCGCCGTCGATCCTCAACGCCTCGCCCGAAGCCGCCGCGGGCGGCGGCCTGGCGGTGCTGCGGACCGGGGACCGGGTCCGGATCGACCTCGGCGCCGGGACCGCGGACGTGCTCGTCGACGACGAGGAGCTCGCGCGGCGTCACCGGGAGCTGGCCGAGGCGGGCGGCTACCCGGTACCGGAGTCGCAGACGCCGTGGCAGGAGATCCAGCGGTCGATGACCGACCAGCTCTGCGACGGCATGGTGCTGCGGCCCGCCGTGGCGTACCAGCGCATCGCGGCGACGAAGGGCATCCCCCGCGACAACCACTGAGTTTGCCGCTTCGGCGGCCGGGAAAACGGGTATTCCCAGCGATAGTCGAGGCGAGGAGGCCCCCATGCTCCCGGATCGAGAACGCCACGCCCTGCGCGAAATCGAGGCGGAGCTGCGCGCGAGTGATCCCGCGTTCGCCGCCGCCTTCAGCGGCCGCGAGCTGCGCTCACCCAGGCGGTGGAGCCTGCTGCTGGTGCTCTGCGACATCACGGCGGTGACGATGCTGCTCGTGGGGCTGTTCGCCCGCGACGCCGCCCTCGTGCTGTGGGGCACGGTGAGCGCGGGCGCGCTGGTGGCGTGGCACATCGCCCGCGCCGAGTCGATCCGCGAGTCCACTGAGGACGGAACCGCCGCGGCCGGTTCCCGCTGACCCGCCACGCCTTCCGGCTCGCGACGCACCCGGCCCACCCAACACTACGGCCGCCCCCGGAACTCACGCCGGGGGCGGCCGTAGCGGGTCGAGGCGTCACTCAGTCGTAGGACAGGGCCTCGACCAGCTCGCCGGCGCTCGGGTTCGACAGCGCCCGTGCCACGTCGGCCTGGGCGACGATGCCGACCAGGTCGTGCCCGTCGATCACCGGCAGCCGGCGGACGCGGTGCTCGGACATCGTGCGCAGGATCTCCTGGGCGTCGTCGTCCGCCCCGATCGTCACGACCTCGCCCTGGGCGAGTTCGCCGACGTGGACCGCGCGCGGGTCCTTGCCCTCGGCCAGCACCTTGACCACGATGTCGCGGTCGGTGATCATGCCCTTGAGCCGGTTGTCCTCGCCGCAGATCGGCAGGGCGCCGACGCCCTTCTGCGCCATCGTGACCGCGGCGTCGTGCACGGTGTCGGACTCCCGGGCGCAGGTCGCGTCCGACGTCATGATGTCGCGTGCGGTGGTCATCGTGAACTCCTTTCTCTGGGCTGTGCTTTCCGGCTACCCGGACCGCCGGCGTTTACCCGTGCCCCGGGCGGGGAATTTCCGGGCACATGCCGGATTCCCGCGGTGCCGAGCCGCCGGACACCACCGACCTCGACCGGTTGCGGTCGGCGGCGTCCGGCTGCCGGGGATGCCCGCTTTACCAGGACGCCACCCAGACCGTCTTCGGCGAAGGCTCGGCCGGGGCGAAGGTTCTCGTCGTCGGCGAACAGCCGGGCGACAAGGAGGACCTCGCTGGCGAGCCGTTCGTCGGTCCCGCCGGGAAGCTGCTGGACCGCGCCTTCGAAGAGGCCGGCTTCGACCGGCGGTCGCTGTACGTCACCAACGCGGTCAAGCACTTCAAGTTCAAGCGCGACGAACGCGGGAAGCGCCGGATCCACCAGAAGCCGGGCCGCACCGAGGTGGTCGCGTGCCGCCCGTGGCTGCTGGCGGAGCTGCGCGCGGTACGCCCGGAACTGGTGCTGTTGCTGGGGGCGACGGCCGCGCAGTCGTTGCTGGGCCCGAAGTTCCGGCTGACCGCGCACCGGGGCGAGCCGCTCGAAGCGCCGGAGGAGCTGGCCGGGCTCGTGCCGACGGCCGTGGCCACGGTCCACCCGTCGGCCGTGCTGCGGGCGCCGGACCGGGACGAGGCCTACGCGGGCTTCGTCGCCGACCTGCGGGCCGCGGCCAAGCTGCTCGGCTGACCGGCCGACCCGCCGGTCGCGGCCAAGCTGCTCGGCTGACCGAAGCCCGCGTCCGCTATCCCAGCTGCCTCAGCGCCGCCTCGGCCGAGCCCGCGTGCTCGTCCAGATCCCGCCAGGGATCGGCCTTGCGGGCCAGCCGCCGCTTCGCCTTGCCCAGCGCCCAGCCGTCCGGGTCCGCCTTCCCCAGCTCGCGCCAGTCCAGCGGGGTGGCGGCCGCCGCGCCCGGGCGGGCCCGCAGCGAATACGGGGCCACGAACGTCTGCGCGTACCCGTTGCGGTTGGCGTCCAGGAAGATCCGGTCGCCGCGCTTGTCCTTGCGCTGGGCCGTCGTCAGCCGGTCCGGGTCGTCCTCGGCGACCCGGTCGGCCAGCGCCCGCGACAGCTCCAGCACCACTTCCGTGTCCGACTTCGCGTCCAGCGGCGCGAGCACGTGGAACCCGCGGCCGCCGGTCGCCTGGACGAACGCCGTCAGCCCCACCCGCTCGTAGTGGTCGCGGATGCGCCGCGCGACCGCGCGCAGCTCCGGCACCGGGGTGCCGTCCGGCGGGTCGAGGTCGAGCACCAGCCGGTCGGGCCGCTCGGGCGCGTCCGCAGTGGACAACCAGACGTGGAACTCCACGGTGCCCTGGTTCGCCAGGTATTCCAGCGTTGCGGCGTCCTCGCAGACGACGTACTCGTCGGTGCCGCCGCCGCGCCGGGGGACGCGCTCGACCCGGATCGTGTCCGGGAAGTGCTCCCCCGGGTGCTTCTGGAACCAGCCCTGCTTGCCGATGCCGTCCGGGAAGCGCCGCAGCGTCAGCGGGCGGCCGCGCAGGTGCGGCAGCATGACGTCCGCGACGGCGCGGTAGTACTCGACGACGTCCCCCTTGGTCAGGCCGTCGTCCGGGTAGAACACCTTGTCCGGGTGGGAAGTCTTCACGCGCGCTCCCGGACGACGTCCGCGGCCTTCTTGTCCTCCCGCAGCCCGGCGAACCGCGGGTGGCGCAGCCGCCCGTCGCGCGTCCACTCCGAGAAGCCGATCTGCGCGACCAGCTCGGGGCGCACCCAGTGCGCGCCGGGTTCCTCGACCGGCCCGGCGAACGGCGAGCGTGCCGTCTCCCGCTCGCGCAGCCGCGCGTGCAGCGACGTCAGCAACTGCTCGTCGAAGCCGGTGCCGACCTTCCCGGCGTACCTGAGTTCCCCGTCTTCGTGGTAGCCGAGCAGGAGCGCGCCGAAGCCGTGGCGGGCGCCCTGGGGATCGGTGTAGCCGCCGATGACGAGTTCCTGCCCCTGCGCGCACTTGAACTTCAGCCAGTCGGGTGACCGACCGTGGTGGTACGGCGCGTCCGCCCGCTTGGCGACGACGCCCTCCCAGCCGCGCCGGCAGGCGTCGCCGAAGAACTTCTCCCCTTCGGTGTTGCGGTGTGCCGACAACCGGAGCGGGTCCGCGAAGCCGAACGCGTGCCGCAGCAGCGCCTTCCGCTGCCTCAGCGGCAGCCCGGTCGTGTCGCGGTCGTCGAAGTACAGCAGGTCGAACAGGTAGTAGAAGACGCGCACGCCGGTCGCCCGTGCCCGGCCCGGGTCGCTGACGTGGATCCGGGGCTGCAACGCCGCGAAGCTGGTGTTCGCGCCGTCGAACGCGACGATCTCGCCGTCGGCGACGAACCGCGGGCCGCCCTGGGCGGCGAGGGCGTCGACGATCTCCGGGTAGGCGTTGTCCATCGCCTTGTGGTTGCGCGAATACAGCGTCGGCGCGCCGCCGTCGCGCACGCAGATCGCGCGGACGCCGTCCAGCTTGCGCTCGAAGATCCAGTCCGCGTCGGAGAACCGGCGATCGGTGAGCGTGGCCAGGGTCGGCTCACGCCAGCCGGGCCCGGTCACGACGCCTTCAGGGCCTTCTCGAGCTGGGCCCGCGTCATCTTCGAGCGGCCCTTCACGCCCTGTTCGCGGGCGAGCTTGTCCAGTTCGGACTTCGACAGGTCGGACAGCTCGGGCTCCGGGGGCTTCTTGGCGGGTTTCTTGGCGGGCTTCTTCGCCGGTTCCTTGCCGCCGCCCTTGCGGTTCTTCACGCTGCGCGAGAGGGCCTCGAACAGGTCCACGACGTCGGCCGAGGGTTCCGGCTCCGCTTCGTGGGCGATTTCCTTGCCGGCTTCCTTGGCCTTGATCAGCTCTTCGACGCGCTTCGAGTACTCGTCGCGGTAGTCCTCGGGCCGCCACGGCGCGGTCATCTCGTCGACCAGCGCGAGCGCCATGTCGAGTTCCTTGGGCCGCGGCTTCGGCAGCTCCGGCAGCTTGCCCATGACGTCCTTGGGCTCCCGCAGGTCGGCGACGAAGTGCAGGGTGTTGAGCACCATGACGTCCTCGCCGGCGCGGACGGCGGCGAGGTACTCCTTGCCCCGCAGGACGAACTTCGCGATGCCGGCCTTCTCACTGCGGTCCATCGCCTGCAGCAGCAGGCCGTACGCCTTGGCGAAGTCCTCCTTCGCCGGCTTGAGCCAGTACGTCTTGTCGAAGAACCACGGGTCGATCTCGTCGAGCTCGACGAACTGCTCGATGTCGATCCGGCGGGACCGTTCGGGCGCGATCTCGTCGAGTTCGTCCGGTTCGACGAGCACGTGGTCGCCGCCGCCGAG
Source organism: Amycolatopsis rifamycinica (assembly GCF_000695625.1). Classification (GTDB taxonomy): domain Bacteria; phylum Actinomycetota; class Actinomycetes; order Mycobacteriales; family Pseudonocardiaceae; genus Amycolatopsis; species Amycolatopsis rifamycinica. The sequence continues at coordinate 18,751 of NZ_JMQI01000031.1, forward strand.
GTCGTAGCCCTTGACGATCTCGTCCTGGGTCACCTCGTCGCCGGTCCGCTCGTTGACGCGGCGGTTGCGGATCCGGTCCGACGTGCCGCGTTCGAACTGGTGGAAGTGGATCGTGTGGTCCGCCACCGCCGGGTACAGCTCCACCGGCACGGTGACCAGCCCCAGGCTCAGCGCGCCGCTCCACACCGGTCGGGCCATGACGTCCTCCTCGCCTCAGGCGACGTCGCTGTCGCGGCGGCTGCTCCGGTGCAGCCCGAGCATGTCCAGCAGCCGCGCGCAGTCCTCCGGGTCCTTGGCCCGCGCCGCCACGGCCAGCGCGGCCTTGCGGCGCGTGCGCTCCAGTTCCGCCGGGTCCCCGCCGTCGGCCAGCAGGTCCGACACCGGCCGCAGATCGTTGCGCTTGTCTCGCATGGGTTCGCTCCCCTCCGGCAGTGCGTTCGCGGGCGGATTACCCAGGATCACCGCAGGCGACACCGACGTCACCGAAGGAGTCACGAAGAAAGAGCCCGGCTGGGCCGAACGGGTGAATTCAGCCGGTCCGGGGCCCGGACACGGGCAAGGTGGTGAGATCCACGTCACAGCAGGAGGCTTGATGGGCACCCAGCTCCGCATCAGCCGCGAAGACGGCTCGCTGCCGTGCGAGGTCTGCGGGTTCCCCACGATGCACGTGGCCCAGGTGGTCGCCGACGACGGCACGATCCTCGGCCGCACCCTGGTCTGCACGACGTGCCAGCGCAGCAAGCCGCGCCCCGACCCGGCACCGCTCGAGTCCGAAGCCCCGCCGGACGAGGTCCCCGCCGGCTGACCACCCCACCCGCCGAGCCCGCCCGCACCTGAGCCGCGGTTCAGGCCGTGGTCGTCGCCACCGCGGCGACGAACTCCGCCGCCACCTCGTGGAGCTTGCGGTTGCCGTCCTGGGACCGCTTGACCAGGCGCTGGAACGCTTCCTCCGCCGTGATCCGGTGCGCCGCCATCAGGATCCCCTTGGCCTGGTCGATCACCGCGCGGGTCTCGAGTGCCCGGTTGAGCTGGTCGATCAGCTCGCGGGCCGCGAGGTAGCGCCGGGCGCTGCGGAGGCCGAACACCACCGTCGCCGTGTAGAGCTCGAGGATCTTCGTGCCCAGCTCGCTGAAGCCGTGCTCGCCGAAGCCGAACAGGTTCACCGCGCCGGTCATGTCGTCGTCCACCGTCAGCGGCGCCGCGAGGAAGCTCGCCACGCCCAGCCGCTCGGCCGCCGTCACGAACTGCGGCCACAGGTCCCCGACCGCGCCGACGCCGACGCGGACCGGCTGGCCGGTTTCGGCGGCGCGCAGGCACGGCCCGTCGCCGACGCGGTACTGCTCGCGGTCGAAGTTCACCGCCCGCTGGTCGGTGCTGGCCACCGTCTCCGGCACCCCGTCGCGCACCAGGGTGATGCTGGCCATGTCGGCTCCCGGAACCACCTGCACGACGTGGTCGCACACGGCCTGGAGCATCCGGCCGAGGTCGAGCTCGCTGTCCAGCATCGCCGTCAGCGACTCCATCGCGAGCGTGACTTCGTCCAGCCGCGCGGTGAGCTGCTCCTGGCCGCCCGTCATCCTGGTGACGCCCCTCCTCGTTCGACAGGGCGCTCTCAACCAGGGAGGACCCGGGCGCGCGCCACTAGTGGGCCGCTAGCGCTTTAACGGGTCCAGCGCGAGATTACTGCATCCCGATCACGCCGGGCACGAGCGGTCACCACGGCGGCGTGCCGCACGCCCGTTCGGAGCAACGACGGTTGCGAGTGGTGAGCGCGGGGTTAGGCTCAGGAGCACGGTTCAACCAGCAGCCGCTCCAACCCCCCGAGCGCGGCGCCGCTGCCGCGCCGCACCAGGACGGTGGCGAACGGCATGAACCTCCCCCGAGCCCGGCATCCCGGCCTCCGGCTGCGCACCGCGTGGCCCGCCCAGCACGCGGTCCTCGTCACCGCCCGCGGCGATCTCGACAGCGCGACGGCCGTCGACCTGGGCACCCTCCTCACCGATCGCCTGTGGGCGAGGCCGGAGCGGCTGACGGTCGACCTGTCCCGAGTGGACTTCCTCGGCGTGGCCGGGATCCGGGTGCTGCTGCACGCCGCGCTGCAGGCCGCGCAAGCCGGCACCGAACTGCTGGTGGTCACCGGGGCCAACCCGATCGTCCGGCGGGCGCTGCGGGTGACCGGGGCGGACCGGCGTCTCACGCTCACCGGACACCAGCCCGCCCCCGCGCCGGCCTGACCGGCGTGGTGCTAGCCGCGCAACGCCGGGAGCAGCTCCTTCTCGGCGAAGTCGAGGAAGCCTTCCTGCTGGTCACCGCCGATCTGGACCAGCGCCACATCGGTGAAGCCCGCCTTCTCGAACTCCTGCACCGCTTCGGCGATCGGGGCGATGTCCGGGCCGCACGGGATCGAGCCGGCGACGTCCTCCTCGCGGACGAACTGCGTCGCCCCGGCGAACCCGGCCGGTCCCGGCAGCTCGGCGTTGACCTTCCAGCCGCCGGCGAACCAGCGGAACTGCTCGTGCGCGCGCTTCACCGCGGCATCGCGGTCGGTGCCCCACGACACCGGCAGCTGCCCGATCTTGCGGCTGGGCTCGCCGCCGAGCTTCGTCGCGTCCCACTCCTGGGACAGCTCCGCCTTCGGTTCGACGGCGATCATGGCGTCGGCGACCGGGGCGAACCGCCGGACCGACTGCGAACCGGACACCGCGACGCCGATCGGCGTCCGCTTCTCCGGCAGGTCCCACAGCTTCGCCGAGTCGACGCGGAAGTGCTTGCCCTCGTAGTCGAAGTAGCCGCCGTCGAACAGGCCGCCGATGATCTGCACGGCCTCGGCGAGCATTTCGTGCCGGACGTTCGCCGGCGGCCAGCCGCGGCCGACGACGTGCTCGTTGAGGTTCTCCCCTGCCCCGAGGCCGAGGGTGAACCGGCCGCCGGACAGCGCCTGCACGGTCGCCGCCTTCTGGGCCACCACCGCCGGGTGGTAGCGCATGGTCGGGCAGGTCACGTAGGTCATCAGCTCGGCGCGCTCGGTCACCTGGGTGACCGCGCCCAGCACGGCCCAGGCGTAGGGTGCGTGGCCCTGCTCGTCCAGCCAGGGCGAGTAGTGGTCGCTCATGACCTCGAAGTCGAAGCCGGCCCGTTCCGCCCCGGCCGCGAACCGGACCAGGTCTCCCGGGCCCGCCTGCTCGGTCATCAGGGTGTAGCCGATCCGCATCGGCGCCTCCTCTCGGTCGGCTCTCCGGTTACCCGTGGTCCGCGCACGGTAACCCCCACGGTCGTGATGTTTGCCCCCTGATCGAGTGGGTAATCCCCGCGCGAGAAGAAGGGAGCGGGCATGCCTCAGTCGTGGAGCGGCAAGCGCGAGCGCCAGTACGAGCACATCAAGGACTCGGCCGAGGACCGCGGGGCGAGCACCGGGCGCGCGAAGGAGATCGCGGCACGCACGGTGAACAAGAACCGCGCCCAGTCGGGTGAGTCGCGGCAGGCGAGCAAGACGTCGCTCAAGGACCGCTCGCCCCAGCAGCGCGGCGGCGAGCGGTCCGGCAACCGCAAGGGCCCCGGGGGCCCGACGAAGGACCAGCTCTACAACGAAGCGAAGAAGAAGAACATCGACGGCCGCTCGAAGATGACCAAGAAGGAACTCGAACGGGCGCTGGGCCGGTGACCAAACCCGAAATCCCTGATCACGAAGTGTCAGCATTACACCGGATGGGTAGTACCTCGCGCATGGAAGAAACTCGAAGCGACAGCTCGTTCGGCGGCAAGCCGACCGTCGACGAGCTGCTCGACGAACTCGTCGAGCTGCGGCTCCCCGCGATGGCGGAGCAGATCCCGCTGGTCCGGATGCTCACGCACGGGGTGGTCTCGCGCGCGGACTTCGGGCTGGACGCCATCGCCGACGCCAAGATGGCGGTCGACGAAGCGTGCGCGCAGCTCGTCCAGCTGGCCGAGCTCGGCTCCCAGCTGCAGTGCCGCTTCCGCCTGGCCCCCGACGGCCTGCACGTCATCGTTTCCACCCGGTCGAGCGACCCGCGGCCACCGAGCGACCGCACGTTCGGCTGGCACGTCCTGACCACCCTGAGCCGGTCGGTGACCGCCCACTGCGACGCGCTTCCCGGCGAAGGGGCGGGCATCGTCACGATCGAGCTGGTGCTCAACCCGGGAACGAGCGCGTGAGCAGCGAGCGGAAAACCCTCCTCCACCGCCCGGACGAATACGCCCACTGCGAACCCCTCTTCGAGGAGCTGGGCACCCTCGAGCCCGGCGACCCGCGGCGGGACGTCGTCCGGAGCAAGCTCGTCACGGAGCTCCTCCCGCTGGCCGAGCACATCGCCACCCGGTTTTCCGGTCGCGGCGAGCCCCGCGAGGACCTGGTCCAGGTGGCCCGCATCGGCCTGATCAACGCGGTCGACCGGTTCGACCCCACCCGCGGCCACGACTTCCTGTCCTTCGCGGTCCCGACGATCATGGGCGAGGTCCGCAGGCACTTCCGCGACACCGGCTGGTCCGTCCGCGTCCCTCGCCGCCTGAAGGAGCTGCACCTTTCGCTGAGCCAGGGCTCGGCGGTGCTCTCCCAGCGCCTGGGCCGCGCCCCCACCCCGACCGAGCTGGCGGAGCACCTGAACCTGGACGTCGACGAGGTCCGCGAAGGCCTGCTGGCGGGCAACGCGTACCAGGCCCTGTCGGTCGACAAGCCGGTGCACGACGACGCCGAGGCGTTGTCACTGGCGGACACCATGGGGGAACCGGACCACGAGATGGCGATGGTGGAAAACCACGAGGCGCTCCAGCCGTTGCTGCAGGAACTGCCGAAGCGAGAGCGGGCCATCCTGGTGATGCGCTTCTTCGGCGGCTTGACCCAGACCCAGATCGCCGACCGGGTCGGGATTTCCCAGATGCACGTGTCCCGCCTGCTGTCGCAGACGTTGGAGCAGCTCCGCGGCAAGCTCACCGGCGAAGGCTAGCGGCGACGGCCGCCTTCCCGGCGGCGGTCGAGGTGGAGATACCCCTCCAGGTGATCGGTCGCGTTCTGCGGGCAGCCTTGCCGGCCCGGGGTACGCGGCCGCATCAGCGGCCGCGTACCGGGCTTGCGGAATCACCTCGGCAGAACCAGCTCCGGCGGCGCGCACCCCGGAACGAGGTTCATCCCAGCCACCCGGGCCGGTCCCCCTTCCGCAGCCGCCGCCACTGCCGCCGGAACTTCTCGCGCAGCCGTTCCGCCCGCCCGGCATCCCGCGCGTAGAGCATCCCGAAGGTGAACCCGTTCTGCCCCTCACCATGCGCGGCGATCGCCAGATGACGCAGCACATCCCGCCCGACCACGGTGTCCTGGTGCTCCCCCAGCGTGCTCTGCACGGCCTTGACGTTCCCCCGCCACACCCGGACCTTCTTCCCGTACACCGACTTCACGGTGTCGGCGGCATACCGGGCCTGCTTCGCCTTCTTGCGCACCTCGTGCAAAGCCACCCCCAGCTCATCCCCGCTCAGCCCCCGAGCAGCAGCCTCCGCCCGGCTGAGCTTCTTCGCGGCCTTCCGCAGCGGCTTGCGCAGACCGGCCTTCGCCGGCTTCCGCGCCTCGGCGGTCAGCGGGGGATCAGCCAGCAGGGCGTCCAGCGCACGCAACAGCCGCAAGTACCGCTTACCGGTCAGGGCAGCCAGCGCACGAGTCCGCCCTTCCTCGGCTTCCCGGGCGAAATGACGGGTGAGGAACTGCCGCAACGGCCCGAACACCAGCTCCGAAGGCAGGGCATCGAGCTCCTCCCGCAGCCGCGCCTCGGTGACCTCGGTGTCCCTGGCCGGCGACAACTGACGACCGAGCCACTGCAGCTCGCTCGCAAGAGCCGCGGTCTCCCGCTTGTCGACGACCGAGCCGAAGGTGCGAAGCGTGCTCCGCAGCTTCCGGATCGCGACACGCATCTGGTGCACCGAATCCTCGACATCCAGCCGCACCCCGACGTCGGCCCGGCGCAACCGGCCGTAGTGCTCGTGCAACGCCACCAGCACGACGTCCCCCGCGGACGGCTTCTTCCCCGGCCGCCGCGGTGCCGGGACCCGGTCACCGATCAGGCGGCGCAGCTTCGACGGCCACGGCGACGCCGAGGCACCGGCCTCGGTCAGGGCCCGGTCGAACTCCGCGAGCAGCCCGGGCTCGGCGTCGGGGTCCAGTTCGAGTTCCAGTTCACGCCACTCGTCCAGCCGCGCGCTCTCCCCACCCGCTTCGCCGGTCACGTGGTCGTCGGTGAGGGTCGCCACCGTGCGGCCGTCGGCGCCGGCGAGCCGGTGGGCGAACCGGTCGGTGCGCAGGCGCGCGATCGGCACCAGCTTCTCCCCCAGCGTGTACGCCCGGACCAGGCGCCTCAGCCGGCCGGGCACCTTGTGCGGGTCGCCGCCGAGCGGCAGCTGCAGTTCCTGCCGTTCGTCGGCCGACACCGGGAGCTTCAGGTGCCAGCCGGCGTCGGGGCCGCCGACGCGCCGCCGCAGCGTGATGCCGCTGCGGGCCAGCCGGAACGTCGCCGTGTCGTAGTAGGACGCGTCGAGGACGTGCTCGACCGGATCGTCCTGGGTTTCGACGCCGGCGACGCCGACCAGGCGGGGCACGCCGCTGCCCGCGACGATCTCGTACTTGCGTTCGCGCTCGGTCACCGCGGACGGCGCTGCCATGGGTCTTCCTCCTTGGGGCCGGGTTCGCCGTAGGGATACCCGAGCCGCCCGCGGCCGACACGGGATTCGGCGCCGGAGCGGCGGGTATCCCGTCTTTCGAACCCCCGGAACTCCGAAACCCGGAGTGCCGGCCCGCGTCCGGACCAGGAGAGTGCATGAACGGCCACCCGCCCGCAACCGACCTGACGACCGTCCTCGACGGCGACCACCGCGAGCTCGACCGGCTCTGCACCGAGCTCGAGCTCGGCCAGGGCAGCCCGGAGAACCGCAAGGACCTCGCCGACCACCTGGTCGCGGAGCTGGTCCGGCACTCCGTCGCCGAAGAGCCCTACCTCGGCGAAGACGGCGATCTCGCCGAAGCGGACGGCCTGATGCGCGAGCTCGAAGGCGCGGGACCGCAGGAGACGCGGTTCGAGCGCCTGCTGGGCGGGCTGATCCGCGCCGTCCGGCGGCACGTCCGCGAGGAGGGCCCCGCGGCCGTGGCCGAGATCCGGCGCACCTGCTCCCCCGAGCGGCGGGCCGAACTGGGCGAAGCGGTCCTGGACAGCCGGGAGGCCGCCCCGACGCTGCCGCACCCGGATCTCGCCGACCGCGTGCCCCAGGCCGACCAGCTGTGGCCGGGGCCGGGGTTCGTCGACCGGGCCCGTGCCGCCCTGCGCACGCCCGCATCGGGTTGAATGAGGGGTCGGCACCCCGATCCGGAAGGCAGCGAGCACCCATGAGCGTCGGCGAAGAGGAATGGGCCCGGGAACGGGCCGGGTTCGGGCCGGACGGTGAGCCGGCGCCGGGTCTGCTGGCGGCCCAGTTCGCCCAGCTCACGCAGACCCTGCTCGACGCGACGCCGACCGTCGGCGGCGTGCTGAAGCTCGTCGTCGGCGCGGCGGCCGCGCTCGTCCCGGACGCCGACCTGGTCAGCGTCACCCTGCGGGACGCCGACGGCACCTTCCACACCCCGGTCGGGACGGACCCGGTCGCCGAGCGGCTCGATCAGGTGCAGTACGACCACGGCGAAGGCCCGTGCGTGGAGTCGGCCCGCCCCGACGGCCCGGCCGTCGGCTGGTCGCCGGACCTCGGCGGGGACGCGCGCTGGCCCGCGTTCGGCCCGGCCGCCGCCCGCCACGGCTACCACTCGGTGCTGGCCACGGCCCTGCTCCCGGACGCCCGGCTGCCGCGGCTGTCCGGCGCGCTCAACATCTACTCCCGCAGGCCGGGCGCGTTCGACGCGCGGGCGATCGACCTCGCGCTGCTGCTGGCCACCCACGCGTCACTGGCGCTGGCCCACACCCACGCCGTGGCCTCGGCCGAGCTGGAGGCCGCGCACCTGCGCCGGGCGGTCGACAGCCGCGACGTCATCGGCCAGGCGAAGGGCATCCTGATGCAGCGGCGCGGGATCACCGCCGACGAGGCGTTCGACGTGCTGCGCCGCGCGTCCCAGGAGCTCAACGTCAAGCTCGCCGATCTGGCGAAGACCCTCGCCACCCGGCACACCGAGGTGGACCTGCCGGCCGCCGAGGCCTGAGACACGCCGGAAGCGGCACTTTCACCGGGAAAGTGCCGCTTCCGCGGGGGGTGCCGGATTACTGGGCGGAGTACGGGGACCGGTTTTCCAGCGACGGGCTGGCCGTCGGGTACCGGCCGTCCTGGCCCGGCACCGGGGTGACCGTGGTGCCCTGCTGCTCCGGCTCCACCCGCGGCCGGGGACCGCGCTGGACGACCGCCTCGACCTCCTGCTCCCCGCGGATGCGGGCCAGGACGCCGAGGGTGATCGCGTGGGCCAGGGCGAGGATCAGCAGCAGGACACCGATCCGCCCGACCACGCCGGGCAGGTCGCTGCCACCCATCTCGATGGTCGAGAGGAGCGCCAGCACCCCCAGCGTCGCGAGGTGGAACAACACCGTGACCAGGCGGGTCATCGAAGCGCCCGCCGCCGGGTCGCCGTAGGAGTTCTCCAGGTACCGGCGGCCGCTGCGGTAGATGATCTGCCCGTCTATCAGGACCAGCGCAATGCCGATCGCGAGGAACGACAGGTACGCGTTCGTGGTCATGCCGGACGCTCCTTCCTGGGGGACCTTGCCGGAGGAATACCCGGCAGGTCGCGCAGGGAAACGCCGCCGTCACCCCGTGAAGGCGTCCGGATCCGGCCCGGTGCGGCGGCCCTCGTCGAGCCGGCCGATTTCGGCCATGTCCTCGTCGTCGAGCTCGAAGCCGAAGACGTCGAGGTTCTGGCGCATCCGGTCCGGCGAGGCCGACTTCGGGAACACGATGTTCCCGAGCTGGACGTGCCAGCGCAGCACGACCTGCGCGGCCGTCCGCCCGTGCTTCTCCGCCAGGCCGGTGAGCACCGGGTCGCCGAGGACGGCGGCCTGCGCCAGCGGGCTCCACGCCTCGGTGGCGATGCCGTGCGCCTGGTGGTAGTCGCGCAGCGGCGCCTGCTGCAACGCCGGGTGCAGCTCGATCTGGTTGACCGCGGGCACCAGGGACGTCTCTTCGGCGAGCCGGTCGAGGTGGGCGGGCTGGAAGTTCGACACGCCGACGGCGCGCGCCTTGCCCGCCCGCAGGATGTCTTCGAAGCCCTGCCACGTCCGGACGAACGTGTCCTTGGCCGGCAACGGCCAGTGGATCAGGTAGAGGTCGACGTAGTCGAAGCCGAGCCGGCGCAGGCTGCCTTCGAGCGCGGTGATCGCGTTGTCGTGCCCGTGCGCGTCGTTCGCCAGCTTCGTCGTGACGAACACGTCTTCGCGGGCCACGCCGGAGTCCGCGATCCCGGCGGCGACCCCGGCCTCGTTGCGGTACATCTGCGCGGTGTCGATGTGGCGGTACCCCGTTTCCAGGGCCGTCCGCACGGCCTGGGCGGTTTCCTCGGGCGGGATCTGGAAAACGCCGAACCCGAGCTGCGGGATCCGCACGCCGTTGTTCAGTTCCACGGTGGGAACGCCGGCAGTGGTGGTCGTCATGGCTACCGCCTACCCGGCGGTCCCGGGACGTGAAACGCGGCGGGGCGGGTGATCCCCGACCCGCCGCGCGAACTCTCCCCGGACGGGTTACTGCCCCGGGCGGGCCACGTCACCGCGCCAGCCGCCGGTCTCCCGGCCGCGCTGCTCGATGAACTCCTTGAACCGCTTGAGGTCGCCCTTCACCCGGCGGTCGAGCACACCGAGCTTGTCGGCGACGTTCTCGGCGAAGCCCTCCGGATCGATGTCCATCTGGGCAGTCACCCGCGTGTGCGAGTCGTCCAGCCGGTGGAAGGTGATGACCCCGGCGTGGTCGGGACCGGAGTCCGACGTCCAGGCGACCCGCTCGTCGGGGTGCTGCTCGGTGATCGTCGCGTCGAATTCGCGCGTCACGCCACCGAACCGCGTCACCCAGTGGGTGCGGGTGGCGTCCAGCTGGCGGATTTCTTCGACGCCCTCCATGAACTTCGGGAATTCCTCGAACTGCGTCCACTGGTTGTACGCGGTCGAAACGGGGACTTCCACGTCCACGATTTCGGTGATCGTGCTCATGCACTCCTCCTCGTCGATGGATGGCTCAATTCGGCTACCCGGTGCAGCGGGGGTCAAACCCGGCGCGATTGACCACCGACGGGTCCGGGTACACGGCGACCAGGCAGAGGAGGTGTTCGGTGATCGAAGAAGCGAACAAGACACCGGCGGCCGACCGCTCGATCGGCGAGCTGGTGACGGACCTGACCGACGAAGTCAAGCGGCTCGTCCGGGACGAGATGCGGCTCGCGGTCTTCGAACTGCAGCGCAAGGGCAAGAAAATGGGCCTCGGCGCCGGGTTGTTCGGCGCGGCGGGGCTGTTCGCCTTCCTCGGCGCCGGCACGCTGGTCGCGGCCGCGGTGCTGGCGCTCGCGCTGGTCGTGCCCGGCTGGCTGGCGGCGGTGATCGTCGCGGTCGCGCTGTTCGTGGTCGCCGGGATCGCGGCGCTGGTCGGGAAGAAGGAAGTGACGCAGGGGGTGCCGCCGGTACCCGAAGAAGCGATCAGCGGCGTCCGCGAAGACGTGGCGACCGTGAAGCAGGGAGTGCGGACATGAGCGGAAACTTCCCGAAGAACGCCGAAGAGGCGCGGCTCGACCGGGACGCCACCCGGGAAGAGCTCACCGAGACCCTGGAGGCGCTCGGGCAGAAGCTCGACGTCAAGACCCGGGTCAAGGAAAACGTCGACGAGAAACTCGACCAGGCGACCGCGAAGGTCGCCGACGTGACGAACGAGCCGACCGCGGTCAAATTCCGCCAGGGCGCCGACGCCGTCCGCGCCAACCCGCTGCCGGTCTTCGCCGGCGTGCTGGGCCTGGTCATCCTGATCCGCCTGATCCTGCGCCGGAGGAACTCGTGAACAAAGCGCTCTACAAGCCGCTGAGCTGGGTGGTGGGTGCCCTGGGCGGCGTCCTCGCCGGCCAGGTCTTCAAGCAGGTCTGGAGCCGCGTGGCCGGGGAAGACGACGCCCCCGACGCCACCGACCGCGACTACACCTGGCGGCAGGTGGTCATCGCGGCGGCGGTGCAGGGAGCGATCTTCGGTGCGGTCAAGGCCGCCACCGAGCGGGCCGGCGCGGTCGGCTACCGCAAGGCCACCGGCGACTGGCCGGGCGACGACTGACCGCGGGACGACGACCGGCCGCGGTACACAGTGGACGGCGGGAGGGGTGGCCGCGGGGCGGTCACGCCTCCCGGCCGGGCTCGAGGGCGAGGCCGGCGAGCGCGGCGCCGACGCGGGGATGGATCTTCAGCATCAGGTCGGCGCCCGTGGCTTCGAGCGACCGGGTGACGGAGTGGCCGCCGAGCACGACGGCGAGTTCGGTGCGGGCGTTCGCCCGCAGCAGCGACCGGACCCCGGCGCAGCTGAGGAAGGCCACCCGGCTCAGGTCGACGACCAGCCGGCCATCGGTGGCCAGGGCTTCGTCCAGCGTGCCGACCGTGGCGGCGTCGATGTCGCCGACCAGGGTGAGGACGGTGATGCCGCCCGGTCGCCCGGTCGTGGTGACGGTCAGGCCGGAAGGTTCGTAGATCGTGCGGAAACAGTCGTTCATGGCGCTCCCTATGGTTCAGCGGTGCAGGGGCGCTGACCGGAGCACGTGTCTGAACAACAGCCAACACCCCTGACCGTACGCCCCTGTGCGGTGAGGTCAACCCCGCGGGTTTCCCGGCTCCGGCCTCGGGTAATCCGTTCGGGACGGAAATCCGGCCCGGAGGGAGCTCCATGCGTGTCGTGATCGTCGGCGGTGGTTTCGCCGGTTACCACGCGGCGAAAAGCCTGCGGAAGGAAGCCGGCGAGGACATCGAAGTCGTCGTGCTGAACCCCACGGATTACTTCCTCTACCTGCCGTTGCTGCCCGAAGTCGCGGCCGGGATCCTGGACCCGCGGCGGGTGACGGTTTCGATTCCCGAAACCCTGCGCGGGGTGCGCCTGGTGCTCGGGGTGGCCACCGGCGTGGACTTCGAGGCCCGCCACGTCACCTACACCGACCCCGAGGACAACCAACACCGGATCGGGTACGACCGGCTGGTGCTGGCCGCGGGCAGCGTCAACAAGCTGTTGCCGATTCCCGGCGTCCCGGAGCACGCGCACGGGTTCCGGGGCGTCCCGGAGGCGCTGTACCTGCGCGACCACATCACCCGGCAGATCGAACTGGCCGCCGCGGCCGAAGACCCGGCCGAACGCGACGCCCGCTGCACGTTCGTGGTGGTCGGCGCCGGCTACACCGGCACCGAGGTCGCCGCGCAGGGTCCCGCGTTCACCGCGGCGCTCGCCGCGCGCCACCCCGAGCTGGCCCGGCAGCGGATCCGCTGGCTGCTGCTCGACGTCGCCGAGCGGGTGCTGCCCGAGCTCGACGGGCGGCTCGGCCGCACCGCCGACGAGGTGCTGCGCTCCCGCGGGGTCGAGGTGCTGATGAAGACCTCGGTCGACCACGCCGACGCCAAGGGCGTCACGCTGACGAACGGGGACGCCGTGCCGGCCCGCACCCTCGTGTGGTGCGTCGGCGTGCGGCCGGACCCGCTGGTGGCCGGCCTCGGGCTCGAGACCGCGAAGGGCAGGCTCGTGGTCACCGAGCAGCTCGCCGTGCCGGGCCGCGACGACGTGTTCGCCTGCGGCGACGCGGCCGCGGTGCCCGATCTCACCCGTCCCGGCCAGTACACCGCGATGACCGCGCAGCACGCCGAGCGGCAGGGCAAGCTCGCCGGGCGCAACGTGGCGGCGTCGCTCGGGTACGGCCGCCCCGGCACCTACCGCCACCACGACCTCGGCTTCGTCGTCGACCTCGGGGCCGGCGCCGCCGCGGCCAACCCGCTGCACATCCCGCTGTCCGGACGGCCGGCGAAGGCCGTCACGCGCGGCTACCACCTGATGGCGATGCCGGGCAACCGGGTGCGCACGGCCGCCGACTGGCTGCTGGAGACGCTGACCGGCCGCCAGACCGTCCAATTGGGACTCGTCCGTTCCGGTGCGGTGCCGCTCGACACCGACAGCCCGGAACTCCCCCGTCGTTGAAAGATCCCGTCTGTCAAGGAGAACGCATGCCCGCCGAACCCGAACCCGCCCGTTCCGAAGGCCCGTCCGTGGTGACCGCCGGAGACCCGTCAGGGCCCAAGGTGATCGTCCTCGACCCGGCCGGCGCCGCGAAGCACGACGAGCTGCCCGCGACCTGGCGGCCGCTGGCGGACAAGCGCGCGGTCTTCTGGTGCCGGGTGCCCGCCGGCGGCGCCCTGACCGAAGCCGACGACCTCCTCGGCGACGCCGGCCCCGGCGACCCGGAGATCGCCGTGGTGGCCAGCGGTCCCTTCGCGGCGGAGGCGCTCCAGCTCGTGGAGCGGCACCCGGGCGCGGCCACGCACCTGCTGCTGGTCGACCCGGCTTCGGACGCCTTCCTCGCCTCCGGCGACGCGGCCGAGGCCAACGACGCCTGGCTGGCCGAACACGACGACGTCGTCTCCAAGCTGCGCGAGGCGGGCACGGACGTGCGGGTGGTCGCGTCGAGCACCGAGAGCCCCGAGGACCGCGTCCCGCCGCCGCTGCCGCTCGGGCACCCCGACGTCGTCACGGCGGTGCGGTCGGCCCTCGGCGAGCACTGACGGCCAGGTCGACGAAGGCCCGCACCGCCGGGGACGCCGGGCCGGCCCGCCAGGCCAGGCCCAGGTCGATCCTCGGGGGCGGGTCTTCCAGCCGCTTCAGCACCACGCCGCGGCGCCGCAGGGCCCGGGCCCGGTGTTCCGGGACCGCGGCCAGGCCCGCGCCCTCGGCGACCGCCCGCATCAGCTGCTCGTCCTCCGGTTCTTCGCGGACGATCGGCGGCAGCCCGCCCGGCCAGACCTGGCCGCTGATCGCGTCGTACTGCCCCGGGCCGTTCTCCCGCGGCCAGAACACCACTGGCTCGGCGGCGATCGCGGCCCGCGGCACCCGGCCGCGCCGGCGGGCGAGCGGGTGCCCCGAGGGCAGCGCCAGCAGGACCTCCTCCGAGCCGACCACCGCGACCTCGATCCCCGGGGCGGTGACCGGCGGCCGCACGAATCCGGCGTCGATCTCCCCCGCCGCCAGCCGGGCCAGGTTCAGGCTGGTCCAGCCCGTTTCCAGGGCGAGTTCGACGTCCGGGTGGCGCTCGCGGTAGGCCGCGACCAGGTCACCGGCCAGTGGCCCGGGCGCCGAGCGCGTGTAGGCGATCCGCAGCCGCCCCGCGTCGCCCCGGCCGGCCGCGGCGATCGCGCCGCGGGCCCGGTCCAGCCGATCGAGCAGCTCACGCGCCTCGGCGGCGGCCACCCGCCCGGCGCCGGTCAACGCGAACCGCGGACCCGTCCGGTCGAGCAGGGCGACGCCGAGGTCCGCTTCGAAGGCGCGGATCTGCTGGCTCAGCGACGGCTGGGACACGAACAGCCGAGCGGCCGCCTTCGTGAAATGCATCTCCTCGGCGAGCACGGCGAAGTAGTGCCATCGGCGCAGGTCCACGCAGCGATTATAGGGCGGTCCTATGACTTGATCGGGACGAAGTCTTGGACCGGCCCGCCCGCCCGCTGCTGTCCTTGACCCATGACCACGACCAGCGCGCCCCTGACCCGCACCGACCGCAGGCTGCTCGCCCTCGCCGCCGCGGCGGACCGGCGGCTCGCCGACCCGATGGCCGGCTTCGTCGACCTGGCCGGTGTCCGGGAAGCCGTCGAAGAGCTGACGGAGGCGTTCGCCCCGCTCGGGCGCGTCCAGCACACGGTCGCCGCCAAGGCGTGCGGCCTGGCGCCCCTCCTGCGGTTCCTCGGCGACCTCGGGATCGACGCCGAGGTGGCCAGCCCGGGCGAGACGGCGGTCGCCGAAGCCGCGGGCCTGCGCGGGCCGCGGCTGGTGCTCGACTCCCCCGCCAAGACGACCGCCGAGCTCGCCCACGCACTGGCCGAGGGCACCGCGGTCAACGCCGACAGCTTCCAGGAGCTCGCCCGGCTCGACCGGCTGGTCGGCGCGACCCCGGAATCGGTGCTGGGCGTGCGGATCAACCCGCAGGTCGGGGCGGGCCGGATCGGCGACACCAGCACCGCCACGACCGGGTCCAAGTTCGGCATCCCGTTGCGGGACCACGGAAACCGGGGGCTGCTGCTCGAGTCCTTCGCGCACCGGCCGTGGCTGACGCGGCTGCACGTCCACGTCGGCTCGCAGGGCTGCCCGCCGGAGCTGATGGCCGAAGGTGTCGCGGCGGTGCACGAACTCGCCGAGGAGATCAACGCCGAAGCCGGGTACCGGCAGGTGACCAGCCTGGACCTGGGCGGCGGACTGCCGGTGGACTTCACCTCCGACGAGCCGGGCCCGACCTACGCGGGCTATGTCGCGACGCTGCTGGATCGGGTCCCGGCGCTGGCCGACGGGCGCTACGCGTTCGTCACCGAGTTCGGCCGGTCCCTGCTGGCGAAGAGCGGCTTCCTGGTCAGCGCGGTCGAGTACACGAAGGTCGCGGGCGGACGGCACATCGCCGTGACGCACGCGGGCGGCCAGGTGGCGGCGCGCACGGTGCTCCAGCCGGAGCACTGGCCGCTGCGGATCGGCGCGTTCGACGCGACCGGTACCCCGAAGACCGGGCCCGAGGTCCCCCAGGACATCGCCGGTCCCCTGTGCTTCGCCGGCGACCTCCTCGCCCGGCAGCGGCCGCTGCCGCTGCTCGAACCGGGCGACCTCGTCGTCGCCCACGACACCGGCGCGTACTACTTCGGCGCGCACTACGCCTACAACACGCTGCCGCGCCCGGCGGTGTACGGGTTCACCGTCTCGCCGAGCGGCGACGTCGCGTTCACGCCGCTGCGCCGCGCGCAGACCCTCGCCGAACTGGTCGCCGACGCGGGCGGCGAATTCCTAGGAGCGCTCCCGGAGGCTTGATCGGCCGCGTACGATCCGGGCACGCCGAGGGGAGGCTGTCATGGGGCCGGATCGGGGGCTGCCGCGGTTCGCCGCGCCGCCGGTGGGGATCGTCGTCGCCGTCCAAGCGGCCGTGCTGACCGCGCTGTCCGGCCGCTACGGCTTCCACCGCGACGAGCTGTACTTCATCGCCGCGGGCCACCGGCCCGACTGGGGGTACGTCGACAACCCGCCGATCACCCCGTGGCTGGCCCGCGCGTCGACGGCGTTGTTCGGCGAGACCCCGATGGGGTTGCGGGTCGTCGCGACGCTGCTCGGGATGGCGACCGTGGTGGTCGTCGCCCTCATCGCCCGCGAATTCGGCGGTGGCCGGGGTGTCCAGCTGTTCACCGCGATCGCGACGGCCTCGTCGACCTTCGTGCTGGTGGTGTCGCACCTGCTGGCCACCACCAGCGCGGACGTGCTGCTGTGGTCGCTGATCGCGCTGTCCGGCCTGCGGCTGCTGCGCACCGGAGACGGCCGGTGGTGGCTCGCGGTCGGCGCCGGCGCCGGGCTCGGCCTGGCGAACAAGTGGCTGGTCCTGCTCCTGCTGTCCGGCCTCGGCGTCGGCGTGGCCGTCGCCGGGCCGCGCGGGGTGCTGCGGAGCCGGTGGCTCGCGGCGGGGATCGCGATCGCCGCCCTCCTGGTGACGCCGACGGTGCTCTGGCAGATCTCGCACGACTGGCCGATGCTGACCGTCGCCGGCGGGATCAGCGAGGACGACGGCGCGGAGAACCGCGCCGGGTTCGTGCCGCTGCAGCTGGCCTACCTCTCCCCCGCGCTGGCGCCCGTGTGGATCGCCGGGCTCGTGCGGCCGTGGCGGGAGGCGGGCCTGCGCTGGGCCCGGGCGCTGGCGATCGCGTATCCGGTGGTCTGCGCCGAGCTGCTCGTCCTGGGCGGGAAGCCGTACTACGCGGCGCCGTTGCTGCTGCCACTGCTGGCCCTCGGCGCCGAGCCGGTGCTGCGGTGGCTGAAACGCGGCCGCGCGCCGCGCCGGGTGCTCTCGGGCGCGGCCGCCGCGGTGTGCGCGGCCGTGTCCGTCCTCGCCGGGCTCCCCGTGCTGCCGCCGTCGGCGCTGGGCCCCGTGCTGGCGGTCAACCAGGACGCGGGCGAGCAGGTCGGCTGGCCCGAGTTCGCCGACAGCGTCGCCGGGGCGTGGGCGCGGATCCCCGACGGCGAGCGGGACACCGCGGTCATCCTCGCGGGCAACTACGGCGAGGCCGGGGCGATCGAACGCTACGGTCCCGAGCGCGGGCTGCCGCGGCCGTACTCGCCCCACATGTCCTACGCCGACTGGGGGCCGCCGCCGGACCGGCTGGTCGGGCCGGTGCTGCTCGTCGGGCGGACCGACCCGGCCTCCCCCGCCGCCCGGCTGATCACCGGGTGCCGCACGGTCGCCAAGCATCACAACGCCGATGGCGTCGACAACGAGGAAAACGGCGTCCCGCTCTCGCTGTGCACGCTGACGCGGCCGTGGTCGCAGGCGTGGCCGCGGCTGCGCCGCTTCTACTGATCGGTTCGTCCCTTTCGCGCTACTCTCGGGCGCATGGTGTCGAGGCGCACGGCGGTGGCCGTGGTGGGGGCGGGCCCGGCCGGACTCACGGTGGCGAACCTGTTGCGGCGTGCGGGAATCGGCTGCGTGCTGCTGGAGGCGCAGAGCCGGGCGTTCATCGAACAGCGGCCGCGGGCCGGGTTCATCGAGGAGTGGGCCGTGCGCGGGCTCGAACAGCGCGGCCTCGGCGAGCAGCTCGTCGCGAAAGCGCCGCGGCACGGGAAGTTCGAGTTCCGGTTCGCCGGGCAGCGGCACGTGTTCCGCTACGGCGACGTCACCGGGCAGCGGCATTTCGTGTACCCGCAACAGCTTCTGGTGACCGACCTGGTCGCGCAGTACACCGGCGCCGGCGGCGAGGCGGTCTTCGAGGTGTCCGACGTCGAGCTGCACGACCTGACGTCGGACGCCCCCGCCGTCACGTTCCGGGCCGGCGGCGAGGAGCACCGGATCGACTGCGGCTTCATCGCCGGCTGCGACGGCGCCCGCGGGGTCTGCCAGGGGTACTTCCCGGCGGAGTCGACCGTGAAAGCCCACCACGACTACGGAATCGGCTGGCTGGCCCTGCTCGCCGAGGCACCGCCGTCCGCCGACGGCGTGCTGTTCGGCATCCACCCGCGCGGGTTCGCCGCGCACATGGCCCGCACGCCCACGGTGACGCGGTTCTACCTGCAGACCGCACCGGGCGAGACCGAGGCGGACTGGCCGGACGAGCGCGTGTGGCAGGAACTGCACACGCGGCTCACCGTGCCCGGCGGCGCCATCATCGAAGGAAAGCTGTTCGAAAAGCGAATCCTCGACATGCACAACTACGTCGTGGAGCCGATGTCGCACGGCCGGCTGCACCTCGCGGGCGAAGCGGCGCACCTGGTCGCGCCGATCGCGGCGAAGGGCATGAACCTCGCCCTGCACGACGCGTTCCTGCTCACCGACGCGCTGCAGGCGTACTACGCGGGCGACCCGGCGCCACTGGCCGGCTACTCGGCCGCGTGCCTGCCGCTGGTGTGGCAGTACCAGGAGTTTTCGCTGTGGCTGTCGGACATCTTCCACCACACCGCGGCCGCGGGCGAAAACCCGTTCGCCGCGCGCGTCGCGGAGGCCCGGATGCGCCGCCTGCTCGGTTCGCCCGCGGCCGCGGCGGCGTTCGCGGAGCTCTACATCGGCAAGAACGCCGACCTCTAGCTCCGGGATCGGCTGAACCGGGCCTGTGTTCGCCGCGTGTCCCTGGGTAACGAGCTGCAGCCCTCGCCGCCGGAACCCCGCCGCACCGAAAGGCCAGACCGATGTCCACCGACCCGAACGCGCTGAGCCGCCGCGCGATCGCCATGCTCAAGGCGATCGCCGACGGGCGCGCCGAGCTCCGCTGCAGCTGTGAACCCGACCTCCGCGTGGACGGGCTGCCGTGCTGCGACCAGAGCACCGCCCACGACCTCGCCCGCGCCGGGCTGGTCAAAGCCACCCGGCTCGTCGCCCCCGGCCAGTGGGCGCCCGCCGAACTGACCGACGCCGGGCACCGCGCCCTGACCGGTTTTCCCGCCACCGCCGCTTGACCGGGCGAGAAAACCGGGCACCGCGCTGAACCACCCCGCACCGGCAGCCGTGCTTGGGGTGAGGGCGTCTCGCACACGCCCTCCGGGGTCACCACGACGCAACGATCCGGGCCAGCCTCCGCCCGGTCGGGACCGGGTACCCCGGCGAGCGGCCGTCGCGGCAACGGCCACCTCGCGCGGGCCCGTCCGGCATCCCCAGAATCCCGGACGGGCCCGCCCCTTTCCCGGAGGGAACTCTGACCCGGAATCTTGTCCGGTGGCCTCACCTGATCAGCGGTCGCCGCTGCGCGGACGCGCGCGCGACCGTGGGGACATGCGACGTTTCGTGGCCGTGGGCACGGCCGTCCTGACGGGGTTCGCCCTCCTGACCAGTTCCGGGAGCGCCAACCCGGAAAGCGCTGTCCCGGTCCTCGCGCAGCACGCCGTGGGCGGCTGGGTGGGCACGTGGGCCGCGGCGCCCGCGGCCGCCGTCCCGGACACCCCGGACGGCTACCCGGGCTACTCGATCCGCAACGTCGTGCACACCAGCGCCGGCGGCGGCCGCGCCCGCGTGCACCTGTCGAACGCCTTCGGCGCCGCTCCCCTGACCTTCGGGCACGTCACCGTCGCGATCCAGGGCACCGGGCCGGACGCCGTGCCGGGGACCCTGCGGTCCCTGACCTTCGGCGGCGCCCCGAGCGTCGTCGTGCCCGCCGGCGCCGAGGCGTTGAGCGATCCGGTGCCCCTGCGGATCCCCGCCGACGCGAACCTGCTCGTGACCACCTACGTGCCGGCGAAGTCCGGGCCGGTCACCTACCACCCGGCCGCGGCGCAGACGTCGTACTTCACCCGCGACGGCGACTTCGCCGCCAGTGAGTCCGGTTCGCCGTACACCGAGCAGACGTCGGTGTGGCACTACGTCTCCGGTGTCGACGTCCAAGGCGGTGCCGAGGCTTCGATCGTGACGCTCGGCGACTCGATCACCGACGGCGTCGGCTCCGCGCCCGGGGCCAACCACCGCTGGCCCGACTACCTCGCCGACCGCCTGCACGGCCGCTACGGCGTGCTCAACGCCGGCCTCAGCGCCAACCGGCTGCTGCTCGACGTGCCCGGCTCGGGCGCCGGTCAGAACGCGCTTTCCCGCTTCGACCGCGACGTGCTGAGCGTCGGCGGCGTGCGGACGCTGATCGTGCTGGAGGGCATCAACGACATCCAGCAGACCCCGCACCAGACCGACCCGGCCGCGATCACGTCGGCGTACCGCCAGCTGGTGGCGCAGGCGCACGCCCGCGGCATCCGCGTCCTCGGCGGCACACTCACGCCGTTCAAGGGCTGGCGGGTCTACGACGACACCCTCGAAGCGACCCGCCAGGCGGTGAACGCGTTCATCCGCACCGGCGGGGTCTTCGACGGCGTCGTCGACTTCGACGCCGCGGTCCGCGACCCGGCCGACCCGCTCCGGATGCTTCCCGCCTACGACTCCGGCGACCACCTCCACCCCGGCGACGCCGGTTACGAGCGGATGGCCGCCGCCGTCCGGCTCGACCGGCTGTGACCGCGGGGGATGAACAGCACCGCGACCAGGCTCAGCAGCGCCACGGCGACCAGGTAGAGCGACACCGAGAGCGAAGTGCCGGTGGAGGTCTGCAACGCCGTCGCGATCAACGGCGCGAAGCCGCCGCCCAGCACCGCACCCACGGCGTAGGAGAACGAGGCCCCGCTGTAGCGGTAGCGCGGCTCGAACAGTTCCGCGAACAACGCCGACTGCGGCCCGTAGGTGGCGCCGAGGCCGATGTTGAGCACGATCACCGCCACGAGCAGCCACCCCGTGGCCTTCGTGTCGACGAGCAGGAAGAACGGGATCGGCCAGAGCACCAGAAGTACCGATCCGGCCAGGTACACCGGTTTGCGGCCGGCACGGTCCGACCACGCGGCCGAGGCGAGGATGCTCACGAGCCACGTCACGCTGCCGACGATCACCACGACCAGCAGCGTGGTGCGGTTGATCTTGAGAACGGAAGTGCCGTAGGAGAGCAGGTAGGCCAGGAAGATGTACCCGATCGCGGTGTTGGCGACGAAGCTCCCGGACGCCACCAGCAACGCCCGCGGCCGCTCGCGCAGCACTTCGACCATCGGACGGCTGCTGCGCTCCTCCTCGTCCCGCAACCGCGCGAACACCGGGCTTTCCTCGATCCGCAGCCGGATCACCAGGCCGACGCCGACGAGGACGATGCTCGCCAGGAACGGCACCCGCCAGCCCCACGACGCGAACTGCGCGTCGGTCATCGAGCGGCCGAGGACGAAGAACATCAGCTGCGCCAGGATCAGCCCGGCCGGGACGCCGATCTGCGAGAACGCGCCGTACCGGCCGCGGCGGTCCTCGGGCGCGTGCTCGACCGCCATCAGCGCGGCCCCGCCCCATTCGCCGCCCGCGCTCAGTCCCTGCAGCAACCGCAGGACCAGCAGCAGGATCGGCGCCCAGACGCCGATCGCGGAGTACGTCGGCAGCAGCCCGACGCCGACGGTGGCGAAGCCCATCAGCAGCAGGGACAGCACCAGCATCGCCTTGCGGCCGACGCGGTCGCCGAAGTGGCCCCAGAGGATCCCGCCGACCGGGCGGGCCAGGAACCCGACCCCCAGCGTCGCGAAGGCGGCGAGGGTCCCGGACGCGGGCGACAGCGACGTGAAGAACACTTTGTTGAACACCAGCGCCGTCGCCGTGCTGTAGATGAAGTAGTCGTACCACTCGATGGTGGTCCCCACCGCGCTCGCCACGGCGACCCGCCGCAAGGGCCGGGCCGCGACCGCGCGGCTGCTCATGAGCCTGCCAGTGCGGCGGCCGGGACCAGGTCGTCCACGAGCAGGTCCATCAGCAGCCCGTCGTGCCAGCTGCCGTCCGGACCGCGCTCGTAGGACCGCATCGTGCCCACCGGCCGGAAGCCGAGCGAGGAGTAGAGCCGGATCGCCGCTTCGTTGCCGGCCGCGGGGTCGATCACCAGCCGGTGGTGCCCGCGCACCGTGAACAGGTGCTCGGCCAGCGTGCGGATGGCGTCCGAACCGAGGCCGTGGCCCTGGAAGTCCGGGTGCACCGCGATGTCGATGCCGGCGTGGCGGTACTGCGGATCCGCCTCCTCGAAGGCGAGTTCGATGCCGATGACGGCGGTGTTCCCCACGTCGTCGTACTCGATGGCGTAGGTCGTGGTGCCTTCGTCGGGGTCCAGCAGATAGGACACCTGGGCGGCCACCGGCTCCTCGGCGTCGGCCCACCAGCGGGCGACTTCGGGGTGCGACAGGATCTCCTCGAACCGGGCGGCGTCGGGGGCGGCGGCAGGCCGCAGCCGGACACGGCTACCGGTGATCAGGCCGGTCATCGGCCCAGTGTCGCCCGCCCGGGCGCCCGCTGTCGAGACCCCGAAAGGACCGCTCAGGCGTAGACGGTGACCACGTCCGGCCCCGCCGCGGTCACCTCGCGCACGGTGTCGATCCCGGCTTCACCAGGGATTGTTGTCCTCGTCGTCGGCCGGGGCGGACCGCCGCGGCGGCGACGGCGGGGTGCCGGGAGCGGGCGGGACGGCCGCGCCGCCCGGCGGGGCCGGCGGCACCGGGCCGGGTGCGACCGGCGGCTGCTCGTCCGGTTCGTCCGGGTCGGGGAACCGGCCGCGCAGGGAGTCGAGCAGCGCGCCGCGGGTCTCCGGGTCCTCGTCGCCGAGCTGCTCGGCCATCACGCCGGCGACGCGGTCGGCGATGCCGGACTGCGCCCGGCGCATCGTCGTCAAGATCTGCCGCGACAGCTCTTCGAGGGGGAACGACTTGACCTTGTTCGAGAACGTCAGGTCGGTGACGGTGCCGTCCGCGCCCACGGTCACGCTGACCGCGCCGTCGGAGCTGGTCGCGGTCAGCCGCAGCCGTTCGGTCTGCTCCTGGGCCGCCTGGTAGCGCTCCGCCTTCGCCGCGAACCCGGCCGCCCAGTCGTCCATCCGACGGATCGTCTCGTCGGGGTCCCGCATCAGGCCTCCGAGCCCCTGGGGACCCGTCATGACCGCACCTTCGCTTCCGCCGCGCGCGGCGCCGCCGTGAGCTGACGCTCGAACGGCTGCGCGTTGCCTTCTTCGCCTTCCCGGTAGGACTGCGCGGCCGACCGCACGTTGTCCGCCAGTCCGCGCACCCCTTCCGCCGACGCCGTCAGCGCGTCCTTCGCCTGCTCGTTCGTCGGCCGGATGATCGGCGGGAGGAAGGCGCACAGCAGCCCGTAGGCGTGGTCCGACATCGCCGTGTCGGCCGCGGAGCTCGCCGTGCCGAGCCGGTCCACCAGGCTCTCGACGTGACTCGCGTGCGCGATCAGGTCGTCCGGTTCGACCTCGAAGCCGGGGGCCGTCATGGCCGTCACTTCCAATCCTGGTTCTTCCAGTCGCCGATCACCGGCGGCGCGACCGCCTGCTCGCCGGCGAAGAAGTTCGGGTCGTCGCTCTCGAGGTAGTCGGCGGCCTTGTGTTCCTTGTCGTTGTCGCCCTTGCCGCCGCGGGCACCGGCACCCATGCCGCCCATGCCCGGGGCGCCCGCGGCACCGGCCGAACCGCGGCCCGACATCGCGTTGCGCGCCGCCGCCGCTTCGGCTTCCGCGGCCGCGCCGGACGCGGCACCACCGCTGAGGTTGCCCGCGCCGCGCACGCCCGCGCCACCGGCCCCGCCGGCACCGGCCCCACCGGTCCCCGAGCCGCCGACCCCCGAGCCGCCGATCCCGCCGAGGGAGCCGCCGCCGGCCCCGCCGCCGCCGTTCAGGCCGCCCAGCCGGCTGGCGATGCTTTCGCCGTTGATGCCGCCGCCGCGCCCGATGGTCGGCAACTTGCCGCCGCCGGGGGTGTTGAGCCCGCCGGTGCCGGTGGGCAGCCCGGTGATCGGGTCGATGCCGGGCGGGGTGAACCCGGGGATCGGGCTACCCCCGCGGACGCTGCCGCCGCCCCCGCCGGAGACGTCCGGGATGTTCGGGATCGACGGCGGGGTGAACCCGCTGCCGCCGGTGCCGCCGGAAGCCGGGATGCCCGAGGGCGAGAAGCCGGACGACGACGTCGAGTCGTCGAAGTGCGGCAGCGACGAGCCGGGGATGCCGGCGCCGCTGAAGTTGCCGCCGGCGGGCGTGTCGGGGACGTCGAAGTTCGGCGGCGTGAAGCCGGCGCCACCGGCACCGCCCGCCCCGCTGCCCGCGCCACCGGGGATACCGGCGCCGGAGAAACCGGAACCACCGCCGCCGGAGAAGTCGGACCCACCCGCCCCCGGGATGCCGCTGCCCGAGAAGCCGGAGCCGCCTGAGCCGCCAGAGCCGTCGCCGGGGATGCCGGGCATGCCCGCGCCCCCGCCGGCCGCGCCGCCGGCGCCGCCCGCCACCCCGGCGCCGCCGCCCGCGCCCACGCCGCCCAGTGCGGCCGCGTTCACGTCGGCCCGGGTGCCGGTGGCCGCGGGCTCCAGCGGGCTCCGCGCCAGCAGCGGCTGCGCGCCGCCCGCCCCGGCTCCGCCGTTCGCGACCGCGTTCTGCCGGGTCGCCGTCGCCGTCGGCAGCTTCGGCGGAGCCGGGAACCGCGGCGTGGCGACGGCGCCGCCGATGGTCTCGTCGTACTGCGTCATGATCTGCGCGGCGTGCTCCCGCGCGGCCTGCTGCGCCCGGTAGGTCTGCATGGCCTCGCCCGCGGCCGCCGCGTACTGCACCGGGTCGGTCATCGACATCAGGCGCTGGTTGGTCGCCTGCAGGTCGAACTGCACCGGCGGGTTCGCGGCCATCTGCCGCTGGGTCTCGTTCAAGGCCTGCGAGTGGATCTCCTGCTGCCGCCCGGCGAGCGTCGCGCCCTGCGCGGTCGCGCCGAGCCACTTGCCGACGCCGGCGAGGTGCTCGCGCACGGCGTCACCGGCGTCGCCCTCCCAGTTGGCGGTGCTGGCGTTGATCGCACTGGCGAGGGACTTCTGGTGCGTTCCCAGGTCGTTGCCGACGCGCACCCACTCTTCCGAAGTCTCCGCGACGGTCGCCGAGTTGGCGTCCTGCGTGATGGCTTCGTTCATCTGCTCGTGGCTGGCGTTGTCCCACAGCGTGCGCGGCGCCCCGCCGGTCTCGCGCATGGCGAGGCCCTCGTCGAGGCCGTGCTTGGCGTTGGCGAGGTGGTGTTCGTAGAGGTCCTGGATCTTCCGGTCGCGCAGCACCGGGTCGACGACCGGGCCGAGCCAGCCGCGCCGGATCTCGTCGTCGACCTGCTGGGTGGCCATCTCCCGGATCTGGTCGCCGGACGGCGACTTGTCCGTGGTCAGCGGCCCGACGTAGTACTTCGACGACGAGTCGGCGGTGACGTCGTAGAGGGGGCTGCGCGGGTTGTAGTCCGGGGACGAGGGGTCCGACACGGACTGGGCGGTGGGTGCCACGGTCTCCCTCAGCTGTGGTCGGCGGCGGTCGGGAGCGAGGTCAGCGTCGCGCGCGTCTCCTCTTCCCGGGACTTGTAGTTCTTCTTCGCCAGCTTGATGGCCTCGATGTAGGTCGGGAACTCCTGCCGCGCGGCCTGCAGCTGCGTGAGCAGGCCGGCGTCGTCGGCGGCGGTGCTGACCATGTGCGCGGAGACCCACTGGCCGGTGGCGGTCCGGCTCATCGCGGGCGCGTCCTGCAGCCGCTGCAGCGTGGCCCACCGGGCCTCGAGGGACTCGAGCACGCCTTCGAGCGCCTCGATGAGCTGGTTCCCGGTGGTGTCGTCCACCGCGAAGCCACCGGTCTGGGCGAGCCGCTTCAGCTGCGCCCCGGCGAGGCCGACCCGCACCGCGGCCATTGCCTTGACCTCGGGGGTCGCCGCGGTCTGCATCTGCATGGTGGCCTGGATGGCCTGGGCCGCCACGGCGGCGGTCTCTTCCGTCGTCATCAGGACTGCTCCTCCCCGATCAGTAGACAGCCGCGATCGCGTCGCGGATGGCGCGCGCGAGGTCGGCGCGCCCGGCGGGCACGTATTCCGCGGTCAGTTCGCCGGCGTCGCCGGTCCGGGTGTGCACGAGGTACCGCCCATCGGCGGTGTCGAGCCAGCTCAGCGGCTCGCTGGCGACCCGCTCCCCCCGCCGTCCCTGCGCACTGACGGCGATGTGCCCACCCCCCAGCCGAGGTTCGGCCAGCACCCGTTCGAGCACGGCGACATCGGAGGGCTTCGGAGCCGGCGACCGCCGCCCGGGCCGCACGACGGCCTTGACCTCGATCATCCCGAAGGCATCGGTCTCTTCTTCGTCGAACTCGGCCTCCGCGATCCGCTTCGCGGTCATGGCGGAAACCTCCCGCCCGGCGGCCCGGTGCACGACGTGCCGCCCGGTGGTGGCGGCGGGCGCCGGCGGAAGCACCCCGGTGACGACCTCGACGAGGTCTTCGTCGGCGAACAGCGAGAACAGCAGTTCATCGGTGTCCGGAGCCTGCGTGACCCCGAGCGCCTGAGCCCCATCACTGACGACGAGAACGGCCACATCGGCCCCCAGCCCATCGATCCCGCTGACGGCGACCGAGATCCGAGGCTCGGCGAGCAGCCCGAAGGCGGTCCGGACCCCGGGGTGCAGCTCACCGGAGACGGACAACCGCCGTTCCTCGAGAGCGTCATAGACCTGCCGCGCCACACGCACGAACCGCACGGGATCGCTGGGCAGATTCCCGGCCCGGAGCGGATACCGCCGGACATCGCCCCCGGTAGCCCGCCCGACGACGAGCGCTTCGAAGACCTCGAGGACGAACTCGAACCGCTCCGCCATTACCCCTCGCCGGATCCTTTTCGTCAAACCTTCAAGCAAGTTCTCTGATGAACATTAGCAGTGCGACCGGGAGGGGCGTCGGCACCGCCACCCGGATGCCCGAAAGACCACGATCCCCTGGATCGGCCGGGCAAAGAGCCAGGATCACCCGATGGAGTGGCGCCGGGGATGGTGCTCGGTTGGTCGGCGTGGGTGGGTGTTTTGGGTAACAACGGGGCGGGGTTTACGGCGGTTTCAATTGCGGCGAATCCGGCAGGGCCCCGGGGGGTGGTCGGGCGGCGCGGGGCCGACTGCCGGGTCTGGCTGAGCGGGACGGGGCTGAGCGGGACGGGGCTGGGCTGGACCGGGCCGGCTGGGCTGGGCCGGGGCGGCTGGCCGGCTGGGCTGGGCTGGGCCGGGGCGGCTGGCCAGCTGAGCTGGGTTGGGTGGGCTCGGCCGGCTGCCGGGTCGGACTGAGCCGGGCTGGGCCGGCTGGGCTGGGCCGGGGCCGGCTGCGCTGACT
>NZ_JMQI01000032.1 GCF_000695625.1 Amycolatopsis rifamycinica
GGGGCGGGCAGGCCGGCGTCGGTGAGGACCTCGCCGAACGCGCCGCGGTCCTCGGCCAGGTGAATGGCCTCCGGCGGCGTCCCGACCACCGGGACACCGGCGTCGGCGAGCTTCTTCGCCAAGCCCAGCGGGGTCTGCCCGCCCAGCTGGACGATGACACCGGCGACCGTGCCCGACGCCTGCTCGGCGTGCACGACCTCCAGCACGTCCTCGAACGACAGCGGCTCGAAATACAACCGGTCGGAAGTGTCGTAGTCGGTGGACACGGTTTCCGGGTTGCAGTTGACCATGACGGCTTCGAACCCGGCCTCCCGCAACGCGATCGCCGCGTGCACACAGGAGTAGTCGAACTCGATGCCCTGCCCGATCCGGTTCGGGCCCGAGCCGAGGATGAGCACCTTCGGCTTGTCCGACTGGACGGCCACTTCGGACTGCGCGTCGGGGTCGGACTCGTAAGCCGAGTAGTGGTACGGGGTCTTGGCCGCGAACTCGGCCGCGCAGGTGTCGACGGTCTTGAACACCGGCCGCACACCGAGACGGTGCCGCAACGTGCGGACACCGTCCTCACCGGCCAGTTCCGGCCGCAGCGCGGCGATCTGACGGTCCGAGAGCCCGGTGCGCTTGGCGCGGCGCAGCAGATCACCGTCCAGCACCGGCGCGTCACGGACTTCGGCGCCGACCTCGCCGATGTAGGCGATCTGGTCGATGAACCACGGGTCGATACCACTCGCCTCGTGGACCTGCTCCACGGTGGCGCCGAACCGCAGGGCACGTTCCACTTCGTACAGCCGGCCTTCGTGCGGCGTGCGCAGGTCGTCCAAAGTGGACTCCAGCGTCGCGCCCTCGGGGTCGGGCAGCGTCCAGAACCCGGTCGCCTTGGTCTCGATCGACCGCATCACCTTGCCCAGCGCCTCGGGGAAGCTGCGGCCGAACGACATCGCCTCGCCGACACTCTTCATCGTCGTGGTCAGCGTCGGGTCCGCACCGGGGAACTTCTCGAAGGCGAACCGCGGCATCTTGACGACGACGTAGTCCAAAGTGGGCTCGAACGCCGCGGGCGTCTCGCCGGTGATGTCGTTGCGGATCTCGTCGAGGGTGTAGCCGATGGCGAGCTTCGCGGCGATCTTGGCGATCGGGAAACCGGTCGCCTTCGACGCCAACGCCGACGAGCGCGACACGCGCGGGTTCATCTCGATGACGACCATCCGGCCATCGGCCGGGTTGATCGCGAACTGGATGTTGCAGCCGCCGGTGTCGACGCCGACCTCGCGCAGCACCGCGATGCCGACGTCGCGCATCACCTGGTACTCGCGGTCGGTGAGGGTCATCGTCGGCGCGACGGTGACCGAGTCGCCGGTGTGCACGCCCATCGCGTCGATGTTCTCGATCGAACAGACGACCACGACATTGTCGTGCTTGTCGCGCATCAGCTCGAGCTCGTACTCCTTCCAGCCGAGCACGCTCTCCTCGATGAGCACCTCGGTGACGGGAGACTCCGCGAGCCCGGTGGAGGCCAGCCGCTCGAGGTCCTCGGGCGTGTGTGCCATGCCGGAGCCGAGCCCGCCCATGGTGAAGCTCGGCCGGATGACCACCGGGAGCCCGAGCTCCTTGACGGTGTCGCGGACCTCGTACATGTCGTGGCAGACGCGCGAGCGCGGCACGTCGGCACCGACCGTGCGGACGATGTCCTTGAACTTCTGCCGGTCCTCACCACGCTGGATGGCGTCGATGTCGGCGCCGATCAGCTCGACACCGTACTTGTCGAGCACACCCCGCTCGTGCAGCGCGACGGCGCAGTTGAGCGCCGTCTGCCCGCCCAGGGTCGCGAGCAGCGCGTCCGGCCGCTCTTCGGCGATGACCTTCTCGACGAAGTCGGGAGTCACCGGCTCGATGTAGGTGGCGTCGGCGAACTCGGGATCGGTCATGATGGTGGCCGGGTTCGAGTTCACCAGGGACACACGCAGCCCTTCGCTGCGCAGCACCCGGCAGGCCTGGGTACCGGAGTAATCGAACTCCGCCGCCTGCCCGATCACGATCGGCCCGGAGCCGATCACCAGCACGTGCTGGATGTCCGTCCTCTTCGGCATCAGGCCTTCTTCTCCATGAGCGAAACGAAATCGTCGAACAGGGGGGCCGCGTCGTGCGGGCCGGCCGCGGCTTCGGGGTGGTACTGGACCGAGAACGCCGGGACGTCGAACGCCCGCAGGCCCTCGACCGCGCCGTCGTTGGCGCAGTAGTGGCTGACCTGAGCCGCGCCGAACGGCGACTCGAAGCGCTGCCCTGGCTCGCCTTCCAAGGCGAAGCCGTGGTTCTGCGCGGTGATCGCCACCGACTTGGTCGCGACGTCGATCACCGGGATGTTGATGCCGCGGTGCCCGTAGCGCATCTTGTACGTGTCCAGGCCGAGCGCGCGGCCGAGGACCTGGTTGCCGAAGCAGATGCCGAACAGCGGGATCTCGCGGCCGAGCACCTGCTTGGTCAGCTCGGTGGCGTGCGTCGTGGTGGCCGGGTCGCCCGGGCCGTTCGACAGGAACACACCGTCCGGCTCGACCGCCAGCAGCTCGTCCAGGGTGGACGTGGAGGGCAGCACGTGCACCTCGATGCCGCGCTTGACCATCTGGCGCGGGGTGTTGGACTTGATGCCCAGGTCCAGCGCCACGACGCGGAAGCGGACGTCACCGGAAGGCGAGATGACGTACGGCTTCGGCGTGGTGACCTGGCCGGCCAGGTCCGCACCCTCCATCTTCGGGCTGGCCAGCACCTCGGCGACCATGTCGTCGACCGTGCCCAGCGCGTCACCGGAGAACACCCCGGCCCGCATCGCACCGAGCTCACGCAGATGGCGGGTCAGCGAACGGGTGTCGACCTCGGCGATACCGACGATCCCCTGGCGCACCAGCTCCTCATCCAGAGACCGCTTCGAGCGCCAGTTGGACGGCGTGCGCGCGGGGTCGCGCACCACATAACCGTTGACCCAAATCTTCGAAGACTCGTCATCCTCGTCATTCCAGCCGGTGTTCCCGATCTGCGGCGCCGTCTGCACCACGATCTGCCCGTGGTACGACGGATCAGTCAGCGTCTCCTGGTAACCCGTCATGCCGGTGCAGAACACCGCCTCACC
>NZ_JMQI01000033.1 GCF_000695625.1 Amycolatopsis rifamycinica
ACCGGGTGGTCCCGGCAGATTCACAGCAAATTCCACGAGCTCGCTGCTACTCGGGAACACCAAACAAACAACCAACAACGTGTTTTCGCGTACGGGGCTCTCACCCACTCCGGCCGCCCATCCCAAGGCGTTCCACTAACACGCGCGATCATTCCGAGGACTGTCAGATCCTCGACGCTGGGTCCCACAACACCGCCTGCACAACGCCTGACAGCTTGACATGCAAACGGTTTAGCCTCTTCCGCTTTCGCTCGCCACTACTCACGGAATCACGGTTGTTTTCTCTTCCTGCGGGTACTGAGATGTTTCACTTCCCCGCGTTCCCTCCACACACCCTATATATTCAGGTGCGGGTAACACCACATCACTGGTGCTGGGTTTCCCCATTCGGAAATCCTCGGATCACAGCTCGGTTGACAGCTCCCCGAGGCTTATCGCAGCCTCCTACGTCCTTCATCGGCTCCTGAAGCCAAGACATCCACCATGTGCCCTTAACAACTTGACCACAAAGATGCTCGCATCCACTCTACAGTTCTCAAACACCACACCAGAAACAAACAACGTTCCAGGGCGTAAGCCCCGAGGCGTGTTGCCTCAGGACCCAACAGTGTGCTTCGCGAACAGCCGGCCACCCGGATTCGTTGGACCCTTTCCACACAGGCAAGCCTGCAGTACTAAGCATCGAACTCATCCACCGCGATCGGCGATAACCAGTAGTTCCACAATTCCTTGAGCAACCAAAGCAACACCACAGTCGGGTGTTAAACCCTGGCCACTCCCAACCGAAGCTGGGATGTGTTGTGCTCCTTAGAAAGGAGGTGATCCAGCCGCACCTTCCGGTACGGCTAC
>NZ_JMQI01000034.1 GCF_000695625.1 Amycolatopsis rifamycinica
GCCCCGAGCCGCGTCCGGGGGTCGCTACGAGCGATCGCCGAGGGTTCGCAGGAGCTGCTCGACCAAGCGCCGTTCGAGGTCGGGGTCGGTGACGACCGCGCGGCGGAACGATCGAGCGGCCACGAAGGACATCAGTGACCACGCGAAGGCTTCCGCGTCCAAGCCCGGGTTCAGTTCGCCCGCATCCCGCGCGCGGCGCAGCAGGCCGGTGAAACCCCGCGCCAGCCGCCGGACGGCGGCCGGACCGCAGACGGACGTCGCGGTCTTCGGCGTCGCCGATCCCCGCATCACCCTGGCCCGGATCCTCGGCGTGCCGCCGACCGGGCCGGTGCCCGCGATCGACGCGCCCCTGCCCGGCTCCGACGTCGACCCCGGCTTGCTGGAGTACCTGCGGGCGCGGCACGCGGGGGAACGGTTCCTGTTCGCGACCGGTGACGCGAGCACCGCGTCGCCGTACCTCGCCGCCGGCTACAGCGTGCTCCCGATGGGCGGGTTCACCGGCTTTTGGCCGTATCCCGAGCCGGACGAGGTCGCCGGGCTTGTCCGGGCGGGACAGCTGCGGTTCCTGTACCTGACCGCGGTGCCCGGCCTGCCGGGGTGCTCGGCGAACGCGCGGCGTGGGCGCGCGGCCACTGCGCGCCGGTGCCGCTCCGGACCCCGAGCGGCATGAC
The DNA here is from genome assembly GCF_000695625.1 of Amycolatopsis rifamycinica. GTDB lineage: Bacteria > Actinomycetota > Actinomycetes > Mycobacteriales > Pseudonocardiaceae > Amycolatopsis > Amycolatopsis rifamycinica. The sequence goes on from NZ_JMQI01000034.1 coordinate 672, forward strand.
GTTGTTCGACTGCGCCGCCCGGCCGGTGACCGGCTAGCGGCGCTTGAGCCGGGGCCGCCGTTGTTGTGATTTTTCGCGTGGGGCCACTTTCCGAAAATCGGCGCTTTAATCAACCGGGTTCGGATTGCTATGGTTTTCCCACGAGGAAATCCGGCAGATGCGGGGGAGTTTGCCGTGCGCGCTTTCGTTGTGGTGAAAGAAAATCCGTCGTTCCGCCGGTTCTGGCTCGGCATGCTGCTGTCCCGCACCGGTGACGTCGTCACCGTGGTCGCGGTTTCCTGGCTGGTGCTGACCATGGCCGGGCCCGCGGAACTCGGGCTGGTCGCGCTGTGCCAAGGGCTTCCCCGCGCCCTGGCCGGGCCCCTCGCCGGTCACCTGCTGGACCGGATCCAGCCGCGGTGGCTGCTGGGCTGGGACAACGCCGTCCGCGGTGTCCTCATCGGACTCGTTCCGGTGCTGTGGCTGCTCGGCGGGCTCGGTGTCGCGGTGCTGTGCGTCCTTTCCGCCTGCGCCGCCGCGATGTCGACGCTGACCGAGGTCGCCGAAAGCGCTGTCGTCCCCCGGCTGGTGCCGCCGCCGGACCTGGCCGCCGCGAACACGGCGCTGGCCACGAACTGGGAGGCGGCCGCGGTGCTCGGCCCGCCGCTGGCCGGCGCGCTCGTCGCGGCGGCCACCGCGCCGGTCGCGCTGGCCGCCGACGCGGTGAGCTTCTTCGTGATGAGCGCGTTGTGCTTGGGCCTGTCGCGCATCGAGCCGGTCCCCGCCGACCGCGTCCGGCCCGGTTTCGGCGTCATCCTGCGCCTGCCTGCCGTGCTCTGGACCTCGGTGGCGACGTGCGGGTTCCTCTTCCTCGGCGGGATGACCGAGGTCCTCTACCCGGTGCTGAGCAAGGAGGTCCTGCACACCGGCCCGGTCGGGTACGGGCTCCTGGTGGGCGCGACGGGCGTCGGCGGCCTGGCCGGGGTCGTCCTCGGCACGCCGCTCGTGCTGCGGCTTCCGCCGGGCCGGCGCATCGCGGCCGTCGTCCTCGCCGGTGCGGTGCCGTTCGCCTTGCTGCCGGCCGCCGGCACGCTCGTTCCGGCGGTCGTGCTCGTCGCGGCGGCGAGCGCGTGCTGGGGACCGTACTTCGCGGTCGAGCGCACCTCGGTGCAGGGCCTCACCCCGGAGTCGGTCCGGGGCCGCGTGATGGGCGCCCGGTCGGCGATCTCGTCCCTCGGGTTCCCGGCGGGCAGCGCGGTGGCGGGGACGGTGAGCGCGGGCGTCGGCCCGGTGGCCGTGGTGGTGGCGGCCGCGGCGGGCTACCTGCTGGTGGCTGTCACGCTGCTGGTGGCGGGCCGGCTCGCGCCGCACGCGCCCGTGGGGCGGTCTTTTGCCCGCCCGGCCGATGGACCATGATGACGCGGTCAACGCGGTGGGGCTGACCGCAAAGGATGCGTGTGGTGCTGGAGTCGGTCCCTCAACGTGCCCGGCGTACGCCCGGTGAGCCGGTCGCCGGCGACGAGCTGTCGGCGGCGCTCGAGCGGGCGCAGCGGGGCGACGAGGACGCGTTCCGCCTGCTGTACCGGTCGGTGCAGCCCGGCCTGTGCCGGTACCTGCGGGTCCTGGTGGGACAGGACGCCGAGGACGTCGCCTCGGAGGCTTGGCTGCACATCACCCGGGACCTGGCCGCGTTCCGCGGCGACGCGGACGGTTTCCGCGCCTGGACCGCGACGATCGGGCGGAATCGGGCGCTGGACCACCTGCGGCACCGGCGCCGCCGCCCGGTCGCCGAGGCGCCGGCCGAGTGGTTCCCCGAGCGGCCCGCCCCCGACGACACCGCCGGGGCGGCGATCGAGGCGACGGCCACCGACGCGGCGCTGGCCCTGATCGCGACGCTGCCGCGTGACCAGGCCGAGGCGGTGGTGCTGCGGGCCGTCGTCGGGCTCGACGCCAAGGCGGCCGCGGCCGTGCTGGGCAAGCGCCCCGGAGCCGTGCGCACCGCCGCCTACCGGGGACTTCGCACGCTGGCCGACCGCCTCGGCGGCCGGGTGTGACACTTTCGGGCGGCCCGGCGCTGAGGGGTGTGTGATGGGCAAGCAGCAAGGACGCCGGATCGGCCGGCGCACCGCGGAGCAGGTGCTTCGAGGTGTGCCGGGCGACGCCCCGGACGCGCTGGCCGGCCTGCTCGCCGCCGCGGCCGCCCCACCGCGCGACGGCGAGCAGACCGGGGAACCGGCCGCCATGACGGCGTTCCGCGAGGCGGCTCAGCACGCTCCCGCCCCGCTACCCCGGAGCCCTTCGATGATCAAGACCAGGTGGGCGAGGCTGCTCACGGTGAAGGTCGCGGCGGCCGCCGCGGCGGTGTTCACCGTCGGCGGAGTCGCCGCGGCCGCCGTCACCGGCGCGCTGCCCTTCCAGGCCGGCGATGCGCCGTCCCCGGCGCCCGCGGCGTCCAGCCATGCCCAGCCGACGGCCGGCCCCGCGGCCGAGGTCACGACCACGCACGCACCCGTGGCGACCCGGACGGCGGACCAGCCGTCGCCGTCACCCTCGCTGGCAGGGCTGTGCCACGCGTACAGCGCCGGCGACAAGGCCGAGCACGGCAAGGCACTGGAGAGCCCCGCGTTCACCGCGCTGATCACGGCCGCGGGCGACAGGACCAAGGTCGACGGCTACTGCGACGCGCTGCTGAAGGAAGAAGCCGCGAAGCCGGCGCACCCGACCGGCGCCCCGGCGGACCCGGGCGGCAAGGACCACGCGACGGCCACCCACCCGGCCGGAGCGCCCAGCACCCACCCGACCGGCCCGCCGACGACCCGCCCCACGCACTGACCGACCCGGCACAGACCCGCGGCGATACCTCCCCTCCCCCTGAGGCATCGCCGCTACGCGGACGGGCGGCGGCCGACCTCATCCACCGGGCCGCCGCTCGTCCTCCAACCGGTTGGCCGCATGACTTCGCCTTGCCGGAGCGAAATGGCGCTGTCCCTTCGCCGGGAACCGGCCTGAACTTCGGACATCGGTCAGAACCAGCGGCGCACGGCCTCCTCGAACGACCCGGGATCCGGCACCCGGTCGCCCGTCCACGCGACGATCCCGTCCGGGCGGACGAGCACCGCGCCGAAGCCGAGGTCGTTCCGGGCCGGGCCGGCCGCGTAGCGGATCCGGTTGCCGTAGCGCGATGCGACCTCGTGCAAGCGGGCGTCCGCGCTGAAGTCGAGGGCGACGCCGTGGCCGTTGTGGAGGAGGTCGGCCAGGGTGGTTCCGTCCGCCAGCACGAATTCCGGGGCGTTGTGACCGGCCAGGCGCTGCTCGCCGCCCCAGTCGTACCGTGCCGGGGACAGGCGCTCGAACACGTACGTCGTTCCGTCGCGCGTGGCGAGGAGGTCTTCGAGCACCGCGCGGGCCGCGCGGGAATGCCGGTCCGGGCGCATCACCGCCACCTGGGCCCGGGACCAATCGAGCACCCGCTCGCCGACCGGGTGGCGCTCGGCCGTGTACGTGTCCAAAAGCTCCGATGGCGCGGTGCCCGCCGCCGTCGCCGCCAGCTTCCAGCCCAGGTTCATCGCGTCGCCGATGCCGAGGTTGAGGCCCTGGCCGCCCAGCGGGGAATGGATGTGGGCCGCGTCCCCGGCCAGCAGGACGCGGCCGCGGCGGTACGTGCTCGTCTGCTTCGCCCGGTCGGTGAAGGTGGACGCCAGGTGCACCTCGGCGATCGTCACGTCCGTGCCGGACACGCGGCGCAGCACCGACTGGAGGTGCTCGCGGGTCGGCGGCCGGGAGCGGTCGTACGCCCCGCCGTCGAAGTCCAGTACGCCCAGGTGGCCCGGCTCGGACATCGTCAGGTACATGCCCTCCGGCGTCACGGTGAAGCCCCGGCGCAGCACACCGGGATCGGCGAGCGTGGCCAGCGCGAGGTAGCCCGTCAGCTGCGGCTCGGTGCCGTCGAACGCGAAGCCCGCCAGCCGCCGCACCGCGCTGCGGCCGCCGTCGCAGCCGACGAGCCAGCGGGCCGGGTACTCCCGGTCGCCGGCCCAGGCGACCACGCCCGAGCCGTCCTGGGTGACGGCCGTGACCTCGACGCCGCGGCGGATCTCGACGCCGAGCTTGCCCGCCCGCTCGGCCAGCACCGTCTCCACCGCCTCCAGGCTGGTCATGATCCCGTCGAGCGCCGGGCTCGGCAGGCGGTGCGGGAACCGCGCGAGGTCGACGGCGGCCGGGTCGAGGGGCGTTCCGGCGAAGTGGCCGACCGAGCGCGGCGGCTCCGGCTCGTCCGGCACCGGCCGTTCGTCCACATCGGACGCGGCCAGCAGCGGCGACAGCATGCCCCGGCGGTGGAACGCCTCGACCGACCCGGCCGACAGGCCCCGCATGCCGAGCGGGAAGCTCCGCCACGGCGAGCGCGGCTCCGGCTCCCGTTCGAGCACCAGCACCGAGCGGCCCGCGAGGCCGAGTTCGCCGGCGAGGAACAGCCCGACCGGGCCGGCTCCCACGATCACCACGTCATGCATGACAAACCGCTTTCTCGAGGTCGACTACGTGACCCCGAGGCTGGCCGCCGTCACGCACACGGCACGCACACCGCGCGCACAGCGTTCACCGCTGACCAGGCTCACCCCACGAGCCGGGCCGGATCGCTCACCGCCAGCGCCGCCTGGGTGTCCAGTGCCCAGCCTTCCGCGTACGCCGCGGCGAACTCGTCCTCGCCCAGCGCGGCCCGGCCACGGCCGGTGAGCTCGCGGACCTGCGGATCGGTGCGGTCGTGCGCGCCACGCAGGCGGGCGGCGGCGCCGAGCAGCACGGCCGAATCGCGCGGCCGTCCCCGTGCTTCGGCGAGCGCGGCCGTGTGCACCGCCACCAGCGACAGGATCGGCAGGTCCCGGGCCGCCAGCGCGGCCGCGTACGCCTCCCGCACCGCCTTGTCCGCGCCGGCCAGGTCGCCCAGGGCCAGGCAGCGCGCGGCCCGGGCGCCGGCGAGCAGCGTCCGGGCGTGGTCCACCGGGAACCCGGTGCCGTCCGGCAGCCGGCGTTCGGCGGCCTCGAGCAGGGCACCGGCCCCGGCCAGGTCACCGAGGCGCACCCGCAGGCCGGCCTCCCAGCCGTCGATCAGGACCACCAGTTCCGGCGGGGACGCGCGCCGCACCCGCTCCCGGGCGGCGTCGATCATCGCCAGGCCCCGGTCGGTCTCGTCCCGCCGGATGTGCAGGTCGATCCAGCGCAGGTCGTTGTAGAGCTGGTCGCCGAGGCTGAGCGCGCCGAATTCGCCCGCCAGCTCCCGGGCTTCGCGCAGGTCGGCCAGTGCGCCGTCGAGGTCGTCGTAGCGGCGCAGCTGGGCGCGCATCGGCAGGATCGCCGCCCGGCCCCACCGGTCGCCGACCTGCTCGAAGCGGGCGAGGGCCGCCGCCACGTGGACGCGCACCCGGTCGAGTTCGCCCGCGTTCTCGGCGATCTCGGCCTGGAACGTGTGGGCCAGCCCGGACAGCCACCCGTCGTCGCCGTCGGCGAGCTGCCGGAAGAGCGGGAGTGCGGTTTCGTCGCCCAGCAGGAAGAGCAGCATCGGGCCGAAAACGCGGTAGTGGCTCGGCAGCTCCGGGTGCGCCAGCAGCCGGCCGGCCAGCTCACGCGTTTCCCCGGCGTCCGCGGGCAGCGTGGCCGCCCGGCTGAGCAGGTGGGCGGCCCGGGCGCAGTCCCGTTCGGGCGACGGCGGGCCGCCGGGCACCGCCAAGGCCTCACCCAGCCAGTAGCGGGCGTCGGAGTCGCGGCCGAACATCTGCCAGTACCACGTCAGCGACAGGGCCAGGGCGATCGCGGCGGCGGAGTCGCCGGTGGCGCACCGGTGCCGCAGGGCGGCGAGCGTGTTGTCGTACTCGGCGCCGATGACCGCCATCGCCGCCAGCTGGCCGGGGCCGCGCAGCTCGGGGTCGTGGCGGGCCATCAGCCCGGCGAAGTGCGTGGCGGCCAGGTCACGGGCGACGCCGAGTTCGCCGGCGCCGGTGAGGCGGTCGACGCCGTACTCCCGGAGGCTTTCGAGCATGCGGTAGCGGCCGGGGCCGGGCGCCAGCTGCAGCAGCGACCGGTCGACGAGGGTGGCGAGCAGATCCGGGATTTCCCCGGCGGGCACGGCGGTGCCGGCGCAGACGGCGGCGGCCGAGGCGGCCGTGACCCCGCCGGGCAGCACGGAGATCCGGTCCGCGACCGTGCGTTCGCGCTCGTCGAGCAGCTCCCAGCTCCACGCGATGACCGCACGCAGGGTGCGGTGCCGCGGCGGCGCGGTCCGGCTGCCGGTGGTGAGCAGCCGGAACCGGTCGGCGAGCCCGGCCGCCAGGTCGGGCAGCGACAGCGTCCGCAGCCGGGCGGCGGCCAGCTCGAGGGCCAGCGGCAGGCCGTCCAGGCCGCGCACCACGCGCACGATGTCGGGCCACGTCGTTTCGTCGACGGCGAACCCGGGCCGCACGGCCGCGGCCCGCTCGCTGAACAAGCGCACCGAAGCCACCTCGCGGACGTCGTCGGCCGGGCCGGGCAGGGCGAGCGGGCCCAGCGGAACGAGGGCTTCGCCGTCCACCGCCAGCGGTTCGCGGCTGGTGGCGAGCACGCGCAGGCCGGCGCAGCGCGGCAGCAGCGTCGCGACCAGGTGGGCCACGGCGTCGATCAGGTGCTCGCAGTTGTCGATCAGCAGCAGGCTTTCCCGGCCGCCGAGTTCGCTGACGAGCACGTCGAGCTCGCCGCCCCCGGCCCGCCGCCGGGCGTCGAACAGCGCACTGCCCCGCAGCCCGATCCCGGCGAGCACGGCGGGGGCGACCTTCGACGGCTCGGTGACGGACGCGAGGTCGACGAGCCGGACGTCGTGGCCGTGCCGCCGCGCCGCCTCCAGCGCGAGCCGGGTCTTGCCGGCGCCACCGGGGCCGAGGACGGTGACCAGACGTCCCGTCGTGAGCAGGGCGGCGATGCGCGCGAGGTCGTCGTCGCGGCCGACGAAGCTGGTCAGCGGGGTCGGCAGGGGCGCGGGCCGGACCCGCACCGGCACGGGCTCGGCGGGCTCCAGCAGACGCAGGTGGCGTTCCCGCAGTGCGGTGCCCGGGTCGGCGCCGAGGTCGTCGGCCAGGGTCCGGCGGACCCGCTCGTAGACGGTCAGCGCCTCGGCCTGACGTCCCTGCGTGGCGAGCGCGTCCAGCAGCAGGGCCGCCGCCCGCTCGTGCGCCGGGTGCTCGGCCAGCAACGCGGTCAGCCGGGCGGCGGCCGGCTCGGCGCGGCCCAGCGCCAGTTCCGCGTCGGCCAGGTCGGTGACGGCCTCGAGCGACAGCCGGGCCAGCCGGGTGGCCACCGCGGGGGCGACGGCGGCGATGAGCGCGGGCTCGCCCCACAACGCCACGGCCTCGGCCAGCGCGGCGCCCGCGGCGTGCGCGTCACCGGCCCGCAGCCGCTCCCGGCCGGCCGCGGTGAGCTGCTCGAACCGCAGCGCGTCGACGTCGGCGGGGTCCACCGCCAGCCGGTAGCCGCCCGCGACCTGCACGAGGAGGCCGTCGGCCGGCGCGAGGGCGCGGCGCAGCCGGGAGACGAGCGTCTGCAGGGCCGAGGCGGTGCCGGACGGCGGCTCGTCGCCCCACACCGCGTCGACCAGCACGCCGGGCTCGACCGCACGGCCGCCGGCGAGCGCCAGCCGGACGAGCAGGTTCCGCAGCCGCGTGCCCGGTACCGGCAGGACCGCGTCGCCCCGGCTCACCTGGAACGTGCCCAGCAGCGTGATGCGAAGCCCGTCCATGCCCCGATCTTCGCGCGCCCGGTGCCGCGGCCCTCAGCCGGGCGGGGCGTGTCAGCGCCGCGTGCGTCGCGTGTGAGCGGACGGCGGCAGCCTGCGGACGTCGAATCGACCAACGGAGGCAGACATGACCGAGCCGGAGATTTCCTGGGTCCGCAGCTGGGGTGCTTCGCCCCAATCGCCCGACGAGGGGCTGCGCTCGCTCGACAGCCACCCGCCCCTCGCCGACGTGACGCTCCGCCAGGTGGTGCGCCTCAGCGGCGGTGGGCGCCGGGTGCGCGTGCGGTTCACCAACGAGTTCGGCACCACGCCCCTGACCATCGGCGCGGCGCGGGTGGGCTTCGCGCTGCCCGGCGGTGGGGTGCGGGACGAGCGCGTGCTGACGTTTTCGGGGGCCACGGCCGTCACCGTCCCGGTGGGTGCGCCGATGCCGAGTGATCCGGTGGACCTGCCCGTGTCCGCGCTCGCCGAGCTGTCCATCAGCCTCTACCTGCCGGAACGCGTGGAGACCTGCACCTGCCACGACCCGGTGCTGGACACCGGCTGGACGATCCCGGGTGACGCCGTCGCCGCGTCCGCGCTGCCGCCGGACGCCACGGTGCTGCCGGTGCGGGCGCTGCTTTCCGCCGTCGACGTGCTCCCCGGCGCACCGGCCTCGGCCGTCGTCGTGGTCGGCGACTCGCGCACCGACGGCGCCGGGTCCACTCCGGACACCCACCACAGCTGGCCCGAACTGCTGGCCGCGCGCGGCGCCGGTTTCGTCGTCAACCAGGGGATCAGCGGCAACCGGCTGCTCAACGACGGCATCGGGCCCGCGGTACTGGCCCGCTTCGACCGGGACGTGCTGGCGACGCCGGGCCTCGGTTGCGTCGTGGTGTCCGCGGGCGGCAACGACATCGCGATCTCCGCCGCCCCGCGCGACGACGGCCCGATGGCCGATTTCCTGAAGATGTTCCCCGGCGCTCCGGTGACCACGGACGACGTCATCGCCGGTTTCCGGCAGCTGGTGGCGCGGGCGCGCGAACGCGGTGTGCTCGTGTACGCCACCACGATCGCGCCCTTCGAAGGCTCGGAGGCCTACTCGACGGCGGCCGAGGCCGCGCGCCACGAGGTCAACGCGTGGATCCGCACGGGCGGCGCGTTCGACGCGGTGCTCGACTTCGACGCCGTCTGGCGCGACCCGGACCACCCCAGCCGGATCCGGGCGGATTTCCACTCCGGTGACCACCTGCACGGCAGCGACGCGGGCTACCGGGCGCTGGCCGCCTCCGTGGACTTGTCGCTGTTCGAACCGGCGGTCATCGCCGGGAAACCGGGACGCTGACCGGTGTCCCGGCCCAGCCGCCAGGCGCGGTGGACGCCGAGCGGGTGACATCCGATTGGCCGTCATGACAGGGCCGATTCCCCGGTTAGCCTCGTCTCCGAGGCGGAGGTGCTGGTGGGCGAACGGCGTACGACGGAGGAGGGCGACGCCAGCCGCGCGACGGACCGGGTGCTCTTCCGGTGTGCGGCGATCGCGCGTGGTTCGCTCGGGGCCACCGGTGCCTTCGCCGCTGTGCTCGACGCCGCTCAGTCGCCGGCGATGACCCTCGTCGCCGCGGGCGGGAACCTGGCCTGGTCGGCCTTCTTCGTCTGGTGCGCGGTGCGCCGCCGGATCACCGGCGGGCTGCTGGCGGTCGATCTGGCCGAGGTCGTGGCGCTCTGCCTGCTGCAGGGGCAACTGGTGTCTCCCGGGGCCCTCCCGTCGGGTGCCTCGTGGATCGCGGTGCTCATCGGGGTGCGCGTCATCTACGGCCACATCGGGGTGCGGCCCGTCGCCGGGGTCGCCGGGGGATTCCTGGTCATCGCCGCGTACGTCGCCGGCCAGGTGCTCGCGGGCGTGCCGGGGGCCGGGATCGCGCAGGCCGGGGTGTACTCGCTGCAGAACGTGTGCGGTCTGGTGCTGCTGGCGCTCCTGCGGCGGGTGGGGTGCGCCGCCGACGCGGAACTGGCCGAGTTCCACCGCAGCCAGTCCCGCGCCCGGGCCGACCGGCTCCGGCGGGCCGAAGAGCGCGAAGCCGACCGGCGGCTGCACGACACCGTGCTCGCCACGTTGACGATGGTCGGGTCCGGGGCCATCACCGCCTCTTCGGCCCGGCTGCGCGCGCAGGCCCGTGCCGACCTGGACGTCGTGTCGGACCTCCGCGACGGCGACGGCGACGGGGCCGGGACCGGGCTGGTCCGGCTCGACCGCCTGCTGCGGGACGTCCCGGCCCGCGCGGGGTGGCCGTCCGGGGTCCGGCTGGAGCTCGCCGCCTGCGAGGCGCCGGCGGTGGTCGCCGACGCCTTCGCCTGGGCCGCCGGCGCGGCGCTGGTCAACGCGCGCCGGTACGCCGGGGTCGGCCACGCGTCCCTGGTACTGGCGAACGAGGCGGGCGAGATCGTGGTGACCGTGGCCGACACCGGGCGCGGCTTCGACCCGGCGGCGGTGCCCGCGTACAAGTACGGCCTGCGCGAAGCCGTCGTGGGACGGCTGGCGGCGATCGGGGGCGACGCCGTCGTCCGTTCGTCGCCCGGGCGCGGGACCGTCGTCACGCTCAGGTGGCGGGCCGGTGGCTGACGACACCAGCGTGTCCCTCGCCGCGCGGTACCAGCGCGGGACCATCATCGTGACCGCGTGCATGGCGGGGCTGTGGCACGGCGGCTTCGACACCGCCGCGGTGCTGCTGATGTGGCCGGATTTCCGGTGGGTGTGGGTTTCGCCCGTGATGTGGGCGCTGTACACGGCGGTGCTCGTGGCCGGCACGGTCCAGCTGCTCCGCGACGGGGTCGTGCGCCGGCCGTGGCTGGTGGTCGCGCTGACCTTGACCATCAGCGTGGTGGTCGCGGTCAACGCGGACGGCGCGGTCGTCAGCTTCGAGAACTGGGCGTTCGGCGCGGCGGGCTGGCTCGGCGTCCTGGCGAGCTGGGGACGCTCGGCCGCGCCGCTGGCCGTGGTGCTGGCCGGCAACGGCGCCGCCTCCACCGCCGCCCTGTTCCTGCTGGCCGAGCCGGATCTGCAGGACGTCGCGCTGGTCTTGACCAGCCTGGGCGGCTCGGCCGCGCTGCAGGTCGCGCTGGCGTACGGCGTGCGCACGCAGCGCCGGATCGTCGACGGCGCCGTCGAGGCGGCCACCGCGCGGGCCGAAGTGGAGACCCGGCGCTTGGCCGCCGAGCAGGCGCACGCCGCCCGCGTCCGGCGGCACGAGTTCCTCCAGCGCACCGCGGCCGTGGTGCTGGCCGGCCTGGCCGACGGGACCAGCGATCCGGCCGATCCGGCCGTGCAGCGCCGGTGCGCGATCGAAGCCGCCCGGCTCCGCCGCCTGTTCCTGGAAGCCGACGAGGTGCCCGATCCGCTGCTGCACGAGGTGCGCGCGTCCCTCGACGTCGCCGAGGCACGGGGGGTGCCGGTGCGGATGAGCGTGTCCGGTGCGCTGCCTGCTGCCGTGCCGGTGCCGGTCCGGCGCGAGCTGATCGAGCCGGTCATCGAGGTGCTGAGCTCGGCGCGCACCCACGCCCGGGTGACCATTTCGGGCGGCGGGGGCGAGGTGCAGGTGAGTGTCATCGCCGACGCCGGCACCGTGCCGGCCCCGCGGGCGAGCGGGCAGGTCGGGGTCGAGTGCCAACGGGAGGGGGAGTCGCTGTGGGTGCAGACCAGCTGGAGCGGCGGATCACCGTCGCCATCATCGAAGACCACGAGGTCGTGATCGACGGGGTCCGGTCGTGGGTCGACCGCGACCCGGACCGGCGGGTGCGGGTGGTGGCGGGCGGGGCCGACGTCGACGAGGTCCTCGCCGGCCCCGGCGGCCAGGCCGACGTCCTGCTGGTCGACCTCAACCTGCGCGGCACGCTCATCGTCGACCGGATCGCCGAGCTGACCGAGGCCGGGTACCGCGTGGTGGTGTTCTCCGCGCACTCCGAACCCGAAAACGTCCTCGCCGTCCTCGACGCGGGCGCGGAGTTCCTCGAAAAGGACGAAAGCCGCGAGCACTGCGTGGAGACGATCGTGGCCGTCGCCGAGGACCGGCCCTACGTCACCCCGTCCAGCGCGGGCGCGATGATCGCCGACGACCGGCCGGTCCGCCCGGCCCTTTCGGGCCAGGAACTCGCCGCGCTCAAGCACTGGTTCCAAGGGATGTCGAAGGCGTCCGTCGGGCGGCGGATGGGGATCAGCGAAGCCACGGTGAAGCAGTACATCGACCGGGCCAGGACCAAATACGCCGCCGTCGGCCGGCGCGCGACCACAAAGGACGCGCTACTGGCGCGCGCCATTCAGGACGGTCTCATCCAGGCCGGCGAAATCGGCGAATACCGTTCGCTGGCCAACCGGTCCGAAAGCTGACGTCGCTCCTTGACCCCCGCGTGGCCGTCATGACCGCGGGGAATTCCGGTTGTAGCGTCGGGCTCGATCTTCGGAAGCCCGGACAACCGGTGGAGGAGGCGAAATGGAAACGCACGGCTGTTGAAGGAAAATGCCGCCCTACCGGGCCGGCAGCCGGACCGTGACGAGGAGGCCGCCGGCCGGGCGGGGCCGCAGTTCGAGCATCCCGTCGTGGGCCCGGACGATGCTGTGCACGATCGCCAGCCCGAGGCCGACGCCGTCGTGTCCCTCGGTGCGGGCGCGCCCGGTCCCGCGCTGGAAGGGCTCGGTCAGGGTCGGGACCAGCTCCGGCGGGAGGGGCCGGCCGGTGTTCTCGACCCGCAGCGCGCTCGCGTACCGGCGTCGTTCGGTGTGGACGGTGACCGTGCCGCCCGGGTGGTTGTGGACGATCGCGTTCTGGACGAGGTTCGTCACCATGCGCTGCAGCAGGGCGGCGGAGCCGGTCACGTGGATCGGCCCCCCGGTGACTTCGAGCGTGATCTCGCGTTGTTCGGCCAGCGGCAACAGCGTTTCGGCGGCTTCTTCGGCCACCAGGGAGAGGTCGACGGGCTCGCGGGCGAACTGCCGCCGGTCGCTGCGGCCGAGCAGCAGGAGGGCCTCCGTGAGGTCGATCGCGCGGGTGTTCACCGTGCGGAGCCGGTCGATGAGCTCGCTCCTCGGGTAGGCCGGGTCCTGGCCGGCGACGTCGAGGATGGCCTGCGAAATGGCCAGCGGCGTGCGCAGTTCGTGGGAGGCGTTCGCGGCGAACCGCTCCTGCTCGCCGACCTGGGACTCGAGCCGTTCGAGCATCGTGTCGAAGACGTCGGCGAGCTCGCGGAACTCGTCGGCGGGGCCGGCCAGGCGGATGCGGTGGGACAGCGATCCGTGCGCGGCCAGCCGGGCGGCGTCCGCGATCCGGGTGAGCGGGGCGAGCATCCGGCCGGCCAGGAGCCAGCCGCCGAGCACGCCGAACACCAGCAGGAAGCCGAGCGCGGTGGCCGCGGAGGGGGCGAACACGCGCGTCAGGAGGTACCGGTTCGGCGCGATGCCGAGCAGGCCCTGGTCGTTGTCGGGCACGTAGCGCAGCAGGGACATCTGCACGACGGCGAGCAGGACCGCGCCGGCGAGCACGAGGAACCCGGCGTAGCTGATGGCGAGTTTCAGCCGCGCGCTGAGCCCGGGACGCCTGTTCACGAGCGGAGCGTAGGCAGGGCGGGTTATCGCGGGCATATGCTCGTTCTCCCTGATCAACCGGAGGACGCCGTCTTGACCACCATCCCGGACCTCGGTCCCGTGCCCCAGCGCCGCACCGTGGGCGTGGACCTCGTGCGCCGGCTGATCGGCGAGCAGTTCCCGCGGTGGGCGGACCTCCCGGTCCGGCCGGTGGCCCACGGCGGGTGGGACAACTTCACCTTCCACGTCGGCGGCGAAATGGTGGCGCGGCTGCCCAGCGCGGCCGAGTACGCACTGGCCGTCGACAAGGAACAGCGGTGGCTCCCGGTGCTCGCGTCCCGGTTGCCGCTGCCGGTCCCGGTCCCGCTGGCGCACGGGCAGCCCGGCGCGGACTACCCGTTCCCCTGGTCGATCCACCCGTGGCTCGAGGGCGAACCCGCGCGCCCGGACCGGATCGCCGACCCCGTCCGCTTCGCCGCCGACCTGGCCGGGTTCCTGGCCGCCCTGCAGGACGTCGAGGCCGGCGGCGGGCCGCGGCCGGGGAAGCACAACTGGTTCCGGGGCGCCACCCTGCGCACCTACGAGCCGGCGGCCGAGCGCGCGCTCACCGCGCTGGACGGCCGCATCGACGCCGGGCTGGCCCGCGAGATCTGGACGACCGCACTGGACGCCCGCTGGGACGGCCGGGACGTCTGGTTCCACGGTGACGTCGCGGCCGGCAACCTCCTGCTCGAGCACGGGGCACTGGCGGCGGTCATCGACTTCGGCACCTGCGGGGTCGGCGACCCCTCCTGCGACACGGCCATCGCCTGGACGTTGCTGACGGCCGAGGGACGGCGCGCGTTCCGCGAACGCCTGTCCGTCGACGACGCGACCTGGGCCCGCGGCCGCGGCTGGGCGCTCTGGAAGACGCTCGTGTCCGCGGCCCGGACCGGCGAGGAGGCCGCGCACGCGTTGGGCGTTCTCGACGGGATCTTCGCCGAGTACCGGACCGGCCGGTGATCCGCTGATCTTCCGCCGAGCCGGGACGGCCGGACCGGGACTCCGCACGGGGGAGACGGCTGCGTTCGTTGGTGGAACGCCCCGGACGCTGTTCGCCGGAATCGGCCGCCTTCCCGCCGTTGGTGATTGACAATCCCGGGGCCGGGCAGCGACGGTGTGACGGCGTCTGGGAACGCTCCCAGAAGCCTCCGTCGTCCGGGTGCACAAGGGAGTGCCGATGTGGGGAAGAGCCGGAAAACGTCCTGCCGCGCTTGCGGTCGCGGGCCTCGCGGTCGCGGCCGGGGTCGTCACGTCGACGACGGCGGTGTCGTCCGCGCGTGAGACGAGCGCCGCGTTCGCGTGCCGCGTCACCTACTCGGCCAACGACTGGGAAAGCGGTTTCAGCCTCGTCGTCGGGATCGCCAACGTCGGCTCCGCGCCGGCCGACGGCTGGACGCTGACCTACTCCTACGCCGGCAACCAGACCCTTCAGCAGGGCTGGTCGGGTACCTGGACGCAGTCCGGCAAGCAGGTCACCGTGACCAACGCGAGCTGGAACGGCACCATCGCGGCCGGTGGTTCGGTCAGCGCCGGCGCGAACTTCTCCTACAGCGGCACCAACACCGCCCCCGCCGAATTCGCGGTCAACGGCGCCACGTGCACCGGAACGCCGCCGACCACGGCGACCACCCCGATCACCAAGCCGACGACGACCACGACGACCAGCACGCCACCGCCGCCGGGACCGGCGCCCGCGTTGCACGTCTCGGGCAACAAGCTGCTCACCGCCGACGGGAAGCCCTACCGGCTGCTCGGCGTCAACCGGGCCAGCGGCGAGTTCGCCTGCGTGCAGGGCAAGGGCATGTGGGACAGCGGCCCGGTCGACCAGGCCTCGGTCGACGCGATGAAGGCGTGGAACATCCACGCCGTGCGGATCCCGCTCAACGAGGACTGCTGGCTCGGCCTGTCCGGCACGCCCAGCGGCGCCCCCTACCAGCAGGCCGTCAAGGACTACGCGAAACTCCTGGCCGCCAACGGGATCACCCCGATCCTCGACCTGCACTGGACGCACGGCCAGTACACCGGCACCTCTTCCGCCTGCACCGACGTCAACGCCACCTGCCAGAAGCCGATGCCCAGCCGTCAGTACACGCCGACGTTCTGGAGCCAGGTGGCCACCGCGTTCAAGGGCGACAACGCCGTGGTGTTCGACCTTTTCAACGAGCCCTACCCGGACGCGGCCGCCAACTGGTCCGACGCGGCCGCCGCGTGGCGGTGCCTGCGCGACGGCGGCACCTGCACCGGGATCACCTACCCGGTCGCGGGAATGCAGGAGCTGGTCGACGCCGTCCGCGCGACCGGCGCCGTGAACGTGGTGATGACCGCCGGCCTCACGTGGACGAACGACCTCACGCAGTGGCTGGCGTACAAGCCCACGGACCCGGCGGGCAACCTGGTGGCCTCCTGGCACACCTACAACTTCAACGCCTGCGTCACGGTGTCCTGCTGGGACAGCCAGATCGGGGCGGTCGCGGCCCAGGTGCCGGTGCAGGCCGGGGAAATCGGCCAGAACAGCTGCGCGCACGACTACATCGACCAGGTCATGGCCTGGCTGGACGCGCACAACCTCGGCTACACGGCCTGGACGTGGAACCCGTGGGGCTGCAGCGGCGGCAACGTGCTGATCGAGGACTACGCCGGCACGCCGACCAAGACCTACGGCGAGGGCTTCCGGGCCCACCTCCTGACGGTCAACCCGTGAGCTCGAAGAGGGGTGCGACGCGCTGATCGCGACCGGGGTGCGGCGAGCCACTCGCCGCACCCCGGTCGTCCGTGCGAGTCTTCGGGGCGCACGCACCGCTCGCCGTCACCCGGGGGACCTCATGGGCAAGCTCCTGCTCATCGCGCTGCTGGCGGCCTTCGCGCTGGCGCCGTCGCCCGGTCCCGCCGGCCGGAACGACCCGCGAGGCGGTGACCCGCGAGGCGGCGATCCCTTCGGCCCGGACCTGCGGGCGCGGATCGCCCGGGCGCAGGCCTACGCCGACAGCCGGCCCGGCGTCACCGGGATCGTCCTGCGGGACCGCTGGACCGGCGCCGTCCACCGCGGCCCGGCCGCCGGCACGCTCATCTGGGCCTGCTCCACGCCGAAGCTCGCCATGGCCGTCGACCTGCTGCTGCGCGCCGACTCCGGCGCCGTGACGCTGACCGCCGAAGACCGCGATCTCCTCCACCGGATGCTCCACTCCAGCGACGACGCCGCCGCCCACGCGCTGTGGACCCGCTACGGCGGCGAGGCCGAATTCGGCCGTCGGTTTCCTTCCTACGGAATGACCGACATGCGGTTCAGCGACCGGCACCCGCACCACTGGGGCTGGATCCGCACCACCGCGAACGACCTGGACCGGCTGATCGAGTACGTCCTGACCCGGCTGCCCGCGCGGCACCGCGACTACCTGGTCCGTGAGCTGCGCACCGTCGACGTCAACCAGCAGTGGGGTGTCTGGGGCGCCGGGCCGGCCGCCCGGCCGGGCAACAAGAACGGCTGGGCCGACGACAACGACGACGGTTCGTGGATCATGAACTCCGTCGGTTTCGCGGGCCCGGGCGAGCGGTACACCCTGGCCCTGATGAACGACACCCGGGTGATTTCCGGCGGCTACGAGGCCGGCCAGGAGACCACCACCAAGATCGCCGAAATCCTGTTCAGCGGGTATTTCCACCCGTGACATCGGCGCCCCATTCAGGGGCTTTCCGAGGGCATCCGTGTTTATGGGGGCACCGTGCGTAGCCCCTGTGTGGTCTGTGTATGCTCCGGTATCGCTTGACCGGGTGATCACTCACCCGAATCAGTGGCCGCCGTGGTCGGGGATGTGATCTCACGCGGCCCTACCGGCGTGGTTCGGGCTCGGATAGGAGATTTATGCAGGTCAGGTCAGCTCTCGTGCGTGGCGGGATCGCGGTGCTCGCCGCGGCCGCCGCCACCATGGTCGGCGCCCCCGCCGCCCTCGCGGACGACGGCGCCGCGCGCGGCCGGGTCATCGAAGCAACAAGCACGACCGGCTACCGGGTCAACCTCGACCACGGTGACCCCTACGCCAAGCTGTTCGACTTCAAGCTGTCGGACGGCAAGTCGCTGAAGCTCTACTGCGTCCAGATCAGCGTCCACATGCGCACCGACGTCGACATGGTCGAGCGGCCGTGGAACAAGTACCCGGACGCCTCCTCGCCGTTCACGAAGAACAGCGACAAGATCAACTGGGTGCTGCACCACGGTTACCCGGGCGTCAAGCTCGACGCGATCGAGGCCGCCCTCGGCAAGCAGGGCGTCAAGGTCCACGACGGCCTCTCCCCGCAGGAGGCGATCACCGCGACGCAGGCCGCGGTGTGGCACTTCAGCGACGGCGTGAACCTCGACCTGAAGAAGCCGCTGAAAGAAGACAACCCGGCCGAGGCCAACGCCGACGTCGCCGCGCTGTACAGCTACCTCGTCGGCGACCTGAACAAGGGCATCGGCGAGCAGCCGAAGCCGACCCTGAACATCGCGGGGCCGAAGGCCGAGGGCAAGGCCGGCACCAAGATCGGCCCGTTCGAGGTCGCCACGTCCGGTGACGTCACGTCGCTGACCACCGAGCTGCCCGAGGGCGTCAAGGTCACCGACGCCGACGGCAAGGAGCTGAAGGCCGCCGACGTCAAGGACGGCAGCAAGCTGTTCGTCGACGTCCCGGCCGGCACCAAGCCGGGCAACGGCTCGTTCTCGCTGAAGGCCAGCGGCGAGCTGGACACCGGCCGCCTGTTCGTCGCGGAGAACTACGCACGGCAGCCGGCGCAGTCGCTGATCGTCGCCGACTCGGAGAAGACCCAGGTGACGGCGAAGGCGGCCGCGAGCTGGACCGAGGCGGGTGCCCCGGCCACCAGCCCGGCGCCGACCACCCCCGCGGGTGGCGCGCCTTCCGGTGGCGGCGAGCTCGCCAACACCGGTGTCGACGCCGCGGTTCCGTTCGGCATCGGCGGCCTGCTGCTCGGCGGCGGCGCGCTGATGCTGCTGCTGAACCGGCGCCGCAGCCGCGCGTAACGCAGTACCACCGAACGGGGCCGGTCCACTGTGGACCGGCCCCGTTCCGCTGTCCGGTACCCGACGATCGGATTGCGATCATCGGGGCAAAAACGGCGAATCACCCGCGTATCGATCTAGACTTCCCGGCCATGCGCGGTACGACCGTTCCGCCAGGGACGCCTTGCCGGACCCCGCGGCCGGGGGAGCTGCCGATGCACCGGCTGGAGGTGCCCGCCCCGCCCGCGCCCCCGTTCGCCGTCGGCACCTTCGACACGATCGGGCCGCTGTCCCGCGCGGACTTCCCGCACCGGCACACCTTCCACGAGCTGGTCCACGTCACCGGCGGCACCGGCGCGCACGTGGTCGACACCGCGCGCTGGCCGCTGCGGCCGCCGCACTTCGGCGTCATCGCGCCCGGGCAGGTGCACCAGTGGGCAGGGGTCCGGGACCTCACCGGGCACGTCGTGCTGTTCACCGACGACTTCCTGCTCGACCACCCGGCCGACCGGGAGCTCCTGCGGCGGCTGAGCGAACGGCCGTGGCTGCACCTGGACGGCGACGCCGACGCGCGCGTCACGCGGCTGATCGCCGACCTGGAGGACGAGTACCGCCGCGGCGGCGAGAGCACCGAGTCGGTGCTGCGGGCGCTGGTGCACGTCCTCCTCGTGCGGGCGGGACGGCTGCTGGGCACGCCGCCGCCCCCGCCCGCCGGCGCGGTGGCGGCGGAGTTCGTCCGGCTCGCCGGCCGTCCCGGACCGGGGCCGTGGTCGGTGCGCGCGCACGCCGGACGCCTCGGCGTCACCCCCGGCCACCTCACCGAGGCGGTGAAGGCCGCGACCGGCCGCACGGCCGCGCAGCTGCTGCGCGAGGCCCGGGTCCGGGAGGCGCAGCGGTTCCTGCTCCGGACGGACCTCACCGTGCGCCAGGTCGCGAGCCGGGTCGGGTTCGCCGACCCGGCCTACTTCTGCCGGTTCTTCCGCCGCGAAACCGGGCTGACCCCCGGTGCTTTCCGGCGCGGCGGGGAGAAGCACCACGACTGACCGATTGCGTCCATCGCCGCCGCCCGGGTGCGCTGCCTACGTTCGAGGGGATCCCCGGACGTTCCCCACGAGGAGCCAGGCATGGACGAAGAGAACAAGCTCAGCCGCAAGACCGTGCTCAAGGCCGCGCTGGCCGCGGGTGTCGCCGCACCGGTCGCGCTGATCGGCGGCCCGGCGCTGGCCCGCGCGAACGCCGTCGGCGGCACGGCACCGGAGCTCACGCCGGCCTGCCACGACGGCGACGAGCCGACGATCGAGCAGACCGAGGGCCCCTACTTCAAGCCGAATTCGCCCGAACGGACCAGCCTCGTCACGCCCGGGACCCCGGGCACCCGGCTGACCGTGACCGGGTACGTCTTCGGCCGCGCGTGCCTGCCGGTGAACCGCGCGCTGCTGGACTTCTGGCAGGCGGACGTCAACGGCGCCTACGACAACACCGGCTACACCTTCCGCGGGCACCAGTACACCGACGCCCAGGGCGCGTTCACGCTGTCGACGATCGTGCCGGGCCTCTACCCGGGCCGGACCCGGCACATCCACGTGAAGGTCCAGGCGCCCGGCCGTCCGGTCCTGACCACGCAGCTCTACTTCCCCGGCGAGCCGCGCAACAACACCGACTCGATCTTCGACGCACGGCTGCTGATGACCGTGCGGGACAACGGTTCCGCGAAGGAAGGCGCCTTCGACTTCGTGCTCGACGTCCCGCAGGCGCCGACGTCGGCGTCCACCCCGCCCGGGGGCACCTCCTGGGCGGTGGGCACCGCGTACGCGGCGGGTGCCCGGGTCACCTACGGCGGCCGCGGTTACGGCTGCCTGCAGGCGCACACCGCCCAGCCGGGCTGGGAACCCCCGGCCGTCCCGGCGCTGTGGCGGGGGGAGTGATCGCGGCCGAGGCTGCGCACGTTGGGGGTCGACGCCGGCCCGCGGGCCTGCCAGATTGGGGGCCATGACGATTTCGCTCGACGCCGCGGAGTGGGTCCGGCGCTTCCACCGGGCGCCGTCCGCCGCGGCGCGGCTCGTGTGCTTCCCGCACGCCGGGGGAGCGGCCAGCTACTTCCACCCGGTTTCGGCGGCGCTGGCGCCCGCGGTGGAGGTGCTGGCCGTGCAGTACCCGGGCCGCCAGGACCGGCACGCCGAAACCCCGGTGGACGACCTGTTCGTGCTGGCCGACCGGCTGGCGGACGTGCTGGCCCCGGAGCTGGCCGGGCCGGTGGCGTTCTTCGGCCACAGCATGGGCGCCAGCGTGGCGTTCGAGGTCGCCCGGCGGCTCGAGGCGCGGGGAACGCGGCTGCTGGCCCTGTTCGTTTCGGGTCGCCGCGGCCCGACGGTCCACCACGACGACCGCGTCCACGAAAAGGGCGACGAAGAGCTGCTGGCCGAGGTCAAGCGCCTGGGCGGAACCGGCGCGGCGGTGCTGGACGACGAGGACATCCGCAGCATGGTGCTCCCGGCGCTGCGGAGTGATTACAAGGCGGCGGAGCTGTACCACTACCGCCCGGGCCCGGACGTCGCCTGCCCGATCGTGGCCCTGGTCGGCGACAGCGATCCCAAGGTGACCGAGGCCGAGGCCCGCGAGTGGGCGGCGCGGACGTCGGCGGCCTTCGAGCTGAAGACGTACCCGGGCGGCCACTTCTACCTGAACGACCACACCGCGGCGATCATCCGGCTGATCTCGGACCGGCTCACCGCCTGAACCGGCGGGCGCGGCCCGGCCCCGCCCCGGCCCCGCCCCGCCTCGCCGTCCGGCCCCGGCCCGAGGGCGGCACTTTCACGTGAAAGTGCCGCCCGGGGCGCCGTCGGCGGTGCTGAACGGGCGGGGACGTGCCCCGCCCGCCTCGGCTCAGCAGTACAGGTTCGCGCCCGGGTCGACGCCCAGGACCGAGGTGATCTGGCGGTACTTCGACACCCGGCTCTCGACCTGGGCCGGGTTGCCGCCGTTGCACTCGATCGAACCGTTGATGCTGCGGATCGTCTCACCGAAGCCGCGGCTGTTGACCATCGCGTTGTGCGGGGTCATCGTGCCCGGGCCGCTCTGGGTGTTCCAGTACCAGAGGCCGGTCTTCCACGCCACGGCCGCGTTCTGCTCCACCTGCCAGGGGTTGCCGAGCAGGTCGATGCCGAGCGCGTCGCCGGCCGCCTTGTAGTTGAAGTTCCAGCTCAGCTGGATCGGGCCGCGGCCGTAGTACGCGGACTGGCCAGCCGGGCAGCCGTAGGGCTGGTTCCAGTCGCAGTAGTGCGGGTAGTTGGCCGTGTTCTGCTCGACGATGTACACCAGCCCGCCGGTTTCGTGGTCGACGTTGGCGAGGAACGCCGCCGCTTCCTGCTTCTTCACCGTGTCGCTGCCGGTGGTGGCGAAGCCGGGGTACGCCGACAGCGCCGCGGTGAGACCGCTGTAGGTGTAGAAGGAGTTCCGGCCCGGGAAGATCTGGTTGAACTGGGCTTCGCTCACCACGAACGCGCCCGGGTTGCCCGGGTTGCCGGGGTCCGTGCCGCCACCGCAGCTGTAGGGCTCCCAGTACCAGGTGCTGATCACGGGGTCGTAACCCGGGTTGGCGTTCTTGGCGCGGTAGTAGCCGCCGTTGGTGTAGCGGACGATCGCGCCGACGTCGTACCACTGGCCCGCCACCCAGTTCGGGTAACTGCAGGTGGTGCCGCCCCCGCCGTCACAGCTGTAGGGCTCCCAGTACCAGGTGCTGATCACGGGGTCATAGCCCGGGTTGGCGTTCTTGGCGCGGTAGTAGCCGCCGTTGGTGTACCGCACGACGGCACCGACGTCGTACCACTGCCCGGCCACCCAGTTCGGCGCGCTGCACGCGGCGGCGGCCGCCTGCGGGGCCTGCCCGGTGACGGCGGGCACGCCGAACACCAGCCCGGCGACGGCGGCGACAGCGGACAGGATCGCGACAAGGCGTCTTCTCAAGACTCGCTCACTCCTTCGGCCACGACGGAACCCGGGCGCGTGGGCGCCGGGTGTCGAACAGGGGGGTGTGCTCATCCGGCCGAGACGAACGTGACACCGGTCACTAGACCAGATTGGTCTAGTCCAGTCAAGATTGCCGGGGTGTCACGGGCAAGCGTTGTGCGCGAACGTCCACCGCCGCTGGACGGGTGGGGCGGGCGACGCGGCATCGGAGCCGCGTGCCCGCCCGGCACGTCACCGCGCTTGCGGGATCTTCACCTGCGCCGCCGGGGCCAGGTGCAGGATGCGCAGCAGCCTGGCCCGGCCCAGCCGGTGGAGCATCTCCCCGAGCTCCTCCGGCGCGATGCTCCCTTCGAGGTCGATCCGCGTCGTCCGGACGACGCGGTCGATCTCCGAGGCGGGGAGCCGCCCCGCGAACTCCCCGGCCAGCCACACCCCGACCTCGTCCACGACGTCGTCCGCCCGGTGGCTCCGTACGGTCATCGCTCTCCTCGTTTCGGATCGCCTTCTTGCCACGCCGGCCGGGAAATCCCGGTCCGACGCCAGTCCGACGAGCGAGCCCGGGAGCCATGACGCGGATTCGGCGAAGTCGGTCACACAAAAGCTTTCCGTGTTCGGATGGGTGAAATGCGTGACCGCCGATGTCACTCACATGGGCTGTTCGCCGTCCGAAGTTGTCGGCCGTTCGGGTAGAAATCCGCGGAACTCCGCCGGTGGGGCGTCCCGCTCAGGACCCTGGAGGCGTCGGACAGTGCGGGCGTTCCCTCGCGGGACGCGGAACGGAGACGCGATCCATGGGCCGGTACGACCGGACCGACCTCGGGGCGTACAGCCTGGGGTTGCTCGACGCCGCCGAGGCGGCACGGGTGGAGCGGCACCTCGCGGCGTGCCCGGACTGCCGCCAGGAGGTCCGGGAGTTCGAAGCCGTCCGCGGCCTGCTCGACCACCTGGCCGAGGTGAAGTCCACTTAGGACGATACCGGGCCGGGCCGGAACCCGCCGGTCCCTCAGCGAGAGGCCGCCGCCTTCACCGTCCGCAGCACGGGCGCCGTCTCCAGCGTCCGGATGGCGTCCAGCGCCCCCAGCCGCCGGGTCAGGTACCGGTGCAGGGCGGCCGCGTCCGGGCAGAGCGCCTGGGCCACCAGGTTCGCCGGGCCCGTCGTCGCCGCCACGAGGGCCAGTTCCGGGTGGGTCGCCAGCGTCCGCGCCACCCGGTCGAGCTGGGCGGGCGCCACCGCCATCCACAGCAGCGCCTGCGTCGTCGCGCCCAGCGGGGCCGGGTCGATCTCCAGGTCGAAGAACACCGTTCCGCCCGCCCGGAGGTCGGCCAGCCGGCGCGCGACGGTCGCCGCCGACCAGCCGGTGGCCGCGGCCAGTTCGGCCAAGCCGGTGCGGCCGTCGCGCTGCAACGCCGCCATCAGGGCGTCATCGTCGCTGGTCAGCGGCTTGCCCGGGCCGGGGTGGACCGGGGTCAGTGCCGCAATCCGGGCCGCGTCGAGGGCGTTCGCCCGGCCGAGCCACGCCGTCGGGCCGCCGAAGTAGCGGTGCAGGAGCTGGTGCGCCGAGACCGCGGTGATGCTCGCCGTGCGCGGGATGTCCCGCAGCAGCAGCGCGTGGTCGCTCGCCGCCGGCGTGTGGACGTTCACGCAGATCTCCGTGCCGCCGGACATCAGCTTGATCCACGCCGTGTCCGCGCGCCGCGCCAGCGCCTGGGCGAGGTCCTGGGCCGTGTGCGGGGTCGCCGTCAGGCGGACCATCCACTCGGCCTGCCCGGCCCGCTGCGGGTCCGGCAGGCCCACGACACGCAGCGACGCCTCAGCCCGCAGCCGCCGGTAGCGCCGCGCCACCGTCTGCGTCGAGACGCCGAGGACGTCCCCGATCCTGGCGAACGGCGCCCGCCCGTCGATGTGCAGCGCGTGGATCAACGCGCGGTCGACAGCGTCCAAGGTGGTCATATCCCTCATTCAACCGCACTGAATGGAAGGAATCAGCCAAGTCACGTCGAGAACTGGAATCGGTCATCGACCACCAGCCAGGGTGGGCGCCGAACGGAAGGAGACACACCCGTGCCCACCATGACGCGTGACCGGCGGCGCTGGGCCGCACTGGCCGTCCTGCTCGTCGCCGAGGCCATGAACCTGCTCGACGCCACGATCGTGCAGGTCGCCGGGCCGGCCATCCACGCCGAGCTGCCCGGACCGGCCGCCGACGTCCCGTGGTTCAGCGCGGCCTACACACTGCCCTTCGCCGTCTTCCTGATCACCGGGGGCCGGCTCGGGGACATCTTCGGCCGCGCGAAGGTGTTCAAGCTCGGCGTCGCGGGCTTCGTGCTCGCGTCGCTGGCCTGCGCGGCCGCGCCGGACGCCGGGCTGCTGATCGCGGCGCGCGCGGTGCAGGGTGCGGCGGCCGCGCTGATCATCCCGCAGACCATCGGCCTCATCCGCGCCCGGTTCGACGGCGGCGAACTCGCGAAGGCCCTGGGCACCATCGGGCCGGTGATGGGCCTGTCCGCGGTCACCGGCCCGCTGCTCGGCGCCCTGCTGACGCAGGCGATCTCCTGGCGGGCGGTGTTCCTGGTGAACGTCCCGCTCGGGCTCGCGGTGCTCCTCGCCGCGCGGCTGCTGCGCGAGGACCGGGCCGCCACCCGGCCCCGGCTCGACCTCGCCGGCACGGTCCTCGTCGTCGCCGGCACCGGGCTGCTCGTCTACCCGCTGATCGACCCCGCGGGAACGAACTGGGCCCTCCTCGCGGCCGGGGCCGTGCTGCTGGCCGGGTTCGGCTTCCAGCAGCGCCGCGCGGCCGCGCCGCTGGTCGAGCCGAGCCTGTTCGCCCACCGGGGGTTCCCGGCCGCGCTCGCCGGGTCACTGCTGTTCTTCGCGGTGATGACCGGCCTGATGCAGGTCGTCCCGATGCACCTGCAGCTCGGCCTCGGTGCCGACGTCCGGACCGCGGGCCTGACGCTGCTGCCGCTCTCGGCCGGGCTCGCGGTGTCGTCGGCCGTTGCCGGCGCCTGGCTGGTGCCGAAGTTCGGCGCCCGCGTGATGTTCGCCGGCCTGGCCCTGCTGCTGAGCGGGATCCTCGCCATGCAGGCCGGCGGGGCCGGCGCGTACCCGTGGGCGCTGGCGCTGTGCGGACTCGGGATGGGGACGTTCACGGTGCCGTTCTTCACCGCCGCCCTGCACCAGGTCCGGCCGCACGAGACGGGCTCGGCGGCCGGGCTGCTCAACGCCGTGCAGCAGCTCGGCGGCACCCTCGGCGTCGCCCTCCTCGGCGGGCTCTACCTCGGCACGGGCTCGGCGACCGCGGCCTTCGGTGCCGGGGCCGCGCTCGCCGTGGCCGCCGCTTCGGCGGTGGTTCCGCTCACCACCCGCCGGGGCGCTCCAGACCTCAGTAGTCGTCGCGGCCGGTGAACTGCTGCTCCAGCAGCTCGGCCGCGCCGGCGACCAGCTCGAGCGGATCGGTGAACTCGTTGATGTCGAGGTTGATCAGCGGCAGCGAGTGGCGGAGGACGACGTGCTCGCCCATCACCGCGAGGCCGCCGACCACGATCGCGTCGCCCACCTCGGTCAGCACCTCGAGGAGGTCGACCTCCTCGTGCCGGGCGAACGGCGTGGCGATCTGCACCCAGTCCTCGCGCTGGTCGAGGATCTCGCGGGCGATCACCACGATCTGGGCGCGCTGTTCGGTGTCGGGGTCGTCGCCGAAGACGAGGCGGATGCGGAGCTCGTCGGGCTCGTCGCGCACCACCCGGTACGACTCCCTGATGTAAGCGACCAGATCGCCCCACTCCGCCACGCGTGTCTCCGTCCTCGTGCTTGTCCGAGCGCTCAGCGTAGCGATCAGGCGGCGCCGATCCGGTCCAGATCGGCGAGAACGTCGCCGGGCAGTTCGAGGTCGGCGGCGGCGAGGTTCTCCCGCAGGTGCTCCGGCGACGACGTCCCGGGGATCAGCAGCATCGACGGCGACCGCCGCAGCAGCCAGGCGAGCGCGACCTGCATCGGCGTGGCGCCGAGCCGGGCGGCGCAGTCGTCGAGCAGGCCCGACTGCAGCGGGCTGAACCCGCCGAGCGGGAAGTAGGGCACAAAGGCGATGCCCTCGGCGGCGCACTTGTCGACGAGGTCGTCGTTCTCGCGGTGGGCCAGGTTGTACTGGTTCTGCACGCAGACGACGGGTGCGATCGCCTTCGCCTCGTCGAGCTGCTCGGCGCTGACGTGGCTGACGCCGAGGTGCCGGATCAGCCCCTGGTCCCGCAGTTCGGCGAGCACCCCGAACGGTTCGGCGAGCGACATCGGCACCGGGTAGTCGCCGGCGGCGTTGCTCAGCCGCAGGTTGACGACGTCGAGCGCGTCGACGCCGAGGTTGCGCAGGTTGTCGTGCACGGCCTCGGTGAGGTCCGCGGCCGACAGCGCGGGCGGCCAGCCCTTGTCCGCGCTGCGCCGCGCCCCCACCTTCGTCACGATGACGAGCGATTCGGGGTAGGGGTGCAGGGCGTCCTTGATCAGGGCGTTGACGGTGTGCGGGCCGTAGTAGTCGCTGGTGTCGAGGTGGGTGACCCCGCGCTCGACGGCCTCCCGCAGCACGGCGACGGCGGTGTCGTGGTCCTTCGGCGGTCCCCAGACGCCGGGCCCGGCCAGCTGCATCGCGCCGTAACCCATGCGGGTCACCGGGAGTTCGCCGCCGAGGGAGTAGGTGCCGCCGAGCTCCGCCATGCCGCTCCTCGTTCCGGGGGTGCCGTTGCGGCGAAGTCTAGGCCCGGATCCCGATCGCCGCGCGGAGACGGCCGGTGCCGTGGCCCGGCAACGGAAGTCAGCAGAGTCCCTTGCCCCGCAGCACGCGCGCGACGGATTCCTGCACCCGTGCCTTCGGCAGCTCGCCGCTCTGCACCGCCTTCACCAGCCGGTCCAGCACCGCGTCCACCCGGCCGCCGGAGGACCACAGCGCCTGGTCCGCGCCGGCCTGCAGCGCCTTCAGCACCGCGTCCGGCAGCGGGTACTGCGCGGTGATCGCCTTCATCGCCCCGAGGTCGTCGGTCACCACCGGGCCGTCGAACGCGTACTCGCCGCGCAGCAGCCGGTACGCGGCCGGGGACAGCGAAGCCGGGACGCCGTCGGTCAGGTCCGGCACGTCGAGGTGGCCGACCATCACCGCGACCGGGCCGTAGTCGGCCAGGCCCTGGTACGGCACCAGGTCGACCGCCCGCAGCCGGTCCAGCGGCGGCGTGACGACGGTGCCCTTGTGGGAGTCGCCCGAGCCGTGGCCGTGACCGGGGAAGTGCTTCAGCACCGGCTGGACACCCGCGTCCCGCAACCCCGCCGCAAACGCTTTCGCGTACGTCTTCACCTTGGCCGGGTCCGGGCTGAACGACCGGTCGCCGATGACGTCGTCGTCCGGGGCGCCGGTGACGTCGACGTCCGGGGCGAAGTCCACCGTCACCCCGCGGGCGTGCAGCTGCCTGCCGCGGGCGGCGGCCAGCGCGCGGACCTCGTCCGGCGACTTCGTCGCGGCCATCGTCCTGGCCGAGGGCAGGTCGCCGTCGAGGTCGTCGATGCGCTGGACGCGGCCGCCCTCCTCGTCGACCGACACGGCCACCGGCACCTTCGCCGCCGCCTGGACGGCGGCCAGCGAGCGATCTTTCAACAACGCTGTTGCGTTACCCCCGATGAAGATGCCGCCGACCTGGTGGTCGCGCACCAGGGACACCGTCGCCGCCGGGTTGTCGCCGGAGACGCCCACGACGACCAGCTGCGCGACCTGGGCGCGGACGTCGAGCCCGGCCGCCAGTGACGTGCAGTCGCCCGGCCGTGCGAGCTGCGAGGTGGGTGCGGGAGAAGCGGGTGGGGGCGCCGCGGGAGGGGGAACCGGCCGGTCGGACGTCCGGGGGACCGCCAGCCCGGACACGATCCGCGGCTGCAGGCCCGCGACCAGCGAACACCCGGCTACGACGGCGAACGCCACCCCGGAGGCGGCGAGAAATCGGCGGTTCATCGGTCCCTTCACTCGTTCGTGTGCCCTCGACGGTAGTCGACGGCCAACTTCACGGCGTGAAGAATGGCACCACGGGCGTTAGAGAATTCGTGAAGCCGTGCTCAGCACACTGGCCGCAGTCAGGATTCGTCGTGCGCGGAGGAGGGTTCGATGGACCAGGTGCGAGTGGCGGCGTGGGCGTCGGACCCGATCGCCCTGACCGGGCTGATCAACCACCTGCAGTCCCGCCCGGAGCTGCTGGTCCTGCCGCGTGCCCGCCGGGGCGAGGCGGCGGTGCTGGTGTTCGCCGTCGGGGAGGTCGACCGGGAGGCCGTCGCCGCGCTGCGGGCCGCGGCCGCCGAGTCGCCGGCCGCGATCGTGCTGGTGGCCGGGCACGTCGACCCCGCGCACGTCGGCCTGCTCGCCGAGTGCCACGTCTCCGCCGTGCTGCCGCGGACCGCGCTCGACCGGCTGACCGCGAACGTGCTCGCCGCGGCGCGCGGCCGCACGTCGCCGCTGCGCGAGCAGGTCGAGGCCCTGGCCGGCGAGGGCGGCGGGGCCGCACTCACGCCGCGCGAGGTGGATGTGCTTCGCCTGATGGCCGAAGGCTGGGACACTGCCGAGATCGCGGGCAAGCTCTGCTACTCGGAGCGGACCGTGAAGAACGTCATCTACGCCATGACCAACCGGCTCAACCTGCGCAACCGGCCGCACGCGGTCGCCTACGCCGTGCGGGCCGGTGTGATCTGAGGAAGCCTGTTGCGAACGATCGCCCGCCGGACCGCCCTCGTGGTCGCCGCGCTGATCCCGCTCGCCGCCTGCAGTCCGGGTGACGCCGGGGAGAAGACGAAGCTCACCATCGCGACCTTCGGTGAGTTCGGCTACGCGCCCCTGATCGCGGAGTACGAGAGGCTGCACCCGGGCATCACGGTGCAGAACCGCGTCACCGACTTCGACACCCACCACAAGGGGCTCGCGACCCAGCTCGCCACCGGGCACGGTGCCGCCGACGTCGTCGCGATCGAAGAGCAGTACATGCCGCAGTACCGGAAGGTGAAGGACAAGTTCGCCGACCTCGCCGGGTTCGGGGCCCGTGAGCTGGAAAAGCAGTGGGTGCCGTGGAAGTGGGCGCAGGGCACCGACGGCGCCTTCGTGCTGGGCCTCGGCACGGACATGGGCAGCCTGGCCCTCTGCTACCGCCGCGATCTGTTCCAGGCCGCCGGTCTCCCGGTCGACCGCGACGAGGTCGCGAAGCTGATGCCGGACTGGGCGGCCTACGCCGCCACGGCCGAACGGTTCACGAGCAAGACGCCGAACGTGAAGTTCGCCGACTCCGCCGGGACCGTCTACACGGCGATGCTCAACCAGTCGCCGGAGAACTACTTCTCCCAGCGCGACGACTCCTTCATCGCCGACCGCAACCCCAGCGTGCGCGCGGCTTTCTTCCTCTCCGGCGGCCTCGCCGCGAAGGGGCAGACAGCGGCGGCGACCACGTTCACCCAGGCGTGGAACGTGGCCATCAAGCAGGGTTCCTTCGCCACCGTCGCCTGTCCCGCGTGGATGCTCAGCCAGATCAAGGAGGCCGGCGGGGACGCCAACCGCGGCAAGTGGGACGTCACCACCGTGCCCGGCAGGAGCGGCAACCAGGGCGGTTCGTTCCTGACCGTGCCGAAGCAGGGCGAACACCAGAAGGAGGCCTACGAGCTCGCCCGCTGGCTGACCGCCCCGGAACAGCAGAAGAAGCTCTTCCTCTCCGACGGAATCCTCCCCAGCGAGCCAGCGGTCTACCAGGATCCGCAGGTCGTCGCGCACACCGACGGCTATTTCGGGGACGCGCCGATCGGGCGGATCTTCGCCGCCTCGGCCGACCAGCTGCGCCCGAACTACCGCGGCCTGCGCGACGCCGACGTCCGGCCGGAGTTCGGCCGCGCCCTCGGGCGGATCGAAGAACGGACGAACACCGTCGAGCAGGCCTGGACCGAAGCCGTCCAGCAGGCTTTGGCCGCCCTGAAGTAGCCGCGCGTGCAGCACCGGTTCGCCCGTTGGGACCGCACGGTCACGCCGCTGCTGTTCGTCGCGCCCTTCTTCGCCCTGTTCGTCGTTTTCGGCGCCTTCCCGCTGCTGTACACGGCGTGGGTTTCGCTGCACGACTGGAACCTGCTCGAAGGCGACCGGGGCGGCTTCGGTCTCGCCAACTACGGCGACCTGCTCGCGGACCCGCACTTCTACAACGCGCTCGCCAACACGGTCTCCATCTTCCTGCTGGCCGCGGTCCCGGAGTTCTTGCTGGCCCTGGGCATCGCGGCGCTGCTCGACCGGCCGCTGCGCGCCGCGACCTGGTGGCGCACCGGCGTGCTGCTGCCGAACGTCGTGTCCGTCGTCGCCGTCGGGCTGGTGTTCGGGCAGCTGTTCAGCCGCGACTACGGCGTGGTCAACGAAGTCCTCGGCTGGTTCGGCGTCGCGCCGGTCAACTGGCGGGCGACGACCTGGACGTCGCACTTCGCCGTGGCGAGCATGGTGCTCTGGCGCTGGACCGGCTACAACGCCCTGATCTACCTGGCCGCGATGCAGGCCGTCCCCGGCGACCTGTACGAGGCCGCGGAGCTCGACGGCGCTTCGCGGTGGCGGACGTTCTGGTCGATCACCGTGCCGGGCATCCGGCCCGCCCTGGCCTTCACCGCCATCGCCGGCACGGTCAACGGCCTGCAGCTGTTCGCCGAGCCGCAGCTGTTCGACGCCGGCGGATCGGCGGGCACGGGCGGCAACGACCGGCAGTTCCAGACGCTGGTCATGTACCTGTACGAGAAGGGGTTCACGCACCTCGACGCCGGCTACGCGGCCGCGTTGACCTGGGTGATGTTCGTGCTCTGCGCGGGGTTCGCGCTGGTCAACTACCGGCTGGTGCGCCGGTTCGTGAGGTCGGCGTGACGGCGCGGCGGCGGCCGGGCGGCTGGGTGTACGCCGTGCTGACCGGGGTGCTCGGCGCGTCGGTGTTCCCGCTGTACTGGTCGTTCGTCGTGGCCACGCGCGACAACTCGGCGATCGGGGAGACGTCGCCGCTGCTGCTGCCGGGCGGGCACCTGCCCGAGAACGTGCGGCGCGTCTTCGGCACCGTCGACTTCTGGCTGGCCATCGGCAACTCGCTGATCGTCGCGGGCACGGTCATGGTGTCCAACGTCGTGCTGGCGAGCCTGGCCGGCTTCGCCTTCGCGCGGCTGCGGTTCCCGGGCCGCAACACGCTGTTCCTGCTGGTCGTCGGCTCGGCGATGGTGCCGGCGCAGCTCGGCGTCATCCCGCTGTACCTGGTCGTCGGCGACCTCGGCTGGTACGGGCGGCTCGAAGCGGTGATCGTGCCGGCGCTGGTCAGCGCCTTCAGCGTGTTCTGGATGCGCCAGGCCTGCGAGAACGCGATCACCGCGGACCTGGTCGACGCCGCGACCGTCGACGGCTGCTCGGTCCTGCGCACCTACTGGCACGTGGCCGTGCCCGCGCTGCGCGCGCCGGCCGCGGTGCTCGCGATGCTGACGTTCATGGCGACGTGGAACGACTACTTCTGGCCGCTGGTGGTCCTCGACCCCAACGAGACGCCGACCGTGCAGGTTGCCCTGTCGCAGCTGGCCAGCGGTTACTACACCGACTACGCGCTGATGCTCACCGGCGCGACCGTCGCCGTCGTGCCCGTCGTCGCGCTGTTCCTGCTGCTGGGCCGCCACCTCGTGCGCGGCATCCTGAAAGGGGCACCGGTATGACCTTCCCGGCGGGCTTCCGGTGGGGCGCGGCGACCGCGTCCTACCAGGTCGAGGGCGCGGTGGCGGCGGACGGCCGCGGACCGTCCATCTGGGACACGTTCGCGGCGGCCGACGGCAAGGTGCTCGGCGGCGCGACCGGCGCGGTCGCCTGCGACCACTACCACCGCTACGCCGAGGACATCGGCCTGCTGGCCGGCCTCGGCCTGAACGCCTACCGGTTCTCGGTCGCCTGGCCACGGGTGATGCCGGACGGCCGGACGACGTCCGCGCCTGGGCTCGCCTTCTACGACCGGCTGGTCGACGAGCTCCTGAGCCGTGACGTCACGCCGGTGCTGACGCTCTACCACTGGGACCTGCCGCAGGCGCTCGAAGACGCGGGAGGCTGGCCGGAGCGGGACACGGCTTCGCGGTTCGCCGACTACGCCGCCGTGGTGCACGCCGCGCTCGGCGACCGCGTGCGGCAGTGGACGACGGTCAACGAGCCGTTCTGCGCGGCCTTCCTGGGCTACGGCAGCGGCGTGCACGCGCCCGGCGTCCAGGACCACGACACGGCGCTGGTCGCGGCCCACCACCTGCTGCTGGCGCACGGGCTGGCGACGCGGGCGCTCGCCGGGCCGGGGCACGAGTTCTCGCTCGCGCTGAACTTCGCCCCGGCGATCCCGGACGGCTCGTCGCCGGCGCACGCCGAGGCCGCGCGGAAGTTCGACGGCATCCACAACCGGTTCTTCCTGGACCCGGTGCTGGGCCGCGGCTACCCGGAGGACGTCGTGGCCGACGTCGAGCACCACGGCGGCCGCTTCGCCGCGGCGGTCCGCGACGGCGACACGGACGTCATCGCGGCCCCGATCGACTGGCTGGGCGTGAACTACTACGCACCCGCCCGCGTCACCCCGCTCGAGGACCCGCTGGCGCCGAGCAACTGCCCCCTGCCCGCACTGCGCGGCTTGGACGTCCTGCCCGCACCCCCGCCGCTGACGGCGTTCGGCTGGGAACAGTCACCTTCGACGCTCACGTCTCTGCTGAAGTGGCTCTCCTCGCAGTCCAATCTCCCCCTCGTGGTGGCCGAAAACGGAGCGTCCTTTGTGGACCAGGTCGTCGACGGCCGGGTGTACGACGCGGCCCGCGTCAACTACTTCATGGAGCACCTGCGCGCGGTCCACGACGCGATCCGCCTCGGCGCCGACGTCCGCGGCTACTTCGCCTGGTCCCTGCTGGACAACTTCGAGTGGGCGATGGGCTACACGCAACGGTTCGGCCTGATCCACGTCGACTTCGAGACCCAGCAGCGGACCGTCAAGGAGTCGGGCCGCTTCCTCGGCCGCGTCGCCAAGGCCAACGCCCTCCCCGACTAACCGTGTCGTCCACCCAGGTACGCGTGTCGTCCAACCAGGTACGCGTGTCGTCCGTTCGCGTACGCGAGCCGGCCGTACCCAGGCGGACGACACGCGTACCGGGACGGACGACACGCGTACCCAGGCGGACGACACGGGGCTAGGGGCGGCGGCGGAAGGCGTCGGCGACGCCGGAGCGTGACGGCGTCTCCAGCTTGCCGAGCAGGCGGGCGACGTGGGCCTGGACCGTCCGGCGCGGCAGGGAGAGCTCGGCCGCGATGTCCGGGTTGGAGCGGCCCTCCGCGACCAGCCCGGCGATGCGGACCTCGATCGGGGTCAGCGACTCCCAGCCGTGGCCCGGCCGGATCGGGGAGAACAGCGCACCGCGGCGGACGCCGAGGCGGCGCAGGCGGGTTTCCGCGCGGCGCAGGTCCCAGCGGGCCGCCAACGCCGTGTACAGCTCGGCCGCCTCCTCGAACGCCGCCTGCGCCGCGTCCAGGCGGCCCGCGCGGGCCAGCAGCACCGCCGCGTCCTCCAGCGCTGAGGCCAGTTCCGGGCGGCGGCCGACCGCGCGGAAGTGCTCGGCCGTCGCCAGCACCGGGGCCGGGTCCTCGTCGATCAGCCCGCGGCACCACGACGCCGCCGCGTGCGCCCGCGCCGGACGCCGCTCCTTCGCCGCTTCTTCCTCGCACACCGCCAACGCCCGCCGGGCGCGGCCGACGTCGTCCTGTTCCATCGCCAGCCGCACGAACGCCGGCAGCCACTGGTGGCGCAGCATCATCTGCGCGTACGTCGGGTTCAGGATCGGCTCGAGGACGGCCAGCGCGCGGACGCGGTCGCCGCGCTGCTCGGCCGCCAGTGCGTCGGCGACCAGCAGGAAGTCGAAGCTCTCGCGCTCGGCGCCGGTCGCCGGGGCGTACTCCTCCGCCGCGTCGAGGTGGGCCGCGGCCTGGGCCCGGTCGTCGCGGCGGCCCGCGATCAGCGCCGCGACGCCGTGCAGCAGCAGCGCCGCCGGGCCGGGCTCGCGCAGGCCGTAGAACGTGATCGCCGGGCCGTCCTCGATGACCGTGTCCAGTTCGACCAGTGCCTCGTCCCAGCGGCCCTCCCAGTACCGGTGCACCGCGGCGGACACCTGCAGCCCGACCGGCAGCGCGTGCCGCGCGGCGACTTCGCCCGCCGCGCGCAGGGCGTCGCCCGCTTCGGCGAGCCGGTCGAGGTTCTGCAGCGTGAACACGCGGTTGTCGAGCAGGTCGAGGTGCAGGTCGGCCAGCTCGTGCTCGTCGCCGACCGCCTCGATCGCCGCGTCGATGTGGGCGAGCGCGCGGTCGTGCTCGCGGCGCACCGAATCGACCAGCCACAACGACTGCAGCGCGTGCGCGGTCAGGTAGCGGTCGCCGCCGGCGAGGGACTTCGTTTCGTGCGCCGTCTGCTCCGCTGCGTCCAAATCGGACAGACTGCCGCGGCGGAAGTTCGCCAGCAGCTGCCGGTGCTTCACCCGCCAGAGTTCCGGCACGGCCGGGTCGTCGATCCACGCGGCGAGCGTCGCGACGGCGCCTTCGGTGTCGCCCCGGCGGTGCAGCAGCGCCGCGAGCACGTGCCGCATCTCCTCGACGGCGTCCGGGTCGGTGGCGGCCTCGAGTGCCTGCCGCGCCAGCGCTTCCGGGCTGCGTTCCAGCCGGAACAGCACCTTGACCAGCGCGACGAGCAGCGTCTCCCGGCGCGGGTCGGCGCCGGCGCACGCGGCCAGCGCGCGCTCCAGCAGTTCGACGGCGATCAGCGGGGCCCGGGTCGAGACGGCCGCGTGGTGCGCGGCCAGCCAGTCCAGCACCCATTCGTCCACTGTGGCCGGTGCCGCCACCAGCTGCTCGGCGACGCGCTTGACCGGCGCGCCGATCCCGGCGAGCGCCTCGGCGGCCTGCCGGTGCAGCGCCGCCCGCGTCCCGGCCAGCAGCCGGTCGTAGAGCGCCTGGCGCAGCAGCGGGTGGCGGAACGCCAGCTGCGTCCCGGTGTCGATGAGGACGTTCGCCGTGACGGCTTCTTCGAGTGGCGCCAGCAGGTCGGACGGCCGGCTGCCGAGCACCGCGGCGACGTCGCCGACGGCGAACTCCATGCCCAGCAGCGCGCCCCAGCGCAGCACCTCCTGCGTCCGCGCGGTCAGGAAGTCCAGCCGCCGGTCGACCGCGGCGACGAGCGACCGCGGGGCCTCGAACTCCGCCGGGTCGTCGACGTCGGCCTGGCCGCCGCTCACCTCCACCGCGCCGGCCCGCCGCAGGACGTCGACCATTTCCTTGACGTACAACGGGTTTCCCGCGCCACGGGCGACCAGCTCGCGCAGCCCCGGCCCGGGTGGCGCCCCGAGCTGGTCCTCGATCAGCCTGCCAACGTCTTCGCCGGTCAGCGGGGCGAGGTCGAGGACGACCCCGTCCCGCGCCTGGACGCCGCGGCGCAGCTGGGCGAGCTCGGCGCGGTCCGGCGCCGGCCGGGTCGCGGCGACCAGCAGCAGCGGCAGCTGGCGGGTCGCCGCGCAGAGCCGGTGCCAGACCAGCACGGAAGCTTCGTCGGCCCACTGCAGGTCGTCGATCACCAGCACCTGCGGCGACTGCGCGCACAGCTCGTCGACCAGGGCCAGCAGCCGGTCGACGGCGCCGAGCACCGGATCGGCCGGGCCCCAGCTGCGCCGGGCCGGGCCCTCGCCCGCGAGTTCCTTCGCCACCCGCGCGCGCCGCGGGTCGGGCGAGTGCGCGTCGATCGCCAGGCACTCCAGCACGACCTGCAGCGGGAACCGGGTGCTCAGCTCGTCGGCGGCCGCCCAGAGCCGCTGGAAGCCGGGGCCGTCCGGCAGCGAGCTGTTGAGCAGCGCGGACTTGCCGATCCCGGCGTCCCCCTCGATCCAGACGGCCCGGCCCCGGCCGGCCCGGACGTCGGCGACCAGCTCGGCGAGTTTCGTCGTCTCGGTTTCCCGGCCGAACAGCCGGTGCCCGGTGACGACGACCGGCGCCGCGGGCGCGTCGAGGGCCGGGTCCTGGGCGAGGATCCGCTGGTGCAGCCGCTGCAGCGCGGGCCCGGGTTCGACGCCGAGTTCCGCGACGAGCGTGGCGCGCGCGTCGCGGAACACGTCGAGCGCGTCGGCGGGCCGTCCGCTGCGGTAGAGGGCGAGCATGAGCGACTCGCGCAGCGATTCCCGCAGCGGGTGTTCGCCGGCCAGCACGGCCAGTTCGGGGGCGAGGTCGAGGTGGCCACCCAGGGCGAGCACGGCCTCGGCACGTCGTTCGAGGGTGTTCAGCCGCAGCTCGGCGAGGTATTCGCGGTGCCGCTCGGCGAATCCGCCGGGCACCCCGGAGAGGGCTTCGCCCTGCCAGAGCGCGAGAGCGTCGTCCAGTTCGGCGACGGCGGCCCGCGGATCGCCCCGCTCGAGGTGCCGCTGCGCGCGTTCGCGGTGCCGTTCGAACCGGGCGGCGTCGAGCGCGTCCTCGTCGAGGATCAGGGAGTAGCCGGCGGGGTCGGAGACGAGAACACTGGCCGCCGACCAGCGTGACCGGTCGGGTTCGAGGGCCCGGCGAAGCCCGGAGACGTAGGTGTGGACGCTGCCTTCGACGCTCGCGGGCGCGGAATCCCCCCAGACGCCGGCGATCAGTTCGGAGCGGGGGACCGCCCGCCCGGCGTTGACCGCGAGCACCGCGAAGACGGCACGCTGACGCGCGGGGCCGAGGCCGATTTCGGCTGTCCCGCGCCAGGCCCGCAGCGGGCCGAGCACGCCCACCCGCAGGCCGGGACCTTCCCCTGGCATGTCGTTGCCGTCCCCTCTGGGACTTCGCGTCCCAGACCCCATCCCCCAGGGACATGTAGGTACCGACTACTCCGGTGACCTTACCGACGTGCCAACCCGCCCGAGGTTGCTTGTTCAACCACCAGAGATGTGCTGGAGGAGTCATGGGAGACATCGGGACGCAGGATGTCACTCACCCGCGGCGGCTCGCGACCGGACCGAAGGCGCCCGCCGGATGCCGAACGGGCCCATCCGGGCTTCCGCGCGCCGCACGTCCCACACCGCGCCGATCTTCGTGTACGCCGTCAGCGCCGTCCGGAACGCCGTGCGCGCCTCGGCCAGCTCACCCGACTCCGCCAGCAGGATCGCCGCGTCCTCGGTCGCCTTGGCCTGCTTGAGCAGGCGGCCGGCCGCGCGGTAGTGCCCGGCCGCCGTCAGGACCGGCTCGGGGTCGCCCGCCACCAGACCGCGGCAGTGCGCGGCGGCCGCGGCGTGGGCCGGCGGGACCTCGCCCTCGGCTTCGAGCAGGCGCAGTGCTTCCCGCAGGCGCTGCCGGTCGTCGAGCGACAACGCGAGCCGGACCAGGTCGGGGAGCCACTGGTGGCGGGCCGCCGGCGGGTGGTTGTCCTCCAGCAACGGCGACAGCGCCGCCAGCGCCGCCTCCGGACGGCCCTCCTGTTCGGCCAGCAGGGCGCGGGCCGCGAGGAGGAAGTCGCCGCCGTCGGGCTCCAGGCCCGGCGGCCACTGCTGCCGGTCGGCCGCGTCGAGGTGGGTCCGGGCCAGTGCGGGCTCGCCGCGGTGGCCGGCGATCAGCGCGCCGACCCCGTGCACCAGCAGGGCCGAGCCCGGGCTGCGCAGGACGTAGGACGCGGTCTCGGCGCCGTCGCGGATCACCGCGTCCAGCTCGGCCAGCGCCTCCGGCCAGCGGCCCAGCCAGTAGTAGTGCACCGCGCCGGCCAGGTGCATCTCGCCCGGCACCGCGCGCGTCGCGGCGATCCGCCGGGCGGCGTCCAGCGGCTCGGCGGCGTCGTCGAGGCTGTCGAGCTTCGGCACGGCCAGTGCCGCGTCGTCCAGCGGGTGCAGCCCGGCCGGGGCCAGCGCCGTCTCATCGCCCAGCCTTTCCAGCGTGGCCAGCAGCGCCTCGTGGCGCCCGCGCCACATCTCCGGGACGTCGGCGTCGGCGAGCGTCCGCTTGAGCTCGGCGGTCGCCTCCGCGAAGTCGCCACGGCGGTAGTAGACGTAGGCCAGGATCCAGCGCATCTCGGCCGCGCGCCTGCTGTCGGACGTCCGCGCGACGACCGAGCGCGCCTCGGCTTCGGGCTCCCGGCCGAGCCAGAACAGCAGCCGGGCCAGGGTCGCGGTCAGCGTCTCCCGCGCGTCCGGCGGCAGCGTGCCCTGGGTGACGGCGTGGCGCAGCAGGTCGACCGCGATCCGCGGCGTTTCCGTGGCGACCGTGCCGATGTGCTCCAGCAGCCAGCCGGTGACCCACGGGTCCACCTGCGCGGGCGCGGCGGCCAGCTGCTCGGCGACGCGTTCGGCCGGCGCCCCCGTGGCGGCGAAGGCCTCGGCCAGCTGCCGGTGCAGCGCGACCCGCATCGCGGCGGGGGTCTTTTCGTAGAGCACGCGGCGCACGAGCGGGTGGCGGAACGCCAGCCGGTCGCCCGATTCGACGAGCACCCCGGACGTGATCGCCTCGTCGACCGCGCCGACCAGGGCCGTCGGCGGCCGCTCGGTGGCGACGGCGATGTCCGCCAGCGAGAACTCGTGGCCCAGCAGCGCGGCCCAGCGCAGCGTGTCGCGGGTCCCGCTCGACAGGAAGCTCAGGTACAGCGTGATCCGCGAGCCCAGCGGCGGCGGGATCGCCTGGCTGGCACTGCCGTCCAAGTGCGCGTGGACGCCGTCGAGCACGATCATGGACTGCGCGAGCAGGGTCTCGACGATTTCCCTGACGTACCGCGGATTTCCCGCGGCCTTGGAGACCAGCTGCTGCAGGCCGGGCCCGGGTGGCGCGCCGGCCAGCTCGGTGGCCAGCTCGCGGGTGGCGTCCTCGGTCAGCGGCGGCAGGGCCAGGACGGTGATGTCATCGTTGTCAAGCAGATCGTCGAGGGCCGCGGGCCGGGGTACCGGACGGCACGCGCCGACCAGCAGCAACGGCAGCTGCCGCGTCTCCCGGCTCAGGTAGCGCCAGACGCGCAGCGTGGCGTCGTCGGCCCACTGCAGGTCGTCGACCACGAGCACGAGCGGCGCTTCCGCGCACAGCTCCCGGACCAGCCCGAGCACGTCGTCGACCGGGTCCTCGCCGGGCCGCTCGGCGAGCCGCGCGGCCAGGGCGGCCCGGCGCGCGTCGGTGGCGCGCGGGTGCACGCCCAGCGCGTCGAGCAACGGCCGCAGGGCGAACCGCTGGTCCAGCGCGTCCGCGGCGGCGAAGGCCGGCGAAAAGTCCTGGGCCGCGGCGAGGGCCTCGGCGAGCAGTGCGGTCCGGCCGCTGCCCGGCTCGCCTTGCAGCCACACCGAGCGGCCCGCACCGGCACCGAGGCCGACGACGGCTTCGTGCAGCCGGTCGAGCTCGGCCTCCCGGCCGACGAAGATCTCGGCCCGCTCCGGCAGCGCGGCGGCGGGCACCCGCGGCAGGGCGGAAACGGGCGGTGGCTTCGGTTCCGGCGTCACGGCGGGCTTCGCCAGCAGCTCGTCGTGCAGCCGCCGCAGCGCCGGGCCGGGTTCGGTGCCCGACGACTCGACGAGCCTCTCCCGGACGTCGGCGTAGACGGCGATCGCCTCGGTCCGCCGCCCGGCCCGGGCCAGGGCGCGCATGAGCAGCCCGCACAGCGTCTCGCGGAACGGGTGTTCGCGGGTCAGCGCGGTCAGTTCGGCGACGAGTTCGGCGTGCCCGCCGGACTCCAGCACGACCTCGGCCCGCCGCTCGACGGTCGCCAGCCGCACCTCGGTGAGCCGGGCGCGCTGCGCGGCGGCGAACGGCCCGGGCAGGCCGGACAGCGGGACGCCGTGCCAGAGCGCCAAAGCTTCGTCGAAGGCCTCGAGGGCGCCGCGGAGGTCGCCCGCGGCCTGCCTGTGCTGCGCCTGCTCGCGCAGGGTTTCGAACCGGTGGACGTCGATCGCCTCGGCGGCCAGGCGCAGCGAATAGCCGGACCCGATCGACGCGAGCAGCTGCGGGCCCTCGCCCTTGGCCCGGCCGGGTTCCAGCGCGCGCCGCAGGCCGGAGATGTAGGTGTAGATGGAGCCCTGCGCGCTCTGCGGTGGCGCGTCGCCCCAGACGGCGTCGATCAGCTCTTCGCGGGAAACCGTGCGGTTCGGGTGCATCGCCAGTGCGGCGAGGACCGTCCGGCGGTGCGCGGAGCCGAGGTCCAGCTCCGTTTCGCCCTGCCAGGCCTTGAGCGGGCCCAGCAGCTGGAGTCGCACAAGCGCGGCCGGAGGGTCCAGGGGGGCATGCCCCCCGGCCGGGGTCTGGGGCTCGGCCCCAGAGGGAGGCAGGGCGGAGCCGTCCGCGGCCGACATCGGTCTCCCTTCGTGCGCGACGAATCGTCACGCGCCGGATGCCTGCTGTGAGCATACGCGGACGTCGTGAACCGGCAGGCAAGGATGGCGGACATTCGGGCAAGGGCACCGGGGCGGGGTTTCGCCCTGCCGCGGCGTGCGCCACGCTCGGGAGGCCCGAGAGGAGCCGCGGATGCCGACCGAGGACATGCAGCGGGCCGCCGCTTGCTTCGCGTACGCCCTGGAAGGCGTCCGCTCCCGCCTGCGCGACGTCAACAGCGAGATGGCGATGGTGCAGGCGTCGTGGCGCGGGGAGGCGTCGGTGCGGTTCGGCCAGGCCATGAACGACTGGGAGCAGGAGTTCGACGTGATCCTGTCGCGGCTGGCGCAGCTGCTGGAGGCGACCGGCGGCCCGATGCCGCGGCCGCGCCTGCCGTGACGCGCCTCGACTTCAGCTTCGCCGACTTGGTGCTCCACCGGATGGGCACGATCACCGGCGAGCTGGGCGAGCTGCTGACCGACCTGGAGTCCCGGGTCGAGCCGGAGCTGGCCGGCTGGACGCCGGAAGCGCGGGCGGAGTACTGGCGCGCCAAGCGCGACTGGGCCCGCGCGGCCGAGCGGCTGCCCGGGTGCCTGGAGCGGGCGCGGGCGGCGTTCGGGGAGCTGTCTTCACGGGCGTGAAGACGGAATAGGGAAGGCGTGAAGACGCGCCGTCCACACTGCCCCCATGAAGCCCGTCGAAGTGAGCGTCCTCGCCTCGGACCCGATCACGCACGCCGGCGCGGTGAGCCTGCTGGACAACCATCCCGACGTCCGGCTGACCGACCTGGTGCCGGACGTGCTGCTGGTGATGGAGGACCACGTCACCGAGGCCGTCCTGGGCCAGATCCGGGCGGCCAAGGCCACCCACGTCGTGCTGGTCGTCGAGCACTTCCGCGAGAGCGACCTGATGGCGGCCCTGGAGTGCGGGGTGGTGGCGATCCTGCCGCGCCGCGAGACGGGCGGCGCCGAGCTGGTGTCGGCGGTGCTCGCCGCGGGCGACGGCACGGCCAACCTGCCGCCGCGGCTGCAGGGCGCGCTGCTCGCGCAGGTCCAGCGGATGCGCAAGGACGTCCTGGAGCCGAACGGGCTCACGCTCTCCGGCCTCGCGGCCCGCGAGTGCGACGTGCTGCGGCTGGTCGCCGAGGGGTTCGGGACCGAGGAGATCGCGGCGAAGCTGTGCTACTCCGAGCGGACCGTGAAGAACGTGCTCTACGGCCTGATGACGCGCTGCGGCCTGAACAACCGCGCCCACGCCGTCGCCTACGCGCTGCGGGCGGGCGCGATCTGAGACATTCTCTTTGCTGCTGTCACGTTTCACTGGCTGCTTTTCGGGGGTTCCGGGTGGCGGAGCCCCCGGCCCGGGGCGGAGCCCCGGATGTTGCAGCTAGGGTCCGATCATGGTGCTCACGGCAGTGGAGATCGCGGCCTCCGTCCGGGCCGGGCAGCTCGATCCGGTCCAGGTCACCGAGGAGGCCCTCGACCGGATCGCCGCGGCGGACGGGGTCATCGGCGCCTTCCGCCGGGTGCGTGCCGAAGAGGCGCTGAAGGAGGCCGCGGAGGTGGCCGCGCGGCCCGATCTCGCGTCGCTGCCGCTGGCGGGGGTGCCCGTCGCGGTCAAGGACGTCACGGAGATGGCCGGCGAATACGCGTCGCACGGTTCGCTCGCGGGCGCGGCCACGCGGGTGGCCGCGGACGGCGAGATCGTGGCGCGGCTGCGGGCGGCCGGCGCGGTGATCGTCGGGCTGACGCGGGTGCCCGAGCTGTGCATCTGGCCGATGAGCGACACCCCGGACGGCATCGCCCGCAACCCGTGGGACCCGACGTACGCGGCGGGCGGCTCGTCGGGCGGCAGCGCGGCCGCGGTGGCGGCGGGCCTGGTCCCGCTGGCCCACGGCTCGGACGGCATGGGCTCGGTCCGCCTCCCGGCGGCGATGTGCGGCCTGGTGGGGCTGAAGCCGGGCGCGGACCTGCTGGCGGAGGGCGGCTGGTTCGGCATGTCGGTCCACGGCCCCCTGGCGACGACGGTCGCCGACACGGCGTTGCTGCTGTCGGTGCTGGCCGACTCGCCGGCGCTGGCCAAGGTGCCGTCGCCGTCCCCGGTCCGCATCGGCATGTCGACGACGGTGCCGCTGCTGCCGACGCCGGTCCCGAAGGAGCTGGTGGCGGCGGTCTCGACGGCGGCGGCCCACCTGACGGCGGCGGGCCACACCGTCACCCCGGAGGCCCCGCGCTACCCGGCGACGATGGTGCTGGGCATGACGGCCCGCTGGCTGGCGGGCCCGGCGGAGCAGGCCCGGGCGTTCGACGTTTCGCGTCTGCAGCGCCGCACGCGAGCCCACATCCGTGCGGGATGGCTGGTCCAGCGGGCGGGCCTGATCCGCCCGCGCACGCGCGACCGCTGGGTGGCCCGGGCGGA
The DNA here is from genome assembly GCF_000695625.1 of Amycolatopsis rifamycinica. Lineage (GTDB taxonomy): Bacteria > Actinomycetota > Actinomycetes > Mycobacteriales > Pseudonocardiaceae > Amycolatopsis > Amycolatopsis rifamycinica. The sequence continues at coordinate 43,712 of NZ_JMQI01000034.1, forward strand.
GGAGTTCTTCGCGACGCACGAGGTGCTGCTGACGCCGACGCTGTCGCACTGGCCGGTGAAGGCGGGCCGCTGGCACGAGAAGGGGTGGCTGGCGAACGTCCTGCCGTCGACGCGCCTGGCGGGTTTCACGGGCCAGTGGAACTTCGCGGGCTACCCGGCGATCACGGTCCCGGCGGGCCGGTCGGCGGTGTCGGGCTTGCCGACGTCGGTCCAGCTGGTGGCCCGCCCGGGAGGGGAGTCGCTGCTGCTGGGCTTGGCGGCCCAGCTGGAGGCGGCGAACCCGTGGCCCCGAACGGCCCGCAAGTAAGTGCCCCCAAGGCCACAGCGGGGGCTCGAGTACCGCGCTCGGCGGGCCGGAACTGTCGGTGCCTGCCGGTAGCGTGGAAAACGGGGGCTGCTCAGGCCCGGAACGCAGCGAAGGCCGCCTCGAAGCACTCGAGGCGGCCTTCGCGAAGGTCCAGCGCGGCCAAGGTGGTCGCCGCGGGTCAGTTGCCCGGCTTGCTTCCCGTCGGCGACAGCGGCTTCGCGCCATTGCCGTTCGCCGGCTTGGTCGCCGGGCCGTTCGAGTTCGCCGGCTTGGCCGCCTGAGGCGCCGGCTTCGCCGCTTGCGGCGTCGGCTTGGCTGCCTGAGGCGCCGGCTTCGGAGCCGTGGCCGGCTTGGCCGCCACCGCCGGCTTCGGCGCCGCCGACTTCGGGATGGACGGCTGCACCACCGGAACCACCGGCCCCGCCGGGGTGGTCGCCGACTCCGAGTCGCCGCCGACCAGCCTCGACGCCTGCGGGATCACCGCTTCCTCCGGCAGCGCCGCCAGCTGCGTCTCGCTGCGGTTGAGGATGTCCTCCGCCAGCGCCAGGCTCTTCCGCGCCTGCTCGCGGATCTCCGCCAGCCGCTCGACCTTGCGGTTGGCCGCCGTCGTGCGCTGGGCCGCCTGGGTGGTCGCCTCGTCGAGGCGCCGCTTGGCTTCCGCCGTCGCCTCGTCCAGGCGCCGCTTCGCCTCCGCCGTCGCCTCCGCGAGACGGCGCTCCGCCTGGTTCTTGCTCGCCGTGCGCTGGTCCGCGATGTGCTTCTCCAGCGCCGCCTTCTGGGCCGCCTGGGACGCCTCGAATTCGCGCTCCAGCTTCCGGCGCTTCCGCTCGGCCTCGTTGTCCAGCAGCTCCCGCCGCTGGGCCGCCTCGACCGTCAGCCGCTGGACCTCGGCGCGCGTCTCCGCCAGCGCCGCCTCGTGCTCGGAGTGCAGCAGGTCGGCCTGCTTGTCCAGCTCCGCGACCAGCTTCGAGTACCGCTCCCGCAGCTTCGTCGACGCCTCCGTCGAGGACGCCCACGTCTTCTCCGCGGCCACCTCGGCGCGCTTGATGATCTCGTCGGCGCGGGCCTGCGCCAGCGTCACCGTGCGCTGCATCCGCTCGTCGAGGTCCTCGAGCCGCTCCGGCGGCTTCTTCAGCTCCTCGACGCGCGCTTCCAGCGCCGCGACCTGCTGCCGGACGGCCTCGACCTCGCGGGTCGCGGCGGCGGCCTGCGCCGCGGCGGCGTCGCGTTCGCTGAGCACGCGGCGCAGCTGGGCTTCGACGTGGTCGAGGTACTGCCGGACTTCGTTGCGGTCGAAGCCGTGCCATGCCTGGGTGTACTCACGACGGAGGGGGAGGAGGCCGTTGAGGGCGGTTGCGGCGGGGTCGCGCTCAGGAACCATGCGCCCGACCGTACCCGGGCACCCGCCGCCTCCGCCGTCCGGCTTAACGAATCACCAACACGTGTCGCCGTGTCGCCGGAATGGCCTCATCCCGGAAACCCTCAGTCACCAGTGGAAGCCGCGCGAAAGCCGGGCCAGCGCCATCGCCGCGCGCGAGAGGTGTTTCTCGCCACGTCCGATCTTGAGTTCGCCCGAACCGCCCGCCGCGGCGGAATCCGGGAAGATCCGGAAACCCTGGTACGCGATCGCGTCGGTGAGCCCCGGCGTGAGCGTGTAGGCCAGCCCGATCGCCTGCCCCGCCGGGGTCCCGATGTGCTTCGGCCGCTCGACGAGCGCCTTCATCACCATGTCCGCGGCCTGCTCCGGCGACTTCGTCGGGAACGCGTCGTAGATCTTCGTCGGCCGGATCATCGGCGTGCGCACGAGCGGCATGTGGATGGTGGTGAACGTGATCCCGTCGCCGTGGGTCTCGGTCGCCGCGATGCGCGAGAAGTAGTCCAGCGCCGCCTTCGACGCCGCGTACGCCGAGAAGCGCGGCGCGATGCCCTGGACGCCGATCGACGACACGTTCACGATGTGCCCGAACTTCCGCTCCGACATGTGCGGAAGCACCGCGAGGATCAGCCGCACCGCGCCGAAGTAGTTGATCGCCATCGCGCGCTCGTAGTCGTGCATCCGGTCGTAGGACAGCTTGATCGAGCGGCGGATCGACCGGCCGGCGTTGTTGACCAGCATGTCGATCCGGCCGTGTTCGGCCAGCATCGCGTCGACGGCCTTGCGCACCGAGTCCTCGTCGGTCAGGTCGGCCGGGTACACCGACGCCGTGCCGCCGGCCGCGACGATCTCGTCGCGGACCTCTTCCAGCTCGGGCTGCCGGCGCGCGACGAGCAACGGGACGCCGCCCGCGGCGGCGACCTTCAGCGCCGTCGCGCGGCCGATGCCCGAGGACGCGCCGGTGATGATCACGCGGCGGCCGTCCAGCTCGCCGCGCGGGCCGTGCTTGCGCGCGCGGAACGGGTCGAGGTGCTCGCGCCAGTAGCGCCACAGCGTCGGCGCGTACTCCTCCAGCCGCGGGACCTCGACGGTGCCGGCCAGTGCCTTGCGCGTCTCGGCCGAGGAGAACACCGACGGGAACGCCATCGTGTCCAGCAGCACCGGCGGGATGCCGAACCGCTCCAGCACGGCGTCGCGCGCGATGCTGACGCCGGGGATGTGCTCGGTCAGCTTGACCAGCCCGACGATCCGCTTGGAGATCCCTTCGCCGAGCTGCACGGTGATCGTCGGCGCGCCCGCGGCCCGCGCGAAGGCGTTGTACACCGAGACGACCGGCTGCGGCTCGGGGTTGACCAGGTGGAAGGCGTGGCCGTCGAGGCCCGGCTTGACCACCAGCTCCAGCAGCGCCTTGGCGACGTAGTCGACCGGCACGATGTTGGTGTCGCCGAGGTCGGGGCCGACGACCGGCAGCACGTCGGGCAGCCCGGCGAGCCGGTTGATGGCGGGGAAGAGGTAGTACGGGCCGTCGATCTTGTCCATTTCGCCGGTCTCGGAGTGCCCGACGACGACGGCCGGCCGGTACACCCGCCACGGCACCCGGTCCTGCTCGCGGACGATCTTCTCGGCTTCGAACTTGGTCCGGTGGTACGGCGTGACGAGCCGCTGCCCGGCGTCGAACATCTCCTCGGTGAAGACGCCTTCGTGGTCGCCCGCGACGGCCACCGACGACACGTGGTGGAGGCAGCCCGCGCGCAGGTCCGCGGCGAGGTCGACGACGGCCCGCGTACCGTCCACATTGGCCTTGATGCTGGCTTCGTCGTCGGCGGTGAGGTCGTAGAGCGCGGCGAGGTGGACGATGTGGTCGACGCTCCCGCGCAGCTGCTCGCGGTCGGCTTCGGACACGCCGAGCAGCGGCTCGCCGAGGTCGCCGGTGACGAGCGTGACGCGGTCGGAGTGCGGCCACTGGTCCACCAGCGCGGCCAGCTTGGCCCGCGAGGACGCGCGCACCACGAGGGTGACGCGGTCGTCGTCGGGGCGGGAGAGCAGCAGCCGGGTGAAGTGACGCCCGATCAGTCCGGTCGCCCCGGTCACCAAGAACGTCGCCATCTGTCTCACACCTCTCGCCGCCTCGCCCTGACCCTGGGCATTCTGCTGCATGCCGACGTCGAGGACCACCATGCCGGAACGTGATGTTACCCACGAGTAACTTAGGCGGGGTCCGCGATGACGACGCGGTTCTCCTCGTAGCCGTCCGAGCCGCCGACCCAGCGGCCGCCGCACGTCACCAGCACCACGCGGTGCGGGCCCGACGGGCCGAACAGGGCGTCGGCGCGCGCCGGCAGATCGTTCTTGTGCACCGTGACGAGCTGGGCGATCCGGTACCGCCAGGTCTTGCCCGCACTGTCCACAATGGTCACTTCGGTGCCGATCCGGGCGCTCCACAGCTCGGCGAACGGCCCGGTCGCGCCCCGCCAGTTCACGTGGCCGGCGAACACGCTCGCCCCGCTCGCGGCGTCGAGTGCCGCGCCCCACCACGTCGCCTGCCCGAGGTCCGCGGGCACCGGCAGCTCGCCGCCGGGGCCGAGGTCCCGGCGCACGAGCGTCGCCGTTCCGCCGGCGGGCAGCCGGACGGTGCCCGGCCGCTGCGGCGGCGGTGGCGCCGGCGAAGACGGTGACGAAGACGGCGACGGCGTCTGCGCGGCCGGCGCGGCCGGGGTCGCGGACGCGGTCGCCGCCGGGGATGGGGACGGCACCGGGGCCGCGGCGCCCGCCGCACCCGCCGCGGGCAGCGCCGTGCCGGCCACGACGGCCACCGGCGGCGCGGTGAGCACGCCCGCGCCGAACTGCACCGCGAGCACCGTCACCGCGCCGAGGGCGAAGCCGGTGAGCAGCCGGCCCCGGCCGCGCTTCGGCGCGGGCGGGTGCCAGGGGTCGGCGGGCGG
>NZ_JMQI01000035.1 GCF_000695625.1 Amycolatopsis rifamycinica
GGCTGTTCGCCCATTAAAGCGGCACGCGAGCTGGGTTTAGAACGTCGTGAGACAGTTCGGTCCCTATCCGCCGCGCGCGTAGGATACTTGAGGAAGGCTGTCCCTAGTACGAGAGGACCGGGACGGACGAACCTCTGGTGTGCCAGTTGTTCTGCCAAGGGCATGGCTGGTTGGCCACGTTCGGAAGGGATAACCGCTGAAGGCATCTAAGCGGGAAGCCTGTTCCAAGATGAGGTATCCCACCCCTTTGTGGGTTAAGGCCCCCAACAGACCATTGGGTTGATAGGCCAGAAATGGAAGCACAGTAATGTGTTGTCGAGTTGACTGGTACTAATAGGCCGAGGACTTGCCTACAAAGATGTTACGCATCCACTCTACGGTTCTGAAACACCACGCGTGTTTCACAGTGTTTCGGTGGTTATAGCGTCAGGGAAACGCCCGGTCCCATTCCGAACCCGGAAGCTAAGCCTGACAGCGCCGATGGTACTGCAACCGAAGGGTTGTGGGAGAGTAGGACACCGCCGAACTTACTTTGAGAAAAGGGCCTGGGCCCGGTAGAGACCAACAGTCTCCCGGCCCAGGCCCTTTCTCCATTCCCGGCCCCGGCCGTGTCGACCCCCCAATCACACGTGTCGACCTCCTGATCACGCCGGCCGACCGTTCCGGCGTGTTGTGTCGTCCGTCTGGGTACGCGTGTCGTCCATCGGGACACGCGTGTCGTCCGTTCCGGTACGGGTCGCCGGCGACCCGGCCTGGAACTCACGTGATCAGAAGGTCAACTCCCGTGACTGGAGAGTCGACTCCCGTGATTGAAGGGACGACACGCGTGCCTGGGTGGACGACACGCGTACTTAGGCGGACGACACGGGGTGGGGGCGGGTGAGGCATGAAGGGGGGGTCAGGAGCGGAGCTCCTGACCCCCCCTTGCCTGGTAGGCCGGTAGGTGAGTGGCGGGAAGGTGACGGTTACTTGATGGCCGAGCCGGCTTGCCAGTCGGGCCAGGACTTGGACCAGTCGCCGTACAGGTCCCAGACCGGGAGCTGGGGGCCGCCCGAGTTGGTCACCTCCACGACGTCGCCCAGGCCCATGTTCTGGAAGAACCACTGGGCGTTCGCGTCGTTCAGGTTGATGCACCCGTGCGACACGTTCGAACTGCCCTGCTGGCCCACGCTGTTCGGGTTCTCGTGGACGAACTCGCCGTCGTTGGAAATGCGTTCCGACCACTTTTCGTTCGAGCGGTACGCCTTCGGATCCGGCGGGCAGACGCCGTAGGTGCAGGAATCCATCGTGTAATTGGCCTGCTTGTCCGAAATCACGTGCGCGCCCAGGTGGGTCGGCGTGGCGTCCTTGCCCATCGAAATCGGCATCGACTTCACCATCTGGCCGTTGTGGAAGATCTGCATCTGCTCGGTGTTCCCGTCCGCCTTCGCGATCCAGGAATCGTGGACCTTGTACGTTTCCGTGCGGTCCTCCGCGCCGAACACGCCGCCGCCGAAGTCGACGCCGTAGATCTTCGCCGTCACCTTCAGCGTTGTGCCGGCCTTCCAGTACTCCTTCGGCCGGTAGTGGACGTTCGAGTCGTCGATCCAGTACCAGCCGCCCTCCTGCTTCGGGGTCGACTCGACCGTCAGGGCCTTCTCGACCGCCGCCTTGTTCTTGACGGCGACTTTGCCGAAGCTGAACACGATCGGCTGGCCGACGCCGACGCCCGTGCTCGCCACCGCGGATGGCGCCGGGATCAAATTGGCGTTCGCCTGCTTCTTCGGCGACAGCGTCGTGATCTGGTTGGCCTGCTCGACCGGCTTCCCGTTGCTGCCCTGCGCGTGCGCGACGATCTTGTACGTCGCGCCGTAGCCGAGCGGCTCGGTGGACGTCCAGCTCGACCCGTCCGCCGCCAGCTTGCCGGCGACCGTCTTCCCCTTGGCCGGGTTGGTCACCGTGACGTCGAGGAGTTTCCCGTTGGCCGCCTTGACGACGATCGGCATCGCCGGGTTCACCGCCGTGCCGCCGGCGGGCTCGAACGTGACCGCGACCGGCGTGTCGGACGGCGCGGCCGAGCCCGACGCCGGGTCCCCGCCGGCGGGCGAACCACCGTCGTCACCGGACGAACAGGCGGAAAGCAGCAGTGCTCCGGCGAGGATTCCGGCCACCGAAAGTAAAATCTTCTTGGGGAGCATATTGTCTCTTTTTGGGAATTGGGATCGGCGGGCATTCGTCATCAAAACTACGCGATAGCGATGACGTTCTTGCCGTCGGATCGGTGCATCCGCGTGACGTGGATCACGTAATGACGAGGCCGGGTGCGCCGTAAAGTCCCGGCCCGTTCACCGAGATCGAGCCGAGGAACTCGCGCGCCGCCGAATACGCCTCGTCCGCCAGTGCTTCCGTGTGCCCGAAATCCAGCGGGTTCACCCGGACCGGCGCGGGCCCCGGCAGGTACAGCACCGGCACCCGCGCCGCCGCCACCGGCGCCTCCAGCACGGCCTGGTTCCGCATGCTGATCATCGCGGTGAACATCATCACCTCGGCGAACGTCCGCGGCGCGCCCGGCAGCTTCCCGGGGAACGCGCAGTCGAGCACCACCAGGGACTCCGCCCCCATCGCGAGGGCCTGCCGCATCGGCACGTTCGCGACGAGCCCGCCGTCGTACAGCAGCCGCCCGTCGTGCTCCACCGGCGGGAAGATCCCCGGGATCGCGCAGCTCGCCAGCAGTGGCTCGAGCAGGCGCCCGGACCGGATCAGCAACGGCTCGGCCGTGTCGACCTGGGTGGTGACGACGCCCAGCGGCAGCGGCAGGTCCTCGAAGCGCGTCGAAGCGCCGAGGTGGTCGGCGATGATCCCGGCCAGGCCGGTGTTGGGGAACAGGTGCGTCTTGCTCTGCGTCAGCGTCCGGACGCGGCTGAGCACGCCACCGGGGAACGCCTCGGCCCGCGTCATGTGCGCCCAGATGTCGTGCAGCCCGGCGAGCGCGTCGGTGCCGGAGCGGGCCAGGACGGCGGCGTTGAGCGAACCGACCGACGTGCCGGTCACGATGTCCGGCGTCAGCCCGGCCTCGGTCAGGGCGCGCAGCATGCCGACCTGCATGGCGCCGAGGCTGCCGCCCCCGCCGAGGACGAAGCCGATCGGCCGGGGGAGATCCGCGAGACTCATGCCGCCGAATGTAGTACTCAGGGCACGCGTTCGGGCTCTCGCTCGGGCGTGGCCGCCGCCTTGCGCTTCTTCAGCCGCAGCAGGAAGAACACGGCCACCGCGGCGAGCACGGCGACCACGATCAGGCCGCCGGTGTTCAGGACGCCTTCGATGCGCTTGGCGGCTTCGCCCAGCGCCGCGCCGATGCTGATGTGGGCCAGCGACCAGCAGAACGCGCCCGCCGCGGCGGCCGGCAGGAACTTGCGGAACGGCAGTCCGGAAGTTCCGGCCGCGGCCGGCGTCAGGGTCCGGATCACCGGCAGGAACCGGGCGAAGAACACCGCCCAGGCGCCCCGGCGCTCGAGGACGCCGGTGGCCTTGTCCCAGGCCTCCAGGCCGTACTTGCGGATCAGCTTGGTCTCACGCAGGCGGGGCCCGAAACGGCGGCCGATGACGTAGCCGAGCGCGTCGCCGGCCGTCGCGCAGAGGGTGACGACCAGCCACAGGACCAGGAACCGCGGGACGGTGTTCGCCGTCGTCGCGGCGACGAGCAGCCCGGATTCGCCGGGCGCCACGAAGCCCAGCCCGATCGTGCACTCGGCGAACACCAGGCCGCCGGTCGCGGCGACGAGCCCCGGTTCCGGGAGTCCTTGCAACCAGCTGAGGAGGTCCGAAACCAGGGCCATGCCGCCACTTTACCGATCCTTTAAGGATGGTGGGGTGACGTGGGTCACCGAGCCAGGAGCGACGCGGCTTCCTGCGCGGCGGGGCCTTCGGCCGCCAGGTGCTGCAGGTTCTCGGGCAGTACCTCGCCCCGGTGGGCCTTGGTCTGGGCGTAGAGCCGCCCCGCGCGGTACGAGGAGCGCACCAGCGGCCCGGCCATGACGCCGGCGAAGCCCATCGCCTCGGCCGCCTTCGAGTGCTCGACGAACTCCTCCGGCTTCACCCACCGGTCCACCGGGTGGTGCCGGGCAGAGGGACGCAGGTACTGCGTAATCGTCAAGATCTCACAGCCCGCATCGACCAGATCCCGCATCGCCGGAGCCACCTCGTCCGGCGTTTCACCCATGCCGAGGATCAGGTTCGACTTGGTCACCAAACCGGCCTCACGCGCCTTCGTGATGACCTCCAGCGAACGCGCATACCGGAACCCGGGACGGATCCGCTTGAAAATCCGCGGCACCGTCTCCACGTTGTGCGCCAGCACCTCCGGCCGCGACCCGAACACCTCCGCCAGCTGGTCCGGATCCGCGTTGAAGTCCGGGATCAGCAACTCCACACCTGTACCGGGATTCAAGTCGTGGATCTGCCGGACGGTCTCCGCGTAGAGCCAGGCACCGCCATCGGGCAGGTCATCCCGGGCCACACCGGTGACCGTCGAATACCGCAATCCCATGGCCTGTACCGACTCCGCGACCTTCCGCGGCTCGGTACGGTCCAGCTCGGCCGGCTTCCCGGTATCGATCTGGCAGAAGTCACAACGCCGGGTGCATTGGTCGCCGCCGATGAGGAATGTGGCTTCGCGGTCTTCCCAGCACTCGTAGATGTTCGGACAACCGGCCTCTTCGCACACCGTGTGCAAACCCTCGCGGCGAACCAGACCCTTGAGCTCGGTGAACTCCGGACCCATCCGCACCCGCGTCTTGATCCACGACGGCTTCTTCTCGATCGGCGTCTCACTGTTGCGAACCTCGAGACGCAGCAGCTTCCGGCCTTCAGGCGCAGCACTCACGCCCTCAACCGTACGCCCGTCCGGGTTAAGCGGGATCCGGGGTGACGCCGGTCAGCTTCGCGGTGACATCCCACAACGCCGCCCCCAGCGGCTCGCTGCGCGCGGCCGCCAGGGGGTGCGTCTTGACCGGGTTGCCGCGCAGGCCGCCGAGGCCGCCCGGGACGATGTAATCGCCGCCTTCGACGCCGTCCGTCGTGGCCGCGTACAGCTGCGGCAGCGCGCCCTGGCGGACGTTCTGCGCGAACAGGATCTCGCCGATCTTGTGGCCGCCGGCGATGACCGACCGGACCACCGGGTTGGTGTACGACCGCGCCATGCCGCTGCCGAGGCCGGTCGCGGTGTAGCCGGGGTGGGCGGCGACGCTGACGACGTCGTCGCCGGCCGCGCGCAGCCGCCGGTCGAGTTCGATGGCGAACACCTGGTTCGCCAGCTTCGACTGCCCGTACGCGGTCGCCGGGTTGTAGCGGCGGTGCTCGGCGTTGGGGTCTTCGACGTCGATCCGGGCGCCGACGGCGGCCAGGCTCGACAGCGCGACGACGCGGGCGTGCCGTCCGCCGCGCAGGGCGGGCAGCAGCAGCCAGGTCAGCGCCGCGTGCCCGAGGTGGTTGGTGCCGAACTGCAGCTCGAAGCCGTCGGCGGTGCGGCCGCGGGCGGTGGCCATCACGCCCGCGTTGTTGACCAGCACGTCGAGGGTGTCGCCGGTGCGTTCCCGCACCGTCGCGGCGGCCGCGCGCACCGACGCGAGTTCGCTCAGGTCCAGTGGGACGAGCTCGGGTTCGGCGCCCGCGGCGGCCGCTTTCACGAGATCGAGTGCCTTCGCGCCGCGTTCGGCGGAGCGGCAGGCGAGGAGCACGCGGGCCCCCTTGCCCGCGAGCACCTCGGCGGTGCGCAGCCCCAGACCGGAGTTCGCCCCGGTGACCAGGACGGTCCGGCCACTCTGGTCGGCGATGTCGGCTTCGGTCCAGCGCTGGGTCATGCGCTTACTTAACTCCGTTTACGCGCTGGGCGCGAGCAACCGGCGAAGGTGTCCGAACACCGGACGGCGACGCGCGGACTCATCGCGGTTCGCGCGCAGCAGCGCCTCGAAGGCGCGGCCCACCTTGACGATCTCGCCGGCGGGCTCGCGCGGGTCGGCCAGCCCGGCCGTGACGGCGAGCATCCGCAGCTCACCCTCGTGCATCCGGCGCAGCGACGCGTGCCGCTCGTAGGCGCCGTCGAGGACCGCGCGCAGGTCGGCGTGCTCGTCGACGGCGGCGCGCCAGGCGCGGGTGACGGCGTCGACGTGGTCGCCGAGGCCGTCGGCGTCGTCCGGGTCGGCGACCTCGGAGCGCAGGCGGCCGCTCAGCGTGCGCGTCCACTGGTACTGCAGGGCGGTGAGGACGTTCTCCTCGGTGCCGAAGTACTCCTCGGCGCCGGGTACCTCCTCGAGCGGCAGCGGCTCGCCCGGGTTCCGGGCGGCCAGGCGGACAGTGGCTTCGAGAATTTCCTGACGTCGGTAGAAGTCGGTCCAGCTCATCGTGTGGCTCCCCTTCCGTGGCCCGGGTCATACCGCGGGTCTGCGGCATACTCCCGGTACGGACCTGACGCGCCGAACATACCATGAGTATGGAGAGCTGTTTCCGGCGTAAAGTTGTGAAGGTGGCGACAATGAGGTCCAGACGACTCGACTACTCCGAGTCGACGCGGTCCGCGCTGGTCGACAGCGCGGTCGAACTGATCACCAAACGCGGTTACGCGGGGACCTCGCTCGACGAGGTCGCCAAACGCGCCCGGGTGACCAAAGGCGCCCTGTACCACCACTTCAGCGGCAAGCAGGCGTTGTTCGAAGCCGCGTTCGACCAGGTCGAGAGCCTCGTCTACGACCGGCTGGACAAGATCATGACCGGCGAGGGCACCCCGTGGGAGCGCGCGCTCGCCGGGCTCAACGCGTTCCTCCGCGCCTGCCTCGACCCCGCCTACCAGCGGATCGCCATCCACGAGGCGCCGGTCGTGATGGGCTGGGAGCGCTGGCGCGAGGCCGAGGAGCGGTGCAGCTTCGGGCTGGTGCGGTCCGGCCTGCAGTCGCTGATCGACGCGGGCGAGGTCGAGCCGGTGCCGGTCGACGTCACCGCGCGGCTGCTGTTCGGCGCCCTGTCGAGCGCGGCGACCGAAATCGCCAGTTCGCCCGATCCGAAGAAGGTCAGCGCCGAGATCGAAGATGTGATCGTCCGCATGCTGGTCCGGCTGAGGCGCACGGAGCCCGACGTCTCTATAGGCTGACGTCGTGGACTTGAGGATCTTCACCGAGCCCCAGCAAGGGGCCAGCTACGACGACCTGCTGCGCGTCGCCAAGGCGACCGAAGCCGCCGGGTACGACGCCTTCTTCCGCAGCGACCACTACCTGAAGATGGGCTCGGCCGACGGCCTGCCCGGCCCGACCGACGCGTGGATCACCCTCGCCGGCCTGGCCAGGGAGACCAGCCGGATCCGGCTGGGCACGCTCGTCACCGCGGCGACGTTCCGCCACCCGGGACCGCTGGCCATCTCGGTGGCGCAGGTCGACCGGATGTCCGGCGGCCGCGTCGAGTTCGGTCTCGGCGCCGGCTGGTACGACGCCGAGCACGAGGCGTACGGCCTGACGCTGCCGCCGCTGAAGGAGCGCTTCGACCGCTACGCCGAGCAGCTCGAGATCGTCACCGGCCTGTGGAAGACGCCGGCGGGCTCGACGTACTCGTTCGACGGCCAGTACTACAAGCTGACCGACTCGCCGGCGCTGCCGAAGCCGGCGCAGTCCCCGGCCCCGCCGGTGATCATCGGCGGCGGCGGCAAGAAGCGCACGCCGGCGCTGGCCGCGCGGTTCGCCGACGAGTTCAACCTGCCGTTCACCGACGCCGAGACGGCGGCGGCCCAGTTCGCCCGCGTCGAGGCCGCGGCGGCGGAGATCGGCCGCGACCCGAAGGAGATCCTGCGCTCGGTGGCGCTGGTGATCGCGGTCGGGCGGTCCGATGCGGAGGTCGCCCAGCGGGCTTCGGTCATCGGGCGCGACGTCGACGACCTGCGGGCCAACGGCCTGGCCGGGACGCCGGCGGAGGTCGTGGACCGAATCGGACAGTGGCGGGAGAAGACCGGGGTCACGCGGGTCTACCTGCAGCTGCTGGACCTGGCGGATCTGGACCAGCTCGACCTGATCGCCGCCGAAGTGGCGCCGCAGCTGGACTGAGCAGCCCCCGGTTTCCACGCTGGCGGAGGGGACCGACAGTTCCGGACCGCGAAAGCAGGGCCGGCCTCCTGTTGTCCACAGGAGGCCGGCCGCTTTCAGTTCTGCAGGGCGAACGTCACGCCCGCTGCCTCGGGGGCCTTCGGGCGGGGGAGCCAGCGGTCCTCGCTCACCGGGAGCTCACCTTCGAGGGCCGCCAAGACGGCGTCGCGGGCCAAGGGGAGTACCGCCTCCACCGTCACGTCCCGCTGGAGCTCGTACGACAGTGACGTCACGCCCGCGTCGCGGATGCCGCAGGGGACGATGTTGTCGAACGCCGTCAGGTCCGCGTTGCAGTTGAGCTCGAAGCCGTGCATCGTCACGCCGCGCTGGACGCGGATGCCGATGGCCGCGATCTTGCGCTCGATGCCGCGGTCGTCGGCCGGGATCCAGACGCCGCTGCGGCCCTCGACCCGGCCGCTGGCCACGCCGAGCTGGTCGCACACGTGGATCAGCGCCTCCTCCAGGCGCCGCACGTAGTGGACCACGTCGATCGGGTCGGCGAGCTTCACGATCGGGTAGCCGACCAGCTGGCCCGGGCCGTGCCAGGTGATCTTGCCGCCGCGGTCGACGTCGATCACCGGGGTGCCGTCCGCGGGGCGGTCGGCCGGCTCGGTGCGCTTGCCCGCCGTGTACACCGACGGGTGCTGCAGCAGGAGCATCGTGTCCGGCGCGGTGCCGTCCGCCCGGGCCGTCAAGGAGCTCCGCTGGAGCTCCCAGGCTTCGGTGTAGTCGATCGTGCCGAGCTCGCGAACGTCGACGGGCTCGGTGCTGGCGCGGCAGGAAGTGCGGGAAGAACTCACCCGTCGAGGCTACGCCCGTCACCCGGGGGAAGCAGCCGCAAGGCGCACGCCGAGAGCAGCCCGACACCGGCCACCGCCAGCACTGCGCCGATCGTGTCCGTCACCCAGTGCACGCCGAGCACGACGCGGCAGGCCGCCGACAGCACCACCGCCACCGCGACGGCCGCCGCCACGCGCCGGAGGATCCGCGGCCACAGCCACGCGCACAGCAGGAGCAGGACGAAGCCGGTGCTCGCCACCGACACCACGTGCCCGCTCGGGTAGCTCAGGTCCGGGTAGTCGCGCGGGCGTTCGCGCAGGAAGACCGGCTTGGCCGTCAGGCTGGTCAGCCGGCACAGCACCAGCACGACGGCGAGCCGCACGCACAACCCCGTGTGCTGCCGGTGCCGCAGCGCCAGTGCGAGCAGCGCCACGCCGAGCACGTACGGGAGCACCGGGCCGAGGATGTCGCTGCCGATCGCCGCCACCCGCCCGAGCGGCTGCGTGTAGACGCCGTGGAGCGCGTTCGCCACCTGGGCGTCGAGGGCCAGCGGGTGGCGGGCGACGCCGAGCCCGAGCGCGACGAAGGCCGCCACCAGCGCGAAACCGACGACGAGCCAGCGTTTCAGCGGGACGGTCATGCCGCGGCGAGCGCGCTGTCCACGGTGCGGTGGCGGAACTCGTACCCGGACCGCTCCAGCACCGCCGGGACGGCCCGCTGCCCGAACAGCGCCATCTCCGCACCGGCCTGGCCGAGCACGGCCTTGAGCGCGATCCCGGGCACCCACCACGGCGCGGGCCGGTGCAGCGCACGGCCGACGGCGCGGGTGAACTCGGCGTTCGTCACCGGCGCCGGCCCGGTCAGGTTCACCGGCCCGGACACGTCGTCGTGCGTGAGGACGTGGACGATCGCGCCGACTTCGTCCTCCAGCGCGATCCACGGCATGTACTGGCGGCCGTCGCCGAGCCGCCCGCCCAGGCACAGGGCGAACAGCGGGCGCAGCGTGCCGTACAGCCCGCCCTTCGCCGACAGGACCAGCCCCGTCCGGATCCGCACGACCCGCGCGTCCCCGGCACCCGCCGTCGCCGCTTCCCACGCTTCGCAGAGCTCGGCGAGGAAACCCCGGCCGCGCGGCGCGGTCTCGTCCACAGTGGACTCGCGCGTGTGGCCGTAGTACCCGACGGCGGACGCGTTGACCAGCACGCCGACGCCGTGTTCGGCGACGGCTTCGGCGAGTACCTCGGTCGGTTCGACCCGGCTGTCGGTGAGCTGCTGCTTGCGCATCGCGCTCCACCGCCCGGGGAACAGCGGCTGCCCACCGAGGTTCACGACGGCGTCGACACCCTCGAAGGCGCCGCTCGCGATGGTGCCCGACGGCGGGTCCCAGCGGAATTCGCCGCCTTCGCGCGCCTCACGCCGCACCAGGCGGCGGACCTCGTGGCCTCCGCGCCGCAGGCGGTCGCCCAACGCCGACCCGATCAAGCCGCTCGCTCCGGCGATGAGTACTCGCATGCTTCGATCGTTGCGCATCCGCTGCGGGTCCGCACGTCCGGCCCGGATGCGGCGAAGGCCGCCACGGGGATCCCGTGGCGGCCTTCGCCGGAGGTGACTCAGAGACCGAGTTCGCTCTCGAAGTTGCCCTCTTCCAGGCGCTGCTTGATCGTCGTCAGGAAGCGGCCCGCGTCGGCCCCGTCCACCAGGCGGTGGTCGTAGGTCAGCGGCAGGTACGCCATCGACCGGATGGCGATCGTGTCGTTGCCGTCGGCGTCCGCGATGACCACCGGGCGCTTGACGACCGCGCCGGTGCCGAGGATGCCCGACTGCGGCTGCACGATGATCGGCGTGTCGAACAGCGCGCCGACGCTGCCGATGTTCGTGATCGAGAACGTGCCGCCCGACAGCTCGTCCGGCTTGATCTGGCCCGCCCGCGCGCGGCCCGCCAGGTCGGCGATCCGGTGCGCGAGACCGGCCAGGCTCAGCTCGCCCGCGTCGTGGATCACGACCGAGAGCAGCCCGCGCTCGGTGTCCACCGCGATGCCCAGGTGCACGGCGCCGTGGTAGGTGATCTCCTTCGTGTCCTCGTTGTAGGACGCGTTGACGTTCGGGTGCTGCTTGAGCGCCTCGACCGTGGCCTTCGCGAAGAACGGCAGGAACGTCAGGTTGACGCCCTCGCGCTCCTTGAAGCCCGCCTTCGCCCGCTGGCGCAGCTTGGCGATCTTCGTGACGTCGACCTCCTGGACCTGCGTGAGCTGCGCGGCGATCTGCAGCGACTCGCGGGTCTTGGTGGCCGTGATCTGGCGGATCCGGCTGGCCTTCTGCACCGTGCCGCGCAGCGCGGCGAGCTCCGGCGACACCGCGGCCGCGGGACGCGCGGCCGGCGCCGACGGGGCAGCGGCGGCGGCCGGGGCGGCGGCGGCCGGCGGGGCAGCCTGCTGCTTCTGCTTCTCCTCGGCCGCGGCCAGGACGTCCTGCTTGCGGATCCGGCCGCCGACACCGCTGCCGGTCAGCGTCGAAAGGTCGATGCCGTGCTCCGACGCCAGCTTGCGGACCAGCGGCGTGACGTACGGGCCGTCCGCCGAACCCTCCTTCGCTGCGGCGGCCGGGGCCGACTGCGTGGCGGCCGAGGCCGGGGCGGCCTGCGGCTTCGGTTCCGGCTTGGGCTCGGGCTTGGCCTCCTGGACCGGCTCGGGCTTCGGCTCCGGCTCCGGCTTGGATTCCGGCTTGGGTTCCGGCTTCGGCTCGGGCTTCGGCTCGGGCTTGGCCTCCGGCTCCGGCTCGGACTCGGCCTTCGGCGCCGCACCGGCGTCCCCGATCACGGCCAGGACGCCGCCGACCTCGACGGTCTCGTCCTCGCCCGCGCGGATCTCCAGCACCGTGCCGGCCACCGGCGACGGCACCTCGGTGTCGACCTTGTCGGTGGAGATCTCGAGCAGCGGCTCGTCGACCTCGACCGAGTCGCCGACCGCCTTCAGCCAGCGGGTGACGGTGCCCTCGGTGACGCTTTCGCCCAGCTCGGGCAGCTTCACCTCGGTGCCTTCGCCGCCGGACGCCGGCGCGGTGTCCGGCTTGCTCGGCGCGCTGTCGGCGGCCTGCGGCTCGGGCTCGGACGACTGCTCCGGCTCCGGCTCGGACTTCTGCTCCTCCTGCGCGGGGGCGGAGGACTCGGGGACGCCGCCGGACCCGTCGTCGATGACGGCGAGCTCGCCGCCGACCTCGACGGTCTCGTCCTCCTGGGCGCTGATCTTCACGACCGTGCCCGCCACCGGGGAAGGGACCTCGGTGTCGACCTTGTCGGTCGAGATCTCGAGCAACGGCTCGTCGACCTCGACGGTGTCGCCCTCCTGCTTAAGCCACCGGGTGACGGTGCCTTCGGTGACGCTCTCCCCGAGCTCCGGCAATGTGACGGAGTAGGCCATCGTTCGCTGACTCCTCTTCCAAGTTCTGCGTGGTCTGGGTTCTGCTGGTGGGACGTCAGCTGTGCACGTGCAGCGGCTTCCCCGCGAGGGCGAGGAACGCTTCACCGAGGGCCTCGGTCTGGGTGGGGTGCGCGTGGATCAGCGGGGCGACGTCCTCGGGGAACGCCTCCCAGCTGTAGATCAGCTGCGCTTCGCCGATCAGCTCGCCGACGCGGTCGCCGACCATGTGGACACCGACGACCGGGCCGTCCGGGGCCTTGACCAGCTTGACCCCGCCGGAGGTCTTGAGGATCTGGCTCTTGCCGTTGCCGCCCAGGTCGTAGGTGAACGTCGTGACGTCCGAGCCGTACTTGTCCTTGGCCTGCGACTCGGTCAGCCCGACCGACGCGACCTCCGGGTGCGAGTAGGTGACCCGCGGGATGCCGCTCTCGTCGATCACGCGCGGGCTGAGCCCGGCGATCTCCTCGGCGACGAAGATGCCCTGCTGGAAGCCGCGGTGCGCGAGCTGCAGGCCGGGGACGATGTCGCCGACGGCGTAGACGTTCGGCAGGTTGGTGCGCAGCCGCTCGTCGGTGAGGACGAAGCCGCGCTCGATCTTGACGCCGGCCTCCTCGTAGCCGTGGCCGGCCGAGTTCGGCCCGCGGCCGACGGCGACCAGCAGCAGGTCGGCCTCGATGGTCTCGCCGGATTCCAGCGAGACGCTCACGCCGTTGTCGTCCTGCTTCGCGCCGGTGAACTTCACGCCGGTCTTGAAGGCGATCTTGCGGCGGCGGAACGCGCGCTCGAGCTGCTTGGACGCGAACTCGTCCTCGTTCGGGACCAGCCGCGGCAGGGCTTCGACGATGGTGACGTCGACGCCGAAGGAGGCCCAGACGCTGGCGAACTCGACGCCGATGACGCCGCCGCCGAGGACCACGACCTTCTTGGGGACGTAGTCGAGGGTGAGGGCCTGCTCGCTGGCGATGATGCGGCCGCCGAGCTCCAGGCCGGGCAGCGTGCGCGAGTAGGAGCCGGTGGCGAGGATGACGTTCTTGCCGGTGTAGCGGGTGCCGTCCACCTCGACGGTCGTGCCGCCGACGAACGTGCCCGCGCCCTCGACGAGGTTCACCTTGTGCGCCTTGGCCAGGCCCTGCAGGCCCTTGTACAGGCGGGCGATGATCCCGTCCTTGTACTTGTTGACCCCGGCGATGTCGATGCCCTCGAAGACGGCCTTGACGCCGACCGCCTCGGCGTCACGGGTCTCGTCGGCGACCTCGGCGGCGTGCAGCAGGGCCTTGGTCGGGATGCAGCCCCGGTGGAGGCACGTCCCGCCCAGCTTGTCCTTCTCGATCAGCGTGACGGAAAGGCCCAGCTCGGCCGCGCGGAACGCCGCGGCGTAGCCGCCCGATCCGCCTCCCAGGATCACGAGGTCGGCGGAGGTGTCGGTCACTTCATTAACTCCTCGGCAAGCAGTGGGGTGATGCTCTGTCGACGCGCGCGCCCGGTATAACCGCGCGCGCGACATCCGCCATCTTGTCACTACGCCGGACGGGGCTGCGACCTAGCCGGGTGTGCGACGCCGACCACACGCGGACATCGGGATAATGAGTGGGGTAGGTCTCGGGAGGAGAGGTGGTCGAGGTGGGGCTCTTCGACTCGCTGCGCAGGCGGGCCAAGGGGGGACAGCGGGCCGGCACGCTGCGGAAAGCCAGTTCCGAGGACACCCATCACCTCGACGAGTGGGCGGCCACGCGGCGGGGTGTCGAGGCTTTCGTCGAGCCGAAGACCAACGTCACGGACACCACTGTGGTGTTGATCGCCCACGACGGCGAATGGACCCGGCGCCGCATCGGCAGCCTGGAGGCCGCGCAGCAGTTCGGCCACCGCCGGTCGATCCCGGTGTACGAGGTCGCCCGCGTCGGCTACCCGAAGCGGATGCGCGAGTACACCGAGCGGAAGAAGCGCGGGCAGGTCTAGGCCTAGAGCTCGATCCGGCCCACCACCTCGCCGTGGTGGGCCTGGCCGGTGGGGCGGAAGCCCAGCTTGAGGTAGAAGTCCTCCGGGCCGTCGTCGGCCGGGAGCCACAGCACCGTCGCGGCCTTTCGCCCCGCCGCCGGGCCTCGTCGAGGACGGTCTCGACGGCGAACCGGCCGTAGCCGAGGCCCTGGACGCAGGCGCCGACGTTGAGCCGCCAGATCCCGCAGCGGAAGAAGTCGAGAACGGCGTCCGGGTCGAAGCGGCCCATGACGAAGGCGACGGGCTCGCCGTCGCCCATGATCAAGCGCGGCCAGGCGATCTCCGGCTGGGCGTAGGCCTCGGCGAGCGAGACGGCGACGGGAGCGACGAACTTCTTCTGGTGCGGCTGGACGGCCAGCTGGCACGCGGCGGCGACGTTCTCGGGGGTGATCTTCTCCACGGTGAGGGTGGTCACCCGGTCCAAGCTAGCCTGCCTGGGCCAGCAGCGCGGCGTGCCGGACCAGCGCCGCCCGGAAGGACGCATGGACCGTCGTGCCCAGGACCGGGTCGACCTCGACCACGTGTCCCGCCGAAAGCAGCAGCACCGCCGGCTCCGACAGGACCACCACGCCGCCCTTGGCGCGCAGGTCCGCCGTGCCGAGCAGGCGCGGGAAGACGACGTCCGCGGGCAGGCCGTCGCAGGTGCGCAGGAACTCGCGGTGGTCGGCTGGCAGCTCGACGCCCAGCCGCAGCTCCGCCGAGCGGATCGCCGGCTCCGACGCCGGCGGCGGGAGCGAGCCCGCCGTGCCGGTCGCGGTGTCGTGACCGCGCAGGCGCACGATCTCCGCGATCAGCTCCGGCCAGGTCCCCAGCTCCGGCGGGTACCGCTCGTGCAGCGCCGCGATCAGCGCGCCCGCGCACGCCGGCGCCCAGTCGCGCAGGCCGAGCGGGTCCGCGCCCGCCACCAGCGCCGGGGCCAGCGCGCGGGTGGCCGCCGGGGTGGCGACGTCCGGGCGCGGCCCGGCCAGCGTGGCCCAGAGTCCGAGGTCGCCGTCGGCCAGCGCGGTCCGGACGCGATCGGGGCGGGCCGGCGCCACGTGCTTGACCACCTCGGCGACCGGCCCCGGCGGGAGCACGCCGTCGAGGTCGGAGACCGGCCGCCGCAACGACGCCGTGTGGGCGCGCTCCTCCGCGTCGAGGTCGAGCGGGGGCAGGCCCTCGGCCCAGCCCGGCCGCCCGCCGCGCGCCTCGAACAGCATCGCCCACGCCCTGGCCCGCACCGGGTCGGCGGCCAGCGCGGTCACCGGCCGTTCGGTCCGGGCCAGCCACTGCGTGACCAGCCGGTCGGCTTCGTCGAGTGCACCGGAGACCGCGAGCAGCAAGGCCGCGTACCCCACCTGGTCGTCGACGCGCGCCTCCGGTGCCGTCAGGACGTCGCGGACCGCCGCTTCGAGGTAGTCCTGCACCTCACCGACCCTAGCCCAGGGCTTGCCTGGCGCCCGGGTGCAGCGGCACCGGGTCGGTCTGCGTCGCCAGCTGCCGCGAGATCTCCTTCGCCGCCGGATGCACCTTCGCCAGCTCCGCCTGCTTGTCGAAGATCAGCTTCGTGATCGCGCACGCGTTGCCCGCCGGGAAGTCTTCGCGCACCAGCAGCAGGTTGGGCACCACGACCGTCGGCACGTCCGCGGGCTGCCCGTAGGCCGCGGCCGGGATCACGGCCTGGTCGTAGACCGGGTTGACCTGCTTCAGCTTCGGCAGCAACGGCGTGATGTCGAGGAACTTCACCTGGCCCTTCATGGCCGTGGTGATGTCGGTGATCTGCGCGGTCGGCAGCCCGCCGGACCAGACGAGCCCGTCCAGGGTGCCCGCCTTCATGCCGTCCGCCGTCTTGGCCAGGTCGAGCCGCTGCGCCTGGACGTCGGTGTCGGGCTTGAGGCCCGCCGCCTGCAGGAGGCGGTTCGCGATGACCTCGGTGCCGGACTTCGGCGAGCCCGTCGAGATCCGCTTGCCCTTCATGTCCGCGACGCTGTCGATCCCGGCGTCCGTGCGCACCAGCACCTGCGTCGAGTTCGGGTAGATCCGGGACAGGGCCTGGATCTTCTGCGGCTTGCCGTCGAACGAGCCCTTGCCGTCGACCGCGTCCGCCGCGGTGTCGGCCAGCGAGAACGCGACGTCGTAGTTGCCCGCCACGAGCTGCTGGATGTTCTGCACCGACGCCCCGGTTTCCGAGGCCGTCGCCCGCAGCTTCGTGCTGTTGCTGATCAGCTGGGCCAGCCCGCCGCCCAGCACGTAGTACACGCCGCCGCTGTTGCCGGTGGCGATGGTGATGCGGCCTTCGCCCGCTTCGCAGGACTGCGTCCCGCCGGGGGCGGCCTGGTCGGTCTGCTGCTTGCCGCCGCAGCCGGTGACGGCCAGAGCGAGCACCGCGAAGGCGGCGACTGCGCGTTTCATGCTGTCCTCCTCTTGATCACGGCGTGGGTGAGCAGCGCGGCGGCACCGCAGGCGGCGCCGATCGCGATCGGGACCGGCTCGAGGTAGAGCAGGCACAGGGCGGCGGGGACGAACAGCAGCCGCACCGGCGTGCTGACCGGTCCGAAGAGCCAGCCGCCGGTGACCACGGCCAGCGCGGCGACGGCGAGCGCGGACACCGCCGTCACCCACAGCACGGTGAGCACGTCGGACTCCAGCAGCAGCGCGGCGCCGTTGTCGGTCAGCACGAAGGCGATCGGCACCAGGAACGCCGGGAGCGTGTACTTCCAGCACTGCCACATGGTGCCGAGCACCGAGCCGCCGGTGATGGCCGCCGACGCGACCGCGGCGAGCGCCGTCGGCGGGGTGACCTCGGACAGCACGGCGTAGTAGAAGATGAACATCGCCCGCTCGGCGTCGGCGACGCCGAGCGTCTCCAGCGCGGGACCGATCACGACCCAGGCGATGATGAAACTCGCGGTGACCGGCACGGCCAGGCCCAGCACGCCGACCGCGATCGCCGAGAGCAGCACGGTCAGGACGAGGATCAGCGTGCCGTTGTCGGTGAGCGCGCCGGCCAGTTCCACCAGCGCGTCGGCGAGTTCGAGGCCCAGCCCGGTCTTGGTGATGGTCGAGGTGATCACCCCGGCCGCCGCGCACACCGCGATCACCGGCAGCGCGCCGCGCACGCCCGCCGACAGCGCGTCGACCATGTCCTTCGCCCAGCCCTTGAGGTCGTGGCGCCGGGCGATCAGCGCGAAGAGCGCGGCCACGCCGGTGGCGTAGACGACCGCGGCGAACGGGGGGATGTCCAGGGCGAGGAACACGACGATGATCGCCAGCGACAGGAAGTGATAACCTCCGCGCCGCAACAACTTCCCCGGATCGTCGTGCGGCACGTCGACGGCTTCGGCCCGGAAGCGCCGGGCGTCGGCCTCCATCGCGAAGACGATGCCGAGGTAGTACAGCAGCGTCGGGACGGTCGCCCAGATCAGCACCTTCAGGTACGACGTCTGCAGGTACTCGGCGATGATGAACGCCGCGGCACCCAGCGTCGGCGGCGAGAGGATCGCCCCGATGCCGGACGCGGCGAGCAGTCCGCCTGCGTTTTCCTTCGGGTAGCGGGCTTTCCGCAGGATCGGCCAGGTGATCGAGCCGAGGCTGACCGCGGTCGCGGTGCCCGAACCCGACACCGTGCCGAGCAGGAAGCCCGAGAGCACGGTGGTGCGGCCGGGTGCGGTCCGCGACTTCCGGAACGCGGCGAAGGAGATGTCCACGAAGAACTGGCCGGCGCCCGAGGCGTTGAGCACCGCGCCGTAGAGGGTGAACAGCACGATGTAGCTCGCCGCGACGTCCAGCGGAGTGCCGTAGAACCCGCTGGCGTCGTTGAAGAGTGCGTTGACGATCTGGCTGAAGTCGATGCCCGCGTGGGCGATGCCCCAGTTCTGCGGGAGGAAACCCCCGTAGTAGGCGTAGGCCAGGAAGAGCAGGCAGACGATCGGCAGCACCAGCCCGGTGGTGCGGCGGGTGGCTTCGAGGACCAGCACCAGCAGCAGCGCGCCGGCCACGATGTCGAGCGGCGACAGGATGCCCTGGCGGTTCAGGAACTCGTCGTAGCCGACGAGCACCGGGTAGAGGCCGGCGGCGAGGGCGGCCACCGCCAGCGCCCAGTCGGTCCAGCCCGGATCGTCGCGGCCGCGCAGCCGCGGGCGGTAGCAGAGGAACACCAGCGGCAGCGTCACGCCGAGGAACAGCACGAGGAAGAACTGGTTGCCCTTGGCGAAGGGGAAGAACACCTGCTTGAGCACCAGGATCGCGACCGCGAGGGCGACGAAGTAGACGACGCGGTCGGGAACGCGGGACAGGGTGCGCGCCGGGCGTTCCTCGTCGTGCTCGGCGGCGATCTCGGCGGGGGAGTCGCGTTCCACCGGCTCGGTCGTCACCCGGCAACGGTACGGTGTCGCGGATCACATCGAAAGGGATCTTCCGGCGGAAAACGCCGGAGGGGCCCCCGCCGTGGCGGGAGCCCCTCCGGGGGAACGCGGTCAGCCGTTGGCGGCGATGTCCGCCAGCACCGCGGCGATCGAGCGGACCGGGACGCCGGTGCCGCCCTTGCCGGTGTAGCCCCACGGCGAACCCGTGTTGAACGACGGGCCCGCGATGTCGATGTGGACCCAGTCGAGGCCGTCGGCGACGAACTCGCGCAGGAAGATCCCGGCGGCGAGCATGCCGCCCCAGCGGTGGCCGGTCACGTTGGCCAGGTCGGCCAGCCGCGAGTCGAGGTCGGCGCGCAGTTCCTCCGGCAGCGGCATGGCCCAGCCGTTCTCGCCGGTCGCCTGCATGATCGCGGCAACGCGGTCGCGGAAGTCCTCCGAGCCCATCACGCCGGCGGTGCGGTTGCCGAGCGCGACGACCTGGGCGCCGGTCAGCGTCGAGGTCTCGATGAGGTAGTCCGGGTTCTCCTCGGCCGCGCGCACCATGGCGTCGACCAGGACCAGCCGGCCCTCGGCGTCGGTGTTGAGGACCTCGACGGTCTTGCCGCCGTACATGGTCAGCACGTCACCCGGGCGGTAGGACGTCCCGGACGGGAGGTTCTCCGCCAGCGGGATGTGCGCGACGACCTCGAGCGGGTACTTCAGCTTCGCGGCCAGGACGACCGACGCGAGCACGCCGGCCGCGCCGGACATGTCCGAGGTCATCTGGTCCATGTTCGCGGCGGGCTTGAGCGAGATGCCGCCCGAGTCGAACGTGATGCCCTTGCCCACCAGGGCGACCTTCTTGGCGGCCTTGGCCGGCTTGTACCCGACGCGCACCAGCCGCGGCGGGCGGGACGAGCCGCCGCCGACGCCGAGGATGCCGCCGAAGCCCTTGCGCTTGAGGGCCTTCTCGTCGAGGACCTCGAACTCGAGGCCGTTGTCCTCGGCCAGCTTCTTCGCGCGGTCGGCGAAGGAGGCCGGGTAGAGGTCGTTCGGCGGGGTGTTGATCAGGTCGCGGGCGACGATGACGGCCTCGGCGATGGCGCCGGCCGCCTTCAGCGTCGCCTTGTGCTCGCGGGCGGTGCCGCCGGCCGGGCTCGCGAAGTCGGCCTTCGCCAGCGGGGCGTCGCCCTTCTCCGAGCGGTAGGCGGTGAAGACGTAGGAGCCGAGGATCGTGCCCTCGACGGCGGCCTGCAGGTCGAGCTCGGACAGCGTGACGAAGGCGCGGTCCGTGCCGGCCAGCGCGCGGCCGGCGGCGCCCGCGGCGCGGCGGACCTGCTCCGGGGTGACGTCGACGGCCGCCTTGCCCAGGCCGACGGCGAGCACGACGCCGGCGGGGAGCTTGCCCAGCGTCGGGACCTTGACGACCTCTTCGGCCTTGCCGCTCGCGCCGAGCGTGGCCAGCAGGCCGGCGAGCCGGCCGTCGAAGGCGGCGTCCACGGCGGCGGCGCCGGCGGCGAGCACGGGACCGTCCGCACCCTGCAGAGTGCCGATGACGACGACGTCGGCGCGCGTTTTGGCCAGTGCCTCCCCGGTGTTGTCGGACAGGGCGAGCTTAGGCACGGTCACTTCTGGCTCCTCGCGCGTTCTCGGGGCACCGGGCACCGGCCCGGTCGGGATCGTGAGCCATGCTAATGACGACCCGGACCACGGGTGAACACCGGGAGAGGGAGGCCGCGTGCGGCTGGGCGGTGGGCTGCTGGTCGTGCTGGCGGCCGGGGCGGCGGGCGCGGGCTGGTGGCTGCTCGCCGGGCTGGTGCTCGCGGCGATCGCGGCCGGCGTGACGGCACGGGTGCCGGAACCGGGGGACTCCCTGGTCGAGCGGGTCGTGGCAGCGGTCGCGCGGCTGTCGGAGGTGACGGTCTACGCGATCGCGTTCGGCGCCTACGTCTTCCCGGAACACCGGGCGGCGGCGGCCGCGGCGTTCGTCGTGGTGGTGACCGGCGCGGGGTTCGCCGGGCTGAAGATCCCGGCGTTCGCCGTGCGTGTCGCCGGTGGCCTGCTGCTGGTCGCGGGGCTCGTGCTGGTCGCGGTGTGCCTGGCCGTGCCGCCGGTGGGAACGGCGGACGGCCTGCGGCCCCCGGACTTCGCGGGCGTGCTCTTCGTGGCCGTGCTGGCGCTGCCGTTCCTGCGCCCCGCGGGACGCGACAAGGCGGGGCCGCGCGTCCTGCTGCTCGGCGTGGTCGCCCTGCTGGCCGGCTTCGCCGCGCTCTACCAGCTCGGCGCGGTGCGGCTGGGACTTTCGCTCACTTCGCTGCGCGACCTGCTCTCCGCCGCCGACGCGGACGCGCTGCAACCGGTGCTCACGGTCGTCGCCGCGGTCGCCACCGTGGTGCCCGCGCTCGCCGCCGGGACCGAGGTCCGGGCGCGGGCCGGCGTGCCGGGGCTCGCCGGGCTCGCCGCCGCCGCGGCGGCCGCGTACCTGCTGCCGGCGCTGCCCGTGCTTCTGGTCGCGGGGCTGGCGACCGTGTTCGAGCTGCTACTGGGCGTACGCGCCCGCAGGTACAGTGGAACCCGTGAGTGATCGACGCTGGCGGCCGGGGGAGACCGTGGTCGAGCGGTTCCACCGCCCCGACGGCTCGATCGGCCAGATCCACCCGCTGCGCGTCCTCGAAGACGACGGCCGCGTCCTGCTCGCCTGGCTGCCGGCGGGCACGCCGATCGTCGGCAGCAGGCTCGCCGACGGCCGCCTGATGCGGGACGCCCCGCTCGAGCAGCGGTTCCGCATCCCCCGGGTGCCGGTCGCGGACTCCTGGCACGGCGCGTCGACGCTGCGCCGGATCCCCGAGGACGAGTGGTCGTCGGTCTGGTGGTTCTTCGACCTCGAAGGCCGGTTCAAGAACTGGTACGTCAACCTCGAGATCCCGCTGGGCCGCACGCCGGGCGCGGTCGACCGGATCGACGGCGTGCTCGACGTCGTCGTCGAGCGCGACGGCAGCTGGCGCTGGGACGACGAGGACGAAGCCGAGGCCGCGCTGGAAGTCGGCCGGCTCACGCTCGATCAGTTCGACCGGCTGCGCGCCGAAGGCGAGCGGATCGGCGCGCTGGCCGAACGCGGTGCCTACCCGTTCGACGGAACCGGCACCGACTTCCGCCCGGACGCCGGCTGGCCGGCGCCGGAGCTGCCGGCGGAGCTCAGCCCGCGGTCAGGAGGAGGATCAGCGCCAGCACGGCGTTGACGACCGCGAGGATGACCACCGACTTCGTCGGGAGCACCTTCGGGAACGCCTTGCCGTGGATCTTCCGCCACCACACGACGCCGAAGACGCCGCCGACCAGGCCGAGGAAGCCGCCGAACCCGCTGTCCAGCACGGCCCAGCCGACCATGCCGAGCAGGCCGACGCCGAAGGTCAGCAGCACCGCGGCGACGAAGGTCTTGATGTCGGCGCCGGTGGTCTTGGGCCGGGGGACCGGCTCAGTGGAGTGGTAGGTCACGGCGTCATCCTAGAGCGGTCACGCCGCGGGCGCGGAGAACCGGGAACAGATGGACATCCGACTAACGCGCGTCCGAGCAAGCGGTATCGTCTAGCCATGACGACCACGACACAGTTCGCCCATGCCCCGCACCCGAGTCCTGCGAGCGCGGACCGTGTCGCGGAGGTACTCGCCGCCCCCGGGTTCGGGGTGTACTTCACCGATCACATGGTCACCGTCAAGTGGTCGAAGGCCGAAGGCTGGCACGAGGCCCAGGTCGGCCCCTACGCCCCGTTCACCCTCGACCCGGCGACGTCGGTGCTGCACTACGGCCAGGCCATCTTCGAGGGGCTCAAGGCCTACCGCCAGCCGGACGGCTCGATCGCGTCGTTCCGCCCGGACGCCAACGCCGCCCGGTTCCGCCAGTCGGCCGAGCGGCTCGCCATGCCGCAGCTGCCGGAGGAGGTCTTCGTCGAGTCGCTGCGGGAGCTCATCGCCGTCGACGGCCGGTGGGTGCCCACCCGCCAGGGTGATTCCCTGTACCTGCGGCCGTTCATGATCTCGACGTCCACCGGCCTCGGCGTCAACAGCCCGGCCGCGGACTACGTGTACACGGTCATCGCCTCGCCGGCCGGGTCGTACTTCTCCGGTGGCGTGAAGCCGGTCAGCGTCTGGCTGTCCACCGAGTACGTCCGGGCCGCGCCCGGCGGCACCGGCGCGGCCAAGTGCGCCGGCAACTACGCGGCGTCGTTCGTGGCGCAGGCGCAGGCCGTCGAGAAGGGCTGCGACCAGGTCGTGTGGCTCGACGCGGTGGAGCGGCGCTGGGTCGAGGAGATGGGCGGGATGAACCTGTTCTTCGTCTTCGGCTCCGGCGAGAACGCCCGGGTGGTGACCCCGGAGCTGACCGGGTCGCTGCTGCCCGGCGTCACCCGCAAGTCGTTGCTGCAGCTGGCTTCGCGGCTCGGGTACAAGATCGAGGAGCGCCGGATCTCCACCGACGAGTGGGAGAAGGCGGCGGCCTCGGGTGAGCTGACCGAGACGTTCGCCTGCGGCACCGCGGCGGTCATCACCCCGGTCGGCCACGTGAAGCACGCCGGCGGCGAGTTCACGATCGCCGACGGGCAGCCCGGCACCCTCACCATGAAGCTGCGCGAAGAGCTGACCGGCATCCAGGAGGGCACCCGCCCCGACCCGGACCACTGGATGGTCAAGCTCGGCTGAGCGGTTTTCCGAAGCGGCCCCCGGTGCGCCGGGGGCCGCTTTCGTCCGGTCAGGAGGCGGGGGCGGGGGTGAGCGGGCCGGAGACGCCGGCCTGCTCGTGGGTGGCCGTCTCGGCGAGGACGCGCGCGGCCATCATCAGCAGCGGCAGGGCCGTGACGGCGCCGGTGCCTTCGCCGAGCCGGACGTCCAGTTCCAGCAGCGGGCCCAGGTCCAGGTGCTCCAGGGCGAGGGCGTGGGCAGGCTCGGCCGTCCGCTGGCCCGCGACCCACCAGCGGCGGGCGCCCGGAGCGAGGTCCTCCGCGACGAGTGCGGCCGCGCAGGCGACCAGGCCGTCCAGGACCACCGGCGTCCGCCGGACCGCGGCCTGGGCGAGGAACCCGGCCATCGCGGCGATGTCCGCGCCGGCGGTGGTGCGCAGCAGGTCGACCGGGTCGGCCAGGGCCGCGCGGGCCCGGCGCAGGGCGTCGCGCACGGCGGCGGCCTTGCGCATCCACGCGGCGTCGTCGATGCCGGAGCCGCGGCCGACGACGGCCACCGGCTCGCTCCCGGTCAGCGCCGCCACCAGCACCGAAGCCGGCGTGCTGTTGCCGATCCCGAGGTCGCCGGGGATGAGCAGGTCGGCGCCGCCGTCGACCTCGGCGTCGGCGATCGCGATCCCGGCGCGGATCGCGGCCTTGGCCTCGTCGGCGGTCAAGGCGTCTTCGACGTCGATGGAGCCGGAGCCGCGGCGGACCTTGAACTCGCCGATCGCGCGGGTCGCCGGAGCTTCGGTGTCGACGGCCAGGTCGACCACGCGCACGCTCGCCCCCGCGGCGGCGGCCAGGACGTTGATCGCGGCGCCGCCGGTCAGCATGGTGCCCAGCAGCTGCGCGGTGACCTCGGCGGGATAGGCGGAGACGCCCTTGGCGGCGATGCCGTGATCCCCGGCGAAGACGACGACCCGCGGCCGCGTGAACGGCCGCGGCGGCGACTGCCCCTGGCAGGCGGCGATCCAGACGCCCAGCTCCTCGAGCCGCCCCAGCGACCCGGCCGGCTTGACGAGCTTGTCGTGCAACGCGATCGCGGCGGACCGGGCGTGCTCGTCGGGCGGGGCGATCTCGGGGAACTCGATGTTTTCCGGCTCCACACCAGGCCCTTTCTGTGGCACGGCAACGCTGTGGCCAACCTACCGGGAGGGCCGGTGGCCGGTCGCGCGGCGGGGTGGGGGCGGGCGACCGGCGGCGTCCGCGGGCTCCGGGCCCGGCCGCGCTTCCGGCACCCCGGCTGGGCCTACGTCCCGCTCGACCCGACGTTCCCGCGGGACCGGCGCGCCCGCCAGGTCACGGCGGCTCCGCCCGGGTCGCCCGGGTCGTCCGGGCCGGGGAGGACGGGAAGACACCGCACCGCTGCCCGGGCCGGATCCGGACGCACTGCACGTGCTTCCGGCGGCCCAGTAGTCTCGCGGCTCGTGGAGACGACGGCGGCCGCGGTGGTGCTGGCCAGTGGCGCGGGAACCCGCGTCGGCGCGAAGCTGAACAAGGTCTACCTGCCCCTGGCCGGGCGGCGGGTGGTGGCGTGGTCGCTGGACGCCTTCCGCGCGGTGCCCGGCATCGGCGTGCTGGTGCTCGTCATCCGGCCGCAGGACCGGGAACTCGCCGACGAGGTGGCCGGCGACGGCGTCGAGATCGTGCCCGGCGGCGACACCCGGCAGGCCTCCGAACTGAACGCGCTGCGCCACCTCGCGCCGCGAATCAGAGGCGGCCGGGTCGACGCCGTGCTGCTGCACGACGCGGCCCGGCCGCTGGTCCACCCCGAACTGGTCGGTGCGGTGTTGGCCCGGACACGCGAGGACGGGGGGGCTGTGCCGGGCCTGGCCGCGGACGACGTCGTCGAGGTGGATGCCGGGCACCTGGTCGCCCAGGTGCCCGGCGCGATCCGCGTCCAGACGCCTCAGGGCTTCCGGGCCGGACCGCTGCTCGAGGCCTACGAGAAGGCCGAGCGCGAAGGCTTCGTGGGTACGGACACTTCCTCGTGCATGGAGCGGTTCTCCTCCCTGCCGATCCGGTGGGTCCCGGGGGCTCCCGAGAACCTCAAGATCACCTATCCCCACGACCTCGTCGTCGCGGAGCGGTTGCTCGCCCGCTAGGCGCACGCGGGCGGGCCGCCGCCGTCATCCCCTTCCCGGGTCATTCCGGTCGGCCGGATGGTCACGTCGTGGCGCAGTTCCGGCGGGATCCGGCAGTCCGGCTGTGGCCGGAGCGCCTGCAGCGGGGCGCCCGGGGTGCCGGGCTCCGCCAGGGTGAGCACCGCCCGCAGCGTCCAGACCGGGGTGGCGTGGTACTGCCAGGTGACGACCCGCGGGCTGAACACGTCCGTGCCCGGGAAGGTCGGCACGCGGTAGGCGCTGGCCCGGTGCTCGTCGCGGAGGATGAGGACGTCCGCGCAGGTGGGCCAGCGGTATACCGCCGCGTAGATCTCCGGCGCCTCTCGGCCGCCGAACAGGTGCAGCACCCATTTGCGGCGCCGGAGTTCCTCGAGGAGTTCCTCGAGGCCCTGGCCGCTGGATCCGGAGTGCGGTGTGGGCGGGGACACACTTTCGAGGGTAACTTGCGCACTAGTGCACCGTCCAGTGCGTGTACTAGTACACCTGGGTGGTTCTGAACAGGCCTTTGTGGGACACCCCCCGGCGTGCTAGAACACTTGTGCGTGTTGTCCGGCGTGAGGAGCCGCTTTGCCCACCCTCGATCGCCCTGAGCCGCCGTACCTGCAGATCGCCGGCCGGATTCGTGACGACATCCTGTCCGGCCGGCTGCAGGAGGGCGACGCGGTGCCGTCCGCCCGCGAGATAGCGCGCACCTGGACCGTCGCCATGGCGACGGCGACCAAGGTGCTGGCCACGCTGCGCTCGCAGGGCCTCGTGCGGCCCGTGCGCGGCGTCGGCACGGTCGTCGACCGCGGCGGTCTGCACCGCACGGCCCGCGACCGCGCCGCGGCCTCGGCGCGGACGGGCCGGATCTACCCGCCGGGCCACTACGCGGTGATCCGCTCGGCCGGCCTGGAGCCGGCGTCCGAGCGCGCCGCCGCCGCCCTCGGCCTGGACGAGGGCGCCCCGGTGATCCGGCGGCGGCGTACCACCTACGGCCCCGACTCGCGGCCGCTGTCGACGTCGACGTCGTGGTTCGACGGCGCGCTGTCGGCGAAGGCCCCGGCCTTGCTGGTCGCGGAGCGGATCCCGGAGGGCACCGCGGCCCACGCGGCCGCCCGGCTCGGCACGAAGATCGCGACGACGCAGGAACGGCACGCGGCGGGCCGCGCGGACGAGGAGGAGGCGGCCGAGCTGGGGCTGCCCGCCGGTTCGCCGGTGCTGCTGGGCCGGAGCACCTTCCTGGCGGCCGACGGGACGGTCGTCGAGTACGGTGAGTCCGCCGCCCTGCCCGACCACTGGGTTTTCCACGAGTACACGACTGAGGACGGCGAATGAAGCACATCCACCAGGGCAAGGTCCGCGACCTGTACGAACTCGACGGCGGGGACATCCTGCTCGTCGCGTCCGACCGCGTCTCGGTCTACGACGTGGCGCTGCCGACGCCGATCCCGGACAAGGGCAAGCTGCTCAACCAGCTGTCGGCCTGGTGGTTCGAGCGGATGGCCGACGTCGTCCCGAACCACGTCGTGTCGACCACCGACGTGCCGGCGGAGTTCGCCGGGCGCGCGATGCGCTGCAAGCCGCTGAAGATGGTCAAGGTCGAGTGCATCGCGCGCGGCTACCTGGCCGGCCTGGGCCTGCGCGAGTACCAGCGGGACGGGAAAATCTCCGGCGTCGCGCTGCCGCCGGGCCTGGTCGAGGGCGACAAGCTGCCGGAGCCGATCTTCACGCCGACGACGAAGGAGTCCGACACCGGGCACGACGAGTTCATGACCTTCGACGAGGTCCTGAACGAAATCGGCGAGGACACCGCGAAGCGGCTCCGCGAGCTGACGCTGGAGATCTACACGAAGGGCGCCGAACACGCGGCGAAGCAGGGCGTGATCATCGCGGACACGAAGCTCGAGTTCGGCTTCGACGCCGACGGCACGCTGACCCTGGGCGACGAGGTCCTGACGTCGGACTCGTCGCGCTTCTGGCCGGCCGACGAGTGGGAGCCGGGCCGGCCGCAGCACGCGTTCGACAAGCAGTTCGTGCGCGACTGGTCGCGTTCGACGGGCTGGGACCAGACCCCGCCCGGGCCGGAGATCCCCGCGGACATCGTCGAGCAGACGCGGCAGCGCTACACCGAGGTCTACGAGCGGATCACCGGGAAGACCTGGGTCCGTGGGTGAGTACGACCCGTACCGC
This sequence comes from Amycolatopsis rifamycinica, assembly GCF_000695625.1. Taxonomy (GTDB): domain Bacteria; phylum Actinomycetota; class Actinomycetes; order Mycobacteriales; family Pseudonocardiaceae; genus Amycolatopsis; species Amycolatopsis rifamycinica. The sequence continues at coordinate 27,626 of NZ_JMQI01000035.1, forward strand.
CTGATCGACGACGTCGAGAGCCTGCTGGTCTCGCGCGGTCTCACGCCTTCGCGCGTCCCCGGACGCGGCGGCGACCGGCTGGCGGGGGCGAGCCGGCTCCTGCGCGGGTTCGGCCTGGAGCCCCGGATGGCCCCCGAGGACGCGTTCGACCTCGGGGTGCCGTTCCAGGGCCGGATCAACCAGGACTAGGGCCTTTTCGTCAGGGACTAGGGGCTCTTCGTCAGGCCGGCGTCACGCTCGACGACGTCGCCGAGGACGTCGTCGATGGCCTTGAGGAGGTCGGCGTCGAGCTTCTTGCCGGCGGCCTTGACGTTCTCGTGCACCTGCTCGGGCCGCGAGGCGCCGATGATCGCGGAGGCGACGTTCGGGTTCTGCAGCACCCACGCGACGGCCAGCTGGGCGAGGCTGAGACCGGCCTGCTCGGCCAGCGGTTCGAGGTCGGCGACGCGCTTGAGCACGTTCTCGTCGAGGAAGCGGGCGACCATGTCGGCGCCGCCCTTTTCGTCGGTGGCCCGCGAGCCTTCGGGGTAGGCCTGTCCGGGCTTGTACTTGCCGGTGAGCACGCCCTGCGCGATCGGCGACCAGACGATCTGGCTCAGGCCTTCGCGCTCGGAGGTCGGGATGACCTGCTCCTCGATGACGCGCCAGAGCATGTTGTACTGCGGCTGGTTCGACACGAGGGGGATGTGCAGCTCACGGGCGAGGGCGGCGCCGCGGGAGATCTGCTCGGCGGTCCACTCCGAGACGCCGACGTAGAGCACCTTGCCCTGGCGGACGAGGTCGGCGAAGGCCACCATCGTCTCTTCGAGCGGGGTGTGCCGGTCGAAGCGGTGCGCCTGGTAGAGGTCGACGTAGTCGGTGCCGAGCCGCTTCAGGCTGGCGTGCGCCGACTCCATGATGTGCTTGCGGGACAGGCCCTTGTCGTTGGGACCCTTGGGACCCGTGGGCCAGAAGACCTTGGTGAAGATCTCGAGGCTTTCCCGCCGCTGCCCCTTGAGGCCGCGCCCGAGCACGGACTCGGCGGCGGTGTTGGCGTAGGCGTCGGCGGTGTCGAAGGTGGTGATGCCGACGTCGAGGGCGGCCTGGATGCAGGCGCGGGCCTGGTCTTCCTCGACCTGGGAACCGTGGGTGAGCCAGTTCCCGTACGAGATCTCACTGACGTTGAGGCCACTGCGGCCGAGACGACGAAACTCCATGGCGCGAGCTTAGGCGGTAATCGTTTACTTTGCTAACGACCTGGCGTGACTTCGGCCTCGCGGGGCGGTGGCTCGGGGCGTGGACGGCAAGAAGCCGGGTCGAGCGTCGCTCGACCCGGCTTCTCGAAACCAGCTCAGTCGGGGATCGGGTCGCCCGGCTTCAGCCGGGGCTTCGGCATCCGCAGGCGCCGGATCTGGGAGGCGCGGACGAACGCGTACCAGCCGATCGACCGGCCGTTCACCGGTTCCTTCGGGAACTTCTCCCGGACCAGCTTCGCGATCTTCCGGCCGTTGACGAAGCCCTCGATCGCCATCACCAGCAGCATCGCCGTGCACAGCAGCGTGATGTACGACTGCACCTGGGGCAGCGGCACCAGCAGCGCCAGGAACACCACGATCGCCAGCGGCATGAACAGGCCGAGCAGGTTGCGCCGGCTGTCGACGAGGTCGCGGACGTACCGCTTGACCGGCCCGCGGTCGCGGGGGAGCAGGGCCTTGTCGTCGCCGCGCATCATCGCGTCGCGGCGGGCCTTGGCCGCCGCGCGGCGGTCTTCCTTGCTCTGGGGGTTCGCCTTGCGCAGCTCTTTGTTGCGCTTCATCGCCTCACGCATCGTCGTGGGCGGTGGTGCCACCGGGCCACGGCGCTTCGCCTCCGCCTCGCGGCGCTTCGGCGTAGCCTTGCCCTTACCGGGCGTGTACGCCTTGCCGGCGACGTCGACGGCTTCGGCCGTCTCCGGCTCTTCGGCGGCGGTGTCTGTGGTGCTTCGGCGCAGGAACCTCACCTCACCAGGGTATTGCAGGCGTCACGCCGCCGGTAACCAGGTCGATCCATGTGCGACCATGGTGGGGGAACAGATCGGACGCTCCGGGTGTTGAACACGTCAGCACGAGGAGTATCCGTAGCGAGTTCGACTTTATGAGGGAGTGCCATGACGACCGCTGAGCACGCCGGCGCGACGCAGGCCGAGACCGCCGAGGAGACCCACGGCGTCACGTTGACCGCCGCCGCGGCCGCCAAGGCGAAGGCCCTGCTCGAGCAGGAGGGCCGCGACGACATGCACCTGCGCATCGCCGTCCAGCCCGGTGGCTGCGCGGGCCTGCGCTACCAGCTGTTCTTCGACGAGCGCACGCTCGACGGCGACCTGTTCCGCGACTTCGACGGCATGAAGGTCGCCGTCGACCGGATGAGCGCGCCGTACGTGTCGGAAGCCGTCATCGACTTCGTGGACACGATCGAGAAGCAGGGCTTCACGATCGACAACCCGAACGCCACCGGCTCCTGCGCCTGCGGCGATTCGTTCCACTGAGACACCGCACACGAGAAGGCCCCGTCTCCCCGGAGGGAGGCGGGGCCTTCTCGCGTGCTGCGGATCTCAGACGTAGGCGTCGAGCTCGGCCACCTGGGCGTGGCACGCTTCGTCGACCTGCCACGGCTCGGCCGTGACGGGGGACAGCGGGAGGCGTTCGGCCTGGAGCGTCGCCGGGATGAAGGCGCAGTCGGCGATCAGCTCGGACAGGGTCTCGGGTTCGGTGACAGCGTTCACGATTCGTAACGCTATTGATCCGCTCTCGACTGGAGAAGGAGTACCAGCCGGTAGTGTCGGCTGGGCACGCGCGAACTACCCGGATGGGTCATGACCCGGGGGTAACTTCGCGCCTTTTGCCGTGAGGCCGAGCACAAAGGAGCAGCCGGTGGCAGAAAAGGCCAGGATCGCGGTGTCCGGCAGTATCGCGACCGACCACCTCATGCACTTCCCGGGCAGGTTCGCCGAGCAGCTGGTCGCCGAGCAGCTGCACCGCGTCTCGCTGAGCTTCCTCGCCGACGACCTCGTGGTCCGGCGCGGCGGCATCGGCGCGAACATCGCCTTCGGTCTCGGGGTGCTCGGCGTCCAGCCGGTCCTCGTGGGCGCCGTCGGCGCCGACTTCGCCGACTACCGCTCCTGGCTGGAGCGGCACGGCGTGGACACCTCGGGCGTGCACGTGTCCGAGGTCGCGCACACCGCGCGGTTCGTCTGCACCACCGACGAAGACCTCTGCCAGATCGCGACGTTCTACGCCGGCGCGATGGCCGAGTCCCGCAACATCGAGCTGCAGCCGATCGCCGAGCGCGCCGGCGCGCTCAGCCTGGTGCTGATCAGCCCGGACGACCCCGAGGGCATGATCCGCCACGCCGCGGAGTGCCGGCAGCGCGGGTACGCCTTCGCCGTCGACCCGTCGCAGCAGCTGGCCCGGATGAGCGGTGAGCAGGCGCGCGAGTTCGTCGCCGGCGCGAAGTACCTGTTCAGCAACGACTACGAGTGGGAGCTGCTGCTCCAGAAGACCGGCTGGACCGAGGCCGACGTCCTCGACCAGGTCGGCCTGCGGATCACGACGCTGGGGGAGAAGGGCGTCGAGATCGTCGGCAAGGACGGCGTCGCCCTGCAGATCGGCGCGGTCCCGGAGCGCGTGAAGGCCGACCCGACGGGCGTCGGCGACGGCTTCCGCGCGGGCTTCCTGGCCGCCCTCGACGGCGGTCTCGGCGTCGAGCGCGCCGCCCAGCTCGGCTCCCTGATCGCGGTGCTGGTCCTGGAGACGGTCGGCACGCAGGAGTGGACGTTCGACCGCGCGGAGGCGCTGGCCCGCATCGGCGAGGCCTTCGGCCCGGACGCGGCCGAGGAGATCTCGGCGGTCCTGCCCGCGGCCTGAGCCCGGCGCGAAAAGGCCCCGCACCGAGCCGGTGCGGGGCCTTTCACGCGAGCGTCAGAGCTTGACCGGGTACACCGGCTCCGGGATCTCCGGCTTGATCCGGTGCTCGACGAAGATGCCGTGCCACAGCATGAACACGATCAGCGCCCACAGCTGGCGGCTGCGGTCCAGCTGGCCCGCCTTGTGCTCCTCGAGCAGCGCCAGGATCGCCTTCTTGTCCAGCAGCTCTTCGGTCTTCGAGTCCGAGATGATCCCGCGCGCCCAGTCGTACATCTCGTGGCGCAGCCACAGCCGGATCGGGACCGGGAAGCCGAGCTTGCGGCGGTTGAGCACGTGCGCCGGGATGATCTTGGCCAGCGCCTGGCGCAGCGCGTACTTCGTCGTCCCGTGGGCGAGCTTCTGGTCCAGCGGGATCGACGCCGCGACCTTGAACACCTCGGCGTCGAGGAACGGCACCCGCAGTTCCAGCGAGTTCGCCATGGTCACCTTGTCGGCCTTGACCAGGATGTCGCCGCGCAGCCAGGTGTAGAGGTCCACGTGCTGCATGCGGGCCACCGGGTCCCAGCCGCGCGAGACGTCGTACCAAGGCGCCGTGACGTCCTTGAACCCGACGCCTTCCTGGTAGGTGCGAAGGACGTTGCGCAGCTGGTCGTCGCGGAAGTTGCGGGCGTTGCCGTAGTAGCGGTCCTCCAGCGGCAGCGCGCCGCGGCGCAGCAGGTCCTTGCCGCGGGTGCCCTCGGGGATCTTCGTCGAGACCTTGCCGATCAGCTTCCGCATGCCGCCGGGGATCTTCTCGAACGGCGCCAGCGAAATCGGCTCGTTGTAGATCGTGTAGCCGCCGAACAGCTCGTCCGCGCCCTCGCCGGACAGCACCGCCTTGACGTGCTTGCGGGCCTCGCGGGCGATGAACCACAGCGGCACCAGCGCCGGGTCGGCCACCGGGTCGTCGAGGTACCAGACGATGAGCGGCAGCGCCTCCATCATCTCGTCCGCCGACACCGTCCGGACCACGTGCTTGACGCCGATCGCGGCGGCCGACTCGGCGGCGACGTCGACCTCGGAGTAGCCCTCGCGCTCGAAGCCGGTGGTGAACGCGATCAGGTTCGGGTTGTGCTCCTTGGCCAGCGTCGCGGTGGCCGTGGAGTCGATGCCGCCCGAGAGGAACGCGCCGACCGTGACGTCCGGGTCGGAGATCATGTGCTTGCCGACCGAGTCGCGCATCACATCGGCGATGCGCTGGTACAGCTCTTCGGCCTCCGCGGGCCCGTTGACCGGCTTGGCGCTGAACCGCGGGTGGAAGTAGCGGGTGAACTTCACCTCACCGCCGGGCACCACCTCGAACGACGTCCCGGACTCGACGCGGCGGATCGCCGTGTGCAGCGACTCGGGCTCGGGCACGTACTGCAGCACCAGGTAGTGCTGCAGGGCCTTGCGGTCCAGCTCCTGCGCGACGCCGAGGACGTCCGACAGCTCCAGCAGGCTCTTCTTCTCGCTGGAGAAGGCCACGCCCCCGGGGCCGGCCGAGTAGAACAGCGGCTTGATGCCGAACGGGTCGCGGGCGCCGAACACGCGCTTTTCCTGGGAGTCCCAGATCATGAAGGCGAACATGCCGCGCAGGCGCTTGACCCAGTCCGCGCCGAGGTAGTGGAAGCCGGCGACGATGGCCTCGCCGTCACCCTCGGTCTCGAACTTCGCGCCGTGCTGCTCGGCGAGCTCCGCCCGCAGCTCCAGGTAGTTGTAGATCTCTCCGTTGAAGTTCATGGTGTAGCGGCCCGGCGCCTCGGGCGGGCCCCAGACCAGCGGCTGGTGCGCGTGCTCGACGTCGATGAAGGCGAGCCGGTTGAAGCCGTAGACGACCTCGGCGTCGGCCCAGGTGTCCTGCTCGTCGGGGCCACGGTGGCGCTGGCAGCGCATGGCCGCGCCGACGGCGTCACGCGCGTTCGCCGCGCCGGTCTCGGTCGCGCAGATCAGTCCAAGCAGGCCGCACACGGGTACTCACACACCTTCTGGGTCTTCACCGGGCTGGGGGAAGGCCTCAGTATGCCGGGGCCGCCGTGGCGAGTACCACGCGCGTCGACGGTTACCCCTTAGTCAGCGGACCGCGCCAACTCGGCTAGAGTCCGGCTGTCACAAAGATCGGTCGTAGGAGGCTCTGGGTGAAAGGGCGAGGCGCAGTGGGACAACCCGAGCGCACCCTGGGGAAGCGGACCGTGCGCGTAGCCGCGCTGGCCGTGCTGGTCGCGCTGACCGCGACGGGCTGCTCCGGCGACGAGATCCTGCGGTTCGGCTGGCCGGTCGGCGTCACGCAGCAGGCCACCGACATGCGGAACCTGTGGACCTGGACGGTGGTCGCGGCGCTGGTCGTCGGCGTCATCGTGTGGGGCCTGATCTTCTGGACCGCGACGTTCCACCGCAAGAAGAAGACGGTCGACGGCGAGCCGGAGGAGCTGCCCCGGCAGTTCCAGTACAACATCCCGCTCGAGCTCTTCACGGTCGTCGTCCCGACGATCATGGTCTGCGTCCTGTTCTTCTTCACCGCGACGACGGAGTCGAAGGTCCTCGACAAGGTGCCCAACCCGGACGTCAAGGTCCAGGTCGTGGCCTTCCAGTGGAACTGGGAGTTCAAGTACGAGGACGCCAACGCGGCGAAGCCCGACGGCAGCGGCCAGGTCAGCACGGTCGGCTCGTCCGGCGAGATCCCGCTGCTGGTGCTCCCGGTCGGCAAGACCATCCAGTACGACCTGGTCTCCACCGACGTCATCCACTCCTTCTGGGTACCGGAGTTCCACTTCAAGCGGGACGTCATGCCGAACCCGGAGAAGAACAACCAGGACAGCTCCTTCCAGAACAAGATCGACCGCGAAGGCTCCTTCGTCGGCCGGTGCGCGGAGCTGTGCGGCACCTACCACGCGGTGATGAACTTCGAGGTCCGGGCGCTGTCGCCGGACAAGTACGACCAGTACATCGAGCTGCGCAAGCAGGTGAACCCGGCCACCGGCCAGACGTTCACCGCGGCCGAAGCGCTGGCGAAGATGAACTGCGGCGAGCTGTGCACCCCGCACGCGGTCACCACCCAGCCGTTCAACACCGACCGCACCGCGCGGACCGCGTCCAACTGACGCCGCCGAGACAACAGGAGTAGGACAGACCCATGAAGGTCGAAGCCCGCATCTTCTTCATCGTGGCGATCTTCGCCGTGTTCATGGCGGCCGTGTACTGGGTGTGGACCGCGCTGGCCGCGACCCACGGCGCCGAGCCGGTGGGCATCGTCGCGCTGTTCCTCACCGGTGGTCTCGCGTTCCTGGCCGGCAGCTACATGCAGTTCGTCGCCCGCCGCATCGAGCCGCGCCCGGAAGACCGCGAAGACGCCGAGATCAGCGACGGCGCGGGCGAGCTGGGCTTCTTCAGCCCGGGCAGCTACTGGCCGATCGGCATGGCGGCCACCGCGGCGCTCGCGGCCGTGGCCCTGGCGTTCTTCCACATCTGGCTGCTGGTCATCGCGCTGGTCGCGCTGCTCATCACCATCGGCGGGCTGGTGTTCGAGTACCACACGGGCCCGTCGCACGACTGACCCTCGTTTCCGGAACCGGCCGTCACGCTCACCGCGTGGCGGCCGGTTTTCGTTCTCAACCGCGGAACGCCGTCCGGTAGGACGACGGGCTCGTCCCCCGCAGGCGGCTGAACTGGTGCCGCAGCGCCGCCGCGGAGGCGTATCCGCAGGCCACCGCGATGTCCTCGACCGAGAGGCGACCCTCCTCCAGCAGCGCCTGCGCCCGGTCCAGCCGCCGCTCGGTCAGCCAGCGGTGCGGCGTGGTGCCCGTCGCCGCCGAGAAGCGGCGCAGGAACGTCCGCTCGCCGAGGCCGCTGCGGCGGGCCAGCTCCGCCACCGTGAACGGCTGGTCCAGCCGCCGCTCCACCCATTCCAGGGCCTCGGCGACCACGGCGTCGTCGCCCGCGGCGGTCGCCGGGACCGGTGCCTGGACGAACTGCGCCTGGCCGCCCGCGCGGTGCGGGGCCGCGACCATCCGCCGGGCCAGCGTCGTGGCCGCCGCGACGCCGCGCAGCCGGCGGACCAGGTGCAGGCACAGGTCGACCGCCGCCACCGTGCCCGCGCTGGTCAGGATGCCGCCGTCGTCGGCGTAGAGCGCCTGCGGGTCCACCTGGGCCGCCGGGAAGCGGGCGCGGAACTCCGCCTCGTACACCCAGTGGACCGTGCAGCGGCGGCCGTCGAGCAGCCCGGCGTAGCCCAGGGAGAACACGCCCGCGCAGAACCCGGCCACCCACGCGCCGCGGGCGGCCGCGTCGCGCAGGACGTCCAGCACCGGTTCCGGCGGCGGCGCGGTCCGTGGCGCGCACGTCGGCACGATCAGCAGGTCCGCCGACGCCGCGAAGTCCATGTCCCGCAGGCGGGACAGCCCGAACCCGGACCAGCTCTCGACCTCGGCTCCACCCGGCGAGCAGACGGCGAAGTCCCAGCCCTCGATGCCGTCGGCCGTGCGGTCGGTGCCGAACACCTCGCACGCGACCCCCAGCTCGAACGGCGAAACGCGGTCGGCGAGCACGACGGCGACGCGGTTGACGTCCATGGCGGCCAGTGTGTCACAAGTTTTGCGGCCATTGTCATCTCTGACACTGGTTGGGCGACGCGAACCGGACGAACCTGGTCGCCATGACGAACTCGGAAACCCGCCCGCTGCTCCAGTGGTCCGCGGCGATGGCGATGTCCGGCACGATCGGTGCGGTCGTCCTCGAGAGCGGCGCGGCCGCGCCGGCGGTGGCCTTCGCCCGCTGCTTCGTCGGGGGTGCGCTGCTGGTGCTCTGGTGCCTCTCCCGCGGCTGGCTGCGGGCCTGGCGGCCGTCCCGCCGCGACCTCGGCCTCGCCGTGCTGGGCGGGCTGTTCCTGGTCGGCAACTGGGTGCTGCTGTTCGCGTCGTACGCGCTGTCGTCCATCTCGGTCAGCACGGTCGTCTACCACACCCAGCCGCTGGTCCTGGTCGGCCTGGCGGCGGCCTTCCTCGGCGAGAAGGTCGCCAAGAGCCACCTGGCCCGAGCCGGGATCGCGTTCGGCGGCGTGGCGCTGATCTCGCTGTCCGCCCACGGCGAGGACGGCAAGCCCGTGCAGCTGGCCGGCATCGGCCTCGCGCTCGGCGCGGCCGTGCTGTACGCGGGAGCGTCCTTCGTCGCGAAGCAGCTGAAGCACATTCGCCCGCACCTCCTGGCCGCCGTGCAGACGACGGTGGGTGCGCTCGTGCTGGCCCCGCTGCTGCTGGTGACGCCGCTGCCCACGACGACCTCGGGGCTGCTCTGGCTGGTCCTGCTCGGCACCGTCCACACGGCACTGATGTACGTGCTGATGTACGCGAGCATCGGCAAGCTGCCGACCACGACGGTGGCGCTGCTGTCGTACCTGTACCCGGTGGTGGCCGTGCTGGTCGACATCGCCTTCTACGGGCACCGGCCGAGCTGGCCGGAGGCGCTGGGCATGCTCGCGGTCCTGGCGGCCGCGCTGGCCCCCCGACGCGGCAAGCCCGCCGCGCAGGACAAGCCGGCCGACCGGCCGCCGGCGGGCGAGCGGGTCAGCTGAAGGCGATCCAGCGGTCCAGCAGCGCGGCGGCGGCACCCGAGTCGATGGCCTCGGCCGCCCGCGTCAGACCGGCCCGCAGATCGTCCTCCAGGGACTCCGAGAAGCCGGTGAAGGCGGTCAACGCGGCCGCCGCGTTGATCAGGACGGCGTCGCGGACCGGGCCCGGCTTGCCGCCCACCAGGTCGCGGACCACCGCCGCGTTCGCCGCCGCGTCGCCGCCGCGCAGGTCGTCCGCCGTCGCGCGGGCGATGCCCAGGGACGCCGGGTCGAAGCCGCGCTCGGTGACCGTGCCGTCGGAGACGACCCACACGGTCGACGTCGTCGTCGTGGTGATCTCGTCGAGGCCGTCGTCGCCGCGGACCACCAGGGCCCGGGTGCCGCGCCGGGCGAACGTCTCCGCCAGCACCCGCGTCTTGTCGGCGTACGCGCAGCCGATCAGCGCGGCGCCCGGCTGGGCCGGGTTGGTCAGCGGGCCGAGCAGGTTGAACGTCGTCGGGATGCCGAGCTCGCTGCGCACCGGGCCGGCGTGCCGCAGCGCCGGGTGGAACGCCGAGGCCAGGAAGAACCCGATGCCGACCTCGGCGAGGCTGCGCTGCACGTCCTCCGGCGGCAGGCTGATCCGGACGCCGAGCGCCTCGAGGACGTCGGCCGCGCCGGACTTCGACGACGCGCTGCGGTTGCCGTGCTTGGCCACCGGCGCGCCGGCCGCCGCCGTGACGATCGTCGCCATCGTCGAGATGTTCACGGAGTTGGAGCCGTCGCCACCCGTGCCGACGATGTCGACCGCCGGGCGGTCCAGCTCGACCCGCCGGGCGTGCGCCAGCATCGTGGCCGCCATGCCGGCGATCTCCTCGGGCGTCTCGCCCTTGGCGCGCAGCGCCACCGCGAACCCGGCGATCCGGGCCGGGCTCGCGGCCCCGCTCATGATCTGGTCCATCGCCCACGCCGTGTCCTCCGCGGAGAGGTCGACGCCCGCGACGAGCTGCTTGAGCAGGGGTGGCCAGGTGCGGGGGACCGGAGTGGTCACCGGGCTCAGCCGTTCACGACGGGGACCCGTCGCGCGCGCAGCACGTCGGCGACGGTCTCCGCGGCGGTCAGCGGGTCCAGCGGGTGCACCAGCACGGCGTCCGCCTGCGACCAAGTGGCCAGCCACCGGTCGTCCCTGCGCCGCACCGCGACCACGATCGGGGGACAGTCGGCGATTTCACTCTTGAGCTGGCGGCAGAGGCCGATGCCGCCGGTCGGCTGCGCCTCGCCGTCGAGGATCGCGAGGTCGACGTTCCCCGCGTCGACCTCGGACAGCACGTCGGCGATGCCGGCCGCCTCGACGTAGTCCACGCGCGCCAGGTCCGCGGCGGGCCGCCTGCCGACCGCGTTCACGATCGCCTCGCGCACCTCCGGCTTGTGGCTGAACACCAGGACCCGCATCGACCGCTCGCCCATTGAGCACGCCTCCGTCTGTATCGCCGCACTACTCGCGCCCCGATCGTATCGGCCGAGACCGACATCACGCGGTCGGCTCCGGCTGGAGCGCGTCCCAGCCCAGCGCGTCGCCGCCCAATCGTTGCGCGAGACCCGCCATCCGGGACCGTTCCTGGGCGCAGTGCAGCGCGTCGAGCACCTGGACGCGGACCGCGTGCACCCGCGCCAGCTCGCCTTCCGCGGACTGTTCCCGCAGCTCGTAGCCGTCCTGGGCGAGGATCGACGCCGCCTCGGCGAGCCGGTCCGGCGGCAGGAGCAGGTGGTGCCGCAGGACGGCCGGTGCCGCGGCGACCCATGCGGGTGAACCGGCGAGCACGGCGGAGTCCGCGACGACCGGGTCGAAGGCCTCGGCGACGATCTCCAGTCCCGGCGTGTCAGGCGTCAGACCGGGCGTTTCCCGCTTCTTGACCAGGTCAAGCAGGCGGTCGAGTAAACCCATGAGTAGCTCTCACCTTCCCGGGCATCCGGTGTGATCGGTTACGCAGACGGCTCGCCGTGGACCCACCCGGCGGAGCGGCGGTGCGAGAGGACATAATGCGACGCGTGACAACGGCAGCTCCCACCATCAGTCAGCGGGTCCACTCGCTGAACCGGCCGAACATGGTCAGTGTCGGCACCATCGTGTGGCTTTCCAGCGAGCTGATGTTCTTCGCCGGACTGTTCGCGATGTTCTTCACCGTCAAGGCGCAGAACCCGGTCGGGGAGACCTGGCCGCCGCGCCTGCACGGGGAGGACTTCCACCTCAACGTGGCGTACGCGATCCCGTTCACGGTGATCCTCGTGCTGTCCTCGCTGACCTGCCAGTTCGGGGTGTTCGCCGCGGAGCGCGGTGACGTCTACGGGCTGCGCCGCTGGTACATCATCACGTTGATCATGGGCGCGATCTTCGTCGGCGGCCAGGCCAACGAGTACCACAACCTGGTGGAAGAGGGGATGACGATCCCGTCCGGCCCGTTCGGCACGGTCTTCTACCTCGCCACGGGGTTCCACGGCCTGCACGTCATCGGCGGGCTCGTCGCCTTCGTGTACCTGCTCATCCGCACGAAACTGAGCAAGTTCACGCCCGCCCAGGCCACGTCGGCGATCGTCGTGTCCTACTACTGGCACTTCGTCGACATCGTGTGGGTCGGCCTCTTCGGTGTGATCTACCTCCTTCCGTAGGTCCACTCAGCCGCCACCACCTTCACCATCGGCCTGAACTGACAGCAAGGGTTGCCGCAAGATGACCACCAGCACCAAGTCCTCGGAGCGCCGCTACCGCGCGCGGTCGAAGCTGCGGAGGCGGTTCGCCGGCCTGCTCGCGCTCGGCATCGCGCTGGTGGGCGCCGGCGCCCTGTACGCCGTGTTCGCCCCGGAGCCGCAGACCGCGCAGGCCCAGGGCACGCCGGCGCAGCTGCGCCTCGGCGAGCAGGTCTACAACAACACCTGCATCGCCTGCCACGGCGCGAACCTCGAGGGCGTGCAGGACCGCGGGCCGAGCCTGATCGGCATCGGCGACGCCGCGGTGTACTTCCAGACTTCTTCGGGCCGGATGCCCGCCGCGCGCCAGGAGGCGCAGATCGAGCGGAAGCCGCCGAAGCTGACCGAGGCCGAGATCGACGCGGTCGGCGCCTACATCCAGGCGCACGGCGGCGGCGTCCAGCGCCCCGCCGAGAAGGGCGAGGCCCTGCGCGGCGACGACCCGGCCCGCGGTGGCGAGCTGTTCCGCCTCAACTGCGCGTCGTGCCACAACTTCACCGGCCGCGGCGGTGCGCTGTCGGCGGGCAAGTACGCGCCGAACCTGGACCCGGCCAGCGAAGAGCAGATCTACACGGCCATGCTCACCGGCCCGCAGAACATGCCGAAGTTCTCCGACCGGCAGCTGTCGCCGAAGGAGAAGAAGGACATCGTCGCCTACGTGAAGTCGGTGTCGGACGGCAACAATGACCCGGGTGGTAACGGCCTCGGCGGGGTCGGCCCCGCTTCGGAGGGCGTCATCGCCTTTATCGTCGGGATCGCCGCGCTGATCGGCGTGACGTTGTGGATTGGATCGAAGGCATGAGTGCCGAGGGGCCGAAGCCGCCGACGGAGGCGGAACTGGCTGAGATGGACCGGGACCAGCTGGTCAAGCTGGGCGGGCAGCTCGACGGCGTCGAGCTCGTCGAGTACCCGACTCCGTGGCCCGTGGAGGGCACCCGCGCGGAGAAGCGGGCCGAGCGCCTGGTCGCGTTCTGGTTCGGCCTGTCCGCGCTGGCCGGGATCGGGTTCGTCGTCTCGCTGATCTGGTGGCCGTGGCAGTACGAGGCGCCGGACAACGAGAGCGGCCACTTCTGGTACAGCCTCTACACCCCGATGCTGGGCCTCACGCTCGGCCTGGCCATCCTCGGCCTGGGCATCGGCGTGATCCTGTACACGAAGAAGTTCGTGCCCGCCGAGGTCGCGGTGCAGCAGCGCAGCGACGCCGGCGGCGAGGGCTCGCCCGAGGTCGACCGCCAGACGATCCTGGCGCACCTGGCCGACGCCGGGAGCCGCAGCACCATCGCCCGCCGCTCGCTGATCAAGCGCTCGGCGATCGCCGGTGCGGGTGCGCTCGGCCTCGCGGCCGCGGCGCTGCCGATCGCGTCCTTCATCAAGAACCCGTGGAAGGACAGCGAGTCCCGCGACTCGCTGTGGCACACCGGCTGGCAGCCCCTCTACCCGGGCGAGAAGGTCTACATGCGCCGGGCCACCGGCAAGCCGGTCGAGGTCGAGCACGGCAAGGAAACCGAGATCTCCCTGGTCAAGGCCGAGGACCTCGACGCGGGCGCGATGGAAACGGTGTTCCCGTTCCACGAGTCCGAGCGGAACGACGCCGAAGCGCTGGCCAAGGCGCTGACCCGGGTCGACAACCCGGTCATGCTGATCCGCCTGCGCCCGACCGACGCCGCCAAGGTGGTCAAGCGGGCCGGCCAGGAGGACTTCAACTTCGGCGACTACTACGCGTACACGAAGATCTGCAGCCACGTCGGCTGCCCGACCTCCCTGTACGAGCAGCGGACCAACCGCATCCTGTGCCCGTGCCACCAGTCGCAGTTCGACGCCCTCCACTACGCCAAGCCGATCTTCGGCCCGGCGACCCGTCCGCTGGCCCAGCTACCGATCACGGTGGACGAAGAGGGATACTTGATCGCGCGAGGCGACTTCATCGAGGCCATCGGTCCGGCCTTTTGGGAGCGTAAGTCATGAGTTCACTCACCACGCCGACCAAGGGCTCGAGCGCTGTCGAGCGGCACCTGGGCGAGGCCGCGAACAACGCCGACCAGCGGTACCACCTGGCCAAGGGCCTGCGGCACCAGATGAACAAGGTGTTCCCGACCCACTGGTCGTTCCTGCTGGGCGAGATCGCGCTCTACAGCTTCATCATCCTGCTGCTCACCGGTGTGTACTTGACGCTGTTCTTCGACCCCTCCATGCAGGAGGTCGTCTACCAGGGCAGCTTCGAGAACATGAAGGGCCTGGAGATGTCCCAGGCGTTCCGCACGACGCTGGACATCTCGTTCGACGTCCGCGGCGGCCTGTTCATGCGCCAGCTGCACCACTGGGCCGCGCTGATCTTCGTCGCCTCCATGGCCGTCCACATGCTGCGCATCTTCTTCACCGGCGCGTTCCGGCGGCCGCGTGAGGCGAACTGGGTGATCGGCGGCCTGCTGCTGATCCTGGGCTGCTTCGAGGGCTTCTTCGGCTACTCGCTGCCGGACGACCTGCTCTCCGGTACCGGTATCCGCGCGACGCTGTCGGGCATCGTGCTCTCGGTGCCGGTGGCCGGCACCTGGATCCACTGGGCGCTGTTCGGCGGGGAGTTCCCCGGCGACCAGATCATCCCGCGGCTGTACACGCTGCACATCCTGCTGCTCCCGGGCATCATGCTGGCCCTGGTCGGGGCGCACCTGGCGCTGGTCTGGTACCAGAAGCACACGCAGTTCCCGGGCGTGCGCCGCAAGGAGACCAACGTCGTCGGCGTCCGGATCATGCCGTACTTCGCGCTCAAGGGCGGGGCGTTCTTCACCCTGGTCGTGGGCGTGCTGGCGCTGATGTCGGGCCTGTTCCAGATCAACCCGGTGTGGAACTTCGGCCCGTACAACCCGGCGCAGGTGTCGGCGGGCTCGCAGCCCGACTGGTACATGGCCTGGGCCGACGGCATGCTCCGGATCTGGCCGGCGTGGGAGGTCTACCTCGGGAACTACACGATCCCGGCGGTGTTCTTCCCCGGCGCGGTCGGGATGCCGATCCTGTTCGGCCTGCTGCTGGGCTACCCGTTCATCGAGCGGAAGCTGTCCAAGGACACCGCGCACCACAACCTGCTCCAGCGGCCCCGGGACACCCCGGTCCGCACGGCGCTGGGCGCGATGGCGCTGGGCTTCTTCATGGTCATCGAGCTGTCGGGCTTCAACGACATCATCGCCGACCAGTTCGACATCTCCCTGAACGCGACGACGTGGGCGGGCCGCATCGGCGTCCTGATCGTGCCGCCGCTGGCCTACTACTTCACCTACCGCATCTGCCTGGGCCTGCAGCGGGCCGACCGCGAGGTGCTGGAGCACGGTGTCGAGACGGGCATCATCAAGCGGCTGCCGCACGGTGAGTTCATCGAGATCCACCAGCCGCTGGGCGGCGTCGACAGCCACGGCCACGCGATCCCGCTCGAGTACCAGGGCGCCTCGGTGCCGAAGAAGATGAACAAGCTGGGTTCGGCCGGTCACGCCGTGCCGGGCACGCTCTGGTCCCCGGACCCGGCCGAGGAGACCGCGGCCCTGCAGCGGGCCAACGGCAACGGGCACTCCGGTGCCGAGAACGGCCAGCACGGGCAGCACGGCGAGTTCGACTCCGCCGAGACGGCCTCGGCCGCGAAGCAGACGGACCACTAGCTCCACTCACGACCGAAGGCCACCTCCCGCGGGAGGTGGCCTTCGTCGTTTCTGCGGCTTGCTTGCTGTCGCGGAGCCAGGCTCTGACGGGTGCCAAGCGGCCAATGTGGCCTTCGTGCGCTCAACGCGCCCAAGGCGGTCTTCGGTGCGTTGGACGTAACCAAGGCCACATTGGGCGCTAGTCCTCGACGCCGATCGAGAAGGCCGATTCGGTGTCGGTGCGGCTGTAGGACCGGAACGCGATGTGCGTGACGGTGTTCAGCACGCCCGGCACCTTCCCGATCCGGCCGGGGATCAGGTCGGCCAGGTCCTCGTGCGTGGACACCTGCACCGTGGCGATGAGGTCGACGTCCCCGGCGCACGAGTAGACCTCGCCGACGCCCTCGATGTCGGCGATCGCCTGCGCCGCGTCCGGGATCGCGTCCGCCTCTGCCTGGATCAACACGATCGCGGTGATCACCTGGGTCCTCCAAGACTCGTCTGCGGGTGTCGCCCGCGATCCTAGTGAGCCCCACGCCGCGATGTGGGGCGAGCGCAGGTCACCACTCGCCTCCCTCAGCGGGCGGCCCGCGTACGCCGACGGTCGGATCGTTGCCCCGCGGGGTCGGTCTCGGGCCGGCACGCGAGGTACGCGAGCCGACTGTCGGGGCGAGCCGGCGCTGTGGGACGCGAAGCCGGCGCTGTGGGGGCGTGAGGCCACCCTCTGGGCGTGTGAGGGCCGCAGAGGGTGGGTGGGGCGGGTGCAGCCCGCGACTGCCGCCGGTTCGGCCCCCGGGGGCGGGCGGAGGGGTGGGGGCAGTGGAGATGTTCGGGGGAGTGGGCTTCGGCGACCAGGTTCAGCCAGCCTCGCCACCCCGCGACCGCCGCCGGCTCGGCCCCGGCTCGGCCCCGGAGGCGGGCAGAGGGGTGGGCGGAGGTCAGTGGAGGTGTTCGAGGGAGTGAGCCTCGGCGACCAGGTCCAGCCAGCCTCGCCAGCCCGCGACCGCCGCCGGCTCGGCCCAGGGGCGGGTGGTGCGGACCAGGCGGACTCCTGGGCGGGCCAGCCAGCGCAGCAGCACCCCGACCTCCTCCGGTGGCGCTCCGTGCAGCGGGCCCGGCTCCGGCAGCACCGTCTCCGCCGACGCCACCAGGGCCTCCACCACCGGCATCGGCGGCACGCCGCGGCGGGCGACGCCGGCCGAGGCCAGGCGGCCGTAGCGGATCACCGACAGCTCCCAGCCGCCTTCGCCGTCCGGGGCGGCCGCGATCAGCTCGCCGATCGCCGCCAGTGACGCCTGGCGGTGGGCGCGGCCCAGGGCCCGGATCAGGCCCGCCAGCTCGTCGCGGTGCCGGGCCGCCTGCTCGTAGTGCCGGCCCGCCGCCAGGCGCTCCACGTGCGCGGCCGCCGTGTGCAGGGGGCGGCCGTCCCGGCCCGCGATCAGCCCCGACACCGACTCGACCGCCGGGCTGTACTCCTCCACGCTCTGCCGTCCCGCGCACGGTGCTCCGCAGCGCCCCAGCTCCGCCAGCACGCACGGGGTCCCGTTCGCCGAGCGCGGCGAGATCCGCTGCGTGCACGTCCGCAGCCCGGACGCTCCGGCCAGGGTGTCCGCCGTCGTCCGCGCGTCCGCCTGGTTGCGGAACGGGCCCAGCACCCCCGGTCGCGGCAGGCGGACCACCGACAGCCGCGGGAACGCCTCCTCCGTCAGGCCGATCCACCAGCCCTGGTGCCGGTTCTTCGACCGCCGGTTGTACGCGGGCCGGTGCGCCGCGATCAGCCGGAGCTCCCGGACCTCTGCCTCCAGCGCGTGCGCGCACACCACGTGGTCGACGTCCTCGGCCAGCGCGACCATCTCGCGGATCCGGCTGCGGTTCTCCGATCCCGTGAAGTACGTCCGCACCCGCCGCCGCAGGTCCTTCGCCGTGCCGACGTACAGGACCTCGTCCTTCGGCCCCTTGAACAGGTAGACGCCCGGTGCCGACGGCAGGTCCGCCGCCAGGTGCCGTTTCGCCCGCTGGGCGACGGTCACCTCGGGCAGGTACCCCATCAGCTCCTCGAGCGAGTGGACGCCCAGGTTGCCGACCCGCTCCAGCAGGCCGTGCAGGACGTCGACCGTGGCCCGGGCGTCGTCCAGCGCGCGGTGCGTCGGCCGGGTCCGCGCCCCGAACAGCAGCGCCAGCGCCGTCAGGTTGTACCGCCCGACCTCGTCCCGCGGCACCACCCGCCGGGCCAGCCGGACCGTGCACACCACCGTCAGCTTCGGCCACACGTAACCGTGCCCTTCGCACGCCGCCCGCATGTGCGAGGTGTCGAAGCCGGAGTTGTGCGCCACCAGCACCGCACCCCCGACGAACTCCAGGAACGCCGGCAGCACCTCCTCGATCGGCGGGGCGTCGTAGACCATGGCCTGGGTGATCCCGGTCAGTGAGACGATCTGCGGCGGGATCGGTGCGCCCGGGTTCACCAGCGTGGCGAACTCGCCCAGCACCTCGCCCCCGCGCACCTTCACCGCGCCGATCTCGGTGATCCCGGACGGCCCCGGCGGGGCCCCGGTCGTTTCGAGGTCGAAGACGACGAAAGTGGTGTCCCGCAAGGGAGTTCCGAGCTCGTCGAACGCGAGCTGAGCCTGGACCGAACGCATGGGCGCGACTGTAGGCGTGACCACCGACAGTTTCGGCGCGCCGCCGGTCCGTGTGGTGCGCGGGGCGGGATGCGGGAGCGGGGCCTACCCTGGACCAATGCACCCGCAGCCGCTCGTGCCGGAGCCGCCGGGGGACCCCGTCGGTCCCTCGGGTGTCGCGTCGCGCCCCGAGCCGGCCGAGGAGGCCGCTGACCAGGCCGGACATCCCGAACCGGCCACCTGGCCCGCGCTGCCCGAACCGGTGCGCGACCGCATCGCCGAGCTCGCCGCGGCCGCCGTCGCCAAGCTGCCCGCCACCGACGTGCCCCGGCAGCTGCGGCCGGTCGCCAAGTTCGCCCCGGCCAAGCGCGCCAAGCTCGGCGGCGCCGCCCTGCTCGCGGCCCTGGCCGACTCGTCCCAGTTCCGGACCGCCGTCATCGAGTGGCTGCGCGAGCACCGCACCGACGCCCTCGACCCCAACGCCCTCGACTCCGTCGCGGCCGCGGCCGCCGCGGTCCTGCTCGGCGAGTCCGGGGCCACCGGGCGGGTCCGGCTGGTCGCCCGGAACGCCGAGGAAAACGCCCTGCGCGCCGAACGCGACGCCGCGCTCGCCCGCAGCCAGCGGCTCGAAGCCGAACTCGCCCAGGTCCGCGCCGAACTCGCCGAGGCGAAAGAAGCCGCCGAAAACGCCCGCGGTGAGCGCGAGGGCGAAGTCGAGAAGCTGCTGAAACGCCTTCGCGAACAAGGCGTCCAGCTGCGTCAGGCCAGGGACGCGGCCGAGGCGGCGTCCGCCGAGGCCGAACGCGGCTCCGCCGCCCGCAACGACGAGATCGCCGCCCTGACCGCCCAGCTCGAGCGCGAACGCCAGCGCGTCGCCGGCGAACGCGCCCGTGCCGAACGCGCGGTCGCCGACGCCGAGATCGCCCGCCAGTCCGCGCGGGAGGCCCGGCAGGCCGACGAGGTGCGGCTCGCGCTGCTCATCGACACCATCGACGGCGCCGTCACCGGTCTGCGCCGCGAGCTCGCCCTCGGCGCGCGTGGCGCCCGCCCGGCGGACATGGTCCGCGGCGCCAGTTCCGGCACCGGCCAGGGCGGCAAGATCGCCGACGTGTCCACCCTGGACCGCTACCTGGCGCTGCCCAACGTGCACCTGATCGTCGACGGCTACAACGTCACCAAAACCGGCTACCCGGAGCTCGCCCTCGCCGACCAGCGCGACCGGCTGATCCACCAGCTGTCGGCGCTGGCCGCGCGCACGTCCGCCGAGGTCACCGTCGTCTTCGACGGTGCCGGCGTGCTCTCCGTCCCGGCCTCGGTGCCGCGCGGGGTGCGGGTGCTGTTCTCCGACCGCGGGGTGCTGGCCGACGACGTCATCCGCAACCTCGTCGCGGCCGAGCCCGCGGGGCGGCCGATGGTCGTCGCGACGTCGGACCGCGCCGTCGCGGACTCGGTGCGCGGCCGCGGCGCCCACCCGGCGCCGTCATCGGTGCTGGTCAGCCGCCTTTCGCGGGTCTGACGCCGGAAATTGTCGGTGGTGGCGCCTACCGTCCTCCTCAGTCAGTCACCGACGTGAGGAGGACCACATGACCGGCACCCCCGAGCTGTCCCCCGTGGACGTCTCGCACATCTCCGTTTCGGACATCGAGAACCTGGTGGTCGACTGCGACCGCTGCGTGGTGCGCGGCATCTCGTGCCACGACTGCGTGGTGAGCGTGCTGCTCGGCGCGCCACCCGCCGTGGTGTGGGACGCCGACGAGCGGCGCGCGGTGGACGCGCTGGCCGAAGCCGGGATGGTGCCGCGGCTGCGGCTCGTCGAAGAACCGATCCGGCGCACGGCGTGACTTTTCGACCGTTTCGTGGCGGCGCGCCGAATGGTCGATTGAATCGGTGAACGGTCGGTAGTCGAAAAGCCCTCCGGAGAAACCCCAGCGTGTAACCGCCATCACACCTTTCCTCCCGCCCTGGTCCGATGGTGTTCAGGAGCGTCACGCAGAGTTTTTGGCGGAGAGGTGGTGGACGCGGTCGCGGTCTTTTCGTAACCTGTCCGAGATCTCGTGGCCCCCGGCCGTCGATGAGGCGGCGACGCGGGATCGCCGCCGGACGCAGCTTTGTCGGGAAGCTGGGAACCGGAACCACCACCACGTGCTTCACCTGTTGCGGCTCTTGCATGTCAAAAGCGCACGGTTCGAGCGAGTGGCGGCGGGACAGCGGTGAAGAGGAATCCCCGACCTCTTCGTGCCCCGGTCCCCGTCGGCGGCCGAGACGCAAAGGAGACCCGCGCGACCGTGCAGTCGCATTCCCTCAGGCGCGTGGTTTCAGGTGCCCTCGCGGCGGCCTCGGTGATCACTCTCGTCACCGTGGCCCAACCGATGGCCACCGCCGCCCCCGTCCCCGTGCTCCAGACCCCACCCACCGGCTCCGACGCCCTCGCCAAGTACCGCGACCTCGCGGCCCAGGCCGAGAAGCTCAACGAAGACCTGCTGTCGGCCAAGGACGACCTGAAGAAGAAGCAGGGCGAGCTCGACAAGGCCAACGCCGACGTCACCGCGGCCAAGCAGCAGGCCGTCCAGGCGTCCGAGAGCCAGAAGAAGTACCAGACCGAGGTCGACAAGTTCGCCGGTGCGTCGTTCACCAGCGGTGTGCAGCTGAACAAGCTGTCGGCGCTGCTGGCGGGCACGTCCACCCAGGACTTCCTCGACCGCTCCGCGGCGCTCGAGGTGCTCGCGACCGGCAAGAACGCCGCGATGGGCAACCTCACCGGCGCCGTCCGCCAGGCCACCGACGCGGCCGCCAAGGCCAGCGACGCCGCGAAGCGCGCGCAGGACGCGCGGGACGCCGCGGCCAAGCTGACCCAGGACATCGAGGCCAAGCAGAAGACGCTGCAGGACCAGATCGACCAGCTCGAGGCGGCCAACAAGAACCTCAGCACGTCGGACAAGGCGGCCCAGAAGGACCGTGGCGGGGCCGCGCCCACCAACATCAAGGCCCCGACCGCGGCCGCCCAGGCGGCGGTCAACGCCGCGCTGAGCAAGCTCGGCAGCCCGTACGTGTACGGCGCCACCGGCCCGAGCAACTTCGACTGTTCGGGACTGACGTCGTGGGCGTACCGGCAGGCCGGGCTGACCATCCCGCGGACCAGCCGCGAGCAGTCGACCTTCGGCACCGCGGTGCCGCGGGACCAGCTCCAGCCGGGCGACCTCGTGTTCTTCTACTCGCCGGTTTCGCACGTCGGCATGTACATCGGCGACGGCAAGATGGTGCACGCGCCCGACACCGGTGACGTCGTGAAGATCTCGCCGCTGCAGAGCCAGTACTCGGGAGCGCGCCGCCCGACGGCGTGACCCACGGGCAGTGAACCCCCGGAGGGGCGGTACCGCACACGCGGTGCCGCCCCTCCGTCGTGGCTGGCTAGCCTTTGGGGCGTGCTCAAGACCCTGCTCGTGACCAACGACTTCCCACCCCGGCCCGGGGGGATCCAGAACTACCTGAACTCCCTCGCCACCCGGCTGCCGGCGGACGACCTGGTCGTCTACGCGCCTTCGTGGGAGTCGCGGACCGGGTCGCACGAGGAGTTCGACGCCGAGGCGCCGTTCGAGGTCGTCCGGCACCCGACGTCGCTGATGCTGCCGACGCCGGACGTGCTCCGCCGGGCGAAGCAGATCATGCGCGCGCGGGACTGCGAAGCCGTCTGGTTCGGGGCGGCGGCGCCGCTCGCGTTGCTGGGACACCCGCTGCGGCGGGCCGGGGCGCGCCGCGTCGTCGCGTCGACGCACGGGCACGAGGTCGGCTGGTCGATGCTCCCGGCCTCGCGGCAGGCGCTGCGGCGCATCGGCGACACCACCGACGTCGTCACCTACGTCAGCCGGTACACCCGAAGCCGGTTCGCCGCGGCTTTCGGGGCCATGGCCGGGCTGGAGCTGCTGCCGTCCGGGGTCGACACCGGGGTGTACCGGCCCGATCCGGCCGGGCGCGCGGAGATCCGCGCCCGGCACGGCCTCGGCGACCGGCCGACCGTCGTCTGCGTGTCGCGGCTGGTCCCGCGCAAGGGCCAGGACCAGCTGATCCGTGCCCTGCCGTCGATCCGCGAGCGCGTCCCGGACGCGGCGCTGCTGATCGTGGGCGGCGGCCCGTACCGCAAGAAGCTCTCCGAACTGGTCACCGGGCTGGGCCTGGAGCGCGACGTCGTGCTCACCGGGTCGGTGCCGTGGGCCGAGCTGCCGGCGCACTACGCCGCGGGCGACGTCTTCGCGATGCCCGCGCGCACGCGCGGCAAGGGCCTCGACGTCGAAGGGCTCGGCATCGTCTACCTGGAAGCCTCGGCGACCGGGCTGCCGGTCGTCGCCGGCAACTCCGGCGGGGCGCCCGAGACGGTGCTGGACGAGGTCACCGGGCACGTCGTCGAGGGCCGGGACGTCGGCCAGCTGAGCGAGACCCTGGCCAGCCTGCTGGCCGACCCGGTGCGCGCGCGCCGGATGGGCGAGGCCGGGCGGGCGTGGGTGACGGCGAACTGGCGCTGGGACGTCATGGCGGACCGGCTGTCCGGCCTGCTGGACGGCGATCCGGTGGCCGTCGTCCGCTGAGGCAGGTCGTCCGCTAAGGCAGGTACAGCGCCGGGTGCCGGGGATCGTCGACGCGCACGACGACGTCGGCGAGCGAACCGGGGTCCACCTCCTCCTCGTAGCGCTCGTAGGCCGGCACCGCCCAGGCGTCCGGCACGCGGCGGCGCAGGGCGGCGGGGGAGAGCCACAGGTGCACGGCCAGGTCGAAGGCCAGCCCGGCGCCGAGGAGCAGCTCGCCGTCGAGGAGCACGACCGCGCCTTCGGGCAGCGGCACCCGCTCGGCGCGGGTCGCGCGGTCGCGTTCGGCGTCCCACAGCGACGGCAGGACTTCGCCGGAACCCTTCAGCGGCTCCAGGACTTCGCGGCGGAGGGCGCCGAGGTCGAGCCAATCGGTGTAGCGGGCGTCGGGGTTCGTGCGGCCGTGCTCGAAGCGCAGCGACGCGGGGCGCAGGAAGTCGCGGGCCGACACGCGCAGGGTCGCGCGGCCGCGCAGGCGCAGCGGATCGACCAGGGCGTCGGCGAGTTGCGCGGTCTCGGTCGCGCCCGCCGCGCCGTCGACGGCCACCGCGAGCCGCGGCCCGCCGAGCGCGTCGATGCGGTCGGTGAGTTCGCCGGCGAGGACGGCGGGGGAGATCGGGCGGTAGCGCACGGGTTCCCATCCTCCACCCAGGCCGCCCGCCGGTTTTGTCGTACCCGGTGCGAGGATGAGGACATGACTTCTTCAGTGGGGAAGACGGCCGATGTGGGGTGGAACATCGGCGTTTCGCGCACCTTGCCGTACCCCGCCGGGGCGGTGTGGGACTTCCTGGTCAGCCGGGACGGCGTCGCGATCTGGCTCGGCCCCGGTGTCGAGCTGCCCCGGGAAGCGGGCGCGGAGTACGAAACCGAGAACGGCACGGTCGGCGAGATCCGCAGCTTCGTCGACGGCGACCGGGTGCGGCTCACCTGGCGGCCGAGCGACTGGGACCACGACTCCACCGTGCAGGTGCGGCTGAGCGGCTCGGGGGCGAAGACGACGCTGAGGTTCCACCAAGAAAGGCTTGCGGGCGCGGAAGAACGCGAGGAACAGCGGGCATACTGGCAGGACGTGACCGAGCGCGTCGTGGCGGCACTCGCCGAACGCTGACGCGGTGAGTTTGGGGGCTGACGTGACCAGCGACGAAATCCTCGAGGTGGCGGACGACTTCGCCCAGGACGCGCACCTGTTCGCGGAAATGCTGCGCGGGAGCGGCTCCGTGCGCCGGGTACGGCTGCCACCGCGGGGCCTGCCGTGCTACCTGGTCACCGGGTTCGCGGAGGCGCGGGCGCTGCTGGCCGATCCGCGGCTGCTGAAGAACAGCGTGGGCATCCGCGAACTGTTCGAGGCGAAGCTGCCGCCGGAGGCCCGGATGACCGCCTTCGGGGCGGACCTCAGCCAGCACATGCTCAACTCCGACCCGCCGGACCACACGCGGCTGCGAAAACTGGTGAACAAGGCGTTCACCGCGCGCACGGTGGCCCGGCTGCGGCCGCGGGTCGAGGAGATCACCGCGCAGCTGCTCGATGCGCTGGCCGGGAGGGAGCGGGTCGACCTGGTGGCGTCGTTCGCCGCGCCGCTGCCGATCACGGTGATCTGCGAGCTGCTCGGGGTGCGCGAAGAAGACCGCACGGAGTTTTCCGGCTGGTCCAAGACGCTGCTGAGCGCGGCGGCGCGCCCGGAGGAGATGCAGGCCGCGGCGGGGAGCATGTTCGCCTACCTGACCGGCCTGATCGCCCAGAAGCGCGCCGAGCCGGCCGAGGACCTGCTGTCGGACCTGGTGCACGCGAGCGACGACGGCGATTCGCTGTCCGAGCCCGAACTCGTGTCGATGGCGTTCCTGCTGCTGGTGGCGGGCCACGAGACGACGGTCAACCTGATCGCCAACGGCGTGCTGGCCCTGCTGCGCGAGCCGGAGCAGCTGGCCCGCCTGCGCGCGGAGCCGGAGCTGCTGCCGGGCGCGGTGGAGGAGTTCCTGCGCTTCGACGGCCCGATCCACCTGGCGACGCTGCGGTTCACGGCCGAGCCGGTGGAAGTGGGCGGCACGACGATCCCGGAGGGCGAGTTCGTCCTGGTTTCCCTGCTGGGCGCGAACCGCGACGCGGAGCGGTACCCGGAGCCGGACAAGCTGGACATCACGCGCGCGGCCGGCGGGCACCTGGCGTTCGGGCACGGGATCCACTACTGCGTGGGCGCGCCCCTGGCCCGGCTCGAGGCGGAGATCGCACTGGGCGGGTTGCTGGAACGGTTCCCGGACATCGCGTTGGACGCCAAGCCCGACGAGCTGGTGTACCGGCCGAGCTCGCTGGTCCACGGCTTGGAGACGCTGCCGGTCCGGTTGTGAGGCCGATGCGACGTCGGAGGCGACCCCCACGCCCTCGGTAAAGGGTCCCGAAAGTGTCGTAGGGTCGGCGGATGGACTCCGCCGACCTGCTCGCCCTCGACGCCCGGCACGTCTGGCACCCCTACGCCCCCATGCCGGCCAAGGTGCCTTCGCTGCTGGTCACCGAAGCCAGTGGCGTCCGGCTGACGCTCGCCGACGGGCGGGAGCTCGTCGATGGCATGTCCTCGTGGTGGTCGGCCATTCACGGCTACCGGCACCCCGTGCTCGACGCCGCCCTCGCCGAGCAGGCCGGGCGGATGAGCCACGTCATGTTCGGGGGCCTCACCCACGAACCCGCCATCACCCTCGCCAAGACCCTCGTCGACCTCAGTCCCGAGGAGCTCGAACACGTCTTCCTCTGCGACTCCGGCTCCGTCTCGGTCGAAGTCGCCGCGAAGATGTGCCTGCAGTACCAGCGTTCTCGCGGGCGGACCGGCAAACAGAAGCTGCTCACCTGGCGGGGTGGCTACCACGGGGACACCTTCACCCCGATGAGCGTCTGCGACCCCGACGGCGGCATGCACTCGCTGTGGCGCGGTGTCCTGCCCGAACAGGTCTTCGTGCCCGCGCCGCCGTCCGGTTTCGACACCCCGCCCGATCCGTCCTATGTGGACATATTGGCCGCTGGGATCGAGCGGCACCGGGACGAACTCGCCGCCGTGATCGTCGAACCCGTCGTGCAGGGGGCCGGGGGGATGCGGTTCCACCACCCCGCCTACCTGCGGGCCCTGCGGGAGCTCACCGCGGCGCACGACGTGCTCCTCGTCTTCGACGAGATCGCCACCGGCTTCGGCCGCACCGGTGCGCTGTTCGCCGCCGAGCACGCGGGGGTCACGCCGGATGTCCTGTGCGTCGGCAAGGCGCTCACCGGGGGCTACCTCAGCATGGCCGCCGCCCTGTGCACGCCGGAGGTCGCCGCCGGGATCGCGCGCGGCGAACTGCCCGTTCTCGCGCACGGTCCCACCTTCATGGGCAACCCGCTCGCCTCCGCCGTCGCCAACGCCTCGCTCGGCCTGCTCGCCGGCGGCCGGTGGCGCGACGACGTCACCCGGATCGAGAAGGCCCTGCTCGACGGGCTGGCCCCGGCGCGCGATCTGCCCGCGGTCACCGATGTGCGGGTGCTGGGCGGGATCGGCGTGCTGCAGCTCGACCACCCCGTCGACATGGCCGTCGCCACCGAGGTCGTCACCGCGCACGGCGCCTGGCTGCGGCCGTTCCGCGACCTCGTGTACGCCATGCCGCCCTACGTTTCGACTGACGACGACCTCGCCGTGGTCACCCGGGCGATGCTCGCGGCCGCCGAAAAGGCCTGAATTCAGCACATCGGGTGTGACCACCGGCACACCGAGACCCGAAGATGCCTCATCGTCGCGCTGTGTGGCCGGGCAAGATCCAAACCACGCGAACGGCGGAGGTGGTAAGTGTGACGACCCGGCGTCCGCCGGTCCATGCTGTACCCGGGCGAACGCGAGAAATGCTTGCGTAGCGGACTTTTCGCGCGGTTTCGGCGATCCTGCCCCCATGATCGAGATCGTTCGTGGCGAACACGACACCGGACCCCCGAAGCCCGCCGTCCCGCACCTGGAGAACCTCAAGCACGATTTCCTGGCGTCGATCGTCGTCTTCCTCGTCGCCGTCCCCCTGTCCCTCGGCGTGGCCTTCGCCGCCGGGGCGCCGCTGCTCTCCGGCCTGATCTCCGCCGTCGTCGGCGGGCTGGTCGCGAGTCTCTTCGGCGGATCGCCGCTGCAGGTCAGCGGCCCGTCCGCCGCCCTCACCATGGTGGTGGCCGACACGATCGCCACCCACGGCTGGCGCGCCACCTGCGCGATCACCGTCGCCGCGGGCCTGCTCCAGATCCTCTTCGGCCTCACCAGGGCCGCCCGCGCCGCGCTCGCCGTGTCACCGGCGATCGTGCACGGCCTGCTCGCCGGCATCGGCGTCACGCTCGTGCTGGGCCAGCTGCACGTCGTCCTCGGCGGCTCGGCACAGGGTTCCGCACCGGCCAACGTCCTGGCGCTGCCCGGGCAGGTCGCCGCGCACCACGACCAAGCCGTGCTGGTCGGCATCGTCACCCTCGGCGTCCTGCTGGCCTGGCCGCGGCTGCCGAAAGCCGTCCGCCGGGTGCCCGCGCCCCTGGCCGCCGTCACGCTGGCCACCGGCCTGTCCGTCCTGACCGGCATGAACCTGCCGCGCGTCGACCTCCCGGCCGGGCTGCCCGCCCTGCACATCGTGCCGCAGCTGCCCGGCGGCGGCTGGGGCAGCTTCGCCACCGCCGCGGTCACCATCGCGCTCATCGCCGGCCTGGAGAGCCTGCTGTCCGCCGTCTCGGTGGACAAGCGCCGCGGCGGCCCGCGCAGCGACCTCGACCGCGAACTCGTCGGGCAGGGCGCGGCGAACGTCGCCGCCGGCGCGCTCGGCGGGTTCCCGGTCACCGGCGTCATCGTGCGCAGCATGACCAACTACGAAGCCGGCGCGCGCACCCGGGCGTCGGCGATGCTGCACTGCGCCTGGATCCTCGCCGCCTGCCTGCTGCTCACCGGCGTGCTGCGGCTGATCCCGCTGGCGGCGCTGGCCGCGCTGCTGGTGTACGTCGGGACGAAGCTGGTCAACCTCCCGGCGCTCAAGGAGGTCCGGCGCCACGGCGACCTGCCGGTGTACGCCGTCACCCTGGCCGGCGCCGTGGCCGTCAACCTGCTCACCGGTGTCGCGGCGGGGGTCCTGTTCGCGCTCGCGCTGATGCTGCGGCGCATGATCTTTTCCGGGATCCACGTCGAGCGGGACGGCGACCGCCACCGCGTCGTCATCGAAGGCGCGCTGACGTTCCTGTCCGTGCCGCGGCTGACCCGCGTGCTCGCCGAAGTGCCACCGCACGCCGAGGTCACCCTCGAACTGCACGTCGACTTCCTCGACCACGCCGCGTTCGACTGCCTGCGCGGCTGGCAGCAGGCGCACGCGGGGTGCGTCACGGTCGACGAGATCGGGCACCCGTGGTTCGCCCGCGGCCGCTCGGGGAAGCCGACCGTGCGCCGCAGCGTCGCCGCGCGCGTCGTGCCGCGGTGGCTCGCGCCGTGGTCGCAGTGGCAGGCCGAGCACGTCGTGCTGCCCGCCCAGCGCACCGCCAGCTCGCTGTTGTGCCGCGGTGCTTCGGAGTTCCAGCGCCGCACCGCGCCCCTGCTGCGCGAGACGTGGGACGGGCTGGCGCACGGCCAGCAGCCGCACACGCTGTTCATCACCTGCGGCGACGCGCGGATCGTGCCGAACCTGATCACCACCAGCGGACCGGGCGACCTGTTCACCGTGCGGAACATCGGCAACCTCGTGCCCCCGGCCGGCGGCACCGACTCCTCGGTCGGCGCGGCGATCGAGTACGCCGTCGGCGTGCTCGAGGTCGCCGAGATCGTGGTGTGCGGGCATTCCGGCTGCGGCGCGATGAAGGCGCTGCTCGGCCAGGCGCCGGACGGGCTCGACCAGCTCGGCAGCTGGCTGCGCCACGGCGAAGCGACGCTCCGGCGCCGCAGCCGCGAGGCACCCCTGCTGCTCGGCGGCGAGCGGCCCGCCGCGGAGGCCGACCAGCTCGCGCTGCAGAACGTCGTGCAGCAGCTGGAGATCCTGCGCGGTTACCCGGTGGTGGCGGCGGCCCTGGAGCGGGGTGCGCTGCGGCTGACCGGGATGTACTTCGACGTCGGCGCCGCGCAAGTGTCCCTTTTGGACGAAGGCGCGCGCCGGTTCGTCCCCGCGGGGGCGCTGGAACACTGAATCGCGAAGGCCGCTTCCGGGCACCCGTGCTCCGGAGGCGGCCTTCGCCGTACCCGCGGCGAAAACCGTTGTATGGCCCCGAATTTATCTGTCGCGTGACAGAAATTGGCGAGTTACCAGGGTGTTAACGCAATGTCCGATTTGTGACAAAAGGGTGAAATATCGCCAGTTGTTCACTCGAATGGGTGGAACATAGCGGACATTTCACTCGATTTCCGGTTGCATGGCGATCATGAGACCCCTCGCCGTGCTCCGCCACGACCTGCCGGCCTCACTGGTCGTCTTCCTCGTAGCCGTTCCCCTGTCCCTGGGCATCGCCCTCGCTTCGGGCGCCCCGGTCGCCGCCGGGCTGGTGGCCGCCGTCGTCGGCGGCATCGTCGCCGGCGCGCTCGGCGGCTCCGCGCTGCAAGTGAGCGGGCCCGCCGCCGGCCTGACCGTGGTCATGGCCGAAACCATCCAGACGTTCGGGTGGGCCGTCACCTGCGCGATCACCGTCGCCGCCGGCGCGTGCCAGATCCTGCTGGGGCTGAGCCGCATCGCGCGCGCGGCGCTGGCCATCTCGCCGGCGATCGTGCACGGCATGCTGGCCGGTATCGGCGTCACGATCGTGCTCGGCCAGCTGCACGTCATCCTCGGCGGCAAAGCCCAGAGCTCGGCCGTGGAGAACGTCGCCGAGCTGCCCGCCCAGATCGTCGCCCACCACGACGCCGCGACCATCGTCGGCCTGATCACCATCGCCATCCTGCTCGTCTGGCCGAAGCTGCCGTCCGCCGTCCGCAAGGTGCCGGGGCCGCTCGCCGCGATCGCGGTGGCCACGGTGGTGTCGGTCGCTTTCGGGATGACGCTCCCGCGCGTCGACCTGCCCGGCGACCTGCTGAACATCCACCTCGTCCCGCAGCTGCCGGACGGCTGGGGCGGGTTCGCCCTCGCCGTGGTGACGATCGCGCTGATCGCCAGCGTGGAGAGCCTGCTCTCGGCGGTCGCGGTCGACCGGATGCACACCGGGCCGCGCGCCAACCTCGACCGTGAGCTGGTCGGCCAGGGCACCGCCAACATGATCTCCGGCGCGCTGGGCGGGTTGCCCGTCACCGGCGTCATCGTCCGCAGCTCCACCAACGTCGCCTCCGGCGCGAAGACCCGCGTCTCGGCGGTGCTGCACGGCGTCTGGGTGCTGCTGTTCGTCGTCCTGCTCGCCGGGCTGATCGAAAGCATCCCGCTGGCCGCGCTGGCCGGGCTGCTGGTGCACGTCGGCGCGAAGCTGGTCAACCCCGGGCACATGAAGACCGTGCTCGCGCACGGCGACCTGCCGGTGTACCTGCTCACCCTCGGCGGGGTCGTCGTCTTCGACCTGCTCACCGGCGTGCTGGCCGGCATCGGGCTGGCGGTGGTGCTGATGCTGCGCCGCACGGTCTGGTCGGGCATCCACATCGAAAGGGAAAGCACCGGGCGCGAGGGCGACAACTGGCGCGTCGTCGTCGAAGGCGTCCTGACGTTCCTGTCGGTGCCGCGGCTGTCGAAGGTGCTCGGGAGCATCCCGGGCGGGGTGACCGTGCGGCTGGAGCTGGTCGTCGACTACCTCGACCACGCCGCGTTCGAAAGCCTGCACACCTGGCAGCAGGCGCACGAGCGCGCCGGCGGCACGGTGGAGGTCGACGAGGTCGGCCACCCGTGGTTCGGCGAAGGCAAGGCGGGCCGCCCGACGCGGTCCCGGCTCGCCGCGAGCCGGGCGGTGCCGCGCTGGCTGGCCCCGTGGTCGGAGTGGCAGGCGGCGGAAGGGGTCGACATCCCGGCCCAGCAGACCCGCCGCGGGGCCACGGAGTTCCACCGCCGGGCCGCGCCGCTGCTCAAGGACACGCTTTCCGGGCTCGCGGACGGCCAGCGGCCGCGCACGCTGTTCATCACGTGCGGCGATTCTCGCATCGTGCCCAATCTCATCACCACGAGCGGCCCCGGAGACCTCTTCACCATCCGCAACATCGGGAACCTCGTCCCGCCCGGGCAAGCCGACCCGTCGATGAACGCGTCGATCGAGTTCGCGGTCGGCGTGCTCGGGGTGTCGGAGATCGTCGTCTGCGGGCATTCCTCCTGTGGCGCAATGAAAGCCGTCACCGACGGTGCGCCGAACGGGCCGCTGGGCGACTGGCTGCGGCACGTCGGGCCGAGCACGCGGCGGTCCGGCGCGCTCACCGTCGACGGCGTCCGGCCCGCTCGCGACGCCGACCGGCTGGCCCTGCACAACGTTCTGCAACAGCTCGCGCACCTGCGGGAGTATCCGCTGGTCGCGGCGGCCGAGACGGCCGGGAAACTCCAGCTGACCGGCATGTACTTCGACGTCGGGGCGGCGAGCGTGCACCTACTCGACGGGGAGGCGCGCACGTTCGTCGCCGCCGGGCAGTAGCCCGAACGGCGGTTCCCGGGTCCGGCCCGGCATGCGAGTCTCCGGCGTTCACGCGGCACACGGGATGCGGCCCGCGCGCCGTCGCGCCGAAGGGGGATGGCCAGTCCATGTCGCATTCCAGACGTTTCCGGGTGCTCGCCGTGGCCGTGCTGGCCGCGGCCACCGCGTTTCCCGCCGTGCCGGCCGTCGCCTCGACGGCCGGCACGGCACTCACGTGGCAGCCCTGCGCCGGCGTGCCCGAGCCGGACCAGGGGCTGCAGTGCACGACGATGAGCGCGCCGCTGGACTACGCCCGGCCGTCGGGGGAGAAGGTCACCCTCGCGTTCTCCCGGCTGCCGTCCGCCGATCCGGCCAAGCGCCGCGGCGTGCTCGTCCTGAACCCGGGATCGCAGGGCGACTCCCAGCTCGCCCTGCCGCTGCAGCTGCTGGCCCTGGGCCTGCCACAGGCCGTGCGGGACACCTACGACCTGATCGCCTTCGACCCGCGCGGGGCGGGCAACAGCACCCGGGTGACGTGCGACCTGCCCGTGACGTTCATGATCCCGCCCGCCTACGCCGTGACGGACGCGGGCGTCGACACCCAGGCCGCGGTGGCCCGCCAGAACGCCGAGGGCTGCGCGGCCGCGCCGTCGGCCCCGCTGCTGCCGCACATCACCGTCCGGAACGTCGCGCGTGACCTCGACGGGATCCGGGCGGCCCTCGGCGAACGGCGGATCTCCTTCCTCGGCTACTCGTTCGGGGCCTTCCTCGGCGCGACCTACGCGACGATGTACCCGCACCGCACCGATCGGGTGGTGCTGGACAGCTCGACCGGGCCGGGCGGCCTCGACTACACCTGGTCGCGCCGGTTCGCTTCGGGCTTCGAGAAGCACTTCCCCGACTTCGCCGCCTGGGCCGCCGCCCAGGACGCGACCTACGGCCTCGGCAGCACGCCGGAAGCGGTGAAGGCCAAGTACTTCGCGCTCGCCGCGAAGCTCGACCAGACGCCGGTCGAGACCGTCGACGGCGCCACCTTCCGCTGGATCAACGAGGCCCTCACCCAGTCGGACGCGACCTTCCCGCTGCTCGCCCAGGTCTGGCAGCAGGCCGGCAACGGCACCATCGCGCGGCCGCCGCTGCCGCCCGGGTTCGACTTCTCCGGGCTGCTGGCGATCGTCTGCAACATGGACGGCTGGCCGAAAGACGTCGAGGTCTACCGGCACGCGGTGGCCGAGGACCGGGCCCGCTACCCGATGCTGGGCGCGGCCGCGGCGAACGTCTGGGCCTGCGCGTTCTGGCCGGCGCAGAAGACCGAGCCGCAGGTGCGCATCACCGACCGCGGCCCGTCGAACATCCTCATGGTGCAGAACCTGCGCGACAACGGCACCGACTACCCGGGCGGCGTCGAAATGCGCGCGGCGCTGGGGCACCGGGCCGAGCTGCTGACGGTCGACCAGGGCGGGCACCGCGCCTACCTGTTCGGCACCAACGCCTGCGCGAACGCCGCGGTGGCCCGCTACCTCGCCGAGGGGGTGCGCCCGGCCGGGGACGCGTTCTGCCCGGCCTGACCCGGTCGTCGCCCGTCAGCCGGGGTCACTATCTTGATTGGTCGTGACGATGCTGGTGATGACGGGGACCGGGACCGGGGTCGGCAAGACGATCACCACGGCGGCGATCGCGGCCCTGGCGGTGGCCGGCGGGCAGCGGGCGGCGGTGCTGAAACCGGCCCAGACCGGTGTCCGCCCCGATGAGCCCGGTGACCTGCAGGACGTCGTCCGGCTCGCCGGGCCCGAGGTGACGACGCGCGAGCTGCGCCGGTACCCGGACCCGTTGTCGCCGGAGGCCGCGGCCCGCCGCAGCGGCCTCCCGGCGCTCGACCCCGGCGAGATCGCCCAGGCCGCGTCGGACCTGGACACCGGGCACGACCTCACCCTGATCGAAGGCGCGGGCGGGCTGCTGGTGCGCTTCAACGGCACCGGCGCCAGCCTCGCCGACGTCGCCTGGTCGCTCGGGTCGCTCGTCATCATCGTGGCCGAAGCCGGCCTCGGGACGCTCAACGCCACCGCGCTCACCGCCGAGGTCGCCACCAGGCGCGGGCTCACCGTCGCCGGGGTGATCATCGGCGCGTGGCCCGCCGAACCGGACCTCGCGGCGCTGTCCAACCTCGAAGACCTGCCGGTCGCGGCCGGGGCCCCGCTGCTCGGCGTGCTCCCCGCGGACATCGGCCAGTCCTCCCGCGAGGACTTCCTGGCCGCGGCCCGGGCGGGGCTCTCGCCGTGGTTCGGCGGCGAATTCGACCCGGAACTCTTCGCGGGATGGGCGTCGGCCGGGAAGTGACCTGCGTCGCTGTCCCCTCGACGCGGCTTCGTGCACGATGAGGGACGCTTGCCGCACCACCTCGACCAAGGAGCCGCCGTGACCGCAGTCCCCGACACAGACGTCAGTGACAGCCGGGCCTCCGCCCCGGGGCGGGGGCTCCGCCCGGAGCCCCCGGAAGACGTGCTCGCCCTCGCGCGCGAACAGGTCCTCGAAACCGGCGCCGGCCTCGAGGAGCAGCAGGTCCTCGACGTGCTGCGGCTGCCCGACGAGCGGCTGCCCGACCTGCTCGCCCTCGCCCACGAGGTGCGGATGCGCTGGTGCGGCCCCGAGGTCGAGGTCGAGGGCATCATCAGCCTCAAGACCGGCGGCTGCCCCGAGGACTGCCACTTCTGCTCCCAGTCCGGCCGCTTCCCGACACCGGTGCGCTCGGCGTGGCTCGACATCCCGAACCTGGTCAAGGCCGCCCGGCAGACCGCCGAAACCGGCGCGACGGAGTTCTGCATCGTCGCCGCCGTCCGCGGTCCGGACAAGCGGCTGCTCTCGCAGGTCCGCGAGGGCGTCAAGGCCATCCGCGAGGACGGCAACGACATCCAGATCGCCTGCTCGCTGGGCATGCTGACGCAGGAGCAGGTCGACGAGCTCGTCGACATGGGCGTCCACCGCTACAACCACAACCTCGAGACCGCGCGCTCGCACTTCCCGTCGGTGGTCACGACGCACACGTGGGAGGAGCGCTGGGACACCCTGCGCATGGTCGCCGACGCGGGCATGGAGGTCTGCTGCGGCGGCATCATCGGCATGGGGGAGACGGTCGAGCAGCGCGCGGAGTTCGCCGTGCAGCTGGCCGAGCTGAACCCGCACGAGGTGCCGATGAACTTCCTGATCCCGCAGCCCGGCACGCCGTACGAGCACTACGAGATCGTCGAGGGCAAGGACGCGCTGCGGACGGTCGCGGCGTTCCGGCTCGCGATGCCGCGCACGATGCTGCGCTTCGCCGGCGGCCGCGAGCTGACCCTGGGCGACCTCGGCGCGGAGCAGGGCATGCTCGGCGGGATCAACGCGATCATCGTCGGCAACTACCTGACCAACCTGGGCCGCCCGGCTTCGGCGGACCTGGAGATGCTGGACGAGCTCAAGATGCCCATCAAGGCCCTCAGTGACAGCCTCTGACGCACCCGCCTTTTGCGTCCACTGTGGACAAGCGGCGCCGGGTGGTGCGGACCACCCGGCGTGCCACAACCCCCGGACGGCGCTGGAGCCGCCGCGGTACTGCACGTTCTGCGCGCGCCGGCTGGTGGTCCAGGTCAGCCCGCTCGGCTGGACCGCCCGCTGCAGCCGGCACGGCGACACGGCGAGCGGCTGAGGGGTCGACGAACCGGATCGTTCGTCGCGGCTCTGCCGGGGCGCCGGGGACACGGGCGCCGGTTGCCGCCCGGCCCGCGTCGACCGGTTACGCTCGGTGGCACAGTCGCAGGAGGGAGTCCGGGTGAGTGAGTCGTCGGGGCCCGCGCACCGGCCGTCGGCCGTGGCCGGTCCGTGGTCGGTGCCCGTGCTGTTCCGCGAACGGCGGCCGCGCGTCGTCGTGAAGGCCGACCTGCTGCCCGCCGTCAGCGTGGTCGGCGTCCTCACCGTGCTGAGCTTCCCGCTCGCCTTCGTGTGGTCGCGGCTCGCGCCCGCGGAGCGGGTGCGCATCGTCGCCGCCGACGGCACCCAGGGCGCCCTGGAGCTGGAGAGCTGGCACCGTTTCGACGACCTGGCCGTCTTCGGGTTCCTCGCGCTGGGGCTGGGGGTCGTCGCCGGCGTCGTCGTCTGGCTGCTGCGCGAACGGCGCGGGCCGGTGGTGTTCCTCGCCGCGGTGCTCGGCGTCGCGCTCGCCGCCGCGCTCGCCAAGCTGCTCGGCCCGAGCTTCGCGAACGCCCACTACGCCATCGCCACCCCGCCCGCGGTGGGCGAGGTGATCGAGCTGGCGCCGCGCCTGGAGTCGTGGTGGGTGCTGCTGACCGGTCCGCTCGGCGTGTCGATCGCCTACAGCCTGCTGGCGACCTGGAACGGGCGCGACGACTTGGGCCGCCGTCTCGGCTGACCGGTTTGCCCCTAAGGTGGTGTCCGTCACCTACAGGGGGGATCCAGCAGTGACCGAGGACATCGAGGTTTCGCGGCACAACGCCGTCCGTTTTCCCGGCATCAGCCCGCGCGCGTACGAGCACCCGGTGGACCGCGGCGCGCTCGCCACGCTGCGCGCGGTGCCCGGCTTCGCCCAGGTCGTCAAGGCCGTTTCGGGCTTCTACAACGAGCGCGGCGAGCGGCTGATGGCGCTGGCGTCGTCCATCCGCGTCGGGCCGAAGCAGTACCCGGAGCTCGATCGGCTCCGCCACGAATGCGCCGAGACGCTGGACCTGCCCGCGGTGCCGAACCTGTTCGTCTTCCAGAACGCGCAGATCCAGGCGCAGGCGGTCGGCATGGACGAGCCGTTCGTCGCGATCAGCACCGGGCTCGTCGAGCTGATGAACGTCGACTCCCTGCGGTTCGTGATCGGGCACGAGATGGGGCACGTGCTGTCCGGGCACGCGGTCTACCGCACGATCATGGTGCGCCTGATCCGCCTGCAGCTGGCGATGTCGTGGACGCCGGTCAGCGCGCTCGGCATCCGGGCGATCATCGCGGCGCTGCGCGAGTGGTTCCGCAAGGCGGAGCTCTCGTGCGACCGGGCGGGGCTGCTGTGCAGCCAGGACCCGACGGCGGCGCTGCGCGCCCAGATCCAGGTGGCGGGCGGCATCGACCCGGCCCGCATCGACGTCCCGTCGTTCCTGCAGCAGGCGGCCGAGTACGAGTCCGTCGAGGACATCCGCGACAGCTTCCTCAAGCTCAAGTCGGTCGAGACGGAGTCGCACCCGTTCGCGGTGGTCCGCGCGGCCCAGCTGCAGAAGTGGGCGGCCTCGGCGGAGTACCGCGCGATCCTGGCCGGCGATTACGCGCGCCGGGACGCCGATACGCCGGCGTCGGACTGGAAGGAAGACCTGAAGTCGGCGGCCCAGTCGTACAAGGACTCGTGGAACTCGTCGACGGACCCGCTGACGAAGGTGTTCAGCGACGTCGGCGAGGCGGTGTCGGGCGCGGCCGGGAAGGTCTGGAACAAGTTCGGCACCGGGAACGGTTCGGGGAGCTGAACCTCTCCGGGGTCTTCCCGCCGCGGAAGACCCCGGCCGGTCCGCCGGTCAAGCGCGGTCGTGGAGCGTGACGTGGTAGCCGTCGGGGTCGGCGAAGGTGAACGTCCGGCCGAACGGGCCGTCGATCGGCGCGGCGACGATGGGGTGCCCGTCGGCGGCGAGAGCGTCGTGGATGGCCTGGACGTCGGTGGCGTGGAGCCAGATCGCGGCACCGATGCCGGGCCGGGCCACGGAGGCGAGATCCGTGCCGGGGACGACCTCGCGGAGGGCGAACGCGATCGGCTTCGTCTCGAAGACGACGGCGTGCGGAGGCCCGGCCGGCGAGCGGACGAGGCCGAGGTACCGCTCGTAGAACGCCTGGGAAGCGGCGAGATCCCGCGCTTGGAACGAGATGAAGTCGGGGCCGGTGGCGGGCATGGGGTGCTCCTTCGGTTCGTGTCAGCTTTCTGACACGGCCCACGGTATGTCAGGATACTGACATGAGTCAAGACGCTGTCGATCTGCGGACGTCGCTGGGCTACCTGCTGAAGGAGGCGTCGAGCGCGCTGAGGGTGGCGATGGAGGAGGTGCTGCGGCCGCTCGGGATGAGCGTGACGCACTACAGCTGCCTCGAGCTGCTCGCGCAGCGGCCCGGCTTGTCGAATTCCGAGCTCGCCCGGGGCGCGTTCGTGACCCGGCAGTCGATGAACGTGCTGCTCCAGGCGCTGGAGCGGGACGGGTACGTGACCCGGCCCGCGGAGGCGCCGGTGGGAAAGGCGCTGCCGACGCGGCTCACGCCCCTCGGGGAGCGGAGTCTGGCGGAGGCGAGCGCCGCCGTGCGGTCGGTCGAGGTGCGGATGCTGCGCGGGATGAGCGAGGCGGAACAGCGCGAGGCCTTCCGGCTGCTGCGGGGGATGATCCGTTCGCTGCGCGACGCCTAGCCGGGGTCAGTTCAGGCTGGCCGGCCGGCTCAGGTCGGTAAGCTCGCCCGGGGGCAGGGGCACCGCGCCCAGCGTGTTCAGGAACCCCGCCTCCCGGGTCAGCAGCCGGCAGGCGATGCGCAGCCGCCGCAGGGGGTGGCGCTCCTCCAGGAGCCGCTGGCGGTCGTCCAGGGGCAGCAGGCAGTCCGACGCCAGGATGTAGGCCAGCTCGGCCAGCGTCGTCTCCGGGGGCGGGGCGGTCCAGTCGTCACTGCGCCACGCCGTTTCGCAGTACCGCTGGTGCGCCGCGCGGGCGACCGTCGCCAGGCGCTCGGCCATGCCGCCCGACGGGGCCACCGGGTCGTCGTCGACCCACTCCACCGAGGCGATCAGGTACGGGGCCGAAACGCAGTCGAGTTCGCGCAGGCGGAAGCGGCGCCGGGCCTGCGTCACGACGTCGAACCGGCCGTCCGGCAGGCGTTTCGCCTCGCGCAGCACCGTGCTGCAGCCGATCTCGTACAACTGGTCCAGACCACGCACCTCGCGGGTCAGTGACGACCGCAGGGCGACCACGCCGAACTCGCGGCCCGGCACCGTGCCGCCCACCAGGTCCGCCATCAGCTGCCGGTACCGCGGTTCGAAGATGTGCAGCGGGAGCTTGGTGCCGGGCAGCAGCACGGTCTGCAGCGGGAACAACGGCAGGATCGTCGTCGTCGCGTCGCTTTCCGGTTCCGGCTCGGTCACGCGTCCACCGTAAGGGCTGAACGGCTCGGCCGCAGGATGGTCACCGGTTGGGTGGTTTGAACACCGCGAAGGGGTCCGTGATCTGCATGCCCTTGCCGGCGAAGGAGAACAGTGCCGCCGGACGCCCGCCCGAGCGGCCCGGGGCGGCCGTGTGCCCGGTCGGCACCAGCAGCCCGCGGCGGGACAGCACCCGCTGCAGGTTGGTCGCCGAGACGCGGTAGCCCAGCGCCGCCGAATACAGGCCCCGGAGCGCCGAAATCGTGAACTCGTCCGGCGCGAGCGCGAACCCGAGGTTGGTGTAGGACAGCTTCGACCGCAGCCGGTCGCGGGCGCGCAGCACGATGGCCTCGTGGTCGAACGCCGTGCGCGGCAGCTTCGCCACGTCGTGCCATTCGGTGTCCTCGGGCACTTCGGGGTCGACGTCGGACGGGACCAGGCCGAGGAACGCCGTCGCCACCACGCGCGGCCCCGGCACGCGGTCCGGGGCGCTGAACACCGCGAGCTGCTCCACGTGCTTGAGCTGCCGGACGTCGACCTTCTCGGCGAGCTGGCGCCGGATCGACGTCTCGACGTCCTCGTCGGGCCGCAGCCGCCCGCCCGGCAGCGACCAGCGGCCGAGGTGCGGATCGAGCGCGCGCCGCCACAGCAGCACCCGCAGTGTGTCCGAGCGCACTTGCAGGACCGCGCCCAGAACCTCGTGGACCAGGGGGGCCTGGGTGTTAAGATGGCTTCGCACGGTTTTCGATTATAAGGCGAAAACCGGAGACCGGTCCAGGAGGGCCAGCATGACTTCGACGCTCGAACAGGACCTCACCCCCTACGGCGGGGTCGAGGCGAACGCGGCGTGGGCCGAGGAGGTGCGGCGCCTGGCGAAGCAGCGCGACGCGGTCCTGCTCGCGCACAACTACCAGCTCCCGGAGATCCAGGACATCGCCGACCACACCGGCGACTCCCTCGCGCTCAGCCGCATCGCGGCGAGCAGCGACGCGTCCACCATCATCTTCTGCGGTGTGCACTTCATGGCCGAGACCGCGAAGATCCTCTCGCCGGAGAAGACCGTCCTGATCCCGGACGCGCGGGCCGGCTGCTCGCTGGCCGACTCCATCACCGGCGCCGAACTGCGCGCCTGGAAGGCCGAGCACCCGGGCGCGGTGGTCGTCTCCTACGTCAACACCACCGCCGAGGTGAAGGCGGAGACCGACATCTGCTGCACGTCGTCGAACGCCGTGGACGTCGTCGCCTCCATCCCCGCCGACCGGGAAGTTCTCTTCCTGCCCGACCAGTTCCTCGGCGCGCACGTCAAGCGCGTCACCGGCCGGGAGAACATGCACGTCTGGGCGGGGGAGTGCCACGTCCACGCGGGCATCAACGGCGCCGAGCTGGCCGAGCGCGCGGCCGCGGCCCCCGACGCCGACCTGTTCATCCACCCCGAGTGCGGCTGCGCGACCTCGGCGCTCTACCTGGCCGGCGAGGGCGCCGTGGCGCCGGAGCGGGTCAAGATCCTCTCCACCGGCGACATGGTCCACGAGGCCCGGGACACCAAGGCCAAGACCGTGCTGGTGGCCACCGAGATCGGCATGATCCACCAGCTCCGCAAGGCCGCGCCGGGCATCGACTTCCGCGCGGTGAACGACCGCGCGTCCTGCCGGTACATGAAGATGATCACGCCCGCCGCCCTGCTGCGCTGCGTGCGTGACGGCCTCGACGAGGTCCACGTCGACGTCGAAACGGCCGCCCGCGCGCGGGCCTCGGTGCAGCGGATGATCGAGATCGGGCAGCCCGGCGGCGGCGAATGACGCCGCCGGTTAATGACCCACGGGCGAAAACCCCGGTGTGGGAGGCGCGCGCCGACCTGGTCGTGATCGGCAGCGGCGTCGCGGGGCTGACCGCGGCGCTGCGCGCGCAGGCGCTCGGGCTGCACGTCCTGGTGGTCACCAAGGCCGCCGTCGCCGACGGCAACACGCGCTGGGCGCAGGGCGGCGTCGCCGTGGTCCTGGAAAACGAGCACGACCTCGACGACTCGGTCGCCAAGCACGCCGACGACACGTTCACCGCGGGCGCCGGCCTCTGCGACGAGCCGGCGGTGCGCTCGATCCTCGACGGCGGGCCGGCCGCGGTCGCCCGGCTGCGGGCGGACGGCGCGAAGTTCGACGCCGCGGCCTCCGGGCTGCTCGCGCGGACCCGCGAAGGCGGGCACAGCGCGTTCCGCGTGATCCACGCGGGCGGCGACGCGACCGGTGCCGAGGTCGAGCGCGCCCTGGTCGCGCAGGCCGGGCACGCCGGGATCCCGGTGCTGGAGCACCACATCGCCGTCGACGCGCTGCGCACGCCCGGTGGCCGGGTCGCCGGCGTCACCGTGCTGGACCGCCACGGCGTGCCCGGGATCGTCCGCGCTTCGGCCGTGC
The DNA here is from genome assembly GCF_000695625.1 of Amycolatopsis rifamycinica. Taxonomy (GTDB): domain Bacteria; phylum Actinomycetota; class Actinomycetes; order Mycobacteriales; family Pseudonocardiaceae; genus Amycolatopsis; species Amycolatopsis rifamycinica. Next base: position 68,681 of record NZ_JMQI01000035.1, read on the forward strand.
TGGTGGCCAGCGGCGGGATCGGGCAGCTCTACCAGGCGACGTCGAACCCGGAGATCGCCACCGGCGACGGGCTCGCGCTGGCCCTGCGGGCCGGCGCGACCGTGGCGGACATCGAGTTCGTGCAGTTCCACCCCACCGTGCTCTACACCCCGGGGGCGCGCGGCCGGTGCCCCCTGGTCACCGAAGCGGTGCGCGGCGAAGGCGCGACGCTGGTCGACGGCGCCGGCCTGCCGGTGATGCGGGGCGTGCACCCGCTCGGCGACCTGGCGCCGCGGGACGTCGTCTCGGCGGCGATCACGCGGCGGATGGCGGCCGCGCCGGGCGGGATCGACGACCACGTCTTCCTCGACGCGACTTCGATCGCGGGGTTCGCGCAGCGGTTCCCGACGGTGTTCGCGGCGTGCGCGGCGCTGGGTCTCGACCCCGCCGTGGACCCGATCCCGGTCACCCCGGCGGCGCACTTCTCGTGCGGCGGCGTGGTGACCACTGTGGACGGACGCTCGTCGGTGCCCGGCCTGTACGCGGCCGGCGAGGTCGCGCGGACCGGGCTGCACGGCGCGAACCGGCTGGCCTCCAACAGCCTGCTCGAAGGCCTGGTCGTCGGGCAGCGGGTCGCCGAGGCCGTCGCGGCGGACCTCGCGGCCGGGCTGCTGGCCGATCCCGCGCGCGGGCGCCTGCCGTCGTGGACCACCGCGCCGGCGGCGGACCGGGACTCCCTGCAGCGCGTGATGAGCCGGTACGCGGCCATCGGCCGGGACGCCGACGGGCTGGCGGCGGCCGGTTCGGTGCTGGATCTGTCCCTTGCGGACACTCCGTTGTGGACGCACGCGGCGGTCGAGGACGCCGCGCTGACCGTGGTGGCGCAGGCGTTGCTCGCCGCGGCCGTCCGGCGCACCGAGTCGCGCGGCTGTCACGTGCGGTCCGACTTCCCGGGGCGCGACGAGGGCTGGCGGCGCAGCCAGCACATCCGGCTCAGCCCGTCCGGCCAGCCCGTGCTGGCCGACCCGATCCCCCTGGAAGGCGTGGCATGACGTTCCCGATCTCCGAAGCCGTCCGCCGGCTGATCGCCGCGGCCGGGCTGGACGTCGACGACGTCGAGCGCGTGGTCGCCACGGCGCTCGGCGAGGACCTGCGGTACGGGCCGGACGCGACGACGGCGGCGACGGTGCCGGCCGACGCGACCGCGGTCGCCGAGCTGACCCCGCGCGTCGACGGCGTCGTCGCCGGGCTGCCGGTGGCGCTCGCGGTGTTCGACATGGTCCTGGGCGACGGGTACGAGGTGCTGGCCCGGCGCGAAGACGGCGACCGGCTGGTCGCGGGGGAGCCCGCGCTGGTACTGGCCGGCCCGGTGCGCGGGCTGCTCACCGCCGAGCGCACGGCGCTGAACCTGCTGTGCCACCTCTCCGGCGTCGCCACCGCGACCGCCGCCTGGGTGTCCGAAGTGGACAGTACCGGGTGCGCGATCCGGGACTCCCGCAAGACGCTGCCGGGGCTGCGGCTGCTGCAGAAGTACGCCGTCCGCTGCGGCGGCGGGGTCAACCACCGGCTGGGCCTCGGCGACGCGGTGCTGATCAAGGACAACCACGTCGTCGCCGCGGGTTCGGTGACGGCGGCGCTGGCCGCGGCCCGTGCGCACGCGCCGGAACTGGCCTGCGAGGTCGAGGTCGACACGCTGGCGCAGCTGGACGAAGCGCTGGCGGCCGGGGCGGACGAGGTGCTGCTGGACAACTTCACGCCGGAGGAGTGCCGCCGGGCGGTGGCGCGCCGCGACGAAGTCTCGCCGAAGACGCGGCTGGAATCCTCTGGCGGGCTGACCCTCGACCGTGGTAAGGCCTACGCACTGTCCGGTGTGGACTATCTGTCGGTCGGCGGGCTGACCCATTCCTCACCGGCGCTGGATCTCGGCATGGACCTTCGCTGAGGGGTCGTTCGGGGCTAGACTGACGGTGGCGGATTCGTTGTCCGCCACCGTCTTTCGGCTTTCGGGGGTTCGGGTGCGGTTACCGGCGGTGCTCGCGGTGGCGGGCCTCGTGGCGGCGTCGGGCGTCTTCGGCGTGCCGGCCGCTTCGGCGCAGGGGTGCGCGAACCCGTCCGGCACCTACGCCGGCGAAGTGCCGTGGGGCCAGCGGCTGATCGACCCGGCGCGGCTGTGGCCGCTGACGCGCGGCGAGGGCCAGCTGGTGGCCGTGGTCGGCACCGGTGTCGACGGGCAGAACACGCAGTTCGCGCCCGGCCAGCTCGACGGCGGCGCCGGCACCGAGCGCACGGACTGCGACGGCCGCGGCACGATCGCGGCCGGGATCGTCGGCGCGCGGCCGGACCCGTCGACGACGTTCGCCGGCGTCGCGCCCGCCGTGCGGCTGCTGCCGATCCGCTACACGCCCGGCGGCGACGGCGGTGACCCCGGCGAGCTGGCCGAGGCGATCGACCGGGCCGTGGACCGGCGGGCGGGCGTCATCCTGGTGGCCGTGCCCGCGGTGGCCGACAGCCCGGCCCTCTCGGGGGCGGTGGCGCGGGCGCGGGCCGCGGGAGCAGTGGTCGTCTCGGCGGCTTCGGCGACCCAGCAGGGCGCGCGGACGTACCCGACGGCGACGTCCGGGGTCCTGGCCGTCGGGTCGGTGAACGCCGCGGGCGAACCGGTGCAGACGGAAGCGGGGGACCACGTCGGCATCGCGGCCCCGGGCGCGGACCTGGTGAGCACCTCGGCGGGGGCGGCAGGCGCGGTGGCGCACCGCTGGCCGGTGACCGACCCGGGCCTCGCGGCGGCGTACGTCGCCGGCGTCGCGGCACTGGTGCGGGCGTACCACCCGTCGCTGTCCGGCGACCAGGTCGTCACGCGCCTGACGCTGACGGCCCACCGCCCGCCGTCCGGCGGTCACGACCCGCGGCTGGGCTGGGGAGTCCTGGACGCCTACGCGGCGGTGTCGTCGACGCTGCCCGCCGACGTCCCCGGCCCCGGCGCGCTTCCCCCGGCTGCTTCCGCACCGGTGGTGGTCCCGGCCGCGGCCCCGGCACCTCGGCCTTCAGACGTCACGGCGGGCACCATCGCCCTGGCCGGCGTCGCCCTGGCCGCCGCCGCCGGCATTTCCGTGGCGGCCGTCCGCCGCGCCCGCCGCCGCGGCTGGCGCCCCACCCGCTTCACCCCGTAACCCGGCCTCCACCACACGTGATGCCCCGCCAATCACGCATGATGCCCCGCCAATCACACGTGATGCCCGCCCACTCACGCGAGAATCCCCTCCGGCACATGAAGTCCGGCCTCGATCACGCGAGTTCGTGTGATGGGGGAGGCAACACGTGTGATCAGGCGGGCATCTCGTGTGATCAGGCGGGCATCATGCGTGATTGGGCGGGCATCAGGCGGGGACGGGGCGGGTCGAGCCGATGATCGTCACCGCGCCGGCGACGTGGATCGTGAAGTCCGCGCCGTCGCGGGTGAAGCGGGTGATGTGCTCGCGGGGGGTGCTGCGGTCGTGGGACTGCCAGCCGTCGCGGTGCAGCGTCGGGAGGAGGGCCGCCAGGCTTTCCTCCGGTGCGGCCGGGTGTTCGACGCGGACGCCGTACTGCCAGCACAGCAGGTGGCCGGGGCGGGTCGGGTCGCAGTCCAGCTCGCCGTCCAGCGTCCGGTCCGCCGGGGCGGCGAAGGCCGCCGCGACGTCGTCGATCACCGTGGTCAGCTCGGCCGCCAGGCGGGTCAGTTCCGTCTTCACGGCGCCACACTCCCACCGGCGGTCAGGACGCGGTAGATGTTCGTCCACGAATCGGACCCGGGCTTCAGCACGTCGTTGTGCGACGACACGCCCCACAGCGGCGAGCCGTCGGCGTCGTCGCCGGTGCCCAGCTCGGTGACGCCGGGGAAGACGTCCGGGTCCGCGCCGTGGCCGATGCCCGTCCACTCCAGGCCCCACGCGTTGCCCTGCGCCAGGACGATCGGGTCGAGCGGGGCCGTCATCGAGAACCGCTGGACGCCCGCCTGGCTCGCCGGCAGGTCGGACGGCGACCACACGCCGTGGCCCATGCCGGCCGACTCGACGTGCAGGACGCGGTCGACGTCGAGGCCGTGCGTCTCGGCGAGCCCGACCGTCGCCCCGCCGTAGCTGTGCCCGATCGCGGTCAGCGTGACGCCGGAGCCCGCGTGGCTCGCGATCTCGCCGCGCAGGTCGTCGGCGAAGTGCTTGAGGTCCGGCGCCATCGCCCGCGCGTACCCGGCGTCCGGCCCCTGCGCCACCGGGCCCTGCGGGAACACCCCGTCGGCCCAGACGACGACCGCCGTGCGCCCGGCCGGGTCCGCGGCCACCAGGCTGCGCCCCAGACCGGCGTAGGCGTCGAAGTTGGACATCTGCGTGTTGACGCCGGGCACGAACAGCCCGACGTTGCGCGTTCCCGGCTCGATGTGCCCGACGAGCTCGGCGATCCGGCCGTTGCCGCCGGCGTCGAACCGGAGGATCTGCCGGTCGTTCGCGAGGATGTCCTCGTACAGCTTGATCCGCGCCCGCGAGCGCGCGATCTCTTCGGCGTCGGTCAACGCGGCCAGCCGCGCGCGCTCGGCGGTCAGCGCGTCGGCGACCTTGACGCGGTTGCCCGCGATCGCGCGCGCCCATGCCCCGGTGTCGGCCGCGCCGCCGACGCCCGCGGGATTTCCCGCGCGAGGCAGGGGATCTTCCGGCAGCAGCGCCCGGTACATCGCCGCCACCTGCGCGTCCGCCCGCCGGTACCCCGCGGCCGACGCGGTAAGTCCACTTTGGATCGTCCGCAGCCGGCTCACGTGCGAGCCGAGCTTCCCGCCCAGCTCTGTCATGGTCTTCTCGAACGTCTTGGCCGCGGCGGCGGACTCGCTCACCCGGCCGAACGCGGCGGCGGGCAGCTTCTCGCCCGCCACCGCCGATTGCGCCGACGCGAGCGCCTCGGCGCGGGAGCCGGACTCGCCGGCCACCGCGTCGAGGCGGGCCGGGGCCACGCGATATCCGGCAGCCGTCACGGCCCGCCTCCCGTTCCGCAGCAAGGGTCGTGAAGGGACGAGGCCCTCACGACGGGGTCAGTACGCTTCCGGGTCTTCGCCGATGACCGGCGGCGCGACCGGCGCCGACTGGCCCCAGACGTTCTCCGTCTCCACCAGCCACGCCGGGATCCGCCGCCCGGATCCCATGTCCCCGCCACCGCCCATGCCCATCGGCATCATGGGCATCATCGGCATCGCGCCCTTGGCGGCCGCCGCGCCCGCGGCCCCGGCCGCACCGCCGGCGAGCCCGCTCAGCGCGTTGCCCGCACCGCCGTCGCCGGCCAGCCCGGAGTGCGCCGCCGGGGCCTCGCCGGGACCGGTGAGCCCGCCGCCGACCGGGACCCCGGCGCCGCCCCCGCCGAACGAAGGGGCGTCACCGCCGCCGATCGGGATGCCGCCGCCGGTGCCGCCTTCGACGCCGGCGCCGCCCCCGCCGAGCTTCGTGCCGGGCGGCTCTTCCTTCTTGTCCTTCGGGTCCTTGCCGGTCGCCCACGACGGCACCTTCGGCATGATCGAGCCGAACCGGCCGAACGCGGCGGCCGAAGCCGCGGCGAGCCCGGCGGTGAACATGTCGCCGAACAGCGGGTTCGACGTCGGCACGGTCGTCCCCGGCTGCGTCGTCGTGCCGCCGCCACCGGGCAGCGGGTGCCCGTCGGTGGGGGTGACGACGACGCCGGGACCGGTCATGCCGTTGCCGACGAGCCCGGGCGAACCGGCGCTGCCCGCGCCGCCACCGGCCGGCGGCGGCGTGGCCGGCGTAGGGACGGCGTTCGGCGAAGCCGGGATCGACTCCTCGGCGGCGGTGTACTCCCCGGCGAGCTCGGTCATCACGACGATCGCCCGGCCGTGCGCGGAGCCGGCGGCGTTCGCGGCGGCCTGCTGCGCTTCGACGTTCGCGATGGCCTGCTGACGCTGCTGGGCCGCGGCCTGCACGAGGGCGGGCGATGCGTCCGGCGGCAGCAGCGGCGGGTTCACCGCGAGCGCGACGTCGGCGGGGGCGACGTCCGGCACCGCGACCGGCGGCGGCATCTCCTTCTTGGCCTTCACCAGCGCGTCAGCGGCGTCGCCGAGCATCACGTTCATCGCCTCCGCGGTCTGCGCCACCTTCGAGATGCCGTTCGCGAGGTCGATGATCATCCGCTGGTACTGGTCGGCCGCGCCACCGGTCCACTGATCCTTGAACTCGGTCAGCTCCGAGTTGAGGTTGCCGGCCTGCTCGTGCAGGTGCAGCGCGGCGGACTTCCACTTGTCGGCGGCGTGCCGCGCGCTGTTGGGGTCGCCGGCCTGCAGCATCGCGTACAGCTGCTGGTGGCTGTACGCGGCGAAGTTCGTGTGCGCGGTGTTCGTCATCCCTTGCGGCTCCCGTCCGTGTTCCCGCCGCCCAGCAGACCCAGCACCGGGTCGAGCAGCCCGGTGACCGCGCCCGAGGCGTGCAGGTCCCCGGCCACCGACTGGTCGGCGTGCTGATAACCGTCGGCGACCGTGGTGGTGACGTCCTGGGCGAACCCGATCGCGCTGCGGACCTGGTCGAGCAGGCCCTGCATCTCCGCGACCGCGGCGCGGTGGGCGTCGGCCAGCGACCCGGCTTCGCCGAACTCGCCGAACAGCAGCGGCTCTTCGCCCAGGGTGAGCAGGAAGTCGTTCGGTTTGGCCATCGCGTGGATCTGGGTCTCCAGCTCCCGCACGAAGTCCTTCAGCGATTCCAGGTGGACGTAGTACGACTGGTCGTGCATCGGGTCCCGGCTCTCTTGTCGCACGGACGCGGAAGGGGAAAGCCGATCGGCCGGTGCGAGCGGGGGGTTTCCCGCACCGGCCGACCGACGTCTGGGGCGCGGGTCAGCCCGCGAACAGTCCCTGGTTGCGGTTCTCCAGCGACTGCTGGAGGTCGTGCGCCTCGCCGACCTTCCCGCCGAACTGCGCGATGATCGCGACGATGTCCGCGGTCGCCTGGCGCAGGCGCGTCTCGGCCTGGCGGGCGGCGTCACCGGCGGAGCTGCCGGAGGCGTACCAGGTCGCGGTGATCGGCTGCAGGTTCTGGTGCAGCTGCTCCAGCTGCGAGGTGAGCGCCTTGGCCTTGGCGGCCAGGGATGCCGAGCTGTGCTGCAACGCGGCGAAGTTGATTTCGACGACGTCGGCCATGGTGGGCGTCCTCTCGGGTCAGGGGTTGAGGCGGGGGAGCACGCCCGAGCCCTCGAGGGTGTTGCCGACCCCCTGGAAGCTCTGGTGGACGTCGGCGTCGCCGCGGCCGTAGTTCGCGTGGCTGGTGTGCACGAGCTGCGACATCGTGTCGAGCTCCTTCACCGCCGCGGACATCTTCTCCTGCAGCCGGCGCTGGAGGTCCCAGAACGCCACGGCCTGGTCACCCTTGTAGTTGCGCAGCGCCTCGGTCAGCTCGGACTCCAAGCTGGCCATCGTGGACTTGGCGTTCGTCGCGGTTTCCTCGAAACCCTGGACGGCACGCGTCATGGCAGCGGAATCTGCCTGGAATCCCGGACTGGACATCGACGGGCCACCTCCTTCCTGAAGCGAATTCCCCTGGCGCGGTGGTCCGCGCGTGTGAAAGTCACGCTAGAAAAGAGGCCAGTGTGGTCAAACGGCACAACTGCCGGTCGCGGTGACGGCACTATTACCCACGCCATCGCCGCGCCCGCTTCCGCGGGAGCGGGCCGGTTCTGCCGAAATTCTGAGATCCGCCGGGTAGACCGGGACGCCCCGGCGAAAGGCGAGTCGCGATGGTCCACCCGCAGGCACTGCTGGACGAGCTGGAGCGCGCTCCGGAGATCCCCGCGTTCGAACACGGCTCGCGGGTCACCACCCGCGGCGAACTGCGGGAGCTGATCGGCCGGTTCGCCGCGGGCCTGCGGGCGGCCGGCCTCGGCCCGGGCGACGGCGTCGGGCTGGCCACCGCCGTCACGCCGGAGGGGTTCGCCGCCCAGGTGGCGGTGCACGTGCTCGGCGCCCGCGCGGTCGCGGTGCGGCCCGGGCTGCCGGAGGCGCAGTTGCGGCACATCCTCGGCGACGTCGCGGCGCTGGTCACCGACGAGCCGGGGCCGGCCGCGGTCCCGGTGCTGCCGGTGGACCGGCTGCGCTCGGCGCCGTACACCGAACCGGTGCCGCAGGGGCGGCTCGACGACATCGCGACGGTCGTGTTCACCAGCGGGAGCACGGGCGTCCCGAAGGGAGTGGCCTACAGCTACCGCGCCCTCACCGAAGGCCGTGTGTGGCGGCCGCCGGTGCCGGGCTCGGCGCACGAGCGGCTGGGCGCGGGCTTCGGGCGGTACCTGCTGTTCGGCTCGCTGGCCAGCGCGGTGATGGTCGAGCAGCTGGGGGTGTGCCTGTTCGCGGGCGGCACGGCGGTGATCCCGCAAGGGCCGCCGGACTTCCCGGGGGTGCTGCCGCGGCTGGGCATCACCGCGGCGCTGACCACCGTGCCGCGGCTGCACCAGATACTCGACGTGCTGCGGGAAACGGACGTCGACCTGGGCTCGCTGCGGCGGCTGATCGTCGCCGGTTCGCCGGTGCCGCCGCACAAGCTCGCCGAGGCGGCCGGGCGGATCGGGCCCGCGATGCACCACGCGTACGGCCAGACCGAGACGGGGATGCTGACGATCTGCCGCGCCGACGAGGGCCCGGGCTCGGTCGGGAAGGCGTGCGACACGGTGGAGATCTCGGTGCGCGACGGCGAGGTGTGGGTCCGCACGCCGTCGGCGTTCGCGGGCTACTGGCGCGATCCGGCCGCGTCCACCGAGGTGTTGCGCGACGGCTGGGTGCGGACGCAGGATCTGGGTTTCGTCGACGCCGAGGGCTACCTGCACCTGTCCGGCCGGGCCCGCGACGTGGTGATCGTGAACGCGATCATCCACTACACCGGCCCGATCGAGCGGGCGATCGCGGCGCACCCGGACGTCGACCAGGCCTACGTGGTGGCGGTGCCGGACGAGCGCACCGGCGAGGCGGCGCACGCGTTCCTGGTCCCGGCGCCGGGCCGCGAGCCGGACCTCGGCGAGGTGCGCAAGGCGGTGGCGGCCGAGCTGGGGGAGGCGGCGGTGCCGGCGCGGTTCAGCTTCGTGCCGTCGGTTCCGGTGGCGCCGTCGGGGAAACCGGACAAGGCGGCGCTGCGGGCGTCTATTGTGGACTAGTCAGGTCCCGGCGCGCAGGTCGGTGAGCACCTTGGCGATGCGGCGTTGCCGGGTCTCCGCGGTCTTCGCCTGGCCGATCGGCAGCACGAACCGTTGCTTCGCGCTGTAGGAGAGGCTTTCGAACCGGGCGCGCGCGGTGTCGTCGACGGCCAGCGCGGCCGCCAGGTCGGCGGGGATCTCGAGTTCGCGGGGTGCGGTGTCGAGGGCGATCTCGACCTCGACGTCGTCGCCGGCGGCGACCCCGGCCGGCCCCCGGTCGGAACTTCATGCGGCGAGTATGCCGCGTGCCGGCCGCCGGGGCAGCCGGCACGCGGCCGGTGGCTCGTCAGACGCCGGTGGTGGTGCGGATCCAGCTGCGGCTGGAGGCGATGCTCGCGTAGTTCTGCGTGCCCTGCGGGTTCGAACCGGAGTTGTTGCCCGTGGAGCACACCCCGACCTGGGCGCCGTTGTAGAGCTGCGGGCCGCCCGAGTCGCCGTGCCAGGCCGAGCCGTTGATGCCCTGGCTGGCGATCGCCGTGCCGCCGTACGCGTCGGAGCTCAGGCCCGTCACGCGCACGTTGGCCGTCTTGAGGGTGCTCGACGGCGGGCTGCTGCCCTGCGTGCGGCCCCAACCGTAGATCTGGTTGGTCGAGCCGGTCGGCGGGTTGCCGGTGCCGAGCTTCATGTACGTCGTGTTCACCGACGTCGACAGGTGCAGCAGGGCGATGTCGCCGTTCGGGGACGCCTTCTGCTGGTCGACGCTGACGTCGGTGCCCTGCTGCAGCGTCACGCTGCCGACCTTGACGTGCATGCCGGGCGAGTTGAGGCAGTGCCGGGCGGTGAGCACCCACTGCGGGGCGATGATCGTCCCCGAGCACTCGAACCCGCCGTACGTCGTCACGTTGTTCCAGTAGATCTGGGCGCCCCACGGCGCGGAGGAAACCGTGCTCCCGCCGATGATGTCCTGCTGGGCGTCCGCCACCCCCGCTGAGACCAGACTCAGCGCCGCGGCGGCCGCCCCGACCGCGGCTACAGCCCTCGACATTCGCATGAAAATGCCCTTCGGCCCAGGTGATCCGGATATCCGTCCCGAACGGGACGACCGGTTCAACGTAAGAGCCGTGAAGGATTTTCGGAACCTACCGAAGTCGGTAACCCGCCCCCGGCGAACCAGGGGCGGGGCAGCCGCTCAGAGGATCGTCGTCGCGCGGGGCACGGGCACCTCGCTGTTGAACGCGAAGTTGCCGTGCCAGGCCGAGCTCGTGGCGAACTTCGTGCCGGTCGACAAGGAGACGTAGACGTCGCCGGCGGCTCCGCGGGTGAAGGTGGCGATGTCGTCCTTGCCGTCGCCGTCGAAGTCGCCGACTCCGGGGATCTCGTCGCCGTAGGCGAAGTAGTCGTGCCACAGCACGCCGCTGCCGGTGAACCTGCTGCCGTCGGAGAGGGCGACGTAGACGTCGGCCCCGGTGCCGCGGGCGAAGACGGCGATGTCGTCCTTGCCGTCGCCGTTGAAGTCGCCGACCGCGGGAATCTCGGCGTTGTAGGCGAAGTCGTCGTGCCACTTCACTTCGTTGCCGACGAACTTGGTGCCGTCGGAGAGGGCGACGTAGACGTCGCCGGTGGTGCCGCGGGTGAAGGTGGCGATGTCGTCCTTGCCGTCGCCGTTGAAGTCCCCGATGGTGGGGGTTTCGTCGTTCGGGGCGAAGTAGTCGTGCCACTTCAGCTCGTTGCCGACGAACTTCGTGCCGTCGGAGAGGGCGACGTAGACGTCGGCGGCGGCTCCGCGGGTGAAGGTGGCGATGTCGTCCTTGCCGTCGCCGTTGAAGTCCCCGACGGCGGGGATCTCGTTGTTCGGGGCGAAGTAGTCGTGCCAGAGCACGCCGTTGCCGGTGAACTTGCCGCCGTCGGAAAGGGCGACGTAGACGTCCGCGCCGGTTCCCCGGGCGAAGGTGGCCACGTCGGCTTTGCCGTCGCCGTCGAAGTCACCGGAGAGCGGGATCTCCGAGCCGATCGAAAACCGGTCGTGCCACAGCACGCTCGTGCCGTCGAACTTCGTCCCGTCGGAGCCGGCCACGAAGACGTCGCCGGCGGTGCCGCGGGTGAAGGTGGCGATGTCGTCCTTGCCGTCGCCGGTGAAGTCGCTGACCGAACGGGCGGTCGTCGTGGCGGCGACGGGCGCGCTCGGGTCGCCCGAACTGCCCCGGAACGGGCGGGCGACGACCCGGTAGTACCAGGTCTGCTTCGAGGGCACCGACGTGTGGACGTACGAGGTCGCCGTGGTCTGGCCGAGCAGGTGCGCCGCGTCGGTGGGCACCTGCGGGTCGGTGCCGCCGTAGACGGTGTAGGTGGCCTGGTCCGCCAAGCGCAGCGGCGACCACGAGACGGTGACGCTGTGGTTGCCGCCCTTGGCGGTGGGCGCGAGCACCTGCCCGCGGATCCAGGAGATGAGGTCGTCGACGCGCTGGGCCGTGGTGCCCTGCCGCGTTTCGGTCTCGCCGACGCAGCCGTGCTGCCACGACGCTCCGGCCACCGCGAAGAGCTCGGTGACGCCGCCGGCCTCGCGGACGACCGGCCCGCCGGCGTCGCCCTTGCACGCGTCCGCGCCGTTCGCGCCGGTCAGCGACAGCGTGCCGGCCGCACCCGCCGCGCTGGTGAAGACGGCGGAGTGCGGCTGGTCCGGCACCCATTCGGCCGACGTCCGGCCGTAGCCGACCAGCCGCAGCGGCTCCCCGGCCACCAGCGACGACGCGGGCAGCGCCACCGCCGGCACGTCGGTGACCGAGGTGTTCAGGCGGGCCAGCGCGAGGCCGCGGTCCGCGCGGACGACGACGTTCGTCACCTGCGCGGTGCGGCCCGGGCGGCCCACCAGCGCCGTCGTGGCCTTGGCGGGCGCGCCGCCCTGCGGGTTTTCGGGGAAGCAGCTCGCCGCGGTGAGCACGAAGACCGGCGAAACCAGCGCGCCGCTGCAGGCCCGGCCGTCGGCGGTCAGCTTGGCGGCGAAGGGGTAGGCGTCGGTGCCGGCCCCGTTCGAGACGGCGGACGCCGGGGCAGCGCTCACCGCGGCCGCGGTGAGCAGGGCGGCCGAAACCACCGTCAACCTCGATGTGGTGCGCGAACGCATCGGTTCTCTCCTCGGTGCGGGACGGGGTCAGCCGCTCAGGCGGCAGGAATCCGGGGCGGCGGTCACGTGGATCTCGGTGTTCCAGCCCGAGCCGATCGTGACGCCCATGTGGTCCGGGCCGGACGGGGCCCACGTGTCGACGTTGTCGGTGTAGCGGTACCAGCGCAGCACCGGGCCGGTCCGGCCGTCGAACGGGCTGGTGCCGGTGCTGCCGCGGCCGTAGAGGATGTCGCCGCCCGGCGAGAAGATCTCGCTGAACATCTGCCAGCCGACGCCGACGGCCTTGTCCCGCTGGGTCCACGCCGAAGCGGCGAAGTCGTACTTGAAGCGGAACAGCTCGCCGCCCGGCTTGCGCGCGTAGAGCACGCCGTCGCCGGCCGCGGTGATGGAGTCGAAGCGGGACCAGCCGGTGTCGAGGACGGTGCCGGCGCCGTTGACCCACCAGCCCGTGGTGTCGTCCCAGAGGTAGTACTTCAGCTGCCCCTGGTCGTCGATCATGAAGATGCGGTTGTTCTCGTCGACGGCGATGCGGTTCTTGTACTCGGCCGTGAGGTAGCGCCCCCAGCCGCTGCCGACCTGGCCGCCGCCGCTCCAGCCGCTCGTGGTCGAGTACACCCAGCGCTTCAGGCTGCCGTTCGGGTACGGGTCGCCCGCGCCGCTGTTGCGGTGGATGTCCCAGATGACGCCACCCTTGCCGGCCAGCACGCGGCCGGTCCAGCCCGAACCGATCGCGTCCCTCGGCTGCGCCCAGACGACGGCGCCGTCGACCGGGCGGAGGTGGACGTAGCGCCAGAGGCTGCCGTCGGCGCGGGCGGTCCAGATCGCGGCTCCGGACGGGCACGACACCGGCGTCGGCACGGTCTGCTGCCGGATCCACTCGCCGAGGTCGTCGACGCGGGTTTCGGTGCCGCCGGAGCGGGTTTCGGTGACGTCGAGGCAGCCGTGCTGCCAGGACGTGCTGGAGAGGGCCACGAGCTGGGCGGTGCCGCCGGACAGGCGGAACGCGGGGCCGCCGGCGTCGCCCTTGCACGCGTCGGTGCCGTCGGCCGAGGAGACCGAGACGGTGGAGCCGCTGACGCCGGAGACGGTGAACGGCGCGACGCGCGGCCGCGCGGGTACCCACTCGGTCGCGGTCCGGCCGAAGCCGGCCACCTGCAGGGTTTCCCCGGCCTGCGGCGCGCTGCCGAGGGCGATCGACGAGACGCCGGTGGCCGGCTTCTCCAGCTTCGCCAGCACGACGTCGCGGTCGGTGCGGCGCACGACCTTCGTCAGCGTCGTGGTGAAGCCGGCGCCGGTGCTCAGGTCGACGTCGCCGACCGCGACGGTCGCCGCTTCGCTCGGGGCGCCGGAGCCGGTCGCCGTCAGGCAGGACGCCGAGGTGAGGATCCAGGACGGGTCGACCAGGGCGCCGGAGCAGGCCTTGGCCGGCGTGGCGATCCGGGCGAGGAACGGGTGGGTGCCGGTGGGCACCACCGTGCCGCCGGACAGGGCCTCGGCGGGGGTCACGGTCAGCAGACCGCCGGCGAGCAGGGTGACGGACAGGGCGGTGAGCCTCGTTCGGCCGCGTGGGTGCATCGGTTCCCCCTCGGTGGACCGGTGGCGGCGCCCCGGCGGGACGCCGCCACCGGTGGAACGGTCAGAACAGGGTCGACTGGGCGGCGTTGAACGTGCCGTTGCTGCTCCACTTGACGCCTTCGCCGTCGAACCCGCCGGCGGCGTTGGCGTGCCAGCGGAACACGTTCGTGTCCGAGCCGCCGTAGCCGTAGGTGGCGAACAGGTCCGTGCGGCCGTCGCCGTCGTAGTCGCCGGCGGTCCACTGCGACTGGGCGAGGTTCCAGTTGCCCGCCCCGCTCGTCCACTGCGTGACCGGCGCGTCGACGCCGGTGGCGGTGGCGTGCCAGGTGCGGAACGTCAGGTTCGCGCCGCCGAGGTCGATCGCGGCACCGAGGTCGGTGCGCCCGTCGCCGTCGAAGTCGCCGGAGACGAACTTCGCCTTCCCGGACGGGATGCCGCCGTTCCACTTGACGTTCTGCGCGGTGAAGCCGCCGGAAGCGTTGGCGTACCAGAGGAACAGGTTCGCGGTGTTGTCGCGGTAGTCGTAGAACGCGGCCAGGTCGGCCCGGCCGTCGCCGTTGAAGTCGCCGGCCCGCCAGGTGGACTGGCCGAGGTTCCAGTTGCCCGCTCCGGTGCGCCACTGCGTGACCGGGGCGTCGAACCCGGTCGCCGTCGCGTGCCAGGTCAGCACGCTGAGGTCGGCGCTGCCGTTGTCGGAGGCGGCGGCGATGTCCGTGCGGCCGTCGCCGTCGAAGTCACCGGTGGTGAACCGGGCGTTCAGCGGCCGGAAGGCGCCGCTCCACTTGATGCCCTGGCTGTCGAACCCGCCGGAAGCGTTGGCGTACCAGAGGAACAGGTTCGAGCCGCCGTCGAGGTAGTCGTAGAAGGCACCGAAGTCGGTGCGGCCGTCGCCGTTGAAGTCGCCGGTCACCCAGCGGGCCTTCGCGGCCTCCCAGCCGTCGGCGCTCCACTTCAGCTGCGGCGCGCCCACACCGGAGGCGGTCGTCGGCCAGACGTACACGCCGGTGCGGGCGTTGGTGAGGTCGTAGCTCGCGCCCGCGTCGTCCTTGCCGTCGCCGGTGAAGTCGGTGCCCGCCGAGACCGGTGTGGTGGCCGAGACCACGTCGGTCGGCGGGCTCGTCCACCCGTCGGTCGTCGGCACGACGATGCGGTAGTAGCGGGTCTGCTTGGCGGGCAGGCCGGTGTGCGTGTACGACGTCTCGCCGAAGCTGCCCAGCAGGTGGGCGCTGTCGATCGGCACGTCCGGGGTGGCCGACGCGTACACGTGGTAGCCGGTGCGGCCGGTCACCGGGTGCCAGGTCAGGGTGATCGCGTGGCCCACGGCCTTGGCCGTCGGCGCGAGCGTCTGCTGGCGGATCCAGCCGGCGATGTCGTCGATGCGCGCGGCGGTGGTGCCCTGCCGGGTGGTGGTCTCCCCGAAGCAGCCGTGCTGCCACGACGAACTGGTCACCGCGACGACGTCGGTGCGGCCGCCGGCGTCGCGGAAGATCGGCGCGCCGGCGTCGCCCTTGCAGGCGTCGGTGCCGTTCGTGCCGGCGAGCGACAGGGTGGTGGCCGTCGACGACGGCGCCTTGAAGGTGCCGACGTGCAGCGTGTCGGGCACCCATTCGCTTTCGGTGCGGCCGTACCCGGCCAGGCTGAGCGTCTCGTCCCCGCTCGGGTAGTTGACCGGGATGGTGCTGAGCGGCAGCGGAGCGATGTCGGTGACCGGCGTGGCGAGCCGGGCGAGCGCGACGTCCCGGTCGCCGCGGACGACGACGTTCGTGACCGCCACGACGTGCCCGCCGGTGCCGCTGAGGCTGGTCCGCCCGAGGGTGGCGGTGGTCGCCTTGGCGGGCACTCCGCCCTGCGGGTTCTCGGGGAAGCAGCTCGCGGCGGTGAGGACGAGGTCGGGCTCGACGAGCGCGCCGCCGCAGGCCCGCCCGTCGGAGGTGAGTTTCGCGGCGTACGGATAGGCGCCCGCGGCGGCGGCGGTGCCACCGGACACGGCTTCGGCGGGCACGGCGGCCAGCACTCCGGCGGCCAGCAGGGCCGCGGTCACTGCCACGGCTCTGGTGGGACGGATGGACATGCGGAGTCTCCCCTTCGTTCTGCGGTACCCGTCAGGGCGCGGCGATCAGCGACCGCCTCGCCGGGCCGGCCCGGCCTCCCGGAGTGCGATGCCTTCGGTCGATGTGCTCGCGTGGAGGCGATTTCGCCCGCGCGTGACAGGCCGGTGAGCGTTGTCCCGCTCATCGGAAAGGTGCGTTCGGTGGACTGGGCGCGGACGTTCCCGCGCGGCCGCCGTGGTGGTGGTGGAGTGCAGGCCAGGCCCTGCGTGGATGTCCGGAGACACGGGCGCACGCTCAGCCGCCCGGTGGTCCCGCCTGCGGGGAACCGTGGCTGATTCCGTAGGTTTGCTCCGGGCTTGCTTGCGATTCCTGCGCGAGCGCGTGCGTCGCGACGGTCTGGCGTCTTCGACGAGCCCGTGCCGGACATGGCGCCGTCCGGGAATGGGTGTGACGTTTCCCACGAGAATGTTCGATTCCCGTGGGAAAGCACGTCACGGAAAACGGCGCGGCGTGAGCCGGAAATGGGTGAATTGCCCGGGCGGATGCCGCAACGGCATACTCCGAACGTCCGATCAGGCCGACGCGCGCAGCTCCAGAAGCGTCGAAGGATCCGTTCCGGCGCCTTCCCCGATGCCCGTCCACCCGGTCTTGCTGATCGGGACGGTGCTGGTCTGGCCGTTGATCTCGACCGTCGCCTGGACCGCGTGCTGGTTGTCGCCCAGCAGCTGGTAGGCGTTGGGCACCTCCAGCCGGAGGTAGCCGGTCGGGCCGCTGACCTTGAAGCAGTAGTGGCCGGGGTCCCGGTCGTGGTCGGCCGAGTTGTAGGCGTGCAGTTCGAGCAGGCCCGGCTGGCTGCCGCACGCCACGAGCACGATGTGCCCGTCGCCGCTGATCAGCTTGATGGCGCGGTCCTGGAGGATCTGCGCCGCGCCCGGGTAGGAGTAGTCCTCGACGATCGGCGGCGGCGAGTCGGTGGCGGTCGCCGCGCCGGCCGAGGCGCTGAAAGCCATGCCGAGAGCGGCCGCTCCGGCACCGGCCGTCGCCGCTGCGATGAAACGCGCGCGTGTACGCAAGATTCCCCCTGCGGTCGGAAAAACAGCACGAACGCACGGCGGCGAACTCCTCGCCGTGCGACAGGACGTGAAGAAGTTGCGGCCGACCCCGAGCGGACGCGAATCGGACTCTAATCACAGCCCTGGCGCCAAGTCAACAAATGTCCGGCAAGCCGGCGTCGTCGTCGATGGTCATGTGGATCACCCGAATGCGGCTTCCGGGCGGTTCCCTTCTTCTGCTACTTTTCGACCGCTTTGGGGGGAGGATCCAGGGCGGGGCAAGGGCGAAAGCCCTCTCTTATTTTCGTGCGCACGGGAACCGGTGTGGTTTCCCGCCCGTGCGCGTCCCCCTGTGGCGACCGGATACGTCGTGCGCACGGGAGGGCTGACGAGGTGCGGATCAGGAGAGCGATCGCAGGGAGGGCGCGTGCCTCCGCCGTGGTCACCTTGGTGGCCGCGGTGGCTTCGGGCGCGGTGGCGGTGCCCGCGCGGGCGGCGGAACCGGCCGGCGTGGCCGAACGCGCGCAGGTCGTCGCCTTGTGGCAGGCCGGGGGACCGGCGACGAAGGACGCGGCGGCCGCGGCGCTGGTGGGCTCGGACGACGAGGTCCACACGTTCTTGACCACGGGCAGGGCCGTCGCGGCCGAGCACGACGACCGGATCAAGGTCAGCCAGCTGCTGACCGTGGCCGGCCCCGGGGTGCGCCGGGCCGCGCAGGCGGCGTTGAGCGGTTCCGCGACCGACGTGCACAGCTTCCTCGTGACGGGCTGGCAGCAGCCGTGGCGCGACGACAACCGCGCGCAGGTGTCGCGGTACATCACGACCGGCGGCCACTGGGTGCAGGTGGCCGGCCAGGCCGCGCTGAGCGGGACCGAAGCCGACGTCCAGAAGTTCCTCGACTCCGGACGGCAGCAGGCCCAGAACGACGACGACCGGATCAAGGTCAGCCAGCTGGCGACGACCGGCGGGCCCGAGGTCAAAAAGGCCGCGCAGCGGGCGTTGAGCGGCACGGTCGAGGACATCCAGGCGTTCCTCGAGACCGGCTACGCCCTCGCGGCCGAACGTGATCAGGAAACCGCCACCGTCGCGCACCTGGCCGACCTGGCGCGGGACGCGGGCGCGCAGGCGGCGGCGCAGACCAAGCAGGCGCAGGACGCGGCCGACCGGGCGATCGCGGCGGCGCAACGGGCCAAGGAAGCCGCGCAGCGGGCGGCCGCCGAAACGCAGGCGGCGCGGGATTCGTCGGTGCAAGCGGCGGGCGCGGCGGCGCGGGCCGCCAATGCGGCCCGTGGCGCGGCCGACGCGGCCAAGACCGCGATCGGTGCCGCGGCCGAGGCGAACCGGGCGTCGCGAGTGGCGGCGAACGCGGCGGCGCAGGCCGCGACGGCGGCTTCGCTGGCGGAGCAGGCGTGTTCGCGGGCGTACTCGGCGGCGTCGGCCGCGGCGGCGGACGGGGCGCACGCCGCCGAAGCGCGGCAGGCCGCGGTGGACGCGCGGAACGTGGCGGCCGGGGCACGCGCGGCGGCGGACGCGGCGAACGCGGCGGGCCAGGCGGCGGATGCGTCGGGCCGGGCCGCGGGTGCGGCCCGGAGCGCGAGCTCGAACGCGGACGCGGCGGCTTCGGCGGCGAGCGAGGCGGCGGGATACGCGCGCTCGGCGGGCGCGAACGCCGGCCAGGCCGAGCAGGCGGCGGCCACGGCCCGCGCCGCGGCGGCCCGCGCGAACCGGGCGGCGAACGCGGCCGAGTCGCTGGCCGGCCAGGCCGCGACGGCGGCTCGCCAGGCCCGCGACGCGGCGAACAACTCGGCAGCCCACGCGGACGCGGCCGCGCTGGCGGCCGACCAGGCGGCCGCCGCGGCGGACCAGGCGAAGAAGGACGCGGAAGCGGCGGGGAGGTACGCGGCCTCGGCCAAGTTGTCGGCGGACACGGCGACGACGGCGGCGAACCAGGCGGCCGCGCTGGAGAAGACGTCCCGCGACGCGGACGCGGCGCGCTTGGCCGCCCAGAAGGACCAGGCGATCGCGGACGCCGAAGCGGCGAAGGAGGCCGAAGACACCCGCAAGGCGTCGGGCGAGTGGAAGGCCGGCGAGGCGGCGAAGCGGGCGGCGGAAACGCAGCGCCTGCTGGACGAGGCGGCGAACCCCGCCACGGCCCCGGAAACGGTGGTCCTGGACATCCGCAAGGCGGCGGTCCAGCTGCTGGACACCGGCGGCCCGTGGACCCGGGCCGCGGCGGCTTCGGTCCTGGCGAAGGACGAGGCGGGGATGCGCGAATTCGTGCGCAGCGGACTCGCCACCGCGACCCAGCAGGACAACCGCGCCAGCGTCGTCGCGCTCGCGGACGAGACGACCAACACCCGGTTCAAGCAGGCGGCGCTGACGGCGTTCGCCGGACCGGCCACGGCGGTCACCGACTTCCTGAGCACCCGGGCCTATCCGGGGAAGGCGGACGACGACCGCGTCGCCGCGCAGCTCATCCTCAACACCGGCGGCCCGGCCACCAAGGAGGCCGCCAACCGGGCGCTCAGCGGCACCGCCGACGATGTCGCGGAGTTCCTGCGCACCGGTCAGTACGTCGCGGCCGAGCACGACGACCGGATCGCGGTGACGCAGGCGCTGACGAACGGCGGCCCCGAGGTCAAGGCCGCGGCCGAAACCGCATTGGCCGGTCCCGTGTCGTACCTGAGGAACTTCCTCGACACCGAGCGGTACAAAGCGGAACAACGCGACATCGACACGACCACGCACGCCGCCGACGTGCACCGCTACGTGACCGAGGCGGCCAGTATCGCCGCACGGGCTCAGGCCGACGCGGCCTTGGCGGCCGCGGCGGCCGCGCGGGCGCACAACGCGGCGCAGGAAGCCGCCGCGGCCGCGGCCGAGGCGGACCGGCAAGCGGGCCTGGCCAAGACCTACGCCGACCAGGCCAACGAGTCGGCGAACCAGGCCCAGCAGTCCGCCGAACAGGCGGCGCAGTCGGCCCGGCAGGCGCGGAACGCGGCGCAGAGTGCCCAGCAGGCGGCCAGGAACGCCGCCAACTCGGCCGTTCAAGCCCGGGCGTCGGCCACCCGGGCGAGCACGGCCGCGAGTTCGGCGCAGGAATACGCCGAGCGTGCCCGCACCGTCGCGGTTCAAGCGGGCAAGGACGCCGCGGACGCCGCCCAGGCCGCCACGGAGGCCGCGAAGTTCGCCGCGGACCGGCAGAACGAAGAGGAGCAGCGCCGGCAGGCGAGCGGACCGCAGCAGTCGGGGCCGCTCAGCGCCGAAGACGAGGCGGCGTTGCGTGCCGCGGGCGGGCAGGACCTGGTCGACCAGTACAAGCGGGCGATGGGGGGCGCCGAGCAGAACCTGATCGACTGGATCATCGAAAACGGCGGTCAGATCCTCGTCGACCTCTTCATCGGCGGGATCAAGTCGTGCGTCAAGGACCCGAACCTCGTCAACTGCCTGATGGGCGCGATCGACATCGCCTCGCTCGGGCTGGCCGTGCTCAAGGCCTACGACGTCGGCAAGGCGCTCTGGCGGGTCATCTCGACCATCGGCAAGTACTTCGAAGAGACCGCGAGTTTCAAGAAGATCCTCGACCGCGGCCGGTCGGTGATCGCGGAGGCCAAGGTCAACTGCTTCCCGGCCGGGACGCTGGTGGCCACCGCGGACGGTGACCGGCCGATCGAGCGGATCCGGCCGAGCGACCTGGTCTGGGCGAAGGACACCGCCGGCGGCGGGACCCGGCTGCGGAAGGTGGTCCGGACCTTCGAGCACGACGCGCGGGCGCTCGTCATCGTCCACTTCGGGGCGACCAGTGTGCAGGTGACCCGGGAACACCCCTTCTGGGTACCGGAGCGGGGCTGGGTGCACGCCGACGAGCTCCGCGTCCACGACCGGGTGCAAAGCCTGGACGGCGGCGCGCCGGAGGTCACCGCCACGGAGCCCGCGAACGCCCCGGTCACGGTCTACAACTTCAAAGTCGAGGGTGACCACGACTACTTCGTCACGAGTGCGCACCTGCTGGTGCACAACAACTGCCTCGACGACCTCGGCGAGAGCTGGGTGCCGAAGTCGGTCGCCGAGGTGTGCCACACGAACACCTGCACGCAGACCGCGCGGGAGATCCAGCAGAAGATCGGCGGCGACGTGTACCGGATCACCGACCGCTACAACGCGCCGTCGGTCGGCGAGATCCGTGACCTCGACCACCCCGAGGTCTGGTACGAGTCCGGGTGGGCCTATCACGACGTCCTCGTCAAGGACGGCCGGGTGTACGACGCCACGACCGGTCGGTACGGGCTTTCGCTCGAGGAATACCGGAACAATTTCAAGTACGGTGAGTACCTCGACTTCACACCGGTACCGGGAGGATGAAAGCGTTGGACACGGCCGGCCGGATCGCCGATGTGATGCGGCGGCCGGGAGCCTACGAAATCCGGACCCTGGAGCAGGCGATCGCCTTCTTCGGCGGTTTCGACGCCGCCACCGGATTCGATTTACTGCGGGGTTTCCGGGAATGGTTGTCCCGCCACGGCGGCGACGGCCCGAATCTCACCTGGGCGTACCAGGTGAGCCGGGTCGTCGCCGGCCAGGTGAGCCCGGACGCCGGCGAAGAGGCGCGGATCGCCGAGTTCTTCCGTCTGGTCCGGATGTTCCTCGCGGCCGCTGAGTGACGGATGCCGGCCGGGGAACCGCCGCACGGTGATTTCCCGGCCCCATTCTCCCGTCAGAACCTTGCTGATCGCGTCCGCGGGTCGCTAGTCTTTTTCGGGGGCGGGAGGGGTCGCGATTCTTGCCGGGAATCAATCCGGGCTGCCTTTCGCGCCGACCGGTGAAGCCCTTCGGCGGTTGATTCCCGGAAAGGATGCGACGACCGATGAGACGCAGATGGTCATGGCCCGGCGGGGCCCGGGACGCGGTGGGGCTGCTCGCCGCCGTGGCACTCACAGTGGGCTTGGCGCCCGCCGCTTCCGCCGACGATCCGCCCGCGCCCACCGAACGGCAGCAGCTGGTCGCGTTGCTGCGCACCGGGGGCCCGGTCGTTTCGCGAGCGGCGGAAGCGGCCCTGTGCGGTACCGATGACGACGTGCACGCGTTCGTCACCTCGGGGCTCGCGCAGATGCAGCAGGTCGAGGACCGCGTGGCGGTCCAGAAGATGCTCACCGCCGGTGGCCCGGCGACCCGGTACGCCGCCAACAGCGCGCTCAGCGGCAGCATCGCCGACGTCCGGACGTTCCTCACCGCCGGCTGGCGGCAGCCGTGGCGGGACGACGTCCGCATCCAGGTCAGCAGGCTGCTCTCGGCGGCGACCGGACCGCGGGTGAAGGCCGCGGCGAACACCGCGTTGAACGGCACCACCGACGACCAGCTGGCTTTCCTCGGCACCGGCTGGCAGCAGGCCCAGGACGCCGACGACCGGATCGCCGTGCAGGTGCTGCTCACCAACGGCGGCCCGGCGGTCAAGAAGGCGGCGAACCAGGCGCTCTCGGCGACCATCGAGAGCGTTCGCGAGTTTCTCCGTACCGGCTACCAGGTGGCGACGCAGCGGGACGCGGAAACGCTGTCGGTGAGCGCGCTCGCCGATCTGGCCAAGAGCGCGCAGGCCCGTTCGGCCGTGCAGACGCAAGCCGCGAAGGACGCGTCCGACCAAGCGGTGGCCGCCGCCGCGGCGGCCAGGGCCGCGGCCCAGAAGGCGGCCGAGGAGACCCAGCAGGCGCAGAACTCGGCCGCGCAGGCCGCGAGTGCCGCCGGCCGTGCGGCGGACGCCGCGAACCGGGCCGCCCAGGCCGCTCAGAAGGCGATCAACGCGGCCGCCGCGGCCGCGAGCGCCGCGCGCGAGGCCTCGCACGCGGCCGGCCAGGCGGCGTGGGCCGCTTCGATGGCGGGCCAGGCGGCCGCGCGAGCCCGCAACGCCGCCGCGGCGGCCGCGACCGACCGCGGGCAGGCCGACGCCGCCCGCGACGCCGCCCAAAAGGCGCGTGACGCGGCCATCGGGGCGCGGACCGCCGCGGACGCCGTCGCCCAGGCCGTCGAGGCGGTCCGGCAGGTCTCCGTGGCGGCATCGGCCGCCGCGGCGGCCGCCGGGGATGCCGCGGCCGCCGCCCAGGCGTCTCGGGACGCGGGTGGCTGGGCCCAGAAGGCGGGCGCCAGCTCCGCGGAGGCCGCGGCCGCGGCCAACCGGGCGCAGCGCAACGCCGACGAAGCCAAGCGCGCCGCCGGCGTGGCGACCGCGCTCGCCAATGACGCCGCGGCCGCCGCCGGCCAGGCCAGGCAGGCCGCGACGGACGCCGCCGCGCACGCCGACGCCGCCGCGGCGGCCGCCGACGAAGCCGCGCAGCACGCCGGCGAGGCCGCCGGCGCGGCGGACCGGGCCCAGGCCGCGGCCAACGAGGCGAAGAACGAAGCGGACAGTGCCCAGGCGGCGGCCGACCAGGCGAAGAGCACGGCCGAGCTGGCCCGCCGAGCGGACGCCGAGCGCCTCGCGGAGCAGCAGTCCCAGGCGACGCGCGACGCGCAGGACGCCAAGCAAGCCGAAGCGGACCAGGTGAGCACCCCGCGGTGGACGGCAGGCACCGCCGAACAGGTCGACGCGGCCACCCAGCGGCTGCTGGCCGAGGCGGCCGATCCGGCCACCGCGCCCGCCACAGCGGTCGCCGACGGCCGCCGAGGTGCGGCCGTGCTGTGGCACAACGGCGGGCCGAAGGTGCGGCACGCCGCCTCCGAGGCGCTCGGCGGCTCCGACGCGCAGGTCCTCGCCTTCGCCCGCGCCGGGCTGGCCGTCGCCCTCGAACAGGACGATCGGCTGAGCGTCGACATCATCGCCGGCACGACCACGATCCCCGCCCAGCGCGACGCCGCCCGCACGGCCAACGCCGGGTCCTACGACCAGGTCAAGGAATTCCTGCGGACCCGGGCTTATCCGCACAAGGACGACGACGACCGCGTCGCCGTCCAGCGGATCCTCAACACGGGCGGGCCGATCACCCGCGACGCGGCGAACCGCGCCTTGTCCGGCACCGTCGACGACGTCCGCGCGTTCCTGGCCACCGGCCGCTACCTCGCGGCCCAGGACGACGACCGGGTCGCCGTCCAGAAGATCCTCGACGCCGGTGGTCCGGAGGTCCGCGCGGAGGCCAACGCGGCGCTGTCCGGGCCTTGGTCGTACGTGAAGAAGTTCCTGGCCACCGGTCAGTTCTCGGCCGCGTTGCGGGACGCGGACGCCGCCGAGCACGTTGCCCAGATCAACGGCTACGTCGCCGACGCGGCACAGTCGGCCGCACTGGCCAAGCAGAACGCGGCCCTGGCCGCCCAGTACGCGGCGACCGCCCGCGGAGCCGCGGACGAGGCACGGCAATGGGCCGACGCGGCCAAGGCGTCCGCGGATCAGGCCGCGCAGTTCGCCGCCCAGGCCAAGGCGTCCGCCGACGAGGCGAGCAAGTCGGCGGCGGCCGCGGCGCTGTCGGCCAAGCAAGCTCGTGACGCGGCCGCGGCGGCCCAGGGCAGCGCACAGGCGGCCAAGAACTCGGCCGCGCACGCCGCCCAGTCGGCCGCGCTGGCGTCTCAGTACGCGGCGCAGGCCCGTGCGTCGGCGGCGCAGGCGCTGGCCGACGCGATCGCCGCCGGCAAGTCCGCGGCCGAGGCCGCGGAGGCCGCCGCGGCCGCGCAGAACGCGGCGGTGGAGAAGCAGCGGGAAGAAGCGACCCGCCAGGCCGTGACCGACATGCGCGACGAGGTGCAGAAACTGCGTGACCAGGCCGCGGCCGGGGCGCAGGACCGGCCGGAGCTGGCCGCGCTGCGGGACGCGGCGGACCAGCTGCTGGCGATGATCGACGCGATGGCCCGGGGCACCCTCGACTTCGTGCGCGACCACGCCGGGGAGCTGCTGGCGCTGATCGCGCACCTGCTGGAGATCGGCGGCGGGATCGGGCTGGCGCTGGCCGGCGCGAGCGCGGTCGCCGGTGGGGCGGCCACCTGCGGCGAGGAGATCGCCGGGGCCACCGCGGCGGGAGCACTGCTCGGGCTGCCGGAAGGCGGTGTCGGGGCCATCCCCGGCGGCGCCATCGGCTTCCTCGGCGGCGTGATCGCCTGCGTGTTCACCGGCGGTCCGGAAATCGCCGGCGGCATCGCCGGGATCATCGGCGGCCTCAAGATGGCGATGGACGGCATCGAGGGCGCGGCCGACGACATCGGCAAGCTGATCCAGAACAAAGGGCCGCTCGAAGGAAACAAGAACGTCGACGTCTTCGACCCGAAGGTACCCAACAACGGCCGGAAGATCACCGACATCGACCACGTCGAAGGCGGCGTGCTGTGGGAGGAGAAGAGCGCCACCTGGGCCGGGAACGTCGACGACTGGGTGGACAAGCAGGTGACCGGCAAGCTCAACTCGTACCTGGAGGCTCGGGCGATCAGCCCGGAACTGTCCGCGTACCGTAACGCCCCGATCGGCTTGCGGATGACCGTTCCCGGGGTGGAGGTGCAGCTGCGCGAGTCGATCGAAGCCGCGGTGAGCCAATTCCGCACCGCCCACCCGGGCGTCACCGTCTACCTGGAGTTCTTCTGAATGAGCTACATCTTCGACGTGGACGGCGAGGTCGTCTGGAGTCCCGCGCTCCGGATCGGGAAGCTGTTCACGACCATGGTGGACGTGCTGGCCGGAGACGTCGACACCGGGTCCCAGGCCACCGGGCTCACCGCGATGGCGAGTGACTACTACTACGTGAACCCCCCGGTGTTCGCGCAGTTCGTCCGCGCGCTGCTCGGCAGTTCGGTGCTCGCGAACCGGGTGTACGCGGAACTCGCCCGCGGGTTCCTGGTGATCAGCCTGGTCGTCCTGGACCGCTGCGGCATCGACCTGGCTCCGGAGCGGGCGGCCCACCCGGAGCTGTTCGAGGCCCGGGACGCCCTGGCGTCGTCGATGTGACCGGGAGCCGGTCCCGCTGCACCGGGCGGGGCCGGCTTCCCGTCAGCGCTCCACCGGTTTCGTCCACGCCACCTGGACCAGCCCGGTCCCGTGCCGCCGCGAAAGCGGAAAAGGTCGCGAAGTCCTGGGCGGATCCGGTCTAGGCTTCCCCGTGCCGGGGCGGAGGGGAAGACGTTTCGCCCCGCGGGCTCCTGGTGCACAACACGTGCACGCCGTTGCCGAACAAGCTGCCGGGCGACCTCCGAGGGAGCTGGCGGACGCCGCCCGCGTCAACGTCAAGCCGGTCCGGGCCGAGCTGGACGCGGTCCTCGCCCGCGCGGACCTGGAAGGTCAGATCAAGTGGGCGATCCTGGAGGACGGTAGCCTCGTCGTGATGCCGCACACGGTCCAAGGAGTGGAGATCTCGCACGCCGTCCTCAGCGGCGGGCAGTCGGTGCGCGCGGCCGGTGAGGCGACCATCGCCGGCTCGGCCGAGACCGGGTACTTCGGCCTCGAGATCTCCAGCCGCAGTGGCCACTTCGTCGGCGACAACCAGGAACTCTGGGAGCCGATCCGGCGGCTGGGCATGGAAGCGTTCGGGCAGCTGGGGATCCACTTCTGATGATCGTGGACGTCGCGGACCTGAACCCGCTGCCGTTGCGGGAACGCTTCGCCTGGTGGCAGGCCGGCGGCCGGTTGCCGGAGGGCGCCGGGGAAAGCGCGTGGCTGGGCGTGGTGCAGGCGCTGACCATGCCACTGGTGCGGGAGCTCCGGTACCCGGAAGACGCCGTGGAGGACCTGTCCGCGGCCGAAGCCGACCGGTTCCTCCGCGCGGCCGACGAACTGCTCGCCTTCCTCGAGGAACGGGAGCTGATGAGCGGGCACGAAGTGCTGACCCGGCGTCTCGGGCTGGCCTTCGCGCTCGCCGCGTCGGGTCTTCCGCTGCCGGAGTCCCCGCTCGCCGCCGACCGGGTCGTCCGGCAGGTCGCCGGCGTGGTCACCCCGGACCGGCTGGCGGAGGCGGAGCGGCTCGGTCCGCGCCGGCCGGAGCTGGAGCGGGCCGAGGTGCTGCGGCTGCGGCACCTCAAGCAGCTCATCCGGCTCGCGCTCGACCTGCGAGAGCACCTCACCGACCGGGAGCTCGCGGCCACCGTGTCGGGCTGGCGGCCGGTCCTTTCCGTATTGCCCTGAGCGGCGAACGTTGCGAGAAGAGGGCGGGAACACCATGAGACGCGGCTGGGCATGGCCGGGCGGGAGCCCGGGCCGCGGAGCCTCCGCCGTCCACCGACCGGCAGCGCCTCGTGGCGTTGCTGCGGACCGGCGGGCCGATCGTGTCCCGGGCCGCCGAAGCCGCGCTGTGCGGCAGTGACGACGACGTCCGGGCGTTCGTGGCCACGGGGCCGGCGCGGATGCGGGAGGTCGAGGACCGGGTCGCGGCGCAGAAGGTGCTGACCGCCGCCGGCCCGGCCACCCAGCACAGGTCAGCAGGCTGCTCACGGCGGCGACCGGCCCGCGGGTTCGTGGTGGTCTGCCTGGTGCTCCTCGAGCGGGCGGGCGTGGTGATGGAGCCGTCGGACGAAGCCCAGCGTGACCTGTTCGAGGCGCGGGACGCGCTCGCCGCGTCGATGTGACCGGGAGCCGGTCCCGTGCCGCCGCGAAAGCGGAAAAGGTCGCGAAGTCCTGGGTGGATCCGGTCTAGGCTTCCCCGTGCCGGGGCGGAGGGGAAGACATGTCAGCACCACAGCACGATCCTGAGCTCTTCGACGAGCTGATGCGGACCGAGCTGCGCAGCCAGCCGATCAGCCGGTACGCCGTCGCGACGCTCGTGTCGGGGCTGCTCGGCGGGCTGCTCGCGCCGGTGTTCGGCGCCATCGCGATCTCGCGGATCAGGAAGCAGCGGCAGCGGGGGCTGGTGCTCGTGGTCTGCGGGCTGGTGGCCTTCACTGCCTGGATGGGCGTGCTCGCGTACGAAATCGGCACCGGGACGGCGTGGTGGCAGCAGCGGCACACCGCCCAGGAACGGCTGCCCGACGGTGTCGCGCACGGCCTCGACCTCGCCGCCGGTGACTGCTTCTGGGCCCCGGCGGTCTCGGGCGAGACCGACGTGTTCCGGCGGCCGTGCACGGCCGGGCACACCGGTGAGGCGTTCGCGGTGCTGCCGCTGGGCGAGGGCCCGATGCCCGACATCCTCGACGTCTACCGGACGGCCCTGGCCCGCTGCGAAGCCGGCGGGCGCCCGGTTCCCGGCGTCCGGGTCCAGGTCGTGACGCCGACGTCGGCGAGCTGGGACCAGGGCAAGCACCGGGCGGTCTGCTACTACCACTTCGCCGCGGAGACGACCGGGCCGGTGCGATGAGCCGCTCGGCCCCGGTCGTGGCACTGTCCGGTGTGGACGGTCCGCTGCTCGGCCTCCTGCGGGCCGGCGGCCGGGCCGTGGGTGCGCGGGAGGTGCTCGAGTGCCGGCACGGCCGGGCGCCGGTGAATCGACCCTTGGACGACCGGCTGGTGCCCGGAGTGATCGGCGCCGGACCGGTCCTGCTCGCCGTGGCGGATCTGTCCGGGGCGGTGCTGGACACCGGACTCGGGTACGCCTTGGTCGCGGGCACCCCCCGGTTCCTCCGTGGCGCCCTGCCGGACGGGGCCGACGAAGCCCGGGTGCGGTTCGCCCGGGTGGCCCGGCGGCTGACCCGTCCCGGGCTGCTCGCCGTGGCCGGGCGGTTCCCGCCGGGTGCGCACGCGTGGCGGTCCCCGGCCGAGGTGGCGCCCGGTTCGGGGGTCGCCGAGCAGCTCGCCGTCATGGCGTCGCTGGTCCGGGGGGACCTGCCCGGCTCGGAGTTCGCCAGGCGCTGGTACGCGGCTCGCCGTCGGGCGGACGAGCACGGCGAGCGGGTGCGGGGCACCATGGGGTGGGTCCTCGGCGAGGTGTTCTTCCTGCTGGAGGACTACCCGATCGATCCCGCCCAGCGCGAGCCGGGCGACGTCACCGACGTGGAGCTTCTCGTGCGCGTGCGGGGCCTGCTGGAGTTACTTCCCCGGGACGGCTAGGTGTGGTGTCCGGGAAGGTTGGTCAGCCGGGTGATGGGTGGTTTGTCGCCGGTTGAGCTGTGGGGTCGGTGGTGATTGTAGAAGTGCAGCCAGCCCGGTAGTGCGGCCCGGCGCAGGGTTTCCGACGGGTAGAAGCGGGCGTAGGCCCAGCCGTCGGCCAGGGTGCGGTGGAAGCGTTCGATTTGCCGTTGGTCTGCGGCCGGTAGGGCCGGGTCCGTTTCGGGGTGATGCCCAGCTCTGTGCATGCCTCGCGCCAGGCCGACGAGCGATAACAGGCACCGTTGTCCGAGAGCACGCGTTCGACCGTGACGCCGTGGCCGGCGAACCAGGCGACCGCCCGGTGGAGGACGCCGACGGCGGTGCCGGCTTTCTCGTCGGGGCAGATTTCGGCGTAGGCGATGCGGGAGTGGTCGTCGATGACGGTGTGCACGAAGGCGGTGCCGGTGCGGGCGTGTCGGTCGGTGCTCCAGGTTCCGGTGCGCCGGGAGGTGGCTGATCTGTTCTTTTGCCTTCGGTCGATGCGGGAGAGGCGGTTGACCCGGCAGCGGGTCAATACTGCGTGCACGGTCGAGGCGGGGATGCCGAGCCGGCCGCCGATCTGTACCGGGCCCAGCCGCTTGCGCCACCGCAATCGCACGATCTGCCGCACCATCGGGGCCGGCGTGCGTTCGGGCTGTGATGCGGGCGGCTGCTGCGGTCGGTCATCCCGGCTGCGCCTTCGGCGCGGTAGCGGTCGGCCCACTTGCGGGCCGTTTTGGCGGTGACCATGAACATGGTCGCCGCTTCGGTGTAGGTCCAGCCTTGCTCGCGTGGGGTCAGGGTGGCGTTAGGGTGGGACACGAAGGCCTCCGGTCGGTGATGTGGTTCCTAGACAGCTCCACTTCACAACCGGAGGCTTCACCTGTCAGTACGACAGGTCGTCACCGCCCCAACCCGAGACAACGTCCCCGGACATCACAGCTAGGACTCCACCGGTTTCGTCCACGCCACCTGGACCAGCCCGGTCCCGTGCCGCCGCGAAACGAGCGTTCCCCGGCCCGGCGGCTGCGGTGACGGCTTGACGTCCGCCAGCAGCGCCCCTTCGTCCTTCGTCCCGGACATGATCAGCCCCGGTGAGCCCAGCTCCCGCAGCCGCTGCAGCACCGGCTCGAACAACGCGCGCCCCGCGCCGCCGGAGCCGCGGACGATCACCAGGTGCAGGCCGATGTCCCGAGCCTGGGGCAGGAACTCCAGCAACGGCTGCAGCGGGTTCCGCCCCACCGTCGCCACCAGCTCGTAGTCGTCCACCAGCACGAACAGCTCCGGGCCGCGCCACCAGGAGCGGTTCCGCAGCTGCTCCGGCGTCACCGACGGTCCCGGCAGGCGGTTGCGCATCGCCTGGGCGCACTCCGCGATCAGGTCCGTCAGCTTGCCCTCCGCGCCCGCGTAGCCCAGCAGGTGCGGCTCGGCCACCGCGCCCAGGAGGCCCCGGCGGTAGTCCGCGACGATGATCGCCGCCTCCTCCGGGGTGTACGCCGAGGTGATGCCCTGGGCCAGCGCACGCAGCAGGGAACTCTTGCCCGACTCCACGTCGCCGAAGGCCACGAAGTGCGGGTCCGCCGCGAAGTCCAGGTACACCGGGCGCAACGTCGATTCCGCGATGCCCAGGGTGACCTGCCGGGTGGGCGCCGCGGGCAGCGTGTCGAGGGGGACTTCCGGCGGCAGCAGCCGGACCTGCGGGGCACGCGGTCCCCGCCACGCTTCGGAGATCCGCCGCACCAGGTCGACGCCGCCCGCGCCGGCCGTCTCCGGGCGCTGGTCGGCGTCGATGCGGGGCAGCGCCGCCAGGAAGTGCAGCTTCTCCGCGGTGATGCCGCGGCCCGGGCGGTCGGCGGGGACGTTGGCCGCCACCTTGCGGTCGATGGAGGAGTCCATCGGGTCGCCCAGGCGCAGCTCGAACCGCGTCCCGATCGCGTCGCGCAGCTGGGCGCGGACGCCGATCCACTGGTTGAGCGAGACGATCACGTGGATGCCGAAGCCGAGCCCGCGCGCGGCCAGCCCGGTGATCTGCTCCTCCAGCTGCTCGTACTCCTGGCGGATCGTGGTCCAGTTGTCCACGAACAGGAACACGTCGCCGAACTCGCGCTCGTCCGTGCTCTCGGTGAACTCCGCCCGGCGGGCGCGGAACGCCGCCATCGACTCGATGCCCTGGGCGGCGAAGAACTCCTCGCGCTGCTCCAGCAACGTCGTCAGCTCGGCGACGACCCGGCGGCAGCGCTGGGCGTCCCGGCGGGTGGCGTACCCCGACACGTGCGGCAGCCCGGCGATCGGCGCCAGCGCGCCACCGCCCATGTCGAGCACGAAGAACTGGACCTCGGCCGGCGTGTGCGTCAGCGCGAGCATGCCCGCGATGTCCTTCATCAGCGTCGACTTGCCGCTCTGCGGCGCGCCGACGATCAGCGCGTGCCCGCCCGCGCCCGAGAAGTCGGCCCACAGCAGGTCGCGGCGCTGCTCGAACGGCTTGTCCACCAGCGCCACCGGGATCGTCAGCTTCCCGTTGCCGCCCCAGCCGAGCGGGCACAGGCCGCGCGCGGCGTCCTCGCCGAGCGGGGGCAGCAGCTGGTCCAGCGTCGGCGGTTCGGCCAGCGGCGGCAGCCAGATCTGGTGCGCCGCCGGGCCCCGGCCCTCCAGGCGCGACAGCATCGCGCCGATGATCGTCTCGCCGGTGCCCTCGGTTTCCGGCGCGGCGGCCACCTCGGTCGTCACCGGGATTTCCACCGGCGCCAGGGAAAACGGCAGCACCCCGAGTTCCTGCCCGTCCTCGCGCACGACCGTGCTCCGCGGCGGCAGTTCCCCGGAGACGTAGGCCGCCTTGAGCCGGACCAGCGTTTCGGTGTCGGACTTCAGGTAGGCCGAACCCGGCACCGGCGGCAGGTGGTAGGCGTCCGCGACGCCCAGCACGGCCCGGCTTTCCGCGGCGGAGAACGTCCGCAGCCCGATCCGGTACGACAGGTGCGAGTCGAGCCCGCGCAGCCGGCCCTCCTCCAGCCGCTGCGAGGCCAGCAGCAGGTGGATACCCAGCGAGCGGCCGAGCCTGCCGATCGCGACGAACAGGTCGATGAACTCCGGGCGCGAGGACAGCAGCTCGCTGAACTCGTCGATGATCACCAGCAGCGACGGCAGCGGGTCCAGGGGCGCGCCGTCCGAGCGCGCCTTCTCGTAGTCGCGCACCGACGCGTAGTTCCCGGCCGCGTGCAGCAGTTCCTGCCGCCGCAGCAGCTCGCCGTTGAGCGCGTCGGCCATGCGGTCGACCAGCGCGAGGTCGTCGGACAGGTTGGTGATGACGGCGCACGTGTGCGGCAGCCCGGTCATCCCGGCGAAGGTCGCGCCGCCCTTGAAGTCGATGAGCGCCAGGTTGAGCGTCTCCGAGCTGTGCGTCACGGCCAGCGCCGTCACCAGCGTCCGCAGCAGCTCGCTCTTGCCGGACCCGGTCGCGCCGATGACCAGGCCGTGCGGGCCCATCCCGCCTTCGGCCGACTCCTTGAGGTCCAGCTCGACCGGACGGCCTTCCGGGTTGACGCCCAGCGGGATCCGCAGCCGGTCGCGGGCCGGCCGCGGCGCCCAGGTCACGGTGGGGTCGGTGTCGCGCGGGTCGCCGATGCCGAGCAGCCCGGCCAGCCCGAACGTCGTGGACATCGGTTTGTCGCCGACGACCGCGGCGGGCGTGTGCAACGGCGTCAGCATCCTGGCCAGCGCTTCCGCGGCGCCGCGGTCGAGGACGTCCGGGCGGCCGAGGAACCCGAGCCGCTGCTCGCCGCCCTCGCCGACGACCATGCCGAGGGACTCCGGCGCGGTGTGCAGGCTCAGCAGCTTCTCGGTCGACGACGCCCGCGGGTGGTCCTGCCCGACCTCGAGCACCGTGACGCCGAGCCGGCCGTCCTGGCCGATCAGCCGCGGCTCGCCGTGGGCGTTGCCGCCGTCGACGACGACCACGAGGTGGGGCAGGTCGAGCTCGGCGGCCGCGCGGCGGCTGAACGCGGGACGTTCGCCGAGGTCGGCGCCCAGCAGCTCGGCCAGGGCGGCCGCGGTGTCGGCGGCCAGCCGCCGCGAGCCGACGGCGTCGGCCGCGCCCGCCGCCGTCGCGTGCGGCAGCCACTTCGCCCATTCCCAGTCGTGCTGCCGGTCCGGCGACACGCAGACCGCGATCCGCAGGTCCGCGGGGGAGTGGAAGGTGACGAGCTGGCACAGCAGGGCCCGCACCAGGCCGAGCACGTCCGGCCGCCGCCCGGCCACGGTGACCGCGGCGAACGACCGCAGCGACAGCGCGACCGGCAGCCCGTCCACCGTCGAGTAGGTGCGGATGAAGTACTTGAGGCTGGTGGAGGACACCGGGTCCAGGTCTTCCAGTGGCACGGTCTGCGGCGCCTTCAACGGCGTCGCGAGCCGCTGCGGGCCGGTGCCCGCGCGCACCTGCCCGAACTGCGGCTCACCGCGCCGCCGGTCCCACAGCTTCCCGGTCTCGACGTAGGCCCAGAGGTCGGCCGGGTCGGGCTGGACGGCGATCATGGCCGCGCGCTGGCCGTCGGCGATGTCGCGGACCTGGGTGCGCAGCCCGGACAGGTACCGCTGGTAGTCGCGGCGCTCGTCGTTGATCTGCGCCTTCTTCGCCATGCCGCCGCGCCCGAGCGACATCACCACCATGCCGCCCATGGCGCAGAGGAACAGGGCGCCGAAGATCCACGTCATCACGCCGCCGTCGCGTCCGATGTAGACGAACGACATCGCGCCCATGCCGAGCATCATCGGCAGGAACATCATCAGCTGGACCATGCCGCCGGACGAGCTCTTCGGGAGCATCGGCGGCGACTGCAGCACGATCTCGGACGGGCGCTCGGGCGAGAGGCTCATGCGGCAATGCTCCAGCGGATCGGGGCGGCTCTGACCGGTATTTTGGCCACTCGCCGCGCGCGCACGGTGGGTACTTTTGCCGTCCGCCCGCTTCCGGGGCCGAACCTACGCTCGGGCCAGCAAGCCACCCGGAAGGAGACCCATGGCCGGCGAGTACCGGGCTGAGCCCGAGGCGATGCGCTCCGCCGTGGGCAACGTCGGGGGCATCATCGCCCACGGCATCAACGCCGTGGCCGACCTCGAACGGCTCGTCGTCCAGCCGATGTCGTTCGCGACGTTCGGCAGCTCGGTGGCCGCCGCCAACGCGGCCCTGCACTCCGGCCAGATCACCGCCGTGCGCACCCTGCTGCAGCTGCTGCAGCAGATCAACGGGCTCGTCAAGGCCAGCGCCGACGCCTACCAGGCCGCCGACCAGGACGTCGCCTCCGGCTACGGCGGCGGGCACGCCTCCGGCGGCAGCGCGTCCTCGATCTGGGGCAGCTCGCACGCGTCGGAGCTGGCCACCCTGGCCATCAACGACAGCGCGGGCGCCCGCGGCGAGCCGTCGTCGGTCGGGAACGTGCTGCGCTACCTGGGGGACGCGCGGCTCGGCCGGCTCGGCGACCACCCGATCACCGACACGCGCTTCCACGGCGTCGCCGACTTCAACGACTGGCTCGCCGGGGACGCCGACAACCAGGCGCGGGTCGGGCTGATCGAGGTTTACGCGGGCACCGCGCGGACGTTCTCCGACGTGCCCGGCGGCGTGCACAGCGGGGACGTCGTGGTCGTGGAGCCGCTGCTGTTCTCCGACCGCCAGCCGGTCATCGGCGTCGCCGGCGACGGCGGCCGCCTGTACAACCACGGGCTGCTCGACGCCCGCACCGGCGGGCTGGCGAGGGTCAGCGTCTACCGGCCCGCCTCCGTCGTCTGATCGTCCGCCCCCCGAACTCCGCCGCCCCAAGGACTCTGTGAGGACAGATGCTGACTTTCCCGAACTCCAGCGCGATGGACGCGACCGCGTCCTCGGGCGGGCCGATCACCATCCTGCCGCAGATCGTCACCGGCCGGCCGGAGCAGATCGCGAAGCACGTGACGGACCTGGTCCGCAAGGCCGAGCAGTTCCTGTCCATGTACAACGAGCTGACCAAGGCCGCCGACCAGCTGGGCAGGATCTGGTCGGGGGCGGCGAGCGAGTCGGCGCTGAAGAAGATCAGCGACTCGCTGAACCAGCTGACGAAGATCATCGACGTCGTCCAGAAGGGCGCCGAGCTGCTCGGCGTCTCCGGCACGCTGATCAAGACCGCGCAGGAGGCCTACCGCGCGGTCGTGTCCGCGGTGAACCCCACGGTCGCCGCGCTGATGTCGAACTGGTGGACCTACGGCGCCGCGGTCGCTTTGTCGACCGCGACGAGCGCGTCGCTGCGGGCGTTCATCACCGCGATCGGCGCGCTGCTCAAGGCGCTCGGCGCGGTGGACCTGGCCCAGCAGGTCACCACGCTCGCGCAGGTCATCGGCGAGATCGAGAAGCTCTTCCACCACGGCTCCGGCAGCTCGGGCGCGACGGCGCCGTCGATCGGGAGCACCCCGGTCACGGCCCCGCAGACCCCGCCGCCGGTGGCGAGCCCGTCGGGGCAGCAGGCGGTGGCGGGCGGGAGCGGCGGGGGGATCCCGCAGCAGCCTTCGTTCACCGACTACACCCCGCCCGCGCTCGCCACCGGCGGCGGTTCCAGCGGCGCGGCCACGCCCGCGAACAGCTGGATCCCCGTCGACCACCCGGTGACGCCGCCCTCGATCCCCACGCCCGCCCCGGCCTCGGTGCCCGCTCCGGCCCCGCTGCCGGCCCCGGCGGCCGGGCACGCCGACGAGGTCGTCATCCACACCAACCTGACCACCGGTGAGTCCACTGTGGAGGCTCCGAGCGGCCAGGACTTCGACCTCGACATCGATCTGGACTACAACGGCAAGCACTTCAGCCAGCACGTCGGCTACGACGCGGCCGGGAACTAGCCGGTGGCGGGCTCGGGGGTGGTCGACGCGTCGGGGGTGGTCGGCTCCGTGCTGTCCGGGTACCGGCGCGTGCTGGTCGAGTGCCGACGGCGCGTCACCGGCGATCCCGGGGCGCTGAGCGCCGCCTCGCAGCGCGTCGCGAGCCGGGCGGCGGTCGTCTCGGGCAAGGCGCGGGAGATCGACGAGTCCGCCAAGACCCTGCACGCGGACTGGGACGGCGACGCCTACACGGCGTTCGCGACGGCCGCGGGCGAGCTCGGCAAGGAGGTCGCCGAAGCCGCCGCGAAGCTCGGCGACCAGGCGAACCGGCTCGGCACCGCGGCCCGGCTGGTGCAGTTCGCGGGGGCCGCGGTGGACTCGGTGCTCGCGCAGTTCGACTCCTACGCCGCCCAGCTGACCGCCCAGGCCCGCGCGGTGAACTCCGCCTCGGTCGGCGCGTTCGTCCAGGCCGCGCGGCAGCTCGGGGAGCAGAGCGTCGCGGCCGCCCGCCAGGTCGTCGACGAGTTCTCCGACGCGCTCGCCGAGCTGTTCCCGCCCGAAGGCGTCGGACGGCTCGAGCACGAGCTCGGCAAGTGGGCGCGCGGGCCGCTGCACTGGCTCAACGGCGAGCCCCTCGACGGCCGGAAGCGGCCGCGGACCGTGCCGTCGTGGTTCGGCAACTCCGGCTGGAAGAAGCTCACCTGGGACGGCCTCGAAGGCACCCGCGCGCCGAAGAAGGCGGACACGCCGTTCGGGCAGCCGGAAGCTTCGGGTGTCAAGGACAGGCTCGCCCGCAACACCGAGATCACCTACTACAAGTTCCAGCACGAGCAGGACGGCTTTTCCCCCGGCTACGACGGGAAGGTCACGTCGAAGGGCTGGGACGCCTCCGCGGCCGGGCACGCGGAACTCGCGGCGCTGCACGGCGAGGCCGAAGCCAAGAAGGCGTGGGGCGTCGCCGAAGCCCACGCGAAGGGCACGGTGTTCGCCGGCGGCGAGGTGAGCGCGTCCGGCACGATCGGCGCGCACGGGGTCGGCGGGCACGCGAACGCGTTCGTGGGCGGGAAGGTCGAGGGCGAGGTCGCCGCGGACGTCGCCGGCATCGGCGTCGGCGCGAACGGCACGCTGCAGTACGGGCTCGGCGCGCAGCTCGACGCCCAGGCCGTGTACGACGCCGGGCACCTCAAGGTGAACTTCAAGGCGGGCGCGGCGCTGGGCCTGGGCCTCGGGGTCGGCGCGAAGATCGACATCGACCTGCCGAAGCTGGGCCACACGGTCGGCGAGTACGGCGGCGCGGCCGTCGACGCCGTCAGCCACGCGGCTTCGGACGCGGCCGACGCCGTCGGCTCCGCTTGGGACGACGCCGTCGCGTACGTGGGGCTGTGATGACGCTTCCCCTCGACCTCGTCATCCCGGACGGCTGGACCGCCGTCGACCCGGGCGACTCGGGCGCGGTGTTCGTCGCCGTGCACCCGGTGCCGGGCGAGGAGTTCACGCCGAACATCACGGTGAGCGTGCAGCAGCGGCCGGACGACGCCACGATCGACGCCATCGCCGCCGAAGCCGTCGAGCGGCTTTCGCGGACGCTGGCCGGGCTCGACGTGCTGAGCCGCCGGGACGTCGGCGACCCGGCCGCGCCCGCCGTCATGCAGCTGCTGCGGCTGCGCACCGGCGAAGGCACCGAGCTCATCCAGACCCAGGTGCACCTGACGGTCCCCGGCGCCACGCCGGCGGACCGCCTGGTGCTCGAGCTCGCCTGCACGGCCGCGCCCGCGACCGCCCGGCGGCTCTCACCCGGTTTCCAGCGGTTCGTGGCCGGCGTCCACGTCCGCCAGCACGAAGGGAAAGCACAGTGACCGAGCCGTACGCGGTGCCCGACATGGACGAGCTCCTGTCCCAGGTGCGCAAGCAGACCGAAGAGGTCCAGCGGATCCAGCGCACGGTCGAGGCGATGGAGATCAAGGCGCACTCGCGGCAGAACGAGGTCACCGTGACCCTCCGCGGCGACGGCCGCTTCACGTCGATCGACATCGACCCGCGCGCGATCCGCGAGTACGACGCGCGCAACCTCTCGGAGATCGTCCTCGAGGCGGTGAACGCCGGGCTGCAGAAGCTCGCCGAGGCCTCGAGCGCGAAGTTCGCCCCGGTCATCGCGGCCGCGAAAGACGTGTGATGACGCCCGCCGACGTTCTCTTTCCCGCGGAGGCGGCATGAGCACCGCTCTCACCGGCACGACCCGGCGGGTCACGGTGGTCACGCCGCGGGCCCGCGTCGACGTCGCGCTGCCGCAGCAGTCGACGTTCGCGGAGCTGGTGCCGCAGCTCGTGCGGCTGGCCGGCGCGTCCGGGCAGGCGTCCGCCGAGCACCCGGGCTGGGTGCTCTCGAGGCTGGGCGGCGCGCCACTGGCCTTGGGACTCAGCGTCGCCGCGGCCCAGATCCGGGACGGCGAAGTGCTGCACCTGACCCCGCGGGAGCGCCCGCGGGGTCCGCTGCTGTTCGACGACGTCGTCGATTCGATCGCCAGCGTCGCCGATGCCGACGGCGGCTGGGGCCCGTCGGTCGCGCGGCGGTCCGGGCTGGTCGCGGCGGTCGTGCTGCTGCTGGCCGGCGGCCTGCTGGTGCAGGCGGCGGCGTCGGGCAGCGTCCTGGCCCCGATCGGCACCGGGCTCCTGGCCCTGGTCCTGCTGCTCGGTGGCGGCGCGCTGAGCCGCGCCTACGGCGACGCCGAGGCGGGCGCGGCGGGATCGCTGGCCGGCGTGGGAGTGGCGTTGCTGGCGGGGATGTCGGTGCTGCCCCCGCATCCGTTGTTCTCGTTGTCGGCGGGCCCGCTCGCGGCGGGTCTGGCGGCGGTGACGGTGTACGGCGTGCTGGCGGCGGTCTCCGTGGCGGATCGCCTGCCGTGGTTCGTGGCGATCACCGGCGCGGCGGGTTTGGGCGCGGTGACGTCCGGGGTCGTGCTGCTTTCGGGGGTTTCCCCGGTGTCGGCCGCGGCGGTGGTCGCGGTGCTGGGCACGGCCCTGGCGGCGGTGGCGCCGATGCTGGCGCTGCGGCTGGCCCGGCTGCCGCTGCCGCGGGTGCCGGACGACATGGCGGCGTTCCGCGCGGACGAGCAGCCGTCGCTGGGCACGGAGATGATCGGCCGGACGTCCCGCGCCCAGGCCGTGCTGACGGGCTTGCTGGTGGCGCTCGGCCTGGTGGTGCTGGCGGCTTCGGTCGTGCTTTCTTCGGGCGGTCCCTGGGAAGCGGGCCTGGCGGCCTTGCTGGGCGTGGCGTGGATCCTGCGGTCCCGCTCGTACGCGGGCCGCGCCCAGCGGCTGGTCCTGGCCGGGTTCGGCGTGCCGGCCCTGGTGTGCGCCGGGGTGTGGCTGGTGGCTTCGGGTCACCGCACGGCGGTGTTCGCGGCGGGCTGCGTGGTCGTCCTGGCGGCCGTCGTCTGCCTGGTGTACGCGACCCGGGTGGCGCGGAGACTGCGTTCGCCGTACTGGTCGCGGCTGCTGGACGTGACGGAGTTCCTGGTGCTGCTGTCGCTGGTGCCGATGGTCGGGATGATCGCGGGGGTGTACGAAGCCGTCCGCGGCTGAGGGTATTCCGGCGGTCGACTTATTCGACTGAAAGTTACCTTGACCTGGGAATACGGCACTGTTAAGACTGTTTTGGGAGCGCTCCCAGGCTGTTTGCCGGTCGAATCCAGGGAGATGCCATGACAGCACGTCGAGACCCGTCCGAGATCGCCGGTTCGCCGCTCCTGCGCCGGCGGACAGTGCTGGCGGCGGGTGCCGCCCTGCCGGTGCTGGCGGCGGCCGCGACCCCGGCCGCGGCGGCCACCGCGGTGGTCGTCGAGCCGTCGAACGTGCAGCAGACGATCCTGGGCTTCGGCGGGATGAACCACACCGTCTGGATCAGCGACCTCACCGCCGCCCAGCGCGAGACGGCCTTCGGCAACGGCACGAACCAGCTGGGGTTCACCGTGTTGCGCATCCCCGTCCACGAGGACCGCAACAACTGGAGCCGCGAGGTCGCCACGGCCAGGCGGGCGAGCGAGCTCGGGGCCAAGGTGATGGCCTCGCCGTGGAACCCGCCCGCCTCGATGACCGAGAGCTTCTCCGGCGGCAAGAGGCTCAAGTACGGCTCCTACGGCGCGTATGCGCAGCACCTGAACGACTTCACCGCGTTCATGAAGAACAACGGCGTGGACCTGTACGGGATCTCGGTCCAGAACGAGCCGGACTACGCGCACGACTGGACGGCGTGGACCGCCGCGGAGATCGTCCGGTTCCTGCGCGAGAACGCCGGCTCGCTGACCACCCGGGTCATCGCGCCCGAGTCGTTCCAGTACCGCAAGAGCATGTCCGATCCGATCCTGAACGATCCGGCCGCACTGGCCAATGTGGACATCATCGGCGCGCACCTCTACGGCACCTCGTTCGCGGACCTGCCCTACCCGCTCTTCCAGCAGAAGGGCGGCGGCAAGGAGCTGTGGATGACGGAGGTCTACTACCCCAACAGCACCGACTCGGCCGACCTGTGGCCGCAGGCGCTCGACGTGGGCGAGCACATCCACCGCGCGCTGGTGGACGGCCGGTTCCAGACCTACGTGTGGTGGTACATCCGCCGCAGTTACGGCCCGATGCGCGAAGACGGCCAGATCAGCAAGCGCGGAGCCTGCATGGCGCACTTCGCGAAGTGGGTGCGGCCCGGCTACTCGCGGATCACCGCGACCGCGAACCCGCAGGCGAACGTCTACATCTCGGCGTACAAGAGCGGATCCCGGATCGTCATCGTCGCCATCAACAAGAACACCGCGGCGGCCGACCTCTCGTTCACCGTCCGGGACACCGGTTCCGCGACCGCCCCGACCTGGCTGACGAACGCGAGCGCGAACCTCGCGCGCTACAACGACGTCACCCTGTCGAACGGAGCGTTCAACGCGCAGCTGCCCGCCCGCAGCATCCGGACGATCGTGGTGAACTGACCGGGCCGGTCAGCTGTCCAGCGCGAGCGGCAGGGTCCGGGGCCCCCGGACCCGTGCCGCCCGTGCAGCGGCACCACCGGCAGCAATGCCGACCGAAGCCTCGCGATCCGAGGTCGACGCCCACATCGCCGCGTGCACCGACCAGCGTGCCGAGCACGGCCGGCCATCGAGGAGTGCTGGTTCAGCTGTCCAACGCAAGCGGCAACGTCTTCCGCACCCCGGACCCGTGCCGCCCGTGCAGCGGCACCGCCGGAATCCCCGGCGCCGGAACCGGAGCACCCGGCCGGGCGCCCACGCGGATCGTCACTTCCGCCTTCTCCTTGCCGCCCGCCGTCCGCGTCAGCGTGTACGACGTCGCCGTGAAGGCCGCTCCCGGGACCGCCAGGTCCAGCACCCGCGGCGACCGCGGGGCGAAGCACGCCTGCGTGGAATCACCCCACACCCACGACTTCCAGCGGTCGGGCGGGCCCGCGGCCCGGCCCTGGACGCCCAGGGCCACCCGCAGCTCCTTCGCCAGCTCCCCGGCCTCCAGCACCGTGCTCTGGTAACCCGCCTCCGCCAGCACGCCCATCAGGCTCAGCGCCGCCGACGCCGTGCTCCGCAGCGCCCCGAGGTCACCGCCGCCGCGGGCCAGGGCCGCGATCGGGGCCAGGTCCGGCCGGTAGCGCACCGCCAGCCAGCGCACCCGCAGCACCTGGTCGCCGCGCGGGATGGCCCACGTCAGCAGCTGGGCCGAGGCCAGGGGGATGTCCGCGCGCCGGTACGCCGAGCGCAGCGCGTCGACCAGCGGTCCCGGTGCGCCCGGGCCGGGCGTCAGCCGCACCAGCGCGCTCCAGCCGCCGTCGATCTCCGCGACGCCGAAGCGGTTGCCCGCGCGGTCGACGTGCTGGCGCACCTTCACCGCCCCGGCCACGTGCAACAGCGGGTCCGGGCCGTCGCGGCGGGTGTCGTGGTGGCGCAACCGGAACGCCGTCCACGTCAGCGCCCAGCCCGCCGGGTGCCGTCCCGCGAAGCGCACCGACGTCAGCAGCACGACCAGCCCCGCGACCACGCTGACGCCGATCCGCGCCGGCTGCGTGACGCCGTCGGCCAGCCAGGCGAGCAGCACGGCGATCGCGGCGATCTCCCACAGCGCCGCCTGCAGCGGCCGGATCGGCAGCAGCCACGGCAGCGGCGTGGACGCGGGCCGGGACGGCGGCAGGTGGACGGCGGTATCGACGGACACGGGCTCCCCTTTCCCCGGCCTGCGACGCTACTGCCTCCCCGGATAGCGCGTGGGCGTAAAAATTACCCTCGCTGCCCCCTGGTGCGGTGCCTAGCATCGGGCACTCGGAGGGTCGACGCACACAGCCGGGGGCACAGCAGCGTGTGGACGCAGCGGGACCAGATCCAGGCGTACCAGTTCCTGCGCCGCAGGCTCGTTTCCGCCCTCGTCGCCGCCGACGCCAACCACCCCGTCTCGCCCAGCCGCCGGCTCGTGCTGGGCACCGTGCTCGGCGTGGTGGCCGCCCTGCTGGTCACCGCCGTGTTCGGCATCATCGGGCTGCTGAACCCCTCCGGCGGCAAGGACTGGCTGGCCGGCGGCAAGGTGATCGTCGAAGAAGGCACCGGCGCGCGGTTCGTGCTCGGCGCCGACGGCGTGCTGCACCCGGTGCTCAACTACGCCTCCGCGCGGCTGCTGGCCGGCGGCAACGGCGACGCGACGGTGACCGTGTCGCCGGAGAACCTCGGCAAGGCCGGCCGCGGCGCCCAGATCGGCATCCCCGGCGCGCCCGACTCGCTGCCGTCGCGGGACGCACTGGTGAACACCCCCTGGACGAGCTGCAGCCGGACCACCCAGGACGCGCCGGCGTCGGCCGAGCCGCGCACCGCCGTCCTGCTGGCCGCGCCCGCGTCCGGCGTCGAGCTGCCGCGGGACCAGGGCGTGATCGTGCGGCTGCCGCAGGGGGAGCGCTTCCTGCTCGCGGGCGGGCGCCGCTACAAGCTGAGCGATGCGGCCGCGACCGCCCTGCAGTTCGACAGCTACCCGACGATCGCGGTGTCCTCGCGGTGGATCGACACCGTCCCGGCCGGTCGCGACCTCACCGCGCTGCCGGTCGACGGCGCCGGCGACCCGGGACCCGCGGTGGGCGGCCGCGGCACCCGCGTCGGCGAAGTCCTCGCCGTCGTCGACGCGATGGCCGC
Source organism: Amycolatopsis rifamycinica (assembly GCF_000695625.1). Classification (GTDB taxonomy): domain Bacteria; phylum Actinomycetota; class Actinomycetes; order Mycobacteriales; family Pseudonocardiaceae; genus Amycolatopsis; species Amycolatopsis rifamycinica. The sequence continues at coordinate 111,543 of NZ_JMQI01000035.1, forward strand.
GCCCGGCACCGCGACGTCGTACTACCTGGTCCGCTCCGGCGGGCTCGAGCCGGTCGGGCAGACCGAAGCGAGCCTGCTGGTGACGACGGAGGCCAACGCCGCCGCCTACTCCGGGCCACCCGCGCCGGTGGAGGTCCGCGCGGCCGACGTCGCCGCGGTCGCGAAGGTCGCCGCGCCGCGCGCCGGCGGGGCCGACCCGGCCGGCTACCCCGACCGCATCCCCGGCAAGGCGCCGATCACCGGGAACTCCGTGGCTCTGTGCGTTCAGGGCAGCCGGTTGCTCGTTTCGGCCGAATTCCCGCTTCCCGCCGGCGCCAAAGCCATCCAGGTCGCCACCCGGACCGAAGCACGGGTGGCGGACGAGGTGTTCGTGCCTCCCTCGGGGGGAGCCGTCGTCGTCGAGGCCGGTTCGGTCACCGCGTACCTGGTGACCGACACAGGCCGGAAGTACCCGGTGGTGAACGCGCAGGCCCTGGCCTCGCTCGGCTACGGAGGCGTCGCCGAACCGCCGGCCACAGGTAGTTTGCTGGCATTGGTGCCGACGGGCCCCGCGCTGGACCCGGCCACGGCCGGGCGGCCGGCTCCGTCGGGTGGAACGGGGTGAAAGTCGTGCACATGACAGAAGAGCGTCCGACCGAGGGTGAGCTGGACCAGGGGCGGGTCCGGGTCGCGGTCATCGAAGACCACCCGCTGTACCGCGTCTCCGTCGAACGCGTGCTGGCCGAAGCCGACTTCGTCGAGCTCGGCGCGGTCGTCGATTCGGTCGCCCGGTTCCACGTGCACCGGCAGCCGCCGGGCAGCGTGGTCCTGCTCGACCTGGGCCTGCCGGGCGTCGCGGGGGCGGCGGCCGTGCTGGAGGTGTGCGAGCTCGGGCACCACGTGCTCGTGGTCTCCGCGCAGGCGGAACCGGAGGTGGTGCTCGGCGCGATCGCGGCGGGCGCGCGCGGGTTCCTGTCGAAGGACGTCGACGCGGACGAGCTGCTGATCGCGATCAAGACGGTCGCGGGCGGCGGCGCGTACGTCTCGGCGGTGGTCGCCGGCATGATCATGAAGGACAACGCCGACCGGCCCGCCGTGTCGGCCGAAGCCGAGCTGTCGCCGCGCGAGGAACAGGTGCTGCGGCTGGTGGCGGCGGGGGAGCGGGACGTCGACATCGCGCTGATCCTCGGCATCGGCGTCCGGACGGTCCGCGGCTACCTCGACCGCATCCGCGACAAGACGGGCGAGCGGCGGCGGCCGGGGCTGGTCAAGGAGGCCATCCGCCGCGGCCTGATCGGCGAAGCGGGCCCCCGGCGCGGCGGCCGCAAATGAGCGGGCGCATCTCCGTCGGCGTGATCGAGGACCACCCGCTCTACCGGTACGCGCTGAGCCGCGTGCTGACCGAGGCCCCGGACATCGAGCTCGGCGCGGTCGCCGACTCGGTGGCCCGGTTCGCGGTCCAGGACCAGCCGGCGGGCAGCGTCGTCGTCCTCGACCTCAAGCTGCGCGGCGTCCAGGACGCGGCCGCGGTCCTGGAGGTCGGGCAGATGGGGCACAAGGTGCTCGTGGTGTCCGCGCACGCGGAACAGCCGGAGGTGCTCGGCGCGATGCAGGCCGGAGCGAAGGGCTTCCTGTCGAAGGACGTCGACGGCGACGAGCTGCTGCGCGCGATCCGCACGATCGCCGACGACAACGCGTACGTGTCACCGACGCTGGCCGGGATGATCATCCAGGACAGCGAAGAGCGGCACGCGGGCCCGAAGATCGTGCTGTCGGAGCGCGAGAAGCAGGTGCTGCGCCTGGTGGCGGCGGGGGAGCGGGACGTCGACGTGGCGGAGATCCTCAACATCAGCGTCCGCACGGTCCGCTCCTACCTGGACCGCATCCGCGACAAGACCGGCGAACGGCGACGCGCGGGCTTCGTGCGCGTCGCCATCCGCGAGGGCCTCCTCCGCTGACCCGACCCGGCGGCACTTTCACGTGAAAGTGACCTTCCGGAGTGTCCACTCCGGGTCACTTTCACGTGAAAGTGCCCCTAGAGGCGGCGGTTGGCGAGGGCGCCGGTGGCGGTGCGGGCCTGGGCCGAGATGGCCGGGTCGACGTCCACCAGGAGCGTTTCGGGGGCCGCGCCCGCGGCGGCGGCGACCCGGCCGAAGCCGTCGGCCACCAGCGAGTACCCGATCCCCGTCGGCGCCTTCGGGTTCACCGTGACGCCCGTCGCCGCGGGGTCGGCCTGGCCGCACGCCAGCACCCAGCAGCCCGAGTCCAGGGCCCGCGCGCGCACCAGGACCTCCCACTGCTCGCGCTTGCCCTCGCCCGCTCCCCACGACGCCGGCAGCAGGACGACGTCGGCGCCGTCGTCGGCCAGCGCGCGGAACAGCTCCGGGAACCGGACGTCGTAGCAGGTGGCGACGCCGTACACGACGCCGTCCAGTTCGAAGGTCACCGGCGAAGCGCCGGGCGCCACCGTGTCCGACTCCGCGAACCCGAACGCGTCGTAGAGGTGGATCTTGTCGTAGCCGCGGTGGTGCCCGCCGCCGGTGATCAGGAGCGTGTTGCGGACCCGGCCGTCGCCCGCCGGGGTGAACATCCCGGCGACGACGACCACGTCGTGCTCGGCGGCCACCGCCGCCACCGCCGACGCCCACGGGCCGTCGAGGGGCTCGGCGATCGGCTCGAGCGGCCGCCCGAAGCGCGCCATGGCCGCTTCGGGGAACACGACGATCCGCGCGCCGTCCGCCGCCGCGGCCTCCACGCCGGAGCGAATCAGCTTCAGGTTCGCCTCCGGATCGTCACCCGAGTTGACCTGGCACAACGCGATTCGCGCCACCGCTGCCTCCTGCATGCTGGGATCGGCCGTCACCGGGGAGTATCGCCGAAAACCCGTTCGGTGTGACCTCGTACCCTGGGGGCATGTTGAACCGCACCGACCTGCGCGGGCAGGTCCCGACCGCCGCCGAACTGCGCGCCACGCTGCCCCGCGCCGAATACGACGTGGACGCGGCGCTGCATCACGTGCGCCCGGTGGTCGAGGCGGTCCGCGACCGCGGTGTCGAAGCCGTCCTCGAGTACACCGAGAAGTTCGACAAGGTCCGCCCGCACGCCGTGCGCGTGCCGCGTCCCGAGCTGACGCGTGCCTTGGCGCAGCTGGACCCGGCGGTGCGCGAGGCGCTCGAGGAGTCGATCACCCGCGCCCGGAAGGTGCACGCCGAGCAGCGCCGCACCGACGTCACGACCACCGTCGTCGAGGGCGGCACGGTCACCGAGAAGTGGGTGCCGGTCGAGCGCGTCGGCCTCTACGCCCCGGGCGGGCTGGCCGTGTACCCGTCCACCGTGGTGATGAACGTCGTCCCGGCGCAGATCGCCGGCGTCGGCTCGCTGGTCGTCTGCTCGCCGCCGCAGGCCGCGTTCGGCGGGCTGCCGCACCCGACCATCCTCGCCGCGGCGGAGCTGCTCGGCGTCGACGAGGTGTGGGCGGCCGGCGGCGCGCAGGCCGTCGCGCTGCTGGCGTACGGCGGCACGGACACCGACGGCGCCGAGCTGGTCCCGGTCGACATCGTCACCGGGCCGGGCAACATCTACCTCACCGCGGCGAAGCGGCTGCTGCGCGGCCTGATCGGGATCGACTCCGAAGCCGGGCCGACCGAGATCGCCATCCTCGCCGACGAGACGGCCGACCCGGTGCACGTCGCCGCGGACCTGATCAGCCAGGCCGAGCACGACCCCCTGGCGGCGAGCGTGCTGGTGACGACGTCGCCCGCGCTGGCCGACGCCGTGGACGAGGAACTGGTGAACCGCGTCGCCGCGACGAAGCACACCGAGCGCGTCGCCGAAGCGCTGGGCGGTAAGCAGTCCGGCGTGATCCTGGTGTCCACTGTGGAGGACGGCCTGCGCGTCGTCGACGCCTACGCCGCCGAGCACCTGGAGATCCAGACGGCGAACGCGCGCGAAGTCGCGGCCCGGGTCCGCAACGCCGGCGCGATCTTCGTCGGCGCGTACGCCCCGGTGTCGCTCGGCGACTACTGCGCCGGGTCCAACCACGTGCTGCCCACCGGCGGG
>NZ_JMQI01000036.1 GCF_000695625.1 Amycolatopsis rifamycinica
ACCTTGCAGCGTCTCCCGCTTCAGCGAGGCGTTGAACGACTCAGCCATCGCGTTATCCGCACTCGATTCGATCCGGCCCATCGACTGGCGGATCCCCAGCCTCCGGCACGTGGTCTGGAACGCTGAGGAGGTATAGACGCTGCCGTGGTCCGAGTGGAATATTGCCCCGTCCAGGGAGCCTCTCGTGCGTGCCGCGTCCTCAATCGCGTCCTGGACGAGACTGGTACGCATGTGGTCCGCAAGCGAGTAGCCGACCAGACGCCTGGAACAGACGTTGATGACCGTGGCCAGGTACATGAGTTCTCCTTTCCCGCAGGGCAAGTAGGTGATGTCGCCGATATAGAGCTGGTTGCAGTCCTCGGCGGTGAAGTCTCGGCCGACGAGGTCGTCGAAGACCCTCGCGTCCTGGTCCGGGATGGTGGTGCGTTTCTTCTTGCGCAGGTTCACCCCGGCGATCTGGTGCTGGCGCATGAGACGTTCGATGCGTTTGTGGTTGACCGGCGTGGGCGCGGTGTCGTTGATTTCGGCGGTCATGCGGCGCACTCCGATCGTGGCGTCGAACT
>NZ_JMQI01000037.1 GCF_000695625.1 Amycolatopsis rifamycinica
GGGGGTTATGTGTTACGTCGGTAAATTAGTACCGGTCACCTCCACACATTACTGTGCGTCCAGATCCGGCCTATCAACCCCGTCATCTCCAGGGAACCTCAAAAGAAACCTCATCTCGAAACAGGCTTCCCGCTTAGATGCTTTCAGCGGTTATCCCTTCCGTACGTAGCCAACCAGCCCTGCCCCTGGCGGAACAACTGGCACACTAGAGGTACGTCCGTCCCGGTCCTCTCGTACTAGGGACAGCCTTCCACAAGTTTCTACGCGCGCGGCGGATAGAGACCGAACTGTCTCACGACGTTCTAAACCCAGCTCGCGTGCCGCTTTAATGGGCGAACAGCCCAACCCTTGGGACCTACTCCAGCCCCAGGATGCGACGAGCCGACATCGAGGTGCCAAACCATCCCGTCGATATGGACTCTTGGGGAAGATCAGCCTGTTATCCCCGGGGTACCTTTTATCCGTTGAGCGACACCACTTCCACAAGTAGGTGCCGGATCACTAGTCCCGACTTTCGTCCCTGCTCGAGCTGTCACTCTCACAGTCAAGCTCCCTTGTGCACTTACACTCACCACCTGATTGCCAACCAGGCTGAGGGAACCTTTGGGCGCCTCCGTTACTCTTTAGGAGGCAA
>NZ_JMQI01000038.1 GCF_000695625.1 Amycolatopsis rifamycinica
GCGACCCACCACCGCGCACAACTACCAGAGGACCAGCTCAACCGCTTACAGGACACGCCCTAAGCGGCGGCGATCGGTCTCGCGGGTGCCGTAAGTGAGGCACGGTCGCAGCGGCGAGGGCTGAAGTAACGCGAATTCCAGTGGTGGCGGCCGCCGCCGGCGACGCGCGAACGCGGCCCGACAAGCCGAAGCCGGACACGTAGATCGCGGTCGCGGCGGCCGAGTCGGCAACGTGGGATCGCGTTGCCGCAGCCATGGCTGCCGACACACGATTGCGGCGGCGACCGCGGCCGGCGACGAGCACCGTGCCATCGCAGCCAGCTGTCTCGCATACGTATGCGAGACAGCAGCCGCGGTCGCGCGACACGCGACTGCGGTCGCGGCGGAGCTGGAGACACACAACCACAGTGGTACCGGCCATGGCCGGCAGTGGGCGACACTGCCCGCTACCGGGACCGGCAAGGCGGGATTGCAGTCGCGGCAGCCGAGGCCGACGAACCCGAAATGCCACTCGCAGCTGCCGAGTTGCCAACACGCGATCCCGGTCACCGCAGCTGAGTTGGCAACACGCGATCCCGGTCACCGCAGCTGAGTGGCAACACGCGATCGTGGTCGCGGCAGCCGAGGCTGGCGACACGCAACTTCTGTCGCGGAGCCGTGGCTGTTGGGCGTTGCGTCCGAGATCACGGCCGAGCGGTGGACCTCTGCAACGCAGGGCGGGCGGCTCCTGCTCGCGTTGTCCGGGCGTGGGTGTAGGCCCGTAGCCGTGTGGCTGCGGGCCTGTCCCGTTTTCGGTTGGCTCAGGCTGCGAATGGCAGCGGTTCGTGGAGGTTGTTGCGTCGGGGTTTTCGGCGTCTGTCGATGAACACCGGTGGCAGAAACTCGGGGAGGCCGTCGGCGGCGATGCGGACTTCCCAGCCGGAGCGGTGCAGCAGCCGGTGGTGGTGGGCGCACATCAGCACCAGGTTGGTCAGGTCGGTGGGGCCGCCGTCGGCCCAGTGCTGGATGTGGTGGCCTTGGCAGTGGCGTGGTGGGCGGTGGCAGCCGGGGAAGGCACAGCCGCGGTCGCGAAGGAACAGGGCTCGGCGGAGTCCGGCGGAGATCAGGCGGCGAAGTCGGCCGAGGTTGAGGGGTTCGCTTTTGTCGCCGAGGACTGCGGGGATGATCATGGCGTCGCAGGCATGAACCCGCGCTTCGGCGGCAGTCATCTGCCCGGTGTCGCCGAGGGTGGCTTGGCCAACTCCGGTCTTCAGGTCCTGCAGGGAGACCGCGACCATGACGTGGGCGCGTTCCCCGGCCTGCATCGGCAGGTCGGGGGAGTTGAGGGCCAGGTTCAGGGCGTCGGAGAACGCGTCGCCGTAGCGCTGGGGCAGGGTGCGGTGGTCCGGGCCGTCGTCGCTGGTGCGGCGTTCGGCCAAGGCGTCCAACAGGGCGCTGGCCCGGGTGCCGGTCTCGTCATCGAATCGGCCGTTCAGCTCCCACACGCCGGATCTTTTCCGGCGTAGGAACAACTCCCGGGGTGGGATTACGGGTTCGGTGTCGTCGGGTTCCGCGCCATCGGGAACCAGGTGGGCGAGGATGCGGGCGCCGAGGGCGGCGACCTGCTTGTGTCCGGCTTCGGCAGCGAAGGTCAGGAGGTTGGCCTCGGCGCTGTCGCGGTGTTCGCAGGGCACCTCGGCCAGGACTCCGGTGATCACGTCGATCATCGGGTTGCTCAACCGTCCGGTGCGGGCGGCGGCGCCGGTGGCGGGAGCCAACGCGGGAATCGGGGTGCCGTCGAGGTTGCGGCCGGGGTTGAGTGAGCGGGCACGTCGCACGAGCCGTTCAGCAGCGGGCTTGGGGACATCGCCGAGGTGCTCCAGCAGCCGTGCGGCAGAGCGGTACCCGAACAGCTCCATGACCCCGCGCTGTTCGATTTCGACAAGCAGGGCACCGAGTTCGGCTTCAGCAGACCGCATGCACGCAAGCAACTCCCCGATGCGGTCGGCGAAAGCGACCGCATCCGAAGAGGAGGCGTGGGCTGCGTTGCTGGTCATACCTCCAAGCTACCGACCATCGAACACCAGTTCACCACTCGAAAGGGTACGAATCCCAGTAACTGTCCGCACCCCAGAACACCAAGCAAGACAACAGAAGCATCAAGAAGCAACCTGCCGAGCCCGTTCGATATCCGGCCCCCGGTAAAGCCGCTCAGGGATCCGGGCCAAAGTGGACGGATGCACCTGTTCCCCCAACCCGTAGAACTTCTGGAAGCTCATGATCAACGGCCGCCAGGCATCCGGGTCGATGCGGTCCTCGGTGCCCGGCGTCCGGATGGTCTCGTGCACCCACACCCGCTGTACCCGCACCTCGAACGCCACCACTCCCCCGTCGTCGCCCACCGGATGCACCGCCTCCACGGCGACCTCCATCGCCACCGGACACTCGCCGACCCGAGGGGGCGATACGGTCGACGACGCCACCGGTGTCAGTCCCGCCCGGCCGAACTTGTCCGCCACGTGGAAATAGCCGCGCTCCCGCTTCCCGGCCGGTACCGGGTCCGTTCCCGTCGTCAGGGCCAGCCGGTCCACCGCCGGTGCCATCGACTCCGAAGGCAGGTTCAGCACGCCTTCCCTGGTGCGCAGCAGGTTCTGCGCGGTCTGGGACCGGGCCCCGAGCCCCAGCATCGCCCGCCAGCCCAGCCAGAATGCCGAGGACATCGGGGCCAGGTTGGGCGAACCGTCCTCGTTGGTCGTGGAAAGCAACACCACCGGGGTGCCGAAATACAGGATGCCGGGCTCGATGGCCGTGTGTGCGATGTTCTTCACCCTGCCGATCCTGCCGTCCACAGGAGACACCGCGCTGGCGGGAATCGGTCGTCGTGATCAAGGCGGGGGCGGCACCCGCGAGGAGCGCCGCCCCCGGGAATCACCGGACTGCTTGGGTCAACGCGCGGCGCGTCAGGACGCGGGCCAGGTGGCGGCGGTAGTCCGCCGTTGCGTGGGGCTCGTCCGGGGGGTTCGTTCCCTCGGCCGCCAGCTCGGCCGCTTCCTCGATCGACGCCCCCGCCGCCAAGGCCTCTTCCGTGGCCCTTGCCCGCAGCGGTACTCCGCCCATGTTCACCAGGCCGACGCGGCCGCCCACGACCGTCACCCCGACCATCGCCCAGTCGATCGCGCGGCGGGTGAACTTCCGGAAACCCCAGCCCTGGCCCGTCTGGGCCGGGACGCGGATCTCCGTCAGCAGCTCCGCGGGTTCCAGCGGTGTCGTGAACGGGCCGAGGAAGAACTCCGCCGCCGGGATGCGGCGCTCGCCCGACGGGCCGCGGGCCACCAGGACCGCGTCCGAGGCGAGGACCGCCGCCGGGAGGTCGGCCGCCGCGTCCGCGTGCACCAGGGAACCGCCGATCGTGCCGCGGTGGCGGACCTGGCGGTCGCCCACCTCGCCCGACACGTGCGCCAGCAGCGGTGCGTGCTCCAGCAGCACCGGGTCCCGGACCAGCGCGCTGTACCGGGACAGCGCGCCGATGACGACCTCGCCGCCCTCCAGGCGGACGTACCGCAGCTCGTCGAGCGGGGCGATGTCCACCAGGTACTCCGGCGCGGCCAGCCGCAGCTTCATCAGCGGCAGCAGGGAATGCCCGCCCGCGAGCACCTTCGCCTCGTCGCCGTGCGAGGCCAGCAGGGTCAGCGCCTCGTCCACTGTGGACGCGCGCAGGTACCGGAACGACGCCGGGATCACCGGTCCACCTCCTGGCCCGACGCGTCGATCACGGCGCTGACGATGTTGTGGTAACCCGTGCAGCGGCAGAGGTTGCCCTCGAGCCCGGCGCGGACCTCGTCGCGGGTCGGCTTCGGGTTGTCGGCCAGCAGGGACACCGAGGCCATGATCATGCCCGGGGTGCAGAACCCGCACTGCAGGCCGTGCTGCTCCTGGAACGCGCGCTGCACCGGGTGCAGTTCACCGTCCGGAGAGGACAGTCCCTCGACGGTGGTGACGGCGTGGCCGTCGGCCTGCGCGGCCAGCACCGTGCACGACTTCACCGACTCGCCGTCGAGCAGCACCGTGCAGGCTCCGCAGGACGTCGTGTCGCAGCCGATGTTGGTGCCCGTCAGGCCGGCCGTGTCGCGCAGGAAGTGCACCAGCAGCGTCCGGTCGGGCACCTCCCCGGTCAGCGGCCGCCCGTTGACCTCGATCGAGACCTTCACTCCGCGCTTCCCTTCCGAGCTCGAACTGCGGCTTCCTCCAGTGCGGCCCACACCCGGATCGGCGTCGTGGGCATGTCCAGGTGCGTGACGCCGCGGGCCGACAGCGCGTCCACCACGGCGTTGTGCACCGCCGGTGTCGAACCGATCGTCGCCGCCTCGCCGATCCCCTTGACGCCCAGCAGGTTCCGGTCGGTCGGGGTGGCCATGTCGACGAGCTCGAAGTCCGGCAGCTCGACGGCGGTGACAAATGAGTAGTCCGCCAGCGTCGCGGTCGTCGGGTTGCCGTCGTCGTCGTAGGTGACGACCTCCATGAGGGCCTGCGCCGCGCCCTGCCCGAGCCCGCCGTGGCGCTGGCCGCGGAAGGTGAGCGGGTTGACGATCGGGCCGGCGTCGTCGACGGCGATGATCCGGCGCAGGTCGACCTTGCCGGTCTCGGTGTCGACCTCGACGACGGCGAGGTGCGCGCCGAACGGGAACGTCGGCGCGCCGCCGCCGAACCAGACGTCGGCCGAGAGCCTGCCCTCCTCGGCCGTCTCGGCGACCTGCGCCCAGCTCAGCACGGTGCTCGACGGCGCGCCGCGGACCTGCCAGACGCCGCGCTCGGTGTCCAGCTCGAGGTCGTCCGGCGCCGCTTCCAGCAGGTCGGCCGCCAGCTCCCGGGCCCGCGCGATCACCTCTTCGGCCGCCTGCCGGATCGCCGAGCCGCCCAGCTGCAGCGACCGGGACCCGAACGTGCCGACCGCCTTCGGCACCTCGTCGGTGTCGCCGTGGCGGACGGTGATCTTCTCCAGCGGGACGCCGAGCTGGTCGGACAGCAGCATCGCCAGCGACGTGCCGAGTCCCTGCCCGTGCGGCGAGCTGCCGGTCCACGCCACGACCGAGCCGTCCGGGTGGATGTCGACGCGGCCGCTCTCGCCGCCGCCGTCGCCGCCGGTGATCTCGACGTAGGCCGCGATGCCCAGGCCCAGCTCGACCGGGTCGCCCGCCTCCCGGCGCCGCCGCTGCTCGGCGCGGAGCCCGGCGTACCCGGCGGCTTCCAGGACCTTGTCCAGCGCCGCCGCGTACTCGCCCGTGTCGTAGGACGCCCCGGTCGGCGACCGGTACGGGAACTCCTCCGGCCGGATGAAGTTGACCCGGCGGACCTCGGCCGGGTCCAGCCCGATCTCGGCGGCGAACCGGTCCATCGCCCGTTCGACGGCGGCCGTCGCCTCCGGGCGGCCGGCGCCGCGGTAGGCCCCGATCGGCGTGGTGGTGGTGACGACCGCGCGGCTGCGGGTCTCGACCCGGGGGAACCGGTAGACGCCGACGGCCATCAGCTCGGTCAGCGTCGGCAGCAGCAGCATCCGCGGGTACGCGCCGGCGTCCTGGACGACGTCGAGGCGGTAGGCGAGCACCGTGCCGTCGCGTTTCCCGCCGATGGTCACGGTGTTCCGCTGCGCGCGGCCGTGCGTCATGGCCGTGAGGTTCTCGCTGCGGGACTCGACCCAGCGCACGCCCCGGCCGAGCCGCTCGGCCGCCCGGCCGAGCACGATCGCCTCGGGGTCCGCGCCGATCTTCGCGCCGAACCCGCCGCCGACGTCCGGCGCGATCACCCGCACCGACTCCTCGCCGACGCCGAGGGCCCCGGCCAGCTGGCTCCGGGCCATCTGGGCGTTCTGCGTGGACAGCCAGGCCGTGAGCCGGCCGTCCTCGCCCCACACGCAGGCCGCGCCGCGCACTTCGAGCGGCGCCGGCGCGACGCGCTGGTTCAGGATCGTCTGGGTGACGACGACTTCGCAGCCGGCGAAGATCGCGTCGTCGAACTCCCCCGCGCCCTTGACCTGCACGATGTTGCTGCCGTGTTCGGGGAACAGCAGCGTCTCCCCCGCGAGGGCGGCGTCGATCGACGCGACGGCTTCCAGCGGCTCGTAGTCGACGTCGACCAGCTCGGCCGCGTCGGCCAGCTGGTAGCGCTCTTCGGTGACGACGAGCGCGACCGGTTCGCCGACGTACCGCACCACTTCACCGGCCAGCCACGGTTCCGGCACCGGCCCGGCCGGGCGCGGGGCGAGCCCGAGGTCCGCGGCGGTGAACACGCCGAGCACACCCGGTGCCTCCTTCGCCGCGCGCACGTCGATGCCGGCGATCCGCGCGTGCGCGATCGGGCTGCGCACGAAAACCGCGTGCGCGGCACCGGAAAGCGCTTCCGTCCGCAGGTCGTCCACGTAGGTGCCGCCCGCGGTGATCAGGTTCCGGTCCTCCCGGCGGACCACCCTGGTTCCGACAATGCTCATCTGGTCTCCTGCTCGCCGATACCCGCCCGATCATGCCCGCACGCCGAGGACGACCGCCAGGGCCAGTCCGCCGATCCCGATGCCGATCCGCAACGGCGTCGCCGGCAGCCGGCGCACGAGCGCGGAGCCCAGCCACGAGCCGCCGAGCGAGCCGAGGCAGACGGCGAGCGCGGCCGGCCAGACCACCTTGCCGGTGACCGAGAAGACGATCGCGGCGAGGAGGTTCGCCGAGCCGGTGACCAGGTTCTTCGCCGCGTTGGTCCGGGCCAGCGGCTGGCTCCAGACGGTGACCAGCAGCGCGAGCATGAGCACGCCCGCGGCGGCGCCGAAGTAGCCGCCGTAGACGCCGATCAGGAAGGCGACGACACCCGTGACCGGGCTGAGGCCGTGGTGTTCGGCGCCTTCGGCCAGCCGGCGCAGCCGCGGTCCGGCCATCAGCACCAGCGACGCCCCGCCGATCAGCCACGGCACGATGACGGTGAACGCGCTCGACGGCGTCAGCAGCAACACCAGGCCGCCGCACGCGCCGCCGACGGTGGTGACGGCGCAGAGGGGGACGAGCCGCCGCCGCTGCCCGGCCAGCTCGGGGCGGGCCCCGGCCGCGGCGCCCACGGTGGTGCCGAGCATGGCGACGGTGTTGGTGACGTTGGCGGTCACCGGCGGCAGGCCGGCGGCGAGCAGCGCGGGGTAGGACACCAGCGACGCGAGCCCGGCGGTCGCCCCGGTCAGACCGGCGCCGACGCCGGCCAGCACGAGCAGGAGCAGCACCCACCAGTCGATCATCACGCCGGCATTCCACCACGCCGATCCGGGCTGCCGCCGTTCACCGGGTGCCCACCCACCAGCGGTGGGTATAGGGCGTTATACGCCGATGTTGTCCGAAATCGGACGGGATCCGGCGGCGAGCTTGCCCGGCACGACGGCGACGTCCCAAAATCCGCGCTGACAAGGTTGTCAACGAGCGGAGGCCGGGCATGGGCGAGCTGGACCGGCGGCAGGCGCTCCGTCTCCTGGGCGCGAGCGGAGCGGCGGCCGCGCTGGCCTCGGGCCTGCTCCCCGGCCTCGCCCGGGCGGCGGACGGCGGGCCGCCGGACCCCGTCGCCGCGACCTACCTGCGCGTGCTGCTGCGGCACACGCGCTGGGCCGAGCAGCAATTCGACCCGGCCACCGGCACCTACCCGGCCCGGGACTTCACCTTCGCCGTCGTCCTCGGCAACGCCGTCCTGCTCACCCGCGACGGCTACGACGCCACGGTCGCCGGGATCGACCGCGAGACCCTCCGCGCGCACACCCTCGCCACGATCCGGCGCTTCGCCGCGTCGAACCGGCTGGCCGGCGGGGCCGAGTGGGGCCGGAAACTGTTCTTCGACACCACCTTCCAGTCGTATTTCGTGCTCGCCGCCCGTCTCCTGTGGACAGAGCTCGACGACACCACCCGGCAGCACGTCGAGCGCATCACCACCGGGCAGGCCGGCTACACCACCGCGCTCGGCACCGGCGACGACCCGGACTCGGGCAGCTGGACGCCCCACGGCCTGCTCGGCGGGTACGCCGGCGACACGAAGCTCGAGGAGATGGGCGTGTACGCCCAGTCGCTGGCCCCCGCGCTCGCGTGGGCTCCGGCGGACCCGCGGGCGGGCGAGTGGCGAGCCGCCTTCGGCGCCTGGAGCCGCAACGAGGCCGGGTTGCCCGCCGCCGACCTGGCCAACCCGCGGCTCGTCGACGGCCGTCCGGTCAGCGAGAACACCGCCACGAACCTCTACGACACCTTCCTCGTGGAAAACCACGGTTCCTTCGGCCCGCACTACCAGGAAGAGCTCTGGCGCACCTCCGGCCGCAACGCCACGCACTTCCTCGCCGCGGGCACGCCGCTGCCGGAGGTGCTCACCGCGCAGCCGAACGGTGAACTGCTCTGGCGCACGATGCTGCTGATGACCAGCGACGCCGGCGAGCCGCTGATGCCGATGGTCGCCGACCGCGAGCACCTCTACGGCCGCGACGTCATCCCGCTGGCCTTCCGCGCCCAGGTGCTCGGCGACCGCCACGCCGCCCGGGCCGAGGCCGACCTCGCCGCCCGCCTCGAGCCCTACCAGGCCTACCCGCCCGCCGACCGGATCACCAAGTTCTCCGGCGAACCGAAGTACGAGCCGGAGGCCCGCGCCGAACTCGCCATCAGCTACCTGCTGCACGAGTGGCGCGCCGCGCACGGCGGCCCGGTCGTCCCGGTGAGCGGGCGCGAGTTCGACGCCCACGCCGCCGGCGTCGCCGACTTCGGTCCCGAGCCGGGTCTGCTGGCCCACCGCTCCCCGGCCGCCTGGGCGGGCACGGTCAGCAAGCCCGGCTTCGTCAAGTTCGCCTGGCAGCCGCGCCACGACGACTGGCTGTTCGTGCTGGGCGGCGCCAACCCGATGCTGCTGCCCGCGACGAACCTCGCGGTGCGGGAACGGCACGCCACGACCTACGCGAAGGTCCGCGACGGCTTCGACGGCACGATCGGGGTCCTGCGGTTCGACAGCGGGTATGCCGCGCTCGCCACCCTGCCCACCGGTGCCGCCGTCTACGCCAGCAGCGGCGTGGCCGCCGGCGAGGGCGTGCTCGACGTCCACAACCTCGCGATGCCCGGTGTGCCCGGCCTCGACGGCGACCGCACGTACACAGCGGCCGAAGGGACCGTGACGGTGAAGGCGGCGGCCGCGCCGACCGGCGCCCGGACCGACGAGCTGACCTTCGCCCCGGTCACCGCGCGGCACGTCCGCATGCTCGGCGTCGAGCCGGCGCCGCAGTACGGCTACTCGCTCTGGGCGTTCGAGGTCCGCGCCGGCGACGGACCGGATCTCGCGCGGGCCGGGACCGCGTCGGCTTCTTCGGCGTCGCCCGGGAGGGAGGCGAAGTACGCGATCGACGGTGACGCCGCGACGCGGTGGGCGGTGTCCACATCGGACCGGCCGCGGGCGGACAGCAGCCTCGCCGTCGACCTCGGCGCGCCGGCGACCTTCGACCGCGTGCGGCTGAGCTGGGAAGCGGCCGCCGGCCGGAAGTACCGGATCGAAACCTCGCCCGACGGCCTGGCGTGGACGCCGGTGGCGACCTACCCGGTGCCCGACCTGCGCAGCACCGGCGGCCGGCTGGACGTCGACGGCCGCGCCGGGATCGTCGTCTCCGGTCCGAACCCGATCACCGTCGCCGGCGACCGCGTCACCCTCTCCGACGGCCCGCCCGCGCCGCTGCTCGCCGAGCTGTACCCCGAGCCCGCCGGCGCGCGGCCGTCCGGGCGCCGCACGAGCACCGCACCCGCGGTGCGGGCGTGTGTCACCGACGGTTTCCTCGTGCTGGTCAACCTTTCCGGCAGCGCGGCGAGCGGCACGGCGATCCTCCCCGGGGAAGCCCGGCTGTACCGCGGCGAACAGGTCCTCACCCGCGACGGCACGGAACTGTCCTACGCGCTGGCACCGGGGGAAGGCCGCATCGAGCCGCCCCGGTTCACCGTGCGGGGCCCGGCGGGGGTGAAGGCGGTCGTCCGCGACGCGAGCCGGGTCGAGCTCACCGCGCCGGCCGGGGTGCTGCCCGTGCTCGTCGCCGTGACGCCGGACGGCGGGCGCGCGCGGCCGGTGCTGCTGCCGCCGCGGCGGACCGTGCCGGTCGTCTTCGGCGAACTCCGCCCCTACCCGCTGGCCGACCGCGCCCTCGGCGCGACCACCTTCCCCGCCGACCCCCTGCCGCCGGGGATGTCCAGCCCCGCGGCGGCCGTCGACGACGACCCGGCGACGGCGTGGCGGCCGGGCCCGGACGGCCGGATGGTCGTCGATCTCGGGGCGGTGCTGGAGGTTTCCGCGGTCGAACTGGCCTGGACCCGCGGCCGCGTCCCCGGCACGACCGTCGAAACCAGCCTCGACGGCGTCGCCTACGCCACGGCGGACACCGGGCCGGCGCGGTATGTGGCGGTCCGGACGCGCTGGAAGGCCGGCGACGCGAGTCTCACGCGGCTGTCGGTCCGCACTTGATCGATTTCGGACGGCTGGCGGCGGGCCCCGGGGCGAGTACCTTGACACACGGAGCTTTCCACGGCCTGGTCGGGAGGACGGATGCGCGTCACGATCGCCGAGGTCGCCCGCCGCGCGCGGGTGAGCAAGACGACCGTGTCGCGGGTGCTCAACAACAAGGCCGACGTCGACGCGGCGACCGCGATCCGGGTCCGCGAGGTGATCGCCGCGACCGGGTACATCCCCAGCGCCGGCGCCGTCGGGCTGGCCCGCGGGGTGACGCGGACGGTCGGGATGCTGGTGCCGGGGCTGACCTGGCCGTGGATGGGCGAGGTGCTGCAGGGCGTCGCCGACGTCGTGGAGTCGAAGGGGTACGGCCTGCTGCTGTCCACCGCCAACCGCGGCGCCGACTCCCTCGGCGAGTTCTCGCGGCAGGTGTCGGCGAAGGCGTTCGACGGCCTCCTGCTGGTGGAACCGCCGGACGCGGTGCGGCACCTGCGGGTGCTGCACGACTCGGGCCTGCCGGTGGTGGTGATCGACGACCGCGGCCGCCGCCCGGCGTTCCCGTCGGTGGGCACGGACAACCGCTACGGCGGTGCGGCCGCGGCCCGCCACCTGCTGGACACCGGCCGCACCCGGCTCGCCACGGTCACCGGGCCGCACGACTTCGGCTGCACCGCCGATCGCCTCAACGGCTTCAACGAGGTCGTCCTCGACGCGGGCCTGACCCTCGACCCGCGGCTGATCATCGAAGGCGACTTCACCAGCGAAAGCGGCGAGGCGGCGATCCTCCAGCTCCTCGAGACCGGCCCGGAGTTCGACGCGGTCTTCGCGCACAACGACCTCACGGCGGCGGGGGTCCTGGCCGGGCTGCGCAAGGCCGGCCGGGCGGTGCCGGGGGACGTCGCCGTGGTCGGCTTCGACGACATCCCCCTGGCCGCGCACACCCAGCCGCCGCTGACCACGATCCGCCAGCCGCTGCGGCAGATGGGCGAGACGGCGGCCGGCCTGCTGCTGGATCGCCTGGCCGGCGCGCCGTCCCCGGACGCCCCCGTGATCGTCCCGACGGAACTGGTGGTCCGCGGGTCGAGCGTGGACGCCGTCCCGTAGGCCGCTCCCTACTGGTACACCCGCACGTAGTCGATCACCATGTCCTGCGGGAGCACGGTCCCCGCGCCCGGCGGCCCGGGGAAGTCGCCGCCGATCGCGTTGTTGAGGATCAGGAAGAACGGGTGGTCGAAGACCCACGGCCCGCGGGTGCTCTCCACGGTGTCGCGGTTGATCGTCTGGAACGCGTTCCCGTCGACGGAGAACGTCATGTGGGTGGCGTCCCAGTCCAGGCCGAAGCGGTGGAAGCCCGCGGAGACGTCCTGGCCGAGGTCGTACGGCGCGCCGACGCCGCCCGCACCGTTGTAGGCCGGCGCGTGGAGGGTCGAATAGGCGAGGTTCGGCGCCTTGCCGACGTGCTCCATGATGTCGATCTCGCCGCAGTTCGGCCAGGGCGTCCCGCTGAAGAAGTTCGCGCCCAGCAACCAGAACGCGGGCCACAGGCCCTGCGTGCCGGAGACCTTGATGTTGGCCTCGACGTGGCCGTAGGTGAAGCTGAACTTGCCCGCGGTGTTGATCCGGCCGGAGGTGTACTGGCAGGTGGTGCTGCCGCTGATCGGGTCGGGCGGGCAGGCGCTGCCCGGGGTGGCTTCCCGGCGGACCTGGATGACGAGGTTGCCGCGGCCGTCCTGCTTGGCGTTGTTGTTGTTCGTGTAGTACTCGAGCTCGTTGTTGACCCCGGGCCCGGTCTCGGCCGTCCACTTGCTCGCGTCCGGGTTCGCGCCCGCGGCGCCGTTGAACTCGTCGCTCCAGACCAGCGTGCCCGGGAAGTGCGGGGCCGGCGGCGCGGGCGGCGGCTGCGTCGGGTTGCCGCCGGTGCCGTAGACGTCGAAGCCCCACAGCGAGTAGCCGTAGCCGTTCGAGCGGGCCGTGCCGTACATCCGGACGTACCGGCCGGAGCCGTTGACGGTCAGCGTTTCCTTGAAGCCCTTGCCGCTGGTGGTCGCGTAGATCGACGTCCAGTTCGCGTTGTCGTTCGACACCTGCAGCTGGTAGGCGACGGCGTAGGCCGGATCCCACTGCAGGACGACCTGGTGGATCGCCGCGGGCGCGCCGAGGTCGACGGTGATCCAGCCGGGATCGACCCAGCCGGTGGTGGCGCTGGTCGCCCAGCGCGTGGCCGGGTCGCGGTCGAAGGCCTTCGCCGGGAGGCAACCCGGGCAGGCGCCGTCGTCCTGGTACGAAGAAGCCGTGCCGGACTTGCCGTAGGAGAGCAGGACGTCACCGGGCTGGGTCGTCCCGCCTCCGCCGTAGACTTGGAACTCCCACAGCGAGTAGCCGTACTGCGTGGCCCGCTGGGTGCCGGTGAGCCGGACGTACCGGCCGGTGCCGGTGACGGCGAGGGTCTGCGTCCCGCCGGTCGCGGTGGTGGTCGAGTACAGCGTGGTCCAGGTGGCGCCGTCGGTGGACGCCTGGACGGTGAACGCCTTGGCGTAGGCGGCTTCCCAGTTCAGCACGACCTGGGACAGCTGCTGGGCGGAGCCGAGGTCGACCTGCAGCGACTGGGGGTCGCCGAACGCGCTGGACCAGCGCGTGCCGGGATCGCCGTCGACGGCCGCCGAGGCGGGGAAGGCGGCGGATTCGCTCGAGGACGCCGTCACCGGACGGCCTTGGGAGAGCAGGACGGGCGCGGCCTGCGCCACCGGAGCGGTGAGCAGGGCGGCCAGGGTCAGGGCGAGGACGGCGAGAACCCGGATCCTCGGCATGCGGCGTTGCATGGGCACCTCCACGGCGAACCGGCGCCGGGGCGGCCTTGCCCCGGCGCGGATCGGCTCACGTGGTCCTCGGCGCGGGTGTGGGTCCCGCCCCTCGGCACGCTCTTAGTTCAGGATATAAATAAAGAGCCGTAAAATGTCAACGCCACTGCGCCGGACGGTCGCGGCCGGGCCGCCGACTGGTCCGGGTGAGGCGAATCCGCGCCGGATCCTTGACTCCGCCGAACCCCGCGATGTTAACTGCGATCTCACCGACGGAACCGGTTCCGTGACCGCCACCCGGGACAGTTCCGCCGCGACACACCCCTTCGGGCTGACTGGTTCGCGCTCGTCGCACCACCCGGTACCGCTCCTCCGGCTCACGGCGCCGGGCGGGTGCGGCCGGCGCGAACCCGCCGCACCACCCGACGCCGGCGCGAGCTGTGGGGCTCGCCCGGTCCCTTCCGCACGTCCTCCTCCCCCCCGATCAGCAGGCAGGCCGATGAGATCAACGACGTTCTCCCCCGTACACCGCCTCCTCGTCATCGCCACCACCTTCGTCACCGCGGTCACCACCGCGGCCGTGGTCGGCGCCGCGCCGGCGCAGGCCGCCGCGTGCGGCACCGCCAACCTCGCGCAGGGCCGCACCGCGACCGCGTCGTCCACCGAGAACGGCGGCACGCCCGCGTCCAACGCGGTCGACGGCAACACGGGGACGCGCTGGTCCAGCGCGTTCAGCGACCCGCAGTGGCTGCAGGTCGACCTGGGCTCCGCGCAACAGCTCTGCGACGTGGTCCTCAGCTGGGAAGCCGCGTACGCGAAAGCGTTCACCGTCCAGCTGTCCGGTGACGCGAGCACCTGGACCACGGCGTACTCGACGACCACCGGCACCGGCGGCACCCAGACCGTGCCGCTCACCGGGACCGCCCGCTACCTGCGGATCACCGGCACGCAGCGGGCCACCCAGTACGGCTATTCGCTGTGGGAGGTGGCCGCGCACGGCGCCGGCGACACCACGACCGTCCCGCCGACCGATCCGCGCAACCCGGACCTCGGGCCCAACGTGTCGGTGTTCGACCCGTCGACGCCGGCCGCGACGATCCAGAGCCGGCTGACGCAGATCGCCGACCAGCAGCACACCAACCAGTTCGGCAACGAGCGCTACGCCGTGCTCTTCAAGCCGGGCACCTACAACGCCGACGTCAACCTCGGGTTCTACGAGCAGGTGGCCGGGCTGGGCCTGTCCCCCGACGACGTCAACCTCAACGGCCACGTCCGCGTCGAAGCGGACTGGCTGCAGCAGGGGGACAACCCGAACAACAAGGGCAACGCGACGCAGAACTTCTGGCGGTCGGCGGAGAACCTGTCGGTGACGCTGCCGGCCGGCCAGGTCGAGCGCTGGGCCGTCGCGCAGGCCGCGCCGTACCGCCGGATGCACCTGCGCGGCAGCCAGATCCAGCTGTGGAACGGCGGTGACGGCTGGGCCAGCGGTGGGCTGATCGCCGACAGCAAGATCGACGGCGTCGCCGTTTCCGGCTCGCAGCAGCAGTTCCTCACCCGCAACAGCGAGCTCGGCGGCTGGCAGGGCGGCGTGTGGAACATGGTCTTCGTCGGCTCCACCGGCACCCCGCCGCCGTCGTTCCCGAACCCGCCGGAGACGGTCGTCGGGCAGACGCCGGTGCTGCGCGAGAAGCCGTTCCTCTACGTCGACGGGTCCGGCAGCTACAACGTGTTCGTGCCGGCCCTGCGGCAGAACTCGGTCGGCACCAGCTGGGGCCACGGCGCCCCGGCCGGGCAGTCGATCTCGCTCAGCGAATTCTACGTCGCCAAGCCGTCCGACTCGGCCGCGACGCTCAACGCGGCGCTGGCGGCCGGGAAGAACCTGCTGGTCACCCCGGGTGTCTACCACCTCGACCGGGCGCTGAACGTCACCCGGCCGGACACCGTCGTGCTCGGCCTCGGCCTGGCCACGCTGATGCCCACCAACGGCACCGCGGCCATCACCACGTCCGATGTGGACGGTGTGAAGATCGCCGGGCTGCTGGTCGACGCGGGCGCGGTGAACTCGCCGGTGCTCGTCCAGGTCGGCCAGCCGGGCTCGACCGCGAACCACGCGGCGAACCCGACCTCGCTGCACGACGTGTTCTTCCGGATCGGCGGCGCGGCCGTCGGCAAGGCCACGCAGACGCTGGTGGTCAACTCGAACAACGTCATCGGCGACCACATGTGGCTCTGGCGCGGCGACCACTCCTTCGGTGTCGGCTGGAACGTCAACACCGCGGCGAACGGCCTGGTGGTCAACGGCGCGAACGTGACGATGTACGGCCTGTTCGTCGAGCACTACCAGCAGTACGAGGTGCTGTGGAACGGCAACGGCGGGCGGACGTACTTCTTCCAGAACGAGCTGCCGTACGACCCGCCGGACCAGGCGTCCTGGTCCAGCGGCGGTGGCCGGCAGGGCTGGGCGGCGTACAAGGTGGCCGACTCGGTGACCAGCCACGAAGGCTGGGGCCTCGGCAGCTACTGCTTCTTCAACACGAATCCGTCCATTGTGGCCAGTCACTCGTTCGAGGTGCCGAACAACTCCGGGGTCCGGTTCCACAACCTCGTGTCGGTGTCACTCGGCGGCGTGGGCACGATCGCCCACGTCATCAACGATTCGGGTGACGCCGCGAACACCGGGCACCAGGTGAGCCCGCTGGTCTCCTACCCGTAACACGGCGGCGACGTACGCGTCCGGGCGGACCAGCCAGGCTTCGCCCGGGCGCGCACCCAGCGCCCCGCCCACCGGGATCTCCACCGACCGCGTGCCCTCGGCCCGCACGCCCGGGGTGGTGAGCACCAGGAACCCCTGCCGGGCCAGGTCGCGCAGCCGTCCCGCGGTGACCGTGACGTCCGGGAGCAGCACCCCCGGGCCCGGGGGCGGCAGCGCGCCCCGCGGCGGCCGTCCCGCGAACGGCCGTCGCGGATCGGGGGTGGTCAGCGGTGAGTCCACGTACCAGAACGGTTCGGCCAGCCGGCCGGAGTCGACCTGCGCGCAGGCGGCCGGGTCGTCCTCCGCGCGCGTGAGGACGTCGAGCCGGTGACGACGCTGCGCTTCGGTCCGGGGCACCAGGAAGTCCATCGTGGCCGTGGTGACGGCCGCGTTCTCCACCGCCGCCGCGTGCCGCTCGACGTGGTAGCTCTCCAGCAGTTCCTCCCCCGCTTCGCCGCGCAGGACGGCGGCCAGCTTCCAGGCCGCGTTTTCCGCGTCGGCCACGCCGGAGTTGAGCCCGCGCGCCCCGAACGGCGCGACGAGGTGCGCGCAGTCCCCGGCGAGCAGCACGCGGCCGGCGCGCATCCGGTCGGCGAGCCGCGTGTGGAAGCGGTACACCGAACGCCAGAGCACCTCGTAGGGCCGGTCGCCGATGATCGCGCGGATCCGGTGGTCGAGGGCCCCGCCCGTCTCCTCGGCCGCGAGGTCGTAGCCGTCGGGGACCTGCCAGTCGATCCGGAACCGCGAACCCGGGCACGGGTGGATGAGCACCTGGCGGCCGGGGTTGAACGGCGGGTCGAAGTGGAACCGCCGTTCGGCCGCCCAGCCCGGCAGGTCCGCGCGGATGTCGCAGATCAGGAACAGGTCCCGGAACGACACCCCGCCGAGGGACCGGCCGAGCGCCCGCCGCACGGTGTCGCCGCGCGCGCCCGCACAGGCGAGCGCGTAGTCGGCCTCGATCCGTCGCGGCCCTTCCGCCGTGGCGCACTCGACCACCACGCAGCCCGGCTGGGTCACGCCGGTGACGCGGTGGCCGCGGCGGACGTCGATCAGCGGCTCCCGCGCGATCAGCTCGTCCAGCACCTCCTCGACGCGGGCCTGCGACAGGTTGACGAACGGCGGGAGCGCGGAGCCCGCGTCCGGCAGCTTCAGCGAGAACAGCTCCCGGTCCCGGTGGAACGTCCGCGCGGTCGTCCAGGTCAGGCCTTCCTCGGCGAGGCGTCCCGCGCCGAGCCACGCCCAGACGTCCAAGGTGTCCCGCTGGTGGCAGATGGCCTTGGAGCCCACGGGATCGCGCCGGTCGTGCCGGTCGACGAGCACCACCGGCACGCCCCGGCGCGCGAGCAGCAGCGCGGCCGTCTGGCCGACCGGGCCGCTGCCGAGGACGGCGACCGTCATCCTTGGAGCTGGTCCCAGACTTCGCGGTCGCGTTCGGCCGTCCACACCACCGGCCGTTCGATCCCGGCCAGCTCGTCCCACAGCCGCGAAACGTCGAAGGGCAGGCAGTGCTCGAAGATCGGCCAGTGCCCGTACTGGCCGGCCAAGGCCGCGTGGGTGCGCTCGAAGGCCTCTTTGAGCGTGCCGCCGGCGTCCCGGACCGCGCCGACCTCGTGGATCATCGTGTCCAGGAAGTGGCGGGTCTGCGCGATGGCGGCGTCGACCGCCGCGCGACCGCGGCTCACCCCGCCCCGGCCGCCGATCAGGGTCTCGGCGCCGAAGGCGGCCACGCGGTCCAAAGTGGATGATGCCCAGTCGCGGTGGAACGCGTCACCGGTGTAGAGCGCGGCTTCGGCTTCCACGAGGTCGCCGGCGTAGAGGATGCTCCGGCGGGGCAGCCAGGCGACGAGGTCGCCCTCGGTGTGGCCGCGACCGCAGTACTGCAGCACGAGGTCGCCGCGGTCGCCCCCGAGGTCGATCGTGAGCCGGTCGGAGAAGGTCAGCGTCGGCCAGGTCAGCCCGGGCACCGATTCCGCGCCCTTCGCCAGCCTCGGCATCCGCCCGAACTCGCTCTCCCAGTCCTCCTTGCCGCGCTCGGCGACCAGGGCGCGGGTGTTCTCGTGCGCGACGATCACCTCGGCGTCGAAGGCGGACGCGCCCAGCACGCGCACGGCGTGGTAGTGGCTGAGCACCAGGTACCGCACCGGTTTGTCGGTGTGCTCGCGCAGTTTCGCCAGCCACTCCCGCGCCGCGACCGGCGTGGCCAGCGCTTCGAAGCAGACGAGGAAGTCCTCGCCTTCGATCGCGCCGATGTTCGGGTCGCCTTCGGCGGTCAGCGCGTACACACCGTCGGCGAGGACTTCCAGGGTCTGCGCTTTCTCCGCCAGGTCGGCCGAAGAGGCGAAGGCTTTCTTCGTCACGGCGAGCGCTCCTTGAACGTCAAAGGATTGACCATCCGGCCAGGCTAGCCCGGCGGACCGCCGCGAGGAACCCCGTCGTCGCTAACCTGAGCCGCATGACCGACCGACCGGCCGACCTCGACTACCTCTCGTTCGTCGACTACGCGATCGGGAAGACGCAGGCCGAGCTGCCCGCGACCGACCCGGTGGCGATGCGCCTCGGCCTCACCCTGCACCGGCTGGCCGGCGCGCTGGTCTACGACTGGGAGTCGACGGTCCACCGCCCCCGCGGCTGGAGCTGGGGCGGCTTCCGGGTGCTGTTCGTCCTGTGGCTGGCGGGCCCGCTGGAGTCCCGCCACGCGGCCCGGCTCGCCGGGATGAGCCGCGCGGCCGTGTCGGCACTGGTCAAGACCCTGGAGCGGGACGGCCTGGTGACGCGCACCCCGGTCCCCCACGACCGCCGCGCGGTCCGGCTGGCCCTCACCGGCGCGGGCCACACCGCGGTGACCGACGCCTACCAGGAGCACAACAAGCGCGAGCAGGCCTGGGTGGCGTCCCTGACGCCCGCGGAACAGACCGCCCTGATCGGTCTCCTGGACAAGCTCACCACGAGTCCCGCGGCCGCCGCGGCCCAGCGCCTCACCTGAGCCGGGCCCGCCACGGACGCCGATCCCCGGGGTACGCGAGCCGGGCGCGCGGGTCAGCTGGCCAGGCCGGGCAGGCTCAGGGTGTGCCCGGTCTGCTCGGCCTTCGCGCGCAGGTACCGGACGTTGCTGTCGGTCGCGAACACGCCCGTCGGCACCTGCTCGCGCACCGCGATCCCGGCCGCGCGCAACTGGGCCGCCTTGTCCGGGTTGTTCGACAGCAGATCCACCCTCGCCACCCCGAGCGCACCCAGCATCTGCGCCGCGACCGTGTAGTCGCGGGCGTCTTCGGGCAGGCCGAGCGCGGCGTTGGCGGCGTAGGTGTCGAGGCCGCCGTCCTGCAGGGCGTACGCGTCGAGCTTGTTGTACAGCCCGATGCCCCGGCCCTCCTGACGCAGGTACAGCAGGTAGCCGCCGGTTTCGGAGATCCGCGCGACGGCCTCGGCCAGCTGCGGGCCGCAGTCGCAGCGCGCCGACCCGAAGACGTCGCCGGTGAGGCACTCCGAATGCGGCCGCACCAGCGGGACCTCGCCGGGGGTGCCGAGGACGAACGCCAGGTGCTCGCCGCCGTCGGCCAGGCCGCGGAACGTCACGGCTTCGGCGTCGACCGCGACGCCGCCGTCGAAGCGCAGCGGGATCCGCACCCGCGTCCGCACCTCGGCCGCCACGTCCTCGCCCCTGGAGTCACCCACAAGATCGACCCTACACGAGGTTCAAATTCGAACATCGCGTTGTCTCACCGGCGGGAAAACCAGTGGCGGCCGGGCCGTATCCTCGGCCCATGATCCCCGGTGCCACCGCCGCCTCGTTCCTGCTGGTCGTCGTGCTCGGGGCGATGTCGCCCGGGCCCGACTTCGTCGTCGTGACGCGCTCGGCGCTCACCGGCGGGCGACGGGCCGGGATCG
Organism: Amycolatopsis rifamycinica; assembly: GCF_000695625.1. GTDB lineage: Bacteria > Actinomycetota > Actinomycetes > Mycobacteriales > Pseudonocardiaceae > Amycolatopsis > Amycolatopsis rifamycinica. Next base: position 19,882 of record NZ_JMQI01000038.1, read on the forward strand.
CCGCGGGCACGGGGATCGCCCTCGGCGTGTTCGCCTGGGTGGTCGCGATCGCCCTCGGCGTCGCCGCCGTGCTCACCGCCTCGGCGGTCGCCTTCACCGTCGTCAAGCTGGCCGGCGCGGCGTACCTGGTGGTCCTCGGCGTCAAGGCGTGGCTGGCCGTGCGCCGCGGCGGGTACCGGGACCTCGCGGAGACCACCGGGGGCCGGCGGCTCGACGCCCGCGCCGCCTTCCGCCAGGGGCTCGTGACGAACCTGCTCAACCCCAAGGTCGCCGTGTACTTCCTGGCCCTGCTCCCCCAGTTCCTGCCCGCCGACGGCTCCACCCTGCAGACGCTCGAGCTGGCCGCGATCGCGACCGCCGGGACGGTCCTGTGGTTCGTCACCCTCGCCGTCGTGGTGGGGGCGCTGAAGCGGTTCTTCAGCGCCGGCCGCGTCCGCCGGGGCCTCGACGCCGTCCTGGGCACCGTGCTCGTCGCCCTCGGGCTGAAGGTCGCCGCCGAGACGGCGTGAGCCCGAGCGGGCTCACGCCGTCCGCTCAGCCGAGCGCTTCGGACGCCAGCCGCGTGCCTTCGACCCGGGCCGCGATCTTGGCGAACGCGATGTCCCGCGAGGTCGACGTGTCGTCGGCGAACGGTGAGAACCCGCAGTCGTCGCAGGTGCCGAGCCGGTCGGCCGGCACGTACTTCGCCGCGGTGAGCACCCGGTCCCGGACCTCTTCCGGGGTTTCGACGCGGGGGTCGATCGGGTCGGTGACGCCGACGAAGACCCGCTGGTCCCCCTTCAGGTGGTCGGCGATCACGCGCAGCGCGCGCTCCGGCTCGGCTTCGCTGGCCAGCTGGACGAAGAACCGGCCGGCCTTGAGGTCGAACAGCGCCGGCAGCAGGCCCGCGTAGTCGACGTCGAGGCTGTGCACGGAGTCCTGGTCGCCGCCCGGGCAGGTGTGGACACCGATCCTGGCGCGTTCCTCGGCGGTGAACCGGTCGAGCACCGCGTTGTTGAGCTCGACGAACTGCCGGAGCAGCCCGCCGGACGGGTCGAGCTTCAGCGACAGCCGTCCCTCGGTGAAGTCGATCTGCACGCTGTCCGCGCCCGCCTCGAGGCTGCCGCGGATGTCGGCCTCGGCCTCGTTGACCAGGTCGGCGACGAACTGCTCCTGCGAGTACCCCTCGATGCCGTCACCCGGGTAGATCAGCGAGAGCGCGGAGGCGGCGATCACCGCCTGCTTGACCGGCCGGTCGGTGAGCGTTTTCGCGCGCGTGAGGTACGAGTCGGCGTGAGTCGCGTAGCGGAAGGGACCCGCGGTCAGCCGCGGCAGCTGCCGGGTGTGCCCGTCGGCGAACGGGATGACGACGCCGTCGGGGGCCAGCGCGGCCAGCCCGGCCAGCGGGTAGGTCGCGAAGCTCGGCTTGCCCTGCTCCCCGTCGGACAGCACCGGTGAGCCGGTCTCCTCGAACCGGCGGATCGTGTCGGCCAGCGCCCGGCTCTCGAGTTCGGCGAGCGCGGCGGCGTCGATCCGGCCGGCCGCGAACTCGCCGAGTCCGTCGACGAGGTAGGCGGGGCGCGGGATGCTGCCGATCGGTTCGGTGGGCAGGGTCATGAAGTCCTCCGGCTGGTTGGGGGCGGACCGGCCACCGGCACGACGGCAGGACGTGGCCCCCCGGCCGCCCCCTACCCGCTCTCCGGCCGTGACCGGCCACGTTCACGGCGCAACTTAACGTGGCCGAAGCCGGTTGCGGAGCGCGGATCACCCGGTCGGACCAGAGAAAAGCACGAAATCAGAAGGCGTTCGGCGGTTCGCCAGGAGGACGATGGGGTATTCGCTACGGCGATACGGCGGGTTCGGCGCCGAAGGAGTGCCCCGATGCTCAGTCACCACGATCGCACCGAGCTCGAGAAGATCGAGCGCAACCTGGAGCTCAGCGACCCGGATCTCGCCGCCGCCCTGCGCGACGGCAAGCGGCCGAAGTCGCGCGCGCTCCGCAGTGCCCTCCTGATCGTCTTCGCCATCACCGCCGTGACGCTGCTCGTCCTGGGCCTGGTGCTGCCCGACCCCGGCGTGACGCTGTGCGGGATCCTCACCCTCACCGGCACCGTCTGGACCCACGTGGCGCGCCACCGGATCTGAGGCAGACTGAGCCGGTGAAGTGGGTCCTGCACGTCGACCTCGACCAGTTCATCGCCGCGGTCGAGATCGCCCGCCACCCGGAGCTGCGCGGGAAGCCCGTCGTGGTCGGCGGCAACGGCGACCCCACCGAACGCGCCGTCGTCGCGACGGCGTCGTACGAGGCCCGCGCGTTCGGTGTCCAGTCCGGCATGCCGCTGCGGATCGCCGCCAGGCGCTGCCCGGACGCGGTCTTCCTGCCCAGCGACCCGGACGCCTACCTCGAGGTGTCGGCGCGGGTGATGGCCGCGGTGCGGCGGCTGCCGGTGGTCGTCGAGGTGCTGGGCTGGGACGAGGCGTTCGTCGGCGCGGAGACGGCCGATCCCGAGGCGCTGGCCGTCGCGATCAAGGAGGCGGTGACCCGCGAGACGGGCCTGTCGTGCGCGGTCGGGATCGGCGACAACAAGCTGCGGGCCAAGCTCGCGACCGGGTTCGGCAAGCCGGGCGGGATCTACCGGCTGACGCGGGAGAACTGGTGGGACGTGATGGGGGCCCGGCCGCCCGACGCGCTGTGGGGCATCGGCGGCAAGACCGTGAAGAAGCTGGCCGAGCTCGGCATCACCACGGTCCTCGGCCTGGCGGAGGCCGATCCGGCGGAGCTGGCGGCCCGGTTCGGCCCGAAGACCGGCCCGTGGCTGCGGCTGCTCGGCGGCGGCATCGGCGACGCCGAGGTGAGCGCGACACCGTGGGTGGCCCGCTCCCGCAGCCGTGAGACGACGTTCCAGCGCGACCTGACCGACCCGGCGGAGATGGCGGCCGAGGTCTCGGCGCTGGCCAAGCGCGTCGCCCAGGACGTGGCCGACGAGGGCCGCCCGGCGGCCCGGGTGGCGGTCAAGGTGCGGTTCGTGCCGTTCCTGACCCACACGCACAGCATCACGCTGCCGGAACCGACGTCGGACGGGGCGGAGATCGACCGGGCGGCGCAGGAGGTGCTGGCGATGTTCGAGCTGACCCGCGCGGTGCGGCTGCTGGGCGTGCGGGCCGAGTTCCCGCGGGAAGACTAGAGCCCTTCCGGCAGCGGCAACGGGCGGTCCGGGTCGAGCTCGACGCCGCCTGCCCGCAGGGTGTGGTCCAGCATCGCCCAGATCGTGCCGGTGAGCTGGGCCGTCAGCTGGGGCAGGGTGAGCGTGCCCGGGTGGTCGAGCCAGCGGGTCGTCGCCGATTCGACGTAGCCGACCAGGCCGAAGGCGATCGTGTCCGCCGGCGCGGGATCGAGCCCGAACGCCGTCAGGTAGCCGGTGAACAGGCCGCTGAGGTGGCGGGCGATCGCGCCGCGGACGTCGGGGCCGTCCGGCACCCCGCGGGTCAGGTAGCGGTGCAGGTGGGCGTGCTCGGTCAGCCAGCGCAGGTGGGTCGAGATCACCGTGGAGATCATCTCGTTCGGCGAGCCCTCCGGGTGCCACAGCGGCGCCAGGTCGGCCGTCACCAGCTCGGCCGCACGCCGGGCGATCGCCCGGCGGAGGTCCGCCGCGTCGGAGAAGTGGCGGTACAGGCGGGTGCGGGCGACGCCGGCGCGCTCGGCGATCTGCTCGGTCGAGACGTCCGGGCCGTGCTCGGCGATGGCCGCCAGCGCGGCGTCGACGAACTCCGCGCGCCGCCGTTCCTGCTGGCCCGCCCAGCGCGTCGCCCGTCCGTCGACCTTGGTCACGGCGAAAGCCTACTCACGCGGCCACCGGGCGGTGTACGCTGCCGAAGTAGCTAGTACACCGCGTACCCCCTACTTTACGGAGGCCGCCATGGGCGTCGAGGCCCAGGACCGGGACGTCACCGCGGCACGCCTGCTCAAGAGCTCCGCGAAGAACTCCTACGACCCGTACGTCGACATCGACTGGGACGCGCCGCTCGCCGAGGGCAAGGCGTACATGCCGCTCGAGCGCGTCTCCCTCTACGGCACGGACCTGTGGGCGAAGCTGACGCCGGAGCAGCGGATCGAGCTGTCCAAGCACGAGATCGCCAGCATCATGAGCGTCGGCCTGTGGTTCGAGATCGTCCTGATGCAGCTGCTCGCCCGGTACGTCTTCGACCTCGACGCGCGCACCGAGCACGCGCAGTACGCCATGACCGAGATCGGCGACGAGACGCGGCACTCGGTGATGTTCGCGCGCACCGCCGAGCGGCTCGGCGTCCCGCGTTACGGCGTGCCGAAGGTGGTCCACCGCGCCGCCAAGGTGTTCGGCGCGACCGCCGCCGGGCCGTCGATGTTCGCCAGCGTGCTGGTCGCCGAGGAGACCACCGACCGGCTGCAGCGGTCGATGATGGACGACGACGGCATCCAGCCGCTGATCCGCTCGGTCAACCGCATCCACGTGGTCGAGGAGGCCCGGCACGTCCGGTTCGCCAAGGAAGAGGTCCTGCGCGAGACGCCGAAGCTGTCGAAGGCGGCGTTGCAGCGGCACCGGCTGCGGACCGCATTGGTCGCGTTCGGCGTGATCGACAGCATGGTCGACCCGCGGATCTACCGCAGCGTCGGCATCGACCCGCGCGCGGGCCGTGCCGCGGCGCTGGCGAACCCGCACTTCCACGAGACGCGCCGCTGGATGGCCGAGAAGATCGTGCCGTTCCTGCGCGACGCGGGCCTGATCGGCGGCCGGTCGGAGGGCATCTGGCGGCGCGCGCACCTGCTCTGAAACTCCTTCGCGCGCGCGTTCCGGTGTCCGCCAGGATGACCCGGTGATCACCATCAGGACCGCCCGCGGTGCCGACGAACCCGTGCTCGCCGAGATCGACCGGCACACCTGGACATCGGTCGTGTCCCCCGCACCCGCGCCCCCGTCCGGCACGCCCTTCTTCGGCGACGGCACGCGGCCCGACGACGTCCTCGTCGCCGAGCACGACGGCGTCGTCGCCGGGTACGTGCGCCTCGGCGAGGGGTTCGGCATCCCCGCGCACCGGCACGTGCTCGTGATCGACGGGCTCGCGGTCGACCCGGACCGGCAGCGGCTCGGCATCGCGCAGCGGCTCGTCGAGGCCGCCGTGGCCGAGGCCCGTCACCGAGGCGCCCGCAAGCTGACGCTGCGCGTATTGGGGCCCAACACCGGCGCCCGGCGGGTCTACGAACGCTGCGGGTTCGTCGTGGAAGGCGTGCTGCGCGGCGAATTCCGCATCGACGGGCACGGCGTCGACGACGTTCTCATGGCCCGTCCGCTCGCTTGACAGCTTCGCGACGGCTTTGCCATCCTGGTTCTGGGCCGAGAGGCGCTGCGACGGAATCGACTTCCGCCACGCTCGGCCCGCTACCACGACTCCAAGGGCGCCTCCCGCGAGGGAGGTGCCTTTCTCTTGTCCGCACGGACTTCCGTGCTGCCTCCCGAGCGCATCCCGACGAACTCCGGAGTGCACCGAAGCATGAGTGACAAACTGCAGACCCGCAATGGCCTCGACTTCGCCGTCGCCGACCTTTCCCTCGCCGAGGCCGGCCGCACCCAGCTGCGGCTGGCCGAGCACGAGATGCCCGGCCTGATGGCGATCCGCCGCGAGTACGCCGCGGCCCAGCCGCTGAAAGGCGCCCGCGTCGCCGGGTCGCTGCACATGACCGTGCAGACCGCCGTGCTCATCGAGACGCTGGTGGCGCTCGGCGCGCAGGTGCGCTGGGTGTCCTGCAACATCTTCTCCACCCAGGACGAGGCCGCCGCCGCGGTCGTCGTCGGCCCGGAGGGCACCGTCGACGCCCCGGCCGGCACGTCGGTGTTCGCGTGGAAGGGCGAGACGCTCGAAGAGTACTGGTGGTGCACCGACCAGCTCTTCGCCTTCCCCGGCGGGCTGGACCCGAACATGATCCTCGACGACGGCGGCGACGCCACCCTGCTCGTCCACAAGGGAGTCGAGTTCGAGGCGGCGGGCGCGGTGCCGCAGCCGTCCGAAGAGGACCCGGAGGAGTACCGGATCATCCTCGACACCCTGCGCGCGAGCCTGGCCGCCGACGGCGGCCGCTTCACCCGGATGGCCAAGGAGATCCGCGGCGTCACCGAGGAGACCACCAACGGCGTCAAGCGGCTCTACAAGCTCGCCAAGGACGGCGAGCTGCTCTTCCCCGCCATGAACGTCAACGACTCGGTGACGAAGTCCAAGTTCGACAACAAGTACGGCATCCGGCACTCCCTTGTGGACGGCCTGAACCGGGCCACCGACGTGATGATCGGCGGCAAGCGCGTGGTCGTCTGCGGCTACGGCGACGTCGGCAAGGGCGCGGTGGAGGCGCTGCGCGGCCAGGGCGCCCGGGTCGCGGTCACCGAGATCGACCCCATCTGCGCGCTGCAGGCGGCGATGGACGGCCTCGACGTCGTCGAGCTCGACGACGTGGTGGCCACCGCGGACATCTTCATCACCACCACCGGCAACTTCGGCATCATCTCGGCGGAGCAGATGAGCCGGATGAAGCACAACGCGATCGTCGCCAACGTCGGGCACTTCGACAACGAGATCGACATGGCCGGGCTGGCGAAGCTGCCCGGCGTCGTGAAGAAGGAGATCAAGCCGCAGGTGCACGAGTGGACGTTCCCGGACGGCCACGCGATCATCGTGCTGTCCGAGGGCCGGCTGATGAACCTGGGCAACGCGACCGGGCACCCGTCGTTCGTGATGTCGAACTCCTTCACCAACCAGGCGATCGCGCAGATCGAGCTGTTCACCAAGCCCGGCGAGTACGCCACCGACGTCCACCGGCTGCCGAAGCACCTCGACGAGAAGGTGGCCCGCCTGCACCTCGACGCGCTCGGGGTGAAGCTCACCAAGCTCACGAAGCAGCAGGCCGAGTACATCGGCGTCGACATCGAAGGTCCGTACAAGCTCGATCACTATCGGTACTGATCCAAGGTTGCTCCATTCGCCGTAGTTTGGTTTATCCGAAAACTGGCCATCCTCACGGCGAGAGCGCATCCGCCCGGACGGCACGGAGCCGGGCCGGGTCTCATGCGAAGGAGTGTGTCAAGTGATCATTCTCGGTGTGATTCTCCTCGTCATCGGGTTCATCGTGGGCATCCCGGTGCTGTACACCATCGGTATCATTCTCGCGGTGGCTGGCGTGGCACTGGCCATCCTGGGCGGCACCGGCCGCCGGATCGGTGGCCGCGCACACTGGTACTGATCCCGGGACTCCGCCACGGCCTGGTGCGCCGGCAGCGATGCCG
>NZ_JMQI01000039.1 GCF_000695625.1 Amycolatopsis rifamycinica
GGAGCTGTCCTGTAAGTCATCGGAGCCAGAGCACGATGGCGGCGATGGTCAGTTCGGCCTGGTAGTAGGCGGCGCGTTTGGCATAGCGGGTGGCTAGGTCACGGAACTGCTTGAGCCGGTTGAAGCACCGTTCGACCACGTTGCGCTGCTTGTAGACCTCAGCATCGAACGTGGGTGGTCGCCCGCCGCGGGAGCCCTTGGCCGCGCGGCGGGTGATCTGATCGTCCCGCTCGGGACTGACGAAGGCGATCCTGCGGTCTCGCATCGCCTGGCGGGTCGAAGGATGCGAATAGGCTTTGTCCGCGATCACCGTCTCCGGCCGGCAGCGTGGCCGGCCCGGTCCGATCCGGGCGACGCTGATGCCATCCAGCAACGGCAGCAACTGCGGGTTGTCACCGGCCTGGCCTGGGGTGAGCAGGAACCGCATCGGCAGGCCACGCCCCTCGACGGCGAGGTGGATCTTCGTGCTCAGCCCGCCTCGGGACCGGCCGAGCCCTTCCCCGTCGAGTGCGAGGGCTTCGATTCCGTCGCTGCATCCCCCTTTTTCCGGGCACCAGCGGCATGCTGGTGGGCCCGGACCACGCTCGAGTCCACCGAGATGATCCATTCGAGGTCGCCGACGGCGTCGTCTTTGACGATCACGCGGTCAAGGATCTTGTTCCAGGTGCCGTCCTTGGTCCACAACCGCAGCCGCTCATGCGCGGTCTTCCACGGGCCATAGCGTTCGGGCAGGTCACGCCACGGAGCACCGGTGCGCAGCTTCCACAGGATCGCATTGATCACCTGACGGTGATCCCGCCATCGCCGCCCGCCGCCCTGCTGCGGCGGCAGCAACGGCTCGATCACTGCCCATGCCTTGTCCGTCAACTCACCGCGACCAACCACCGAACACGACTACCAGAAGACCAGCTCAACCACTTACAGGACACGCCCGCAGCGGCATCTCGTGGACGATCTCCTTCACCGAGATCCCGCTCGTCATCGGTTTCTTCATCGCGCCGTTCGAAGTCGTGCTGGCGGCGCACCTGATCGCCGGCATCGGCACGCTGCTCGCGCGCAAGGTCGCCGGCCGCGTGCTCTACAACGCGGGCGCGTTCCTGCTCGAAATCACCGGCGCCTTCGCGGTCGCCGGGCTGGTCAAGCACGCCGTCGGGACCGGGGACGGGATCCCGTGGGTCGCGGCGCTGGCCGGCACGCTGACCGCGCCGCTGGTGAGCACCCTGCTCGCGCTGGCCGCGGTCCGGGTGCTGCGGCGCCGCATGCGGGTGAGCACCGCCGTCCGGCTCACCGGGCGGATCCTCGTCGTCGGCTTCGTCAACGCCTCCGTCGGCCTCTCCGGCTACCTCGTCATCTCCACCACGCCGCAGGCGTGGCCGCTGGTGCTCGCCGTCTTCCTCGGCCTCACCGCGCTGTACTGGGCGTACTCCGACCTGCTGCGCGAACAGCGGGACATGGAGGCGCTCTCGGACGTCAGCCTGATGGTGGCCCGCTCGGGCCAGCAGGCCGCGGCGCGCCCGGCCAGCCGCGCCGACGAGCTCGTCGGCGGCGTCGACGTCCGCGAGTGGGCGACGATCGCCGAGCGCATCAAGGACCAGCTCGCCGCCGGCCGCGTCGTGCTGAGACTGCGGTTGGAGCCCAAGGACACCATGCGGGTCGTCGTCGCGGGCGACGAGCTGCCGGTGGCCGACCCGGCCGGCGACGACCCGTTGCTGCGGCTGCCCGGCGCGCACGTCCGGCACTTCCGGATCACCGAGGCCAACCCCGACGTCCGCGCGGCGCTGCTGGACCGCGGCGCGCAGGAGGCGCTCGTCGTCCCGCTGCGCAGCGCGAACCGGCTGCTCGGCGTCGTCGAGGCGCACGACCGGCTGTCCCGCTGGCGCGGCTTCGGCAAGTACGACGTCCAGCTGCTCGGCACGATGGCCAGCCACCTCGCGACGTCGCTGGACAACCGGCGCCTGCTGGCGACGCTGCGCCACGACGCCTACCACGACCCGCTCACCGGGCACCTCAACCGGCCGGGCTTCCGGCAGGTGGCGAAGGAACCGCTGCGGGACTTCGCCAACGCCGTGGTCCTGCGGATCGACCTCGACGTGTTCTCGACCGTCAGCGACGCGCTCGGCTACGCCTGGGCCGACCGGATGGTCGTCGCGGCCGGCCGTCGCATCCGCGACGCGCTCGGCCCCGACGTCCCGCTCGCCCGGCTCGAAGGCGCGTCCTTCGCGGCGCTGCTCGTCGGCTGCCCGCCGGAGGACGCCCACCACGCGGCGGAACGGCTGCGCGAAGAGCTGTCGGCGCCGTACCCGGTCGACCGGCTCTCGGTCGAGGCGAACGCGATGATCGGCTACGCGACGACGTCCGCGGAGGAACCCGGCGACGTCGTCGACATCGAAGGATTGCTGCAGCGCGCCGACGTCGCCGTCCGCGCGACGAAGGGTGGCGAAGAGGTCCGCGGCTACGTGCCGAGCATGGGCCAGATCTTCCTGCGGCGCTTCCAGATGGTCACGCAGTTCCGGCAGTCCCTCGAGGACGGCCAGGTCAGCGTGCACTACCAGCCGAAGATCACCCTGCCGAACCGGCAGGTGCAGGGCGTCGAGGCGCTGGTCCGCTGGGTGCACCCGGAGTTCGGCAGGCTCGGCCCGGACGAGTTCGTCCCGGCCATCGAGGCGGCCGGCCTGATCGGCGTCCTGACGGGCTTCGTGCTCGGCGAGGCGCTCAAGCGCTGCCGCAAGTGGCTCGACGAGGGCCTGCGGATCTCGGTCGCGGTCAACCTGTCGGTGCGCAACCTGGCCGACGAGGACTTCCCGAACAAGGTGGCTCGCGAGCTGGAGCACTACGGCATCCCGCCCGAGCTGCTGACGTTCGAGCTGACCGAGTCCGGCGTGATGTCCGACCCGCAGAAGGCGCTGCCGATCCTGCGCGAGCTGCACTCGCTGGGCATCACCCTCGCCGTGGACGACTTCGGGACCGGGTACTCGTCGCTGGCGTACCTGCGGCAGCTGCCGGTCGACCAGGTCAAGATCGACAAGAGCTTCGTCCTCGGCATGGGCACCGACCTCGGCGACCTCGCCGTCGTCCGGTCGATCGTCGAGCTGGGGCACTCGCTCGGGCTGACGGTGGTGGCCGAGGGCGTCGAGGAGGACGTGGCGCGCGATCAGCTCGAGGCGATGGGCTGTGACGTCGCCCAGGGCTACCTGATCTCGCGGCCGCTGCCGGAGGACCGCCTGGAGGCGTGGCTGCAGGCTCGGACGGCTCGCTCGCCCGGACGCCACTCCGAGACCGTGTTGACCCTTCTGACCTGAGGTTTTGTGCTAAGGGGACCCCGGTTGCACGGGCGGGTGAAGCCCCTTGCTAATCTTTCCAAGTCCTCGCGAGAGGCCAGGCCCCTTTAGCTCAGTCGGCAGAGCGTCTCCATGGTAAGGAGAAGGTCTACGGTTCGATTCCGTAAAGGGGCTCCGCGAGTGGGCGAGCTATGCTTGCAGGAAGCGCAAGCCTAGCTCGCTTCGCGGTGTCCTTTGGGGGCCGAGCCCCCAAACCCCCGCCGGGGGCGTGCCCCCGGACCCCCGGGGTTGGGCATGCTTGGCATGTTAGGGCGGTGTAGCTCAGTTGGCAGAGCAAGCGGCTCATAATCGCTGTGTCGCCGGTTCAAGTCCGGCCACCGCTACGCGGTAACGACGGGGCTGGCCCCCGGGACCTGAGAGAGAAGGAAACGCTGTGGCTGCCACCGACGTGCGACCCAAGATCACGCTGGCGTGCGAAGAGTGCAAGCACCGCAACTACATCACCAAGAAGAACCGGCGCAACAACCCGGATCGCCTGGAGATGAAGAAGTTCTGCCCGAACTGCGGCACGCACCGGACGCACAAGGAAACCCGCTGACGACGTAGCGCGTTCACCAGCTTCGAGAAGCCGCCCTGGATCACCAGGGCGGCTTCTTGCTGTTGGTAGCCTCGTCGCCGTGCCCTTGGACCAGTCGTTCACCGGGCGGAGCTATCCGCCGCAGACCAGCTACGAAGTGAGCCGGGAGAAGATCCGGGAGTTCGCCGACGCGATCGGTGACGCGAACCCGGTCTACCGCGACCCGGAGGCGGCCCGCGAAGCCGGTCACCCCGACGTGATCGCCCCGCCGACCTTCCTCACGATCATCAACCTCGCCTCGATCAACGCGATCGTCACCGACCCCGAGCTCGGCCTCGACTACTCGCGGATGGTGCACGGCGACCAGGGCTTCACCTACACGCGCCCGGTGTTCGCCGGCGACGTGCTCGAGGTGACCACCCACATCGACGCCATCATGGCCCGCGCCGGCAACGACTTCATCAGCCTCCGCGCGGACATCACCGACGCCGCCGGCCAGAAGGTCTGCACCACCCGCGCGCAGCTGGTGGTCCGAGGGGAGAACGCGTGACTACCGCTTTCGGGGGCCCGGGTGGCGGAGCCCCGCACGTCACAGCCGGCGACGAGCTGCCCGCCCTCGAGGTCCGGATCACCCGCGAGCAGCTGGTGCGCTACGCCGGGGCGGCGCTGGACTTCAACCCGATCCACTGGAACGAGCAGTTCGCGAAGGACGTCGGCCTGCCGGACGTGATCGCGCACGGGATGCTGACGATGGCGGTGGCGGGCCGCGTGGTCACCGACTGGCTCGGCGACCCGGCCCGGCTGGTCGACTTCAGCGCCCGGTTCACCCGCCCGGTCGTCGTGCCGAACACGGCCGAGGGCGCGCTGGTGGAGATCACCGGGAAGGTCGCCGACGTCAAGGACGACGGCATCGCGCGGATCGACCTCGTGGTGAAGTTCGACGGCAAGACCGTGCTCGGGAAGCCGCAGGCCCTGGTCCGCCTCTGAGACCCCAGCCGCGGCAAACCGGCTACGGCAGCTTCAGGACCGCCAGCACCGCGTCGGCCATGCCCCGCTCTCCCCGGGCGTTCGGGTGGAGCGGGGCGGCCGGCGAGGACGGCAGCAGACCCTCGATCCAGCGCTTGTCCGACGCCGAGCACACGTCGTGGCCCTTGCCCGGCGTGGCCGTGTCCGCGTAGCCCGCGCGGTGCGCGTCCGCCTGGTCCTCCAGCATCTTGTTCAGCTTGCCCAGCGCGCCGCGGAAGTACTCGATGTCCCCGGCGCCGAACGGCAGTGACGGCCAGCAGCCGGCGCCCTCGGGCAGCACCGTGGGGTAGCCGACCACCACCACCTTCGCCTTCGGGGCCTGCTGGTGGATGCGGTCGAGGATCGCGGCGATCTTCGGGGCCGTCGCGTCGACGCGCTCGGCCAGCTGGTCGCGGCCGCCCGCCGTCAGGCGGTCCCGGCACGGCGAGGCGTTCTGGTCGGTCGTCGTGCAGCCCGAGGCGTACGAGAAGAAGCCGACGTCGTTGCCGCCGATGCCCACCGTCACCAGCGTCGTCTCCGCCGTCACCGCGTCCAGCTGCGGCGGGTTCGTGCCGTTGCCGGTCTTCTGCGACCCGGTCAGGTGCGCGGTCGTCGCGCCGCTGCAGCTGACGTCGGCGAACTGGGCCGGCTTGAGCTTCGCCGAGACCAGGTGCGGGTAGTTGTCGTCCGAGCGGTCGCAGCCGGCCGGGGTGCCCGCCTGGCGCCCGGTCCGCGGCGACGACGTGTACGAGTCGCCGAGTGCGACGTAGCGGCCGCTGCCGCCGCCGGTGTCCACGCCCTCCGGCGGCGCCGACGACGAGCCGTGCTGCCACTTGTAGTACCCGAAGGCCAGCAGCCCGACCACGAGCACGAGCACCAGGCAGCCGCCGCCACCGCTCTTCTTCGCCACTTCTTCGTTTCTACCGAACCCGCCGCGCCGCCGGCCTAGTCAATCCGGGTGATCCGCTGCGCGAGCAGGTCGTTGACCAGTCCCGCGCCCGTCTCCGGGTCGTCCACGCTGACCAGCACGGTCCGGCCGCTCTCCAGCTCGAGGGCCAGTGCCGGGCCGCCGCGGACCTTGTACGCCGTCGTGCCGGTGACGGGGTTGAAGCGCAGGCCGAGCCCACCGTCGCCGAACGTCGACAGCTCGCGTGTGGTCGCTTCGCGGATGTCCGTCAGCGCCAGGTGCCGCCAGGGGACGCCCAGGAGGCCGAAGCGGATCGTCACGCCCCGGGCGTCCGCGGTCGCCGACAGCCGGTACGTCAGCGTCGCGACCGCCACGCCGACCAGCGCGAGCCAGACGGCCGTCGCCCACGGGAGCCCGGCGGGCACGAGCGCGATCACCACGGGGACGACGGCCAGCGCCCAGAGCATCGCCGGGTTCGCCGCCCGGCCGGCCCAGAAGGCGCGCTCCCCGGCCCGGAGGCCGACGCTCGGCCGGTGCGCGGCCCCTTCGCGAGCGGGGGGCGCCGGCAGGCCACCGACGAGCGCCGCCGCGACGCCGATGGCGGCCGCGCCCAGCATGAAGAGCACGACGACGAGGCCGCTGCGGGCCGCGTGCCAGTCCGGGACGTCGAGGTTCGCCACCAGCACCGACAGCAGGACGGCGGCCGGCAGGGCGGCGAACCCGGCGCCGACGCCGACGGTCGCGCGCGGCAGCGGCCGCCCGCGGCGCAGCACCGCGACCGCCGTGGTGGCCAGGAGCAGCACGGCGGCCACGCCGAGCCCGAGGCACACGCCGGTGAACACCCCGAGCGGGGTGGCGCTGTCCGGCGTGCTGTTCCAGTGCGTCGCGACGGGGTCGGGCAGCCGGTGCGCCCACGCGTTTTCGAGGACGCCCGCGACGGCGAGCGCGGCACCCGGCAGCACGGCCGTGGCGAACAGGGCGCGGATCAGCTTGGTCATGAGTACTTCTCCTTCAACACCCCGGTGAGCTCGTCGAGGCCGACGCCCGCGCGCTTCGCCTCGCGAACGAGGTCCTCGGCCAGCTCGGCCAGCCGCGCGCGGGTCGGCGCGCCGCCGATGACGACGGCACCCCGGCGTCGCCGCAGGTCGATGAGGCCTTCGTCGCGAAGCAGCGCATACGCCCGCAGCACGGTGTGGACGTTGATCTCGAGGGCCGCGGCCAGTTCCCGGGCCGGTGGCAGCTGCTGCCCGGGCGCCGGGTGACCGTCGGCCAGTGACCGGCGGAGCGAGGCGGCCACCTGCTCGAAGAGCGGGACGGTGGAGCTCGGATCGATGTGGACGAGCATAGTTCTAACTATAATAGAACAATGAACGCCTGCGCGAGACGTGCGTCACATCCGGCGCGGGTCAGTCCGCGTTCGTGATCAGTTCGCCGGCGAGGTCCAGGGCGTGGTCGACGTTCTTCGCGACGTAGTGCAGGTCGACGAGCACTTCGGAAATGCCCAGCTCGCGAGCCACGTCGAGGCAGGGCAGGACGTCGGCGGCCGTCTCGACGGCGGTGCCGGGCCGCGGGTTGATCCGCAGGACGCGGCGCAGGGCGGCCGGATCCCGGCCCGCCTTCGCGGCGGCTTCGAGCGCGACCGACCAGAGGCCGGTGAGGTACTGCTCCGGCATCCAGCCGGCGAGCCAGCCGTCCGCGCGGCGCCCCACCCTGGCCAGCGCCGGCGGCGAGAACCCGCCGAGCAGCACCGGCGGGCGCGGGGTCTGCGTCGGGCGCAGGCCGACCGTCGACGGCGCGATCCGCCACTGCGGGCCTTCGTGCTCCGCCGGATCGCCGGTCCAGAGCGCTTCGAGGGCGTCGAGCAGGTCTTCGAGCTGCCGGCCGCGGCCTTCCCACGGCACCCCGGCGGCGAAGTACTCCTCGCGCAGCCAGCCGAGCCCGAAACCGGCGTCCAGCCGTCCCGAGCTGGCCAGGTCGAGCGAGGTCAGCGCCCGGGCGAGCAGCACCGGCGGGTAGACCGGGCCGGTCAGCGCGCTCATCCCCAGCCGGGCCGTGCGGGTCACCGCGGCCGCGGCCGCCAGCGTCGTGAACGGGTCGGCGAAGGTCTCGAACTCCGTGGGGTACGGGTGTTCCGGCGTCCCGCCGCCCGGGTACAGGTCCGACGGCGCCAGCGGCGTCAGGATCCGGTCGCCCACCCAGAGTGAGCTGAAGCCGAGGTCCTCCGCGGCCGTCGCGAACCGCGGCACGGCCGCGGGGTCGGCGAGGGCGCCGTACTGGGGGAGCGCGAGCCCGAGCCGCATCGGAGCCCCCGCCGGACGGGGGGTGGTCGTCATGGCGGACATCCTGGCATGATCAGGAGGCCGGCGGGGAGTTTTCCGCAGGCCGGCCGGGGTGCGGTGGTCGATCGGGGGGCGCGGTTGCGGGCTCTCGCGAGGCTTGCCGTAGACTTCGGGACTTGGAACGCACTACGGTCATCCCCGCCTGGATGGTGGGGACGATGGAATGCGTCCTCCGGGGCTCCGAGCGATCGGGGCTCCACAGGGGTGTAGCTCAATTGGCAGAGCAGCGGTCTCCAAAACCGCAGGTTGCAGGTTCAAGTCCTGTCACCCCTGCGTAACGGAACTGGTGGAGCGGAGGAGTGGTCGTGAGCGACAGCGACGCCAGCGGCGGCGAGCAGGAGCAGGACGGCGCCGGGCAGAAGCCCGAGAGCCCGTCCCGTCCCGTCACAGCCGCTGCCCGGCGTGAGCGCCGTGCGACCGCTCGTCCGGCGGGGAAGTCCGCGGCACGTGCGGACGACAAGACCCGCCCGGCCGGGAAGTCGGGGGAGAAGACCGCCCCCGACGCGAAGGGCGCTCCGACTCCGAAGCGCGACCAGAAGCCGAAGAAGGCTTCCGTGTTCGCGCGGCTGGTGCGCTTCATCCGCGAGGTCTGGGCGGAACTGCGCAAGGTCATCTGGCCCAACCGCAAGCAGATGGTCACCTACACCATCGTCGTGCTGGTCTTCGTGGTGTTCATGGTGGGCCTGGTGAGCGTGCTCGACCTGGCATTCAAGTGGGGCATCGGCAAGATCTTCGGCTGACGCGCCCCCGGCGCGCGCCGATGGGGCCCAGGTCCCGGCCTTGGCCCGCAATGATCAACTGAGAGGACGGAACGTGACCTCCGACAACGGCACAGCAGCCGGTCACGACCTGACCGAGCTTTCCGACGAGCAGGTGCACGCGGCACTCGGTGACGAGGAGTCCGCGCACCTCGAGCCCGTCGACGTGTCGGACTCCGAGGTCGACGACGCTTCCGACGACGCCTCCGGTGACGAGGACGCGGTTTCCGACGGCGAGGGTGACGGCGACGTCGCCGCGGCCGACGAAGCCGAGCCCGCCGCGGACGACGAGGACCCGGTCGCCAAGCTGCGTTCCGAGCTTCTCGCCGCGCCCGGCGAGTGGTACGTCGTGCACTCGTACGCCGGGTACGAGAACAAGGTGAAGACCAACCTCGAGACCCGGACCCAGACCCTGGACGTCGAGGACTACATCTTCCAGATCGAGGTTCCGACCGAAGAGGTCACCGAGATCAAGAACGGCCAGCGCAAGCAGGTGCAGCGCAAGGTGCTGCCCGGCTACATCCTGGTCCGGATGGACCTGAACGACGCCTCGTGGAGCGCGGTGCGCAACACGCCGGGTGTCACCGGGTTCGTCGGCGCCACCTCGCGGCCGTCGCCGCTGACCGTGGACGAGGTGCTGAAGTTCCTCGCCCCGCAGGTCGAGAAGGAAGCCCCGGCCAAGGCCAGCAAGGGCGAGACCACCTCGGCCTCGTCGCAGCTCGGCGGCCCGACGGTCGAGGTCGACTTCGAGGTCGGCGAGTCGGTCACGGTCATGGACGGCCCGTTCGCGACGCTGCCGGCGACGATCTCCGAGGTCAACGTCGACGGGCAGAAGCTGAAGGTCCTGGTGTCGATCTTCGGCCGGGAGACCCCGGTCGAGCTGTCGTTCAACCAGGTCTCCAAGATCTGACGGCCGGCCTCCTCGGCCGCAGTCCCCGCGTCCACGGCAGGTACGCGGGGAACGTAGTACAGGACAGGAAAAGAAATGCCACCCAAGAAGAAGAAGCTTGCGGCGATCATCAAGCTGCAGATCAAGGCGGGTGCGGCCAACCCCGCGCCGCCGGTCGGCCCCGCGCTGGGTCAGCACGGCGTCAACATCATGGAGTTCTGCAAGGCCTACAACGCCGCGACCGAGTCGCAGCGCGGGGACGTCGTCCCGGTCGAGATCTCCGTGTACGAGGACCGGTCGTTCGACTTCAAGCTGAAGACGCCGCCGGCCGCGAAGCTGCTGCTGAAGGCCGCGGGCGTGGAGAAGGGCTCCGGCGAGCCGCACAAGACCAAGGTCGCCAAGGTCACCTGGGACCAGGTCCGCGAGATCGCCAAGACCAAGGAGACCGACCTCAACGCGCACGACATCGACCAGGCCGCGAAGATCATCGCCGGCACTGCTCGTTCGATGGGCATCACGGTCGTCGACGCCTGATTTCCTGAAGTACCCGTGGGAGAGCCAGGGCTGGCTCGTCACCACACTGATCCGTTGAATTGAGGAACAGCAGACATGCCCAAGCACAGCAAGGCTTACCGCCAGGCTGCGGAGCTCATCGACAAGGCGCGCCTGTACGCGCCGCTCGAGGCCGCGAAGCTGGCGAAGGAGACCTCCAAGACCAAGATGGACGCGACCGTCGAGGTCGCGATGCGTCTCGGTGTGGACCCCCGCAAGGCCGACCAGATGGTCCGCGGCACCGTGAACCTGCCGCACGGCACCGGTAAGACCGCCCGCGTCATCGTCTTCGCCGTCGGCGACAAGGCCGCCGAGGCCGAAGCCGCCGGCGCGGACGCGGTCGGTACCGACGAACTGATCGAGCGCATCCAGGGTGGCTGGCTCGACTTCGACGCCGCGATCGCGACGCCGGACCAGATGGCCAAGGTGGGCCGCATCGCCCGCATCCTCGGCCCGCGTGGCCTGATGCCGAACCCGAAGACCGGCACGGTGACCCCCGCGGTCGCGAAGGCCGTGCAGGACATCAAGGGCGGTAAGATCAACTTCCGCGTCGACAAGCAGGCCAACCTGCACCTGGTGATCGGCAAAGCTTCCTTCGACACGGAGAAGCTGGTCGAGAACTACGCCGCCGCGCTGGACGAGATCCTCCGCGCCAAGCCGTCGTCGGCGAAGGGCCGCTACCTCAAGAAGGTCACCTTCACCACCACGATGGGCCCGGGCATCCCGGTCGACCCGCTGCGGACCCGCAACCTCCTCTCCGAGGAAGCTGCGGTCTGAGTCTGAGATCACCAGAAAGGGCGTCCCCGCTTACTGCGGGGGCGCCCTTTCTTCGTGTCTCATGGATGTCATGCCGACTTTCGCGTCGTTCGACGGGCTCCGGTTGCACTACACGGTGTGGGAGGGCGACGGCGCCCACCGCCCGGTGCTGCTGCAGCACGGTTTCGCCGCGGACACGAACGCGAACTGGATTTCCACCGGCGTGGTGGCGGCCCTGCGGTCGGCGGGCTTCACGGTGATCTCGCTGGACGCGCGTGGCCACGGCCGCTCGGAGAAGCCGCACGACGAATCCCGCTACGCCGCGGACAGCATGGCGCAGGACGTCTCGGCACTGCTCGACGAGCTGGCCCTCGACGAGGTCTCGATGGTCGGCTACTCGATGGGCGCGATCATCGCCCTGACGGTGACGGCGGCGGACAAGCGCATCCGCTGCCTCGCCACCGGAGGCGTGGGCTCGGGCATCGTCGACTTCGGCGGCGTGGACCTGCGCGTGGTGAAGCCGGCCGACATCGCCTCGGCACTGCTGGCGGAGGATCCGGCGTTGGTCCCGCGCTCGGGAGTGCCGTTCCGGTTGCTGGCCGACGCGGTGGGCGGCGATCGCCAGGCACTGGCGGCGGTGGCGCTGGCTTCGCGGGAGGGTCACTTGGACCTGTCGGCGATCGGCGTCCCGACGCTGGTGCTGGCGGGCGAACAGGACCAGCTGGCGGCCGAGCCGGAGCGCCTCGCGGCGGCCATCGCGGGGGCGCGGTTGGTGCGCATCCCGGGCGACCACATGACGGCGGTGATGTCACCGGCGTTCGCGGAGGCCCTGGTGTCGTTCCTGTCGGCGCCGCACCCGCGCTAACGGCTGGTCGGCGTCACCGTCGGGGCGCCGCTGCACTTCGCCGGCCCGATCGCGTGGCCGGTGATCAGCCACTGCCCCTTCTCGACCTTCGACACCGTGAACACCCCGAGCGCCGGGCCGCCCGTGACGGGGAACGTGCACGAATCGATCGTCACCGTGTCTCCGGGCAGGGGCGCCGAGACGCTGGACGGCAGGGATTCGGCGTAGTCGTTCTTGTTCGTCACCTTCGTGGCGAGGAACTCGACGGCCTTCTTGCAGTCGGTCTGGGCGGCGTTCTGGCGGAACGTCTGGGCGACGTCCTGCGCGAACTGGGTCTGGACGTCGCGCTGGCCCTCGTTCTGGAACCGGCCGCAGGCGTCGTCGACCCGGCCCTGGGCGACGTTGTGGTAGACCATCCGCACCGCCTCGTACGGGTTCGTCGAGAACACGTGGTTCGTGTGGTACTTCCCGCCGCCCTCCTGGGCGAGCTGGGCGGAGGTCTTGCCGGCGTCGTTGGGGAAGAAGTGGTTGTAGAGCCACGTGCCCGCGATGGCGAGGAGGATGAAGGCCAGCACCCAGGCGAGGACTTTCTTGCCGAGCCAGGTCACCCACTTCGGCGCTCGGCGGCGCTCGACCGGAACCAGCTGGTAGCCCGGCGGGATCATCGGCGGGTGGCCGCCCGGCTGGGAGGCGGGCTGGGACGGCGGCGCCTGGACGACACCCGCGTCCGGCACGGGGGCCGGCTGGTGGCCCTGCTGGGCCTGGGTGAAGCGCAGGTAGTCCTGGAACTGCTGGAACTGGCGGAACTGCTCGACCTCCGCGGGATCCACCGGCGGCTGCCCGGACGGCTGGGGGAGCGGCGGAGTGCCCTGGACGGGGACGGGAGCGTTGCCGGGCTGCGGGAGCGCGGGGGAACCGTGAGTGGGTGCGGCAGCGTTGCCCGGCTGGGGAAGCCCTGAAGAGCCATGGCCAGAGCCGGGCCGGCCGTTGCCCGCCGCGGGCGGGCGGGGGCCCGCCGGTTCGATCTCCGAGCCCGGCTTTCCGTCATCGCGCTGCTCCGCCACGTCACCATGATGCCCTCCGGGACGCCGTGAGGAACCCCCAGGCGCCCTAAACGCAGGTCAGGAAGGGCCCCCGAGAAATCCTCGACAGCGGGCGGGGTATAGTTGACGACGGTTCTACCGAAGACCGCTGGTTTTCCCCGTTCCCACGGGGAACGAAGGTCCCGCATCACGCCGGGCGGCCCGCGCAGGAGGAACGAGGCCGGGCACTCCTTGTGCCCTACAACGCCCCGCGCCTGTCTGCGCGAGGGCGTTTTGTCGTTTCGCGGAGCCCCTCGAAAAGCCAGTGGAAACACTAGCCAAGAGAGGAGGCGACCATGGCGAAGCCCGACAAGGTGGCGGCCGTCGCCGAGATCGCGGAGAGCTTCCGCACCAGCTCGGCCACCGTCGTTACCCAGTACACCGGCCTCTCCGTGTCCCAGCTGTCCCAGCTGCGCCGCGCTCTCGGCACCAGTGCCAAGTACCGGGTCGCGAAGAACACCCTGGTCAAGCGGGCGGCCGAGGACGCCGGCATCCAGGGTCTCGAGGACCTGTTCGTCGGCGCGACCGCCATCGCCTTCGTCGAGGGTGAAGCTGTCGACGCCGCCAAGGCGCTTCGCGACTTCGCGAAGGACAACAACGCGCTTGTGATCAAGGGCGGCTACATGGACGGCCGCGCGCTGTCCGTGGACGAGATCAACCGGATCGCCGATCTCGACAGCCGTGAGGTCCTGCTCGCCAAGGCGGCGGGCGCGTTCAAGGCGAAGCTGTCCCAGGCCGCCGCGCTGTTCCAGGCGCCGGCGTCCCAGGTCGCCCGCCTGGCTGCGGCGCTGGAGGAAAAGCAGCGCGAAGCCGCCGGTACCGAAGCAGCCGAAGCACCCGCCGAGAGCTGAACCACCCCCCACCCCGAACGTCTCGTTCGTTTTTCTGAGAGGAAGCCATCATGGCGAAGCTGAGCACCGCCGAGCTGATCGACGCCTTCAAGGAGCTGACCCTCCTCGAGCTGTCCGAGTTCGTGAAGGAGTTCGAAGAGGTCTTCGACGTGACCGCCGCCGCGCCGGTCGCCGTCGCCGCTGCCGCCCCGGGTGCCGCCCCGGCCGCCGCCGCCGAGGAGCAGGACGAGTTCGACGTCGTCCTCGAGGGCGCCGGCGACAAGAAGATCCAGGTCATCAAGGTCGTCCGCGAGGTCGTCTCGGGCCTGGGCCTGAAGGAGGCCAAGGAGCTGGTCGAGGCCGCTCCCAAGGCCCTCCTGGAGAAGGTCGACAAGGAGGCCGCCGAGGCCGCCAAGGAGAAGCTCGAGGCCGCGGGCGCCAAGATCACCATCAAGTGATCCCGGGCGCGCAAGCGCCTACGCACCACCTCGCGAACGGGCGGGCATCCACTTCGGATGCCCGCCCGTTCCGTTTCCACGACTTCCTGAGCTGCGGGCCTGCCGCAGCCCCTAGGAGCGGTGTCCGGATCTCCCCGGGGTCCCTAAATCGTGGCTTCGGGGCCGCGCGGACCTGCGCCGTTGCCCCGTTTGGGCTACCGTGCTGCCAGTTGGCGATCACGGCGGGATGACGATGGACCCAGGTCTGGCCAGAAAAGAAAACTGGTGAGTAACCTGTTCGCACTCAGCTCGTTGCACCTGGTTGACGCGGGTTCGTGGGCGCCACAGGCCCGCACCCGCCGCCGGCGTGGGTGGCAGGGTGTGGCAGCGGGCGCAATGACGCGGAACAGCTCCTGGAGGTGCGATGGGTGCCGAGGTGGTCATCGAAGGTCTGACGAAGTCCTTCGGTAAGCAGGCCATCTGGCGGGACGTCACGTTGACGCTCCCCCCGGGCGAAGTGTCGGCCATGCTCGGCCCGTCGGGGACCGGCAAGTCGGTCTTCCTGAAGTCGATGATCGGGCTGCTGAAGCCCGACCGCGGCCGCTGCGTGATCAACGGTGTCGACATCGTCACCTGCTCCGAGCACAAGCTCTACGAGATCCGGAAGCTCTTCGGCGTCCTCTTCCAGGACGGCGCGCTGTTCGGCTCGATGAACCTCTACGACAACGTCGCCTTCCCGCTGCGCGAGCACACGAAGAAGTCCGAGACGGAAATCCGCCGGATCGTGCTCGAAAAGCTCGACATGACCGGCCTGAACGGCGCCGACAAGAAGCTGCCGGGCGAGATCTCCGGCGGGATGCGCAAGCGCGCCGGCCTGGCCCGCGCCCTGGTGCTGGACCCCGAGATCATCCTGGTCGACGAGCCGGACTCCGGCCTCGACCCGGTCCGCACCACCTACATCTCGCAGCTGTTCCTCGACGTCAACGCGCAGATCGACGCGACGTTCCTGATCGTCACCCACAACATCAACCTGGCCCGCACGGTCCCGGACAACCTCGGCATGCTCTTCCGCAAGGAACTGGTCATGTTCGGCCCGCGCGAGGTGCTGCTGACCAGCGAAGAGCCGGTCGTCAAGCAGTTCCTCAACGGCAAGATGCAGGGCCCGATCGGGATGTCCGAGGAGAAGGACAGCGCCCAGATGGCCGCCGAGCAGGCGATGTTCGAGGCCGGTCACCACGCGGGCGGCGTCGAGGACATCTCCGGGGTGCCGCCGCAGATGCAGCCGACGCCGGGCGTGCCCACCCGGATGGGGGCCGTCCGCCGCAAGGACCGCGTCATGGAGATCATGCACCGGCTGCCGCCGGCCGCGCAGGAGAGCATCATCGAGTCGCTGAGCCCGGAGGAGCAGCGCCACTACGGTGTGCGCCCGCACCGCGGACAGCCGCAGCAGGTCGGGGCGCGCCCGCAGGGTGACGGCGTCCCGAGCCAGCACCACGGGCAGCTGCCCGCCGACCAGGTGGCCCGCATCCCGGGCGGCGGCCAGCCGCCGAGAACCGGCACGCACCGCATGCCACCGAACAACGGGCCAGGTGGCTGGTGAGCTCTCCCGCAACACAGGCGAAGATCCCCGGGATCGGCATGCTCCGCGAGACCGGGAACCTGTTCGCTCTCGGCCTGGACATCGTCCGCGGCCTGTTCCAGAGGCCCTTCCAGCTGCGGGAGTTCATCCAGCAGTCCTGGTTCATCGCGAGCGTGACCATCCTGCCGACGGCCCTGGTGGCCATCCCCTTCGGCGCGGTCATCTCGCTGCAGTTCGGCTCGCTCGCCCGCCAGCTGGGCGCGCAGTCCTACACCGGCGCGGGCTCCGTGCTCGCCACCGTGCAGCAGGCCAGTCCGCTGGTCACCGCGCTGCTGGTGGCGGGCGCGGGCGGCTCCGCCGTCTGCGCCGACATCGGCGCCCGGACCATCCGCGAAGAGATCGCCGCGATGGAGGTGCTCGGCGTCTCCGCGGTCCAGCGGCTGATCGTGCCGCGCACCCTGGCCATGATGCTCGTCGCGCTGCTGCTCAACGGCATGGTCAGCGTCATCGGCGTGCTGGGCGGCTACTTCTTCAACGTCGTGCTGCAGGGCGGGACGCCGGGTGCGTACCTGGCGAGCTTCTCCGCCCTCGCGCAGCTTCCCGACCTCTGGGTCGGCGAGCTCAAGGCGCTGATCTTCGGGTTCATCGCCGCCGTCGTCGCGTCCTACCGGGGTCTCAACCCCTCCGGCGGCCCGAAGGGCGTCGGGGACGCGGTGAACCAGTCGGTGGTCATCACGTTCCTGCTGCTGTTCGTCGTGAACTTCGTGATCACCCTGATCTACCTGCAGATCGTGCCCGGAAAGCTGGACTAGCGCCATGACGTTCCTTACACGTGCCAAGGGCGTCGCGAACCGTCCTCTCCAGACGCTGGACACCCTCGGTGACCAGATGTCGTTCTACGGCCGGGCGCTGCTGTGGACGCCGCGGACCATTCGCCGCTACACCAAAGAGGTCCTCCGGCTGCTGGCCGAGGTGAGCTTCGGCTCCGGCTCGCTGGCCGTCATCGGCGGCACGGTCGGCGTGATGGTCGGCCTGACCCTGTTCACCGGTGTCCTCGTCGGTCTCCAGGGCTACTCGGCGCTGAACTCGATCGGGACGTCGGCCTTCACCGGCTTCCTGACGGCGTTCTTCAACACCCGCGAGATCGCGCCGCTGGTTGCCGGGCTCGCCCTCAGTGCCACGGTCGGCGCCGGGTTCACCGCCCAGCTGGGTGCGATGCGGATCTCCGAGGAGATCGACGCCCTGGAAGTCATGGGTGTCCCGAGCCTGCCGTACCTGGTCACGACCCGGATCATCGCCGGGTTCGTCGCGGTCATCCCGCTCTACATCATCGGCCTGCTGAGCTCGTACCTCGCGTCGAGACTGGTCGTCATCTACATCTACGGCCAGTCGGCGGGTACCTACGACCACTACTTCGACCTCTTCCTGCCACCGCAGGACGTGCTCTATTCGTTCATCAAGGTGCTGCTGTTCAGCGTCCTGATCATCCTGTCGCACTGCTACTTCGGGTACCGGGCCACCGGCGGCCCGGCCGGTGTCGGCGTCGCGGTCGGCAAGGCCGTGCGGCTGTCCATCGTCACGGTGTCGATCATGAACTTCTTCATCGGGTTCGCCATCTGGGGAACCGACGTCACGGTAAGGATCGCGGGATGAGGACGCTCCGACGCAGGCTGCTCGGCCTGCTGCTCATCGCCGTGATGGTCGGCGGGGTGGCGCTGTCCATCGCGCTCTACGACAAGGCGTTCACGCCGGTCGTCACGGTCAAGCTCCAGGCCGACAAGATCGGCAACCAGCTGATCAAGCAGTCCGACGTCAAGGTGCGCGGGCTGATCGTCGGGTCCGTCCAGGACATCGTCGCCACCGACAAGGGCGCCGAGCTGACCCTGGCGCTCCAGCCGGAGTCCGCGAAGCTCATCCCGGAGAACGTCTCGGCGCGGTTCCTGCCCAAGACGCTCTTCGGCGAGCGGTTCGTCTCGCTGGAGATCCCGAAGGACCCGTCGGCGAAGACGCTTTCCAACGGGGACGTCATCCCGCAGGACCGCACGTCGAACGCGGTCGAGCTGGAGCAGGCGTTCTCCCACCTGATGCCGGTGCTGCAGGCGGTCCAGCCGCAGAAGCTTTCGGCGACGCTCACCGCGATCTCGACGGCGCTGCAGGGCCGCGGCGACCAGCTCGGCGACACGCTCTCGCAGCTGGGCACCTACATCGGCGAGCTGAACCCGCACGAGCCGGAACTGCAGCACAACCTGAAGGCGCTCGCGGAGTTCTCCGACCACCTGAAGGACGCGGCCCCGGACCTGGTGCAGAGCCTCGACAACCTGAGCACGACGACCCGGACCGTGGTCGACGAGCGGCAGAACCTGTCGAACCTCTACGGCAGCCTGACCCAGGCTTCGGTGGACCTGCAGACGTTCCTGCAGAACAACAAGGACAACATCATCTCCCTCGTCGACACCGCCCGGCCGACGGCCGAGCTGCTGGCGAAGTACGCGCCGGAGTACCCCTGCGTGATCTCCCAGATGGCGAAGAACGTGCCGCTGATCGACCAGGCGCTGGGCAAGGGCACCAACCAGCCCGGCCTGCACGCCACCATCGAGATCATCGTGCCGCGCGCGCCCTACCAGGCGGGCAAGGAAGAGCCGCGGTTCGACGACAAGCGCGGCCCGCGCTGCTACGACATCAAGGACATCCCGAAGCCGTTCCCGTCCGAGCCGCCGGACGGCGCGTTCAAGGACGGCACGCTGCACCAGGCCGCGCCGAAGAGCGCCGGTGAAGGCCTCAACCCGGCCAAGTTCAAGGCCGACGCGGCCGGCAACGGCGGCAGCGGCGGCGATCTGGCGTACTCGACGGCGGAACAGGGCTTCCTCGCCGACCTGCTCGGCCCGCAGCTGGGCATGACCGCCGCCGACGTCCCGGGCTGGAGCTCGCTGCTCGTCGGCCCGCTGTACCGGGGCGCGGAGGTGACGGTCAAGTGAGGGGCCTGCTCGCGCCGCTGATCAAGCTCGGCATCTTCGTGGTCGTCACCGTGCTGTTCACGACGATCCTCGGGATCAGCATCGCCAACATCAACACCACCAGCACCAACGGCTACAAGGCGCGCTTCACCGACGCGACGCTGCTGCTGCCCAACGACGACGTCCGCATCGCCGGCGTCCGGGTCGGGCAGGTCAAGGACGTGCACATCGTCGACAAGCGCCAAGCCGAGGTCGAGTTCGAAGTGGACGCCGGGCGGACGTTGCCGGCCGGGGTGACCGCGCAGATCAAGTTCCGCAACCTGGTCGGCCAGCGGTACGTCTCCCTCGGCGAGGGCGACGACAGCTCCGGCAAGACCCTGCCGCCCGGCGGCACCATCCCGCTGGAGCGGACCACGCCGGCGCTGGACCTGACCGAGCTGTTCAACGGCTTCAAGCCGCTGTTCACCGCGCTCAACCCCGAGGACGTCAACAAGCTGTCCTACGAGGTCATCCAGGTCCTGCAGGGCGAGGGCGGCACCGTGGAGAGCCTGCTGTCGCACACGGCGTCGCTGGCCACCACGATCGCCGACAAGGACCAGGTGATCGGCGAGGTCATCGACAACCTCAACTCGGTGCTCGACACGGTCAACGCGCACACCCCGCAGCTCAACGACCTGATCGTCAAGCTGCAGCAGTTGGTGTCCGGCCTGGCCGCCGACCGCAAGCCGATCGGCGACGCGATCGAGAGCCTGGGCAACCTGGCCCAGACGACGTCCGGGCTGCTGGGCGAGGTCCGCGAGCCGCTGAAGAACGACATCGACGCGCTCGGCGACCTCACCAGCGCGCTGAACAAGAACGAGCCGGAGCTGGAGCACTTCATCCAGTTCCTGCCGACCAAGGTGAGCACGCTGACCCGCACCGCGGACTACGGCTCCTGGTTCAACTTCTACGCCTGTGAGTTCTCCGGGAGCGTGAGCTTGCCGCCGCTGATCAACGACGTCGCCCTGCCCCTGATTCCGGCGAACCGGGCGAGGTGCCAGGGATGAAGTCCTTCCAGAGCCGCAACCCCGTGCCGATCGCGCTGGTCGGGATCGTCGTGCTGGCGCTCGGTTTCACCGCCGCGCTCAACTCCGACGACCTGCCGGTGATCGGGGGCGGCACCACCTACAGCGCCGAGTTCAGCGAGGCCTCCGGGCTGCAGAAGGACAACGACGTCCGGATCGCCGGCGTCAAGGTCGGCAAGGTCAGCGACATCGAGCTCGACGGCGCCTCGGTGAAGGTGTCGTTCAAGGTCAAGGACGCGTGGCTGGGCGACCGGACCAGCGCCGCGATCAAGATCAAGACGCTGCTCGGGCAGAAGTACCTGTCGCTGGACCCGCAGGGCGAGAACGCGCTGAACCCGGGCACCGGCATCCCGCGGGACCGCACGATGGCGCCGTACGACGTGCTCGACGCCTTCCGCGGGCTGTCCCAGACGGTCGACAACATCGACACGAAGCAGCTGGCGCAGAGCTTCGACACGATCTCGCAGACCTTCGCCAACACCCCGGAGGACGTGCGGGGCGCGCTGTCCGGGCTGTCGAAGCTGTCGGACACGATCGCCTCGCGCGACCAGCAGCTGTCGAACCTGCTCGCCAACACCCGCGAGGTGTCGCAGACGCTGGTCGACCGCGACGCCGAGGTGCAGAAGCTGCTCGACGACGGCAACGACCTGCTCGCCGAGCTGGCCAAGCGCGAGGACGCGATCACCGCGCTGCTCAACGGCTCCCGCGAGCTCGCCACCCAGCTGCAGGGCCTGATCGACGACAACGACAAGCAGCTCGACCCGGTGCTGACCCAGCTCGACCAGCTGACGTCGATGCTGCAGCGCAACCAGGACTCCCTGGCCGAGGGGCTCCAGAAGTTCGCGCCCTTCATCCGCGTCTTCACCAACACCATCGGCAACGGGCGCTGGTTCGACAACTACATCTGCGGCCTGGTGCTGCCGTCGTTCGGCCCGATCAACGAAGAGGGGTGCTACACGAAATGAGTGACACCCGCTTCGGGATGGCCCTGACCAGGGGCTTCACCATCGCGATCGTGCTCGCGCTCGTCGTCGCCGGCGGGATCTGGTGGACCCTCAAGGACGCCGGCCGCAACCACCTGACCGCGTACTTCGCCGGCGCTGTCGGCCTGTACGAGGGCAACAGCGTGCGGATGCTCGGCGTCGACATGGGCACGGTCACCAAGATCCAGCCCATGGGCAACCAGGTGAAGGTCGAGTTCGAGTACGACCGCTCGGTCGCCGTCCCGGCCGACGCGAAGGCGCTCATCGTGGCGCCGTCGCTGGTGTCGGACCGGTACGTCCAGCTCGCCCCGGCCTACACCGGCGGCCCGCGGATCTCCGACGGCGCGGTCATCGGCCTCGACCGCACCGAAGTGCCGCTGGAGGTCGACCAGCTGGCGGCCAGCCTGGCCCGGGTCAGCGAGACCCTCGGCCCGAACGGCGCCAACAAGTCCGGCTCGCTGTCGAACCTGCTGAACACCGCGGCGGCCAACGTCGACGGCAACGGCCAGGCCCTGCACGACACGATCACCAAGCTCGGCCAGGCGGCCGGAACGCTGTCCGGCAACAAGGACGACCTGTTCTCCACCATCGAGAACCTCGGCAAGTTCTCGCAGACGCTGGCCGACTCCGACCAGCAGGTCCGCACGTTCGAAAGCCGGCTCGCCGACGTCAGCGGCTACCTGGCGTCCGAAAAGGACAACCTGGCCGCGACCGTGCGGCAGCTGGGCACGACGCTCACCGCGGTGCAGGCGTTCATCGACGCCAACCACGACCGGCTCAAGTCCAATGTGGACAAGCTGGCCGGCATCACGAAGGTGCTCGTCGACCAGCGCAGCTCGCTGGCCGAGATCCTCGACGTCGCCCCGGTCGGCCTGAGCAACCTGGTCAACACCTACAACGGCGCGGCGGGCACGCTCGACGCCCGGCCGAACCTCAACGAGCTGACCCAGCCGCCGCTGGTGATGATCTGCCGGCTGCTCAAGCAGGTCGGCACCAAGGGCATCCCGGACGTGCTCGGCGACGCCTGCGAGCGCATCGCCGGCGTGGTCGACAAGGTGATCCCGCTGCCGTCCGTGGCGCAGACCGTGCAGGCCCTGCAGTCCGGCCAGCTGCCGCCGCTGCCCCTGCCCATCGCCGGGCAGCTCTACGGAGGTGGCCAGTGAAGAAGCTCGTGACCGCGGGCGTGCTCGCGACAGCGTCCGCGCTGACGCTGTCCGGCTGTGCCTTCAAGGGCATCTACGACCTGCCGCTGCCCGGGGGCGCCGACCTCGGCGACCACCCGTACACGGTGAACGTCGAGTTCCGGGACGTGCTCGACCTGACCCCGCAGGCCGGGGTGAAGGTCGACGAGGTGCCGATCGGCCGGGTCGAGAACGTCGGGCTGACCAAGGACGGCTGGCACGCGCTGGTGACGCTGAAGGTCAACGGCGACGTCAAGCTGCCGGCCAACGCGATCGCCAACGTCAAGCAGTCCAGCCTGCTCGGGGAGAAGTACGTCGAGCTGGCCTCGCCCGGCGACGACCAGGCCCACGGGAAGCTCGCCGACAACGCGACCATCCCGCTGGCCCGCACGAACCGCAGCGTCGAGGTCGAAGAGCTGCTCGGCGCGCTGTCCCTGCTGCTCAACGGCGGCGGTGTCGACCAGCTCAACACCATCACCAAGGAGCTCAACAACGCCACGTCCGGCCGCGAGCCCGACATCAAGGCCCTGCTGGACAACGCGAACCAGCTGGTCACGAACCTCGACAAGCAGTCGAAGAACATCACCCGGGCCATCGACGGGCTGAACCGGCTCTCCTCGACCCTCAACGACCAGAAGGACAAGCTGGTCGGCGCGGTCGACAACCTCGGGCCCGGGCTCGGCGTGCTGGAGCAGCAGCGCGGCCAGCTGGTCACCATGCTGCAGGCCCTGGACAACCTCTCCGGCGTCGCCACCGACACGGTGAACAAGTCGCAGAAGGACCTCGTCGCCGACCTCAAGGCGCTGACGCCGACGCTGCGGAAGCTCGGCGAGGCCGGCAACGACCTGCCGAAGGCCCTGGAGCTCCTGCTGACGTTCCCGTTCAGCGACCAGGCGATCAACGGCGTCAAGGGCGACTACTTCAACCTGTACGCGAAGGTGGACCTGAACCTGAAGACGATCGTCGACAACCTGGGCAACAGCCGGCAGAACGCCCTCGCCGGGCAGCTGCCGCTGGCCGGCCTGACCGGCGGGGTCCAGGGCACGCCGGCCAACCAGCCGCCGCCGCTGCCGATCCCCGGGGCCGCCACCCAGGGGCCGTCGAAGCCGGGCCTGGGCAACCTCTTCGGGCTCCTGTCGGGAGGTGCGGGCTGATGCTGCTCCGCCGGACGAAAATCCAGCTGGTCGCCTTCGTGGTGATCTCCGTCGTCGCGATCGTCTACGCGCTGGTCCGGTTCGCCGGGCTCGGCACCGTGTTCGGCAACGACGGCTACACGGTGAAGCTGCAGCTCAACGAGTCGGGCGGCATCTTCACGAACGCCGAAGTCACCTACCGCGGCTACAACATCGGCCGGGTCGGCGAGATGCGGCTGACCCCGACCGGGCTCGAAGCCGACCTGAACATCGACCCGTCGGCCCCGAAGGTGCCCGCGGACCTCGACGCCGTCGTCGCCAACCGGTCGGCGGTCGGCGAGCAGTACGTCGACCTGCGGCCCAAGGCCGACCAGGGCCCGTACCTGGCGGCCGGCTCGGTCATCCCGGCGACCAAGACGACCACCCCGGTCAGCACCGACCGGCTGATCGGCGACCTCGACTCGCTCGCCGCGTCGGTCCCGGTCGACTCGCTGCGCACCGTCGTCGACGAGTCCTACGACGCCTTCCGCGGCACCGGCGGCGACCTGCAGAAGCTGCTGGACACCGCGCGCAGCTTCACCACGACCGCGCAGCAGTACCTGCCCCAGACGATCCAGCTGCTGGACGCCGGCGGCCAGGTGCTGGACACGCAGAACGCCGAAGCGGCGAACTTCGCCTCGTTCAGCAAGAGCCTCAACGAGCTCACCGGCACGCTGAAGAACTCCGACGGTGATCTGCGCAAGCTCATCGGCATCACCCCGCAGGTGGCGACGCAGATCAGCCAGGTGCTGGCCGAGTCCGGCCCCGGCCTCGGCGCGTTGACCGCGAACCTGCTCACCACGGCCAACCTGACCGTGACCCGCCTCGACGGGATCGAGCAGGGCCTGGTCACCTACCCGGCGCTGGCCGGCGCGGTCAGCAGCGTGGCGCCGGGTGACGGCACCGCGCACCTCGGCCTGGTGCTCAACCTGTTCAACCCGCCGGCCTGCACGAAGGGGTACATCCCGTACTCGCAGTTCCGCACCGGGAACGACCTTTCCGCGCGGCCGGCGAAGGAAGACGCGTACTGTGCCGAACCGAAGGGCAGCCCGATCAACGTCCGCGGGGCGCAGAACGCGCCGTACGGCGGGGTGCCGGTCGCGCCGTCGGACAGCGACGTCGCGGCCAACGCGAACCGGCCGGCCGAAGAGCTGGCCGAGGAGCGGAACACCCGGGGCGTCCCGGGCATCGTCGGCAGCCCCGGCGTCAGCCTGAACAGCCTGGGCTCGCTGCTCGGCCTGTCCTGACGTGGATTTGATGACCGTTACCTACTCTGGAGTGTCATGAGCACGGACCAGCCGGCCGCCACGGCAGTGGAGGAGGAATCCTCCCCGACGCCGTCGAAGGACCCCTCGCGGATCCTGGTGCTCGGCGCCGGGGCGCTGGCGCTGGCCGCCCTGATCGCCGCGGCGATCTTCGGCATCCAGTGGTGGGTGGCCGCGAACGACGACAACGCCGGTCTGGCGGCGTCGCGCGAGGCCGTGGTCAAGGCGGGCACCAACGCGCTGAAGGCCTACACCGAGGTCGACTACACCGACCTCGACGGCTTCTTCGCCCGGCAGAAGGCCGTGTCGGACGAAAAGATGGCGCAGCAGATCGACCAGTCGGCACCGACGTTCCGCAAGGCGCTCTCCGACGCCAAGACGAAGGTCACCACCGACGTCCAGGACATCGCCGTCGAGGAGCTGGACGACCACGAAGGCAAGGCCAGCTTCCTCGCCGCCATCGCCACCACCGTCACCCAGGGGGACAAGAGCAGCGCGAAACCGCTGCGCCTCGAAGTCTCGATGACCCGGGTGGGCGATGAATGGAAGCTGTCCGGCATCGACAGCGTCCCGCTCGTCGCGGCCGGCCAGTAGCGTCACCCAGAAGGAGCCCCGTAGTGCCCCCCTCCCGCCGCCAGCCGCCTCGCAGCACTCCGACGCCGTCGCGGCGTCCCCGCGTGGCCGGGCTGCGCAAGCCTTCGACGGACGAGTCCGCCGCCGAGCGGACCGGTGAGCTGCCCGCGAAGCCGCGCCCGCGTCCTCGTCCGGCGCCGCGCCCGGAGCCCCGGCCGGCCGCCGAGCCGGTCGAGTCCACCAGCGGGCAGCTCGACACCTCCCCGGCCGAGGACACGCAGGTCTTCGCGGCGGTCGAAACCGAGGAGCCCCAGGTCGACGCGCTCACCGGCGAGCCGTCGGCGGAGGAGGAAGCTGCCCCGCGGCCGGCGCCCCGGCGGAAGCAGCGGGACGCCGGCATCGCGAAGCCGACGGAGGAATCCGAGGTTCCGGTCACCGCGGACGAGCCGGCGAAGCCCGCGGGCTCGAAGGTGCCGAGGCCGTACCTGGTGGCGGGGGCGCTGGTGCTGGTCGCGCTGATCCTGGGCGGCCTGGCGTTCTGGTTCAAGGCCGAGGAGGTCAAGGTCTCCTCGGCGACGAGCAACACGGCCCTGCTGGACGTCGCGAAGACCGCGCAGGTCAAGGACGCGGTGTCGAAGGCGGCGGAGGCGCTGTTCTCCTACGACTTCAACAACATCAAGAAGACCGAGGACGCGGCGAACGACCTGCTCGCCAACGACGACGTCAAGAACAAGTACAACTCGCTGATGGGCGAGGTGAAACGGCTGGCGCCGCAGCAGAAGATGATCGTCACGTGCAAGGTGACGCGCGCGGCGGTGATCATGCTCAACGACGACCTGGCCAAGGTGATGGTCTTCGTCGACCAGACCTCGACCCGCACGGACACGAAGAAGACGACGGCGGGCACGGCCCAGCTCCACCTGAACGCCCAGCTGCAGGGCGACAAGTGGAAGATCACCGACATGGACACCTACAACGCGCCGAAGGTCCCGGCCGCGGCGCCGGCCCCCTCGTCGGCACCGGCTTCCCCGTCGCCGACGAAGTAGCGCTCTTCGAACTACCCACGTTGGTTATGGCTCCCACCGGGGAGTGTGGGCGAGTCTCGGTACGTGAAGACGTTGCGGCAGCTCGAGGTGGCCCTGATCGGTGCGGGGCTCATCGCCCGGCTGCACCTGGAAGCGTGGCTCGGCGCCGGTGCCGCCGTGCGGGTGTACTCCGACGACGGCCGGAGCGCCGAGCTGGCCCGCGAGTTCGGCGCGAAGTCCGCCGGATCGCTGGAAGAGGCGCTCGACGGCGCTGACGCCGTCGACATCTGCACACCGACCGCGAGCCACCACCGGATCGCGATGACCGCCATCGCCGCCGGCGCGGGCGTCGTGTGCGAGAAGCCCCTGGCCGCCAGTGCCGAAGAGGCCGAAGAGATCGTCGCGGCCGCCGAAACGGCGGGCGTGCGGCTCTACGCCGCCCACGACGTGCGGTTCGCCGCGCCGTACGCCCGGCTCCACGAGCTGGTCGACGGCGGGAAGCTGGGCGAGGGCGCGATCGGCCGGTTCTCCTTCTCCGCCTACCACCCGCGGCCGTGGACCGGGACCGCCTCGGCGCGCTCGGGCGGCATCCTCACCGACCAGCTGCTGCACGGGGCCGACCTCGCCCACTGGGTCTTCGGGGACGTCGTCCGCGTGCACGCCGTCTACCAGGGCGACATCGCCACCCCGGCGCCCGAGGGGGCCGTCGCCACCGGGACCGCCGTGCTCACCCACGCCAGTGGCGCGATCAGCCAGGTCGTGAGCCGGTGGACGGCGACGCCGCGGCCGCCCGTGCGAGTGGCCTTCCACGTGTCGGGGACCGGGGGGACGGTGAGCTACGACTCCGAGTGGCCCCAAGAGGTCCGGGTCGTCGACGGCGTGGCCGAGAACTTCGCCTACGGCGGGCCTTCGGTGTTCGCCACCGAAATGCGGGAGTTCGCCACGGCGTTCGCGGGCGGGCCGGAGCCGCGCATCGGGGCGAAGGACGCGCTGGCCGCCGTCCGGATCATCCACGCCGCCGCCGAGTCCGCGTGGACCGGGCGGGCCGTCGAACTCCCGGTGAGGGGTGCCGCGTGAAGGTCGCCGTTCTGTCGTCCACGCCCGAGGTCCACGCCGGAGCGCTGCGGGGCCTGCCGGGCGTCGAAGTCGTCGCCGCGGAACGCTGGGACGCGGTCGAGCCGGTCCGGCGGGCGGCCGAGGCGGGGGCGCGCGTGCTGTGCGAATACCCGTCCGCGGCCAAGGAGACCGACCTGAAAGCCATGGTCGACGCCGGCGGGGACCGGCTCACCTTCGCTTCGCCGGCCTGCCACGGCAAGGCGTTCGCCGTGATACGCCAGGGAATCGCCGACGGCGGCATCGGCGAGCTGACGACCGTCCTCGGCTCGCTGACCACGAGCGCGGACGGGGTGCTGGGCGCCGCCGCGCCGTACCTGCTCGACCTGGCGGACGCGGTCCTCGGCGGCGAGCCCGCGCAGCAGGTGTACGCACAGGCCAACACCGTCCTCAGTGGACGGATCGGGGAAAGCGGGGCGGTGCTCACCGTCCGGTACCGCGGCGGGAAAGTGGCCTCGTTCGACTGTCGCCGCCGTCCGTCGGGGACGGGCCTGCCGGTCGTCACCTTCATCGGGGACCAGGCGAGCGTGCAGTACGACGCGGGTCCGCGGCTGCTCGACGGTGATCGGCCGGAGCTCGGTGGCGAAGACCTGAATGCGTTGATGCTCAAGGACTTCCTGGCTGACGGCGCCGGGCCCGGGCCGGACGGCCGGGCCGCCCTGCGGACGTTCCGGATCGTCCAGGCGGCCTACGAATCCGCGCACACCGGGCAGCCCGTCGACCTGCCGATCGACTGAGCTCCGCAGCGATGGGGCTTCCTCCTGCACTGCAGGAGGAAGCCCCTTTTCGCTGCGCGGAGTGGCCGCGCGAAAGGCTCTACCAGAGTGAGGGATGTCGCCTTCCGGTGGCTCGCCTAGCCTGAATCGAGAATGAAAAGACTGTTCTGTGCTGGGAAATCCCCGAAATAGGTGGAGGCCGCGATGAGTGTCACGCAGGTGAAAATCGCGTTGAGCGGTGGACCGGCCGAACTGGCGCTGACGAACCGCAGCATCGACGCTGCCGCACTGGAGAACACGCTCAAGATCCGCCACGGGGCCGGTTACGAGCATTTCGTGCACGGCGGCGAGTTCCAGGCCGCCGACGGCGGCGAAATCGCGGTCTTCCGGTGGTCGCACCGCACGAAGATCGCGGAATAGCCCACCGGATCTCGAAAGGAAAGGTTTCCATGACCGACGCGATATCCTTCGAGGTTCCGTGGGCGCGGACCGACAAGTTCGATCCGCCCGCGATATTCGACTCTCTGCGCGAAGAACGTCCGCTCGCGAAGATGGTTTACCCGGATGGGCACGTCGGCTGGATCGTTTCCAGCTACGACCTGGTCCGCGAAGTCCTCAGTGACCCGCGGTTCAGCCACAGCTGCGAAATCGGCCACTTCCCGGTCACCCACCAGGGCCAGGTCATCCCGACCCACCCGCTCATCCCCGGCATGTTCATCCACATGGACCCGCCCGAGCACACGCGGTACCGCAAGCTGCTGACGGGCGAGTTCACCGTCCGCCGCACCAGCAGGCTGATCCCGCGCGTCGAGGCCGTGGCCGCCGAGCAGATCGAGGTCATGCGGGCCAAGGGGGCCCCCGCGGACATCGTCGCGGACTTCGCCAAGCCGCTCGTGCTGCGGATGCTGGGGGAGCTCGTCGGCCTGCCCTACGAGGAACGCGACCGGTACGTGCCCGCGGTGACCCTCCTGCACGACGCCGAAGCCGACCCGGCCGAGGCCGCGGCCGCCTACGAGGTGGCCGGGAAGTTCTTCGACGAGGTCATCGAGCGGCGGCGGCAGCAGCCCCGGGACGACCTCATCAGCTCGCTGGTCACCGAGGACCTGACCCAGGAGGAGCTGCGCAACATCGTCACCCTCCTGCTGTTCGCCGGGTACGAGACCACCGAGGGCGCGCTCGCCACCGGCGTCTTCGCGCTGCTGCACCACACCGGCCAGCTGGCGAAGCTGCGGGCCGAGCCGGAAAAGCTCGACGCCGCGATCGAGGAGCTGCTGCGCTACCTGACCGTCAACCAGTACCACACCTACCGCACCGCGCTGGAGGACGTGAAGCTGGACGGCGAGCTGATCAAGAAGGGCGACACCGTCACGGTGTCGCTGCCCGCGGCCAACCGCGACCCGGCCAAGTTCGGCTGTCCCGCGGAACTGGACATCGAGCGGGACACCGCCGGCCACGTCGC
Organism: Amycolatopsis rifamycinica; assembly: GCF_000695625.1. Taxonomy (GTDB): domain Bacteria; phylum Actinomycetota; class Actinomycetes; order Mycobacteriales; family Pseudonocardiaceae; genus Amycolatopsis; species Amycolatopsis rifamycinica. Next base: position 29,339 of record NZ_JMQI01000039.1, read on the forward strand.
CTTCGGCTTCGGCATCCACCAGTGCCTGGGCCAGAACCTGGCGCGCATCGAGCTCCGCGCCGGCTTCACCGCACTCCTGCGGGCGTTCCCCGAGCTGCGGCCGGCCGTCCCGGCCGACGAGGTGCCGCTGCGGCTGAAGGGTTCCGTCTTCTCGGTGAAGGAGCTCCCCGTCTCCTGGTGAGCGGTCTTCCCCACGAAACAGCCGAAAGGATCTGCGGCACAGTGCGCACCGATCTCGTCAAGCCACTTCCCGTCGCACTCCTGGAGAACGCGACCCGATTCGCCGGCAAGCCGGCGTTCGCCGACGACCACCGGTCGGTCACCTACGGCGAGCTCGAGGCGCGGACGCGCCGGCTGGCCGGGCACCTGGCCGCCCTCGGCGTCCGGCACGGCGACCGGGTGGCGATCTGCCTCGGCAACCGGGTGTCCACAGTGGAGAGTTACTTCGCGGTCCTGCGGGCCGGCGCGGTCGCCGTGCCGCTCAACCCCGGGGCGGCGACGGCCGAGCTGGAGTTCCCGCTGACCGACAGCGGCGCCACGGTCGTCGTCACCGACCCGGTGCAGGCGGCCCGGCTGCCGCTCGCGCCGCCCGTCGAGCTGCTGGTGACCGGCGGCGACGTCCCGGCGGGCGCCCACCCGTACGACGAACTCGCCGGCACGGAACCGGCCGGGCCCGCCGCGGACGACCTCGAGCTGGACGAACCGGCCTGGATGTTCTACACGTCGGGGACGACGGGCCTGCCCAAGGGCGTGGTGTCGACCCAGCGCAACTGCCTCTGGTCCGTCGCCTCCTGCTACGTGCCGATCCCGGGACTGAGCCACGAAGACCGGGTGCTCTGGCCGCTCCCGCTGTTCCACAGCCTTTCGCACATCGCCTGCGTGCTGTCGGCGACCGTGGTCGGCGCGAGCGTCCGGCTCGTGGACGGCGGGTCCGCCGACGACGTCATGCGGCTGCTGGTGGCCGAGGACTCGACGTTCCTGGCCGGCGTCCCGACCACCTACCACCACCTGGTGCGGGCCGCCCGGCAGCGCGGGTTCTCCGCCCCGGCCCTGCGCATCGGCCTGGCCGGGGGCGCGGTCCTCGGCGCCGGGCTGCGCAGTGAGTTCGAGGAGACCTTCGGCGTCCCGTTGATCGACGCCTACGGCAGCACCGAGACCTGCGGGGCCATCGCCATGAACCCGCCGGACGGCGCGCGGGTCGACGGGTCGTGCGGCCGGCCCGTGCCCGGCGTCGGCGTGCGGGTCGTCGACCCCGAGACCGGGCTGGAGCGGCCCGCGGGCCAGGAGGGTGAGGTCTGGGTCAGCGGGCCGAACGTCATGCTCGGCTACCACAACAGCCCGGAGGCGACCGCCGAAGCGATGCGCGACGGCTGGTTCCGCACCGGTGACCTGGCCCGCCGCGACGACGACGGCTACCTCACCATCTGCGGCCGGATCAAGGAACTCATCATCCGGGGCGGCGCGAACATCCACCCCGGCGAGGTCGAAGCGGTGCTGCGCACGGCCGGCGGCGTCGCCGACGCGGCGGTCGGCGGCGTCCCGCACGACACGCTCGGCGAGGTCCCGGTCGCCTACGTCATCCCCGGGCCGTCCGGGTTCGACGCGGGCGCGCTGATCGAGAAGTGCCGCGAGCAGCTGTCGGCTTACAAGGTGCCGGAGCGGATCCTCGAGGTCGCCCACATCCCGCGGACCGCGTCCGGCAAGATCCGGCGCGGCCTGCTGGCCGACGAGCCCGCGCGGCTGCGGTACGCCGCGACCGAGCACGAGGAGCAGTCCCGGCAGGCCGACGAGACCGTCGCCGCCGGGCTGCGGGCCCGGCTGTCCGGGTTGGCCGAAGGCGCCCAGTGCGATCTGCTGGAAGACCTCGTCCGGACGTTGGCCGCCGACGTGCTGGGGCAACCGGTCCCGGCCGGGCGCGCGTTCCGCGATCTCGGGTTCACCTCGCTGGCCGTCGTCGAACTGCGCAACCGGCTGACCGAGCACACCGGCCGGTGGCTGCCCGCCAGCGTCGTCTTCGACCACCCCACGCCGGTGGCGCTGGCCGGCCACGTCCGGGCGGAGCTGCTCGGGATCGCCCAGGACCTCGCCGAGCCGGTCGCGGCCGACCCGGACGAGCCGATCGCGATCGTCGGGATGGCGTGCCGGCTGCCCGGGGGCGTGGCTTCCCCCGAAGACCTGTGGCGGCTGGTGTCCACGGGCGCCGACGCCGTCTCGGCGTTCCCCGAAGACCGCGGGTGGGACCTCGACGGCCTGATCGACCCGGACCGGGAACGCGCCGGGACGTCGTACGTCGGCCAGGGCGGTTTCCTGCACGACGCCGGACAGTTCGACGCGGGGTTCTTCGGGATCTCGCCGCGCGAGGCCGTCGCCATGGACCCGCAGCAGCGGCTGCTGCTGGAGACGTCGTGGGAGGCCCTCGAGCACGCCGGGATCGACCCGATCGGCCTGAAGGGCACCGACACCGGGGTGTTCTCCGGCCTGATGGGCCAGGGCTACGGGACCGGTGCGGTGGCACCGGAACTCGAAGGCTTCGTCACCACCGGGGTCGCCGCGAGCGTGGCCTCGGGCCGGGTGTCGTACGTGCTCGGCCTGGAAGGCCCGGCCGTCACCGTGGACACGGCCTGTTCGTCGTCGCTGGTCGCGATGCACCAGGCCGCGCAGGCCCTGCGGCAGGGCGAGTGCTCGATGGCGCTGGCCGGCGGTGTCACGGTGATGGCGACGCCGGGCTCGTTCGTCGAGTTTTCCCGCCAGCGCGCGTTGGCGCCCGACGGGCGGTGTAAGGCCTTCGCGGCCGCGGCCGACGGGACCGGGTGGTCCGAGGGCGTGGGTGTCGTCGTGCTGGAGCGGTTGTCGGTGGCCCGGGAGCGCGGGCACCGGGTCCTGGCGGTGCTGCGGGGCAGCGCGGTCAACTCCGACGGCGCCTCCAACGGGCTCACCGCCCCGAACGGCCTGTCGCAGCAACGGGTCATCCGCCGCGCGCTGGCCGCGGCCGGGCTGGCACCGTCCGATGTGGACGTCGTCGAGGCGCACGGGACCGGGACGACCCTGGGTGACCCCATCGAGGCGCAGGCGCTCCTGGCGACCTACGGCCAGGAGCGGGAGACGCCGTTGTGGCTCGGCTCGCTGAAGTCGAACATCGGCCACGCGCAGGCGGCCGCGGGCGTCGCGGGCGTGATCAAGATGGTGCAGGCCCTGCGGCACGAGGTTTTGCCTCCGACACTGCATGTCGACAAGCCGACTGCCGAGGTGGACTGGTCCGCCGGGGCGGTCGAACTGCTGACGGAAGCCCGGGAGTGGCCGCGCCACGGCCGTCCGCGCCGGGCCGGGGTGTCGTCGTTCGGCGTCAGCGGGACCAACGCGCACCTGATCCTGGAGGAAGCCCCCGCCGAAGAGCCGGTGTCCGCGCCGGAAGCCGCCGTGGTGCCGCTGGTGCTGTCGGCACGCAGCGGGGAATCGCTGTCCGGGCAGGCCGAGCGGCTGGCGTCCTTCCTGGACGGGGACGTCTCGCTGACCGAGGTGGCCGCGGCGCTGGTGTCGCGTCGGGCGGTGCTGGACGAACGCGCGGTCGTCGTGGCCGGTTCGCGGGCGGAAGCCGTGGCCGGGCTGCGGGCGCTCGACGCGGCCGGTTCCGGGACGCCGGGCAAGGTCGTGTGGGTGTTCCCGGGGCAGGGGACGCAGTGGCCGGGCATGGGCCGGGAGCTGCTGGACGAGTCCCCCGTGTTCGCCGCGCGGATCGCCGAGTGCGCGACGGCGCTGGAGCCGTGGATCGACTGGTCGCTCGTCGAGGTCCTGCGGGGCGAGGGCGACCTGGACCGCGTCGACGTGCTGCAGCCCGCCTGCTTCGCCGTGATGGTGGGGCTGGCTGCCGTCTGGGCGTCCGTCGGGGTCCGGCCGGACGCCGTCGTCGGGCACTCGCAGGGTGAGATCGCGGCCGCGTGCGTGTCGGGGGCGTTGACCCTCGAGGACGCGGCGAAGGTGGTGGCCCTGCGCAGCCAGGCCATCGCGGCGGAGCTCGCCGGCCACGGCGGGATGGCGTCGGTCGCCATGGGCGAGGACGACGTCGTCTCGCGACTGGCGGACGGCGTCGAGGTGGCGGCCGTCAACGGGCCGTCGTCGGTGGTGATCGCCGGAGACGCCCAGGCTCTCGACGAGACCCTCGAAACCCTGTCCGCGGCGGAAATCCGCGTGCGGCGCGTGGCCGTGGACTACGCCTCGCACACCCGGCACGTCGAAGACATCCGCGACACCCTCGCCGAGACCCTGGCCGGAATCACCGCGCAGGCGCCGGCCGTGCCGTTCTACTCCACCGTCACGAACGAGTGGGTGCGTGACGCCGGTGTCCTGGACGGCGGGTACTGGTACCGCAACCTGCGCAACCAGGTCCGGTTCGGGGCAGCCGCGACGACCCTCCTCGAGCAAGGGCACACCGTGTTCGTCGAGGTCAGCGCGCACCCGGTGCTGGTCCAGCCGCTGAGCGAGCTCACCGGGAACGCGGTCGGGACCCTGCGGCGTGACGACGGTGGCCCGCGGCGGCTCCTGACCTCGATGGGCGAGCTGTTCGTCCGCGGCGTCGACGTGGACTGGACGGCGACGGTGCCCGCCGCCGGCTGGGTCGACCTGCCGACCTACGCCTTCGACCACCGGCACTACTGGCTCGAACCGGCCGAACCGGCGGCGGACGGCGACCCGCTCCTGGGCACGATCGTCAGCACCCCCGGCTCGGACCGGCTCACCGCCGTGGCCCGCTGGACACGCCGGACGCACCCCTGGGCGGCGGACGGCCTGGTGCCGAACGCGGCCTTGGTCGAGGCGGCCATCCGGCTCGGCGACCTGACCGGCACCCCTTTCCTCGCCGAACTGACCGTCGACACCCCCGTGCCGTTGCCGCGGCGGGGTGGCCGGGACGTCCAGCTGATCGCCGGCGAACCCGGCGAGCGGGGGCGGCGTCCGATCGAGGTCTTTTCCCGCGAGGCGGACGGACCGTGGACGCGGCACGCCCACGGCACACTCGCTCCCGCCGCCGCCGCGGTGCCTGAACCGGCGGCGGCGGGAGACGCCACCGACGTCACGGTCGACGGCCTGCGGGACGCGGATCGGTACGGCATCCACCCCGCGCTGCTGGATGCCGCCGTCCGCACGGTCGTCGGCGACGGCCTGCTCCCGTCGGTCTGGACCGGCGTGTCCCTCCTGGCCTCCGGGGCCACGGCCGTGACCGTGACGCCGACGGCGACCGGCCTGCGGCTCACCGACCCGGCCGGGCAGCCCGTCCTGACCGTCGAAGCGGTGCGCGGCACGCCGTTCGCCCCGGAAACGGGGACGACCGACGCGCTCTACCGCGTCGACTGGACCGAGATCCCGCTGTCCGCCGAAGCCGTGGACTTCTCGACGTACGAAGCCACGTCGGTCGAGGAGACGCTGGCCGCGCTCCAGGCGTGGCTGGCGGATCCCGCGGACACCCGGCTGGCCGTGCTCACCGGGGACTGCGCCGAACCCGGCGCGGCGGCGATCTGGGGCCTGGTGCGCTCGGCGCAGTCGGAGCACCCGGACCGGATCGTGCTGGCCGACCTCGACGACCCCGCCGTGCTGCCCGCCGTGGTGGCCACCGGCGAACCGCAGGTCAGGGTGCGCGACGGCGTCGCGTCGGTGCCGAGGCTGGCCCGGATTCCCGCCACGCCGGACGCGCGGCCGCTGCACCCCGGCGGAACCGTGCTGATCACCGGCGGCACCGGCACGCTCGGCGCGCTGACCGCGCGGCACCTCGTCACCGCCCACGGCGTCCGGCACCTGGTGCTGGTCAGCCGCCGCGGTGCGGCTCCCGGACTCCACGACGAGCTGACCGCGCTCGGCGCGTCCGTCACCATCGCCGCCTGCGACGTGGCGGACCGGGCGCAGCTCGAAGCCGTCGTGGCGGCGATCCCGGCCGAGCACCCGCTCACCGCCGTGGTGCACACCGCCGGCGTCCTGGACGACGGCGTCGTCACCGAGCTGACCCCGGACCGGCTCGACACCGTCCGGCGGCCGAAGGCCGACGCCGCCCGGCACCTGGACGAGCTCACCCGGGACGCCGACCTGGCCGCGTTCGTGCTGTTCTCCTCGGCGGCCGGCGTGCTGGGCAACCCCGGCCAGGCCGGGTATGCGGCCGCCAACGCCGAGCTGGACGCGCTGGCGCACGAGCGGAACCGCGAAGGCCTGCCCGCGGTGTCCATCGCCTGGGGCTACTGGGCGGCCGTCAGCGGCATGACCGAGCACCTGGGTGCCGCCGACCTGCGGCGCAACCAGCGGATCGGCATGGCCGGCATCGAGGCGGACGAGGGCATGGCGCTGCTGGACGCCGCCATCGGCACCGGCGGCCCGCTGGTCGCGGCCAAGTTCGACGTCGCCGCCCTGCGGGCCACGGCGAAGGCCGGCGGCCCGGTGCCGCCGCCGCTGCGCGGCCTGGCCCCGCTGCCCCGCCGGACGGCGGCCAAGACCGCGTCGCTGACCGAGCGCCTCGCCGGGCTGGCCGAAGCCGAGCAGACCGAAGCCCTGCTGGACCTGGTCCGGCGGCACGCCGCCGAGGTGCTCGGCCACTCCGGTGCCGGATCCGTCCACTCGGGACGGACGTTCAAGGACGCCGGCTTCGACTCGCTGACCGCGGTGGAACTGCGGAACCGCCTCGCCGCCGCGACCGGGCTCACCCTGTCCCCGGCGATGATCTTCGACTACCCGAAGCCCCCGGCGCTCGCGGATCACCTGCGCGGCAGGCTCTTCGGCGAGAACGCGTCGCGGCCAGCGGAGATCGGGACGGCCGCCGCCGTCGACGAGCCGATCGCCATCGTCGCGATGGCGTGCCGGTTCCCCGGCGGCGTGCACAGCCCGGAGGACCTGTGGCGGCTGGTCGCCGACGGCGTCGACGCGGTCACCGAGTTCCCCGCCGACCGCGGCTGGGACACCGACCGGCTCTACCACGAAGACCCCGACCACGAGGGCACCACGTACGTGCGGCACGGCGCCTTCCTCGACGACGCCGCCGGGTTCGACGCCGCCTTCTTCGGCATCTCGCCCAACGAGGCGCTCGCCATGGACCCGCAGCAGCGGCTGCTGCTGGAGACGTCCTGGGAGCTGTTCGAGCGGGCCGCGATCGACCCGACCACCCTGGCCGGGCAGGACATCGGCGTCTTCGCCGGCGTCAACAGCCACGACTACAGCATGCGGACGCACGGGGCCGCCGGCGTCGAGGGCTTCCGGCTCACCGGCGCCTCGGCGAGCGTGCTCTCCGGGCGCGTCGCCTACCACTTCGGCGTCGAAGGCCCGGCCGTCACGGTCGACACGGCCTGCTCCTCGTCGCTGGTGGCGCTGCACATGGCGGTGCAGGCCCTGCAACGCGGCGAGTGCGCCATGGCCCTGGCCGGCGGTGTGATGGTGATGGGCACGGTCGAGACCTTCGTCGAGTTCTCCCGGCAGCGCGGGCTGGCCCCCGACGGCCGGTGCAAGGCGTTCGCCGACGGCGCGGACGGCACCGGCTGGTCCGAGGGGGTCGGGCTGCTCCTGGTGGAGCGGCTGTCCGAGGCCCGGCGCCGGGGGCACCAGGTGCTGGCCGTGGTCCGCGGATCGGCGGTCAACTCCGACGGCGCGTCGAACGGCCTGACCGCCCCGAACGGCCCGGCCCAGCAGCGCGTGATCCGCAAGGCGCTCGCCGCCGCCGGGCTGTCCCCCTCGGACGTCGACGCGGTCGAGGCGCACGGCACCGGCACGACCCTGGGCGACCCGATCGAGGCCGAGGCCCTGATCGCCACCTACGGTCAGGATCGCGAGCAGCCGCTGTGGCTCGGCTCGGTGAAGTCGAACCTCGGGCACACCCAGGCCGCGGCGGGGGTCGCGGGCGTGATCAAGATGGTCATGGCCATGCGCCACGGCGTGCTGCCCCGGACGCTGCACGTCGACCGGCCGTCGTCCCACGTGGACTGGTCGGCGGGTGCGGTGGAACTGCTCACCGAGGCCCGCGACTGGACGAGCGACGGCCACCCGCGCCGGGCCGGCGTCTCTTCGTTCGGCATCGGCGGTACCAACGCGCACGTCGTCCTCGAAGAAGTCCCCGCGCCGGTCGCCACGCCGCGGCCGGAACCGGCCGGATTCCTGGTGCCCGTGCTCCTTTCCGCGCGTTCGGCCGCCGGGCTGCGCGGGCAGGCCGCGCGGCTCGCCGGCTTCCTCGGCGCCGAGGTGCGCGTCCCCGACGTCGCGCACGCGCTGGCCACCACCCGCGCCCAGCTCGACCACCGGGCCGTCGTCCTGGCTTCCGACCGGGACCGGCTCCGCGCGGACCTCGCCGCCTTCGGTCCCGGTGTCGTGACCGGGACGCCGGTCGACGGCAAGCTGGCCGTCCTCTTCACCGGACAGGGCAGCCAGTGGGCCGGCATGGGCCGCGAACTCGCCGGGACGTTCCCGGTGTTCCGGAACGCTTTCGAGGCCGCGTGCCACGCCGTGGACGCGCACCTGGGCGGGCGCCCGGTGCGCGAGGTCGTGTTCGACGACCGCACCCGGCTCGACCAGACGATGTACACCCAGGGCGCGCTGTTCGCCGTGGAGACCGCGTTGTTCCGGCTCTTCGCGTCCTGGGGCGTCCGGCCGGACCTCCTCGCCGGCCACTCCATCGGCGAGCTCGCCGCCGCGCACGTCTCCGGCGTGCTGGACCTGGCCGAGGCGGGCGAACTGGTCGCCGCGCGCGGCCGGCTCATGCAGGCCCTGCCCGCGGGCGGCGCGATGGTCGCCGTCCAGGCGGCCGAGGACGAGGTCGCGCCGCTGCTCGACGGCACGGTGTGCGTCGCCGCGGTCAACGGCCCGGACTCGGTGGTGCTCTCGGGCGCCGAAGACGCCGTGCTCGCCGTCGCGGCCGGACTGGCGGCCCGCGGCCGCAAGACGAAGCGGCTGCCGGTCAGCCACGCCTTCCACTCGCCGCTCATGGAACCGATGCTCGGCGACTTCCGCGCGGTCGCGGAACGGCTGACGTACCGGGCCGGAACGCTGCCGGTCGTCTCGACCCTGACCGGGAAACTCGCGGCGCTCGACACCCCGGGCTACTGGGTCCGTCAGGTGCGCGACGCCGTGCGCTTCGGCGACGCCGTCACCGAGCTGAACGCCCAGGGCGCGACGACGTACCTGGAGCTCGGCCCGGGCGGGGCGCTCGCCGCCATGGCCCTCGGCACGCTCGGCGGGCCGGAGCAGAGCTGCGTCGCCACCCTGCGCAAGAACGGCGCCGAGGTCCCCGGCGTCCTGACCGCGCTCGCGGAACTGCACGTCCGCGGGGTGACCGTGGACTGGACGGCTCTCCTCGACCGGCCGGGCACGGCGGTCGGGACCGTCCTGCCCACCTACGCCTTCCAGCACGAGCGGTACTGGGTCGGCACCGACGAGACGCCGTCACCCGCGAGCCCGGTCGCGGCGCGCCCGGCCGAGCCGGTGCACGACGTGCCGGCCCTGGTCCGGGAGAGCGTCGCGGTGGTGCTCGGGCACCGGGACACGGCCGCGCCGGATCTCGACCGGTCCTTCAAGGACCTCGGCTTCGACTCCCTCGGCGCGATCAAGCTGCGCAACCGCCTGCGCGACTTCACCGGCGTGGACCTGCCCAGCACGCTGATCTTCGACTACCCGAACGCGGCCGTCCTCGCGGATCACCTGCGGGCCGAACTCCGGGGGGAGCGCCCGGCGGTCGCCGCCCCGGTGGTGCGGGACGTCTCCGACGAGCCCATCGCCATCGTCGGCATGAGCACCCGGCTGCCCGGCGGCGCGGACAGCCCCGAAGAGCTGTGGAACCTGGTGGCCGAGGGGCGGGACGCGATTTCCGGCTTCCCCGTCGACCGCGGCTGGGACCTCGACGGCCTCTACCACCCGGACCCCGCCCACCCGGGCACGAGCTACACGCGCACCGGCGGCTTCCTGCACGACGCGGCCCAGTTCGACGCCGGGCTCTTCGGCATCTCGCCGCGCGAGGCCCTCGCGATGGACCCGCAGCAGCGGCTGCTGCTGGAGACGTCGTGGGAAGCCCTCGAACGCGCGGGCGTCGACCCGCTGTCGGCGCGCGGCAGCGACGTCGGCGTCTTCACCGGGATCGTCCACCACGACTACGTGACGCGGCTGCGCGAAGTGCCCGAGGACGTCCAGGGCTACACGATGACCGGGACCGCTTCGAGCGTGGCGTCGGGCCGGGTGGCCTACGTGTTCGGGTTCGAGGGTCCGGCGGTCACGGTGGACACGGCGTGCTCGTCGTCGCTGGTGGCCATCCACCTGGCGGCGCAGGCCCTGCGGCAGGGCGAGTGCTCGATGGCACTGGCCGGCGGCGCGACCGTGATGGCCAGCCCGGACGCCTTCCTGGAGTTCTCCCGCCAGCGCGGCCTGTCCGCCGACGGCCGGTGCAAGGCCTACGCGGAAGGCGCGGACGGCACCGGGTGGGCCGAGGGCGTCGGCGTGGTCGTGCTGGAACGGCTTTCGGTGGCGCGGGAACGCGGGCACCGGATCCTGGCGGTGCTGCGGGGCAGCGCGGTGAACCAGGACGGCGCGTCGAACGGCCTGACCGCCCCGAACGGCCCTTCGCAGCAGCGGGTGATCCGCGGCGCGCTCGCCACGGCCGGGCTGGCACCGTCCGATGTGGACGTCGTCGAGGGGCACGGCACCGGCACGGCGCTGGGTGACCCGATCGAGGTGCAGGCGCTGCTGGCCACCTACGGGCAGGAGCGGGAACAGCCGCTGTGGCTCGGCTCCCTGAAGTCGAACATCGGGCACACGCAGGCGGCGGCCGGTGTGGTGGGCGTGATCAAGATGGTCATGGCCATGCGCCACGGCGTCATGCCGGCCACGCTGCACGCCGGCGAGCGGACGAGCCAGGTGGACTGGTCCGCCGGGGCGATCGAGGTGCTGACCGAGGCCCGGGAGTGGCCGCGGAACGGCCGTCCGCGCCGGGCGGGCGTGTCCTCCTTCGGGGCCAGCGGCACCAACGCGCACCTGATCATCGAAGAAGGCCCCGCCGAAGAACCCGCGCGCGAAGAGGCGGCCTCCGTGGTGCCGCTGGTGGTGTCCGCGCGCAGCACCGGTTCCCTGGCGGGACAGGCCGGCCGGCTGGCCGCGGTCCTCGAGAACGAGTCGTTGGCGGGGGTGGCCGGGGCACTGGTGTCGAGCCGCGCGACGCTGAACGAGCGTGCGGTCGTCGTCGCGGGCTCGGCCGAGGAGGCCCAGGCCGGGTTGCGGGCGCTGGCCCGCGGCGAGAACGCGCCCGGTGTCGTGACCGGGACCGCGGGCAAGCCGGGCAAGGTCGTCTGGGTCTTCCCCGGCCAGGGCTCGCAGTGGCTCGGCATGGGCCGGGAACTCCTGGACTCCTCGCCGGTGTTCACCCAGCGGATCGAGGACTGCGCGGCCGCGCTGGAGCCGTGGACGGACTGGTCGCTGCTCGACGTCCTGCGCGGCGACGCCGACCTCCTGGACCGCGTCGACGTGGTGCAGCCGGCGAGCTTCGCGATGCTGGTCGGTCTCGCCGCGGTGTGGACCTCCCTGGGGGTCGTCCCGGACGCCGTGTTGGGGCACTCCCAGGGCGAGATCGCCGCCGCCTGCGTGTCCGGGGCGTTGTCGCTGGACGACGCGGCGAAGGTGGTCGCGCTGCGCAGCCAGGCCATCGCCGCGGAACTGGCCGGCCGCGGCGGGATGGCGTCGGTCGCCCTGAGCGAGGAAGACGCGGTCGCGCGGCTGACGCCGTGGGCGGACCGCGTGGAAGTCGCGGCCGTCAACAGCCCGTCCTCGGTCGTCATCGCGGGAGACGCACAGGCCCTCGACGAAGCTCTGGGCGCCCTCGACGGCGTCCGGGTGCGGCGGGTCGCGGTGGACTACGCCTCGCACACCCGGCACGTCGAGGCCATCGAGGAAGTCCTGGACAAGTCCCTGGCCGGGATCACCGCCCGGGCGCCGGAAATCCCGTTCTACTCCACCGTCCTCGGCGCGTGGATCGAGCGGGACGTCGTCGACGGCGGCTACTGGTACCGGAACCTGCGGCAGCAGGTGCGGTTCGGCCCGGCGGTGGCGGACCTGGCCGGGCTGGGGCACACGGTGTTCGTCGAGATCAGCGCCCACCCGGTGCTGGTCCAGCCCCTCAGCGAGATCAGCGGCGACGCCGTGGTGACCGGGTCGCTGCGCCGGGACGACGGCGGGCTCCGCCGCCTGCTTGCTTCGGCGGCCGAGCTGTACGTCCGCGGCGTGGCCGTGGACTGGGCCGCGACGCTGCCCGCGGCCGGCTGGGTCGACCTGCCGACGTACGCCTTCGACCGACGGCACTTCTGGCTGCACGAGGCCGAGCCGGCCGAGGCCGCCGAAGGCGCGGACGGCGAGTTCTGGACCGCGGTCGAACAGTCCGATGTGGACAGCCTGGCCGAGCTGCTCGACCTGGTGCCGGAGCAGCGCGGGGCGCTCAGCACCGTCGTGCCCGTGCTGGCCGGGTGGCGGGACAAGCGCCGGGAGCGCTCGACGGCGGAGAAACTGCGCTACCAGGTCACCTGGCAGCCCCTCGAACGCGAAGCCACCGGCGTCCCGGGCGGGCGCTGGCTGGCCGTCGTCCCGGCAGGCACCGGCGACGCGCTCCTGAAGGAGCTCACCGGTCAGGGTCTCGACCTCGTCCGGCTGGAGATCGAGGAACCCGCCCGGGACCGGCTCGCCGAGCGGCTGCGGGGTGTCCTGGCGGGCAGCGACCTCACCGGCGTGCTGTCCCTGCTCGCCCTCGACGGCGGGCCCGCGGACGCGACCGAGGTCACCGCTTCGACGCTCGCGCTGGTCCAGGCCCTGGGCGACACCAACACGGCCGCGCCGCTGTGGTGCCTCACCTCCGGCGCGGTGAACATCGGCATCCAGGACGCCGTCACCGCACCGGCCCAGGCGGCCGTGTGGGGACTCGGCCGCGCCGTCGCGCTGGAGCGCCTCGACCGGTGGGGCGGCCTGGTCGACCTGCCCGCCGCGACCGACGCGCGCACGGCCCAGGCCCTGCTCGGCGTCCTGACCGGCGCCGCCGGGGAAGACCAGCTCGCGGTCCGGCGGTCGGGCGTCTACCGCAGGCGGCTGGTGCGCAAGCCGGTGCCGGAGGCCGCGACGGGCAAGTGGGAACCCCGCGGCACGGTCCTGGTGACCGGCGGAGCCGAAGGGCTCGGCCGCCACGCCTCGGTCTGGCTCGCGCGGTCCGGTGCCGAACGGCTCATCGTCACCGGCACCGACGGCGTCGCCGAACTGCGGGCCGAGCTCGCCGAGCTGGGCACGGCGGTGGAGTCCTGCGCCGGCACCGACCGGGACGCGATCACGCGGCTGGTGGCGGACGCTGAAGTCACCGCCGTCGTGCACGCCGCCGACATCGCGCAGACCAGCTCCGTCGACGACACCGGCGTCGCCGACCTCGACGAGGTGTTCACCGCCAAGGTGACCACCGCGGTGTGGCTGGACCAGCTGTTCGAGGACACCCCGCTCGACGCCTTCGTCGTGTTCTCCTCGATCGCGGGCGTCTGGGGCGGCGGCGGGCAGGGCCCGGCCGGTGCGGCGAACGCCGTCCTCGACGCCCTGGTCGAGTGGCGCCGGGCCCGCGGCCTGAAGGCGACGTCGATCGCCTGGGGCGCGCTGGACCAGATCGGCATCGGCATGGACGAGGCCGCCCTCGCCCAGCTGCGCCGCCGCGGTGTGATCCCGATGGCGCCGCAGCTGGCCGTCACCGCGATGGTGCAGGCCGTCGCCGGCAACGAGAAGGCCGTGGCGGTGGCCGACATGGACTGGGGCGCCTTCGTCCCCGCGTTCACCTCGGTCCGCCCCAGCCCGCTGTTCGCCGACCTGCCCGAGGCGAAGGCGATCCTCGAGGCGGCCCGAGACGACGGCGAAGACGGCGACACGGCGTCGTCGCTCGCGGACTCCCTGCGCGCGGTCCCGGACGCCGAGCAGAACCGCGTCCTGCTGAAGCTGGTCCGCGGCCACGCCTCGACGGTCCTCGGCCACAGCGGCGCCGAGGGCATCGGCCCGCGGCAGGCGTTCCAGGAGGTCGGCTTCGACTCCCTGGCCGCGGTCAACCTCCGCAACAGCCTGCACGCGGCCACCGGGCTGCGCCTGCCCGCGACGCTGATCTTCGACTACCCGACCCCGGAGGCGCTGGTCGGCTACCTGCGCGTCGAACTGCTCCGGGAGGCCGACGACGGCCTGGACGGGCGGGAGGACGACCTCCGGCAGGTCCTCGCGTCCGTGCCGTTCGCCCGGTTCAAGGAAGCCGGTGTGCTGGACGCCCTGCTCGGCCTGGCCGACGCGGAAGCCGGCCCGGAGCCGGAGGTCCCCGCACCGGCGACGGACGACGCGGAACTGATCGACGCACTGGACATCTCCGGTCTCGTGCAACGAGCCCTCGGACAGACGAGCTGACCGCCGATGGCGAACCAATCGTGGAGGAAGAACATGTCCGCGCCGAACGAGCAGATCGTTGACGCACTGCGCGCCTCGCTGAAGGAGAACGTCCGCCTCCAGCAGGAGAACGCCGCGCTCACCGCGGCCGCCGCGGAGCCCATCGCGATCGTCTCCATGGCCTGCCGCTACGCCGGCGGGATCCGCGGCCCGGAGGACTTCTGGCGAGTCGTGTCCGAAGGCGCCGACGTCTACACCGGGTTCCCCACCGACCGCGGCTGGGACCTCGAGGGCCTCTACCACCCGGACCCCGACAACCCGGGGACGACGTACGTGCGGGAAGGCGCCTTCCTCCACGACGCGGCCCAGTTCGATGCGGGCTTCTTCGGCATCTCGCCGCGTGAGGCGCTGGCCATGGACCCGCAGCAGCGGCAGCTGCTGGAGGTGTCCTGGGAGACCCTCGAGCGGGCCGGCATCGACCCGCATTCGGTGCGCGGCAGCGACATCGGCGTCTACGCCGGGATCGTGCACCAGGACTACGCCCCCGACCTCAGCGGGTTCGAGGACTTCATGAGCCTGGAGCGGGCGCTGGGCACCGCGGGCGGTGTCGCCTCGGGCCGGGTCGCCTACACGCTCGGCCTCGAAGGTCCCGCCGTCACCGTCGACACGATGTGCTCGTCGTCGCTCGTGGCCATTCACCTCGCGTCGCAGGCGCTTCGCCGCGGTGAGTGCTCGATGGCGCTGGCCGGCGGCTCGACCGTGATGGCGACGCCGGGCGGGTTCGTCGGCTTCGCCCGGCAGCGGGCGCTGGCCTTCGACGGGCGCTGCAAGTCCTACGCGGCGGCGGCCGACGGCTCCGGCTGGGCCGAGGGCGTCGGCGTGGTGCTGCTGGAGCGGCTGTCGGTGGCGCGTGAGCGCGGGCACCAGGTGCTCGCCGTCATCCGCGGCAGCGCGGTCAACTCCGACGGCGCGTCCAACGGCCTGACCGCTCCCAACGGCCCCGCCCAGCAGCGGGTCATCCGCAAGGCCCTCGCCGGCGCCGGGCTGTCACCGTCCGATGTGGACACCGTGGAAGGGCACGGTACCGGCACCGTCCTCGGCGACCCGATCGAGGTGCAGGCGCTGCTGGCCACCTACGGCCAGGGCCGCGACCCGCGGCAGCCGCTGCTGCTCGGCTCGGTGAAGTCGATCGTCGGGCACACGCAGGGCGCGTCCGGCGTGGCCGGCGTGATCAAGATGGTGCAGTCGCTGCGGCACGGGAAGCTCCCGGCCACGCTGCACGTGGACGCGCCGACCCCGCAGGTGGACTGGACGGCGGGCGCGGTCGAGCTGCTGACCGAGCCGCGGGAGTGGCCGCGCGGCGACCGGCCGCGCCGGGGCGGCATCTCGTCGTTCGGCGCCAGCGGCACCAACGCGCACATGATCCTGGAAGAGGCGCCCGAGGAAGAGCCGGTCGCCCAGGCGGCGCCCGCGGGCGTGGTGCCGCTCGTCGTGTCGGCGGCGACTGCCGCGTCGCTGGCCGCGCAGGCCGGGCGGCTGGCGGAGGTCGGTGACGTCTCGCTGGCGGACCTCGCCGGGACGCTGGTGTCCGGGCGCGCGACGCTCAGCGAGCGCGCTGTCGTCGTGGCCGGTTCCCCCGAAGAGGCCGTGACCGGGCTGCGGGCCTTGGCGCACGGGGAGAGTGCTCCCGGCGTGCTGTCCGGACGCGGCTCGGGTGCGCCGGGCAAGGTCGTCTGGGTGTTCCCCGGCCAGGGGACGCAGTGGGCGGGCATGGGCCGGGAGCTCCTGGACTCCTCCGCGGTCTTCGCCGCGCGGATCGCCGAGTGCGAGACCGCGCTCGGACGGTGGGTCGACTGGTCGCTGACCGACGTCCTGCGCGGCGACGCCGACCTGCTGGACCGGGTCGACGTCGTGCAGCCGGCGAGCTTCGCCGTGATGGTCGGGCTCGCGGCGGTGTGGGCTTCGCTCGGCGTCGAGCCCGAGGCCGTGGTGGGCCACTCGCAGGGCGAGATCGCGGCCGCGTGCGTGTCCGGCGCGCTGTCGCTGGACGACGCCGCGAAGGTGGTGGCCCTGCGCAGCCAGGCCATCGCGGCCTCGCTGGCCGGCCGGGGCGGCATGGCCTCGGTCGCGTTGAGCGAAGAAGACGCGGCCGCGCGCATCGAGGCGTGGGCGGGCCGCGTGGAAGTGGCGGCCGTCAACGGGCCGGCGTCCGTGGTCATCGCCGGAGACGCCGAGGCCCTGGACGAAGCCCTCGACGCGCTCGACGACCAGGGCGTCCGGATCCGGCGGGTGGCGGTGGACTACGCGTCCCACACCCGGCACGTCGAAGCCGCCCGCGACGCCTTGGCCGAGATGCTCGGCGGCATTCGTGCGCAGGCCCCGGAAGTGCCGTTCTACTCGACCGTCACCGGCGGCTGGGTTGACGACGCCGGCGTCCTCGACGGCGGGTACTGGTACCGCAACCTGCGTCGTCAGGTCCGGTTCGGCCCGGCCGTGGCCGAGCTGATCGAGCAGGGGCACCGGGTGTTCGTCGAGGTCAGCGCGCACCCCGTGCTGGTCCAGCCGATCAACGAGCTCGTCGACGGCACCGAAGCCGTCGTCACCGGGACGCTGCGGCGCGAGGACGGCGGGCTCCGGCGCCTGCTGGCCTCGGCGGCCGAGCTCTTCGTGCGCGGCGTGACCGTGGACTGGTCCGGCGTCCTGCCGCCGCACCGGCGCGTCGAGCTGCCGACGTACGCCTTCGACCACCAGCACTACTGGCTGCGGATGGGCGGGACGGCGACCGACGCCGTGTCGCTGGGCCTGGCCGGCGCCGACCACCCGCTGCTGGGCGCGGTCGTGCCGCTGCCGCAGTCCGACGGCCTGGTCTTCACCTCGCGGCTGTCCCTGAAGACGCACCCGTGGCTGGCCGGGCACGCGATCGGCGGAGTCGTCCTGATCCCCGGCACCGTCTACGTCGACCTCGCGCTGCGCGCCGGCGACGAGCTCGGCTTCGGCGTGCTGGAAGAGCTCGTCATCGAGGCACCGCTGGTGCTCGGCGAGCGCGGCGGGGTCCGCGTGCAGGTCGCGGTGAGCGGGCCGACCGAAACCGGCTCGCGCGCGGTCGACGTCTTCTCCACGCGGGAAGACGACGACGAATGGACCCGGCACGCCACCGGGCTGCTCGGGGCGTCGGCGTCCCGGGAAGCCCACCGGAACTTCGACTTCGCCGCCTGGCCGCCGGCCGGGGCGCAGCCGATCGACGTCGAAAACTTCTACGCCGACCTCACCGAGCGCGGGTACGCCTACAGCGGCGCGTTCCAGGGCATGCGGGCGGTGTGGCGGCGGGGGAACGAGGTCTTCGCCGAGGTCGCGCTGCCCGACGACCACCGCGAGGACGCCGGCAAGTTCGGCCTCCACCCCGCGCTGCTCGACGCCGCCCTGCACACGAACGCCTTCGCCAACCCCGACGACGAGCGCAGCGTGCTGCCGTTCGCGTGGAACGGCCTGGTCCTGCACGCCGTCGGGGCGTCGGCGCTGCGGGTGCGGGTCGCGCCGGGCGGGCCGGACGCGCTGACGTTCCAGGCCGCCGACGAGGCCGGTGGCCTGGTCGTCACCATGGATTCGCTGGTGTCCCGCGAAGTCTCGGCCGCGCGGCTGGAGACGGCGGCGGGCGAAGAGCGCGACTCGCTGTTCCAGGTCGACTGGGTCGAGGTCCCCGCGACCGACAGCGCGGCCGCGGACCACGTCGAGGTGCTCGAAGCCTTCGGCGAGGAAGCGCCCCTGGAGCTGACCAGCCGGGTGCTGGAAGCCGTGCAGAGGTTCCTCGCCGACGCGGCGGAGGAGGCCCGGCTGGTCGTGGTGACCCGCGGTGCCGTGCGTGCGGTGACCGACCCGGCGGGGGCCGCCGTGTGGGGCCTGGTGCGGGCCACGCAGGCGGAGAACCCGGGCCGGATCATCCTGGTCGACACCGACGGTGACCTGCCGCTGGGTGCTCTGCTCGGCAGTGGTGAGCCGCAGATCGCCGTGCGCGGTGGGGCTTTCTCCGTCCCGCGGCTGTCCCGTGCCACCGGCGAAGCGCCCGACGCGGTGTTCAGTCCGGAAGGGACGGTCCTGCTGACCGGCGGCACCGGCTCGCTGGGTGGCCTGGTCGCCAAGCACCTGGTCTCCCGGCACGGCGTCCGGCGGCTGGTGCTCGCCGGCCGGCGGGGCGTGGCCGCGGAAGAGCTGCTCGCGGAGCTGACCGAGCAGGGCGCGAGCGTGGCCGTGGTGGCCTGCGACGTCTCCGACCGCGACCAGGTCGCCGCGCTGCTGGCCGAGCACCGCCCGACCGGGATCGTGCACCTGGCCGGCCTGCTCGACGACGGCGTCATCGGGGCACTGACCCGGGAGCGGCTGGCCGGGGTGTTCGCACCCAAGGTCGACGCGGTCCGCCACCTCGACGAGCTGACCCGGGACCTCGACCTCGACGCCTTCGTCGTGTTCTCGTCCGCGGCCGCGCTCATGGGCTCAGCCGGTCAGGGCAACTACGCCGCGGCCAACGCGTTCCTCGACGGCCTGATGGCCGTGCGCCGCGCGGCGGGCCTTCCCGGCGTGTCCCTGGCGTGGGGGCTGTGGGAGCAGGCCGACGGCCTGACCGCCCACCTCAGCGCGACCGACCAGGCCCGGATGAGCCGCGGCGGCGTGCTGGCCATGACGCCCGCCGAGGCCCTCGACATCTTCGACATCGGCCTGCACGCCGAGCAGGCGCTGCTCGTGCCGATCAAGCTCGACCTGAAGACCCTGCGCAGCGGCGGGGAGGTTCCGCACCTGCTGCGCGGCCTGGTGCGTGCGAGCCGCCGGGTGGCCCGCACGGCCGCCGCGAGCGGCGGCGGGGGCCTGGTCCACAAGCTCGCCGGCCGGCCCGCCGAGGAGCAGGAAGCGGTCCTGCTCGGCATCGTCCAGGCCGAGGCGGCCGCGGTGCTCGGCTTCAACGCCCCCGAGCTGGCGCAGGGCACCCGCGGGTTCAGCGACCTCGGCTTCGACTCGCTGACCGCGGTCGAGCTGCGGAACCGGCTGAGCGCGGCCACCGGGGTCAAGCTGCCCGCCACGCTCGTCTTCGACTACCCGACGCCGGTGGCGCTCGCCCGGCACCTGCGCGAGGAGCTGGGCGAGACGGTGGCGGGCGCGCCCGCCACCCCGGTGCCGACCGCCGCCGCGGACGCGGGCGAGCCGATCGCCATCGTCGGCATGGCCTGCCGCCTGCCGGGCGGGGTGATGAGCCCCGACGACCTGTGGCGGATGGTCGCCGAAGGCCGCGACGGCATGTCGGCTTTCCCCGAGGACCGCGGCTGGGACCTGGACGGCCTGTTCGACTCCGACCCGGAGCGCCCGGGCACCGCCTACATCCGCCAGGGCGGCTTCCTGCACGAGGCCGCGCTGTTCGACCCGGGCTTCTTCGGCATCTCGCCGCGCGAAGCCCTGGCCATGGACCCGCAGCAGCGGTTGCTGCTCGAAGCGTCCTGGGAGGCCCTCGAACGCGCGGGCATCGACCCGGCGAAGGCGCGGGGTGACGCCGTCGGTGTCTTCTCCGGCGTTTCCATCCACGACTACCTCGAGTCACTGAGCAACATGCCCGCGGAACTCGAAGGCTTCGTCACCACGGCCACGGCGGGCAGCGTGGCCTCGGGCCGCGTGTCCTACACCTTCGGGTTCGAGGGGCCGGCCGTCACGGTCGACACGGCCTGCTCGTCGTCCCTGGTGGCGATCCACCTCGCCGCGCAGGCGCTGCGGCAGGGCGAGTGCACGATGGCGCTGGCCGGCGGCGTCGCCGTGATGGGCTCGCCGATCGGGGTGATCGGCATGTCGCGGCAGCGCGGCATGGCCGAGGACGGCCGGGTCAAGGCGTTCGCGGACGGCGCGGACGGCACGGTCCTGTCCGAGGGCGTCGGCATCGTCGTCCTCGAACGGCTTTCGGTGGCCCGCGAACGCGGGCACCGGGTCCTCGCCGTGCTCCGCGGCAGCGCGGTCAACCAGGACGGCGCGTCCAACGGCCTGACCGCCCCGAACGGCCCCTCGCAGCAGCGGGTGATCCGCGCGGCGCTCGCCGGCGCCGGCCTGCGACCGTCCGAAGTGGACGTCGTCGAGGCCCACGGCACCGGCACCGCGCTGGGTGACCCCATCGAGGCGCAGGCCCTGCTGGCCACGTACGGCAAGAACCGTGAGACGCCGCTGTGGCTCGGCTCTCTGAAGTCGAACATCGGCCACACGCAGGCCGCCGCCGGGGTCGCGGCCGTCATCAAGATGGTCCAGGCCCTGCGGCACGACGCCCTGCCGCCGACCCTCCACGTGCGGGAACCCACCAAGCAGGTGGACTGGTCCGCGGGCGCGGTCGAGCTGCTGACCGAGGGCCGCGAGTGGGCCCGCAACGGCCACCCGCGCCGCGCCGGCGTGTCGTCGTTCGGCATCAGCGGCACCAACGCGCACCTCATCCTCGAGGAGGCGCCCGCCGAGGAGACCTCCGAGGCCGACGTTCCCGACGGCGTGGTGCCCGTGGTGGTCTCCGCGCGCAGCACCGGATCACTGGCCGGTCAGGCCGGGCGGCTGGCGGCGTTCCTCGACGGGGACGTCTCGCTGACCCGCGTGGCGGGTGCCCTGCTGTCGACCCGCGCGACGCTGGCCGACCGGGCCGTCGTCGTGGCCGGCTCGGCCGAGGAGGCCCGGGCGGGGCTGACCGCACTGGCCCGCGGCGAGAGCGCGGCCGGGCTGGTGACCGGGACCGCGGGCATGCCCGGCAAGACCGTCTGGGTGTTCCCCGGCCAGGGAACGCAGTGGGCGGGCATGGGCCGGGAACTCCTCGAAGCGTCCCCGGTGTTCGCCGAGCGGATCGCCGAATGCGCGACGGCGCTGGAGCCGTGGGTCGACTGGTCCCTGCCGGACGTCCTGCGCGGTGAGACCGGCCTGCTGGACCGGGTCGACGTGCTGCAGCCCGCGAGTTTCGCCGTGATGGTCGGGCTCGCGGCCGTGTGGGCGTCGGTGGGCGTCGTGCCCGACGCCGTCCTGGGCCACTCCCAGGGCGAGATCGCCGCGGCCTGCGTCGCCGGTGCACTGTCCCTCGAGGACGCGGCCAAGGTCGTCGCGCTGCGCAGCCAGGCCATCGCGGCCCGGCTGTCCGGCCGCGGGGGGATGGCGTCGGTCCAGCTGAGCCACGACGAGGTGGCCGCTCGGCTCGCGCCGTGGGACGGCCGGGTCGAGGTCGCCGCCGTCAACGGTCCTGCGTCGGTGGTGATCGCCGGTGACGCCGAAGCGCTCACCGAGGCCGTCGAAGCCCTCGGCGGACGGCGGGTGGCGGTGGACTACGCGTCCCACACCCGGCACGTCGAAGACATCGAGGACACCCTCGCCGAAACCCTGGCCGGGATCCCCGCGCAGGCACCGGTGGTGCCGTTCTACTCCACTGTGGACGGTGCATGGATCACCGAAGCCGGGGTCGTCGACGGCGGGTACTGGTACCGGAACCTCCGCAACCAGGTCGGCTTCGGCCCGGCCGTTGCCGCGCTGCTCGACCAGGGCCACGGGGTGTTCGTCGAGGTCAGCGCGCACCCGGTGCTGGTCCAGCCGCTCAGTGAACTCGGCGAAGACGCCGTGGTCACCGGGACCCTGCGGCGCGACGACGGCGGCCTGCGGCGGCTGCTGACCTCCATGGCCGAGCTGTTCGTCCGGGGTGTCCCGGTCGACTGGGCCACAATGGTGCCGCCCGCCCGCGTCGACCTGCCGACGTACGCCTTCGACCACCAGCACTTCTGGCTCAGCCCGTCCGCCGCGGCCGACGCGCCCGCGCTCGGCCTGGCCGGGGCCGATCACCCGTTGCTGGGGGCGGTCCTGCCGCTGCCGCGGTCCGGCGGCCTGGTCTTCACCTCGCGCCTGTCGGTGCGGACGCACCCGTGGCTGGCCGACGGCGTCCCGACCGCGGCGCTGGTCGAGCTGGCCGTGCGGGCCGGTGACGAGGCCGGGTGTCCCGTCCTCACCGACCTGACGGTCGAGAAGCCGCTGGTCCTGCCCGAGAGCGGGGGCCTGCGGGTGCAGGTCGTCGTGAGCGGTGAGCGCGCGGTCGACGTGTACTCGCAGCGCGAAGGCGACGAAGACTGGACCCGGAACGCCACCGGGCACCTGTCGGCCACCGCGCCGGCGCACGAGCCGTTCGACTTCACCGCCTGGCCTCCGCCCGGTGCCGAGCAGGCCGACGGCGGCTGGCGGCGTGGCGAAGAGATCTTCGCCGAGGTCGCGCTGCCCGAGGACCAGGACGCCGGGAAGTTCGGCATCCACCCGGTGCTGCTGGACGCGGCCCTGCGTCCGGTGCTGGCGGACGACGAGCAGCCGGCGGAGTGGCACGGCCTGGTCCTGCACGCCGCGGGGGCCTCGGCGCTGCGGGTGCGGCTGGCGCCCGGTGGCGGCCTCCAGGCGGCGGACGAGACCGGCGGCCTGGTCCTCACCGCGGACTCGGTGGCAGGCCGGGAACTCTCGGCCGGGAAGACCCGCGCCGGATCGCTGTACCGGGTCGACTGGACCGAAGTGTCCATTGCGGACAGCGTGGCACCGTCGGAGCGGGTCGAGGTGCTCGAAGCCTCCGGCGAGGAGCCGCTGGACCTGACCGCGCGGGTGCTGGAAGCCGTCCAGGCGTTCCTCGCCGACGCGGCGGACGACGCCCGGCTGGTCGTGGTGACCCGCGGCGCCGTCCGCGAGGTGACCGACCCGGCCGGGGCCGCGGTGTGGGGCCTGGTCCGGGCCGCGCAGGCGGAGAACCCCGACCGGATCGTGCTCCTCGACACCGACGGTGAGATCCCGCTCGGCGCGATCCTGGCCGCCGACGAGCCGCAGGTCGCGGTGCGCGGCGGGAAGTACTTCGTGCCCCGCATCGCCCGCGCCGACCAGCGCGGGGAGGCCGTCTTCCGCCCGGACGGGACGGTGCTCATCTCCGGTGCCGGCGCGCTCGGTGGCCTGGTGGCCCGGCGCCTGGTCGAACGCCACGGCGTCCGGAAGCTGGTGCTGGCTTCCCGGCGCGGCCCGGACGCCGAGGGCGTGGCGGACCTGGTCGCCGAGCTGGCCGCGGACGTGTCCGTCGTCGCCTGCGACGTCTCCGACCGCGCTCAGGTGGCCGCGCTGCTCGACGAGCACCGGCCGACCGCCGTCGTGCACACCGCCGGTGTCCTCGATGCGGGTGTCATCGAGACGCTGGACCGGGACCGGCTGGCCACGGTGTTCGCACCCAAGGTCGACGCGGTCCGCCACCTCGACGAACTCACCCGCGACCGGGACCTGGACGCGTTCGTCGTCTACTCCTCGGTTTCGGCCGTGTTCATGGGCGCGGGCAGCGGCAGCTACGCCGCGGCCAACGCCTTCCTGGACGGCCTGATGGCCAATCGCCGGGCGGCCGGCCTGCCGGGCCTGTCACTCGCGTGGGGTCTCTGGGACCAGAGCACCGGCATGGCGGCCGGCACCGACGAGGCCACCCGCGCCCGGATGAGCCGCCGCGGCGGCCTGCAGATCATGACGCAGGCCGAAGGCATGGACCTGTTCGACGCCGCTCTCGGCTCGGCAGAGCCACTGCTCGTGCCCGCCAAGCTGGACCTGCGCGGGGTGCGCGCCGACGCCGCCGCGGACGGGGCCGTGCCGCACCTGCTGCGCGGCCTGGTCCGCGCGGGCCGTCAGCAGGCCCGTACCGCATCCACTGTGGACGGCGGGCTGGCCGGGCTCGCCCCGGCCGACCAGCTCACCCTGCTCCTGGACCTGGTCCGGGCGCAGGTGGCGGCCGTGCTCGGGCACGCCGACGCGAGTGCGGTCCGGGTGGACACCGCGTTCAAGGACGCCGGCTTCGACTCGCTGACCGCGGTCGAGCTGCGCAACCGGATGCGGACCGCCACCGGGCTGAAGCTGCCCGCCACGCTGGTCTTCGACTACCCGAACCCCCAGGCGTTGGCGAAGTTCCTGCGCGAGGAGCTCGGCGGTGCGGCGGAGACGCCGGTGGCCGCGGTGGCCGCGAAGGCCGACCTCGGCGAGCCGATCGCCATCGTCGGCATGGCCTGCCGCCTGCCGGGCGGCGTCGCCGGGCCCGAGGACCTCTGGCGGCTGGTCGCCGAGGGCCGGGACGCCGTCTCGAGCTTCCCGGCCGACCGCGGCTGGGACACCGACGGCCTGTACGACCCGGACCCGGCGACCCCGGGCAAGACCTACACGCGGCACGGCGGGTTCCTCCACGAGGCCGGCCTCTTCGACGCGGGCTTCTTCGGGATCTCGCCGCGCGAGGCCGTCGCCATGGACCCGCAGCAGCGGCTCCTGCTGGAGACCTCGTGGGAGGCCATGGAAGACGCCGGAGTCGACCCGCTCTCGCTCAAGGGCGACGACGTCGGCGTGTTCACCGGCATGTTCGGCCAGGGTTACGTCGCGCCGGGGGACAGCGTCGTCACCCCGGAGCTGGAGGGCTTCGCGGGCACGGGCGGCTCGTCGAGCGTGGCGTCCGGCCGCGTGTCGTACGTGTTCGGCTTCGAAGGCCCGGCGGTGACGATCGACTCGGCGTGCTCGTCTTCGCTGGTCGCGATGCACCTCGCCGCGCAGTCGCTGCGGCAGGGCGAGTGCTCGATGGCACTGGCCGGAGGTGCGACCGTGATGGCGAACCCCGGCGCGTTCGTGGAGTTCTCCCGGCAGCGCGGCCTCGCCGTCGACGGGCGCTGCAAGGCGTTCGCCGCCGCGGCCGACGGCACCGGCTGGGCCGAGGGCGTCGGCGTGGTCGTGCTCGAACGGCTTTCGGTGGCCCGCGAACGCGGGCACCGGATCCTGGCCGTGCTGCGCGGCAGCGCGGTGAACCAGGACGGCGCTTCGAACGGCCTGACCGCGCCGAACGGGCCTTCGCAGCAGCGGGTGATCCGCCGGGCCCTGGTGAGCGCCGGACTGGCACCGTCCGATGTGGACGTCGTCGAGGCGCACGGCACCGGGACCACGCTGGGTGACCCGATCGAGGCGCAGGCCCTGCTGGCCACGTACGGCAAGAACCGTGAGACGCCGCTGTGGCTCGGGTCGCTGAAGTCGAACATCGGCCACGCGCAGGCCGCCGCGGGCGTCGCGGGCGTGATCAAGATGGTGCAGGCCCTCCGCCACGAAGTCCTGCCTCCGACGCTGCACGTCGACGAGCCGACGCCCGAGGTGGACTGGTCCGCCGGCGCCGTCGAACTGCTGACCGAAGCTCGCGAGTGGCCGCGCAACGGCCGTCCGCGCCGGGCCGGGGTGTCCGCGTTCGGCGTCAGCGGCACGAACGCGCACCTGATCCTGGAAGAGGCGCCCGCCGAAGAGCCGGTGCCCACGCCCGAGGTGCCCGTGGTGCCGGTCGTGGTTTCCGCCCGCAGCAAGGCCTCCCTGGCCGGTCAGGCGGGCCGGCTCGCCGAGTTCGTCCGGGGTGACGCGCCGCTGGCCGGCGTGGCCCGGGCGCTGGTGACCGACCGGGCCGCGCTGAGCGAGCGCGCGGTCGTCGTCGCGGGCTCCCGCGAAGAAGCCGTGACGGGCCTGGAAGTGCTGGCCCGCAGAGAAGACACGGCCACGGTGGTCACCGGCCGGGCCGGGGCGCCGGGCAAGGTCGTCTGGGTCTTCCCCGGTCAGGGCTCGCAGTGGGTGGGCATGGGCCGGGAGCTGCTCGAAGAGTCTCCGGTGTTCGCCGAGCGGGTCGCCGAGTGCGCGGCCGCGCTGGCACCGTGGATCGACTGGTCGCTGCTCGACGTCCTGCGCGGCGAGTCCGATCTGCTGGACCGCGTCGACGTCGTGCAGCCCGCGAGCTTCGCGGTGATGGTCGGCCTCGCCGCGGTGTGGCAGTCCGCGGGCTTGCGGCCGGACGCCGTGGTCGGGCATTCGCAGGGCGAGATCGCGGCGGCGTGTGTGTCGGGTGCGTTGTCGCTGCCGGACGCGGCGAAGGTGGTCGCGTTGCGCAGCCAGGCGATCGCCACCCGGCTGGCCGGCCGCGGCGGCATGGCCTCGGTCGCGCTGAGCGAAGAAGACGCGACCGCGTGGCTGGCGCCGTGGGCCGACCGGGTCCAGGTGGCCGCGGTCAACAGCCCTACCTCCGTGGTGATCGCCGGAGAAGCCCGGGCCCTCGACGAGGTCGTCGAAGCGTTGTCCGGGCAGGAAGTCCGCGTCCGACGGGTGGCCGTGGACTACGGGTCCCACACGAACCAGGTCGAAGCCATCCAGGACCTCCTCGCCGGGACACTGGCCGGCATCGAGGCGCAGGCCCCGGCGGTGCCGTTCTACTCCACTGTGGACGGCGGCTGGATCACCGGCGCCGGCGTCGTCGACGGCGGCTACTGGTACCGGAACCTGCGCAACCAGGTCGGCTTCGGCCCGGCGGCCGCGGAGCTCGTCCGCCAGGGCCACGGCGTGTTCGTCGAGGTCAGCGCGCACCCGGTGCTGGTCCAGCCGCTCGGTGAAATCAGCGACGACGCGGTGGTGACCGGTTCCCTGCGCCGCGAGGACGGCGGGCTCCGCCGCCTGCTGACGTCGATGGCCGAGCTGTTCGTGCGGGGTGTCGAGCTCGACTGGACCGCGGTCCTGCCCCGCGCGGGCCGGGTCGACCTGCCGAAGTACGCCTTCGACCACCGGCACTACTGGCTCCGGCCCGCCGAGTCCGCGACCGACGCGGCCTCCCTGGGTCAGGCCGCGGCCGACCACCCGCTGCTGGGCGCGGTCGTCGAGCTCCCGCAGTCCGACGGCCTGGTCTTCACCTCGCGGCTGTCGGTGCGGACGCACCCGTGGCTCGCCGACCACGCGGTCGGCGGCGTGGTGCTCCTCCCCGGTTCCGGGCTGGCCGAGCTGGCCGTGCGGGCCGGCGACGAAGCCGGCTGCACCGCCCTCGACGAGCTCGTCATCGAGGCGCCGCTCGTCGTGCCCGCCCAGGGTGCGGTCCGGGTCCAGGTCGCGCTGAGCGGCCCGGACGAGACCGGCTCGCGCACGGTGGACATCTACTCCCGGCGCGACGGCGGCGCGAGGACGTGGACGCGGCACGCGACCGGCGTGCTGTCGTCGGCGGCCGGCCAGGACCCGGAATTCGACTTCCACGCCTGGCCGCCCGCCGACGCCGAGCGCATCGACGTCGAGACCTTCTACACCGACCTCGCCGAGCGCGGTTACGGCTACGGGCCGGCGTTCCAGGGGCTGCGGGCGGTCTGGCGGCGTGACGGCGACGTCTTCGCCGAGGTCGCCCTGCCCGAGGACCTGCGCAAGGACGCGGGCCGGTTCGGCGTCCACCCGGCGCTGCTCGACGCGGCCCTGCAGGCCGCCACGGCCGTCGGCGGGGACGAGCCCGGCCGTCCGGTGCTGGCCTTCGCCTGGAACGGCCTGGTCCTGCACGCCGCGGGGGCCTCGGCCCTGCGGGTCCGGCTCGCGCCGAGCGGCCCGGACACGCTGTCGGTCGCCGCCGCCGACGAAACCGGCGGCCTGGTCCTGACGATGGAGTCGCTGGTGTCCCGGCCGGTTTCGGCCGAGCAGCTCGGGGCCGCGGCCGACGCGGGCCACGACGCGATGTTCCGCGTCGACTGGACCGAACTGCCCGCCGTACCGCGTGCGGAGACGCCGTCGTGGACGCCGGTGGACACCGCCGACGACGTCGTGGCCCTGGCGGAGAAGACGGACGCGCCGCCGGTGGTGGTCTGGGAGGCCGCCGGTGCGGACACCTTGGCCGGTACCTCCCGCGCCCTGGAAGTTGTGCAGGCGTGGCTGGCCGCGCCCGCGTTCGAGGAGTCCCGGCTGGTGGTGACGACCCGGGGGGCGGTGCCCGCCGGCGGCGACCACACGCTGACCGACCCGGCCGCGGCCGCGGTGTGGGGCCTGGTCCGGTCCGCCCAAGCCGAGCACCCGGACCGGATCGTCCTGCTGGACACCGACGGCGAAGTCCCGCTGGGCGCGGTGCTGGCCTCGGGTGAGCCGCAGCTCGCTCTGCGCGGGACGACCTTCCTCGTGCCCCGGCTCGCCCGCGCCACCCGGCTCACGGACACCCCCGCCGCGTTCGATCCGGACGGGACGGTCCTGGTCTCCGGCGCCGGATCGCTGGGCGCGCTGGTGGCCCGGCACCTGGTGACCCGGCACGGCGTGCGCCGGGTCGTCCTGGCGAGCCGGCGGGGCCGGGACGCCGAGGGCGCCGAGGACCTGATCACCGAGCTCACCGGCGAGGGCGCGGACGTGTCCTTCGTGGCCTGTGACGTCTCCGACCGCGCTCAGGTGGCCGCCTTGCTCGCGGACCTGCCCGAGCTGACCGGGGTGGTGCACACCGCCGGCGTCTTCGAGGACGGCGTCATCGAAGCACTCACGCCCGATCAGCTGGCCAACGTGTACGCGGCCAAGGTCACGGCCGCCACGCACCTCGACGAGCTGACCCGCGACCGGGACCTCGGCGCGTTCGTCGTGTTCTCCTCCGTCGCGGGCGTACTGGGCGGTGGTGGCCAGGGCCCGTACGCGGCGGCGAACGCCTTCCTGGACGCGGCGATGGCCCACCGGCGGGCGGCGGGCCTGCCGGGCCTGTCCCTGGCCTGGGGCCTCTGGGAACGCAGCAGCGGCATGGCCGCCCACCTCAGCGAGGTCGACCACGCGCGGGCGAGCCGCAACGGCGTCCTGGAACTGACCGGGGCCGAAGGCCTGGCGCTGTTCGACCTCGCACTGCGGATGGACGAGTCCCTGCTCGTGCCGATCAAGCTCGACCTCGCGGCGATGTGGGCCGGCGCGGTTCCGGTGCTGTTCCGCGGCCTCGTCCGGCCGAGCCGGACGCAGGCGCGCTCGGCGTCCACTGTGGACCTCGGACTGGCCGGGCTCGCCCCGGCCGAGCGGGAGGCGCAGCTCGTCGACCTGGTGCGCGGGCAGGTCGCGGTCGTGCTCGGCTACGACGGACCGGAGGCGGTCCGCCCGGACACCGCGTTCAAGGACACCGGGTTCGATTCGCTGACCTCGGTGGAATTGCGCAACCGGCTGCGCGAGGCGACCGGGCTGAAGCTGCCCGCCACGCTGGTCTTCGACTACCCGAACCCGCTGGCCGTCGCCCGTTACCTCAGCGCACGGATGGCGCCGGGGAGCAACGGCAACGGGAACGGGCACGGCGACCGGCTGCGGCACGCGCTCGCGTCCGCCGCGACCGAGGAACCGTCGATCGCCGAACTGGGTGTCGACGACCTCGTGCAACTGGCTTTCGGCGACGAGTGATGGGGAGCAAGTGGTGAGTGCGTCGTATGAAAAGGTCGTCGAGGCGCTGCGGAAGTCCCTCGAAGAGGTCGGCACGCTGAAGAAGCGGGTCAACGCCGCCGGCGAGCCGATCGCGATCGTCGGCATGGCGTGCCGGCTGCCCGGCGGCGTGACCGGGCCCGACGAACTGTGGCGGCTGGTGGCCGAGGGCCGCGACGCCGTGTCGGGGTTCCCCGAGGACCGCGGCTGGGACCTGGAGAACCTGTTCGACCCGGACCCGGACCACCTGGGGACGTCGTACACCGACCGGGGCGGCTTCCTGGCCGACGCGGCCCTGTTCGACCCGGGCTTCTTCGGGATCTCGCCGCGCGAGGCACTGGCCATGGACCCGCAGCAGCGGTTGCTGCTGGAGGCGTCCTGGGAAGCCCTCGAAGGCGTCGGTCTCGACCCGACCTCGTTGCAGGGCACCGACGTCGGCGTCTTCACCGGCGCGGGCGGGTCGGGCTACGGCGGTGGCCTGGCCGGGCCGGAGATGCAGAGCTTCGCGGGCACCGGGCTGGCGTCGAGCGTGGCGTCGGGCCGGGTGTCCTACGTCTTCGGGTTCGAGGGCCCGGCGGTCACGATCGACACGGCGTGCTCGTCGTCGCTGGTCGCGATGCACCTCGCCGCGCAGGCCCTGCGCCAGGGCGACTGCTCGATGGCACTGGCCGGCGGCGCGATGGTGATGTCGGGCCCCGACTCCTTCGTCGTCTTCTCCCGGCAGCGGGGGCTGGCCACCGACGGGCGGTGCAAGGCGTTCGCCTCGGGCGCCGACGGCATGGTGCTGGCCGAGGGCATCAGCGTGATCGTGCTGGAACGGCTTTCGGTGGCGCGGGAACGCGGGCACCGGGTGCTGGCCGTGCTGCGGGGCAGCGCGGTGAACCAGGATGGTGCGTCGAACGGCCTCACCGCCCCGAACGGCCCTTCGCAGCAGCGAGTGATCCGCGCCGCGCTGGCCAACGCCGGGCTGGCACCGTCCGATGTGGACCTCGTCGAGGCCCACGGGACCGGGACGAGCCTGGGCGACCCCATCGAGGCGCAGGCGCTGCTGGCCACCTACGGGCAGGAGCGGGAACAGCCGCTGTGGCTGGGCTCGCTGAAGTCGAACATCGGCCACACGCAGGCGGCCGCGGGTGTCGCGAGCGTGATCAAGGTCGTCCAGGCGCTGCGGCACGGCGTCATGCCGCCGACCCTGCACGTCGACGAGCCCACCGCGCAGGTCGACTGGTCCGAAGGCGCGGTCGAACTGCTGACGGAGGGCCGGGACTGGCCGCGCGGGGAGCGGCCGCGCCGGGCCGGGGTGTCGTCGTTCGGCGTGAGCGGCACGAACGCGCACCTGATCATCGAGGAAGCCCCCGAGGAGCCCGCCGCCGGGGCGCCGGCTTCGGCGGACGTCGTCCCGCTGGTGGTTTCCGCGCGCAGCACCGGTTCGCTGGCCGGTCAAGCCGGACGGCTGAGCGGGGTGAGCGTGCCGCCGGCCCAGCTCGCCGGTGCGCTGGTGTCCGGACGCGCGGTGCTCGAGGAGCGTGCCGTCGTCGTGGCCGGTTCGGCCGAGGAAGCCCGGGCCGGGCTGCGGGCGCTCGCCCGTGGCGCGGCCGCGCCCGGCGTGGTGGCCGGGACCGCGGGTAAGCCGGGCAAGGTCGTCTGGGTGTTCCCGGGGCAGGGCACGCAGTGGGCCGGCATGGGCCGGGAACTCCTCGACACGTCCCCGGTGTTCGCCGAGCGGACCAAGGAGTGCGCGGCCGCGCTGGACCAGTGGACCGGCTGGTCGCTGCTCGACGTCCTCCGCGGCGAGGGCGACCTGGGCCGGGTCGACGTCCTGCAGCCCGCGTGCTTCGCGGTGATGGTCGGGCTGGCCGCGGTGTGGGAGTCCGTGGGCGTGCGCCCGGACGCCGTCGTCGGCCACTCGCAGGGCGAGATCGCCGCGGCCTGCGTCTCCGGGGCGCTCACCCTCGACGACGCCGCGAAGGTGGTCGCCCTGCGCAGCCAGGCGATCGCGGCGCGGCTGTCGGGGCGTGGCGGGATGGCCTCGGTCGCGCTGCGCGAGAACGAGGCGAACGCGCGGCTCGCGCTGTGGGACGGCCGGATCGAGGTGGCCGCGGTCAACGGCCCCGCCTCGGTCGTCGTCGCGGGCGATGCCCAGGCCCTCGACGAGGCGCTGGAGGTGCTGGCCGGGGACGGCGTCCGCGTCCGCCAGGTCGCGGTGGACTACGCCTCGCACACCCGGCACGTCGAAGACCTCCGTGACACCCTCGCCGAGACCCTCGCCGGGGTCACCGCGCAGGCACCGGCGATCCCGTTCTTCTCGACCGTCACCGGTACCTGGATCACCGAAGCCGGCGTCCTGGACGGCGGCTACTGGTACCGGAACCTGCGCAACCAGGTCCGGTTCGGCCCGGCCGTGGAGACGCTGCTCGGGTCGGGCCACGGCGTGTTCGTCGAGGTCAGCGCCCACCCGGTGCTGGTCCAGCCGATCAGCGAGCTCGCCGACGCGGTCGTCACCGGGACCCTCCGGCGGGACGACGGCGGCCGGCGGCGGCTGCTGACGTCGATGGCGGAACTGTTCGTCCGCGGTGTCGACGTCGACTGGGCCGCGCTGGTGCCGCCGGCCCGCGCCGAGCTGCCGACGTACGCCTTCGACCACCAGCACTTCTGGCTCCGGCCGGCCGAGCGGCTGAACGCCGTCTCGCTGGGCCTGGCCGAGGCCGGGCACCCGCTGCTCGGCGCGGTCGTGCCGCTGCCGCAGTCGGACGGCCTGGTGTTCACCTCGCGGCTGTCGCTGCGGACCCACCCGTGGCTGGCCGACCACACCATCGGCGGAGTGGTGCTGTTCCCCGGCACCGGCCTGGTCGAGCTGGCCGTGCGGGCCGGCGACGAAGCCGGGTGCCCGGTGCTGGACGAACTCGTGACGGAGGCGCCGCTCGTCGTGCCCGCCCAGGGCGGGGTGAGCGTCCAGGTCACGGTGAGCGGACCCGACCAGAGCGGCTCCCGCACGGTGGACGTCCACTCCCGGCGCGACGACGGGTGGACGCGCCACGCGACCGGCACGGTCTCGGCGACGCCGGGCCGGGGACCGGGCTTCGACTTCACCGCGTGGCCGCCGCCCGGCGGGCAGCGCGTCGAGCTCGGCGGCTTCTACGCCGACCTCGCCGATCGCGGGTACGCGTACGGACCCCTGTTCCAGGGCGTGCGGGCGGTGTGGCAGCGCGGCGACGAGGTGTTCGCCGAGGTCGCCCTGCCCGGCGACCGGCGGGAGGACGCCGCCCGGTTCGGCCTGCACCCCGCGTTGCTCGACGCGGCCCTGCAGACCGCGACGATCGCCGCGGCGGCCAGCGGACAGCCCGGGAAGTCCGTGATGCCGTTCTCGTGGAACCGGCTGGCCCTGCACGCCGCGGGCGCCGCGGGGCTGCGGGTCCGGGTCGCGCCCGGCGGACCGGACGCCCTGACCGTCGAGGCCGCCGACGAGACCGGGTCCCCGGTCCTGACCATGGACTCGCTGATCCTGCGCGAGGTCGCCCTCGACCAGCTCGGCACTCCGCGCACCAGCTCGCTGTACCGGGTGGACTGGACCGAACTGCCCACTGTGGACAGTGCGGTGCCGCCGGGCCCGGCCGAGGTGCTGGAAGCCTCCGGCGAGGCTCCGCTGGACCTGACCAGCCGGGTCCTGGCCGCCGTGCAGACGTTCCTCGCCGAGGCGGAGGAGGACGCCCGGCTGGTCGTGGTGACCCGCGGCGCCGTCCGCGAGGTGACCGACCCGGCCGGGGCCGCGGTGTGGGGCCTGGTCCGGGCCGCCCAGTCGGAGAACCCCGACCGGATCGTGCTGCTCGACACCGACGGCGACGTGCCACTGGACGCCGTGCTGGCGACCGGCGAGCCCCAGCTCGCCCTGCGCGGCTCGACGTTCTCGGTGCCCCGGCTCGCCCGGGTCACCGAAGCGGCCGAAGTGCCCCTGACGTTCCGTCCGGACGGGACGGTCCTCGTCTCCGGCGGCGGGACGCTGGGCGCGCTGGCCGCCCGCGCCCTGGTCACCCGGCACGGCGTCCGGCGACTGGTCCTGGCCGGCCGGCGCGGGCGGGCCGCCGACGGCGTCGAAGACCTCGTCACCGAGCTGACCGAGCAGGGCGCGTCGGTGTCCGTGGTGGCCTGTGACTTCGCCGACCGGGACCAGGTGGCGGCGCTGCTCGAGGAACACCCGGTGACCGCGGTCGTGCACACGGCGGGCGTGTTCGACGCCGGTGTCACCGGGGCACTGACCCGGGAGCGGCTGGCCAAGGTCTTCGCCCCCAAGGTCGATGCGGTGCAGCACCTCGACGAGCTGACCGGCGACCTCGACGCGTTCATCGCCTACTCGTCGGCCTCCGCCATCTTCATGGGCGCGGGCAGCGGCGGGTACGCGGCGGCGAACGCCTTCCTCGACGGCATGATGGCCGCCCGCCGCGCGGCCGGCCGTCCCGGGCTTTCGCTGGCCTGGGGCCCGTGGGAGCAGCTCACCGGCATGGCGGGCACCATCGACGACCTCACCCTGTCCCGGATGAGCCGTCGTGAGGGTCGCGGCGGCGTCCGGGCGCTCGGGTCCGCCGCAGGCATCGAACTCTTCGACGCCGCACTCGCGGCCGGCGAGGCGCTGCTGGTGCCGATCGAGCTCGACCTGCGCGAGGTGCGGGCCGACGCGGCCGCCGGCGGCACGGTCCCGCACCTGCTGCGCGGCCTGGTCCGCGCGGGACGGCAGGCCGCGCGCACGGCGTCCGGCGAGAACGGCGGCCTGGCCGCCAAGCTGACCGGGCTCACCGTGGCCGAACAGGAAGCGCTGCTGCTCGACCTCGTTCGCGGCCAGGTCGCGGTCGTGCTCGGGCACGCCGACAGCTCCGGCGTCCGCGCCGACGCGGCGTTCAAGGACGCCGGGTTCGACTCGCTGACGTCGGTGGAGCTGCGCAACCGGCTGCGCGAGGCGACCGGCCTCAAACTGCCCGCGACGCTCGTCTTCGACCACCCGAACCCCCTGGCACTGGCCCGGCACCTGCGGACGGAACTCGCCGTCGAGGAAGCGTCCCCGGCGGACGCGGTGCTGGCCGGCCTCGCCGGGCTGGAGACGGCCATCGCGGCCGCCGCCGACGAACCCGGCGGTGACCGGATCACCGCGCGGCTGCGGGAACTGCTCAAGGCCGCCGAGGCGGCCGAAGCCCGGCCGGGCAGCTCCGGCGATCTCGACACGGCCAGCGACGAGGAACTGTTCGCCCTCGTCGACGGGCTCGACTGAAACCGCCGTGAAATCCGGGCCCCCGAAAAGCGAGCACACGTGAGACACCTGGGAGTTGAGTTCAGTGGCTGACGAGGGACAACTCCGCGACTACCTCAAGCGGGCCATCGCCGACGCCCGCGACGCCCGCACGCGGCTGCGCGAGACCGAGGAACAGGCGCGGGAGCCGATCGCCATCGTCGCCATGGCGTGCCGGTACCCGGGCGGGGTCGCCTCGCCCGAGGACCTGTGGCGGCTGGTGGCCGACGGCACCGACGCCGTCTCCGCGTTCCCCGGCGACCGCGGCTGGGACGTCGACGGGCTCGTCGACCCGGACCCCGACCGCCCGGGAACGACGTACACCGACCAGGGCGGCTTCCTCCACGACGCCGGCCTCTTCGACGCCGGGTTCTTCGGGATCTCGCCGCGCGAGGCCGTCGCCATGGACCCGCAGCAGCGGCTGCTGCTGGAGACGTCCTGGGAGGCCGTCGAGCGGACCGGCACCGACCCGCGGTCGCTGAAGGGCAGCGACGTCGGCGTGTTCACCGGCGTCGCGAGCATGGGCTACGGCGCCGGCGGCGGCGTGGTCGCCCCGGAGCTGGAGGGTTTCGTCGGCACCGGGGCGGCGCCCTGCATCGCGTCCGGCCGGGTGTCCTACGTCCTCGGCCTCGAGGGCCCGGCGGTCACCGTCGACACCGGGTGTTCGTCCTCGCTGGTGGCGATGCACCTGGCCGCGCAGTCGCTGCGGCGGGGCGAGTGCTCGATGGCCCTGGCCGGCGGCGCGATGGTGATGGCCCAGCCCGGTTCCTTCGTGTCCTTCTCCCGGCAGCGCGGGCTCGCACTGGACGGGCGCTGCAAGGCGTTCGCCGACAGCGCCGACGGAATGGGGCTGGCCGAGGGCGTCGGTGTCATCGCGCTGGAGCGGCTGTCGGTCGCCCGCGAGCGCGGGCACCGGGTGCTGGCCGTGCTGCGCGGCATCGCGGTGAACTCCGACGGCGCTTCGAACGGCCTGACCGCGCCCAACGGCCCGTCCCAGCAGCGGGTGATCCGGGCCGCGCTGGCGGAGGCCGGACTGGCACCGTCCGATGTGGACGCCGTCGAAGGCCACGGCACCGGCACGACGCTCGGCGACCCGATCGAGGCGCAGGCGTTGCTGGCCACCTACGGCAAGGACCGCGACCCGGAGAAGCCGCTGTGGCTGGGCTCGATCAAGTCCAACATCGGGCACACGCAGGCGGCCGCGGGCGTGGCCGGCGTGATCAAGATGGTGCAGGCACTGCGCCACGGCGTGCTGCCCCCGACCCTGCACATCGACCGGCCGTCCACGGAGATCGACTGGTCCGCCGGCGCGGTCTCGCTGCTGACGGAAGCGCGGGAGTGGCCGGGCGAAGGCCGGCCGCGCCGGGCCGGGGTGTCCTCGTTCGGCATCAGCGGCACCAACGCGCACCTCATCCTGGAGCAAGCCCCCGAGGAGGAGCCGCCGCCCGCCGGAACGTCCTCCGCCGGTGCCGTGCCCTTGGTGGTGTCCGCGCGGGGTGCCCTGGCGGGCCAGGCCGAGCGGCTGGCCGCGTTCCTCGGCGAGTCGGACGTGCCCCTCGCCGACGTCGCCGGGGCCCTGGTGTCCGGCCGTTCGCTGTTCGGGGACCGGGCCGTCGTGGTCGCGGGCAGCCGCGAGGAAGCCACGGCCGGGCTGGCCGCGGTGGCCCGCGGGGAAAGCACGCCCGACGTCGTGACCGGAACGGTGGCGGCCACCGGTGCGCCCGGCAAGGTCGTGTGGGTGTTCCCCGGCCAGGGTTCGCAGTGGGCCGGCATGGGCCGGCAGCTCCTCGACGAGTCCCCGGTGTTCGCCGAGCGGATCGGCGAGTGCGCGGCCGCGCTGGAGCCGTGGATCGACTGGTCGCTGCTCGACGTCCTTCGTGGCGAGGGCGACCTGGATCGGGTCGACGTGGTGCAGCCCGCGAGCTTCGCGGTGATGGTCGGTCTCGCCGCGGTGTGGCAATCGGTGGGGGTCCGGCCGGACGCCGTCGTGGGGCACTCGCAGGGCGAGATCGCGGCCGCTTGCGTGTCGGGTGCGCTGTCGTTGCCGGACGCGGCGAAGGTCGTGGCCCTGCGCAGCCAGGCGATCGCCGCGAAGCTGGCCGGCCGCGGCGGGATGGCGTCGGTCGCGTTGAGCGAGGAAGCCGCGCTCGCCCAGCTGACGCCGTGGGCGGACCGGGCCGAGGTGGCCGCGGTCAACAGCCCGTCGTCGGTGGTCATCGCCGGTGACGCCGAAGCCCTCGACCAAGCTCTCGAAGCGCTGACCGGACAGGAAATCCGGGTCCGGCGGGTCGCGGTGGACTACGCCTCGCACACCCGGCACGTCGAAGACATCCAGGAACCCCTGGCCGAGGCACTGGCCGGGATCGAGGCCCAGGCGCCGTCGCTGCCGTTCTTCTCCACCCTGACCGGGGACTGGATCCGCGACGCCGGGGTCTTCGACGGCGGCTACTGGTACCGCAACCTCCGCAACCAGGTCGGCTTCGGCCCGGCGGTGGCGAAGCTGATCGATCAGGGCCACCGGGGCTTCGTCGAGGTCAGCGCCCACCCGGTGCTCGTACAGGCGATCAGCGAACTGGCCGGCGACCCGGTCGTCACCGGTTCGCTGCGACGCGACGACGGCGGCTTGCGACGGCTGCTGACGTCGATGGCCGAGCTGTTCGTCCACGGCGTCGACGTGGACTGGGCGACGCTGGTGCCGCCCGCCCGGGTGGACCTGCCGACCTACGCCTTCGACCACCGGCACTACTGGCTGCGGTACGTCGAGACCGCGACCGATGCCGCGGGCCCGGTGGTGCGGCTGCCGCGGACCGGCGGCCTGGTCTTCACCTCGCGGTGGTCGCTGAAGTCGCAGCCGTGGCTGGCCGAGCACCTCCTGGACGACGTCGTGGTCGTCCCCGGCGCGGCACTGGCCGAGCTGGCGATCCGGGCCGGCGACGAGGCCGGGACCCCGGTGGTGGACGAACTCGTCATCGAAACCCCGGTGGTGGTGCCGGACCGCGGCGCGATCCGGGTGCAGGTCATGGTGGGCGGGCCGGACGAAACCGGCGTCCGTCCGCTGGAGGTGTACTCCCAGCCCGACGACGCCGACGACGAGTGGACCCGGCACGCCACCGGCACGTTGTCGGCGACGTCGCCGCCGGGCGCGCGACCGCTCGGCGACGAGCCCTTCACCGAGGTCTCCCTGCCCGAGGACGTGGACGCCGGCGCGTTCGCCATCCACCCGGCGCTCCTGGACGCGGCTCTGTCCGGCGAAGACGGCCTGACGCAGCCCATGGAGTGGCGCGGCCTGACGCTGCACGCCACGGGGGCGTCGACGCTGCGGGTCCGGCTGGTGTCCGGCGGCCCCCTGGAGGCGGTGGACGGCGCCGGCAACCTGGTCGTCACGGCCAAGGAAGTGGTGCTGCGGCCGGTGTCGATCGGACAGCGGGGCACCACCACCAAGGACTCGCTGTTCCAGGTGAACTGGATCGAAGTCCCCGCGGGTCAGCAGGCCGACGGCACCGCCGACGTGCTGGAGGTCCCCGGCGGCGACTCGCCGCTCACGGCGACCTCCCGGGTGCTGAAGAAGCTCCAGACCCGGCTGACCGAGCCCGAGGCCGAACGCCTGGTCGTCGTCACGCGCGGCGCGGTGCCCGCCGGGGACACCCCGGTGACCGACCCGGCCGCGGCCGCGGTCTGGGGCCTCGTCCGCTCGGCCCAAGCGGAAAACCCGGACCGGATCGTCCTGGTCGACACCGACGGTGAAGTGCCGCTCGGTGCGGTGCTGGCGAGTGGCGAGCCGCAGGTCGCCGTGCGCGGCGCAGCCCTGTACGTCCCGCGCCTGGCCCGCGCCGAGGCGGCCCCGCTGTCCGGTCTGCGAGGGACGGTCCTCGTCTCCGGCGCCGGGGTGCTCGGGGAGATCGTCGCGCGGCACCTGGTCACCCACCACGGCGTGCGGAACCTGGTGCTGGCCAGCCGGCGCGGCTTGGACGCCGAGGGCGCGAAGGACCTCGTCACCGACCTCACCGGCGAGGGTGCCGACGTGTCCGTCGTCGCCTGCGACCTGGCCGACCGCGACCAGGTCGCCGCCCTGCTCGACGAACACCGCCCGGCGAACGTGATCCACACGGCGGGCGTGCTGGACGACGGCGTCATCGGGACGCTCACCCCGGAGCGGCTGGCCAAGGTGTTCGCCCCCAAGGTCGACGCCGTCCGCCACCTCGACGAGCTGACCCGCGGCCGGGACCTCGGCGCGTTCGTCGTGTTCTCGTCCGGCTCCGGCGTCTTCGGCTCACCCGGGCAGGGCAACTACGCCGCGGCGAACGCGTTCCTGGACGCGGCGATGGCGAGCCGCCGGGCGGCCGGCCTGCCCGGCCTGTCACTGGCGTGGGGCCTGTGGGAGCGGGCCACCGGCCTGACCGCGCACCTCGGCGGCACCGACCAGGCCCGGATGAGCCGGGGCGGGGTGCGGCCGATCACGGCCGAGGAGGGCATGGCCCTGTTCGACGCCGCGCTGGGCGCCCGGCCCGCGCTGCTCGTGCCGGTCAAGCTCGACCTGCGGGAGGTCCGGGCCGGCGGGGCCGTGCCGCCCCTGCTGCGCGGGCTGGTCCGCCCCGGACGGCGGCAGGCGCACGGCGCGTCCAAAGTGGACGACACGCTCAAGCACCGGCTGGCCGGGCTGGCCGCCCCCGAGCAGGAGGCGCTGCTGACCGACCTGGTCCGCACCGAGGTCGCGGCGGTGCTCGGCCACGCCGGGCCGGACGCGGTCCGCGCCGACACCGCGTTCAAGGACGCCGGGTTCGACTCGCTCACCTCGGTGGACCTGCGCAACCGGCTGCGGGGGAGCACCGGGCTGAAGCTGCCCGCCACGCTCGCCTTCGACTACCCGACCCCGCTCGTCCTCGCCCGGTACCTGCGCGCCGAGCTCGGGACCGGCGACGACGCGCTCTCGGTGGTGCACGCCCGGCTCGAAGACGTCGAGGCGCTGCTCGGCGGGCTGCGCCTCGACGAATCCACGAAGACCGGTCTCACCCTCCGGCTGCAGGGCCTGGTGGCCCGGTGCAACGGGGTGCCCGGCCGGCCGGACGACGCCGCGCTGGCGGACCGGCTCGAATCCGCGTCCGCCGACGAAGTCCTCGACTTCATCGACGAGGAGCTGGGTCTCACCTGACACGTGTCCGAGACCGACGCTCCAGCAACCCTTGTGAGGACCCAGGAATGGCCACGGACGAGAAACTCCTCAAGTACCTCAAGCGCGTCACGGCGGAGCTGCACAGCCTGCGCAAGCAGGGCGCCCGGCACGCCGACGAGCCGCTCGCCGTCGTCGGCATGGCCTGCCGGTTCCCCGGCGGCGTGTCCTCGCCGGAAGACCTGTGGCGGCTCGTGGCGGACGGCGTCGACGCCCTTTCCGGTTTCCCCGACGACCGGGGCTGGGAGCTGGACGGCCTGTTCGACCCGGACCCCGACCACCCGGGCACTTCGTACACCAGCCAGGGCGGCTTCCTGCGCGGGGCCGGGCTGTTCGACGCGGGCCTGTTCGGCATCTCGCCGCGGGAGGCCCTCGTCATGGACCCGCAGCAGCGGGTGCTGCTGGAGACGTCGTGGGAGGCCCTCGAAGATGCCGCCATCGACCCGCTTTCGCTGAAGGGCAGCGACGTCGGCGTGTTCTCCGGCGTGTTCACCCAGGGCTACGGCGCCGGGGCGATCACCCCGGACCTGGAAGCCTTCGCGGGCATCGGCGCGGCCTCGAGCGTGGCGTCGGGCCGGGTGTCCTACACCTTCGGGCTCGAAGGCCCGGCGGTCACCATCGACACGGCGTGCTCGTCGTCGCTGGTGGCCATCCACCTCGCCGCACAGGCGCTGCGCGCGGGCGAGTGCTCGATGGCGCTCGCCGGCGGCGCCACGGTGATGCCGACGCCCGGCACCTTCGTCGCCTTCTCCCGGCAGCGGGTGCTGGCCGCCGACGGCCGGTCCAAGGCCTTTTCCTCGACCGCCGACGGCACCGGCTGGGCCGAGGGCGCCGGCGTGCTCGTCCTCGAACGGCTTTCGATGGCGCGGGAACGCGGGCACCGGATCCTGGCGGTCATCCGCGGCAGCGCGGTCAACCAGGACGGCGCGTCCAACGGCCTGACGGCACCGAACGGCCCTTCGCAGCAACGTGTGATCCGCAAAGCGCTGGCCGGGGCCGGGCTGCTCGCGTCCGATGTGGACCTGGTCGAGGCGCACGGGACGGGCACCGCGCTGGGCGACCCGATCGAAGCGCAGGCGTTGCTCGCGACCTACGGCCAGGGCCGCGAGCGGCCGTTGTGGCTGGGCTCGATCAAGTCCAACTTCGGGCACACGCAGGCGGCCGCCGGGGTCGCGGGCGTGATCAAGGTGGTCCAGGCCCTGCGGCACGAGGCCATGCCGCCGACCCTGCACGTGGCCGAGCCGACACCGGAGGTCGACTGGTCGGCCGGCGCGGTCGAGCTGCTCACCGAGCCGCGCCCGTGGCCGCGCGAAGACCGTCCCCGCCGGGCCGGGGTGTCCGCGTTCGGCATCAGCGGCACCAACGCGCACCTGATCCTGGAGGAAGCCCCGGACCCGGGTCTGCAGCCCGTCGTGGGTGGAGAAGCGGGTTCCCCCGCACCACCGTCCGTGGTGCCGCTGGTCGTCTCGGCGGGCAGCCCCGCATCCCTGGCGGCGCAGGCCGGGCGGCTCGCGGAGGTCCTGGAGTCCGGCACGTCCCGGGCCGGGCTGGCGAGTGCGCTGCTGTCGAGCCGAGCGCTGCTGGGGGACCGCGCGGTCGTCGTCGCGGGCTCGGACGAGGAAGCCGTGGCCGGGCTGCGGGCGCTGGCCCGCGGGGAACGCGCGCCCGGCGTGGTGACCGGTTCGGCCAAGCCGGGCAAGGTCGGCTACGTCTTCCCGGGCCAGGGTTCGCAGCGGCTCGGGATGGGCCGCGAGCTGTACGAGCGCTACCCCGTGTTCGCGACCGCGTTCGACGAAGCCTGCGAGCAGCTGGACACGTGCCTGGCCGGCCGCGCCGGCCACCGCGTGCGGGACGTCGTGCTCGGCGAGGTGCCCGCCGAGACCGGGCTGCTGGACCAGACGGTCTTCACCCAGGCCGGGCTGTTCGCGGTGGAGAGCGCGCTGTTCCGGCTCGCGGAGTCCTGGGGTGTCCGGCCGGACGTCGTCATCGGTCACTCCATCGGCGAGATCACCGCCGCGTACGCGGCCGGGGTGTTCTCGCTGCCGGACGCGGCGCGGATCGTCGCGGCGCGCGGCCGGCTGATGCAGGCCCTGGAACCGGGCGGCGCGATGGTCGCCGTGGGCGCCTCCGAAGCCGAGGTCGCCGAGCTGCTCGGCGAGGGCGTCGAGCTCGCCGCCGTCAACGGCCCCGCCGCCGTGGTCCTCTCCGGTGACGAAGACGCCGTCCTCGCGGCCGCCGCCCGGATGCGCGAGCGCGGGCACAAGACCAAGCAGCTCAAGGTGTCGCACGCGTTCCACTCCGCGCGGATGGAACCGATGCTGGCGGAGTTCGCCGCCGAGCTGGCCGGGGTGACCTGGCGGGAACCGGAGATCCCGGTGGTCTCCAACGTGACCGGACGGTTCGCCGGGCCGGGCGAGCTCACCGAGCCGCGGTACTGGGCCGAGCACGTGCGACGGCCGGTGCGGTTCGCCGCGGGTGTCACGGCCGCGGCGGAGTCCGGCGGCACCCTGTTCGTCGAGCTGGGACCGGGCGCGGCGCTCACCGCCCTCGTCGAGGAGACGGCCGGCGTCTCGTGCGTCGCCGCGCTGCGGGACGACCGGCCGGAGGCGGCGGCGCTGCACACCGCGTTCGCCGAGCTGTTCGTCCGCGGGGTGGCCGTCGACTGGGCCGCCACCGTGGCGCCCGTGACCGGCTGGGTCGACCTGCCGAAGTACGCCTTCGACCAGCAGCACTACTGGCTCCAGCCGGCCGCGCAGGCCACCGACGCGGCTTCGCTCGGGCAGGTCGCGGCCGACCACCCGCTGCTGGGCGCGGTCGTGCGGCTGCCCCAGTCGGACGGCCTGGTCTTCACCTCGCGGCTGTCGCTGAAGTCGCACCCCTGGCTGGCCGACCACGTCATCGGCGGAGTGGTGCTCGTCGCGGGCACCGGGCTCGTCGAGCTGGCCGTCCGGGCCGGGGACGAGGCCGGCTGCCCGGTCCTCGAAGAACTCGTCATCGAAGCCCCGCTGCCCGTGCCCGGCCACGGCGGGGTCCGGATCCAGGTCGTCGTGGGCGCGCCGGGGGAGACCGGATCGCGCTCGGTCGAGGTGTACTCCCTGCGCGAGGACGCCGGCGCGGAGGTCTGGACCCGGCACGCGACCGGGTTCCTGGCCGCGTCCGCGGCGGGCCCCCAGCCGTTCGACTTCACCGCCTGGCCGCCGCCCGGCGTGCAGCGCGTGGAGGTCGGTGACTTCTACGACGAACTCGTCGAGCGCGGGTACGCCTACGGGCCGTCCTTCCGGGGTCTGCGGGCGGTGTGGCGGCGCGGTGACGAGATCTTCGCCGAAGTCGCGCTGGCCGAAGACGACCGCGCGGACGCGGCCCGGTTCGGCATCCACCCCGGGCTCTTGGACGCCGCCCTGCACGCCGGGATGCTCGGTGCGGCCACGACGGAGGAACCCGGACGTCCGGTGCTGCCGTTCGCCTGGAACGGCCTGGTGCTGCACGCGGCGGGCGCGTCCGCGCTGCGGGTCCGGCTCGCCCCGAGTGGCCCGGACGCCCTGTCGGTCGAGGCCGCGGACGAGGCCGGCGGTCTCGTCGTGACGGCGGATTCGCTGGTCTCCCGGCCGGTGTCCACCGGGCAGCTGGACGCGGCGGCCCACCATGACGCGCTGTTCCGCCTGGAATGGACCGAAATCCCACCGGCCGGGGACGCGTCCACGGACGACGTCGAGCTGCTCGAAGCGTCTGGCGACGAGCCCCTGGAACTGACCGGCCGGGTGCTGGAGGCCGTGCAGACGTGGCTTTCCGACGCGGCCGACGACGCCCGGCTGGTCGTGGTGACCCGCGGTGCGGTGCCCGCCGGTGACGGCGTCGTGCGCGACCCCGCCGGGGCCGCGGTGTGGGGACTGCTCCGGGCCGCGCAGGCGGAGCACCCGGACCGGATCGTCCTGCTGGACACCGACGGCGACGTTCCGCTGGGTCCGGTGCTGGCGTCCGGCGAGCCGCAGGTCGCCGTCCGCGGCACCACGCTGACGGCGCCCCGGCTCGCCCGCGCGGAAGCCGCGGCGGCCCCGGCCGTGTCCGGCCCGGGCCCGGTCCTGATCTCCGGCGCCGGCTCGCTCGGCGTGCTCACCGCCCGGCACCTGGTCGCCCGGCACGGCGTCCGGCGGCTGGTGCTCGCGAGCCGGCGCGGCCCGGCCGCCGACGGCATGGCCGAGCTGACCGCCGACCTCACCGCCCAGGGCGCCGAGGTCTCCGTGGTCGCGTGCGACCTCGCCGACCGGAACCAGGTCGAGGCCCTCCTGGCCGAACACCGGCCGGCCGCCGTCGTGCACACCGCCGGCGTCCTCGACGACGGTGTCTTCGCATCGCTGACGCGGGAGCGGCTGGCCAAGGTGTTCGCGCCGAAGGTCGACGCCGTCCGCCACCTCGACGAGCTGACCCGCGACCGGGACCTCGGTGCCTTCGTCGTGTTCTCGTCCGCGTCCGGGGTCTTCGGCTCCGCCGGGCAGGGCAACTACGCCGCCGCCAACGCCTACCTGGACGCCGTGGTCGCGAACCGCCGGGCCGCGGGCCTGCCGGGCACGGCGCTGGCCTGGGGCCTGTGGGAGCAGACC
Source organism: Amycolatopsis rifamycinica (assembly GCF_000695625.1). Classification (GTDB taxonomy): domain Bacteria; phylum Actinomycetota; class Actinomycetes; order Mycobacteriales; family Pseudonocardiaceae; genus Amycolatopsis; species Amycolatopsis rifamycinica. The sequence continues at coordinate 73,953 of NZ_JMQI01000039.1, forward strand.
GACGGCATGACCGCGCACCTCGGCGGCGCCGACCAGGCGCGGGCCAGCCGCGGCGGTGTCCTGGCCATCTCGCCCGCGGAGGGCATGGACCTGTTCGACGCCGCGGTCGGCACGCCGGACGCCCTGGTCGTGCCGGTCAAGCTCGACCTGCGCAAAACCCGGGCCGGCGGGCCGGTGCCGCACCTGCTGCGCGGCCTGGTCCGCCCGGGCAGGCAGCAGGCGCGTCCGGCGTCCACCGTGGACGCCGGGCTGGCCGGACGGCTCGCCGGGCTCGCGCCGGCCGAGCAGGAGGCGCTGCTGCTCGACGTCGTCCGCACGCAGGTCGCGCTGGTGCTCGGGCACGCCGGGCCGGAGGCCGTCCGCGCGGACACCGCGTTCAAGGACACCGGGTTCGATTCGCTGACCTCGGTGGAACTGCGCAACCGGCTGCGCGAGGCGAGCGGGCTGAAGCTGCCCGCCACGCTGGTCTTCGACTACCCGACGCCGGTCGCACTGGCCCGCTACCTGCGTGACGAACTCGGAGACACGGCCGCTACGGCTCCGGTGCCGGCCGCGGCCGCCGCGGACCTCGGCGAGCCGATCGCCATCGTCGGCATGGCGTGCCGGCTGCCGGGCGGCGTCACCGATCCCGACGGCCTGTGGCGCCTGGTGCGCGAGGGCCTCGAAGGGCTGTCCCCCTTCCCCGAAGACCGGGGGTGGGACCTGGAAAACCTGTTCGACGACGACCCCGGCTCGTCCGGCACGACCTACACCAGCCAGGGCGGTTTCCTCGACGGTGCGGGCCTGTTCGACGCGGGCTTCTTCGGGATCTCGCCGCGGGAGGCGCTGGCCATGGACCCGCAGCAGCGGTTGCTGCTGGAAGCGTCCTGGGAAGCCCTCGAAGGGGCCGGTGTCGACCCGGGCGCGCTGAAGGGCGCCGACGTGGGCGTGTTCGCCGGCGTGTCCAACCAGGGCTACGGGATGGGCGCGGATCCGTCCGCACTGGAGGGCTACGCGAGCACGGCGGGCGCTTCGAGCGTCGTGTCGGGGCGCGTGTCCTACGTGTTCGGGTTCGAGGGTCCGGCGGTCACGATCGACACGGCGTGCTCGTCGTCGCTGGTCGCGATGCACCTGGCGGCGCAGGCCCTGCGGCAGGGCGAGTGTTCGATGGCCCTGGCCGGCGGCGTCACGGTGATGGGGACGCCCGGCACCTTCGTGGAGTTCGCCAAGCAGCGCGGCCTGGCCGGTGACGGCCGGTGCAAGGCCTACGCGGAAGGCGCGGACGGCACCGGCTGGGCCGAGGGCGTCGGGGTCGTCGTGCTGGAACGGCTGTCCGTGGCCCGCGAGCGCGGCCACCGGATCCTGGCCGTGCTGCGTGGCAGCGCGGTCAACTCCGACGGCGCGTCCAACGGCCTGACCGCCCCGAACGGCCCTTCCCAGCAGCGGGTGATCCGCCGAGCTCTGTCCGGCGCCGGGCTCCGGCCGTCCGATGTGGACGTCGTGGAGGGGCACGGCACCGGGACGGCGCTGGGCGACCCGATCGAGGCGCAGGCCCTGCTGGCCACCTACGGCACGGACCGGGACCCGGAGACGCCGTTGTGGCTGGGTTCGGTGAAGTCGAACTTCGGGCACACGCAGTCGGCCGCCGGCGTGGCCGGGGTGATCAAGATGGTGCAGGCGCTGCGCCACGGCGTCATGCCGCCCACCCTGCACGTCGAGGAGCCCACCAGCCAGGTCGACTGGTCCGCCGGGGCCGTCTCGCTGCTGACGGAGGCGCGGGAGTGGCCGCGCACCGGCCGTCCCCGCCGGGCCGGCGTGTCCTCCTTCGGGATCAGCGGCACGAACGCCCACCTGATCATCGAAGAAGCACCGGCCGAGCCCGAGCCGGTCGCCGCACCGCAAGACGGCGGGGTGGTGCCGCTGGTCGTCTCGGCCCGCAGCGCCGGGTCCCTGGCCGGACAGGCCGGGCGGCTGGCCGCGTTCCTCGGCGACTCCGATGCGCCCCTCTCCGCCGTCGCCGGGGCGCTGCTGACCGGCCGCGCCGTCTTCGGCGAACGCGCGGTCCTGGTGGCGGACTCGGCCGCGGAAGCCACGGCCGGGCTGACGGCGCTGGCCCGCGGCGAGGACGCGCCGGGCCTGGTCACCGGCCGGGTGCCCGCCTCCGGCCTGCCGGGCAAGCTCGTCTGGGTGTTCCCCGGCCAGGGGACGCAGTGGGCGGGCATGGGCCGCGAACTGCTGGACTCCTCGCCGGTCTTCGCCGAGCGGATCGACGAATGCGCGGCCGCGCTGGCGCCGTGGATCGACTGGTCGCTGCACGACGTCCTGCGCGGCGAAGGCCCCGGCCTGCTGTACCGGGTGGACGTGCTCCAGCCCGCCAGCTTCGCCATGATGGTCGGCCTGGCCGCGGTGTGGTCCTCCGCCGGCGTGGTCCCCGACGCGGTGCTCGGTCACTCCCAGGGCGAGATCGCCGCCGCCTGCGTGTCCGGGGCGTTGTCGCTCGAAGACGCGGCGAAGGTGGTCGCGCTGCGCAGCCAGGCCATCGCCGCGAAGCTCTCCGGCCGCGGCGGCATGGCTTCGGTCGCCCTGAGCGAAGAAGACGCCGTCACGCGCCTGGCGCCGTGGGCGGACCGCGTGGCAGTCGCGGCCGTCAACAGCCCCACGTCCGTGGTGGTCGCCGGGGACGCCGAGGCCCTCGCCGAAGCCCTCGAAACCCTGTCCGGCCAAGGCGTCCGCGTCCGGCAGGTCGCGGTGGACTACGCCTCGCACACCCGGCACGTCGAAGACATCGAGGACACCCTCGCCGAAGCGCTGGCCGGGATCGACGCCCGGGCCCCGCTCGTGCCGTTCCTCTCCACCCTCACCGGCGAATGGGTCCGGGACGCCGGTGTCGTGGACGGCGGGTACTGGTACCGGAACCTGCGCGGCCAGGTGCGGTTCGGCCCGGCCGTGGAGACGCTGCTCGGGTCGGGCCACGGTGTGTTCGTCGAAGTCAGTGCCCACCCCGTGCTGGTCCAGCCGATCACCGAGCTCACCGACGACGTCGTCACCGGGACCCTGCGGCGGGACGACGGCGGCCGGCGGCGGCTGCTGACGTCGATGGCCGAGCTGTTCGTCCGCGGTGTCGACGTCGACTGGGCCGCGCTGGTGCCGCCCGCCCGGGTCGACCTGCCGACGTACGCGTTCGACCACGAGCACTACTGGCTGCGCGCGGCCGGACCCGCTTCCGACGCCGTCTCGCTGGGCCTGGCCGGGGCCGGCCACCCGCTGCTCGGCGCGGTGGTGGAGCTGCCGCAGTCCGACGGCCTGGCCTTCACCTCGCGGCTGTCCCTGCGGACGCACCCCTGGCTGGCCGACCACGCGGTCCGGGACGTCGTGATCGTCCCCGGCACCGGGCTGGTCGAGCTGGCCGTGCGGGCCGGCGACGAAGCCGGCTGCCCGGTGCTCGACGAGCTGGTGATCGAGGCGCCGCTCGTGGTGCCCCGCCGCGGCGGGGTCCGCGTGCAGGTCGCCCTCGGCGGCCCCGGTGGGGACGGCTCGCGCACGGTGGACGTCTACTCCCGGCGCGAAGACGCGGACTCGTGGGTCCGGCACGCCACCGGCGTGGTGGTCCCGGGCGACCGGCCGCGGACGACCGCCGGCTTCGACTTCGCCGCCTGGCCGCCGCCCGGCGCGGAAGCCGTGGACATCGGCGGTGCCTACGACGTGCTCGCGGACGTCGGCTACGGGTACGGGCCGGGGTTCCGGGCCGTGCGCGCGGTGTGGCGGCGCGGCAGCGGGGAGAACGCCGAGACCTTCGCCGAAATCGCGCTCCCCGAAGACCACCGCGCGGACGCCGGTGCGTTCGGCATCCACCCCGCGCTGCTGGACGCGGCCCTGCACTCGACGATGGTCAGCGCCGCCGCGGACACCGCGTCCTACGGCGACGAGGTGCGGCTGCCGTTCGCCTGGAACGGGCTGCGGCTGCACGCGGCCGGTGCCTCGGCGCTGCGGGTCCGCGTCGCCAAGCCCGAGCGGGACAGCCTGTCGCTGGAGGCCGTGGACGAGACCGGCGGCCTGGTCGTCACGCTGGATTCCCTGGTCGGCCGTCCGGTGACCGACGACCAGCTGGCCACGGCGGCGGGCACTGGCTCGCTGTTCCGGGTGGACTGGACACCGGTGTCCTCAGTGGACACTGCGCGGCCGTCGCCGTCCTGGGTCCCGGTGGCCACCGCGGAAGACGTGGCGACGCTGGCCGACGACGTGCTGACCGGGGTGACCGAGGCCCCGGCGGTGGCCGTCATGGAAGCGGTCGCCGGCGAAGATCCGGTGCTGGCGCTGACCGTCCGGGTGCTGGACGTGGTCCAGTGCTGGCTGGCCGGTGGCGGCCTGGAGGCGACGAAGCTCGCGATCGTGACCCGCGGCGCGGTGCCCGCCGGCGACGGCGTGGTGACCGACCCCGCCGCGGCGGCGGTGTGGGGCCTGGTCCGGGCCGCCCAGGCGGAGAACCCGGACCGGATCGTCCTGCTGGACGCCGACGCCGAGGTGCCGCCGGTGCTGGGCTCGGTGCTGGAAACCGGGGAGCCCCAGGTCGCGGTGCGCGGGACGGCGCTGTCCATCCCGCGGCTCGCCCGCGCGGCCCGGCCGGACTCGCCCGCCGGGTTCACCACCCGCGGGCCGGTCCTGGTCACCGGCGGGACCGGCTCGCTCGGCGGCCTGGCCGCCCGGCACCTGGTCGAGCGGCACGGTGTGCGGCAGCTGGTGCTGGCCAGCCGCCGCGGCCTGGACGCCGAGGGCGCGAAGGACCTGGTCACCGACCTCACCGCACTGGGGGCCGACGTCGCGGTCGCCGTCTGCGACGTCTCCGACCGGGACCAGGTGGCGGCGCTGCTGGCCGAGCACCGGCCGGCCGCCGTGGTGCACACGGCCGGTATCGCCGACGCCGGGGTGATCGGGACGGTGACGCCGGCCCGGTTGGCGGAGGTCTTCGCGCCCAAGGTCGACGCGGTCCGCCACCTCGACGAGCTGACCCGGGACCGGGACCTCGACGCGTTCGTCGTCTATTCCTCGGTTTCGGCGGTGTTCATGGGCGCGGGCAGCGGCAGCTACGCCGCGGCCAACGCGTACCTGGACGGGCTGATGGCGAACCGCCGGGCGGCCGGCCTGCCGGGCCTGTCGCTGGCGTGGGGGCTGTGGGACCAGACCACCGGCGGCATGGCGGCCGGCACCGACGAGGCCGGCCGGGCCCGGATGACCCGGCGCGGCGGCCTGGTCGCCATGAACCCCGCCGACGGCATGGCGCTCTTCGACGCCGCCATCGGCTCGGGCGAGGCGGTGCTGGTCCCCGCCCAGCTCGACCTGCGGGGCCTGCGCGCCGAGGCGGCGGGCGGCGCCGACGTGCCGCACCTGCTGCGCGGCCTGGTCCGCGCGGGACGCCAGCAGGCCCGCGGGACGTCCACTGTGGACGAGGACTGGGCCGCCCGGCTGGCCGGGCTCGAGCCGGCCGAGCGGGCGGAGGTCCTCCTGGACCTGGTGCGCGCCCAGGTGGCCAGGGTGCTGGGGTACCGCGCCACCCAGCAGGTCGACGCGGACCAGGGGCTGTTCGAGATCGGGTTCGATTCGCTCACCGCGATCGAGCTCCGCAACCGGCTCCGCGCCCGCACCGACCGCAAGATCGCGCCCAGCGTCGTCTTCGACCACCCGACGCCGGCGCTGCTCGCCGCGCACCTCAACGAGCTGCTCTGAAAGAAGGTTGGTGAACGTGTTCGACGTGGAGACCTACCTCCAGCGGATCGGCTGCGGCGGGGAAACCGGCGTGGACCTCGAAACGCTGGCGAAGCTGCAGAAGAGCCACCTGACGGCGATCCCGTACAGCAGTCTCGCCTACGACCTCCGGGACGCCGTGAACGTCGTCGACCTCGACGAGGACGACGTCTTCGCGACCAGCGTCGCCGAAGGGAAGGGCGGCGCCTGCTACCACCTCAACCGGCTGTTCCACCGGCTGCTGACCGAACTGGGCTACGACGTCACGCCGTTGGCGGGCAGCACCGCCGAAGGCCGGGAGACCTTCGGGACCGAGGTCGAGCACATGTTCAACCTCGTCACCCTGGACGGGGACGGCTGGCTCGTGGACGTCGGCTACCCCGGCCCCACCTACGTCGAGCCGCTCCCGGTGTCGCCGGGGGTGCGGACCCAGTACGGCAGCCAGTTCCGGCTGGTGCAGCAGGACGCCGGGTACGCGCTGCAACGCCGGGGCGCGGTCACCCGCTGGAGCGTCGTCTACACCTTCACGACGCAACCGCGCGAGTGGAGCGACTGGAAGGAACTGGAGGACAACTTCCGGGCCCTCGTGGGGGACACCACCCGCACCGACACCCGGGAAACCCTGTGCGGCCGCGCGTTCGGCAACGGCCAGGTCTTCCTGCGGCAGCGCCGGTACCTGACGGTCGAGGACGGCCGCGAGCAGGTGCGCACCATCACCGACGACGACGAGCACCGGACGCTGGTGGCCCGCGTGCTGTCCGGCGACCTCGGCTGACCACGGAAGGCACGACGATGACGGAAAAAGAGGGCCTGCTGGCGAAGCTCGCCGGCCTCTGCAAATCCGCCTACCAGCAGCACTACATCCCGTACCTCAACTTCTTCTACGGCGGCGAGTACCTGCACCACGGCAGCGAGCCGGTGGCCAAGCTCGCCGACCTGCCGTACGTGACCGTGCCGGAGCCGCGGCGGGAGGCGCCGTGAGGACGACGATCCCGGTGCGCCTCGAAGAGCGGTCCTACGACGTGCTCGTCGGCCCCGGGGTGCGGACGGCGCTGCCCGAGGTCGTCGACCGGCTCGGCGCCCGCCGGGCGGTCGTCGTCTCGGCCCGCCCCGCGGACTGGGTGCCCGGAACCGGTGTCGAGACGCTGCTGCTGCCGGCGCGCGACGGCGAGCCGGCCAAAAGACTGTCCACTGTGGAACATCTGTGCGGTGAGTTCGCGCGGTTCGGGCTCACCCGGTCCGACGTCGTCGTCTCCTGCGGGGGCGGCACGACCACGGACGTCACCGGGCTCGCGGCCGCGCTCTACCACCGGGGCGTCGCCGTGGTCCACCTGCCCACGTCGCTGCTCGCCCAGGTGGACGCCAGCGTCGGCGGGAAGACCGCGGTGAACCTGCCGGCGGGCAAGAACCTCGTCGGCGCGTACTGGCAGCCCAGCGCGGTACTGTGCGACACCGACTACCTGACCACCCTGCCGCGGCGGGAGCTGCGGAACGGCCTCGGCGAGATCGCCCGCTGCCACTTCATCGGCGCGCCGGACCTGCGGGGACGCACGCTGCCGGAGCAGATCGCCGCCAGCGTCACCCTCAAGGCGGACATCGTCGCGAAGGACGAGCGGGACACCGGACCGCGGCACCTGCTCAACTACGGCCACACCCTCGGGCACGCGCTGGAGATCGCCACGGATTTCGCCCTGCGTCACGGCGAAGCGGTCGCCATCGGCACGGTGTTCGCGGGCCGGCTGGCCGGCGCGCTCGGCCGCATCGACCAGTCCGGAGTGGACGAACACCTCGCGGTCGTCCGCCACTACGGCCTGCCGGCCGCGCTGCCCGAGGGGGTCGACCCGGCCGTGCTGGTCCGCCAGATGCACCGCGACAAGAAGGCGATCACCGGGCTCGCCTTCGTCCTGGCCGGGCCCCGGGGCGCGGAGCTGGTGAGCGACGTGCCGCCGCGGGTCGTCACCGACGTCCTCGCCGGGATGCCCCGCGACAGCCTGGAAAACCTGCTGGGGGCGACATGACCGGGCGGTGGGCGCTTTCCCGGGGAGGTGCCCCCTCGGTGCTGGCCGGACGGCTGAGCGCGGCGCTGGCCCGGCCGGCCGCGCAGCAGCCGTGCTGGCCGGACGCCGACCGGGCGGAGGCGGTGGTCGGGCTGCTGCACGAAGCCGAGCCGATCGTGGCGCCGGAGGAGACCGCGCGGCTGAGCGCGCGGCTCGCGTCGGTGGCCCGCGGTGAAGCGTTCCTGCTGCAGGGCGGGGACTGCGCCGAGACGTTCGCCGGGAACACCGAACCGCACCTGCGGGCCAACCTGGGCCTGCTGGAGCGGATGGGCGAAGTGCTGGCGGAGGCAGCCGGCCTGCCGGTGGTCAAGATCGCGCGGATGGCCGGGCAGTTCGCCAAGCCGCGGTCCAGCACCGTCGACGCCCTCGGCCTGCCGGTGTACCGCGGCGACATCGTGAACTCCCCGGAGTGCACGGTCGCGGCCCGCACACCCGACCCGCACCGGATGCTGCTGGCCTACGCCCACGCCGCCGGCGCGATGGACCTCGTCCGCAAGCTGTGCGCCGAAGGCATCGAAGAACCCCTGGTGGCGCTGGCCGGGGCCGGCCACCCGGCACGGGGAGAACGGCGTTTCGGCGACGGCGGGCGGCCCGCGCGGCCGACGGAGATCTACGTCAGCCACGAGATGCTCCTGCTCGACTACGAGCGGGCCGTCCTGTGGGCGGATCCCGGCGGCCCGGAACCCCGGCTGTCCAGCGGGCTGGCGCACTTCCTGTGGATCGGGGAACGCACCCGGCAGCCCGACGGCGCCCACATCGCGTTCGCCGAGCTGCTGTCCAACCCGATCGGCCTCAAGCTGGGGCCGAGCTGCACCCCGGAGGAGGTAGCCGAGTACGTCCGGCGGCTCGACCCGCACCGCACGCCGGGCCGGCTGACGCTGGTCAGCCGGATGGGGCACGCCCAGGTCCGCGAGCTCCTCCCGCCGATCGTCGAGAAGGTCACCGCGTCCGGGCACGAGGTGATCTGGCAGTGCGACCCGATGCACGGCAACACCCGGACCTCGGGCAACGGCTACAAGACCCGGCACTTCGGCCACGTCGTCGCCGAGCTCGCCGGCTTCTTCGAGGTGCACCGGCGGCTCGGCACCCACGCCGGCGGCATCCACGTCGAGGTGACCGGCGACGACGTGACGGAGTGCCTCGGCGGGGCCGCGGGCCTCACCGAAGCCGACCTGCCCGGCCGCTACCTGACCGCCTGCGACCCGCGGCTCAACGCCGGCCAGTCGGTCGAGCTCGCGTTCGCCGTCGCCAAGATGCTGCGCTAGCCGCGGCGGGAGGCCGAGATGACCATCAGCGGCACCACCCGTCTGTACGTCGTGCTGGGCGATCCGGTCGCCCAGGTCCAGTCGCCCGGGCTGCTGAACCCGCTCTTCGCGGAGCTGGCCGTCGATGCGGTGCTCGTCCCGGTGCACGCGCCGGTGCCGCACCTCGAGCGGATCGTCGCCGGGCTGAAGTGCGTCGCCAACCTCGACGGCATCTTCGTCACCGTGCCGCACAAGGTGGCGGTGGCCGGGCTGGCCGACCGGTGCGGCCCGATGGTGGAGATCGCCGGCAGTGCCAACGCACTCCGGCGGGAGGCCGACGGCCGGTGGTACGCCGAGAACTTCGACGGCACCGGCTTCGTGGCCGGGCTGGTCGAGGCCGGCCACGACCCGAAGGCCCGGCAGGTGACCCTCGTCGGGGCCGGCGGCGCGGGCAGCGCGATCGCGGCCGCGCTGCTGGCGGCGGGCGCCGGCCGGCTCGCCGTGTGCGACCCGGACACCGCGAAACTGGCCGCGTTGCGGGCCCGCCTGGACGTGCACTGGCCGGGCCGGACCGCGGTGGCGGCCGAGCCGGACACCGCGGGCGCCGAGATCGTCGTGAACGCGACGCCGCTGGGGCTGCGTCCGGACGACCCGCTGCCGTTCCGGCCGGCCGAGCTGGCCCCGCGCACCGTGGTCGCCGACATCATCATGAAACCCCGCGAAACCCGGCTCCTCCGCGAAGCGGCGGCCCTCGGTCACCGCGTCCACCACGGAATCCACATGCTCGACGGGCAATTGGGCTCCTACCGCGCTTTCTTCGGCCTGGCCTGATATCCCCACTACCAAGCCGGGGGATGTAGGCAGGTCGGGTGCCGATCTAGCCTTTTTTCACATTCGAACCCCAGCGGAGATTCGGAGAACCATGAACGCGCGAAAGGCACCGGAATTCCCCGCGTGGCCGCAGTACGACGACGCCGAGCGGGACGGCCTGCTCCGCGCGCTCGAACAGGGTCAGTGGTGGCGCATGGGCGGGGACGAGGTCAGCTCCTTCGAGCGCGAGTTCGCCGCCCACCACGGCGCCGCGCACGCGCTGGCGATCACGAACGGCACGCACGCGCTGGAACTCGCCCTGCAGGTCATGGGCGTCGGCCCGGGCACCGAGGTCATCGTGCCCGCCTTCACCTTCATCTCCTCGTCCCAGGCCGCCCAGCGGCTCGGCGCGGTCACCGTCCCGGTCGACGTCGACGCGGCCACCTACAACCTCGACCCGGAGGCGGTCGTGGCCGCCGTCACCCCGCGCACCAAGGTGATCATGCCGGTGCACATGGCCGGGCTGATGGCCGACATGGACGCGCTGGCCAAGATCTCCGCCGACACCGGCGTCCCGCTGCTGCAGGACGCCGCGCACGCGCACGGCGCACGCTGGCAGGGCAAGCGCGTCGGCGAGCTCGACAGCATCGCCACGTTCAGCTTCCAGAACGGCAAGCTGATGACGGCGGGCGAAGGCGGCGCGGTCGTCTTCCCCGAAGGCGAAAGCGAAAAGTACGAGACGGCGTTCCTCCGGCACAGCTGCGGCCGTCCCCGCGACGACCGCCGGTACCTGCACAAGATCGCCGGCTCCAACATGCGGCTCAACGAGTTCTCCGCGTCCGTGCTGCGCGCGCAGCTGGCCCGCCTCGACGAGCAGATCGCCGTGCGCGACGAGCGCTGGGCGCTGCTGTCGGAGCTGCTCGGCGCGATCGACGGGGTCGTACCGCAGGGCGGCGACGTGCGCGCCGACCGCAACTCCCACTACATGGCCATGTTCCGCGTCCCCGGGCTCACCGAGGAGCGGCGCAACGCCCTGGTCGACCGGCTCGTGGAAGCCGGCCTGCCCGCGTTCGCGGCCTTCCGCGCGATCTACCGCACCGAGGCCTTCTGGGAGCTCGGCGCGCCCGACGAGACGGTGGAGGCGATCGCGCGGCGCTGCCCGAACAGCGACGCGATCAGCAGCGACTGCGTCTGGCTGCACCACCGGGTCCTGCTGGCCGGCGAGCCGGAAATGCACGCGACCGCCGAAATCGTCGCCGACGCCGTGGCGCGGGCATGACCGTCCGGGCCGCGGTGGTCGGGCTCGGCTGGGCCGGCCGGGAACTGTGGCTGCCCCTGCTGCGCGAGCACGCGGACTTCGAGGTGGTCGCCGCCGTGGACGCCGACCCGGCGTCGCGGCAGGCGTTCACGAAGGCGACCGGCATCCCCACGCACGCCGCGGTGTCCGCGCTGACCTCGCGCGAGGTCGACCTCGCCGTCGTCGCGGTGCCGAACTACCTGCACACCGAGGTGGCGGGCGCGCTGCTCGCCACCGGCATCTCCGTCTTCCTCGAGAAGCCGGTGTGCCTGACCTCGGCCGAGATCGACGTCCTCGCGGCGGCCGAACGCAGCGGCGGGATGCTGCTGGCCGGCAGCGCCGCCCGCTACCGCGGCGACGTCGGGGCGCTGCGGCGGCTCCTGCCGGAGCTGGGCGACATCCGGCACGTCGCGATGGGCTGGATCCGCGCCCGGGGCGTGCCGCGCGCCGGCGGCTGGTTCACCCAGCGGGAGAAAGCCGGCGGGGGCGCGCTGTACGACCTCGGCTGGCACCTGCTCGACACGCTCGCGTTCCTGCTCGGCCCGGCCGCGTTCACGCAGGTCATCGGCGTGACGTCGGACGACTTCGTCAACGCCGGCGCCTGGCGCGCGGCGTGGCGGCAGGACCGGCTCGGCGCCGACCCCGCCGATGTCGAGGACACCGCGCGCGGCTTCCTGGTCCGCGAGGACGGCGTCTCGGTGTCGCTGCGGGCGAGCTGGGCGTCGCACCAGGCGCGGGACGTCTCGGTGCTCCACGTCGAGGGCAGCGCCGGCACCGCGGACCTGCGGTGCACCTTCGGCTTCAGCCCGAACCGGGAGCCCGAGCCGGTGCTGACGGTGACCCGGGAGGGCGTCACGACGCGGGTGCCCGTGCCGCTCGAACGCATCGGCGTCGAATACACGCGCCAGGTGGGTGACCTCGCCGCGATGCTGGCCGATCCGGCCCAGCGCGGCCGGGCCGTCGCCGAAGCACGGCCGATCGTCTCGATGATCGAGAACTTCTACGCCTCCGCGGGCACGGCGCGGGGCGCTGTCCCGGCGTACCAGTAGAGAGGGTGCTCCATGACATTCCCGATCGTCGAGCGGCCGGGCACCGGGGCCGATCCCTCGGTGCCGGTCCGGCACGCGGTCATCTTCGACCTCGACGGGGTCGTCGTCGACAGCTTCGCGGTGATGAGCGAGGCCTTCGCCATCGCCTACGCCGAAGTGGTCGGTGACGGGCCCGCGCCCTTCGAGGAATATCGGCGCCACCTCGGCCGCTATTTCCCGGATATCATGAGGATCATGGACCTGCCGCTGGAGATGGAGGAACCCTTCGTCCGCGAGAGCTACCGCCTCGCCGGCGAGGTCCAGGTCTTCGGCGGGGTCACCGAGCTGCTGCTGACGCTGCGGGCCCGCGGCCTGCGGCTGGCCATCGCGACCGGCAAGAGCGGGCCGCGGGCCCGGTCCCTGCTCGACGACCTCGGCCTGCTGCCGTTCTTCGAGCACGTCATCGGCTCGGACGAGGTCGCCCGGCCCAAGCCGGCCCCCGACATCGTGGAGCGCGCGCTGAGCCTGCTGGACGTCCCGCCCGGGCAGGCCATCATGATCGGTGACGCGCCCACCGACATCGCCAGCGCTCAGGGTGCCGGCGTCGCCTCGGCGGCGGCGCTGTGGGCGCCTCCGGACGACATCGGCGAGCTGCTCGCCGCGGGTCCCGACGTGGTGCTGCGGCAGCCGGCCGACCTGCTCGCGCTCTGCCCGTCGGTGCCCGGCCGCTGACGGCGTGTACCACCTCGGCATCGACGTCGGCGGCACGAAGGTCGCTTTTCGCGTCGAACAGGCCTCGGCGTTCGTGGAGGAGACCGCGTTCAGCTGGGGAGCCCGGCACAGCGCGGAGGACGACCTCGCCCGGCTGGCCACCCACGTCGCCGAGCTGCGGCAACGGCTCGACGCACCGCTGGAGGCGGTCGGCGTCGCGATGCCGGGCACGGTCGGCCCGGACGGCCGCATCGCGACCTGGCCCAGCCGCCCGGAGTGGACCGGCGTCGACCTCAAGAAGACGTTGCGCACGCTGTTCCCCGAGGCGGCGATCGCCTGGGCGGACGACGGCGACCTCGGCGCGCTGGCGGAGGCGCGGGCCTCGGGCTGCGACAACCTGCTGTACATCGGAGTGGGCACCGGCATCGGCGGCGGCCTGGTCCTGGGCGGAGTACCGTGCCCGGGCCTCGGCCGCGGTTCGTTCGAGATCGGCCACGTGATCGTCGAGATGGGCGGGGTCCGCTGCGTGTGCGGCCGCCGAGGGTGCCTGCAGGCCCTAGCCTCGGGCCCGGCCACGCTGCGCAGGGCGGGCCTGCTGCGCGGCGCGGACGTGACGTTCTACGTGCTGCAGCGGGCGTTGCGCGAGGGCGAGCCGTGGGCGTTCGACGCGCTCGAAGGAACAACCCGCGCCTTGGCGGCCGCGGTGACCAGCGTCCAGGAGCTCGTCCACCCCGACCGCGTGCTGATCGGCGGCGGTTTCGCGGCGGGGATCCCCGAGATCGTGCCGTCGGTTTCCGGGTACCTCGCCGATTTCGCCCGCCAGGGGCAGGCACCGCTGCTGGTGGAGCCGGCCGCACTGGGCGGGTTGTCGTCCCTGCGTGGCGCGGTGGCGCTCGCCGGGCTGGTGGCGTCGGGGGAGATGCCGTGAGCGCTCGGCCGGTTCGCGGTGGACGCCGTGGACGTGGGCCGCAGCACTGCTCACCTGCGGGATCCCGTGCGCGTCTCGCGTGCGTAGGTTCGGCGCCATGGGCACTCTCGTTTCCTTCCACGCACACCCCAACGACGACACCACCACCTGCGGCGGCGTCCTGCGCAAGGCCCACGAGGACGGCCACCGCGTCGTGCTCGTGCTCGCCACCCGCGGTGAACTCGGCTACAACCCGGACGGGCTGCTGGCCGAAGGCGAGACGCTCGGTGACCGCCGGGCCGTCGAAGCCCGCGCCGCCGCCGATGTGCTCGGGGTGGACCGGCTCGAGTTCCTCGGGTACACCGACTCCGGGATGGCCGCCGCCGGGGAGGGCGGCACCTTTCAGACCGCGGACGTCGAGGAAGCCGCGCGGAAGCTCGCCGGGATCCTCCGCGAGGAGAACGCCGATGTGCTGACCGTCTACGACGAGAAGGGCACCTACGGCGACCCCGACCACATCCAGGTGCACCGCGTCGGCACGCGAGCGGCGGAACTCGCGGGCACGCCGAAGGTCTTCCAGTCCACGATCAACCGCGAGCACATCAAGGCCAACCAGCGCGTGCTCGCCGAGCGGGCCGGGGTCGAGCTGCCCGCGGGCCCGGACTTCGGCACCCCGGAAGCCGAGCTCACCTGCCGCGTCGACGTCTCCGCCTACACCGAGTACAAGCGCAAGGCGCTGCTCGCCCACGCCAGCCAGATCACCCCGCAGTCCACGCTGTTCACGGACCTGCCGGAGGACACGTTCCGGACCATGTTCGGCACCGAGTGGTTCATCCGCACCGGCCAGGGGCCGGGGATCACCGAAACCGACCTCATGGCCTGAACGCCGCTCTGCCCCCACCGGGCCGCACCGCACGGGCACCCGCCCGCGCCGTGCGGCCCGTCGCGTTTCCTCCGCCGGGCACCCTTGCGCGCCGTTCGCCGCTCCTTATATGGTGTATAAGAACTTGTCGGAAGCAATTCGCTACCAGGGGAGCCCTCTTGCGCGAAATGCAGGCCACGGTGGCGGTGACCGATACCCGGAATCCACGGCGCTGGCTGATACTGGCCGTCATTTCCCTGGCGCAGCTGGTCGTCCTGGTCGACAACACCGTGCTGAACCTGGCCATCCCCAAGCTCACCGAAGACCTCGGCGCCACCACCGCCGACATCCAATGGATGATCAACGCCTACGCCCTCGTCCAATCCGGCCTGCTGCTCACGGCCGGCGGTTTCAGCGATCGGTACGGCCGGAAACGGTCGTTGCTCGCCGGGCTTCTGCTGTTCGGGATCGGTTCGCTGGCCGCCGCGTTCAGCGTGTCCTCCGGGCAGCTGATCGCGGCCCGGGCCGGGATGGGCGTCGGCGGGGCGCTGCTGACGACCACCACGCTGGCCGTCGTCATGCAGGTCTTCGACGAAAAAGAACTGCCGAAGGCGATCGGCCTGTGGAGCGCCGTCAGCTCCTTCGGGTACGCCAGCGGCCCGCTGGTCGGCGGTGCGCTGCTCGCCCGCTTCTGGTGGGGCTCGATCTTCCTCGTCAACATCCCGGTCGCGCTGCTCGGCTGCGTCGCCGTGGCGAAACTCGTGCCGGAATCCCGGGACCCGCACGGCACCCGGCCCGACCTGGTCGGCGCGGCGCTCTCCACGGCCGGCATGGCCGGGGTCGTCTACGCGATCATCTCCGGCCCGGAGCACGGCTGGGTCTCGGGCACCGTCCTGGTGGCGGCCGGGCTCGGCGTGGCCGCGCTGGCCGCGTTCGTCCGGTGGGAACTGCGCGTGCCGAACCCCATGCTGGACATGGGTTTCTTCCGCAACCGCCGGTTCAACGGCGCGATCTCCGGCGGCCTGCTGGTCGCCTTCGGGATGGGCGGCTCGGTCTTCCTGCTGACGCAGCAGCTGCAGCTCGTGCTCGGCTACGGCCCGCTGGAAGCCGGGCTGAAGACGGCTCCGCTGGCGCTGGTGGTCGTCGCGCTGAACGTCGTGGGGCTGGGCGCGAAGCTGCTCGAGAAGCTGGGCATCGCGCTGACCATCGTCGTCGGGATGACGCTCAACGCCGCCGGCCTCGCCATGGTGGCCGTGCTGGGCACCCCCGATCGCGGGTACGGCGGGATGCTGGCCGGTCTGCTCGTCATGGGCGGCGGCATCGCCTTCGCCATGCCCGCCATGGCCAACGCCATCATGACCTCGATCCCGGCGGAAAAGGCCGGGGCGGGAGCCGCGGTGCAGGGCACCGTGAACCAGTTCGGCAGCGGGCTCGGCGTCGCCATCCTCGGCGCCGTGCTCAACTCGCGGTTCGCCGCGCTGCTGCCGATCGGTCTCGGGGCCGGCGC
The DNA here is from genome assembly GCF_000695625.1 of Amycolatopsis rifamycinica. GTDB lineage: Bacteria > Actinomycetota > Actinomycetes > Mycobacteriales > Pseudonocardiaceae > Amycolatopsis > Amycolatopsis rifamycinica. The sequence goes on from NZ_JMQI01000039.1 coordinate 90,094, forward strand.
CGCCGGTTCGCTGCACGAAGCCCTGCTCGAAGCGCGGACGCCGGAACTGCGGGCGCGGGTGCGTGACGCCTTCGCCGGCGGGGTGCGGGCGAGCGAGCTGATCGGCGCGCTGGCCGTCGTCCTCGGCGGCCTGCTCGCCGGCCTGCTGCTGCGCCGGGCGGCCCGGTCGGAGGCGCACCAGGCCGCCTGAGGAGCGGCCCCACGATCAGGCAGGGTGCGTGGCGCCACGCACCCTGCCCCCTTTACCGTTGAACCGCGTGAAGGGAGGGCCACCATGGGCAAACGGGCGTCGCAGCCGCGCGAGAGCGTGTGGCTTTCCCCGCGGCCGGCCCGCCGGCACCGGGCGGGCGAATCCGAGCTCGACCGCGAGAAGATCGTCGCCACCGCGGTCCGCGTGCTCGACGCCGAGGGCGACGCGAAGTTCTCCATGCGCCTGCTGGCCGAGGAACTGAACGTCACGCCGATGTCGGTGTACTGGTACGTCGCGAACAAGGACGACCTCCTGGAGCTCGCCCTGGACGCGGTGGCGGGCGAGATCGAGCTCCCGCCGATCGGCGACGGCAACGACTGGCGCGACGACCTGCGTGCCCTCGCCCGCGCGTGGCGCCGCACGATGGTGGCCCACCCGTGGGCGATCCGCTGCTACGGCGAATACCTGAACATCGGCCCGAGCAGCCTGAGGTTCACCGAGTGCGCCCAGGCGGTGATGGCCCGCTCACCGCTGCCGCTGAAGGACCGCTCGGCGGCGCTGAACGTGGTCTTCCAGTACGTCTACGGCTTCACGGCCACGGAAAGCCGCTGGCTGGAGCACCTCGCCGAAACCGGCCGCACGGCGGAGGAGTTCGCCGCCGAGGTGACGGGCAGCATGGCGGCGATGTCCTCGACGCTCGAAGAAGGCGGCCTGCTGGAGCGCGACGGCGACCAGTCGATGGAGCAGCTGCGGGACCGGGACTTCGACCGCGGCCTCGACTGGCTGTTCACCGGCATGGTCGCCGGCGCGTGACCCGGCCGGAAGGTCGGACGAAAAGCTCCGGCCGGCCGGGAAAACCGGCCGGCCGAAGCGGAACACGACGCGCTACCAGGTGACGGGCAGCTCGGCCAGTCCCTGGAACGCGTCCCCCGGCTTGACCCGGACTTCGTCGGCCGGGACAGCCAGGCGCAGTCCCGGCAGCCGGTCGATCAGCCGCCGGAAAGCGATTTCCATGATGGCGCGCGCGTGGTTCATCCCCGCGCACTGGTGCGTCCCGAACCCGTAGGTCAGGTGGTCGCGGAACGCCGGGCGGTGCCAGTCGAGCGTGTCGCCGTCGTCGTAGGCTTCCTCGTCCCGGTTGATGAGCGAGAACAGGAAGAACACGCCGTCGCCCTTGCGGATGGTGGTGTCCGCGTCGACCTCGATGTCGTCCGCGGCCACCCGCTGCAGGCCGTCGGGGACGACCACGAACCGGGTCAGCTCGTCCACCGCGGCGGGCATCAGCGACGGGTCCGCCCGCAGCTCGGCCAGCTTCTCCGGGTGCTGCAGGAGCGTGAAGGCACCCAGCCCGATCGAGCTCGACGTCGTGTCGTGCCCGGTCACCAGCACGATGAGGAACATCTGCAGGATTTCCTCGTGGTCGATGTCGCTCGACGGGTCGCGCTCGGCCAGCAGGTCCTGGAGGAAGCCCTCTTCACCGGGGTTCTGCTGGGCCTTGTCGATGAGCTTGGTCAGGTAGGCCATCAGCTCGTCGTAGGCCCCACCGGCGTCCGGACCGAAGAGGATCTGGTGGGCCTTCTTCTCGAAGTAGTCCTGGTCCTCGTGCGGAATGCCCAGCAGGTCGCACAACGCCATCAGCGGCACCGGCGAAGCGAACTTCTTGAGCAGGTCCGCGGGAGCGCCTTCGGCGATCATCTCGTCGATCCGCCGGTCGACGATCGCCTGGATCTTCGGCCGCAGGGAGTCGATCCGCTTGACCGTGAAGCCCGCCTGCACCAGCTTCCGCCGCGCCCGGTGGGCCGGGCCGTCGACGCCCACCAGCGCGGTGAGCAGCTTGATGACCTTCTGCTGCACGTCGGTGAACTCGACGGCCGCGGCCGCGCTGACCATCGGCCACGCGGGGTTGGTCCGGTCGCTGGAGATGCGCGGGTCGAGCAGGAGCTTCCGGGCCAGCTCGTGCCCGGTGACGGCCCAGGCCTTGCGGCCGTCGTACAGGGTGACCTCGGCGATCGGGCGCCGGTCGGCGAGCGGCTCGTAGCCCGGGGCCGGCCGGTACGGGCAGGTGCGGTCCTGCGGGAAGGCGACGGTCTCGGTCAAGGGGAATCTCCTCCGACGAAGGGACGTCAGGACGCCGGGGCGACGAGCCGCACCGGGAGGTCCTTGGTCCGGGTGAAGCCGGGCCGCAGGATCCACGGGATCTCCTCGCGCGGCACCGCGAGCGTCATGTCCGGGAACCGCGTGTACAGCCCGCGCAGCGCCACCTCCGCCTCCAGGTAGGCGACGTGCTGGCCGAGGCAGCGGTGGATGCCCTTGCCGAAGCCGAGGTGGCTCTCGCTGCCGACGGCGAGCCGGTCGATCTTCAGCTTCTCCGGCTCGGGGAACTTCCGCGGGTCGCTGTTGGCGGCCATGATCAGCGGCACGACCGGCATGCCGCGCGGGATCACCGTGCCGCCGACCTCGATGTCCTCGGTGGCGAACCGCGGCTGCCCGAACTGGATGGGGCCCAGGCGCTGCAGCTCGCGCACGGCCTGCGGCCACAGCGTCGGGTCCGCCTTCAGCCGGGCGAGCTGGTCCGGGTGCTCGTGCAGGGCCAGCACCGAGTTGCCGATCAGGTAGGTCGTGGTCTGGTGCCCGGCGGTGACCAGGCTGAACAGGATGCCGACCAGTTCGTCGTCGGTGGCGATGCCGGGGTTCTTCGCCTGCGCCTCGACGAGCGCGGTGACCATGTCGTCCTTCGGCTCGGCACGCCGCCGCTCGATCATGCCGCGGGCCGCGATGAGCGTCTTGCGCACCTCCTCCGGGAGCCGCTTGCCGTCGAGCGTCGCCATCGCGTCGCTCCACGCGCGCCACTGCGGGCGGTCTTCGGGGTCGACGCCGACCAGCTCGCAGATCACCGTGACCGGAAGCGGGTAGCAGTAGGCCTCGACGAGGTCGATCGGCGTGCCGTCGCCGCCCTCGGCCTCGAGCTTGTCGAGCAGCTCGGAGGTGAGCTCCTCGACGCGGGGGCGGAACTTGCCGACCCGGTGCGCGGTGAGCGCGTAGGAGACGAGCTTGCGCAGCCGGGCGTGCTCCTCGCCGTCGGAGGCGTTGATGAGGTTCTTCAGCCAGGGGATGAGCTCCTCCGGCATGTCCAGGTGCCGGAAGACGCCGTTGCGGATGTCCTCGGCGGGGGAGTCGGCCAGCGGGTTGCACTGGAACCGCTGGTCCATCAGGACCTGGCGGACGTCCTCGTAGCGGGCGGCCAGGTACATCGGCGGCCCGCCCATGAAGCCGCCGATCTGCAGCGTCGGTGCCTCGCGGACCGCCGCGTGCGCTCCCCACGGGTCGGCGACCACTTCCGGTGAGAACAGGTCGACCGGTCCGGCCGAAGTCTCGGCAGTGGTGGTCATGGGCCCTTCCTTTCGTGTTGGATCCGGCAACGCGAAGTCCTATTTGGACACACGCGCGGTCAGTGCGTGGCGACGAACTCCTTGAGCGTGCCGATCACGTACTCGATCATCTCCGTGGTGATCCCCGGGTAGACGCCGATCCAGAACGTCCGCTCGGTGACGATGTCGCTGTTGGTCAGCGGGCCGGCGATGCGCTGCGGCTTGCCGATGTAGGCCGGGTGCCGGGTGAGGTTGCCGGCGAACAGCCGCCGGGTGCGGATGTTGCGCGCCTCGAGGTAGTCGACGACCTCCGGGACGGCGAAGCCCGCGTCCGGTTCCACCGTGATGATGAACCCGAACCAGCTCGGGTCGCTGCCCGGTGTCGCCTCCGGCAGGATCAGCCCGGGCAGGCCGTCGAGGCCTTCGCGCAGCTGGCGCCAGTTGCGCTTGCGGGCCTCGATGAAGTCCGGCAGCTTGGCCAGCTGGCTCAGCCCGAGCGCGGCGTGGATGTCGGTGCTCTTGAGGTTGTAGCCGACCTCGGAGAAGACGTACTTGTGGTCGTAGGCCTCCGGCAGCGTGCCGAGGTGCAGGTCGAACCGCTTCAGGCAGCGGTCGTCCTCACCGGGCTCGCACCAGCAGTCGCGGCCCCAGTCGCGGAACGACTTCGCCAGCTTGGCCAGCTTGATGTCCGACGACAGCAGCATGCCGCCCTCGCCCATGGTCAGGTGGTGGGCGGGGTAGAACGACACCGTGGAGAACCGGCCGAACGTGCCGGTGAGCTGCCCGTTGTACGTCGAGCCGACGGCGTCGCAGTTGTCCTCGATGAGGTGGAGGTCGTGGCGCTTCGCGATTTCGGCGACTTCGGCGACGGGGAAGGGATTTCCCAGCGTGTGCGCGATCATGATGGCCCGCGTGCGCGGGGAGATCGCCGCTTCGACGCGGTCGGCCGTCGTGTTGTACGTGCCGAGCTCGATGTCGACGAACACCGGGATCATGCCGTTCTGCAGGATCGGGTTCACCGTGGTCGGGAAGCCGGCGGCGACCGTGACGACCTCGTCGCCCGGCTTGAGCCGCTCGTCGCCGAGCGTCGGCGACGTCAGCGTGCTCAGCGCCAGCAGGTTCGCCGACGAGCCGGAGTTCGTCAGCACCGCCTTGCGCCGCTTGAGCTTCCGGGCGAAGGCCGACTCGAACTTCGTCGCGATCGTGCCGGAGGCGATGCGCAGGTCGAGCGCGGCGGCCACCAGCGCTTCGCGGTCGGCGGCGTCCAGCACCGCACCGGACGACAGGATCGGCGTCCGCCCCGGGATGAACGGCGCCGGCCCGGGGGACTGGGCGTCGTGGTAGTCGCGAACCTGCGCCAGCAGGTCCGATCGGGCTGAGTCGACCATGTCGGATCGATCCCCTGCTCCTCGAGTGCGGATGGCGGACCTAACGCTTGTGTCACGCTAGAAGTGCGGGAGGAAGGGGACATCCCTCAACGTGGTAGGCCGCCGCGGGCAGCCGGCGGAGACTACCCGCGTTGGTGATGGCCAGGGGCGGCGTCGTGGGCAAGCTGGAGCCGACCAAGAGCCACCCCTGGGAGGACGATCTCGTGAAGGTTCTTATTCTCGCCGGGGTCGCCCCGTCGACGGTGTTCAGCCACGTCCCGCTCGCGAACGCCCTGCGCAACGCCGGGCACCAGGTGATGACCACGGCGTCGGTCGACGAGATGGCCGACACGATCGCCGGCGTCGGGCTGTCCGCGGTGCGGACCACCGCGCCGGGCGTCACCCCGCGGCAGGTCATCGCCGAGAGCGGCCTGACGCACGTGCCGGAGGTCCCCGAGGAACGCGAGATCATGGCGGGCCGCTGGTACGCGCACATGGAGTACGTGACCCTCGACGCGCTGCTGGCGTTCAGCGAGGACTGGCGCCCGGACGTCATCATCAGCGGTGTCACCTCCTACGCCGGCCCGCTGCTGGCCGCCCACCTCGGTGTGCCGTACGTGCGCCACGCCTGGGACATCCACAGCCCGCGGCTGATGGACCAGGGCGCCGAAGACCAGCTGCGCGACCAGCTGAAGGAGCTCGGCCTCGACGGCCTGCCCGAGCCCGCGATGCGGATCGAGATCGCGCCGCCGCGCCTGCTGCCCGAAGACCTCGAAGGCGCCCAGATGATGCGGTGGATCCCGGGCAACTCGCAGTCGGTGCTGGAACCGTGGATGTACAAGAAGGGCGCGGGCACCCGGATCGGCGTCACCATCGGCACCGGCGTCGCGAACTACAACCAGTACGACTTCCTGCAGGGCGTCGTCGAGCAGATCGCCACGCTGGACGCCGAAGTCGTCGTCGCCGTGACCGAGGACGCCGCGCCGAAACTGCGCGAGCGGCTGGGGAACGTGCGCGCGGGCTGGATCCCGCTGGACGTCGTCGCGCCCACCTGTGACGTCCTGGTGCACCAGACCGGCGGCAGCACCATGATGACCGGCCTGAGCTTCGGCGTGCCCCAGGTGCTGCTGCCCGACCCCAACCTGCACCGCGCCAACGCCATGGCGCGCCGGCTCGCCGAGACCGGGGCCGCGGTCGTGCTGTCGCCGGAGGAGGCCACGAGCGAGGTCATCGCGAAGACCTGCCGCGAGCTGGTCGCCGATCCGGGCTACGCGGCAGCCGCGGCGGGACTGGCGAAGGAGATCGCCGCCCTGCCGTCGCCCAACGAGGTCGCGCTGCGGATCGAGCGGCTCGTCCCGGAAGTGTCCTGATCGGACATGGGCAGCGTCAGCACCCGCAGCATGACCGTGCGGCCCCTCGGCATCGACGGCGCCCACCTCGTCTCGTCCAGGTCCTTCGGCGACGAGCGCGGTGACTTCTTCGAGGTCTACCGCGAAGACGTGCTGACCGAGGCGCTCGGCTACCGGCCCCGGTTCCTGCAGGCCAACGTCTCCACGTCGGGCCGCAACGTCGTCCGCGGCGTGCACGGGGCGGCGACCCCGCCCGGGCTCGCGAAGTTCGTGACCTGCCTGCGGGGTTCGCTGCTCGACTTCGTCGTCGACGTGCGGACGGGCTCGCCGACGTTCGGTGAGTGGGACATGATCGTCCTCAACGCCCACGGCGGCACCGCGGTGTACGTGGAGGAGGGCCTCGGCCACGCGTTCGTGGCCCTGGAGGACGACACGTGCGTCCAGTACCTGCTGTCCGACCTCTACCGGCCGGCGGAGGTGCTCACCGTGCAGCCCCTGGACCCCGAGATCGGCCTGCCCCTGAACCTGCCCGGGGAGCCGATCCTGTCCGAGCGTGACGCGGCCGCGCCGACGTTGCGCGAAGCCGGCGACCTGGGCCTGCTGCCGCGGTACGAGGAGTGCCTCGCCCTGCGGGCCACCCGCGTGCGGCTGACCGAGGCGGCCGCCGCTTCCTGAACCGACGACCGGAGGAAGGCCCGTGACCGGGCGGGTTCCAGGGGTCGTTCCAACACGTGTGATCAACTGGCTTCGGTCAGGAGTTCGGCCAAGCGCTCGGCTGGGGTGTCCCAGCCGAGCGTTTTGCGTGGCCGGCGGTGGAGTTGCGCGGCGACGGCGGTGAGCACCAGCGCCCGCAATTGCGGGTTCGCCACGAGTTTGCCGGTCTTGGGGCGGGGCGGCGGGATTCGGCGCGGTCCTGGGCGGCGTGCGGCCGGTAGTCACCTGAGCCGGGATGGGCGTTGCGGCGCACTTCCCGGCTCGTGGTCGACACGTCGCGGCCCAGTTCGGCGGCGATGGACCGCAGCGAGCGGCCCTCGCGCCGCAGATCCGCGATCACGATCCGTTCCTCCGCCGAGAGAACCGGTCCGAAACCGGCACCGGCCGGGCGGGAGGCCGTCGATCAGCCTCCCGCCCGGCCTTGGCCTGGCTCGGTCGTCCGTTCCGCCCCTGAGGCGACCGGTCCTCACGGATCCCGAAGATCGCGACCCCTGGACAAGTCAGGTGTTGCAACACCACTAGAACCCAAGCGGTCCCGGGCCTTCCTTCACGCGATCTGTTCGAGCGAGGTGCGCAGTGTTTCGCCGAGGAAGTCCAGGTCGCCGTCCGTCGCGTTCAGGGGCGGGGCCACCAGCAGGCCCTCGCCCGTGCGGTCCGGGCGGAAACCGACGTACGGGTACAGCAGCAGGCCGCGGCTCCGCGTGATCCGCATGACGTCGCCGACGGTCCCGGGCGCCAGCTCGATCCCGTAGAAGTAGCCGAGCCCGCGCACGTCCTTCACCACCGACTGGCCGCGGACCGCGTCGGCCACCAGCCGTCCGACGGCCGCGCCGCGCACCTCGTCGCGGTCGAGGGCGCCGAGGTCCTCCAGCACCGACAGCACCGCCAGCCCGGCCCGGCCCTGCAACGGCGTCGCCGACATCGTGCCCATCAGCGGCAGCCACTTGCCGCTCGCCAGGATGTCCTCGGCCAGGTTCGGTGAGATCATCGTGGCGGCCAGCGGGACGTACCCCGCGCCCAGGCCCTTCGACAGCGTGACGATGTCGGCCGCCGAGCCCGGGGTGTGGTGGGAGGCCAGCGGGAGCCCGCAGCGGCCCAGCCCGGTCAGGACCTCGTCGTGGATGACCAGGACGCCGAACTCGTCGCAGACCTCGCGCAGCGCCCGCAGGTATCCCGCCGGCGGTACATAACCGCCGCCGGTCGTGCCGTTGACCGGCTCCATCAGGACCGCGGCGACCGTCTCCGGACCGGCCGCGACGATCGCGTCGCGCACCGCCCGCACGCACTCGGCGCGGCAGGCGGGGAACGGGCAGCCGAGGTGCTGGTCGGGGTAGGGCGGGTTGAACGCGGGGGCGAGGCCGAAGCTGTCGTCCGCGTGCGGCCGCCGGGACCGGTGGCCCGACAGGGCGAGCACGAACGCGCTGTTGCCGTGGTAGCCGAGCGACGAGGTCAGGATCTTGTGCCGGCCCTCTTCGCCGCGGGCGCGCTGGACCAGCCGGGCCAGCGCGATGGCGGATTCCGTCGCGTGCGTGCCGGTCGGGGTGAACATGACCCGGTCGTCCGGCCGGTGCACCGCCCGCGCGGTGGCCGCGGCCAGCTGCTCCATCAGGTCCGGCGCGAACGTGCCCGGGCTGGCGTAGGTGCAGATCCCGACCTGGTCCCGCAGCGCCTCGACCACCGTGGGGTGGGCGTGGCCGATGTTCACGTTGACGATCCCGCTCGCGCCGTCGAGGTAGCGCGTGCCGTCGGCGGCGTACACCCACGAACCGGCGGCGTGGCTGTAGGGGATCGGGGGGATCTGCAGCCGGGCCGCCAGCAGCTGGGACGGCGCTTTCTGCGCGGTCATCGTCACGATCTGTTCCTCCTGGCCTCAGCCCACCGGCTCGGTGGCGTGGTCGACGTAGAGCCTCGCTTTGGTGCGGATGTCGTCGACGAGCACGGCCTGCCGGGCCACGTCGTCGTTGTCGGGCAGCCGTCCCGAGCGGACGGCGGCCGCGAAGGCGGTGAGCGTGTTCGCCACCTGATCGTCGGGCGGCAGCGGGATCTCGTCGACGCCCGAACGCCGTTCCAGGCGCACCACCGGGATGTGGTCGGCGGGTGGCGTGAACGCGTGGTCGAGGACGATCCGCCCCGCACTGCCCCAAAGCTCGTAACCGGACCGGTACCCGTGGTCGATCCCGAAGGTCGCGGACGCGCCGACGCCGTCGCCGGTGCACAGCAGCGCCTGCCCGGCGGAGTCGACGGGGTGACCGTGGCGCCGGGTGAGCACCGCCGACACGACGTCGACTTCGCCGCCCAGGAACGACATCGCCGCGCGCACCGGGTACACACCGGTGTCCAGCAGCGCGCCGCCGCCGAGTTCGGCGCGGTGGCGGATGTCTTCGGGCGGGCGGGCCGGCACGGCGAACGCGGCGTGGAACGCGCGCAGCTCGCCGATGGCGCCGTCTTCGAGGAGGTCCCGCACCGCCATGTGCTGGCTGTGGTGGAGGAACATGACGTTCTCCATCAGCACGAGCCCGGCCGACCGCGCCGCCGCGATCAGCCCGCGGGTCCGCGACACGCTGGTGGTCAAGGGTTTCTCGGCGAGCACGTGTTTGCCGGCGGCCAGCGCGTGCTCGATCCAGCCGGCGTGCGCGGCGTTCGGCAGCGGGATGTAGACGGCTTCGACGTCGTCGAGGTCCAGCAGCGCCGCATAGCCTTCGACCGCGCGGCAGCCGTAGCCGCGCGCGATTTCCGCGGCCTTGCCGGCGTTCCGGCTGGCGATCGCCGCGATTTCCGTCCGGGGCAGGGCGGCCATGGCGGGGAGCATCTTCCGGAGGGCGATGCTCGCGCATCCCATGATCCCGATGCGCAGTGGGGCCACAGGATCTCCTTCGCGGACGCACGGTTTCTCCGTCCCGCCACGTTAGGACGATCGCGTCCGGCCGGGCATCCCCCGTCCTGATAGCGAGGCGGCCGCCCTATCAGGTCGGGGGATGCCCGCCACGCCGAGCCCGGCTTAGGCTCGCCCCAGCCGAGGAAGGGAGTGACGTGGTCCACAGCGCGATACACGAAGACACGGCGCGGGACGGCCGCTCCGACGCCGTGGCCGACGACGCGGTCATGTCCATGGCGGACTTCCATTCTTGGTTCAACGCGCGGGCCCGCGTAAACAGCTTCCAGGTCGACCGGATCCCGTTCGCGGACCTGTCCGGCTGGGACTTCGAGCCCGACACCGGCAACCTGGTGCACGCCAGCGGCCGGTTCTTCTCGGTCGAGGGCCTGCGCGTCCGAACCGACCGGCCCTGGGTGGGCGAGTGGGCCCAGCCGATCATCGTGCAGCCGGAGATCGGCGTGCTCGGCATCCTCGTCAAGCGGTTCGACGGTGTCCCGCACTGCCTGATGCAGGCGAAGATGGAGCCGGGCAACATCAACGGCCTCCAGATCTCGCCGACCGTGCAGGCCACCCGCAGCAACTACATGAAGGTGCACGGCGGCGCGGCCACGAAGTACCTGGAGTACTTCCGGCCCGGTTCCCGCGGCCGCGTGCTGTTCGACGGGCTGCAGTCCGAGCAGGGTTCGTGGTTCCTGCACAAGCGCAACCGCAACATCGTCGTCGAGACCGACGACGACGTCGCGCTGGACGAAGACTTCTGCTGGCTGACGCTCGACCAGATCCGGCGCCTGCTGCGGCTGGACCACATGGTGAACATGGACTCCCGGACCGTCCTCGCGTGCGTCCCGCCCGCCTTGGCGCGGCCGGACGACCGGACCGACGGCGACGGCTCGTTCGTCGAGGCGGTCCACCGTTCGCTGTCCGGCCGCGGCCGGTCCGTGCACGACCCGGGCCACATCCTCAGCTGGCTCACCGAGGTGCGCGCCCGCCAGGAGCTGGTGCAGCGCCGCGTGCCGCTCAAGGAGATCGCCGAGGACGGCTGGCGGCTCGGCCACGACGTCATCGACCACCGGGACGGCAAGTACTTCGACGTCGTCGCGGTGGCCGTGGAAGCCAGCAACCGCGAGGTCACCGCGTGGACCCAGCCGCTGGTGGCGCCCCGGCAGTCCGGCCTGCTCGCGTTGCTGGTCAAGCGGATCGGCGGCACGCTGCACGCGCTGGTGCAGGCCCGCAGCGACGCGGGCACGCTCAACATCGCCGAGCTGACCGCGACCGTGCACTGCCAGCCCGGCAACTACGCCGACGCGCCGGCGGAGTACCGCCCGCCGTACCTCGACTACGCACTGGCCGCGCCGACCGGCCGCGTGCGGCTCGACGTCGTGCATTCCGAGGAAGGCGGCCGGTTCTACCACGCGCAGAACCGCTACCTGGTGATCGAGGTCGAGGACGGCTTCGCCCCCGACCCCGACGACCGCTTCCTCTGGACGACGCTGAGCCAGCTGATGTCCCTGCTGTCCCACAGCAACTACCTGACGGTGGAACTGCGCAGCCTGATGGCCGGCATGCGCAGCTTCTGAGTGCGGTACGAGAAAGGCCGGTCCCGCGGGACCGGCCTTTTCCGTCGCGCCCGGATCAGCCGGTCGGCACCGCGGCGCGCAGCCGGTCGCGCAGGGCGCCGGCCAGGGCGTCGAGCCCGCCCGGGCCGGCGGTGCCGAAGACGTGGTAATCCGGGCGCACCAGCACCGAAGCCGCGCCGAAGCGCGCCAGGAACGGGCGGTAGACGTCGTCGACGTCCAGCTCGCTGTCCAGCCGGACGACGTGGGTGCCGAGCTCGGCGAGGAAACCCGGGTCCGGCGACTCGGTGGTCAGCAGCACGAAACCCCGGCCGACGACGTCGTCGAAGGGCCCGGTGGCGTCACCCACCCGCACCCGGCCCTGCGGCACGACCACGCCCGCGCCCGGGCTTTCGTGCCGCAGCCCGCCGGTGAGCGGTTTCGCCGGCTCCGGACGGCCCGCCGGCTTGCCGCGCCGGTTGGCCAGCACGGTGGCGTCCCGCTCGGCGGCGGCCGCCGGGTCCGTCACGCAGATCACCCGGCCCAGCTGGACCGACGCCAGGATGGCCTCGCGAGCCTGCTCGCGGCGCTCGTCCCCGTAACTGTCCAAAAGAGACTCGGAAGCCAGGCCGCGGAGCGTGAGGTCCAGCTTCCACGCCAGGTTCGTGACGTCGCGGACGCCGGAGCACATGCCCTGCCCGGCGAAGGGCGGCATGAGGTGCGCGGCGTCGCCGGCGAGCAGGACGTGCCCCACCCGCCACCGGTCGGCCCACCGGGCCTGGAAGATGTAGGTGGTGCTGCGCGGCAAAGTGGCGGTCTCGGGAGTGACGCCGAAGGGTGCCATCAACCGCCACGCCGTCTTGTCCTTGTTGAGCTCGGCCGCGCTTTCGCCCGGCAGGCGCATGAACTCCCAGCGACGGCGGCCGGGGCCGCTGCCGACCAGTGTCGTGGGCCGGGCCGGGTCGCAGATCTGCACGTTGGTCGGGACGAACTCGCGCGGCTCGTTCAGCTGGACGTCGCAGAGCAGCCACTCGTACGAGAAGCCGAGGTCGGTCACCGGCACGTCGAGGTGCTCGCGCACGAAGCTGTTGGCGCCGTCGCAGCCCACGACCCACTTCGCCGAGAGCGTCCGCGGAACGTCGTCGGAGTCGGTGGCGGTCACCTGGACGTGCTCGCTGTCGGCGATGGCCACGACCTCGTGCCCGCGCAGCACGGTGATCCCCGGCAGTTCCTCCACCCGGGCCGCGATGAGCTCTTCGAGCGCGGGCTGGTGCATGGTGCTGGCGTCCGGCCAGCCGTACGGTCCTTCGGTGGTGAAGGCGATGTCCAGCAGCGTCTGCCCGTCGGCGGTCTGCCACTGGTAGCCGTTGGCGGGCGCGGTGATCCGCCCGAGGTCCGGGCCGATCCCGGTGGCGGCCAGCAGCCGGGCGGTCTCGCCGTCGAAGCTCGTCGCCCGCGGCAGCTTGTACGGCCGGGGCCGGCGCTCGAGCACAGTCACCCGCCAGCCGCGTTGGGCCAGCAGCACCGACAGGGTGGCGCCGATCGGGCCGTTGCCGACGATGACGACGTCCGTGTCCGTCACGGGAACCTCACAGGTCACGAGTCAGGCGGGCCAGCCGTTCGCGCAGGGACTCGACGCGCTGCGGCACCGACGGATCGCCCTCGGGCCAGCCCAGGTCGAGGCCGATCCGGCCGCCGAAGCCGCTCAGCACGTAGCCGCCGAGCGCGATGGTCTCCCGCATCCGGGACGCCGAGTGCAGGTTGGTCAGCCGCAGGCCGTCCGGGGTGCGCAGCGGCGGGGCGACACCCCAGTTCATGATGCTGACCACGGCGAGCGCGAGCTTCGGGTCCCACGGCTTCGCCGCGGCGGGCCTGCTGAACATGTCCAGGATGCTGCGCTGCACCGAGCCGTCGGCCAGCCCGGCCCGCAGCTGCTCGCCGACGGCCCGGCCGATCGCGACGGCGTCGTGCGCGATCCCGTCCGTCACCGTGAAGCCGACGCCGCCGAGCACGTTCGTGCCCTCGGTCGCGCCGACCGGGGGAGTCAGGCGGTCGCGCAGGTTCACCGAGTACCGGTAGACGAGGTCGGTCAGCGGCAGGTCGCGCAGTTCGGCCTCGGCGAGCAGGACCGCACCCGACACCAGGCCGTTGATCGTCACCTTCTCGCGGTGCCCGAGGTTCGCCAGCGCCGTCGTCTCGGCCTCGCTCAGCCGGAGCTGGACCACGGGGCGGACGACGGGATCCGGCCGGTCGGCCGGTGCCGGTGCCGGTGGCGCCGTCGCCGGGCCGCTCCCGTGGATGCCGCGCTCGGCCAGCAGGTCTTCCAGCGACCGCGGGTACGGGTGCCGGCCCAGGTCGAGCGGCACGCCCTCGACGACGTCGGTGTAGCCGGCCCACAGCGCCGAGAGGAGCGCCATGGCGTGGTGGGCGTCGGCGACGCTGTGCTGGATCGCCAGGCAGACGGCGGCTTCGTCGCCGTCGCGGACGACGTTGAGCGCGCTCAGCGACCGGCTCTGGTCGAGGTCCAGCCCGGCCAGGGGCCGGGACGGGTCGCCGTCGGCGAACCGGATCTCCGGCGTCGCGTCGGACTCGGTGAGCACGGCGCCTTCGTCGGTGAACTCCACCCGGGCCGAGAGCTGGGGGTAGGCCCGGCAGACCGCTTCGAACGCCGTGGTCAGCGCGTCCGGGTCGAGCCGGCCCTCGGCACGCACGGTGTACCCGATGTAGGCCTCTTTGGCGGCGTGGATGCTCTCGCTGGGCGCCAGCGCCCGCCGGACCGCGGCTCGCGTCACGAGTTGCCTCCCGTGGCCAGCGCGACGCCGGCCAGCTTGCCGGTGATCGTCGCGATCATCGGGGCGGCCTGGTCGACCAGGAAGAAGTGCCCGCCCGGCAGCACCCGCAGGTCGGTGGGCCCGGTGGTGTGGTCGGTCCAGGCACGGGCCTCCTCGATCGACACCCGCGGATCGCGGTCGCCGGTGAACACCGTGACCGGGCAGTCCAGCCGCCGTCCGGGTTCGTGCCGGTAGGTCCCGACCGCGCGGTAGTCGGCGCGGATCGCGGGCAGGATCATGGCCAGCAGCTCGGGGTCGGCGAGCATGGCCGCGTCGGAGCCGCCCAGCTTCCGCAGTTCGGCGACGAGCCGCTCGTCCGACACCCCGCGCACGTCGTCGTCGCGGTAGCGCGAGGGCGCCCGCCGCCCGGACGCGAACAGGTGCACCGGCGCGGGCCGCCCGCCTTCGGTCATCCGCAACGCCAGTTCGTAGCCGATGATCGCGCCCATGCTGTGCCCGAACAGCGCCAGCGGCCGGTCGTCGAGCGGGCGCAGCACTTCCCGCAGCCGGTTCGCCAGCCCGCCGATGCTGTCGACGGGGGGCTCGTGCCGCCGGTCCTGGCGGCCCGGGTACTGGACCGCCAGCACCTCCACCGCGGGGGCGAGGGCCTTGGCGAGCGGGAAGAAGAAACTGGCCGAGCCGCCGGCGTGGGGCAGGCACACGAGCCGGGCTCGCGCGTCCGGTGCCCGCTCAAAACGGCGTAGCCACTTTTCGGCGTCTGGTCGGTGCACGGCGGGGGCTGCCTTTCGGAGCTAAGCGAGCTTGAGGGGGAGCGTCTTGGTCCGGGTGAACGCCGGCCGCAGGATCCACGGGATCTCCTCGCGCGGCACGGCCAGTGCCAGGTCCGGGAACCGGGTGAACAGCCCGTGCAGCGCGACCTCGGCCTCCTGGTAGGCGAGGTGCTGGCCCAGGCAGCGGTGGATGCCCTTGCCGAAGGACAGGTGCATCTCGTTGGCGACGGACAGCCGGTCGACGATCAGCTTGTCCGGCTCGGCGAACTTGCGCGGGTCGGTGTTGGCGGCCAGCAGCAGCGGCGCGACCGGCGTCCCCCGCGGGATCGTGACCCCGCCCAGCTCGACGTCCTCCGACGGGAAACGCGCCTGCGTGAACTGGAGCGGTCCCAGGCGCTGCAGCTCGCGCACGGCCTGGGCCCACAGCGCCGGCTCGGCCTTCAGCCGGGCCAGCTGGTCGGGGTGCTCCAGCAGGAAGAGCACCGAGTTCCCGATCAGGTACGTCGTCGTCTGGTGCCCGGCCGTGACGAGGCTGAACAGGATCCCGACGATCTCGTCGTCGGACACCCGGGCCGGGTCCTCGGCCTGGGCCTGCACGAGCGCGGTGACCAGGTCGTCCTTCGGCTCGACGCGCCGTCGCGCCATCAGCTCGCGCGAGAGGGCGATGCACGTGCGCAGGGCGGGCGGGATGCTGGGGCCGTCCATTGTCGCCATCGCGTTGCCCCAGGCGTGCCAGGCCGCACGGTCGGCTTCGTCGATGCCGACCAGCTCGCAGATGACCGTGACCGGCAGCGGGAAGCAGAACTCCTCGACGATGTCGACCGGCGACCCGTCCTTGCCCTGCTCCGCCATCTTGTCGAGCAGGTCCTCGGTGATCTTCTCGACGCGCGGGCGCAGCGCGTTGACGCGGCGCGCGGTCAGCGCGTACGAGACCAGCTTGCGCAGCCGCGTGTGGTCCTCGCCGTCGGCGGTGTTGAGCTTGTTGGCCATCCACGGGATGAGGTCTTCGGGGAAGTTCATCGCCTTGAAGACGCCGTCGCGGATGTCGGCCAGCGGCGAGTCCGCCGGCGGGTTGGTGAGGAACCGCGGGTCGGTGAGGACGGTGAGCACGTCCTCGTAGCGGGTGGCCAGCCACATGTCCGGCCCGCCCATCATGGTGCCGATGTTCAGCGTCCCGGTGTGCGGCAACGGCTCCTCGCGCAACCGCGCGTACCAGCCGAACGGGTCGGCGACCACTTCCGGTGAGAACAGGTCGACCGGCTCGGCCGAAGGCCTGGCGGTGGCGGTCATGGCCATCCCTTCCGTTCGCGTGGAGCGTGCCCGGTTCGGACGGTAGGGAAGGGCCGCCCGGCCGGGCATCCCCCAACCTGGCAGTGCTCACCTTCGGGTCCGATGTAGACGGTCGAAGCGCTATCAGAACGAGGGATGCCCGGTCGGGCGCGCCTGACTTAGTCTCCGGAAGACCTTGCAGGCCAGGCGTTGATCGTCACGCGGTCACGCGAAACGATGCTTAGGGGTACTGGTGACGAAGCCGACTCCGAACGAGATTGGTAAGGGCTACGACGCTTTCGCGGACCTGCTCGACCAGCTCTGGGGCGAAAATCTGCACCACGGCTACTGGGACGACCCGTCCGTGACGCTCGAAGAGGCCACCACCCGGCTGACCGACCGGCTGACCGGGATGCTGCCGCTGCACGCGGGCGACCGGCTGCTCGACATCGGCTGCGGCAACGGTGAGCCGGCGATCCGGATGGCGACCGCGAACGACGTCATGGTCACCGGCATCTCGATCAGCGAGAAGCAGGTGGAACGCGCGAACGACCGCGCGTACAAGGCCGACGTCGACGACCGGGTCGTCTTCGAGTACGCCGACGCGATGGAGCTGCCGTACGAGGACGGCTCGTTCGACGTGGTCTGGGCGCTGGAGTCCCTGCACCACATGCCGGACCGCTGGCACGTGATCCGCCAGGCGGCCCGCGTGCTGCGCCCGGGCGGGCGGCTGGCCCTCGGCGACTTCCTGCTCGTGCCGAGCCCCGCCGGACTGGAAGCCGACGCCGAGCGCGTCCGCGAAGTCGGCAAGGGCGTGGTGGCGGTCGTCTCGCTCGACGAGTACCAGGCCCACCTGCGCGAAGCCGGCCTCGAGCCCGAATCCGCCGAAGACGTCAGCCAGTACACCCGGCCGTCGTGGGCCAAGGCGGCGGAGCGGTTCGAGGAACTGCGGGAACAGGCCCTGCAGCACATCGAGGCCGCGCAGTTCGAGGTCACCCTCGGCCGGTTCCGCGCGTTCAGCGAGGAACCGTCGCTCGGGTACGTCCTGCTGACCGCGCGCAAGCCCGAGTGAGGAAGCCCGAAACCATGCAGATGACCGAAGAGAACCTCCGCGGCCTGTTCGGCCGGATGACGGGGGACGAAAAGCACGGCTGGGCCGCGGCATCGACGCTGCACGCGATCTGGGTGCTCTACGAACGCGTGCTCAACGTGTCGCCGTCGAACATCGACGACCCCGGCCGTGACCGGTTCTACCTTTCCAAGGGCCACGGCCCGATGGCCTACTACGCGGTGCTCGCCGCGAAGGGGTTCATGGCGCCGGAGACGCTGGACACCTGGCGGGAGTGGGGTTCGCCGCTCGGCATGCACCCGGACCGCACCCTGGCGCCCGGCGTTGAGATCAGCAGCGGCTCGCTCGGCCACGGGCTCCCGCTCGGCGTCGGCACCGCGCTCGGGCTGCGCGCCCAAGGCCGCGACGCCCGCGTGTTCGTCCTGATGGGCGACGGCGAGTTCGACGAAGGCAGCAACCACGAGACGATGGCGATCGCCGGACGGCTCGGGCTCGACCGCCTCACCGCGATCGTCATCGACAACAAGACGGCGAGCCTCGGCTGGCCGGGCGGCATCGCCGGGCGCTTCGAGCTGGAGGGCTGGGCCGCGACCACGGTCGACGGCCGCGACCACGACGCGCTGGAGAAGGCACTGACCGGGGAAACCGACGGGCGGCCGCGGGCCGTCGTCGCGGAGATCCTCCCGATCGAGGAAGGGGCCGGCGCATGACCGCCCAGGTGACCCGGAAGCAGATGCGGACCGTCTTCGCCGAGACGGTGATCGAGTCGCTGGCCGCGGACCCGCGGGTGGTCATGCTGACCGCCGACATCTCGTCGTGGTTCTTCTGGGAGGTGAAGAAGGACTTCCCGGACCGCGTGCACAACTTCGGCATCCGCGAGCAGGCGATGATCGACATCGCCGGCGGTTTCGCGCTGGCCGGCCAGCGGCCGGTGGTGCACACGTACGCGCCGTTCCTGATCGAGCGGCCGTTCGAGCAGCTCAAGATCGGCCTCGGCCACCAGGACGTCGGCGCGGTGCTGGTCAGCGTGGGCGCCTCCTACGACGACCCGTCGTGGGGCCGCACCCACCAGGCACCGGGCGACGTCGCCCTGCTGGACACGCTCCCGGGCTGGACGGTGTACGTCCCGGGCCACGAGGACGAGGTCGGCCCGCTGCTGAGCAAGGCGATCGCCGGCGACAACCGGGTGTACGTCCGGCTGTCCGAGCGCGCCAACAGCGAAGCGGTGCCGGTGTCGGACGGGTTCACGGTGCTGCGCCGCGGCGGCGCGGGCGTGGTGGTCGCGGTGGGGCCGGTGCTGGACCAGGTACTGGCCGCCACGGCGACGGCGGACGTGACGGTGCTGTACGCCTCGGCGATCCGCCCGTTCGACCACGCGGGCCTGCGCGCGGCGGTGACCGCGGCGGCCCCGAACGTCGTGCTGGTCGAGCCGTACCTGCGCGGCACGTCGGCGTTCGAGGTGACCGAAGCGCTGGGCGACGTCCCCCACCGCCTGCGCTCGTTCGGCACTTGGCGCGACCGCGAGGCCCGCGTCTACGGAACGGCCGAGGAACACGACCGCCTGTTCGGCGTGGACGCCGAGTCCCTGGCGGACTCGATCGCCCGCTTCGTCGCCTGACGACGCCCCCACCACCGGCTCCCCGCCGCACCGCATACCCCCAGGCAGTGCGGCGGGGAGCCGGTTTCCGTCGTGTCGCCCCTCCAATCACGCGTGTCGCCCTCCCAATCACGCGTGATGCCCCTCCAATCACGCGTGTCGCCCCTCTGGACACGGGTGATGCCCCTCCGGACACGCCAAGGCCCGGACCGCCGTCGACGGTCCGGGCCTTGGCCTTGTCTTCAGAGGCTTAGGGGGCGTCCCACTCGACCGGCAGCGAGTGCACGCCGTACGTCAGCATGTCGTTGCGCAGCGGGACCTCCTCGGGCGGCACGGCCAGCCGCAGGTTGGGCAGCCGGCGCAGCAGCTCGGCGTAGCCCGCCTGCATCTCCATCCGGGCCAGCTGCTGGCCGAGGCACTGGTGGACGCCGTGGCCGAAGGCCAGGTGCGGGCCGCGGGGGCGGGTCAGGTCGAGGTCCGGGTTCGGCCACTGCCGGGCGTCGCGGTTGGTCGCCACCACCGAGACCACCACTGTCGAGCCGGCCGGGATGTGCTGGCCGCCGAACTCCAGGTCCTCCTTGGCGAACCGGAAGATGCCCGGGTTCACCACGGACAGGTAGCGCAGCAGCTCCTCGACGGCGTCGGTGACGCGGGACGGGTCGTCCCGCAGCGTGGCGAGCTGGTCCGGGCGCTGCAGCAGCACGAAGATGCCCAGCCCCAGCATGCTCGCCGTGGTGTCGTAGCCGGCGATGAGCAGCAGGTTGGCGATGTTGATCAGCTCGTCGTCGGTGAGCGCGGGGTCGGCGCCGGCGTGGTGGATCAGGCCGGAGATGAGGTCGCCGGCCGGGTGCTCGCGCTTGTCGGTCACCAGCGCCTGCATGAACGCGCGCAGGGCGTCGGCGTTCTTCACCGCCTCCGCGACCGGCGCGTTCATCTGCAGCAGGGCCGCCGCGCGCTGCTGGAACCCCGCCCGGTCCTCGTACCGGACGCCGAGCAGCTCGCAGATCATCAGCGACGGCGCGGGGAACGCGAATTCGGTCATCAGGTCGGCGGTGGTCCCGCCGGCCAGCATGGCGTCCACCCGGCCGGCGACGATCTCGTCGATCCGGGCGCCGAGTTCGCGGATGCGGCGGACGGTGAACTGCCCGGTGAGCAGTTTCCGGTACCGGGTGTGCTCGGGCGGGTCCATGTTGATGAACGACCCGGCCCGCGCCTTGTCGTCCCGCAGGCGTTCCCGGAATTCGGGCGACAGTTCTTTGAACCGCGGGTGGTACTGGAACCGGTCGGAGGAAAAACGCGGGTCCGACAACACCGCGCGCGCTTCCTCGTACCCGGACACGAGCCAGAACGGATCGCCTGCGGCCAGTGTCGCCCGGGCGACGGGGCCTTGTTCGGCGACGGCCACCAAAGCGGGCGGCACGTGGAACGGGTCTTCGCGCCGGACGAACTCCGGGGGGAGCGGGGAGCGCAGCGATTCGTTGCTGGGCGTCTTTTCGGTCACGTTGGTCGTCACTGCGGAGGAACTCCATTCCCGGATCGCCGGACAAGCCTCGGCCGGAGCCTAAGTTCCCGGCGGCCGGGTGGGCATCCCCCGACCTGATAGGTCACCGGCCGCAACTATCAACGTGGGGGTTGGGCCCCCGCGGCCCGCGCCGACAGCATGAGGGGGTCCGGCCCCCTGCTGAGCGAGGTGTGTCCCGTTGCCCGAGGTCCTTCTGCTGAACGGTCCCAACCTGGGTGTGCTGGGCCGGCGCGAGCCGGAGATCTACGGCACCGACACGCTGGCCGACATCGAGAAAATGGTCGCCGAGGAGGTGCGTCCTCGTGGGTGGGACGTCGTGTCGGTCCAGCGTGACGGCGAAGGCGAGCTGGTCGGCGCGATCCACGAGCACCGCGGCCGCACGGTCGGCGCGATCGTGAACCCGGGTGCGCTGATGATCGCCGGCTGGAGCCTGCGCGACGCGCTGGCCAGCTACGAACCGCCGTGGATCGAGGTCCACCTGAGCAACGTGTGGGCGCGCGAACAGTTCCGGCACGAGTCGGTCATCGCCCCGCTGGCGAGCGGCGTGGTGGTCGGCCTCGGCGCCTTCGGTTACCGCCTGGCCGCGCGGGCGCTCCTGCACTTGTCCGCCGATTCGCCGAACGCGCTGAGCTGATCGCGCCAGCGCGCGCCGTGGCGCCGGAGCCGGACCGGCTCCGGCGTTTTCGTGTTCCCCCCGCGGTGACCAGGCCCGCGGCAATGGTTCAGTCCACCGTTACCGTGAACATCGGCCGACCGAACGGTTTGTTGACTACTAACCGTTCGGCCCGCTAGGCCATCGGGTTGATGAAGGCTGTGAACTGAGCGTGAATTCCGTTGCGCGACAAGGAATACCGAGGTCGACACGCTTTCGGGAGCAGTGTGATCGGGGTCACATGGGCGATGACGAAGGGTCGTGCCGAAGCTACTGTGGGCCAAGCAAGCTGTTAATTTCTGACGTAGCAACCTGGGGAGGTTGGGGTGGCGCGCCCCCATGCGCTTTCTGGGGTGCCGCCACACGCTGACTGAACATTCCGCGCCCGCCCGAAAACTTTTTCGACGCGGTGCGCTTCAAAGTGGGGGGGACGGCCCTTATGGGGCGCGCCGTTCACGCTCGGTGCCGGAGAACAATTCCGTTCGAGCGCGGCGCGCCGCCATCGATTCCGCTTCGTCTATGCCTGGGGGATAGCCGATCGATGTTGGACGTACCCAACTTGCAAATGCCACAGAATCCGTTCTTCGGATTCGGTGATGATTTGATGCAGCGGTCCTGCGACACCGCTGGTTTCCTCCGCCGCTCCGCTTCGTCGTGGTTCAACGGCCGGCTCGACGCCGGGTTGCACTGCGCCAAGGAAGCGGCGACGGGCAACCGCCGGGAATCCGACGAACTGAGCCAGCTGGCTCAGTTCTGGTACGTCGGGTTGCTGATCAAGGCCCGTGACCTCGACGCGGGCCGCCGGGTGCTCGAGTCGGCGGAGGCGGCCGCGGACCGGGGCGGGGCAGCCTCCGACCGCATGACCGCCGTCGCGCACAACGTCCGGGGCAGCCTGTTGTTCGCCATGGGCAGCGTCGACGACGCGATGGACGAGATCAGCACGGGCCTGCGCATCGCCGAGCGGTGTGGCGACCGGTCGCTGCGGCCGCCCAGTTACGTGGTGCTCGCGCTGGGCGCGCTCCGGCGCGCGGACATGCGGGCGTGCCGCCACTTCGTCGACAAGCTGTCGGACGAAGCCCTGCTCGGGTACTTCGGGCAGGCGCCGGGAGCGTGGGTGGCCGCGCAGGCGGTGGAGGCCCGCAGCGGCGTGGAGAGCGCGGCGAGCCTCATCGCCGGCATCGTCACGAACCCGGTGGTGCTGAGACAGCTGCTGGTGTCCGAACCGGCGGCAGCGTCCTGGCTGGTCCGCGCGTGCGCCAAGCTGGACGCGCCCGACCTGGCGAAGGCCGCGGTGGAAGAGTCGGCGGCCCTGGTCGCCGAGCAGCCGGAGTTCAGTGTCATCCGCGGATCGGCCCTGCACGCGGCGGGCCTGCTGGAGCAGGACGCGGCCAAGCTCCACGAAGCGGCCGACATCCACCCCGACCGGTGGTGCGCGGCCTCGGCACGCGAGGACCTGGCGAGCCTGCTGGCCGTCCGCTGCTCCGAGCGTGACCGGACGATCCGGATCCTCGAGTCGGTCTTGGACACGTACGCGGCGGTGAGCGCCACCCGCGACTCGGCCCGGGTGGTGAACAAGCTCCGCGAGTACGGCGTCCGCCGCGGCACGACCCGGACGGTCGAGTGCGAAGGAACCGTGCCACACGGGCTGACGAACACGGAGTTCGCGGTGGCGGAGCTGGTGAGCCAGGGCCACACGAACAACGAGGTGGGCAGACAGCTGTTCATCTCCCGGCACACGGTGGCGTTCCACCTGAAGAAGGTGTTCCAGAAGATGAACCTCACCTCGAGGGTCGAGCTGGCGGCGGCGTGGAAGGTGTTCTCGTAGGGCGGTGAAGGCGGACTGGTGATCGCCGGGCGGTGGGGTGCCGTGCCGATCGGTGACCGGGACGCCGGGAGTGAGTAGTAAGAGGTGTGTTCGCGCCGCAGTGGAGGGCGGCGCGGCCCTGAGAGGTCCGGCGGACGCGGCCGGCTGCCCCGGGTGCCGGGGGCGGTGGGTGCGCCACGGCCGGCAGATCGAGTCGCCGGGGGAGGAGGCCCGTCCACCCGCGGCGACGGCGGCCCGCTGGGCTGCCTCGGTTGGCGTGGCTGCCGGTGCGCCTGGCCGCCTCGGCTGGCGTGGCCGCTGAGGAGTCCCGGCCGCGGGTGTGCCCCGGCGCCCGGTGAGCCCTGGCCGCCGGTGAGCCCTGGCCGCCGGTGAGCCCCGGCCCCCGGTGAGCCCCGGCCCCCGGTGGCCCTCGCCGGCGCGCCTCGAGCCGGCCCGCCCCCGTGCCCGGACCACCGCCCCGCGACCACCACCCCACGATCACCCGGCCCCGTGCCGCCACCGCCCTGGAAGCGCTCTCCGCCGCCCCCGCGGCGACCCCGCCGCAGCGCCCGGACCCCGAAAAATCCCCACCGACACGCCCGGGCTCCCTCCGGCCTCGCGGGCCGCGCCATGACCCACATCACGCCGTAAAACCCCAGGTAGGACCCCCAAGGTGGCGTTACCGGCCGGTAGCTGGAATGATATTCGGCCGCTCACGCTCCGCTGAACCTCTTCCACGCTGCGCCAACCGGCGGGACCCCCGTGTGGCATCTTGACTGGAAGCGCCGGTGGGGTCACGCTTACTCCCGACGGCGAAACCGGGGCCCTTGCGGGAGGGACCACCGGCTCGCCCGGAGGCATACCTGAAGACGTTGCGAAGCAGGCTGGGCCCCATCGGGAGCGCCCCCTGGACAAGCCGCGACGTTCGGGCTAGACTGTCTCTTTGCGCTGCCCTCTTTCAGGCTGCCCGGAGCCGGTAGTTAGGATAGTGGGCACACGGCACCCTTGACAGTCGCTGATAGCTGTTGCTATGGCGGCCGTCACCGCTCATTGTCCCCGGAAGGACGCATCTTGGCAGTCTCTCCCGCGAACCAGGCCACTGCTGCGACCACCTCGGCTGAATCTCGCTCGGAGGCCACGGGAATCCCCGGCGCGCCCAAGCGGGTTTCCTTCGCAAAGATTCGCGAACCCCTGAACACCCCCAACCTGCTCGACGTCCAGATCCAGTCGTTCCAGTGGTTCACCGGGGACGAAGCGTGGTTCCAGCGCCGTGTCGAGGAAGGTGAAGAGAACCCGGTCGGCGGCCTCGAAGAGGTCCTCAACGAGATCTCGCCGATCGAAGACTTCTCCGGTTCGATGTCCCTGTCCTTCTCCGCCCCGCGCTTCGACGAGGTCAAGGCCTCGATCGAGGAGTGCAAGGACAAGGACATGACGTACGCGGCCCCGCTGTTCGTCACGGCGGAGTTCGTCAACAACAACACGGGCGAGATCAAGAGCCAGACGGTCTTCCTCGGCGACTTCCCGGTGATGACCGACAAGGGCACCTTCGTCATCAACGGCACCGAGCGTGTCGTGGTGTCCCAGCTGGTCCGCTCGCCGGGTGTCTACTACTCGAAGGACATCGACAAGACCTCCGACAAGGACGTCTTCAGCGTCCGGGTCATCCCGAGCCGGGGTGCCTGGCTGGAGTTCGACGTCGACAAGCGCGACACCGTCGGCGTCCGCATCGACCGCAAGCGCCGCCAGCCCGTCACCGTGCTGCTGAAGGCGCTCGGCTGGACCACCGAGGCGATCCGCGAGCGCTTCTCCTTCTCGGAGACGCTGCTCGCCACCCTCGAGAAGGACCACACCGCCGGCACCGACGAGGCGCTGCTCGACATCTACCGCAAGCTCCGCCCGGGCGAACCGCCCACGAAGGAGAGCGCGCAGACCCTGCTGGAGAACCTGTTCTTCAAGGCGAAGCGCTACGACCTGGCCAAGGTCGGCCGGTACAAGGTCAACAAGAAGCTGGGCTTGTCGACGCCGATCGACAACGGGACGCTGACCGAAGAGGACATCGTCACGATCATCGAGTACCTGGTCCGGCTGCACGCCGGCGAGGACAAGATGACCGCCGCGAACGGGACCGAGATCCCGGTCGAGACCGACGACATCGACCACTTCGGCAACCGCCGCATCCGCACGGTCGGCGAGCTGATCCAGAACCAGATCCGGGTCGGCCTGTCGCGCACCGAGCGCGTCGTCCGCGAGCGCATGACCACGCAGGACGTCGAGGCGATCACCCCGCAGACCCTGATCAACATCCGCCCGATCGGCGCGGCGATCAAGGAGTTCTTCGGCACCTCGCAGCTGTCGCAGTTCATGCAGCAGACGAACCCGATCGACGGCCTGACCCACAAGCGCCGCCTCAACGCGCTGGGCCCGGGTGGTCTGTCGCGTGAGCGCGCCGGCATGGAGGTCCGCGACGTCCACCCGTCGCACTACGGCCGGATGTGCCCGATCGAGACGCCGGAAGGCCCGAACATCGGCCTGATCGGCTCGCTCTGCTCGTACGCGCGGGTCAACCCGTTCGGCTTCATCGAGACGCCGTACCGCAAGGTCGTCGAGGGCCGGGTCACCGACCAGATCGACTACCTGACCGCGGACGAAGAAGACCGGTTCGTCAAGGCCCAGGCCAACGCGCCGATCTCGGACGACGGCACCTTCGTCGAAGACCGGGTCATGGCCCGCCGCAAGGGCGGCGAGGTCGAGCTGATCGACCCGCTCGACATCGACTACATGGACGTGTCGCCGCGGCAGATGGTCTCGATCGCGACGGCGATGATCCCGTTCCTCGAGCACGACGACGCGAACCGCGCGCTGATGGGCGCGAACATGCAGCGTCAGGCCGTGCCGCTGCTCCGCAGCCAGGCGCCGTACGTCGGCACCGGCGTGGAGCTGCGCGCCGCGATCGACTCCGGCGACATGCTCGTCGCCGAGCAGTCGGGTGTGGTCGAGGAGCTGTCGGCCGACCTGATCACGGTCATGCACGACGACGGCACGCGGAAGAGCTACAGCCTCTACAAGTTCCGCCGCTCGAACCACGGCACCTGCTTCAACCACCGCCCGATCGTCAACGAGGGCGACCGGGTCGAAGCCGGCCAGGTCATCGCCGACGGCCCGTCCACCGAAAACGGTGAGGTGGCGCTCGGCAAGAACCTGCTGGTCGCGGTCATGCCGTGGGAGGGCCACAACTACGAGGACGCGATCATCCTCTCCGAGCGCCTGGTGCAGGACGACGTGCTGACGTCGATCCACATCGAGGAGCACGAGATCGACGCCCGCGACACGAAGCTGGGCGCCGAGGAGATCACCCGGGACATCCCGAACGTCTCCGAAGAGGTCCTCGCTGACCTCGACGAGCGCGGCATCATCCGCATCGGTGCCGAGGTCCGCGACGGCGACATCCTGGTCGGCAAGGTCACGCCGAAGGGCGAGACCGAGCTGACCCCGGAGGAGCGCCTGCTCCGCGCGATCTTCGGCGAGAAGGCCCGCGAAGTCCGCGACACCTCGCTGAAGGTGCCGCACGGCGAGACCGGCAAAGTCATCGGCATCCGCGTGTTCTCGCGCGAGGACGACGACGAGCTGCCGCCCGGCGTCAACGAGCTGGTCCGCGTCTACGTGGCCCAGAAGCGCAAGATCCAGCCGGGCGACAAGCTCGCCGGCCGGCACGGGAACAAGGGTGTCATCGGCAAGATCCTGCCGGTCGAGGACATGCCGTTCATGGAGGACGGCACCCCGGTCGACATCATCCTGAACACCCACGGTGTGCCGCGACGGATGAACATCGGCCAGATCCTCGAACTGCACCTGGGCTGGCTGGCCTCGCAGGGCTGGACGATCGAGGGCGACCCGGACTGGGCGAAGAACCTTTCGCCCGAGCTCCGCGACGTCGCGCCGGGCACGAACACCGCCACCCCGGTGTTCGACGGCGCGAAGGAAGAGGAGCTCACCGGGCTGCTCAGCGCGACCAAGCCGAACCGCGACGGCGAGCGGATGGTCAAGGAGAACGGGAAGGCCAACCTGTTCGACGGCCGCTCCGGCGAGCCGTACCCGTACCCGGTCGCGGTCGGCTACATGTACATCCTGAAGCTGCACCACCTGGTCGACGACAAGATCCACGCCCGCTCCACCGGTCCGTACTCGATGATCACGCAGCAGCCGCTGGGTGGTAAGGCGCAGTTCGGTGGCCAGCGCTTCGGTGAGATGGAGTGCTGGGCGATGCAGGCGTACGGCGCCGCCTACACGCTGCAGGAGCTGCTGACGATCAAGTCGGACGACGTGGTCGGCCGCGTCAAGGTGTACGAGGCCATCGTCAAGGGCGAGAACATCCCCGAGCCGGGCATCCCGGAGTCGTTCAAGGTGCTCCTCAAGGAGCTCCAGTCGCTGTGCCTCAACGTCGAGGTGCTCTCCAGCGACGGCGCGGCGATCGAGATGCGCGACTCCGACGACGAGGACCTCGAGCGCGCCGCGGCGAACCTCGGCATCAACCTGTCCCGCAACGAGTCGCCCTCGGTGGACGACGTCGTGCACTGATCGCGAGCTGAGCTGGGCCCCACCTCCCGCGGGGCCCAGCTCGCCCGCCAACCCCTCTAGCCGAAACAACCCCAAGGGGATCTAGACGTGCTGGACGTCAACTTTTTCGATGAGCTCCGCATCGGGCTCGCCACGGCCGACGACATCCGTCAGTGGTCGTACGGCGAGGTCAAGAAGCCGGAGACCATCAACTACCGGACGCTCAAGCCCGAGAAGGACGGCCTCTTCTGCGAGAAGATCTTCGGCCCGACCCGGGACTGGGAGTGCTACTGCGGCAAGTACAAGCGCGTCCGCTTCAAGGGCATCATCTGTGAGCGCTGCGGCGTCGAGGTGACCCGCGCCAAGGTGCGCCGCGAGCGGATGGGCCACATCGAGCTGGCCGCCCCGGTCACCCACATCTGGTACTTCAAGGGTGTTCCCTCCCGCCTGGGCTACCTGCTGGACCTGGCGCCGAAGGACCTCGAGAAGATCATCTACTTCGCTGCTTACGTCATCACGGGCGTGAACACGGAGCTGCGTCACAACGACCTGCCGACCCTCGAGAACGAGATCGGCGTCGAGCGCAAGAACCTCGAGACCAAGCGTGACGCCGACATCGAGGCCCGCGCGCAGAAGCTCGAAGCCGACCTGGCCGCGCTGGAGGCGGAGGGCGCCAAGTCCGACGTCCGCCGCAAGGTCAAGGAGGGCGGCGAGCGGGAGATGCGCCAGATCCGCGACCGCGCCGGCCGCGAGCTGGACCGCCTCGAGGAGGTCTGGACGACCTTCACGAAGCTCGACACCCGCCAGCTGATCGCCGACGAGCTGCTCTACCGCGAGCTCGTCGACCGCTACGGCGAGTACTTCACCGGCGGCATGGGCGCGGAGGCCATCCAGAAGCTGGCCACCGAGTTCGACGTCAACGCCGAGGCCGACAACCTGCGCGACACCATCCGCAACGGCAAGGGGCAGAAGAAGCTCCGCGCGCTGAAGCGGCTCAAGGTCGTCGCGGCCTTCCAGGCCACCGGCAACGACCCGCGCGGCATGGTGCTCGACGCCGTCCCGGTGATCCCGCCGGACCTGCGCCCGATGGTGCAGCTGGACGGTGGCCGCTTCGCGACGTCGGACCTGAACGACCTGTACCGCCGGGTGATCAACCGGAACAACCGCCTCAAGCGGCTGATCGACCTCGGCGCGCCCGAGATCATCGTCAACAACGAGAAGCGGATGCTGCAGGAGGCCGTCGACGCGCTGTTCGACAACGGCCGCCGCGGGCGTCCGGTCACCGGCCCGGGCAACCGGCCGCTGAAGTCGCTGTCCGACCTGCTCAAGGGCAAGCAGGGCCGGTTCCGCCAGAACCTGCTCGGCAAGCGCGTCGACTACTCGGGCCGTTCGGTCATCATCGTCGGCCCGCAGCTGAAGCTGCACCAGTGCGGTCTGCCGAAGGACATGGCGCTCGAGCTGTTCAAGCCGTTCGTCATGAAGCGGCTGGTCGACCTGAACCACGCGCAGAACATCAAGTCCGCCAAGCGGATGGTGGAGCGCTCGCGGCCGCAGGTGTGGGACGTGCTGGAAGAGGTCATCACCGGCCACCCGGTGATGCTGAACCGCGCGCCGACGCTGCACCGCCTCGGCATCCAGGCCTTCGAGCCGCAGCTGGTCGAAGGCAAGGCCATCCAGCTGCACCCGCTGGTCTGCGAGGCGTTCAACGCGGACTTCGACGGTGACCAGATGGCGGTGCACCTGCCGCTGTCGGCCGAGGCGCAGGCCGAGGCCCGGATCCTGATGCTGTCGGCGAACAACATCCTGTCGCCGGCGTCGGGCCGTCCGCTCGCCATGCCGCGGCTGGACATGGTGACGGGTCTGTTCCACCTGACCCGCCTCACCGAGACGGCCGAGGGCGCGGGCAACGCGTACTCGTCGCCGGCCGAGGCGATCATGGCCTACGACCGCAAGGCGCTGAGCCTGCACGCCCCGGTCAAGATCCGCATCACCGACCGTCAGCCGGCGAAGGCCGACGAGGCGCGGCTCGCGGAAAAGGGCTGGGAGCCGGGCAAGCCGTGGCTGGCCGAGACCACCCTGGGCCGCGTGCTGTTCAACGAGCTGCTGCCGGCGGACTACCCGTTCATCAACGAGCCGATGCCGAAGAAGCGGCAGGCCGCGATCGTGAACGACCTCGCCGAGCGGTACTCGATGACCCAGGTCGCGCAGACGCTGGACAAGCTGAAGGACGCCGGTTTCTACTGGGCCACCCGTTCGGGTGTCACGGTGGCGATCTCCGACGTCCTGGTGCCGGAAGGCAAGAAGGCCATCCTCGACGAGTACGAGGGCAAGGCCTCCCAGGTGGAGAAGCGCTACCAGCGCGGTCAGCTGTCGCACGCCGAGCGCAACAACGAGCTCGTCAAGGTGTGGACGCAGGCCACCGAAGAGGTCCACAAGATCATGGAGACGGCGCTGCCGGACGACAACCCGATCGCCATGATCGTGAAGTCGGGCGCCGCCGGTAACATGACGCAGGTCCGGTCCCTGGCCGGTATGCGTGGCCTGGTGTCGAACCCGAAGGGTGAGTACATCCCGCGTCCGATCAAGGCCAACTTCCGTGAGGGCCTGTCGGTGGCGGAGTACTTCATCGCGACGCACGGTGCCCGGAAGGGTCTGGCGGACACGGCGCTCCGGACCGCCGACTCGGGTTACCTGACCCGGCGTCTGGTGGACGTCTCGCAGGACGTCATCGTCCGCGAGGTCGACTGCGGCACCACCCGCGGCATCATGATGCCGATCGGCGAGGACATCGGCGACGGCAAGGTCCTGCGCGACCAGCACGTCGAGACCTCCGTGTACGCGCGGAACCTCGCGACGGACGCGGTGGACGCCAAGGGCAACGTCGTGCTGAACGCCGGCGACGACATCGGCGACCCGGCCATCGACAAGCTGCTCTCCAGCGGCATCTCGAAGGTCAAGGTCCGCTCGGTGCTGACCTGCGAGTCGGTCGTCGGTATCTGCGCGACCTGCTACGGCCGCTCGATGGCGACCGGTCTGCTCGTCGACGTCGGCGAGGCCGTGGGTATCGTCGCGGCCCAGTCGATCGGTGAGCCCGGTACGCAGCTGACGATGCGTACGTTCCACCAGGGTGGTGTCGCCGGTGACGACATCACGACCGGTCTGCCGCGTGTCCAGGAGCTGTTCGAGGCCCGCGTCCCGAAGGGCAAGGCGCCCATCGCCGACGTCGACGGCCGCGTGCGGATCGAGGAGAGCGAGCGGTTCTGGAAGATCACCCTCATCCCGGACGACGGGGGCGAGGAGATCGTCTTCGACAAGCTGTCCAAGCGGCAGCGGCTCGCGAACACCCCGAACGGCCCGCTGGGCGACGGCGACCACGTGCACGTCGGTCAGCAGCTGCTCGAGGGCACGCCGGACCCGCACGAGGTCCTGCGGGTCATGGGGCCGCGCGAGGCGCAGATCCACCTGGTGGACGAGGTCCAGAAGGTGTACCGCGCCCAGGGTGTGTCGATCCACGACAAGCACATCGAGGTCATCGTCCGGCAGATGCTGCGCCGGGTGACGATCATCGACTCCGGGTCCACGGACTTCCTGCCGGGCGAGCTGCCCGAGCGGACCAAGTTCGAGGCGACGAACCGGGCCGCGGTCGCCGAAGGCGGCGAGCCAGCTTCGGGCCGTCCGGTGCTGATGGGGATCACGAAGGCGTCGCTCACCACGGACTCGTGGCTGTCGGCGGCGTCGTTCCAGGAGACCACGCGAGTCCTGACCGACGCGGCGATCAACGGCCGCTCGGACAAGCTCGTGGGCCTCAAGGAGAACGTGATCATCGGTAAGCTGATCCCGGCCGGTACGGGCATCAACAAGTACCGCAACATGCAGGTGCAGCCGACCGAGGAGGCCCGGGTCGCGGCGTACGCGATCCCGTCCTACGACGACGGCTACTACACCCCGGACGTGTTCGGTACGGGTACCGGTGCCGCGGTTCCGCTGGACGACTACGACTTCGGCCGCGACTTCCGCTGAAGCTGAGTCACACGGGAAAGGCCCCCGCCGGGTTTCCGGCGGGGGCCTTTCCCGTGCTCACGGCCGATCGCGGAAGCTGATGCGCATCAGCCGGCTGTCGGCCCAGTCTTCGAGCCGCGTCGGCCGGATGGTGCCGGGGTCGTGGGGCTGGTTGAGGTCCGCGACGATCTCCGCCAGCACGGCCTGGCGTTCGGCCGGGTCGGTGACCGGCGTGGCCCGGGCCGGCAGATCGGCCCGGATGCCGTGCTTGAGGTGGAAGGTGAAGTCGGGATCGGCGAGGAGGTTCGCGTACCAGCCGGTCGCGGCACCGCCGGCGCCGCTGCACAGGTACGTCTCGCCCGCGGCTCGGTAGAAGAAGATCTCGATGCGGCGTGCCCGGCCGGTGCGGCGCCCCCGCGTCGTGATGTCGATGATCCGTTCCCCGGTGCCCGCGGCGGGGGTGATCTCGATGGCTCGCCGGAGGGGGCCGGGCAGGTGGGCCGACGACGACCCGGCCGGGTCCGGACTGCTCATGCGGCTTCGGCCTGGAGGGCGGGGCCGAGGAGGAGCCCGCCGTCGATGACGTACTCCGACCCCGTGACGAACGACGCGTCCGACGACGTGAGGAACAGGAGCAGCCGGGTGACGTCGGCGGGCTCCCCGAGCCGGGGGATGGCGAACGGCTCGGGTGAGTAGAACTCGGCGATGGCCGCGGTGGCGCCGGCGGCCGGTTCGTGGATGAACGGCGTCGAGATCACGCCGGGGTGGATGGTGTTCACGCGGATGTGGTCCCGGCCGAGCTCGAGTGCCGCAGTCTGGGTGAGGCCTCGCACGGCCCACTTGCTGGCGACGTAGGGCGCGTAGTGCGCGGTGCCGCCCAGACCCATCGTCGAGGCGATGTTGACGATGGCTCCCCCTGCCGCGCGGCGCAGAGCCGGGGCCGCGGCCTTGATGCCGAGGAACGTCCCGGTGAGGTTGATGTCGAGGATGCGCGACCAGGTGGCCTGGTCGGTGTTCTCGATCGTGGCCGGCGGGTTCTGCACGCCCGCGTTGTTGACGAGCACGTTCAGGCCGCCGAAGGCGCTCTCGGCGGCCAGCACGGCGGCGGACCACGAGCTCTCGTCGGTGACGTCGAGGCGGACGAAGCGCGCGCGAGTCCCGAGCTCGCCGGCGAGGGCGGCGCCGCGGTCCGCGTCGATGCCGCCGATGACGACGTTCGCTCCCTCCGCGTGGAAGGCGCGCACGTGGCTCGAGCCCTGGCCGCCGGTCCCTCCGGTCACCAGCACGGTCTGGTTGTCGAAGCGGGGCATGGGTGTTCCTCCGGTAGGTGGTGAGCCGGTCGACTCACCATGCTCCCGACAGTAGGTCGGCCGCAGTGGCGAGTCAAGCCACTCACCTCGTATGCTCGGGCCATGAGCCGGGTCGTGCCGACGTATCACCAGCGCGTCGCCCAGGAGAAGCGCGCGCTGATCGTGACGGCCGCGACGGCGCTGTTCCTCGAGCTGGGCTACGACCGGACGTCGCTGGCGCGGATCGCGGAGCGCTCGGGCGTTTCGCGGGCCACCTTGTTCAAGCAGTTCCCGACCAAGGCGGCGCTGTTCGACGCCATCGTGACCGAAGCCTGGTCGACCGCCGAGGAGGAGGATCCGCCGCCGGCGGGCAACGTCGCCGACGGGCTCGGCGTCCTCGGCCGCCGGTACGCCGCGCTGCTGGGCCGGACCCGGATGACCGACCTGTTCCGGATCGTCATCGCCGAGCTGCCGCGGTTCCCCGAGCTGGCCCAGGCGCAGTTCGTCCACGGGAAGATGCCGTACTTCGAGTCCGTGCGCAGCTACCTGCTGGCCGAGCGCGCGGCGGGAACGGTGCGGATCGACGACGTGGACCTCGCCGCCACCCAGTTCCTCGGCATGATCTCCAACTACGTCTTCTGGCCGACCCTCCTGGTGCCGGGCTGGGAGGTCAGTGCCGAACGCGTCGCCGAGGTGGTCGACGAGGCCGTCCGCACCACCGCCGCCCGGTACGCCACGCCGGGACCGTCCACTCAGGACTGAGGAGGCGCTTTTCGTTCAGCGCAGGCTTCCCCGGGACACCGGGAAGTCGAAGTACGTGTCCGGGAACGGTTCGCCGTTCAGCGTGAAGTGCCACCACTCCTCGGGCAGGTTGCGGAACCCCGCCGCGGCCATCGTCGAGCGCAGCAGGTCGCGGTGCTGCCGGGCGGCACCGGTGACGGCCGGGTTGTCGGTGTGGGCGAGCGGGTCGAAGCAGTCGTAGCCGGTGCCCATGTCGACGGTGTTGTCCGGGAACCGCTGCTCCCGCGGCGCGAAGCACGGGACGAGCGGCTCGCCAGGAACGTAGGGCCGCTGGACCGGCGGCGGGATGCGGACCAGCGTCAGGTCCATGGTGCTGCCGCGGCTGTGCCCGGACTTCTCGGCGATGTACCCGTCGGCGAAGAGGCGGTCCTTGGCGACGTTGGGGTAGAACTCCGCCTTCATCTTCTCGTCCGCGAGGTCCTTCGCCCACCGCACGAAGTGGTCGACGGCGCGCTGCGGCCGGTAGCAGTCGTACACCTTGAGCGTGTAGCCCCGCCGGACCAGCTGGGCCTGCGCCTCCCGCAGGCCCTCGGCGGCCTGCCGGGTCAGGATGCACAGCGGCCGGCGGTACCCGTCGATCCGGCGGCCGACGAAGTTGTGCCGCGTGTCGTAGCGGATTTCCTGCAGGATCGACGGTGCGACGTCGGAGAGCGCGACGAAGGCGCCGGACGTGCCGGCCTGGGCGGGGGTGGGGACGGCGAGACCGGCCGTCGCGGCGAGGGTGACGGCGAGGGCGCGCACCCGGCGAGTGAAGATCGGCATCCCTCTCGTCTAGCAGCCGGGCGCCCGGAACTCAGCCGCCCTTCGGGTCACGACCAGCCTTCCGAGGTCGTCGCGCGCAGGAAGTCGTCGGACGGCGGCTGCACCGGCCGTCCCTCGAACTGCGTCGACAGCACCACCGACGACCGCAGCTCGCCGTGCTTGCCCAGCCGTTCCAGCAGGCCCTCGAAGTGCTCGAGGGACGCGGCCCGGATCTTCAGCATGGTGCAGTGGTCGCCACTGAGCCGGTGGATCTCGACGACCTCCGGGTAGTCCTCCGACTTCGACGTCTTCAGCAGGCAGCTGCTCAGCGCGCAGCGCATCTCGACGAACGCCCGCAGCGGCTGGCCCGCGCGCCGCGCGTCGACCTGGGCGCGGTAGCCGGTGATCACCCCGGTCTCTTCGAGCCGCCGCACCCGCTCGGCCACCGCCGGCGCCGACAGGTTGATCCGTCGGCCGAGCTCCTTGAACGACAACCGCCCGTCGGCCTGCAGCAGCTCCAGCAGCCGCCAGTCGACGTCGTCCAGCGTCTTTTCCGAACGCAAGGTCATGGCCCCCATCTTCCTTCCGAAGCGGGGGCCGGGCGAGCGAAATCCCGTTCATCGTCCCTTCGAACGACGGCCGGATTTCCCTAACGTTGCTGCTCATGGGGATATCGGAGGTGACCGGCCGGACCCGGTCCATGGGGGCGCTGTTCGCGGGCGTCGCGCTGCTCAACACGGCCATGGTCGGCCTGACGACCGCGGCCACGCTGATCGTCGCCGCCGGCAGCGGCGCGGCCTGGAGCGGACTGCCGAGCGTGGCGAGCGTGCTCGGCACCGCGGGTGGCGCGTTCGGCGCCGGACTGCTGCTGCCGGTCCACGGCCGCCGCCGCGTCCTGGTGTGCGGGTACGGCGTCGCGGCGCTCGGCTCGCTGGTCGCGTTCACCGGCGCGCTGGCGACGGCGGTGCTGCCGCTGCTGCTGGGCATCCTGCTCGTCGGCGTGGGCAACGGCGGCGCCCAGCTGTCCCGCTACCTCGCCGCGGACCTCTACCCGCAGGAACGCCGGGGCCGCGCGCTGGCCACCGTCGTCTGGGCCGGGACGGTCGGCGCGCTCGCCGGCCCGGCGCTGATGGCGCCCGCCGCCGACGCCGCCACCGGGTTCGGCTGGCCGTCGCTGTCCGGGCCGGTCGCGGTCGCCGTGCTCGCCACGGCGGGCGCGGCACTGGCGGCGGCCCTCCTGCCGCGGCACATCCCGCTGCCGCGGGAAAAGCCGGTGACCGCGGCACGCGGGCCGGTGCGCTCGCCCGCCGTCGTGCGGCCGCTGGTCGCGATGGTCGCCGCGCAGCTGGCCATGGTCGCGGTGATGACCATGACGCCGTTGCAGCTGCAGAGCCACGGGCACGGCCTCGACGCCGTCGGCTGGGTGCTGAGCGCGCACATGATCGGCATGTTCGCGCTGGCGCCGCTGTCCGGCCGGATCGCCGACCGCTGGGGCCCGGCCGTGGCGGTCAACGCGGGCCTCGGCGTGCTGGCCCTGGCGACGGCGACCGCGCTCGCGGCCCCGACCGCGCACACGTCCGGGCTGCCGGTGGCGCTGTTCCTGCTCGGCTACGGCTGGAACCTGGTGTTCGTCGGCGGGAGCGCGCAGCTGAGCCGCGACCTCGCCCCGGAGACGCGCAGCCGGGTGCAGGGGACGGTGGACGCGGTCGTGTGGTCGGCCTCCGCGCTGGCCGGCCTGGGCTCCGGGCAGCTGTTCGCGGGCGGCGGGTACGGGCTCGTCGCGGTCGTCGGCGGGGTGCTGGCTCTGGTCCCGCTGGTGCTGCTCGTGCCCCGTGACGGCCGGTAGCCGGACCGTTGTCGGCAAATGTCTCGTCGCCGCGGCCGCGGCGACGCGGCCAAGATGGGCCGTGGCTGACTCTGTGCCCTTCACGGACAACTTCTCGGACCTCTCGAACACGCAGGGGTACCAGTTCGAATTCCGCTGCGAGCGCTGTGGCAACGGGTTCCGCTCCGCCTTCCAGCGCGACAACGTCGAGACGGGCCGAAGCGTGCTCCGCGCGGTGGGTTCGTTCTTCGGCGGCACGCTGCGCGACCTGAGCTATTCGGCCGACCAGTGGCGCTACGACCGCGCGACGAACTCGCCGGCCAAGGACCGGGCCCTGGCGGCGGCGGTGGCGGAGATCACCCCGAGCTTCCGCCAGTGCCGCGGCTGCGGCGACTGGATGTGCCACAGCCAGTGCTGGAACGAGGAGATCGGCCAGTGCCTGCGCTGCTCGCCCAGCGTCACCGAGGAGATCTCGCGCGCCCAGGCGGCGGCCCAGCGCGACCAAATCTGGGACAAGGCCCGCGAGCAGGACTGGACGGCGGGCCTGGACGTCGGCACGCGAGCGAAGGTCACCTGCCCGGGCTGCGGCCTGAAGACGGACGGCGGCAAGTTCTGTTCGTCGTGCGGCACGTCGCTGGCGCTGAAGGTGACCTGCGGTGGTTGCGGCAGCGAGAGCGGCAAGCCGGGAGCGCTGTTCTGCTCGGATTGCGGCGCCAAGCTCTGAGCCGAGTCCTCCGGAAACCGGGGTTTACCCGCCCTTTCCCACGAATTCCGTCACCGGCGCCCGAGTCCTTTTCCGGGCGTCGACAAACCGCCTCCGACCCGGGTATTTGTCTAGGGTGCGCGAGGGGGGCTCGCGGGCACGGAACCGGATCGGCGGTCGTTCCGGGACTCGTGGAGGAGGGTGCGGCGTGGCGGCCGACGGTGCGGGCGAACACAACGCGGAATGGCCCGGTGGCACGGTCATGTCCCGGTTGCCGGGTGCGCTGGCCGAGGAACTGCTGAGACTGGGGAGCCCCAAACCGTGCTCCGCCGGGACCGTGCTGCTGCACCAGGGCGAGCCGAGCACGCACGTTTTCCTGCTGGGGCACGGGAAGCAGCCCCGGTTGGCGTGCGTGAAGGTCACCGCGGCGGACCGGAACGGCACGGAAAGCCTGCTGGGCATCAGGGTGAGCGGTGACCTCGTCGGCGAGATGGGCGTGCTGCGCGACGGTCCTCGCGCGGCCACGGTGACGGCGTGCCGGGCGATGACGGTGCACCGGATCCCGCTGGAGCACTTCCGGCACTTCCTGCGGCGCCGGGAAGAAGCCTGGCGGGTGGTCTGCCACATGATCGCCGACCGGCTCGACTGGGCGAACCGCCGCCGGCTCGACTTCGCCGGGTACGACACGACGGTGCGGCTCGCCCGCGTCCTGGTCGAACTGGCCGAGCGCCACGGTGCGCCGGGTGAAGCCGGGATCCGGCTCGGGATCCAGCTTTCGCAGCCGGAATTCGGCAAGCTGATCGGGGCGGGCCGGGACGCGATCCAATTGGCTGTCCGTCAATTGAAGGTGAAGAACTACATCGCGTACCGATACCGGACAGTAACCATTCTTGACCTGATCGGACTAGCGAAGTTCGCTGATCCTGACTAACGAACCGGTGCAGATCGCGGAATTTTCCGGAGTCTTGGTCACGGAGTGCAGGCAGACTCTCCGCTCATCTCCTACCGGCTCCGAAAAGGACAATGACCTTGGCTCGCGGCAGCGATTTTTCCCGTCATCTGCTTGTTTCCATGGACGTACAGGGCTACGGCGGCCGGGACGACCGGCAGCACGCTTCGATCCAGTCCGGCCTGCTGGCCGTGGCGGACACCGCCGCCCTCCGGTGCGGCCTCGACCGGGACAGCTGGCACCGGCAGGGCGCCGGCGACGGCGAACTGGCGATCCTCCCGGTGGGCACGCCCGAACCGGCCGTCGTGGACGACTACGTCCGCGAGCTGGCCGCGGCGCTCGCCGACCACAACCACGACCTCGCGGCCGAAGCCCGGATGCGCATCCGGATCGCGATCCACCACGGGGTGGCGATGCCCGGCGCGAACGGCTGGACGGGGCAGGGGGTCGTGGGCGTGAGCCGCCTCGTCGACAGCGCGCCCGTCCGCGGCGCCCTCCACGCGTTCCCGGACGCCGACCTCGCCGTGATCGTCTCGCGGCAGATCCACACCGACGTCGTGGCCCAGCGCCACACCTCGCTGAAGCCCGGCGAGTTCCGGGAAGTGGTGGTGCGGCAGAAGGAATTCACCGACGTGGCCTGGCTCCGGGTCCCCGGTCACGACGTGCACGGTGCCCGGCTCTCCGCCGATCCGCCGGAGCGCCCGCCCGCGCCCGGCACCGCGCCCGTCCCCGCCGCCGGGCACACCTACCGCGCGGACGCGATGACCGTCGTGAACGGAAGCGTCGACGCGACGAACGCGGTCTTCGGGATCAAGTACGGCTCATGAGCGAGGAAGAACCGGCGGAAAAGCCGCCCGAGGCGACGGCGCCCGCGCCCGGCGACGACTACACCGAACAGCTCGCGGGCGCGGTCAACCAGTTCAACGGCCCGATCTACGCCGACGGCGCCCAGTTCGGCATCGGCCCGCGGCGGCCGGCGCGCGTCAAGGCCGCGGCCGGCAAGCTCGACGACGCCGACATCCGGGCCGAGCTGAGCCACTACGTCACGCCCGACTGCTACGACACGGCGCTCGGCGCGCTGCGCAAGGACCACGTCGTCAGCCTGCACGGCGACCGGGGGACCGGGAAGCGGGCCGGGGCGATCGCGCTGCTGCGCGAGGTCACCGACGGGCCGCTGTACCTGCTCTCCCCGATGAACCGGCTGAAGAGCCTGGCCGAACGCGACTACCCGGCCGGCAGCGGCTACATCATCACCGACCGCATCGCGGAGCGGAAAGCCGCCGACGACGACTTCACGTGGCGGACGGTCCGCGACCGCGTGCGCGATCAGGGGGCCCACCTCGTCGTCACCACCACCACACCGGCCCACCCCGGCGAAGTCGACGCCGTGGCGCAGGTGCGCTGGGAACCACCCGACCCGCGCCGGGTGCTGCGCGCCAGGCTCGGCGGCATCGAGGACGCCGGCCACGTCATCGACCAGATCTTGCGCGCCTGGCCCGACGGCGGGAAGCTGACCGATCTCGTCGCCGTCGCGGCCGACATCACCGACGGGATGACGGTCGGCGAGGCGCTGCCCAAACTGGACGCGTTCCTCCACGACCGGGTCCGGGCCTGGTTCGACGAAGAGCGGGACGAACGGGACTTCCTGGCCGCCACCGCACTGGCCTTCCTCGACGGCACCCGGCAACGGACCTTCGAGTCGGCGCTGGGAAAGCTGGAGGCGAAGCTCGCCGAGTCGGTGGTGGGCGGCGAGCCGGACCCCGTCGAGCGCCCGCGGCCCGAACTGCTGCGACGGCACCGGCTCAAGCTCTACGCGCACGACAGCCTGATCAAGGTGGAGCGGGCCGGCTCGGACGGCGTCGCCCGGCACTGTCCCCGGTTCCGGGAGCCGGGGTACCGCCGGTTCGTGCTCGCCGAGCTGTGGAGCCGCGAAGAAGCGCCGTTCTGGGACGGCGTCTCCGCGTGGCTCGACGAAGTGATGCCGGAGGAGGGCCTGCGGGTCGCCGCCGGGCTCGCCGAACTCGCGCGGTACGCCTTCGACGAGGTCGACGACATCCTGGCGCCGTGGGCCGACGGGAAGCGCGGCTGGCCGGGCCAGACCACCGCGACCCACGTGCTGTGGCTGCTGAGCTACGACGACGCCCTCGCCCCGGAGGCGCTCCAGCTGGCGGCGCAGTGGGCCGGGCGCGGCACCCCGGCCGAACGGTGGACGGGTGCGGTCGCGCTGAGCGGCGAGCTCGGCGCCCGCTACCCGCACGAAGCGGCCAACCGACTCTGGCAGCTCATCCTGCAGAGCCACACGGTCACGGGCGACGCGCACGTCGCTCTGGCCGCCCTGTTCGTCACGCTGACCCGGCGCACCGAAGACGCCGGGGTCGTCTTGACGCTGCTCGACGGGAAGGCGCGGCGGCTGGGCAACCCGGGCACCAAACCCGAGTACGTCCGGGCGGCCACGCGGGCGATCCTCGCCGTGCTCGCCGCGCGCGACCGGATCTCCGGCCGGCACGTCGCCACCGCCTACCTCTGCCGCACCGGCGACCGGACCGCGCCCGTCCAAGGGCGGCTGTGGGCGACGGTGCTGCGCAACCGGCCGACGCGCAAACGGGCGCTGACCGTCCTGCGGGCGGCGCTGGACGACCTCAAGCACCTCTGCGACGACCCGATCGCCGTCGCGACTTCGCTCGGGCGGGCCATCTCGATGGCCCTGCCCGCCGGCGAAGCCGAGCTCCTCCGCGCGGACTTCGCCGCGTTGGAGGCCCGCACGCACAAGGACAGTTCCCCGCTGGTCGAGCACCTGCTCGCCGCGATCGCCCACCTGCACCGAGAGGCTGCCGCACTGCGATGACCGAGCCCTACCCGATCGTCGAACAACGACCACTGGACCCCGCCCAGACCAAGGGGAAGTTCTTCTGGCGCAAGGAATACCGCGAACACGGCGAACTGCCGAGGCCGAACGCGCACCAGGTCTTCGTCTACCGCGTCGACGGCGAGTACGTCCTCGACAGCGCCCAGCGGCGCCTGGACGAGGAGCAGGTCGTCCGCGCCACCCACGTCAGCCTGGTGGACCTGACCCGCGACGCCGAAGTGCTCGTCGAGCTGGCCATCCCGTCCGCCGAAGCCGACGACTTCACCATGCGCGTCACGTTCGTCTGCACCGTCACCAACGCCGTCAGCGTCGTGCGCGAGGGGCGGGGCGACGCCCAGACGCTGTTGCGGGCCTACCTCAAGAGCCACCACCGGATCTTCGAGCTGGGCCTGGAGTACCGGCTCGGGCAGATCAACGAAGTCCGCCGGGACGTCAACGCCCAGGTGAAGGCGTTCACCACGCTCAAGCCGCCGGTGATCTCCGGCATCGCCGTC
This sequence comes from Amycolatopsis rifamycinica, assembly GCF_000695625.1. GTDB lineage: Bacteria > Actinomycetota > Actinomycetes > Mycobacteriales > Pseudonocardiaceae > Amycolatopsis > Amycolatopsis rifamycinica. The sequence continues at coordinate 131,206 of NZ_JMQI01000039.1, forward strand.
GAGCTGCGCAGCGTCGAGGTGCTGACGCCGGACGAGTACCGGCAGCTGATGGGGAACCGCCGCTCCATCGAGTACCAGCACGTGCTGGACACGACGCAGCAGCGGCTCGAGCACTCGCTGACCAAGGAGCGCCAGCACAACGACCAGTACCTCGAGCGCGACCGCACCGGGCACGACCACCGGCTGAGCACCGAGCGGCAGGCGCACGAGCAGCAGCTGGAGTGGGACCGCGTCCACCACTCCGGGGTCGTCGGGATCGAGCAGCAGCGGTACGAGCTCGACCGGCTGGCCGACCGGAAGGCATTCGACCGGCACCAGCGCGGGCAGGACCGCGAGGAGATGACCGCGCTGGCCGAGATCATCCGCAACAACCCGGACAGCGCGCTGGCCAACGCGTACGTGGCCGGCTCGCTGGACGCGTCCGAGATGGCCGAGCGGCTGCTCGTCGAGAACCGCTACCGCGGCGAGATCGAGCGCACCGAGCGGCAGGCCGCGTTCGACCGCCGTCACGAAGAGCGGCTCTACGAGATCGAGCGCCGGAACGAGGAGCGCCGCTGGAACCGCGAGCAGTACCGCGAGGAACGCAAATGGCGGCGCGAGGACCACGGCCTGGCCCGCGCGGAGACCCGGCGCAGGGAGGAGATCACCCTCGAGGTGATCCGGGAGCTCGGCAAGCACGGCTACCTCGACATGACGAACCTCGACCCGAACACGCTGATCACCAAGCTGACCGGAGCCGAGCCGCGTGAGCAGCTCGAGGGCGGCGGCGCGACGGCGCCGGCCGCGGACGGCCGGCCGTCGCCCGCTCCGCGGGCCGGCCTGGACGAAACCGAAGACGACGACACCGGGGTGAGGGAAGAGGATGTCAGTTGAGACCGAGGCGCCCACGCGGGGCGCCCTGCCTCCGGACGTCCCGCTGGGGACCTACCGGCCGGTGGACCCGCACCGCGGGCTCGGCAGGCGGCTGCGGGCACTGGCCGGGATCCGCGAGGAGATCCTCGACTGGGTGCCGGAAGAACGGCCGCGCTACACGCGGCTCGGCGCCATCATCTTCAACACCGGCCTGCTCGCCGGGGTGTCGCTGCTGGTGGCGCTGGCCGGCATGGTCGCCGTGCCGTGGATCCTGCTGCTGCCGGCCGCGGCGCTCTGGGCCTACGTCATCATCAGCTTCGACGGCTGGCTGATCGCCAGCACGCACGGCATGCTCGGCGCGGGCAAGGCCCGGGTGTTCCTGCCCCGGCTGGTGATCTCGCTGCTCATGGGGGCCGTCATCGCGGAACCGCTGCTGCTGTGGATCTTCCAGCCGGCCATCCACAAGGAGGTCCTCGACGGCCGGCAGCACGAACTGTCCTCCTACGAGAGCCAGTACCGGAACTGCAACCCCGCGGGTGCGCCGGCGCTGCAGACCCCCGGGTGCGCCGAGTTCCAGCTGACCATCGCGAACTCGCCCGACGCGGCACAGCAGGAGCTGGAGAAGGCCGTCAAGAACCGCGACGCGGCGAAGGCGGAGTACGACACCCTCTACGCCAAGTGGGACGGGCTGGAGAAGCTGGCACGCGGGGAATGCAGCGGCTCGGCGGGCGAAGGGCTCACCGGAGTGGCGGGCGACGGTCCGGAATGCGACCGGAACCGCGACGTGGCGGACCGCTTCCGCACCGACAACCAGCTGGAGAAGCGGCAGGCCGACCTCACCGCGGCCAACGCGAACATCGACGGGCTGACCGCGAAGCTGGGCAGCGCCCAGCAGACCGCCGGACAGCAGATCAGCGCGGCCATCAAGGCGAAGGTCGATTCGATGCGCGAGCACCAGGGCGTGATCGGCATTCTCGACGAGGACGAAGCGCTCGGCCGGCTGTCCGACCGCAGCACGATGGTGTTCGCGGCCGAGTGGCTCGTGCGGCTGCTGCTGATCGCGATCGACTGCATGCCGGTGCTGACGAAGCTGATGAGCGGCTCGACGGCCTACGACGTGCTCGTCTCGCGGCAGGTCGAGGTCGCGCGCCGGCTGCACGACAAGCACGTCACGCTGCGGGAGCGGCAGGACACCGCGGACAACGACGTCTGGCTGCAGCGGACGGAGTACAACCTGCGGACGCGGATCGACAGCATCGAGGAGGCCGACCGTTCGGCCCGGGCACGCCGGGAGTCGGACCTGGACGCCGAGATCGACCGGCTGGCCGCGAAGCTGCGCAACCAGCAGTAGCGAAGTGCCCGCCGTGGGGGGCACTTTCACGTGAAAGTGCCCCCCCACCTCTTACGGCACCCGCGGCCCGCACCGGGCGGCTCGGCCGCCGTCCGGCGGATCCGGGCGCTCCCGGGCACCATGAAGGCATGACGCCCGTCACGAAGCGCCTCACGGTGGTCGCCGTCGTGCTGATCACCGCGGGCGCGATCCTGCTGTCGGTCGGCGCGATCGGCTTCCGGGCGACGTCGGATCAGCCGGACGCCAACATCGGGGCGGGGTTCGCCCTGCTGGCCGGGCCGTACGTGGTCGGTCTCGGGCTGGTGTTCGCGTTGTCGGCGGCCCTGACCCACCTCACGACGCGTCGCCGCTGAGGTTCCACAGCGCGGCGGGCAGGTGATCGGCCAGGTCGGCGAGGTACCGGGCTTCGGTGGTGAGGTTCTGCCGCGTCGCGCGGCCCGGGCCCCAGGTCCGCGCGGCGCCGTTCTCGACGACGACCTCCCGCTGCCCGAACCGCGGGTTCGCCGCCAGCCAGCGGGCCAGCTCCGCGTCCAGCGCCGAGTCCGGCGGGAGGGTCGGCATGGACACCGGCCGGCCGGGGACGATCCGCAGCTCCGGGCCCGGCGGCACGCGCACCTGCGTCACGTGGAGGTCGCGGAAGTGGATGTGGTCGTCGAAGTGCCGGTACGACTCGCGCGTGTCGATCCCCAGCACCGGCCGGTCGCCGAGGCGGAACTCCACCCAGGGATCTTCCGGTGCCCCGGTCAGTGGTCGCCCGGTCGGGTGAAACACGCCGAACGACGGCACCCGGTCGCCGCCGCCGAACGTGCCGCCCCGCTCGGCCGCGAACGCCTTGAACCAGTGGCCCGCACGGCTCGCGGCGGCCGTCCGCTGCGACCGCCACCAGATCGCGGCGGCCACCGCGGCCACGACCACGAGGACGCCGATCGTGAAGAGCGTCTGCATCGTCAGAAGTCCAGGTCCTCGCGGGTTTCCTCGACGGACTGGTCGCGGCCCGTCCCGTCGTAGCCGCTCGCCTTCTTGGCGTTCTTGACGTGGCTGTTGAGCTTGCCGAGGTGGTCGTTCACCGTCTTGGCCGGGTTGTCGCCGGGGTTGGCCGGGTTGTAGCCGAGGACCCCCTTGATCGCCGCTTCGCCACCCTTCTTCAGCGCTTCGGTGGCACCGGCCCTGAGCATCGTCTTCCGGTAGTCGACCTTGCCCGCGGCGTCGAGCACCGGGTTCTCGAAGGCCGTGGCCCACCGCTTGCCGATCATGCCCTTGTCGCCGACGGCCTTCTGGAGGAGGTCCTTGCCCTCGTTCTCCCGCGCGATCTTCGTGAGCGACTTGCCCAGCGTCGTCGAGGCGAACTTCTGCTGCAGCTTGCGCAGCCAGTCGAGCACCTTCTGCAGGAGCTCGCGCAGCTTGTTCACCTTCTGGGTCGTCTTCGCGGTCGTCTGGGCCGCCTTGACCTCGGTCACCGGGGCGGCGGCGGACAGCGAAGCGCCGCACGTCGGCACCGCGGCGGCCAGCGCCGGCACCCACAGCAGGATCAGCCAGGTCACGAACTCGGTGAGGATGGCCTTGACGAGGTCCTCGACGAAGCTCATCAGCATGCTGTTGAGCTGCAGCATCCGGGCCAGGTCGCCGGACTTCCCGGCGACGCCCTCGATGCCGTGCGCGAACTCGCCCAGCGCCGTCTTCGCCGCGTTGCTCGCGTCGCCCTCCCAGCTCTTGAGGGACTCGTCGGCCACCTCGGCGAAGTTCTTGGCCAGCTCGTCCAGCCCGGTGGCGATCGCCCCGAAGTTCTCCGCGGCGACGCCGAGCGCCGGGCCGTCGCCGCTGACGAAGTGGATCGCGTCCTGGATCGGCTGGACGGCGTTGACCAGGAAGTTCAGCCCCTGCCCGACCAGCCAGCCGAGCGGGTCGGTCGCGATGTCGGTGATCGTGCTCGAACTCGACTGGATGAAGCTCGCGGTGTCGGTCGCGATCGTGCCGAGCGCGAGGGTGATGTCCGCGCCGTCGGGCTGCGGCGCGAAGACGGCCTTCGTCACCGAGACCGCGTTCTTGCCGACGGTGACCGCGCTCCCGGCGAACGGCGTCGCCTTGATCGCGTTGTCGACGTTGACCCCCAGCACGGTTTTCGGGTCGTCGGGCTTGACGGTGATCCCGCTCGCGACGTCTTCGACCTCTGCCATGGCGTTCCCCCTCAGTGCTTCGGCTTGCCCGGGCCGTCGAGGAGGGCCTCGACCTGGCCGAAGAAGGCCTTGTGGTCGTCCTCGACGCCTTGGTAGACGTTCGCCGCGTCGGTCAGCTTGGCCTGCGCCGAGGCGAGCCCGTCCGCGATCGAGGCCAGCAGCGACCGCAGTTCGCGGAGGGTGTCGTCGTAGCCGCCCTTGGTGAAGACGCCCACCACGCCCCACGACTTGTCGCCGACGTCGGCCTCGGCCACCTTCTCGGTGATCTTCGTGCCCTGGTCGCGGTACTTCCCCAGGTCGCCGACGTACTTGTGCAGCGCGTCCACCTCGACCCGGTAACCGCCGGCTCCGTCGGGCATCAGTCCTCCTCGTCGAACAGGTTCCGCAGGAAGCGGTCGCCGGCGCTCGGGCCGGCCGTGGGCGGCGCCGTCGGCGGATCGGCCGGGCGGAGCACCCGCTGCTCCGAGAAGTCCTCGGGCGCCGCCGGCTGCTCCGCCGTGAGTTTCGACCGCAGTTCTTCGACGGTGGTTCCGAACGCGACGGCCTGCGTCTCGAGGACCTGCTCGACCAGGCCCAGGTCGTCGCCCATGCTCTCCTCGACGATCACGGCCTGCCGCCGCGCCGCCTCGCCGACGGCCTCCCGCAGCGTGGCGAGCAGCGTGGCCGAGAGGGCCTGCGGGCCCTTGGCCAGCGCGGCCTCGGTGAACCTGACGTCCAGGACGGCCCCGCCCGGCCCGGTGACCACGGTGACGCCCCCGTCCGGCGACGCGGCGCTCGCCCGCAGCTCGGTCAGCTGCTGCCGCATCGCGCCCAGCCCGGCGAACCGGTCGTCGGCGTCGCGGATCCCGGCCTGGAACCGCTCGAACTCGGCCACCAGCTGCTCGAACTCGCCCGCCATGCCCCCGCCTCTCCGTGTCGTGGTGCACCCATCGTGACCCTTCGGCCGCACTGTGACGCACGGAACGGCCGATCCGATCCCACTGCATCACCCGACCGGGTAATGGGTAGGTTCGGCCGAGAGGGAAGCAGGGGGACAACGCGCGAGGAGTGTGTGATGACCAGCACCGACGGGACGGGAAGCCCGGCCGAAGAACCGAAGTCGACGGGCAGCCACGCGGCTCCCGAGGGCGCCGGCGTGCACCCGCTGATCGACCTGTCCCGCGACCCGAACCCCGGCAAGCCGGACCACGCGAAGCCCGACGAGGACTGAGCCGGCGGGGCGGCTCCGCCGGGGTCTTGAAGGAGTCATTCAAGACCCCGGGCGTCGGGAAGGACTCATTCAGGACATCGAAGGCCCGGGTGAGGGGCGGCCGCGGCCCGGCACCCGGCGACCTCGTCGGAGGCGGTGCGCCGGTGAAGCCGCCGGGCCCGGCCGCCTCGCCGACCACGCGCCCGCCGGGTGTGACCGGCCCCGGGACCCGAACCCGGCAAGCCCGACCCCGGCCGCCAACCGCCGACCCCGGCTCCCGCACCCCGCGCCAGAACAGCCGGCCCACCCCGCGAACCCCGTACCCACGGGCGCGATCGGCCCCGCGACCCGAGGTGTGGAATGTCCCGCGGCACCGGGGCGTTGAGAGGTACGCTGGAGGTTCGCCGACCTACAGACCCCCCGCCGCGTTCCTCCCGGACCCGGGCGGGTATCTTTGGAGACCGTGCCCGGCATGCGTCGGGCCGCTCCGCGTGCCGTGCGCATGGGCGGGGTGCTCAGGCACCCGGTCACCGGCTTCGGCAGGTCGGGGTTCCGACGGAAATCCCTCCGGGAAGTTACCGGTCGCGAGACCGTGACGCGGGCCGACACGCCCGACCGCGGGGGCCGGTGAAGACACGAAGAAGCAGATCACGACAGGAAGCTGGTCCATTGCCCACGATCCAGCAGCTGGTCCGCAAGGGCCGCCAGGACAAGGCTGCCAAGCAGAAGACGGCGGCCCTCAAGGGGAGCCCGCAGCGGCGTGGCGTGTGCACCCGCGTGTACACCACGACCCCCAAGAAGCCGAACTCGGCGCTGCGCAAGGTCGCGCGTGTGAAGCTGACCAGCGGCATCGAGGTCACCGCCTACATCCCCGGTGAGGGCCACAACCTCCAGGAGCACTCGATGGTGCTCGTGCGCGGTGGTCGTGTGAAGGACCTTCCGGGTGTCCGTTACAAGATCATCCGCGGTTCGCTCGACACCCAGGGTGTCAAGAACCGCAAGCAGGCGCGCAGCCGGTACGGCGCGAAGAAGGAGAAGAGCTAATGCCCCGCAAGGGTCCGGCCCCGAAGCGGCCGCTGATCTCCGACCCCGTCTACGCCTCCCCGCTGGTCACCCAGCTGGTGAACAAGGTGCTGAAGGACGGGAAGCGGTCCCTGGCCGAGCGCATCGTGTACGGCGCGCTCGAAGGCGCTCGCGAGAAGACCGGCACCGACCCGGTCGTGACGCTGAAGCGCGCCCTCGACAACGTGAAGCCCACCATCGAGGTGAAGAGCCGCCGCGTCGGTGGTGCCACCTACCAGGTGCCGATCGAGGTCAAGCCGGGCCGCTCCACCACGCTGGCGCTGCGCTGGCTGGTCTCCTTCTCGCAGGCTCGCCGCGAGAAGACGATGATCGAGCGCCTGCAGAACGAGCTCCTGGACGCTTCCAACGGCCTCGGTGCCTCCGTGAAGCGTCGCGAAGACACGCACAAGATGGCCGAGTCCAACCGGGCCTTCGCGCACTATCGCTGGTGATGACCGCCCGGCTGTCGACCAAGCCATGCCGGGCCCCAAGCTTGAGAACAGGGGAACACTCTCGTGGCACGTGAAGTGCTGACCGACCTGAACAAGGTCCGCAACATCGGCATCATGGCCCACATCGACGCCGGCAAGACGACGACCACCGAGCGGATCCTGTTCTACACCGGGGTCAACTACAAGATCGGTGAAGTCCACGACGGCGCGGCCACCATGGACTGGATGGAGGAGGAGCAGAAGCGGGGTATCACCATCACCTCGGCTGCCACCACCACCTTCTGGGACGACCACCAGATCAACCTGATCGACACCCCCGGGCACGTCGACTTCACCGTCGAGGTGGAGCGCAACCTGCGGGTGCTCGACGGCGCGGTCGCCGTCTTCGACGGCAAGGAAGGTGTCGAGCCGCAGTCCGAGCAGGTCTGGCGGCAGGCGGACAAGTACGACGTCCCGCGCATCTGCTTCGTCAACAAGATGGACAAGCTGGGTGCGGACTTCTACTACACCCTGCGCACCATCGAGGAGCGCCTCGGCGTCAAGCCGCTGGCCATCCAGCTGCCTATCGGCGCCGAGAACGACTTCGAAGGCGTCGTCGACCTGGTCCGCATGAAGGCCCTGGTCTGGCGCGGCGAGGTGCAGAAGGGCGAGGACTACGCCGTCGAGGAGATCCCGGCCGATCTGGCCGACCGGGCCGCGGAGTACCGCGAGAAGCTGGTCGAGACCGTCGCCGAGACCGACGACTCCCTGATGGAGAAGTTCCTCGAGGGCGAAGAGCTGTCCGAGGCCGAGATCAAGTCCGGCATCCGCAAGCTCGTGATCACCCGGGCGGCCTTCCCGGTCCTGGCCGGTTCCGCGTTCAAGAACAAGGGCGTGCAGCCCATGCTCGACGCGGTGATCGACTACCTGCCGTCGCCGCTGGACGTCCCGGCCGTCGAGGGCCTGCTGCCCGACGGCGAGACCACGGCGACCCGCAAGGCGTCGGTCGACGAGCCGTTCGCCGCGCTCGCGTTCAAGATCGCCGCGCACCCGTTCTTCGGCAAGCTGACCTACATCCGGGTGTACTCGGGCAAGGTCGCTTCCGGCGCGCAGGTCATCAACGCGACCAAGGAGCGCAAGGAGCGCATCGGGAAGATCTTCCAGATGCACTCCAACAAGGAGAACCCGGTCGACGACGCCCAGGTCGGCCACATCTACGCGGTCATCGGGCTGAAGGACACCACCACGGGTGACACCCTGGCGGACCCGCAGAACCCGATCGTGCTGGAGTCGATGACGTTCCCCGAGCCGGTCATCCGGGTCGCGATCGAACCGAAGACGAAGGCCGACCAGGAGAAGCTGTCCCTGGCGATCCAGAAGCTGGCCGAAGAGGACCCGACGTTCCAGGTGAAGCTGGACGAGGACACCGGCCAGACGATCATCGCGGGCATGGGCGAGCTGCACCTCGAGGTGCTGGTGAACCGGATGAAGTCCGACTACAAGGTCGAGGCGAACATCGGTAAGCCGCAGGTCGCCTACCGCGAGACGATCAAGAAGACGGTCGACAAGCTCGACTACGTCCACAAGAAGCAGACCGGTGGTTCCGGCCAGTTCGCGAAGGTCATCGTGAAGCTGGAGCCGCTCGAGCGCACCGACGGCGCGCTCTACGAGTTCGACAACAAGGTGACCGGTGGTCGCGTGCCGCGGGAGTACATCCCGTCGGTGGACGCGGGCGCGCAGGACGCGATGCAGTACGGCGTCCTGGCCGGCTACCCGCTCGTCGGGTTGAAGTTCACCCTGTTGGATGGTGCGTACCACGAGGTCGACTCTTCGGAGATGGCGTTCAAGATCGCCGGTTCCATGGCGATGAAGGAAGCCGCGAAGAAGGCCGGCCCGGTGATCCTGGAGCCGATGATGGCGGTCGAGGTGACCACGCCCGAGGACTACATGGGTGACGTCATCGGTGACCTCAACTCCCGCCGTGGTCAGATCCAGGCCATGGAGGAGCGGTCCGGTACCCGCGTCGTGAAGGCGCTGGTCCCGCTGTCGGAGATGTTCGGCTACGTCGGCGACCTGCGGTCCCGCACCCAGGGCCGGGCGAACTACTCCATGGTGTTCGACTCCTACGCCGAGGTTCCCGCGAACGTCGCGAAGGAAATCATCGCGAAGGCGACGGGGGAGTAAGTCCCCCCCCAGCGCTCGCGGGCATTAAGGGACTCTCCTGAACGTCCGCAGCACCGACGAAGGAACAATCGTGGGGCGGCAGCCACGCCGCCCCACGAGCACAAAGCGAAATCAGTCCAGGAGGACATTCCAGTGGCGAAGGCGAAATTCGAGCGGACCAAGCCGCACGTCAACATCGGCACCATCGGTCACGTTGACCACGGCAAGACGACTCTGACCGCGGCCATCACCAAGGTGCTGCACGACAAGTACCCGGAGCTGAACGAGTCGCGGGCGTTCGACCAGATCGACAACGCGCCGGAAGAGAAGCAGCGCGGCATCACGATCAACATCTCGCACGTCGAGTACCAGACCGAGAAGCGTCACTACGCCCACGTGGACGCCCCCGGTCACGCGGACTACATCAAGAACATGATCACCGGTGCCGCCCAGATGGACGGCGCGATCCTGGTCGTGGCCGCCACCGACGGCCCGATGCCGCAGACCCGTGAGCACGTGCTGCTCGCCCGCCAGGTCGGCGTGCCCTACATCGTGGTCGCGCTGAACAAGGCCGACATGGTCGACGACGAGGAGATCCTCGAGCTCGTCGAGCTGGAGGTCCGCGAGCTGCTGTCCTCGCAGGAGTTCCCGGGCGACGACGCGCCGGTCGTGCGCGTTTCCGGCCTGAAGGCCCTCGAGGGCGACGAGAAGTGGTCCGAGGCCGTTCTCGAGCTGATGAGCGCCGTCGACGACAACGTGCCCGACCCGGTGCGTGAGCTCGACAAGCCGTTCCTGATGCCGATCGAGGACGTCTTCACCATCACCGGTCGTGGCACCGTGGTGACCGGTCGCGTCGAGCGCGGCCAGATCAACGTCAACGAAGAGGTCGAGATCGTGGGTATCCGCGAGAAGTCGACCAAGACCACCGTCACCGGTGTCGAGATGTTCCGCAAGCTGCTCGACTCGGGCCAGGCGGGCGACAACGTCGGCCTGCTGGTCCGCGGTATCAAGCGCGAGGACGTCGAGCGCGGCCAGGTCGTCGTGAAGCCGGGCACCACCACCCCGCACACCGACTTCGAGGGCCGGGTCTACATCCTGTCGAAGGACGAGGGTGGCCGTCACACCCCGTTCTTCAACAACTACCGCCCGCAGTTCTACTTCCGCACCACCGACGTGACCGGCGTCGTGACCCTCCCCGAGGGCACCGAGATGGTCATGCCGGGCGACAACACCGACATCTCGGTCCAGCTGATCCAGCCGGTCGCGATGGACGAGGGTCTGCGCTTCGCCATCCGTGAGGGTGGCCGGACCGTCGGCGCGGGCCAGGTCACCAAGATCATCAAGTGACGTAGGCGCCCTGCGCCCGGGTAATACACCCCCGGGTGCAGGGCGTCAACTCACGTGTGCGACACTATTTTGGTTGCTCGTCCTGGGGCGGCCGATCCCTTCGAGGTCTACTTCGAGAGGGTCCGGCCGCCTCGGTGCGAGTGGCCACGGTCCGCGGAGCTCTTCCCTTCGGGTGAGGCGAGCGGGCAAGGGCAGTGAGGCGGTCCAGCCGGCTCATAGCCTCCTCACGTTGAGGAAGACCAGGCAAGACGACGATCCCGCGGGATCCGTCTGTGCGTCGGGCGCGACACGCCCGACCGCGTGGACCGGGGACAGGGCCGTTGAACTGCGGAAACCCGGCCAGGGTGGGGACACCCGGCGGGGTTTTGTGAGATAGCGGCACGAGACGACAAGGAACGAGCAGCCACCATGGCGGGACAGAAGATCCGCATCCGGCTCAAGGCCTACGACCACGAGGCGATCGACACCTCGGCGCGCAAGATCGTGGAGACGGTCACGCGCACCGGCGCCCGGGTTGTCGGGCCGGTGCCGCTGCCCACCGAGAAGAACGTTTACTGCGTCATCCGCTCGCCGCACAAGTACAAGGACTCGCGCGAGCACTTCGAGATGCGCACGCACAAGCGTCTGATCGACATCCTCGACCCGACGCCGAAGACGGTCGACGCGCTCATGCGCATCGACCTGCCGGCGAGCGTCGACGTCAACATCCAGTAAGCGTTGGGCGAGCGGCGGAGATAAGAGACTCATGTCTGACAGGCAGATGAAGGGCATCCTGGGCACCAAGCTCGGCATGACCCAGGTCTTCGACGAGCAGAACCGGGTTGTCCCGGTCACCGTCGTCAAGGCCGGTCCGAACGTGGTCACCCAGGTTCGGACCCAGGAGAAGGACGGCTACAAGGCCGTGCAGCTGGCGTTCGGCGCGGTCGACCCGCGCAAGGTGAACAAGCCGCGCACCGGCCACTTCGACAAGGCGGGCGTGACCCCGCGCCGGTTCCTCGCCGAGCTGCGCACCACCGACGCCGAGACCTACGAGGTCGGCCAGGAGATCACCGCCGAGGTGTTCGCCGCCGGCGTCGAGGTCGACGTGACCGGGACCAGCAAGGGCAAGGGCTACGCGGGTGTCATGAAGCGCCACGGCTTCAAGGGCCAGGGCGCGAGCCACGGTGCCCAGGCCGTGCACCGCAAGCCGGGTTCCATCGGTGGCTGCGCCACCCCCGGCCGCGTCTTCAAGGGCCTGCGCATGGCGGGCCGGATGGGCAACGACCGGGTCACCACGCAGAACCTGACCGTGCACGCCGTGCGTGCCGACGACGGCCTGCTGCTGATCAAGGGCGCCGTGCCCGGTCCCAAGGGCGGCGTGCTGTTCGTTCGCAGCGCCGCGAAGGGTGGTAACTCCGAATGACAAGCGTCGAGCTGAAGACCCCGGCCGGTAAAGCCGACGGCACCGTGGACCTCCCCGAGGAGATCTTCGACGTGCAGGCCAATGTCGCGCTGATGCACCAGGTCGTGGTGGCCCAGCAGGCCGCCGCGCGCCAGGGCACGCACGACACGAAGACCCGTGGTGAGGTCTCCGGTGGCGGCAAGAAGCCGTACCGGCAGAAGGGCACCGGCCGTGCCCGCCAGGGTTCGACCCGCGCGCCGCAGTTCGCCGGCGGTGGCGTCGTCCACGGCCCCACGCCGCGTGACTACACCCAGCGCACCCCGAAGAAGATGAAGGCCGCCGCCCTGCGTGGCGCCCTCTCCGACCGGGCCCGCGCCGGCCAGCTGCACGTCGTCACCGAGCTGGTGACCGGCGAGAAGCCGTCCACGAAAGCAGCCCGCGCCGCCCTCGCCGCCGTCACGGCCGCGAAGCGCGTGCTCGTGGTGCTGGACCGGGCCGACGAGCTGAGCTGGGTTTCCCTGCGGAACCTGCCCGAGGTGCACATCCTCTGGGCGGACCAGCTCAATACCTACGACGTGCTGGTCAACGACGACGTCGTGTTCACCAAGGCCGCGTACGACGCGTTCGTCGCCGGCCCCGTCCGCGGGAAGACCGTCAAGGCTTCCGCGCGCTCGGGCGAGGTCACGGAAGGGAGTGACGAGAAGTGAGTTCGGTCGCCATTCCGGACCCCCGCGACATCCTGCTCGCGCCGGTCATCTCCGAGAAGTCCTACGGGCTGCTCGAGGACCACAAGTACACGTTCATCGTCCGCCCGGACGCCAACAAGACCCAGATCAAGATCGCGGTCGAGAAGGTGTTCGGCGTCAAGGTGGTCAGCGTCAACACGGCCAACCGGCAGGGCAAGCGGAAGCGGACTCGCGCCGGCTTCGGCAAGCGCAAGGACACCAAGCGCGCCATCGTGACTCTTTCGCCCGAAAGCAAGGCGATCGAGATCTTCGGCGGACCCACCGCGTAAAGGACTGAGCTGACAATGGGCATCCGCAAGTACAAGCCGACGACCCCGGGTCGTCGCGGTTCGAGCGTCTCGGACTTCGCCGAGATCACCCGCTCCACCCCGGAGAAGTCGCTGCTTCGTCCGCTGAGCGGTTCGGGCGGTCGCAACTCGTCCGGCAAGATCACCACCCGGCACAAGGGTGGCGGCCACAAGCGCGCTTACCGCGTCATCGACTTCCGTCGCAATGACAAGGACGGCATCCCCGCCAAGGTCGCGCACATCGAGTACGACCCCAACCGGTCCGCTCGCATCGCGCTGCTGCACTACGCCGACGGCGAGAAGCGCTACATCATCGCGCCGGAGAAGCTGAAGCAGGGCGACACCGTCGAGAACGGCCCCCGGGCCGACATCAAGCCGGGCAACAACCTGCCGCTGCGCAACATCCCGGTCGGCACCGTGATCCACGCGATCGAGCTCCGCCCCGGTGGCGGCGCGAAGATGGCGCGGTCCGCCGGCGCGAAGGTGCAGCTCGTCGCCAAGGACGGTCCGTACGCCCAGCTGCGTCTCCCCTCGGGCGAGATCCGCAACGTGGACGTGCGCAACCGCGCCACGGTCGGCGAGGTCGGCAACTCCGACCACGCCAACATCAACTGGGGCAAGGCCGGCCGCAACCGCTGGCGCGGCAAGCGCCCCACGGTCCGCGGTGTCGTCATGAACCCGGTCGACCACCCGCACGGTGGTGGTGAGGGCAAGACCTCCGGTGGTCGCCACCCGGTCAACCCGAACGGTAAGCCCGAGGGCCGCACGCGTCGCCGCAAGGCGTCCGACGCCCTCATCGTCCGCCGCCGTCGCACCGGCAAGAACAAGCGCTGAGCAGGGAGGTAGAACCAAATGCCACGTAGCCTCAAAAAGGGCCCGTTCGTGGACGACCACCTGCTCAAGAAGGTGGACGCGCTGAACGAATCGGGCAAGAAGACCGTGATCAAGACTTGGTCGCGCCGCTCCACGATCATCCCGGACTTCCTGGGTCACACGATCGCGGTGCACGACGGTCGGAAGCACGTCCCGGTGTTCGTCACCGAGGCGATGGTGGGTCACAAGCTGGGCGAGTTCGCCCCGACGCGGACCTTCAAGGGCCACATCAAGGACGACCGCAAGTCGCGCCGCCGCTGAGCGGGCACGAGAGAGAACAAGGGAAGTAGCGATGAACGCCCAGAACGACGCGACGACCGAGGCTCTGCCTACGGCGTACGCGCGGGCTCGCTTCGTCCGGGACTCGCCGACCAAGGTGCGCCGGGTGATCGAGCTCATCAAGGGACGTAGCGCCGCCGACGCCTTGGCCGTGCTCCGGTTCGCCCCGCAGGCGGCCAGCGAGCCGGTCGCGAAGGTGCTCGCCAGCGCCGTGGCCAACGCCGAGAACAACCTTCAGCTGGACCCGGAGACGCTCTGGGTCAAGAACGCGTACGCCGACGAGGGCCCGACCCTCAAGCGCATCCGGCCGCGGGCCCAGGGCCGCGCGTACCGGATCCGCAAGCGGACCAGCCACATCACCGTCGAGGTGGAGTCGCGTCCCGCCGTCGCGCAGAAGGCTCAGAGCAAGAAGAAGGCAGGTGGCCGGTAGTGGGCCAGAAGATCAACCCGCACGGTTTCCGCCTGGGTATCACCACGGACTGGAAGTCGCGCTGGTACGCCGACAAGCAGTACGCCGAGTACGTGGCCGAGGACGTCAAGATCCGCAAGCTCCTCGCCACCGGCATGGAGCGCGCGGGCATCTCCAAGGTCGAGATCGAGCGCACCCGTGACCGCGTCCGCGTGGACATCCACACCGCCCGGCCGGGCATCGTCATCGGTCGCCGCGGTGCGGAGGCCGACCGGATCCGCGGCGCGCTGGAGAAGCTGACCAAGAAGCAGGTCCAGCTGAACATCCTCGAGGTCAAGAACCCCGAGGCCGACGCCCAGCTGGTCGCCCAGGCGGTCGCGGAGCAGCTCTCCAACCGCGTGGCGTTCCGCCGCGCGATGCGGAAGGCGATCCAGACCTCCATGCGCTCGCCGCAGGTCAAGGGCATCCGCGTGCAGTGCGGCGGTCGTCTCGGCGGTGCCGAGATGTCCCGCTCCGAGCACTACCGCGATGGCCGCGTCCCGCTGCACACGCTGCGCGCCGACATCGACTACGGCTTCTTCGAGGCCAAGACGACGTTCGGTCGCATCGGCGTCAAGGTGTGGATCTACAAGGGTGAGCTCGTCGGTGGCCTGAAGGCCCGCGAGGCCCGCGACGCCGCCGAGCGCGCGCCGCGTGGCGGTCGTGACCGCGACCGCAGCGACCGGCCGTCCCGCCCGCGTCGTTCCGGCGCGTCGGGCACGACGGCGACCTCGACCGAAGCCGGTCGGGCCGCCGCTGCCGCCACGACCGAGGCCCCGGCGGCCCCGGCCACCGAGACCGCAGAAAAGACGGAGGGCTGAGACGTGCTCATCCCGCGCAGGGTCAAGCACCGGAAGCAGCACTCCCCGAAGCGCCACGGCGCCGCCAAGGGTGGCACGAAGGTCAGCTTCGGCGAGTACGGCATCCAGGCGCTTGAGCACAGCTACGTGACGAACCGGCAGATCGAGTCCGCTCGTATCGCCATGACCCGTCACATCAAGCGTGGTGGCAAGGTGTGGACGACCATCTACCCGGACCGCCCGCTGACCAAGAAGCCGGCCGAGACCCGGATGGGTTCCGGTAAGGGTTCGCCGGAGTGGTGGATCGCGAACGTGAAGCCGGGCCGCGTGATGTTCGAGATCTCGTTCCCGAACGAGGAGACGGCTCGCGAGGCGCTGCGCCGCGCGATCCACAAGCTGCCCATGAAGTGCCGCATCGTGACCCGTGAAGGTGGTGAGTTCTGATGGCTAACGCAGGTGCCGCTCAGGCATCGGAGCTGCGTGAGCTCACCGCGGAAGAGCTCGTCCTGCGTCTGAAGGAATACAAGGAGGAGCTGTTCAACCTCCGCTTCCAGATGGCGACCGGTCAGCTCGACAACAACCGCCGTCTGCGCACCGTCCGCACGGACATCGCGCGGATCTACACGGTCATGCGCGAGCGCGAACTCGGCCTGTCCGTTGCCCCCGACGCCGAGAGTGAAGGTGCCGCATGAGCGAGCCCACCACCGAGACGCCGGCCCGGAACGACCGCAAGGTCCGCGAGGGCTACGTCGTCTCGGACAAGATGAACAAGACGATCGTGGTCGAGCTCGAGGACCGCAAGAAGCACCCCCGTTACTCGAAGGTCGTCCGCTCCACCTCCAAGGTGAAGGTGCACGACGAGAACAACGAGGCGGGCGTGGGCGACCGGGTCACCCTGATGGAGACCCGCCCGCTGTCGGCGACGAAGCGGTGGCGCCTGGTGCAGATCGTGGAGAAGGCCAAGTAAGCAGGGCTCTTCGGAGTCTTTAGTTCCGCAAGGCTCGCCAATGTGAAACCTCACAAGCGGGCGAGAACCGGCGCGACATACAGGAGTTGACGTGATCCAGCAGGAGTCGCGGCTTCGGGTAGCCGACAACACGGGTGCGAAGGAAATCCTCTGCATCCGCGTTCTCGGTGGCTCCGGGCGGCGCTACGCCGGCATCGGCGACATCATCGTCGCCACCGTGAAGGACGCCATCCCGGCTGCCGGGGTGAAGAAGGGCGACGTCGTCAAGGCCGTCATCGTCCGCACGGTCAAGGAGCGCCGTCGTCCGGACGGTTCCTACATCCGGTTCGACGAGAACGCCGCCGTGCTCATCAAGAACGACAACGAGCCCCGCGGCACCCGCATCTTCGGTCCGGTGGGCCGCGAGCTGCGCGACCGAAAGTTCATGAAGATCATTTCGCTCGCGCCGGAGGTGCTGTGATGAAGGTGAAGAAGGGCGACACGGTCGTCGTCATCGCCGGCAAGGACAAGGGCGCCAAGGGCAAGGTCATCCAGGCTTACCCGGAGCGCGAGCGCGTGCTGGTCGAGGGCGTGAACCGGATCAAGAAGCACACGCGGATCAGCCAGACCCAGCGCGGTGCGCAGTCCGGCGGCATCGTCACGCAGGAGGCGCCCATCCACGTCTCGAACGTGATGGTCGTCGACTCGGACGGCAAGCCGGCCCGGGTGGGTTACCGCATCGGCGAGGACGGCAAGAAGGTCCGGATCTCGCGCCGGAACGGTAAGGACATCTGATGACCACCGCAGAGAAGACCTCGCCGCGCCTCAAGGTGCGGTACCGCGAGGAAATCAAGGGCCAGCTGCAGGCTGAGTTCTCCTTCGCCAACGTCCACCAGATCCCGGGCGTGACGAAGGTCGTCGTGAACATGGGCGTCGGCGACGCCGCCCGCGACAGCAAGCTGATCGAGGGCGCGATCAAGGATCTCGCCCTGATCACCGGCCAGAAGCCGGAGGTCCGGAAGGCCCGCAAGTCCATCGCGCAGTTCAAGCTGCGTGAAGGTCAGCCGATCGGTGCGCGCGTCACGCTGCGCGGCGACCGGATGTGGGAGTTCCTCGACCGGCTGCTGACCATCGCGCTGCCGCGTATCCGCGACTTCCGCGGGCTTTCGCCGAAGCAGTTCGACGGCCACGGCAACTACACGTTCGGTCTCAACGAGCAGTCGATGTTCCACGAGATCGACCCCGACTCCATCGACCGCCCGCGCGGCATGGACGTCACCGTCGTCACGACCGCCACGAACGACGACGAGGGCCGGGCGCTGCTGCGCAAGCTCGGCTTCCCGTTCAAGGAGAACTGAGCCGATGGCCAAGAAAGCACTGGTTCACAAGGCCGCGAAGAAGCCGAAGTTCGCCGTGCGCGCCTACACCCGCTGCCAGCGGTGCGGCCGCCCGCACGCCGTGTTCCGCAAGTTCGGGCTCTGCCGGATCTGCCTTCGCGAGATGGCACACGCGGGCGAGCTGCCCGGCGTCCGCAAGTCCAGCTGGTAAGAGCTTCTTTTTAACTCCCACTTCGCCACAGGCCCCGCCGCTCGCATTACCGGCGGCGGGGAACCAGGCGAGAAAGGTTGACAGGTCACCATGACGATGACCGACCCCATCGCAGACTTCTTGACGCGTCTGCGCAACGCGAACTCGGCGTACCACGACGAGGTCAAGCTCCCGCACTCGAAGCTCAAGGCGAACATCGCCGAGATCCTCAAGCGCGAGGGCTACATCGCGGGTTACCACGACGAGCCGGGCGAGAAGCACAAGAACCTCGTCGTCGAGCTCAAGTACGGCCCCAACCGTGAGCGGAGCATCGCCGGCCTGCGGCGCGTCTCCAAGCCCGGTCTGCGGGTCTACGCAAAATCGACCGAACTGCCGTCCGTGCTCGGCGGTCTGGGCATCGCGATCATTTCGACCTCCGGTGGTCTGCAGACCGACCGGCAGGCCAAGCGCAACAGCGTGGGCGGCGAAGTCCTCGCCTACGTCTGGTAAGGGAAGGGGAACAGGCATGTCACGCATCGGAAAGCTGCCGGTCGCCGTCCCTTCCGGGGTCGAGGTGACCATCGACGGTCAGCTGATCAAGGTCAAGGGGCCGAAGGGCACCCTGGAGCACACCGTCGCCGAGCCGATCACCGTCGAGCGCGACGAGGACGGCACGCTGCTGGTCAAGCGCCCGGACGACGAGCGCACCAGCAAGGCGCTGCACGGGCTCACCCGCACGCTGGTGAACAACCTCGTCGTCGGCGTCACCGCCGGCTACGAGAAGAAGATGGAAATCCACGGCGTCGGTTACCGCGTGCAGGCCAAGGGCTCGGACCTCGAGTTCGCCCTCGGCTACTCGCACCCGGTCAAGATCGAGGCTCCGGAGGGCATCACCTTCAAGGTGGAGACCCCCACCCGGTTCTCGGTCTCGGGCATCGACAAGCAGAAGGTCGGCCAGATCTCGGCCGTCATCCGCAAGCTGCGGCGCCCGGACCCGTACAAGGGCAAGGGCCTGCGCTACGAGGGTGAGAAGATCCGCCGCAAGGTCGGAAAGACGGGTAAGTGATCATGAGCGACACGACTACGAAGCGCAAGCCGGTGGGCAAGGACATCTCGACCCGCCGCCGCGTCGCGAAGGCCCGTCGGCACTTCCGGCTCCGCAAGAAGGTCTCGGGCACCGAGCAGCGTCCGCGCCTGGTCGTCAAGCGGTCCTCGCGGCACATCGCCGTGCAGGTGATCGACGACCTCGCCGGCCACACGCTGGTGTCGGCGTCCACCCTCGAGGCGGACGTCCGGTCGGCCGACGGCGACAAGAAGGCCAAGGCCGCCAAGGTCGGCGCCCTCGTCGCCGAGCGGGCCAAGAACGCCGGGATCTCGGCTGTGGTGTTCGACCGTGGGGGCAACGCCTACCACGGCCGCATCGCCGCGCTCGCCGACGCCGCCCGTGAGGCGGGGTTGGAGTTCTGACGATGCAGAAGCTTGTTAACGGAAGGAAAGCCTGATGCCGGGACGTACACGGCAATTCGGCGGCGGACAGGGCGGACCCGGCGGGCAGGGCGGCAACGACCGCAATGACCGCCGCGGTGGCGGCCGGGACCGGCGCGACAGCGGCCGTGGCGGGGCCGGCCAGGACAAGACCCCGCACCTCGAGAAGGTCGTGACGATCAACCGCGTCGCCAAGGTCGTCAAGGGTGGTCGTCGCTTCAGCTTCACCGCCCTGGTGGTCGTCGGCGACGGCGACGGTCAGGTCGGCGTCGGCTACGGCAAGGCCAAGGAAGTTCCCGCGGCCATCGCCAAGGGCGTCGAGGAAGCGAAGAAGAACTTCTTCCGCGTCCCGCGCGTCGGCGGCACCATTCCCCACCCGATCACGGGTGAGGAAGCCGCCGGTGTGGTGCTGCTCCGCCCGGCTTCCGCCGGTACCGGCGTCATCGCCGGTGGCCCGGTGCGCGCCGTGCTGGAGTGCGCGGGTGTCCACGACGTGCTGTCGAAGTCGCTCGGCTCCGACAACGCGATCAACATCGTGCACGCGACCGTGGCGGCCCTGAAGGGCCTGCAGCGTCCCGAAGAGGTGGCGGCCCGCCGTGGCCTGCCCCTCGAGGACGTCGCTCCGGCCCGGATGCTGCGCCAGCGCGCGGGCCAGGTGGTCTGACATGGCACAGCTCAAGGTCACCCAGGTCAAGAGCAAGATCGGCACGAAGCACGCTCACCGCGAGTCGCTGCGCACCCTCGGGCTGCGCAAGATCCGCCAGAGCGTCGTGCGTGAAGACAGCCCCCAGGTGCGCGGCCTGATCCACACCGTCCGCCACCTGGTGGAGGTCGAGGAGGTCAAGGCATGACGGCCATCAAGATCCACCACCTGCGTCCGGCTCCGGGCGCCAAGCGCGACAAGATCCGCGTGGGCCGTGGTGAAGGTTCGAAGGGCAAGACGGCCGGCCGCGGTACGAAGGGCACCAAGGCCCGGAAGAACGTGCCGGCCCGGTTCGAGGGTGGGCAGATGCCCATCCAGATGCGGCTCCCGAAGCTCCGCGGCTTCAAGAACCGCTTCCGCACCGAGTACCAGCCGGTGAACGTGGGCGACATCGCCCGCGTCTTCCCGGACGGCGGCACCATCGGTGCCGAGGAGCTCGTCAAGGGCGGTCTGGTCCGCAAGGGCAAGCTGGTGAAGGTCCTCGGCAACGGCGACGTGAACGGCGTCAAGCTGAACGTCACCGCCGACGCGTTCTCCGGCTCCGCCAAGGAGAAGCTCGAAGCGGCCGGTGGCTCCGCCACCACCAACTGAGGCTCGTTCTCGCGTTCGAAGGCCCGTCTGGCTCCGCCAGGCGGGCCTTCGGCGTTCTCGTGGTGCCGGACTTCCTCGCCGGGCTTCCTTGCCGGACGCCGGATCCGGGCGGAGGATCACCAGGGTGGACAGATCCGCACAGGAGCCCCCGGAACCGGCCGGCGCGGCGGACTCGCCGCTGAGCTTCCCGGTCGAGGCGCCGAAGCTCGCGGGTGTCGAGCCGGGAGCCGGGGCACCGGTGGGCTCCGCCGCCGAGGCCATCCTGCCGCGGCAAGGCGACCCGTTGGCCTTCCCCTCAGCGGCCACACCACCGCCCACACCACCGCCCGGCGCACCGTTGCCGTTCCCGGTCGCCGAACTGCCGAAGGCCGCCGCCGCACCCCAGCCCGCCCCCGGGCCCGCCCCAACCCCCGCCCCCGGCCCAACGGCAGAGACAGCGGCGTCCCGCCTGCCCCGCACCCTCCCGGCGGTCCTTGCCACCCTGGCCGCCCTGCTGGCCGTCGGCGGCTGCTTCCTGCCGCTCTTCCAGATGCTCCAGGAACTCGACTTCCGCCAGGGCTTCGGCGTCGCCCGGCTGACCGTCACCGAGACCGCCTGGGGCACCCGGATCGGAGTCTCCGGCCAGGAGCCCACCGATCGCCCCGGTGTGCCCTTCGGCATCCCCGTGATCGTCGCTGTCGCCCTCCTGGCCGCCGCGGCGTTCGCGGGCTTCTCGCGGCCTGATCGGGGCCTCACGCGGTGGCTGCTGTCGGCCGGGGCCGTTTTCGCCGCGGGTGTCGTCACCACCATCGGGATGAGCCGGTTCGAGCTCTCCGCCATCGCCGGGGAGGAGCTGAACCTGGAGGTCTCCACCGGGCCCGGGATGTGGCTGCTGGTCCTGGCGACCCTGTCGGCCGCCGCCGCGGCGGTGCTCGCCCACCTTCCCCTCCGCAGGCCCGGCTGGGCCGATCCGGCCGTCGCCTACGCCGACACCCCGACGCCGCCCTCCGGGGTCGCCATCACCGTCCTGCCACCCGACGAGCCCGGCGATCCGCCGCTACGGTGAACACGTGTGGGTCTTCTTCGGCGCCTCCGTGCTCGTCGCCCTTACGAGGGGCGAACAACCTGCTCGGCCTCCACCACGGGATGACGCACGGTGTTCGCCACGGCCTCGCCGGGCTGGGCGGCCGGCTGGCCGCTTTCACCCTGTTGATCGCCGCCGTCGCGGCCGGGCTCGGGCAGCTCCTGGCCGCCTCCGAGACCGCGCTGACGCTCATCAAGTGGGCCGGTGCCGCCTACCTGCTCTTCCTCGGCCTGCGCCTGCTCTGGTCCACCTTCCGCGGGGAAAACACCCCGAAAGAGCTACCGGACACCCCCACGACGGCCTGGCGCGTCACCCGCAAGGAGTTCGGTGTCGCCATCACCAACCCGAAGGCGATCCTGATCTTCACCGCCTTCGTCCCGCAGTTCATCGACGCAGGTCACGGGTCCTTTTCCGGCCAGATCGCGGTGCTCGGCGCGGTCTACCTGCTGGCCGAGTTCCTGGCAGGCTCGGTCTACGTCGGCGTCGGCGCCGCGGTGAAGACGATCAGGCTGTCGCGGCGGGCCCGGCGCAACGTCGACCGGGGGACCGGTGTGGTCCTCGTCGGCCTGGCCAGCGTGCTCGCGACATCGAACGCCTGAGTCACATCCTGTCAAGGAATACGGCCAAGACGGCGATGTGGATCAACCCGCCGGAGCAACCTTGGTACGGAAAACGCACACGGACTGCGGACACGCCCTGTGAAGCTGTTAGAGTCGGCGACACGCTTCGGGACGAGTGTGCCCCGAAGCGTTCCTGGCTTGCGTGCCAGTAGTGCTGTGTGTTCCCGCCGGCCCCGTGCCGGCCAAGCCGATCGTCGGTTAGGACAGCCGACGACGCCGAGGAGGTCCCCCGCGTGCTCAGCGCCTTCCGCTCGGCTCTCGCGACGCCGGATCTACGCAAGAAGATCCTGTTCACGCTAGCCATCGTCGCGGTTTACCGAATCGGTGCGACCATTCCGGCGCCCGGCATCTCGTACGGTGCCGTACAGGCCTGTAGCTCCCAGGCGCAGCAGGAGGGCGTCTACCAGCTGCTGAACCTGTTCAGCGGTGGTGCGCTGCTGCAGCTGTCGCTCTTCTCGACCGGCATCATGCCGTACATCACGGCGAGCATCATCATCCAGCTGCTCACCGTGGTCATCCCGCGGTTCGAGGAGCTGAAGAAGGAAGGGCAGTCCGGCCAGGGCAAGCTGACCCAGTACACCCGGTACCTGACGATCGCGCTGGCGATCCTGCAGGCCACCGGCGTGGTCGCGCTCGCGGACCGCAAGCAGCTCTTCCCGGACTGCGACCAGCCGATCATCCCGGACAACAGCGTCTACTCGCTGGCGATCATCGTCATCACCATGACCGCGGGCACCGCCGTCATGATGTGGCTGGGCGAGCTGATCACCGAGCGCGGCGTCGGCAACGGCATGTCCGTCCTGATCTTCCTGAACATCGCCGCCCGCATCCCGGTCGAGGGCGGGAACATCCTCAGCAACGCGGGTGGCCTCGGCCTGGCCGTCGTCTGCGCTTTCGGCCTGGTGATCATCGCCAGCGTCATCTTCGTCGAGCAGGGGCAGCGCCGGATCCCGGTGCAGTACGCCAAGCGCATGATCGGCCGCCGGATGTACGGCGGCACGTCGACCTACCTGCCGATCAAGGTGAACCAGGCCGGTGTCATCCCGGTCATCTTCGCGTCGTCCCTGCTGTACCTGCCGGACCTGATCAGCCGCCTCGTCGGCGACCAGAACAGCAACTCCGGCTGGCAGGTGTTCATCAAGAACTACATCGTGAACCAGTCCAGCTGGGTGCACATCCTGCTGTACTTCGCGCTGATCATCTTCTTCACGTACTTCTACATCACGATCACGTTCAACGTGGACGAGCGTGCGGAGGAGATGAAGAAGTTCGGTGGCTTCATCCCGGGCATCCGCCCCGGCCGCCCGACCGCCGAGTACCTGAGCTTCGTGCTCGGCCGGATCACCCTGCCGGGCTCGCTGTACCTGGGCATCATCGCGATCCTTCCGAACTTCTTCCTGTCTCTGACCGGTAGCGGGAACAACCAGAACTTCCCGTTCGGTGGCACGGCTGTGCTGATCATGGTCGGTGTCGGCCTCGACACCGTGAAGCAGATCGAAAGCCAGCTGATGCAGCGCAACTACGAAGGGTTCTTGAAGTGACGCGCCTGGTTCTCGTCGGCCCGCCCGGCGCGGGCAAGGGCACCCAGGCGGTGGCCCTCTCCGAGCAGCTGCGCATCCCGCACATCTCGACCGGTGACCTGTTCCGCGCCCACGTCGGCCAGGAGACGCCGCTCGGCCAGGAGGCGAAGCGCTACCTGGACTCGGGCGAGCTCGTGCCCGACACGGTGACCAACGAGATGGTCCGCGAGCGGCTCGCCGAGCCGGACGCCAAGGTCGGCTTCCTGCTCGACGGCTTCCCCCGCAACACCAAGCAGGCCGAGGTCCTCGGCGAGATCCTCGGCGACGCGGACGTCTCGCTCGACGCCGTGATCCAGCTGCAGGTCCCGGAGGACGTCGTCGTCGCGCGGCTCATGTCGCGCGGCCGGGCGGACGACACCGAAGAGGTCATCCGCCGCCGTCAGCAGATCTACGTGTCGGACACCGCGCCGCTGCTGGAGTACTACGCCGACATCCTGGTGACCGTCGACGGTGTCGGCAGTGTCGAGGAGATCTCCGGCCGGGTCCTGGAAGCGCTGCGCGACCGCACGTGAACCTCGGAGGATTGCGTGTTCTGCAAGTGCTCCGCCGTGGGCGCATGATCGAAGTCAAGACCCCGGACGAGCTGCAGGCGATGCGGGCCGCCGGCCTCGTCGTCGCCCGCACGCTCGCGGCGGTCCGCGCGGCGGCGAAACCGGGCGTCAGCACGGCCGAGCTCGACGAGCTGGCCGAGCAGACGATCCGGGACGCCGGCGCGGTGCCGTCGTTCAAGGGCTACCACGGTTTCCCGGCGTCGATCTGCGCCTCGGTCAACGAGCAGATCGTCCACGGCATCCCGGCGAAGACCCAGGTGCTGGCCGACGGCGACATCATCTCCGTCGACTGCGGTGCCATCCTCGACGGCTGGCACGGCGACTCCGCCGTCACGCTGGCCATCGGCAAGGTCTCCGACGCCGACCTCGCGCTGTCCGCGGCGACCGAGGCGGCGATGTGGGCCGGCATCGAGGCGGTCACCGCCGGCGGCCGGCTCACCGACATCTCCTACGCCGTCCAGTCCGCCGCCGAGCGCGCGAGCCGCGACGACGGCATCGAGTACGGGATGATCGTCGAGTACGGCGGCCACGGCATCGGCCGCCAGATGCACATGGACCCGTTCCTGCCGAACGTCGGCAAGCCCGGCAAGGGCCCGCGGCTGAAGCCCGGCATGGCGCTGGCGATCGAGCCGATGCTCACCGGCGGTGGCGGCGAGACCCGCGAGCTGGACGACGGCTGGACGGTCGTCACGGCGGACGGCTCCCGGGCCGCCCACTGGGAGCACACCGTCGCGATCACCGAAGACGGCCCCTGGGTGCTCACCGCCCCGGAAGACGCCTGACCTGGGCTTTCGTCCGTTGACGTTCAGTCAACGCGGTGAACCTCTACCATGCTCACCCCCGGTTTGGGGGTCGCGACACGGGTTGCGTACACTGTCAAGTCGGCGCACTTATCGCGCCCGGATCCTGCGCGCTCGTGATTTCACGGTCTACTGGGACTCGGGCACCAGTGTGCCACGCAACACCCAACCCGGCACCAGTGCTCGAGTTGATCAGGTGTGGCGACAGACGATACCGACAGGGAAATGCGGAGGACATGGCGAAGAAAGACGGGGCCATCGAGGTCGAAGGCCGCGTAGTCGAGCCGCTCCCCAACGCGATGTTCCGCGTCGAGTTGGAGAACGGTCACAAGGTCCTGGCACACATCAGCGGCAAGATGCGGCAGCACTACATCCGCATCCTGCCCGAGGACAGGGTTGTCGTGGAGCTGTCGCCCTACGACCTCTCTCGTGGTCGCATCGTCTACCGCTACAAGTGATCACGAAGAGCAGCTCAACAGCAGGAGAGCAGAAGACGTGAAGGTCCAGCCGAGCGTCAAGAAGATCTGCGACAAGTGCAAGGTGATCCGCCGTCACGGCCGGATCATGGTGATCTGCGAGAACCTGCGGCACAAGCAGCGGCAGGGCTGATTACCCAGCACTCGACCAGAGTGGCTTGACGGCTACACAACCTCCCCGCACCTGCCGGTTCACGAGAGCGAACCGGTTCACCCCCGGGCTTCAGGCCGGGGCCGGGACACCCGAAGCGCAAGCCGAGGGCACGACAGGCGAGTCGGTCCCGGAACCGGACGGGGAGCAGACCTGAAGATGAAACCGAAGAAGGAGCATCAGCGCCAATGGCACGACTCGCTGGCGTAGACCTCCCCCGCGAAAAGCGGTTGGAGATCGCGCTTACCTACATCTACGGCATCGGCCGTACCCGCTCGAAGCAGCTCATCAAGGCTGCCGAGCTCAACGCGGACACCCGCGTCAAGGACCTCAGCGATGACGACCTCGCGAAACTGCGTGTGTACATCGAAGAGAACTTCAAGGTCGAGGGTGACCTTCGCCGTGAGGTGAACGCCGACATCCGTCGGAAGATCGAGATCGGGTGCTACGAGGGCCTTCGCTGGCGCCGCGGCCTTCCCGTCCGTGGTCAGCGCACCAAGACGAACGCCCGCACCCGCAAGGGTCCGAAGAAGACGGTCGCCGGCAAGAAGAAGGCTGGCAAGAAGTGAGCGTCCAGGGCAAGAAGGTCGTGCAGATGGGTGGCGTTCACCGCCGCGGCTCGGCTTGTGTCTCGCCCAAGGCGCTCTACGCCCGCCCGATGGCGCTCCGCAACCTGTACACCGACGCCGGTTCGATCATCCGGCGCGGCCAGGCCGAAGCGGTCGCCGCTCACCAAGAGAACGCGCGCTAACAGGAGATCCCTCACAACATGCCACCGAAGTCTCGTACTGCGGCCGGGGCCAAGAAGGTCCGCCGCAAGGAAAAGAAGAATGTCGCGCACGGTCACGCGCACATCAAGAGCACCTTCAACAACACCATCGTCTCGATCACGGACCCGACCGGTGCCGTGATCGCGTGGGCGTCGAGTGGTCACGTGGGCTTCAAGGGCTCGCGCAAGTCCACCCCGTTCGCCGCGCAGATGGCCGCCGAGAACGCTGCCCGCAAGGCCGCCGAGCACGGCATGAAGAAGGTCGACGTCTTCGTGAAGGGCCCGGGTTCGGGCCGCGAGACGGCGATCCGCTCGCTGCAGGCGGCCGGCCTCGAGGTCGGCACCATCCAGGACGTGACCCCGCAGCCTCACAACGGCTGCCGCCCGCCCAAGCGGCGCCGGGTCTGAGGAACGGGGAGGAGTAAGAAGAAATGGCTCGTTACACCGGCCCCGCGACGCGTATTTCGCGTCGCCTCAAGGTTGACCTCATCGGCGGCGACCAGGCTTTCGAGCGTCGCCCCTACCCGCCGGGCCAGCACGGCCGCGGGCGCATCAAGGAGTCCGAGTACCTCCTGCAGTCGCAGGAGAAGCAGAAGGCTCGCTACACCTACGGCGTTCTCGAGCGTCAGTTCGTCCGGTACTACAAGGAAGCCGTCCGGCGTCCGGGCAAGACCGGTGAGAACCTGCTGCAGATCCTCGAGTCCCGCCTGGACAACGTGATCTACCGCGCCGGCATCGCCCGCACGCGCCGCCAGGCGCGCCAGCTGGTGAGCCACGGCCACTTCCTGGTCAACGGCCAGAAGGTGAACGTCCCGTCGTTCCAGGTCACCAAGTGGGACATCATCGACGTGCGGCCGAAGTCCATGGGCATGCTGCCGTTCGTGGCGGCGAAGGAGTCCTTCGGCGACCGCCCGATCCCGGCGTGGCTGCAGGTCGTCCAGTCCAACCTCCGCGTGCTGGTCCACCAGCTCCCGGAGCGTGCGCAGATCGACGTTCCGGTTCAGGAACAGCTGATCGTCGAGCTCTACTCGAAGTAGTCCGGCACCGTCGGACAAGGCGGCGGCGCGACAGGTGCGCCGCCGCCGCGCCATCCCTTCGACGTCATATGGCGGGCGTCGTCTGGAAAGGAACCAGGAAGAAATGCTGATTTCCCAGCGGCCGGCTCTCGGCGAAGAGACGGTCAACGAGACCCGCTCCCGGTTCACCATCGAACCGCTGGAGCCCGGCTTCGGCTACACGCTCGGCAACTCGCTGCGGCGCACGCTGCTGTCGTCCATCCCGGGCGCGGCCGTGACGAGCATCCGCATCGACGGCGTGCTGCACGAATTCACCACCGTTCCCGGGGTGAAGGAAGACGTCACCGACATCATCCTGAACCTCAAGGAGCTCGTGGTGTCCTCGGAAGAGGACGAGCCGGTCACCATGTACCTGCGCAAGCAGGGCCCGGGTGAGGTCACGGCGGCCGACATCGTGCCGCCGGCCGGCGTCACCGTGCACAACCAGGACCTGCACATCGCGTCGCTGAACGGCAAGGGCAAGCTCGAGATCGAGCTCGTCGTCGAGCGCGGCCGCGGTTACGTTCCCGCCCTGCAGAACAAGCAGGCGGGCGCGGAGATCGGCCGGATCCCGGTCGACTCGATCTACTCGCCGGTCCTGAAGGTGACGTACAAGGTCGAGGCGACCCGTGTCGAGCAGCGCACCGACTTCGACAAGCTGATCCTGGACGTCGAGACCAAGCCGTCGATCACGCCGCGCGACGCGGTCGCGTCGGCCGGCAAGACGCTGGTGGAGCTGTTCGGTCTCGCCCGCGAGCTGAACGTCGACGCCGAGGGCATCGAGATCGGCCCGTCGCCGCAGGAGGCGGACACCATCGCCGCCTACGCGATGCCGATCGAGGACCTGGACCTCACCGTCCGGTCGTACAACTGCCTCAAGCGCGAGGGCATCCACACGGTGGGCGAGCTGGTCTCGCGCAGCGAGGCGGACCTGCTCGACATCCGCAACTTCGGCGCCAAGTCGATCGACGAGGTCAAGCTGAAGCTCGTCGGCCTCGGCCTCGCGCTCAAGGACAGCCCGCCCGGGTTCGACCCGACCGCGGCGGCCGCGAGCTACGACGGTGAAGGCTGGTCGGAGGGTGTCGGCGGCATCGCCGACGGGATTTCGGACGGCCACGACGATGGCCAGGACTACGCAGAGACCGAGCAGCTCTGAGGCTTTGTGCCTGGACGCTGTGAGCTGAACTAGGAGAACCAATGCCCACCCCTACCAAGGGAGCCCGGCTCGGCGGGTCGTCCGCGCACGAGCGGCTGATCCTGGCCAACTTGGCCACGCAGCTGTTCGAGCACGGCAAGATCACGACCACCGAGGCGAAGGCCCGCCGGGTTCGCCCGCTGGCCGAGAAGCTGATCACGAAGGCGAAGCGGGGCGACCTGCACAACCGCCGTCAGGTGCAGAAGGTCGTCCGTGACAAGGACGTCGTGCACAAGCTGTTCGCCGAGATCGGTCCGCACTTCGCGGAGCGCCCCGGTGGCTACACCCGGATCACCAAGACGATGGCGCGCAAGGGCGACAACGCCGCCATGGCCGTCATCGAACTGGTGGCCGAGAAGACCGTGACGTCCGAGGCCGAGCGCGCTCGCAAGACGAAGTTCGCCAAGGACGAGAAGGCCGCCGCTCCGGCTGCTGCCGAGGAGACCTCGACCGAGGAGACCACCGAGGCGCCCGCCGCCGAGGAGGCCAAGGTCGAGGACACCACCGCCGAAACCGAGGCCCCGGCTTCGGAAGACGCGGACGCCAAGAAGGACTGACGTCCTGACGGCCGATTCGACACCGGACGAGCCCGCCACTCCCCCCGGGGAGGGCGGGCTCGTTCGTCTGCGCCTGGACGTCTCCTACGACGGCACGGACTTCTCGGGCTGGGCCCGCCAGCCGGGCCGCCGCACGGTCCAGGGCGTCCTGGAGGAGGCTCTGCTGCGGCAGCCGCCGGGGGCCGCCGTGCCGAAGTCCGTGGTCGTGGCGGGCCGCACGGACGCCGGGGTGCACGCGACGGGCCAGGTGGTCCACGTCGACGTGGTGCCGCTTTCCGAGCCCTCAGGCCGCGTTCCCGTGTCTTCCGAGGGCATCCCGGACCTGACCCGCATGGTGGGCCGCTGGAACCGCCTGCTGCCGGGTGACGTCCGGGTGCTGGGCGCCCGGGTCGCGCCGGAGGGCTTCGACGCCCGGTTCTCGGCGATCCGCCGGCACTACCGCTACCGGGTCTCGGACGCGCCGTGGGGCGTGGACCCGTTGCGCCGCCACGACACCCTGGCCTGGAACCGTCCACTGTCGACGGACGCGATGAACGCGGCGGCCGCGGAGCTGCTGGGTCTGCACGACTTCGCGGCGTACTGCAAGCAGCGCGACACGGGCACGACGATCCGCGAGCTGCAGCACCTGGAGTGGACCCGGGTGGACGACCACCTGCTGGAGGTCCGGGTCTCGGCGGACGCGTTCTGCCACTCGATGGTCCGCAGCCTGGTCGGCGTCCTGCTCCTGGTCGGCGACGGCCGCCGCACCGACGCGTGGCCCGCGAAGGTCTTGGAGAGCGGCATCCGCGACAGCGCGGTCGCCCCGGCCCACGGCCTCACCCTGCTCGGCGTGGACTACCCGCCGGACGAGGAACTCGCGGCCCGCGCGGAACAGACGCGCAACGTCCGCACTGCGCCGTAACCGGAAGCGGGTGGCTCCCCGAGGGGAACCACCCGCTTCCGGCTGTCCGAAAAGACCTCAGTCGCCGCGGCGGACGGGGCCGAGGAGCTGCTGCTCCTTGCCCGTGGTGACCAGGCGCAGGGGGCGCCAGAGGTTGCGGCCCAGTGCCACCACCTGGTCGTCCTTCAACGTCGTCAGCTGGCGCATCATCTGGGGCGGCAGCCGCCAGATGCGGGCCGCCAGCTCGGCCTGGCCGGCCGGGAGGCGCTGCATCAGCACCAGGTCCGCCGCGTTGGCCGTCGCGCCCGCCTGCGGGTGCAGGTACGGGAGCACGTAGACCGTCGTCTGCCAGGGCGAGCGGGGCGGGAACAGGTCCTGCGGGGTCGGGCCGCCGTCGGTCACCACCAGCAGCGGCGCGTCCTCCGACGGCCGCGGCAGCTCGACCGGCGACAGCCGGCGGATCTGCACCAGCGGTGACGGCCGTCCGTCGCGGCTGCCTGCCGCCCGGGACAGCACCTGCCACTCGGTGGGGCGCCCGGTCGCGACCACCACCCACGCGCCGACCGCCATCGCGCGCATGGCCACCTGGCGGGCCAGGTACAGCCCGCCCACCAGCACGATCCGGGTGGGGGTCGAACGCAGCGCCGAGATCGTCAGCGGCTCGCCCTTGAGGCCCGAGCCGAGCACGATCCCGCCGCGGTCACCCGAGGGGCTGATGGCGTCGAGCATCGCCGGGTCCACCGTGAACTCCGGGGCCACGCCGCCGTTCTGCCCGGCGTCACGGACGCGCGAACTCATGCTGTGCCTCCGATCGGCAACGTCGCGGCGAGCGCGGAAACCTGCAGCCCGCGCAGCGGCGTCAGGTCCACCCCGAGCCGCTCGGACAACCCGTGCAGCCGCTGTTCGGCGGCGTCGAGCTCACGCGGGTTCCGCGCGCTCAGCCGGACGACGCCGCGCAGCCCGATCTTGCCTTCGTCGGACGCCGGGGAGATCGACATCGCCAGCGTCGCCGACAGCGCGCGGACGCTCGTCAGCGCGTTGAGGCTGCTGGTGACCTTGCCCTTCGGCCAGCCGGTGATGGCGTAGCTCGCGTGCCCGATGCCGGCCGCGGTCACGCCGGACCAGCGTTCCTGCAGCGTCACCTTGGTCGGCGAGCCGGCCACGGCGGTCAGCTCCGCGGCCGAGATGCTCGCCCGCAGCAGCTCGTCCGGGTCGAGCGGCCGCGTCGGCACGCCCTGGGACTCCAGCGCGTTGCGCACCCGCGACAGCGCGCCGATCAGCGCGCGGTGGGCGCCGACGACGCCGCCGCCGCGTTCCCGGATCGCGGCCGGGCACCGCCTGGGGTCGAGCCGGATGGCCACCCACGTCGTCCGCCGCGCCGCCGCGGGCAGCGGGCCCAGCACCTCCATGTAGGAGCTCAGCGCCGGCGAGTCCGACGGCAGCGCCGCGCTGCCCGGGTAGCAGTGCCAGATCATCTGGATCGAGTCGAGGACCACCCCGCGGTCCTCGAGGCAGGGCGCCAGCGCCGAGAGCGGCAGGCTCGGCGCGCCGTCGGCCTGGGTGATCAGCGCCGGCGTCGGTTCGACGAGCAGCACCGCCGTCCACGTGCCGTCGTTCCAGGCGAGCCCGACCTGCTGGCGCTCGTGGTCGACGCCGTGCGCGACGACGAGGTCCGGCACGGCGATCCGGAGCAGGTTGACGCGGGCGTCGTCGGGGCCGGTGACCGTGGTCTCTTCGGCGGTCATGGCTTCGACGGTGCTCGGCGGCAGCGGGTCGGCCACCCGGTCGTGCGAGCGGAAGCTGTAGCGCAGCGTCAGGCCGACCCACTGGGTGAACCAGCGGCCGCGCCAGCGCAGCAGCGCGACGATGAGGGCGAAGCCGAGGATGCCGACGCTGACCCACTTGAGCGACATGTCGATCGCGAGCAGGACCAGGCCGATCGCGAGGCCGACTTCGAGCACGACGAGGTTGGCCACGGGCAGCGGGCCGAGGGTGACACCGGAGGACCGGCGCCGCGCCGGCGGGGCCACCCGGACCGGGCCGGGCGGGGGAGTGGCGGGACCACTGTCGTCGGGCCCCTGCGGGCCGCCGGGACCACCCGGGCCGCCACCGCCGGGACCGCCGGGACCGCCACCGCCGGGACCGCCGGGACCGCCGGGACCGCCAGGACCACCGGGTCCGCCCGGGCCGCCGCCGCCGGGTCCACCGGGTCCGCCTGGGCCACCCGGACCGCCTGGGCCACCAGGACGTCCGCCCGGACCGCCGGGACCGGGACCGGGGCCGCCAGGACCGCGCGGAGGCATCCCAGGACCGCCGGGACCGCCAGGGCTACCGGGTCCGCCACCCGGGCCACCGGGCACGCCACCGGGTCCGCCAGGGCCACCGGGAAGGCCGGGACCACCGGGTCTGCCCGGCCGCGGCGGGGGGCCCGGCGGACGGCCACCGGGCGGCGGGGGCCCGGGCGGGCCAGGCGGACGTGGAGGAGTGGTGACGGACATCCGCGCTTTCTCTTCCCCTCGTGCTTGCTGCGTACCCGGAAGCCGGGTCCCGGGGTGCCCGACACTAGCTTGAGTTGGTAGAAACCCCACACCAGACGGTCCCCGTACGGCTATCCTGCGGAACCGTACCGCGACGGGGAGAGCTGTAGGTCGAGAATGCCAT
Source organism: Amycolatopsis rifamycinica (assembly GCF_000695625.1). Taxonomy (GTDB): domain Bacteria; phylum Actinomycetota; class Actinomycetes; order Mycobacteriales; family Pseudonocardiaceae; genus Amycolatopsis; species Amycolatopsis rifamycinica. The sequence goes on from NZ_JMQI01000039.1 coordinate 164,199, forward strand.
CAACACCCACGACTAAGTCTCAGGTCCAGGCGTATCAGTTCGTCCTACGGCGGATGCAGTCGGCGCTGGTCCGGCGGGACGCCGTGATGCTGCACGACCCGATGCGCACCCACACGCGGGCCACCATCGTGGGCGTGGTGCTGGGCGCGCTCGGCATGATCGTGTTCGTCGTCTGGGGCCTGCTCAGCCCGGCGCCGTCGGTGCCCGAGGCCGGGAACATCGTGATCGGCGAGCAGTCCGGCACGGTCTACGTCGTGGCGGGCAACCCGAAGAAGCTGATCCCGACGTTCAACCTCGCGTCGGCGCGGCTTCTCCTGCTGGCCCAGCAGAAGCAGCCGGGGGGCGGTGCCGGTGGCGCGACCCCGCCGCCCGCCGCGGCCGCCGCCGCGGGCGCGGCGAGTGTGAAGAATCCCACGGTCGTTTCCGACGAGCAGCTGAAGGACATTCCGCGCGACAAACTGACCGGAATTCCGGACGGCCCGCAGCTGATCCCGACGGATTCCCAGCGCATTTCCCCCAATTGGGCCGTCTGCGACCAGGTCCAGCTCGACACGGCGCTGCCGAACCCCGACACGGGCCGGACCAACACCTACGTTTTCGGCGGCGTCGCGCCGAGCGGCCTCGGTGCCGAGCTCGGCGAGAACGAGGCGTTGCTGACGAAGGCCGACAACGGGAAGACCTACCTGGTCTACCGGCTGCCGAGCTCCCGGAACCGGCCGAACGCGAACACCGTGCGCGCCGAGATCGACGTCGACAACCCGAACGACGCCGTCCGCACGGCGCTGCAGCTGCCGCCGTCGCCGCGGAAGATCACCCAGGGGCTGCTCAACGCGATCCCCGAGGTCGCCAAGCTGACGCCGCCGAAGATCCCGAACGGCCCGGCTCCGGCGGACTTCGACGGCCTCGCCTCCGGCGACGTCTTCGCCACGCAGCAGGCCGGTCAGCGGGAGCTGAACTACTGGGCGATCACCCCGGCCGGCATCCAGCGGGTGTCCAACGCCGTCGCCGACATCATCCGCGTCGCGAAGAACGGCAGCTCCAGCAGCATCCAGACGCTGGGTCTCGACAAGCTGGCCGGCGTGAAGACCCTGCAGCCCACCGACCCGGACTACATCCCGGTCGACGACTTCCCGCGCTCGGTGCCGACGGTCCTCGACGCGACGAAGAACTCGTCCGTCGCGTGCCTGGGCTGGTCGCTGGTCGGGTCCGGTCCCGACCAGGACGGGCACACCTCGGTGTACGTCGACACGCAGCTGCCCGGTCAGAAGAGCACCGGCGACAGGTTCGCCCCGATGACGGTGACCACGCCGGGCCCGAACCGGGTGCCGCTCAACGGCTTCTACCTCAAGCCCGGGTTCGCGGCGGTCGTCCAGTCCGCCACCGGCAAGGCCAGCTTCGGCAAGGGCCAGATCCAGCTGATCTCCGACCGGGGCGTGCGCTACAGCGTCCCGGACGCCCAGACCGCGGACGCGATCGGCCTGAACAACCGGCAGCCCGCGCCCGAGTCGATCATCGGGCTGCTGCCGACCGGGGCGTCGCTGAACACCCAGGACGTGCTGCGGCAGTTCGACGCGGTGCCGATCGACCCGAACGCCGGCTCGTACCCGACCCCGTCCGCGCCGCCGGGCAACTGACGCTTTCGGGGGGTCCGGGTGGCGTAGCCCCCGGCCCGGGGCGAAGCCTCGGCTGAACACTGACGCTTTCGGGGGTCCGGGTGGCGTAGCCCCCGGCCCGGGGCGAAGCCTCGGCTGAACACTGACGCTTTCGGGGGTCCGGGTGGCGCAGCCCCCGGCCCGGGGCGAAGCCTCGGCTGAACACTGAGCGGAACCACCGGACCGCGGCGGACGTCCCACGCTCGAAGGTCTTTCTCGCGAGTGGAGGTGCCGTGGCCGGCTTGAGGATGGACGGTGTGGTCGTCGCCCGGTACGCCGAGACGGCCGAAGCCGCCGCGGACGACCTGGACGCGGCGGCGGCCGAGGTCGGCGGGGACGTCACCGCGGAGTCCTACGGGACGCTGGGCGCGCAGATCGGCCTCGGCGAGTCGTACGGCCGCGCGGCCGGGGCGTTGCGGCGGCAGCTGGCCGACGGCGCCGAGGCGCTGCGCTCGGCCGCGGAGGCGCTGCGGCAGGTGACGGTCCGCCACGGCGGGCAGGACGACGAAGCCGCGGAACTGATCAAGCGGGCCGGGAGGCTTGACGGATGACGACCGGAAGCTCCCCCTCGGCGGCCGCGGTGCCCGTGCCCGCGGGCGAGGACATCACGGCGGCGGCCGAGCCGTACCTGGACTACCTCACGGACCTCTCGCGGCAGCTGGGTGTGATCGACCCCGTCGAGACGTACTTCCGCCCGCTGCTCGGCCGCTGGGCCGACCTCGGCGCCGAGGCGGACCGCCTGCGCCAGGCGGCGTCGGTCGCGGCCGAGGTTTCGGCGCGCCTCGACGACCAGCTCGGCCGGCTCGACGCGGGCTGGGAAGGCCGTGACGCGGACTCCTTCGTCGCGTACATCGGTGCTGTCGGCGCGGCGGGCGGCGACCTCCGCGAGGCCCTCGACACCCTGGCCGGCGCGCTCGACGAGCTGGTGACGACCCTGCGGCACGTCGTCGTCGACCTCGTCGAGGTGCTGGTGGACGCGGCGGAGCTGACGTCGGAGACGATGCTGCTGCCGAGCGGCGGCGCCAAGCGGGCGCGGGCCCAGCTGCAGGAGACGCGGGATTCGGCGAAGGCCCTGTACGAGACCGCGCGCGACGTGCTGGAGGCGTTCGACCGGCTGTGCGACGGCGTCGACGACCCGGACGCGGCCTCCCGCACCATCGAGATCCGGCACCGGTACCCGCCGGAGCGCTTCAAGCTGCACGACGACGCGCTGAACGAGGCGGGCGAGCAGGCCGCCGCGGAAACGGCTTCGGCCGACGAGGCGACGACGCCGTCTTCGGCCGACGAGGTCACGACGCCGTCTTCGGCCGGCGATGCCACAACGCCGTCCGCGGCCGAGGGGCGGCACACCGGCTCCGGGACTCCGGAGCCCGACCGGCCCGCCGACCCGCCGCCGTCGCCGCCCGCGGAGCCGGACCACGGCACGTCCGGCGGGGTCCCGATGATGCCGATGATGGGCTTCGGCGCCTTCGGCTCGGGCGGTCAGGCTCGCCGCCCGTCGAAGACGCGTCCGGTCACGAAGTCGTCGGACCTGCTCGGCGAGCCCGGCCTGGTCGCTCCGCCGGTGATCGGCGAGGACGAGAACCCGCAGCCGAAGAAACCGGCGGCCCCGCCCGCGAACTGAGGCCTCAGCGGCGGGTCGAACCGCTCGATTCCGGGCGGTTGCGGCGGATCGTGTGCATCACGAACAGCGTGATCAGCAGCGCGACCACGCCGGCGCCGGTGCCGGCCAGCGCCACGATCACCGGCGTCGGGCTGCGGTCGTTCGCCGGGGGGAGCTGGGCCATCTGCGGGGACGGGACCGGGGCCTGCTGCCCCAGTTCCGAAGGCAGGCTCTGCGTCAGCGCCGCCACCGGGTCGACGACCCCGTAGCCGACGTAGTTGTCGCGTCCGCCGGGCGCGGCGGGGTGCTGGGCGGTCTCCTTGATCCGGTTGACGATGGCCCGCCCGCTCAGCTCCGGGAACTTCGCCTTGACCAGCGCGGCCAGTCCCGCGACGTAGGGCGCGGCGAAGCTCGTGCCCTGGATTTCGCTGGCCTTGTCGCCGCTTTCGAACGTCAGGTTCGCCAGTCCGCGCGAGCCCTCGGCCGGGTCGAGCGAGACGATCTTCGTGCCCGGAGCCGCGACGCCGACCCAGGGACCGTGGACGCTGAACGGCGCCACGCCACCCGTTTCGTCGATCGCGCCCACGGACAGCACGTCGTCCGCGAACCACGGCGGCGTGACGATCGTCTTCGGCCGCCTCGCGTCCGGCTGGTCGTTCTGCGGGCAGGTGTCCGTCGCGTTGCCCGCCGCCGCGACGACGACGATGCCCGCTTCGGCGGCGAAGTGCACGGCCGCCTGGACCTGCTGTTCGCCTTCGGTGATCGAGCCGGTGGCCGGACGGCAGTTGTCGACCGACATGTTGATGATGTCGGCTTCCCGCCGCTCGGCGATGCCGTGGATGATCTCGGCCAGCGACTTCAGCGTGCCCGCCGTGCCGGCCTTTTCCAGCTGCCGCCCGCCGTTGGACTGCCCGGGCAAGGTCCCGTCGCCCTCGGCGCCGCCACCGCCACCGCCCGGCGGCGGGTTCGTGCTGGACGACGGCGCGCCCTCGGTGCTGCTCGACGGCGGGGTCTGGGTCTGGGTCTGGGTGTCGGGCTCGTAGTTCTCGCTCAGCTGGCGGTAGGACACGATCGTCGCGTCCGGGGCGACGCCGACGAACCCGACCTCCGGGTTGTCCGGCTTCGCCGCGATGATCCCGGCGACCTCGGTGCCGTGACCGTCGCAGTCCTCGAGGCCGTCGGGCTGGCCCTTCGTCGGCTTGGCCACGTAGTCGCCGCCGGACTTGAGCCGGTCCTGGAACCACGGATGGCGCGTCACCCCGGTGTCGACGACGGCGACCTTGACGCCCCGGCCGGCGCCACCGTCCGTGGCGGCCTTGACGATTTCCTGCGCCTTCGCGATCTGGAGGTAGTCCTGCCCCCACGGCCGGTACTTGAGTTCGATGTTCTCGCCGAGGCTGCGCTGGACGCAGCCCTTCTGCTGCTTGTACCGCTTGTCCGGCTGGCGCGAGTCCGGGATCAGCTTGCTGTTGTCGACCGGCGGCGGCGCCGCGAAGTAGCCGTCGGCCGGGGCGGTCTGGGCCTGCGCCGTCCCCGCGCCGGCGAGCGAGGCCAGGACGCCGATCGTGCCGGCGAACAGGGCCGTCGTGGTGCGCCGGGCCGGGCCGAAGGGGCGTCCTGCTGACATCCGAGATTCACCCGATCCGGTCACTTGAAGTTCAGGTGCCGCAGGGTGGTGTAGAGGTCCATCACACCGAGGGCGAGGGGGAGCACGGAGGCGATGCAGATCGCTTCGATGATCTCCACCGTGCGCCGCAGCGGCGGCGAGAACCGCTGGTTCGGGAAGATCACGCCGACGACGAGCGCGCCCGCCGCGAGCAGGATCAGCAGGCCGAAGACGTAGAGCAGGCGGTTCTGCGCGCTGGCCGAGATCAGCCAGCCGACGGCGATCCCGGTGGCCGAGACCAGGCCCGTGGTGAGCAGGGCGATCGCCTGGCTGCCGTTGGCGTACGCGCGGGCGCGCAGCAGCAGGACGAGCGTCGCGACGACGCCGAGGATGATCCCGAACGCCCCGGGCGCGCTCGCCGCGATGACCGCCGAGACGGCCACCGTGGCACCGCAGCCGACCATCAGTCCGGTCATGTAGTTGTGCGCGATCGCCGTGCGGCGCTCGATTGCCCGGTAGTCGGGGAAGCCGGAGTCTTCCTTCAGCTCTTCGGCGTTGCTCGGCACGTGCGGCAGCGGCAGCTTCGCGAGCCAGATCGTGGCGCGGGGCAGGATCGAGATGCAGGCGAGGGCGACCGCGACGGTGCCGGCCGCGATCCCGGCCGCCGGGTGCGCGACGAGCGTGCCGAACAGGAAGGCCAGCGCGCCGAAGGTGCCGGCCGTGGCCGCGGCGATGAACGTCGTGATGCCGGCGCCGATGACCATGATGCAGACCGAGGCGACGATGATCACCAGGACCGCGCCGAGCAGCAGGTTCGCCCGCAGGGACAGCCCGGGCACGATGTAGAAGCCGCTGACGAAGGCCAGCGGCAGCCCGCCCGCCGCGGCGATCAGCACGCCGGTCGCCTCGGCCTGGTAGCCCTTGGCGAGCGTCGCGCCGATCGCGACGCAGGCGATCGCGGCGATGCCGCCGGCGATGGCCGCGCCCAGCGCGCTGCCGCCGTAGAAGGAGCCGCTCATGAACAGGGCGACGGCGGCGGCGAACAGCGCCAGCCCGCCGGCGACGTGCCCGAACCGGTTCGCGGTTTCCTTCGTCCACGGCCGGAAGCTGTCCGGCGAAGACTCGGCGATGGCGTCGACGACGTCGTCGTACAGGGGCGGCGGCGGGTTCTCGTTGCGCTTGCGCAGCTGGAGCAGTTCGCCGTCGACCACGCCGAGGGAGGCCAGGGTGCGGCTGGGGTCGAGCGGGGCGTCCCCGAGCTTCGCGAGCGCCCAGCCGCCGTGGCGGGCCCCGCCGTCGGGCGAGGTCTCCTTGGCCATGTCCAGCAGCATCGGCAGCAGATCGGCCACCGCGACGTCGGCGGGCAGTGCCACGTCGATCCGGGTGGACGGCGCGACGACCGTCACCCTGCTGAATACTGTCGTGCCCGTAGCCACTGCACTGCCCCCGCTCGGTCGATGCTGCTCCCGGGGGAACTTATACCGAACCCCGGCACGGGCATCATCGAACGTCCGAAATTCACCGGCAATGGCAGGTCAGGGTCGCGAACCCGGCATTACTGTCGGTGCCGCGCCGTACACTCGCCCGAGGACGACGGGCAGCGTTCACGAGGGGTTCGGGCATCCGGCGGAATTCCCCGGGGGCGTTCGATAGGTTGATCGCACACCTTGCGGTGGCCGCCATCGTCGAGTTTGAAGAGGGGTCCTTCGATGAGCACGCTGCAGTTCAAGAAGTCGCCGCGGCTGGCGGCACCGCGGCCGCCGGGCGGTGAGGTGCACCTCGAGCCGCCGCCCGAGGTGCCCCGCGTCATCCCTGGCAACATCGTCATGAAGGCGCTTCCGGTCGTCATGATCGTCGCGTCGCTCGGGATGATGGTCTTCATGTTCCAGGCCAGCAACCGGAACCCGATGATGATGGCCATGGGCGGCATGATGGTCGTCGGGACGCTCGGGATGATGGCGGGCGGCGGCGGCAAGGGCGGCGGCGCCAAGCGCGCCGAGATGGACGAAGACCGCAAGGACTACCTCCGCTACCTGGGCCAGATGCGCGACCGGGCCCGCGAGGCCATGGTCGACCAGCGCGCCGCCCTGGAATGGGTCCACCCCGACCCGCAGTCCCTCTGGTCGCTGGCCGCCAGCCGGCGGATGTGGGAACGCCGCCAGAACGACCAGGACTTCCTGCACCTGCGCGTCGGGCGCAGCTCGCACCGCCTCGCCACGCGGCTGGTCCCGCCGCAGACCGGGCCGGTCGACGAGCTGGAGCCGATCGCCACCCTCGCGCTGCGCCGGTTCGTGCGCGCGCACTCGATCGTGCCGGACCTGCCGACCCAGATCACCCTCCGCGGGTTCGCCGCGGTGAGCATGCAGGGCGACCGGGCGCTGACCCGCGGCCTCACCCGCGCCATGCTCGCGCAGCTGGTCACCTTCCACAGCCCGGACGACGTGCTGATCGCGGTCGCCACCGCGGGCCGCGCGAAGCAGGAGTGGGAGTGGGCGAAGTGGCTGCCGCACGCCCAGCACCCCACGCTTTCCGACGGCATCGGCCAGCTCCGCATGATGGCCGGCTCGCTGGCCCAGATCGAAGACTGGCTCGACGAAGAACTGCGTGACCGCCAGCGCTTCTCCCGCAACGCCACGCCCGCCCCGGACCAGCCGCACGTCGTCATCATCATCGACGACGCCGAGGTCACCCGCGAAGAGCAGATCGTCCTCGAAGAGGGCCTGGTCGGCGTCACGCTGATCGACCTGTCCGACTCCCTCGGCAACCTCGCCGCCCGCCGCGGCCTCCGGCTGGTCGTCGAGGCCGACAGGCTGGGTGCCCGCAGCGCCGGCGGCGTCGAGTGGTTCGGCCGCCCGGACACCCTGAGCCTGGTCGAGACCGAGTCGCTGGCCCGGCTGATCTCGCCGTACCGCGTCGGCGGCGCCGCGGGTCAGGACGTCGGCGACGAAGAGCCGCTGCTGTCCAACCCGTCGCTGCTGGAACTGCTCGGCATCCCCGGCGACCCGATGACCTTCGACGTCCAGCAGGCGTGGCGGCCGCGGCCGATCCGCGACCGCTACCGCGTCCCGTTCGGCGTCGGCGAGTACGGCCAGCCGGTCGAGCTGGACATCAAGGAAGCCGCCGCCGAAGGCATGGGCCCGCACGGCCTGTGCATCGGCGCCACCGGTTCCGGTAAGTCGGAGTTCCTCCGCACCCTGGTGCTGGGCCTGCTGGCCACGCACTCGTCGAGCACGCTCAACTTCGTCCTCGTCGACTTCAAGGGTGGCGCGACGTTCCTCGGCCTGGACAAGGCCCCGCACGTCTCCGCGGTCATCACCAACCTCGCGGACGAGGTCACGCTGGTCGACCGCATGAAGGACGCGCTGGCCGGCGAGATGAACCGGCGCCAGGAAGCGCTGAAGAACGGCGGCAACTTCAAAAACGTCTGGGAGTACGAGAAAGCCCGTGAAAACGGTGCCGACCTCGACCCGCTGCCCGCGCTGTTCATCGTTTGCGACGAGTTCTCCGAACTGCTGTCGGCGAAACCGGACTTCATCGACCTGTTCGTCGCCATCGGCCGGCTGGGCCGGTCGCTGCAGATGCACATGCTGCTCGCCTCGCAGCGCCTCGAAGAGGGCAAGCTGCGCGGCCTCGACTCGCACCTGTCGTACCGGATCGGCCTCAAGACGTTCTCGGCGGCGGAGTCCCGTGCCGCGATCGGCGTGCCGGACGCGTTCGAGCTGCCGTCGGTCCCCGGTGGTGGCTACCTGAAGTTCGACACGTCGACGCTGGTGCGGTTCAAGGCGGCCTACGTCTCGGGCCCGTACCGGCCGGCCGGCCTGAAGGTGGCGGGCCCGGCGGCGACCGTGGTCCGCGCGGACAAGCGGCCGCAGCTGTTCGTCCCCGACTTCGTCGAGCTGCCGAAGGAGCCGGAGCCCCAGCAGATCGAGGCGGCCCCGGTGGCGGCGGCGCCGCAGTCGGAGGAAGCCGTCGAGCCCTCGGAGCTGGACGTCATCGTCTCGCGCCTGGTGGGCCAGGGCCCGCCGGCGCACGAGGTGTGGCTGCCGCCGCTGAAGGACCCGAACTCGCTCGACACCCTGCTGCCCAACCTCAACCCGACCGACGACCGCGGCCTGTCCCCGGTGGGCTTCTTCGGCAACGGGCGGCTGCAGGTGCCGCTGGGCATCATCGACCGGCCGTACGAGCAGCGCCGCGACCCGCTGTGGGCGGACTTCTCCGGGGCGTCCGGGCACGGCGTGATCGTCGGCGGCCCGCAGACCGGCAAGTCGACCATGCTGCGGACGCTGATCATGTCGATGGCGCTCACGCACACGCCGGAGGAGGCGCAGTTCTACTGCCTCGACCTCGGTGGTGGCACGCTGGCCGGTCTCGCGGGCCTGCCGCACGTCGGCGGCGTCGCGGTCGCGCGGCGCGAACCGGACAAGGCCCGCCGGATCGTGGCCGAGCTGACCACCCTGCTCACCGAGCGGGAAGGCCGGTTCGGGGCGATGGGCATCGACTCGATGACCGAGTTCCGCAACCGCAAGCGCCGCGGCGAGATCCGGCCGGACCAGGACCCGTTCGGCGACGCGTTCCTGGTCGTCGACAACTGGCGGGCCCTGCGCGACGACTTCGAAGAGCTCGAGACCTCGATCACCCGGCTCGCCACGCAGGGTCTGTCCTACGGCGTGCACGTGATCATCGCCGCGAACCGGTGGGCGGACATCCGCCCGGCGATCAAGGACATGCTGGGCACCCGGTTCGAGCTGCGCCTCGGTGACCCGACCGAGTCGGACATCGACCGGCGCGTCGCGGTCAACATCCCGGCCGGCCGTCCGGGTCGCGGTCTGACCCGCGAGAAGCTGCACATGCTGGGCGGCCTGCCGCGGATCGACGGCTCCAGCGACCCGGAGACGATCGCGGCCGGCGTGGCCGACGCGGTGGCGAAGATCAAGGGTGCCTGGCGCGGCCGCGTCGCGCCGCAGGTCCGCCTGCTGCCGGAGCTGATCACCTACGAAGAGGTGCAGAAGCTCGACACCGCCCGCGACTCGAAGCTCATCCCGATCGGTGTCAACGAAGAGAACCTGCAGCCGATCTACCTCGACTTCAACGCCGAACCGCACTTCTACGCCTTCGCGGACGGCGAGTCGGGCAAGACGAACCTGCTGCGGCAGATCGCCCGGGGCATCTCGGAGCGCTACTCCGCCTCGGAAGCGCTCATCCTCCTGGTGGACTACCGGCGCACGATGCTCGGCTTCGTCCAGGGCGATTCGCTGCTCGGGTACGCGGTTTCGGCCGCGCAGCTGGAGAGCATGGTCAACGACGTCTTCAACTCGATGACGCGCCGCCTGCCGGGCCCGGACGTCACGCAGGAGCAGCTGAAGACGCGGTCCTGGTGGAAGGGCCCGGAGCTGTTCATCCTGGTCGACGACTACGACCTGGTGGCCACCTCGACGACCAACCCGCTGCGGAAGATCTCCGACTTCCTGCCGCAGGCCAAGGACGTCGGCCTGCACCTGGTGGTCGTGCGGCGCACCGGTGGCGCGAGCAAGGCGATGTACGACCCGATCATCGGCAAGCTCAAGGAGATCGCGGCCCCGGGCATGGTGATGAACGGTTCGCGCGACGAAGGCGCGCTGATCGGCAACATCAAGCCGAGCGCGATGCCGCCGGGCCGGGGCAACCTGCTGACCCGGAAGAACGGCAAGCAGCTGATCCAGGTGTCGTGGATCCAGCCGGACTGAGCACGGTGGCGGGGCGCGCGCGGGCGGGGGGTAGGTTCCTCCCCGAGGGCGTGCCCCGCCGGCCGGGCGCGGGGGATCGCGACGAACGCTGGGTCTTTTTCGGGAGCTGCTGGTGACGGTCCGGGTTGCGGTGGACTTCGGGACATCGAGCACCTGTGTCGTCGCCTCGGTGAACGGGCGCGAGCCGCAGGTCGTGGTGATCGACGGCCAGCCGCTGATGTCTTCGGCGGTGTACGCGGCGGCGGACGGCACGCTGTTCGTCGGGCAGGAGGCCGAGCGGCAGGCGGCGGTCGACCCGTCGCGGTACGAGCCCCACCCGAAGCGGCGGATCGACGAGGGCGAGCTGCTGCTCGGCGAGACCGTCCTGCGGGTGACCGACGTCGTGCACGCCGTCCTGGGCCGCGCGGTGTCCGAAGCGCGCCGCCTGGCCGGTGACGCCGAAGTCGACCTGCTCGTGCTGACCCACCCCGCGGACTGGGGCGCGATCCGCACCCGGCTCCTGCGGCAGGCCGCGGGCGGCCTGGCGCGCGAGGTCGCGCTGGTGCCGGAACCGGTCGCCGCGGCGGTGTACCACGCGGCGACGTTCGCGCCGCAGGACGTGACGAACGACCGCACCGTGGAGTTCAGCGGCCGCCCCGGCGACGCGCTCGCGGTGCTGGACCTCGGCGGCGGCACGGTCGACGTCAGCGTGGTGCGGCGGCTGCCGCCGGACACCGCGCGGGACCGCGCCGGCCGTCCGCAGCGCGGCGGCTTCCAGGTGCTCGCCGCCCGGGGTGACCCCGGCTTCGGCGGCGCGGACATCGACCAGGCGCTGCTGGAGCACGTCGGTTCCCTGGTCTCCGCGGCCGATCCGGCGGCCTGGCGCGAGCTCGTCGAAGGCCGCGAGCTGGCGGACCGGCGCCGCCGGCGGGTGCTGCACCAGGACGTGCGGGGAGCCAAGGAGACGTTGTCCCGGCACGCCTACACCGACGTGCCGATGCCGCCGCCGTTCGCCGACGCGCACGTCACCCGCGAGGACCTCGAACGGCTGATCGCGGCGCCGCTGGGCCGCGCCGTCGAGCTGACGGTCGCCGCGATCGGCGACGCCGGCCTGCGGCCGAAGCAGCTCACGGCGATCTTCCTGGTCGGCGGGTCGAGCCGGATCCCGATGATCTCGCGGCTGGTGCACGAACGCACCGGTGTCGTGCCGACGAGCCTCGACCAGCCGGAGACGGTCGTCGCGCGCGGCGCACTGCGGGCGGTGCTGGTGGACCCGGACCGCACCGGCGCGCTGCCCGGCGAAGCGATGGCCCGGCTGGGCGCGGCACCGGGCGGCGCCCACAACCCGGCGGCGCAGCGCACGGAGGTCGTCCGCCCCGGCGACGTCGCCCAGCGCACGGAGGTCGTCCGCCCCGGCGACGTCGCCCCGCGCCCGGCGCCGCCGCGCACCGCACCGGGTGGGTTCCCGAACCGCCCGGTGCCACCGCCGTCGCCGCCGTCCGGTCAGCCGGCGGCCCGGCCGTGGACGCCGCCCGCCCGGCCGAACCCGCCGGTCCCGGCCACCGGCGCCCGGCCCGCGCCCGAACCGGCCGGGAAGAGCCGCCGGAAGCTGTGGGGCGTGGTCGCGGTCGCGGTGGTCGTCGTGGCCGCCCTCGTCGTCGCCGGGTTCTTCGTGTTCAAGGGCTCCGGGAACCAGGCGGAGAGCGGCCGGGAGCTCTCGCAGTACGACTTCCGGTTCGTCGCCCCGGAGGACTGGGTCCAGACCGACGACCGGGTCGCCGACAAGCAGGTCGTGATCCACCCGCAGGAGTCCCGGGACGGCAACGACCTCGTGGTCGCCCAGGAGTACGTCATGGACTACGACGCGACCGCGGACCGGCAGAAGCTCGTCGACGAACTCAGGCAGCTCGCCGAACGGTCGCCGGAGCGCTGGAGCGCGTACAACCCGGACCTGTCCTACGCCGGCAAGACCGTCATCGGTTACCACGAGAGCAAACCGGACCGGCCCGATCTCCAGGTCGACTGGTACGTCGTGGCGAAGGGCCGGATCCGCGTCCACGTCGGCTGCCAGTACGCCACGGCCCCGCTGCGCGAGCGGGTCGCCGCCGCGTGCGCGCAGGCCGTGCGCACGGTCGAAATCCGCAACTGAGAGGGGGCACGCGGTGCCGTCCGGAGAATTCGAAGGCGCCGCGGCGTCCTTCAGGCGCATCGGCCAGGACGCGGTGACGCACGCGCGCCGCGTCGCCGGGAACGCGAAGGCCCGCAACCAGCGGCACCACAGCGAAAACGCCGACCTCCTGAAGCGGAGCGGCCGGGGCGCGAAGTCCGGCGACCCGACGCCGGGAACGCTGCGCGCGGCCGCCGAACGGTTCCGCCGCGCCCGGGGGCTCGCGGTTCCCGTTGTTCACGAGCCGGTTCCTTCGCGTTCGCAATCTCCGGCCCGGCCCCCTCGATCGGGTGACGAGGACGAAGACTTTTCCCAGATGCGAATTATGCAGCGCGATCAGTGAAACCGAAGCCACGGTCGCTGTGCGCGTGCTAATCCCGCTGGTGGGGAAGACCTTTTCGGGTGATGCGCCACCGGTTCGGGGTGTGCCGCCGATACCGGTCGCCGCCGGTTCCCCCGCAGGGCGTTAACGCAAGCAACTACTTCGGGGCAAAGCACGACAAGGGGGAACCGGACGTGGCAGTGTCTGCGTCGTAGGGCCGTACGAGCGAACAAGCTTGGTTACGGCCGAACCATCACTTCACAGAAGGGGGTCCCGACATGAGCGGTGGGCCTGGTTTTCAAGGGACAGTCCAGCAGTTCACGGAGTCCGAGGCGCGCGTGACCGAGGTCCGGGCGCAGATGGACAACAACCTCGCGACGCTGCGCGACCGCATCGAGGCCACCCGCGCCGGCTGGCAGGGTGAAGCGAAGCAGGCTTTCGCCAACGTCATGCACCGCTTCGACGAGGACGCCCGCGGCATGGCGCAGGCCCTGCAGCGCATCGGTGAGCTCCTCAAGGAAGCCGGTTCGAAGTACGAGCGTTCCGAGCAGCAGCAGCAGGAAATCCTGCGCGCCGTGAACGCGGGCTTCGACAAGCTCGGCTGATTTTCCCTTCCCTCACAAACTTTCTCTCACAAAGGAGCACATCATGCCTGATGGCGCCGGAATTGTTGTTGATTACGCCACGATCCGCGCGGCCGCGGACGACTGCCAGGCGACCGGTGGCGAGCTCCAGGCCGCCTTCGACCGGCTGAAGGACGACCTGAAGCCGCTGGTCACCACCTGGACCGGTTCCGCGAAGGAGCAGTACGACGCCGCCCAGCGCACCTGGGACCAGAAGTTCGAGGACCTCAAGCAGGTCCTGGCGCAGATCGCGGCCGTGCTGCCGGAAATCGCCGACGGTTACCAGGCCACGGACAACGCCGTCGAAGGCCTGTTCTGAGCCGGTAGCCCCGGAAACCACGGCGGGCCC
>NZ_JMQI01000040.1 GCF_000695625.1 Amycolatopsis rifamycinica
CGCTGCCTTCCCCCCAGCCCTTCCCCCGCCCCAGGCCGAAACCCGAACCCACCCCGGCCGCGACCCCGCGCACCGTCCGCTGGGTTCCGCTCGGCGCCATCGGCGCCATCGGGGCCCTCGTCCTCCTCGCCGTGGCCGCCATCGTCGTCGCGACCACCGGTGATGGCACCGCCGCCGCCCCGGCTTCGCCGGTGGTCAGCACCTCGAAGGCCGCGCCCGTCACCACCCCCGTGCGGAGTCTCCAGTTCGCCCTCCGGGCCGCCGGTGGGGACCAGGGCTGTGCCTCGCACGCCTTCGGCGACGCCCAAGCCAGCCTGCAGCAGACCAGCTGCTCCGGCGTCACGCGCGCCAGCTACGCCGCCACCGTCGACGGCCGGGCCGGGGCCGTCACCGTCGGGATCGTGGCCTTTCCCGATGCCTCTCAAGCCGCCGCGTTCAAGGCCGTTGCCGACACTCCCGGCGGAGGCGGTGTCCTCGACCTCGCCACCGAGACCGGCCAGTGGGGCGCCACCCCCGTCCCGCGCTTCGAGAACGCCGCCTACGCCAGCAAGCTCGACGGCTCCTCCGTCCGGCTCGTGCAGGCCGTCTGGGTGCCGGGACCGTCCACTCCGGACGATCCCGGCCTGGTCAGGGCGGCCAAGGCCGCCCTCGACCTGCCCGCCCGGTGACCCTCAGAGCCCGTACGCCTCCAGCAGCCGCAGCCAGACCTCGCTGATCGTCGGGAACGACGGCACCGCGTGCCACAGCCGGTCCAGGGGCACCTCGCCCACGATCGCGATCGTCGCCGAGTGCAGCAGCTCCGAGACGTCCTGGCCGACGAACGTCACACCCAGGAGCACGTTCCGCTCCGTGTCGACGACCATCCGGGCCTTGCCCGTGTAGCCGTCCGCGTGCAGGGACGAGCCCGCCACCGCGATGTCGATGTCGACGACGCGGTCCGCCGAGCCCGGCCGTGCGTCCGCCAGGCCGACGGCCGCGACCTCCGGGTCGGTGAACACCACCTGCGGCACCGCGTGGTGGTCGGCCGTGGCCGTGAAGCGGCTCCACGCCTCGGAAGACACCGGCGTCCCCGCGGCCAGCGCCGCGACCGTGTCCCCCGCCGCGCGGGCGCCGTACTTGCCCTGGTGGGTCAGCGGCGCCCGGCCCGTGACGTCGCCGGCCGCGAACAGCCAGCCACCGTCCACTGCGGATACCCGGCCGGTGTCGTCCACTTCCAGCGGTTGCCCGGGCTCGATGCCGAAGCGCTCGAGCCCGGCGGTCGCCGGACGGCGGCCGGTCGCCACCAGGAACTCGTCGACGACCAGCGTCGACCCGTCCTTCAGCGTCAGCTCGGTCCCCGACGCCCCGGCGCCCACCCGCGAAACACCCGACTCCGTGTGCACCTCGACGCCGGCTTCGCGCAGCCCCGCCAGCACGAGGTCGCCGGCGAACGCCGCGTTGCGCGGCAGCGGCCGCGGGCCGGTGATCACCAGGTGGACCTCCGAGCCCAGTGACGCGAACGCCTGCGCCATCTCGACGCCGACCACGCCGCCGCCGAGGACGCCGAGCCGGGGCGGCACCGAAGACGCCGACGTCGCTTCGCGCGAACCCCACGGCCGGATCGTGTCGAGCCCGGGGATCGGCGGCGTGCTCGGCACGCTGCCGGTGCACACGATCACCGCGTGCCGCGCGGTCAGCACGCGGTCGCCGCCGACGGTCACTTCCCGCTCACCGGTGATCACCCCGTGGCCGCGCACCGGCTCGATGCCCGCGCCGCGGGCCCAGTCGACCTGTCCCGAGTCGTCGCCCTTGCCGGTGAACCAGTCACGGCGGGCGAACACCGCCGCCGGGTCGATCCGGTCGCCGACCGGCACGCCGGGCACCCGCTTGGCGGCGGCGAGGAGGTTTCCCGGCCGCAGCAACGCCTTGCTCGGGATGCAGGCCCAATAGGAGCACTCGCCGCCGAAGCGTTCGTGCTCGACGAGGGCGACCTTCAGGCCTCCGCGGGCCGCGCGTTCGGCGGCCACCTCGCCCACCGGACCCGCACCGATCACCACTACGTCAAAAGTCTGTCCAGACATGGGTTCAGCGCACACCACCACGCGGGATCACGCAAGCCAGCGGTTATCCTCCGTCAGGAAGCTGCAAGTTTTCGGCGGCACCGGGTGCCGTCGGACCCGGTGCGCGCGAACACCACGTTCGAGCACGGGAGGTTTGTCGTGGCCAGGAACACGGCTGTGCGGGTGCTGGATGATCTGACCGGCGAGCCCGCCGCGGAGACCGTCGGCTTCGGGCTGGACGGCATCGAGTACGACATCGACCTCTCCTTCGCCAACGCGGAGGCGTTGCGCGAGTTCCTGCAGCGCTACGCCGACGCCGGCCGCCGCACCGGCGGCCGCAAGAACCGGCCGCGGATCGTCCCCGGCGCGAAGAAGACCCCGCCGAAGCCGGCCACCGCCAAGACCACCAAAGCCGCGCCCGTGAAAACCAAGGCCGCTGCGGTCAAGAAGACCGAAGCCGAACCCGCGAAGACGAAGGCCGCCGCGGCCAAGACGGCCAAGGCCGAGCCCGCGAAGACGACCCGCACCAGGAAGGCCGCGGAGCCGAAGGCCACCACCCGGGCCACCGCGCGCAAGGTGCCGACCGTCACGTTCTCGGCGGCCGAGTAGCTCCACAGTAGACAAAATCGCCCACTCCGTCGTGCGTGGTAAGGCGGG
>NZ_JMQI01000041.1 GCF_000695625.1 Amycolatopsis rifamycinica
GCGACCGCGGTTTCCGTGGTCTCGTCGGCATGGATTTCGGTGTAGGCCAGCCTGCTGTGGTCGTCGACGGCGTTGTGCAGGTAGGCGTAGCCGTGGCCGCGTTGACCGCTGTTGCGGCGCCCGGCGGCGCGGCCGAGGGCGCGGTGGCCGCCGCCGTCGGGGATGTTGCCCAGCTTCTTGATGTCCACGTGGACCAGGTCGCCGGGGGCGGGGTGTTCGTAGCGGCGGATCGGGGTGGCGGTGGCTCGGTCGAGGTGTGTCAGCCGGGCCAGCCGGTAGCGGGTCAGGATTCGGTGCACCGTGGAGGGGTTGAGGCCGAGCAGGTAGGCGATCCGCGCGGGTCCCCACCGGCGGATCACCCGGACCTTGATGACTCGCCGCTCGGTCCGCGTCGGTGTCCGGGCCGGACTGGTGCGGGGGCGGCTGGACCGGTCGGCCATGCCGGCTTCGCCGAGGTCGCGGTAGCGGCCGGCCCAGCGGGCGGCGGTGGAGACCGACACCTGGAACCGTTCCGCGGCCCGTCGTAGCGGCCAGCCGTCCTCGACCACACAACGGGCCAGGCGCAGTCTGCCGGTTGGGGTGAGGGGTGCGTTAGCGTGGATCACGAGGGCCTCCGTGAGGCGGGGTAGACGTCGCAATCCACACCGAACCCAGAGGCCCTCCCTCACACCAAGATCATCCAATCACGTGTCACCACGATCGCAACCTCCCCGGGCAGTACAGCTAGAGCTCGCCGATCATGCCGCGCAGCTTCGTCAGCGCGCGGTACTGCGTGATGCGGACGTTGCCGGGGGAGATGCCCAGCGCCTCCGCCGTCTCGTTCGCCGACAGGCCCGCGACGATCCGCAGCGACAGGATGTCCTGGTGCAGCGGCGGCAGCGCCGCCAGCAGCCGGCCCAGCCGGGCGCCGAGGTCGAGCTCGAGGACGTGGTTCTCCGGCTCGTTGCCGCCCAGCGGCCGGTCCGGCAACTCCGGCACCGGCTTCGACCGGTCCCGGGCCACCGAGCGGAACGCGTCGGCGACCTTGTTCGCCGCGATCGCGCGCACCAGGTACAGGAACGATCCGCCGCGGTCCTGGTAGTTCGGCAGCACCTTCAGCACCGCCAGGCACACCTCCTGGGCGACGTCGTCGGCCGAGAGGTAGGACAGGTCCCGGCCGCCGATCCGCGCCCGGCAGTAGCGCACCACCGTCGGCTTGATCAGCCGCAGCAGCGCTTGCACCGCGTCGCGGTCGCCGTCGCGGGCCGCCACCACCACCGCGTCGAGCTGCTCCTTCGCCAGGTCGCCCTCCGGCCTCGGCGCATCCTCCAGCACGGTGTAGCCGTCGACGGCCGCCGCCGCCTCCGCGATCATGGTTTCCACGCCGCCGCCCTCCTCGTGCCCGCCACCGGAACCCGTCCGTCCACAACGGACACTGTGCTGCGTGGACGGTCCCGGTCCGACATATGGCGTAATCGAGGTGCTGACCAGCAACGTTGCACGATTCCGGTGGTTGTCCAGCTATTGTCCGTTAATCGTTCACGCCCCGGCCGGAACGGCCGCCGGGCACCGGCGGGACACGGGACAAATAGTGGACAAACACCGGAAATCAAGCCCAGCGGATTCCGTACGCGAAGCCGGGGGCGAGGTTCCGGAACCGGACGTGCACCTCGCCGGCGTCGTCGGGCGCCAGCAGGGCGCCGGTGCGCGACCGGTCGCCGGCCGGGGAAACCTTTTCCTGGCGGACGATCCGCTTCGGCACGCGTTCACCGAATCGGACGTGCAGGTCGAAAAGATCGCACGGGTGCCGCGGTACGCAGACGTAACGCGGGTCCCGCAGGTTCGCCCGGAATCGCAGGCCGACCTCGTGCCGCGCCCCGCGGCGCAACGGCTCCGGCAGCCGCAACGCCAGCCCGACCCGGTCACTCGATTCCAGCACCCGGCTCGCGATCACGCCGCCGTGGAACACGTCGACCCCGAGCTCGGACTCGCGCGCCGAATCTTCCGATTCGCCGGTGGACGGCAACGTCAGCGCCAAGTCCAGCACGGCGATTTCGTCGGCGTCGGCGACCACCCGCCGGAATTCGAACGCCTCCGGCACGGGTTGGTCGAGAGCCAGCGCGACACGCAGTTCTTCGGTGTGCCAGCCGCGGTTCGCAGCGTGCCGGGGCGCCGGCCCGGCCGCGGCGACGAGCAGCGCGGCGATCTGCTCGATCCCCTCGTCGATCCGCCGCCGGACCGTCCGGTCGTCGCGGTCGAGCGTGATCGCCGCCCAGTGCACCCGTTCCTGGTAGAACGGTTTCCGCGCCCGCTCCTCGAGCGCGAACGCGGCGAGCAGCGCGATCTTCAGATCGTCCGGCAGCGACTCGACCAGCGGCCGCAACCGGTCCGCCAGCTTGCGTCGCACCTCCACGGTTCCGTCGTCTTCGACAATGCCGCAAGCGGAGCGCAATGCGGGTCCGATCCGGTCCGCGAGCGGTGTCGTGAAAATTGCCCTCCCTTTGCGCAGGGCTTTGAGTTCCCCGACCACGTCCGCCGCACTGAGGCTCACCGTTCCCCTCCCCTTCCACGCACGGAGGTCAATGTTCGTCAGCGCCACCGCCGATGTCCAGTCGATCACGCGCTGCCAAACGGATCGCCGTGCCGCGGTTTTCTTTACGGCGAGCACCGGAAAAGCCGAAACCGGCCGGTGTTGGCGTTAACCGTGACAGCATTGCGCCACAACGATTTCCCACCGGAAACTCCCGTGGCCGCCGGCGTCGAAAGTGTCGAACCGGCCGGCGCGGCACCGCGCTTCCCGGGTGGGACACGTTCACCCGGGCGGCGCACCACTCCCGCGGGTGAACGTGACCGCGCTGTTGCCTCGCCGCCGGTTGACGGCGGCCCGCCGGGGGTACTTGTTGATCATGAGCCCGAGGATGTGGCGCCTGCTGATCTCGGGGTCGCTGCGACTGTTCCTGATCAGTGCCGTGCCGGCCGCCGCGCACCTGTCCGTGCTCGCCGGACTGGCGGCAGGGGTGATCGCGTTCATCGTGCCGGCCCCGCACAGCCGGCACGACGACCGCGTCGGCCCCGGCGGTTAACGACCCTTACGCCGCCTGCCACCGGCGGAGCTTTTCGGGGTTCCGCACCGCCCAGATCCGCCGGACCGACGCGCCGGCCACTTCGAACGCCATGACGGCCACGACGGCGCCGTCCCGCCGGGCCATCAGGCCCGGCCGCCCGTTGACGGTGGTCTCCTCCAGCGTCATCGCCGGGATCCGGCCCGTGAGGTCCACGGCGTAGCGCGCGACCCGCTCACCGCCCTCGATCGGGCGGCGGACCGCGCTGACGAGCCCGCCGCTGTCCGCGACCACCGTCGCCTCCGGGTCGAGGACGCCCACCAGCCGTTCGATGTCCCCCGCTTCCCAGGCCAGCTTGAAGGCCCGGACGACGTCCGCGCTCCCCCGGGCCGGCTCCGGCGCGCGGGCGGCCCGGACCCGGCGCCGCGCGGAGGAAGCCAGCTGGCGGCAGGCGGCGGAGGACCGGCCGAGCACCTGGCCGACCTCCGCGAAGGGGTAGCCGAAGACGTCGTGGAGGACGAAGGCCACCCGCTCGGCCGGCGTCATCGAGTCCAGCACGACGAGGAAGGCCATCGTGATCGACTCGTCCAGCGTGACGCGGTCGGCCGGATCGGCGATCCACCCGGTCTCGCCGGGCAGCGGCTCCGGGAGCCATTCGCCGACGTAGCGCTCCCGCCGCACGCGGGCCGAGCGGAGCTGGTCGAGGCAGATCCGGCTCGTCACCGTCGTCAGCCACGCCCCGGGCGCCGCGATCGCGTCCCGCTGCGGTCCGGACAGGGCGTACCACCGGCCGTACGCCTCCTGGACGACGTCTTCGGCGTCGCTCAGCGAGCCCAGGAGCCGGTAGGCGAGGCCGATCAGCTGCCGCCGCTCGGCCGTGATCTCGCCGCTCATGTTCCCCCTCGTGTCCATGCGTCCCCACTACGACGAATTTCCGGAACGGGTTGTGACAGCCCCGCGCCGCCCCGAGCACCACCGCCGCGACATCGCCTGACGCCGGTGCGCTTGTGCGCGATCACGCCCGGTGTAGTGTTTGCCGGTCCGACCGGCGTGCGTGACCGCGTGAGGTGCCATGACAGTGCGGCGGTACCCCGTGGCCATCCTGCTCGTCTTCGTCACGACGGCCGTGATCGTGGTCAACGGGTTCGCTTTCTGGGGCGACACCCCGGCCCTCTGGGTCGACGACGCCATGCAGCTGAGCGCCGGGATCACCGCGGTCGTCTGCGGGTTCGCCGTCGCGCGCCGGGTTCGCGGGCACCAGCGCTGGTGGCGGGTGCTGGTCGCGCTCGGCATGACGTGCTGGTCGCTCGGCCAGTGCGTCTGGTCCTGGTACCAGCTGGTCGACGGCCGCGGGCTGCCGTCGCCGTCGCTGGCCGACGTCGGGTACCTGAGCTTCCCGCTGTTCGCGCTCGCCGCCCTGTTCGTGCTCGCCAGGGCGCGGGCCCGGCCGGACCGCGAGCGCTGGCAGCCCGCCCAGTGGACCGGGCACTTCGGCGTCGCGGTGGTGCTCGACGGCCTCGTCGTCACCGGCTCGCTGTTCATCCTCACCTGGACCGCGGCGCTCGGGCAGGTGGTCCGGGCCACCGGGCCGGACGCGCTGACCTGGGCGGTCGCCATCGCCTACCCCTTGTCGGACCTGGTGGTCGTGGTCGTCGCGGTGCTGCTGGTCGTGTTCGACCGGGTGGACCGCCCGTACCGGGCGAACCTGCTGCTGGCCGCCGTCGGGATCGTCGCGCTGGCCTGCTCGGACAGCGTGTTCGCCTACCTGGTCAGCATCGGCGCGGAAAGCATGAAACCGTGGTCGGACGCGGGCTTCGTGCTCGGCCCGCTGTTCATCGCCTTCGCCTTGCTGGCCACCCCGAGCACGCGCCGGCGTGACGACGCCGGCCAGGCCGTCGGCGTCGACTGGTGGCAGGTGGCGCTGCCGTACCTGCCGGTCACCGCGGTCGCCCTGCTGATCACCGTGCAGATCGTGGCCGGCGCCGGACCGGACGGCGTCGAGGTCTTCGTCGGCGCGCTCGTGGTGTTCCTGGTGCTCGCCCGGCAGCTGCTTTCGCTGCTGGACAACCGGTTGCTGCTGCGCCGGGTGTACGAAGGCCAGCAGCAGCTGACCCACCAGGCCTACCACGACCCGCTGACCGGACTGGCCAACCGCGCGTTGTTCGCCGACCGGCTGGACCGGGCCGTCGAGCAGGCCGCGGACGGCGGGCACGGGCCGCTCGTGCTGATCTTCGTCGACCTCGACGACTTCAAGGAGGTCAACGACCGGTTCGGGCACGCGGGCGGGGACGTCCTGCTGCACGCGGTCGCCCAGCGGCTGCTGAGCTGCGTGCGCGCGGGTGACACCGTCGCCCGCCTGGGCGGCGACGAGTTCGCCATCCTGCTGGAGGGCGAGGTCGACGCCCCGCAGGCCGTCGCCGACCGCATCCAGAGCGCGCTGCGGCGGCCGTTCGCCGTGCACGGCACGCTGGTGCCGGTCCGCGCGAGCATGGGCCTGGTGGTGCCGGACCCGGCCGAGCCGTCGGTGACGTCCGACGTGCTGCTGGGCCGCGCGGACACGTCGATGTACGCGGGCAAGCGGCTCGGCAAGGACACGACGGTCGTCTACCAGCCGTCGCCGGACGGGCCGCCCGACTTCCCGTCGGCGTTGCGCCGCGGCGGCCTCCCGGACGGGTTCGCGCTGGTGTTCCAGCCGATCGTCCGCCTGGCCGACGAGCAGCCGGTGGCGGTCGAGGCGCTGGCCCGCTGGACCGCGCGGGACGGCACCGCGGTGTCCCCCGAGACGTTCGTCCGCGCCGCCGAAGGCGCGGGTCTGGGCGCCGAACTGGACGCGCTGGTGCTGGACCTGGCCTGCCGCGAGATCACCGCGGCCGGCATCGACCTGACGGTGCACGTGAACGTGTGCGCGAGCCGGCTCGGCGCCGCCACGCTGGAGGAAAGCGTCGGCTCCGCGCTGGACCGGTACGGCCTGCCGGCGGAACGCCTGGTCGTCGAGATCACCGAGACGGTACCGGTGCCGGACCTGGCGGCGGGCGCGGCCGCGATCCGGCGCCTGCAGGACCTGGGCGTTCGCGTGGCGCTCGACGACTTCGGGGCGGGGTACAGCTCGCTGACGGTGCTGCACGCGCTGCCGGTGGACCTGATCAAGCTGGACCGCGCGCTGACGACGGGCGTCCGCCCGGACCGCGACGCGGCGCTGTGCCGATCGCTGGTCGGGTTGTGCGCGGACCTCGAGGTCGGCGTGGTCGCCGAGGGCATCGAGACGGCCGAGCAGGCCGAACTGGTCACCCGGGCGGGCTGCACCACCGCCCAGGGCTACCGCTTCGGCCACCCGGCCCCGCTCCCGGCACTGCGGCTGGGCAGCTCGCCGCGGCCGGTCGTGAGTGGTAAGTAGGGGTCCGCCCCGCCTTACCACTCACGACGGCTCAACCCGCCTTCACGCCTGGGGGCAGGACGCCGAAGATCGTCGCGGTCGAGCCCGCGCCGTTGCGGTTGATCGGGCCGCCCGCCAGGACCCAGGCGCCGGTCGTGGGCAGGGCCTTGAGGTTGGCCAGGATCTCCAGGCTGATCCGGTGCCGCCGGTAGACCAGCTTGGACACCGTGTACGTCTCGTCGGTGCCGACGTCGGGGCTGAACGTGTCGGTGCCCGTGCCACCGCGGCGGCCCAGGCGTCCGGTGTCGATCAGCCACCGCACCGCGGGGATCGAGAACCCCGGCTGGTGCAGCACGCCGTCCGCGCCGGTGTTCGGGAACGCCGGCGTGCCCCACTTGGCGTCCCAGCCGGTCCACAGCACCACGACGGACTCGTCCGGGATCCGGCCGTGGCGCTTCTCCCACGCCTTGAGGTCGTCGATCGTCACGGCGTAGTCGGGGTTCGCCGCGGCCTTGGCCCGCACGTCGATCTTCACCGCGGGCCGGAACAGGTCCGCCGGGTCCATGTCGTCGGCGAGCGGCTCCCCGGTGTTGAAGTGCCCGGGCGCGCCCCAGTGCGTCCCGGTGTGCTCGCCTTCGCGGACGAACTGCAGGTAGTAGCCGTCGTCGGGGATGGTGGCGATGGTTTCCAGCTCGAAGGCCGGGTCCCCGGGGAAGACGTTGGTCGTGGCGGGGTCGTTGACGTGCGACAGGTTGACCAGGTTCAGCTGGTCCAGCCGCACCGGCGGGGCGGACGGCGCGGCCTGGGCCGTCCGCCCGGACAGCGCCGCGCCGAACACCCCGGCCAGCCCCGCGGCCAGCACTCTGCGTCTCATCGGCATGAGGGATCACCTTTCACCGGCAGCACCGCCGACGTGGCGGCATGGCACGGTCATATCACCCGGGCTGGGCGCGGCCAATGCGTTGCGCGAAGATGGTCGCCGTGGACGACGACATCGAAGACAACGCCGACAACGGCATCCTCGACCCCGAGGACACTTTGGACGACCGCGACGAGCAGGCGGAGGGTTATTCACCGCCGGAACGCGCGCAGGCGACCGAAGGCTGGGGCACCACCGCCCGCGAGACGGCGGAGGGTGAGAGCTGGGCGGGCCGGCTCGCCCGCGAGGTCCCCGACCTGGCCGACGACCCCGACGACGACGGGCTGGGCGACACCGAGGACACCGACGGCGAGCTGATCGACGACGAGGTCGGCGACGCCCGCGCGGGCCGTCTGGTCGCGACGGACGAAGGCTACGGCGAAGACACCGACGAAGAGCTGTACGCCTCGGACGCCGGCATCGACGGCGGCGCGGCTTCGGCGGAGGAAGCGGCCGTCCACGTGATCGACCCGTCCCGCCGCTGGTGAGCTAGAAGCGGCTCCGGAACGGGCCGTCGTCCGCCGTCCGCTTGACGGCCGGCGGCAAAGGTGGCGGCACCGGCGGCAGCTCGGGTTCCGGCAGCTCGAGGTCCGCCGGCCCCTCCACTGCCTCCTCCGGCAGCTCCTTCAACGCGCCGGGCACCTGCTCCAGCTCGGCGAGCACCTCCGTCAAGGAGCTCAGATCCAGCGCGCGGACATCGATCTTCTCGCGGATCCGCTGCTCGTTGCCCTTGCCGTAAGCCGACGCGATGGTGTCCTCCACGACCTCCGGCGGCGCCGGCTCGTTCTCGTTGCACGTCACGTCGAGCGCCGCGTACAACACCGCCGCGTCCCGCTCGAACACCTTGCGGACCGTCTCGCGCAGTTCCCGCTCGACCGCGTCGAGCTTGCCCTCGCGGAGCTTGTCCACCACCGCGCGGTCGCGCAGCGGGATCTCCGGCCCCTTGACCACGTGCCGGAACACGTTGTGCTGGTGGTTGAAGTTCCCGACCTGCACCCCGCGCGAGTTCCAGAGCGCCACCTTCGTACGGCCCGCCACCCGGGACTCCGCCTGCGGCAGGCTCGCCGCCAGCGTCCGGGCCAGCGTCTTGTCCAGGGTGATCCGCACGTCCTCGACCCGGAACTTGTGCACGTTCGTCTGCGAGTTCCAGTTGCCCAGCTGAATTCCCGCGCAGTTCTTGACGACGAGCGCGTTCGGCGGCAGCAGCCCGGTGACCCCCTCGGCCGCCAGCGTGGCCGGGACGTCCACGACTTGCGCGTGGTGATCCGCGGTGGGGAAGACCGCGGCCTGCGTCGCCGCGACCCACTCCTCGATCACGTGCGGCGCGACCACGGCGACCGGGGAACCCTGCCAGGACGCGTCAATCAGCGGGTCGTCCGGGTCGGCGACCGGGCGGCAGATCTCCCGCCACGGCACCGGTTCGAGGATCCAGCCGTCCCCGATGTCGTCGTCGGTCACCGGCCGGCCTTGTCGTACTCGCGAACCGCGGCCAGGTACTCCCCGATCGCGTCGCGGTTGCGCAGCAGGCATTCGGCGCGGCGGGTCATCCGGTCCCGTTCGGCCTCCAGGGTCGCGATCATCTCCGGCGTCGCGTCCGGGAAGTAGATGGTCCGGGGCTTGTCCAGGCACGGCAGGATCTGCTTGATGATCCGGGTCGGCAGGCCGGCGTCGAGCAGGCCGCGGACCTGGATCACCCGGTCAACCGTCGGCTCGTCGTAGTCGCGGTAGCCGTTCGGGCCGCGGCTCGCGATGATGAGGCCCTGCTCTTCGTAGTACCGGAGCAACCGGCGGGACGTGCCCGTGCGCTCCGAAAGCTCGCCGATCCGCATGTGCGCCACCTCACATCCCCCGCGGTAGACCATCACATCAATGTGAGGGTTCGAGCATAGCGGCATGACGAACCTCCGCACCCGGAATCTCCCGCTGACCGCCCTCCTGGCCCTGACCACCGCCGCGTTCGTCACCGTGCTCACCGAGGCGCTGCCCGCCGGCGTGCTGCCCGGGATGAGCGCCGGCCTCGGCGTCGGCGAAGCCGCGGCCGGCCAGGCCGTGACGGTCTACGCGCTCGGCACCGCGCTCACCGCGATCCCGCTGTCCGCCGCCACCGCGAGCTGGTCCCGCAAACGCTTGCTGCTGGCCGGGGTCGCCGGGTTCGCCCTGGCCAACACCGTGACGACGCTGTCCTCGGACTACGCGCTGACGATGGTGGCCCGCTTCGTCGCCGGCGTGGCCACGGGCGTCGTCTGGGCGCTGCTCGCCGGCTACGCGCGCCGGCTCGTCCCGGCCGAGGAGGGCAAGGCGATCGCCATCGTGATGGCCGGCATCCCGCTGGCCCTGTCGCTCGGCATCCCGGCCGGGACGTTCCTCGGCGGCCTGTTCGGCTGGCGCTCGGCGTTCGGCGTCATGTCGGCGATCGCGGTCGTGCTGCTGGCGTGGATCGCCGTGGCGGTCCCGGACCAGCCGGGGCAGGCGAGCGGCCGGACGCCGGTCCTGCGCACGCTCACCGTCCCCGGCGTGGTGCCCGTGCTCGCCGTGACGCTCGTGTTCGTGCTGGCGCACACCGTGCTCTACACCTACGTCGCCCCCTTCCTCGGCCACGCCGGGATGGGCGGCGAGGTGGACGCCGTCCTGCTGGTGTTCGGCATCGCGTCGATGGCGGGCATCGGGATCGTCGGCGCCCGGATCGACCGCGCGCCGCGGACGCTGATGGTGCTCAGCACCGTCGCCGTCGCGGTGGCCGCGACGCTGCTGGCGGTGTTCGCGGGCAGCCCGGTGCCGGTCTACTCCGCGGTGGCACTGTGGGGCCTCGGCTGGGGCGGCGTCCCGACGCTGCTGCAGACGGCGGCCGGGAACGCCGGCGGCGCGGCGGCGGACAACGCGCAGGCCATGCTGGTCACGCTGTGGAACGCGGCGATGGCCGCGGGCGGGGTCGCCGGCGGGGTCCTGCTCGGCGCCGCCGGACCGGCGTCGTTCCCGTGGACGCTGCTCGTGCTCCTGCTGCCGGTGCTCGCGGTGGTCCTCGGCGCGCGACGGCACGGGTTCCCCGCCCGCTCCTGAAGGAGTCCTGAGTGGACGAAGGGCCCGGACGCGCTCGCGCCCGGGCCCTCCAGCTCGGGGTTTCAGCAGCGGCCCGCGATGGCCCGCAGCAGTTCGGCGTTCGCCGTGTCGCCGGACAGCTCCCAGGCGAACACGCCGCCGAGCCCCTGCGACTTCGCGTAGCCGGCCTTGGCCGACGCCGTCTCGGGCGTGTCGTAGCTCCACCACTGCGTGCCGCACTTCGCGTACGCCGTGCCCGCGATCCGGCCGTTGGCGGGGCACTTGGTCTTGAGGACCTTGTAGTCCTCGACACCCGCCTCGTAGGTGCCGGGCGCCGGGCCGGTGGCGCTGCCGCCGGGCTGCTTCTGCGTCACGCCGTCCCAGCCGCGGCCGTAGAAGCCGAGGCCCAGCAACATCTTCGCCGACGGCACGCCCTGGCGGCGCAGCTTCTGGACGGCCGCGTCGGCGTAGTAGCCGGCGCTCGGGATGCCCGGGTACGCGCGCAGCGGCGAGTGGGGCGCGGTCGGCCCGGCCGGGCTGGCGCCGGCGACGAAGTAGTCGTAGGTCATCACGTTGTACCAGTCGAGGTACCGGCTCGCGGCGCCGTACTCGGTGGCGTCGATCTTGCCGTCCTTCGAGCCGTCCGCGGTGATCGCGGCGGTGACCAGCTGGCGCCCGAACTTCGCGCGCAACGCCTTGACGAGCTCCGTGAACGCCTTCGGCCCGCTGGTGTCACAGGTGTTGCCGCAGGCGTTCGGGTACTCCCAGTCGACGTCGATGCCGTCGAAGACGCCCGCCCAGCGCGGGTCGTTGACCAGCCGGTAGCAGGATTCGGCGAACGCGGCCGGGTTCTTCGCCGCCTCGGTGAAGCCCGCGGACCAGGTCCAGCCGCCGAAGGACCACAGCACCTTGAGCTTCGGGTGCAGCTTCTTCAGCTCGCGGATCTGGTTGAAGCTGCCGTGCAGCGCCCCCGGTTCGGCGCTGTCGGCCTGGCCGCTGACGCTCGTGGCGGCGTCGTAGGGCATGTCGTGGTCGGCCCACGGGTCGCCCACGGCGCAGCCGCCGTTCGTCACGTTGCCGAACGCGTAGTTGATGTGGGTCAGCTTCGCGGCCGAACCCGAGGTCTCGATGTCCTTGACGTGGTAACCCCGGGCGTAGACGTCCCAGTCGGCGAAGTAGGCCATCACCTTGCCCGGGGCCTGCCCGGCGTTCGCGGGCGGCGCCACGACGGAGGCTCCGGCCAGCGCGAGCGCGACGACAGCGATGCGTTTTCTCATGCGGAGCACGGTTTTCTCCTCACCGGCCGGGTCGACGTGCCGAGGCTAACAGGTCCAGACCATTTCGGGCCAGGGCCAATCGGGGCGGTCAGCGGGTTTCGGTGTACCTCCGCAGCCGGGTCCGGATTCACGCGTGCGATGATCGGGCGATGACCGAGTTCGGCTGCGCCCGCTGTTCCGGCGAAGACGCCCTGACCGCGCTGGCCTTCTGCACGACCCGGCTGAACAAGACCCACCGGCTGGTCGAGCGGTCGCACTTCAGCGTCTCCCTGCGCCGGTGCCCCGAATGCGGCCAGTCGTTCGCCGCGATCTTCACCGAGTTCGTCGACCGGGCCGGCGGCGAAGACGCGCAGTACTTCGACTTCGTCCCGCTCACCACCGCCGAAGTGTCCTCACTGGCCGCCCAGGGCGCCCGGGTGGACCTGGCCGAGCTGGGCGCGCTGGGCAGCGTCCGCCGCCGGCTGTCGTCGAGCTGGCCGACGGGCGGCGAGAAGGAGATCGCCTGGCGGACGGATCCCCTGTCGGTGCGCGAGGGTCACTGACCCGCCAGGCGGAGAATCGCCTCGGCACTTCGGTCGACGTCGGCCTCCGTCGTCAACCAGCCGGACACCGAGATCCGCAGGTACCGGCGGCCGCGCCAGGTGGTGCCGCCCAGCCAGCACGTGCCGTCGTCCTGGATCTTCCGGATGAGGGCGTCGGTGTCACCGCCGAAGGACACCAGGACCTGGTTGAGGACGACGTCGTTGGCGATCTCGGCCCCGCCGTCGGCGAGTTTCGCGGCGAAGCGGCGGGCCAGCCGGCAGCAGCGGCCGACGAGTTCGGCGACCCCGTCGCGGCCGAGCTCGCGCAGCGCCGCCCAGACGGCGAAACCGCGGGCGCGGCGCGACGACTCCAGGGTCAGGTCGCCCATGCCGGACACCTCGCCGGCGCCGGTGAGGTAGGCGGCCCGATAGGCGATCGCCGCGGCGTGGACGTCCGGGCGGGCGCAGAAGACGAAGCCCGAGTCGTACGGGACGTTGAGCCACTTGTGGCCGTCGCAGGCCCAGGAATCGGCGAGCTCGACACCGTCGAGCAGTGGCCTGGTGCCAGGGTTGGCGGCGGCCCAGAGCCCGAAGGCGCCGTCGACGTGGATCCAGGCATCGCCCGCGGCCTCGCGGGCGGCACGGAGGTCGTCGCACGCGCCGGTGTTGACGTTCCCGGCCTGCAGGCAGACGATCAGCGGCCCGCTTCCGGCCGCGCACACCCTCCGGAGGTCCCCGACGTCGATCGCGCCTTGCGGGCCGGCCTTGACCGGCTCGACGGCCCGGGTGCCGAAGCCGAGCAGCCGCAGGGCGCGGTCGACGGTCGCGTGCCGTTCTTCGCTCGCGACGACACGGACGCGCGGGGCGCCGGTGAGCCCGTCGCGTTCGACGTCCCAGCCGGCTTCGGCGAGCACGTGGTGCCGCGCCGCGGCGAGCCCGGCGGTGTTCGCGGCCTGGCCGCCGGTGACGAACCCGGCGGAGGCGCTCGCCGGGAGCTCGAGCAGTTCCTTGAGCCAGCCACCGGCCGCCTCCTCGGCGGCGGCCGCGGCGGGCGAGAGGACGGCGTTGAAGCCGTTCTGGTCCCAGCCGGTGGCCAGGACGTCGGCGGCGGTGGCGGCCGGCAGCGCGCCCCCGATCACGAACCCGAAGAACCGCGGCCCGGCGGTGGCGACCAGGCCCGGCTCGGCGGCGCGAGCGAGGTGTTCGAGCACTTCGGACGGTGGAGCAGGCCGGGACGGCAGCGGGCCGCCGAAGGCGGACCGCAGGGCGGCGGGATCGACGGCGGGCGCGACGGGCCGGTCCGCGAGGGTGGCCCGGTAATCGGCGCCGAGCTCCGCGGCGCGGCCCAGGAGGGCGTGCATGTCGTCCATGAGCCGACTGTAGGCCGGTGCCCGCCCTGTGACGGAGGTTTCCGCCGGGAACAATCGCCGCCCTCCCGGCGTAGCGTCCTGGTATGGACACCCCGTTGAGCACCGACCGGCTCGTGATCCGGGACTGGACGCCTGCCGACGCCGAAGCCGCGTTCGCCATCTACGGCGCGGAAGACGTCACGCACTGGCTGACCCCGGCCATGGACCGGGTCGGCGACATCGGCGCGATGCGCGCGGTGCTGAACGCCTGGCAGGAGGCGCAGCCGAACCTGCCGCCGCCGCGCGGCCGGTGGGCCGTGGAGCGCAAAGAGGACGGCGCGGTGATCGGCGGCCTCGGCATCCGGCTGCTGCCGCCGTTCGAAGAGGACCTCGAACTGAGCTGGCAGCTCAGCCCCGGCGTCTGGGGCAAGGGCTACGCGTCCGAGGCGGCGACCGCGCTCATCGAGTGGGCCTTCACCCAGGACACCGAGGAGCTGTTCGCCGTCGCGCGGCCGAACAACACGCGGGCGATCGCGGTCGCCAAGCGGCTCGGCATGAACTGGGTCGGCGAGACCGACAAGTACTACAACCTGCGGCTGCAGGTGTACCGGATCCGGCACACCGACCTCATCGGCTGACCGGCTCCAGCAGGAAGACGCGGATCTCGCGGTGCCCGGCCCGCACGGCGTACCGGTCGTACGCGGGCCAGTACGCCGCGACCGCGTCCCACGTCTCCTGGCGCTCGTCCCCGGTCAGGAGCCGCCCGGCGACGTCGACGGTCCGGCCGCCGACGGCCACCGTCGCCGCCGGGTGGGCGAGCAGGTTCGCCGACCACGCCGGGTGCGCCTCGCCGCCCCAGTTCGAGCCGATGACGACGTACCCACCGGCCCGCTCGACGTAGAGCAGCGGCACCTGCCGGGGCTCGCCGCTGCGCCGCCCGATGGTCGTGAGCAGCAACGTCCGCAGCCCGACCGCCGCGCCGACGCCGACCCGGCCGCCGCTGAGCCGCAGCAGCACCCGGTCGGCGGGCACGAGCGCCCGCCCCAGCAAGGCGAACGCCCTGCTCTTGCCGAACCCGGCGAAGACACCCCGCAAACCGGTCACGGCGGAACCCTAGCGCCACGAAACCCGCCCACCCCGGCCCGGCACCTCGCCCCGCGCCCATCCGGCACCCCGCCCGCGCCCACCCGACGCCCGACCCGCCTATCCGGCGCCCACCCCGCCCTTATCCCGCCCTTATCCCGCGCTCACCCCGCGCCCATCCGGCGCTCATCCGCGCCCATCCGGCGCCCGCCCCCACCCACCCAGCGCCCACCGCGCGTCTTGAACGAGCCATTCAAGACCTCCGGCCGGCGGGTTCTGGCAAAGTGGGCGACCGTGACCCGCCCCGAAACCGCCGCCGAGGTGTTCGACGCGCTCGGCACGGACTACGAGCACGCCTTCCGCACCGCGACCGCGCAGCGCGCCGCGATCACCGACCTGCTCGACGCGCTGCCGCCTGAAGCGGCGGTGCTCGACCTGGGCGCCGGCACCGGGCGGCCGGTCGCGGAACTGCTGGTGGCCGCCGGCCACGACGTCACCGGTTACGACGTCGCCCCGAAGATGGTCGAGATCGCGCGGCGCCAGGTGCCCGCCGCGCGGTTCGAGCTCGGGGACATGCGCGAACTGTCCTTCGAGGACACCACCTGGGACGCGATCACGGCGTTCTTCTCGATGCTGCAGCTGCCCCGGGCCGACCAGGAGACCATGTTCGGCCGCCTCGCGGCCTGGCTGAAGCCCGGCGGCCTGCTCGTCTTCGCCACCGTGCCCGCCGACGTCGACGGCGTCGACATCGTCTTCATGGGCCACCCGGTCCGCGCCTACAGCTTCGCCGCGGGCCCGCTCAAGGAGCGGTTGGCGGCCGCGGGCCTCGAGATCGTCCGCGCGGACGAAGCACTGTTCGTGCCCGACCACCCCGGCGCCGGCCCGGAGCCGCACGTCTACCTCACCGCCCGCAAGCCGGCCTGAGCCGCCGAGCTCGCCCGACGCCGGGCCCCCGACGGACATGAATTTTGCTCAACTTCATGCGTGTCCCGGGCGGTGGACCCGAGCTAAAGTGAGGGATGGGCATCGAAGCTCTGGCCAGGCCGGTACCTCGCGAACACCGCGAGCTCCTGCGCGAGATGCTGGCCCGGCTCCCCGAGTTCGCCGATCGCCTGGCCCGGTTGCTCAGTGCGCAGGACGAGTTCTACCGGCAGGTCGAGGCGGTCGCCCCGGGTGAGCTGCGGCAGGTCTGCCGGGCCAATCTCGAGCGAGCCCTGACGGCGCTGGCCGAAGGCCACGGCCTCGCCCTCGACGCCGCCCGCAAGACCGGGCTCGCCCAGGCCCGCCAGGGCATCCCGCTGCCCGCCGTGCTGCGCGCGTTCCGGATCGGCGGCACCTTCGTCTACGAAGGACTCCTCGAGCTCGCCGGCCCGGAGTTCCTCAACCCCACCCGGACGATCGAGATCAACTCCTACGTCTGGAAGGCGATCGACCTCTACTCCGACGCGCTGACCACGGCGTACGAACAGGTCGCGGCCGAGCCGTCGCACGCGAACGCGCGGCTGCTGGACGACCTGCTGCGCGGCCGGCTCGCCGGCCAGGCGGACATGGAGGCCGCGGCGCGCGAGCTGGGCCTGCCGACCGCGGGCATGTTCGTCGCCGTCGTCACCGAACGTGTCGAGCCGGACGAGCACGACTCGGTCGAGGCGCTGCTGCGGGCGCGGCGCTGGCGGTCGGCGTGGCGGCCCGGCGGCGAGGCGGGCCTGGTCGCGATCGACCGGATCGAGGACGTCCGGCGGCTGCGGGACGTGCTGGGTTCGCTGCCGGTGGCGGCCGGGATGAGCAGGCCGTTCAGCGGCTTCCCCGACGTCCCGGACGCCCTGCACCGGGCCCGGATCGCCCGCCGCTCGCTGCCGGCGGCGACCGCGGGCGTGGTGGTGTTCGGCGATTCGCCGGTGACGACGCTGGTCGCGGCCGCGCCCGGGATGGCCCGCGACGTCGTCCGGTCGGCGCTGGCCGGCGTGCTCGCGCTGCCGGGCGCGGACCGCAAGGTCCTGCTGGACACGCTGCTGGCGTGGTTCGCCGGCCACGGCTCGGCCAAGGACGCCGCGGACCGGCTGTTCGTGCACCCCAACACGGTCCGTTACCGGCTGCGCCGCGTGCAGGAGCTGACCAAGCGCGACCTCACCGACCCCGTGGACATCGGCGAGCTGTACGTCGCCCTGGAGTCGGTGCGGCTGGATCCGGAGCCCGACTGATCGCTTCTCGATCACTACCGATTGACTTTCGATAGGAACCACGCGATAGTCGGCGCATGGTTACCGAGAAGTGGGCCGTTGCCGCGCTCAGATTCTTCCTCGTCGTGCTGTTCGGCGTCCTCGTCGTGTTCCAGACGCTCTCGCTGCCGGGCAGCATCGCCTACCACGCGCAGCAGAACCCGCACGACGCTCCGCTGCGCTGGCCGTTGACCGCCATCGCGGTGTTCCTGGTGCTGTGCGTCCAGGTGGTGGTCGTCGCGACCTGGAAGCTGCTGACCCTGGTCAAGAAGGACCGGATCTTCACCACCGCGTCCCTGAAGTGGGTCGACGCGATCGTCTGGGCCATCGCGGCCGCGTGGCTGGTGGTCGCCGGCCTGCTGCTGTTCGTCGGCTTCAACGCCGACGACCCGGGGATGCCGATGCTGCTGTTCCTGGTCACCGTGGCGATCACCGTGCTCGGCCTGCTGATGGTGGTCATGCGTACGCTCCTGCGCCAGGCCACCACGCTCCGCTCCGACCTGGAAGCGGTCATCTGATGCCGATCGTCGTACGCATCGACGTCGAACTGGCCAAGCGGAAGATGAGCGTCGGGGAGTTCGCCGAGAAGGTCGGGCTGACACCGGCGAACGTGGCGGTGCTGAAGAACGGGCGGGCCAAGGCGGTGCGCTTCAGCACCCTGGAAGCCATGTGCCGGGTGCTCGGCTGCCAGCCCGGCGACCTGCTCGAGTGGGTCGAAGACGAGGGTTAGCCCAGGTCGGCGGGCCGCACGCGCAGCTTGGCGGCGATCTGGGCGAGCGCCTGCTGGTCGGCCGCGGTGAGCGGGTCGAGGACGGCGAGGACGCTGCGCACGTGCGTCGGCGCGGCCGCCTCGACCACCTCGAACCCGGCGTCGGTGAGGGCGACCAGGGTGTACCGGCCGTCCTCGGGGTCGGGTGAGCGCCGCACCCAGCCGCGCTGCTCGAACCGCTTGACCACATTGGACAGCCGGGACAGCGAGCCGTTGGCGAGGAAGGCGAGTTCGCTCATCCGCAGACGGCGCTCCGGCGCCTCCGAGACGTGACTGAGCGCGAGGTACTCGAAGAGCGTGAGGCCCGCTTCGCGGTGCAACGGCGCCTCGAGCCGTCCCGGGAGCAGCAGGATGAGCGAGACCAGCCCGGTCCAGGCTTCCTTTTCGGCCGGGCTGAGCCAGCGCGGGCCTTCGCCGCCGTGATCCGTGGCCATGACGGCACCCTACCCACCGTGTTATGACTTCACGCGTGAAGTAAATCTGTGCTACGGTGACTTCAAACGTGAAGTCAATTGAAGGGATTTTCCGTGAGCGAGTTCTTCGTGACGCCCGGCTACGGCCCGCGGCACCTGGCGGCCCTGCACTACAGCCAGGCGGTCCGCATCGGCGACCGCGTCGAGATCTCCGGCCAGGGCGGCTGGGACGACGACACGGTGTTCCCGGCGGACCTCGAGGAGGAGATCGTCCGCGCGTTCGACAACGTGGAACGCACCTTGGCGACGGCGGGCGCCACCTGGGCCGACGTGGTGGCGGTGGACTCGTTCCACATCCCCACGGCGGAGGACACCATCGGCGACGACCACACGCGGGTCATGGTGGAGCAGTTCCGCAAACGAATGGGCGACCGCGCGCCCATCTGGACGCAGATCGGGGTGGCGGCACTGGGCGCGCCGGGCATGCGCGTGGAGATCCGGGCGACCGCGGTGGTCGGCCAGGGCTGAGCCGCCCCCGGGGTCTTGAACGACTCGTCCAGGGCGTGGGAGGTCCTGACCGGCTCAGTCAAGACACCGCGGGCCGGGTGCGGGCTAAGCCGCGTCGGCCTCGACCAGGCGGGCCAGCTCCAAGAGGGCTTGCTCGAAGCCCGGGCCCGCCGTGAGTGCCACCGTCAGCGGGCCGCCGCGCCGGTCCCGGCCCACCGGGAGCGTCACCGCCGGCTCCGTCCACGGGGGACGGTCCACCCCGGCCGAGACGACCACGTCCGTGCGGGGCGGCCGGCCGCGGCGGCCGCCGGCGTCGAGGTCGAGGACCACGTTGCCGTGCAGGGAAAGCAGGGCGGCGACGTCCGCCACCGCGTCCCGCAGCTCACGGTCGGCGATCGAGTCCGAATGCGCCCCGATCGCCGGCCGGGGCGGGGCCGGGTCGGCGGTCAGCCGGGGGACGATCACGCCGAGGTCCCCGGAGGCGCACGTCAGTACCCGGATGCCGGGCACGCCCGCCAGCGGGTCGGTGAGGCTGATCCCCGCGCCGGCGGCGGCCGCCACGATCCGGGCTCGCCAGCGCGCGGTCGCCGCGATGGCGACCTTCGATGGGTCATGGGGCAAAAGTCGAGCACTCCTCTGCGGTCCGGCGCGGCGGCGGGGGGATCGTCCGATGGTGGGCCCACGTCCGTTGTGCCCGGGAACAAACATGTTTGGCCGCTTGGTCCGAACGGCGGTGCCCGTGCCGCCTTCCGGTCGCACCGGACGTCTGTGACCGCGGGTCACACTTTGACGCGCGACGTGGCGCGGGCCACTATCCGTGCACCTGATTACCGCCGGGTAATTTGCGTGTCCGAAGTACGACCCAGGAGGACCGTTGCGACGAGCTTTGGGCCTGATCTTGCTGGCACTGGGGGTCTTCGCGGTCGCCGGGGCGGTGCTGCTGCCGACCTACGTCTACCCGAGGCTCGCCAAGGTGCCGCTGGACCAGGATTCGACGTCGGCGCTGGAAGGCACCGCGAGCAAGGTCCTCGCCGTGACCGACAGCGGCTCCGGCCCGGTCACCGAGATCCGCGAGAACGCGAAGCTGACCGCGACCGCCCGCGTCCAGGCGAACTTCACCCGGCCCGAGATGCACGCCGACACCGACTACGCGGTCTGGCTGCTCGCGGTGCAGGTCAAGGACGACGCCGACGGCACCGTGCTCAGCGCGAGCAAGCGGCAGGTCTGCTTCGACCGGCGCACCTCCGAGGGCTACGACCCACGCGGGGACGCCGACCCGAAGTGCACCAAGGAAAGCAGCTACGTCACCGAGCTGAAGGACAAGGCCGACAAGGACGGCGAGAAGCCGCCCGAGCAGAACGTCTACCAGGCCCAGCCCGGCCTGAACTTCAAGTTCCCCTTCGGCACCGAGCGGAAGGACTACCCGGTCTACGACGACAACACCGGCAAGGCCGTCACCGCCAAGTTCACCGGCACCGAGGAGGTGAACGGGATCGAGACCTACAAGTTCGTCCAGAACATCCCGGACACCAAGCTCGAGACGAAGTCGGTGCCCGGCTCGCTCGTCGGGGCCACCGAGTCGAGCGTGGACGCGGACCTGTACTACCGCGGGGTCAACACGATGTGGGTGGAGCCGGTCACCGGCGTCCAGGTGAAGCAGCAGCAACAGCAGCACCAGGAGCTGCGCCGCACCACCGGCAACCCGACCGTCGTGTTCGACGGGACACTGGCCTACAACGGCAGGACGATCGCGCAGATGGTCGACCAGGTCGACGAGAACAAGGGCAAGCTGGAGTTCCTGTCGAGCACCGGCCCGCTCTGGCTCGGCATCGGTGGCGGGGTGCTGATCGTCGTGGCGGTGTACCTGCTGGTCCGCCGCCGCCCGGCCGCTCCGCCGGCCCCGCCGCAGCGGCGGCGGGTCCCGGTCGGCGCGGACCGCTAACGCTTCCGCAGAACCAGAACCAGATTCCAGGACGCTATTTCACGTAGGCCGGGAATCCGCACGATCCACATCGCCCAGCCCGGGTGGTACCGCGGATACCCGGCCACCAGATCGGCGAGCGGCGTCGCCTTGGCCCAGCGAAGCGCGGCGCCGACCGAAACGGGAAACAAGCTTTCGCCGAATTTGTTCTTCGGCTGCTTCCCGAGTTTCCTGGCGTAGCGCTGCCGGGCGTAGTAGCCGCCGAGGAAATGCCACGGCGCCGTCTCGTGACCGCCCCACGGCGAATACCACGGCGTGAACGAGGCGAAGACCGTGCCGCCGGGCTTGGTCACCCGGCACATCTCGTCGAGCATGACCCACGGCTCGGCCACGTGTTCCAGCACGTTCGACGAGTAGCAGATGTCCACGGATCCGCTGCGCACGGGCAGTTCCGTGCCGCTGGCCCGGATCATGTTCTCCCCCGGCTCGCCGCGCGCGGACAGTTCGCCGACGTCCGGGTCCAGGCCGAGGTAGACCGCGCCTGCCGCGCGGAAGGCGTCGGAGAAATAGCCGGGGCCGCCGCCGACGTCGAGCACCGTGCGCCCGGACAGCGGAGCGTGCGCCGCCAATTGCCGCACCGAGTCGGTGGCCAGTGCGGAATAGAATCCGTCCGGGTCCGTCTGCTCGGTGAGAAACGTGCGGAAGAGGGTCACGGAACGACGGAGCGTGGCGCGATGCGGCTGCGCCGTCGCGACGAGAACCGGATTACCTGCCATTGAACCGTCGCTTTCCCGAATACGTTCATCTAAGGTGTACGCACCAGTAACCTAGCAGAAGTTTGGATAACCCGATGGAACGTCCTCGCGTGCTCCTGCTCAACTGGCGCGACACCGGCCACCCCGAAGGCGGTGGCTCGGAGCGGTACGTCGAGCGGATGGCGGAAGGCCTGGCCAGAGCGGGGTACCGGGTCGAGATCCAGTGCGCGGCGTACCCGGGCGCGACGGCGGGCGAATGGCGCGACGGCGTCCGCTACCGGCGCCGCGGCAACAAGTTCGGCGTGTACGCGCACGCGTTGCGCGCGACCCGCCGGGCCCGCGCCGACCTCGTGGTCGACGTGCAGAACGGCATGCCGTTCTTCGCGAAGCTGGTCGCCGGCTGCCCGGTGCTGGTGCTCGTGCACCACGTCCACAAGGAACAGTGGATCAGCGCGCTCGGCGAGACGCTGGGCCGGATCGGCTGGTGGATCGAGTCGCGGCTGGCGCCGTGGCTGTTCCGCCGGTGCTCCTACGTGACGGTTTCCGAGGTCACCAAGGCGGAACTGGCGGAGCTGGGCATCGGGCGCGAGCGTGTCACGGTGGTCCCGAACGGCCTCGACGCGCCCCCGCCGTGCACGTCCGGACGGGACAGCGAACCCACGCTGGTCGCGGTGAGCAGGCTGGTGCCGCACAAGCGGATCGAGCACGCCATCGACGTCGTCGCCCGGCTGGCGCGGCGCTGGCCGTCCCTGCGGCTGGAGGTCGTGGGCCAGGGGCCGTGGGACGAGGTGCTGCGCGCCCACGCGGCTTCGCGCGGGGTCGCCGACCGGGTGGTCCTGCACGGCTGGGTCGACGAGCAGGCGAAGCACGAGATCCTCGCGCGCTCGTGGCTGCACCTGTGCCCCTCGGTCAAGGAGGGCTGGGGCATCGTCATCATGGAGGCCGCGGCCCACGGCGTGCCCTCGGTCGCCTACCGGGCCGCCGGCGGCGTGACGGAGTCCATTGTGGAAGGCCGCACCGGCCTGCTGGCCGACGACTTCGAGGATTTCACCGCCCAGGTGGACGGTCTCCTCGCCGACGGCCCGCGGCGCGCCGAGATGGGGTTGGCGGGCGCCGAACGCGCCGGGAGGTACAGCTGGGACACCAGTGCCGGGCAGTTCGAGTCACTCGTGCGGGACGTCTCCGGGCAGCCGGTCCCCCGGCCCCGCACCCTGCTCCCGCACCGCGTCCCGGAACTCAGCCAACAGCCGGGCGGCCGCCGCCGCGTCGAAGTCCTTGCGGCGAGCTCGCACGGTGACCGTGGTGCGGCCGCCGGTGGTCGCCGCGCCGAACGCCACGCCTGACCGGCCGCTCGCGGCCGGGTAGAACGCCAGCGTCCGCACGGTGTCCCCGGTGGACACCACGCCGAGGTTCGACACCAGGAACGTCGACCCGAGCCTGCTCGCCAGCAGCCGGGTGCCCAGCCGGGCGAGGCGGCTGCTGCGAGCCGGGAAGTCCGGCTCCGGCGGCTGGGCCGCCAGCACCGCGGCGACGTCCGCGCCGCGCGCCGGCCGCAGCCGGAAGAACGCGCTGTCGTGCACCGGTTCCGGCGCCGCGCCCGGCCTCCGCGACGCGCCCAGCGCGGCCACCACGCGGGCCGTGCGGGCCCCGTGCGCGCGGTTCCAGCGTTCGGTGGCGGTCACGGCCGCCGCGACGAACCCCGCGGCCCCCAGCCGCAGGCGCGGCTCGTGGCAAGCCACGAAGACGTCCCCAGGGGCCTGGTGCCCACGTTCGGGGGTGATCCGGCCCGGCGGCAGGAAAAGCGCCTCAGCGAGCCGCTGAAGGGCCGATACGGCAAAGGGTTTGCCGCCCGTCCGTTCCCCGATCCCCCGCGCCGCCGAGGAAACCGGGACGTCGAGCAGGATGCCGAGCAGCGAGAGGAGGCCGAGACCGTCGAGGGCGCCGTGGTGCGCGGCGACGAGGAGAGTGGCTTCGCCGACGGCGACGCGCACCAGTGGCGCGCCGCGTTCGTAGGGCGCCGAAGCGAAGCGGTCCCGGACGTCCGCCAGGTCGCCGATCCGCTCGATCCCGGGCAGCGCACCGAGGTGCGGGTACTGCTGGATCGCGGCCGCCAGCCGGGCCCGGAGCTTCTCCGGTTCCGGTGCGGCCGCGCCGAGTTCCGCTTCGAGGAGGATGCTCCAGGAAACGGTGGGGTCGCCGTAGAGCCCGACGACGCGGTGGGCGTGGTCGGAGGCGAGCCGGGTCACGCGTCAGCGGTCCCCGTAGAGCTTGAGCGGGTGGTCGGCAGGGTTGTACTTCACCTGCGCGTTGAGCTTCTGCTGCACCGGAGCGGCGGTGTCCGGGTCCGCGGAGGTGATGAGAGCGAAACCTCCCGCTGTCGCCGCTCCGCCGCCGATGATGACGGCGACGATCGCGCCGATGACCGTGCCCACGAGTCACTCCTTCCGCGGCGGGAGAATCCTGCCGCGGCCCAATGTACGCATCGGTAACATGCGGCACAACACCGCGACGCACAGCAACGCGAGCGCTACTCCGTTCGCCAGCAAGGCCGGCGCCCACGAGATCGCTTTCACCGACGGCACACCCGGGGTGCGGTACAGCGTCAGCCAGTCACCGGACCACACCTTCGTCGCGTCGGCGAGCAACCGCGGGTCGACGTATCCCGGTGTCCCGTGTTCGACGAGGATCCAGCCGACGCCCGCGGCGGTGAGTTCCCGCGCGGACGCCGCGGCGCGGACGTCGCCGACCCGTGGGTCCTCGCCGGCGATGCGCTCGGCGCCGACCTGCAGGGTGTCGTCCACCAGCACGGGTTTCGGCAGCGCGCGCGGCGCCGGGTCGAGCTGCGTGCGGTCGGCGTTCCAGGCGAACCCGCGGAACGTCGAGAGCGGCAGCGCCAGCACGTCACCGGGCCGGTCGCCGAGCTGTTCGGCCACCGCCCGCCAGTCGGGCGGGTACTGCGCGGTGCCGAGCCGTCCCCAGCCGCCCCACGCGAGGTCCGGCATGGTCAGCAGCGGGAAGACGACGGCCGCGGTCACCAGGGCGACGCGGCCGCTTTTCAGCTTCGCCGCCGCGGCTTCGACGGCCAGCGCGAAGCCCATGGCG
Source organism: Amycolatopsis rifamycinica (assembly GCF_000695625.1). GTDB lineage: Bacteria > Actinomycetota > Actinomycetes > Mycobacteriales > Pseudonocardiaceae > Amycolatopsis > Amycolatopsis rifamycinica. Next base: position 24,283 of record NZ_JMQI01000041.1, read on the forward strand.
AGCGGCAGGGCCCACCACGCCACCCATTTCTGGGCGTCCCGCAGCAGTCCCGCGCCGGGCAGGTACCGCGTGGCGGCGGCCAGCAGCGCGTCACCGCCCGGCAACGTCGCCAGGGAAGCCAGGAAAACACCCAGGACGCCGAGCGCGGTCAACGACCGGACCGGCGCCGTCCCCCACCGTCGCGCCAGCGGCCGGAGCCCGGCGATCGCGAGCGCGACGACGATGAGCGTCAGCACCGGAACGAGCGGCACGGCCCGGCTGCCGGGCACGGTTTCGGCGTTCCAGATGCCTCCGAGCCCCAGCACGCTCAGCAGCGCGGGGCCCCAGCTTTCGGTGCGGGCGCTGAACGCCGCGACACCGGCCGGGTCGGAGAACGTGCCGCCGGCGTTGAGGAACGTCGGGACCAGCCACGGCAGGTTGAGCACGATGGCGAGCGGGATCGTCTGCCAGAGCCGCCGCGAGCCGGCGGCCACGACCATGACGGCGGCCGCGAGGATCCCACCCGGCGGCGTCAGGACGGCCGGGGCGCAGGCGATCACCAGCCTCGGCAGGGACCGGGGTTCGTGCTCGCGCGCGGCGAGCCCGGCGCCGGCGATCCACGGCAGGGCCGCGTACGTCAGCAGCAGCGGCCAGTGCCCGATGAACAGCCGTTCCGCGAGGTAGGGCGTCCAGGCGTAGGCCGTCGCGGCGACGAGCCGGGTACCGAGGTGTTCGGTGGGAACGAGCCGTCCGGCGCCGAGGGCGGCGAAGAAGACGGCCAGGAGCAGGACGACCTTCTGGACGATGTCGCCGGGCAGCACGGTGGTGGCGAGCGCGACGGCGGCGTCGGCGGGGACGGACCGCGGCAGCGTGCTGCCGATCCCGAAGGCGTCCGGCACGAAGTACTGCCGTGGCGCGAACACCATGTCGTAGCTCAGGACGAACCCGCGGCCGAGCAGCGGCGCGCAGACGGCGACCGCCAGCACGGCGGACAGCACGGGGAGGGCCAGCCGCCTGCCCGGTGCGTCCACGGCCCTTCCTTTCCGTTGCGCGCGCGGTTATGGTCCCTGGTCATTACCCACCGGTAACGGGAGCCCGCCGTTGAGCGTAGCCACCGAAGTCCCGGCCCGGACCGGCAACCGGGTCGCGGCGATCCTCGTCTCGCTGGCGCTCGCGGGCAACAACGCGGCCAGTTACGTGCTGAGCCTGGCGGCCGCGCGGATCCTCGCGCCGGGCGCGTTCGGGGAGCTGAGCTCGCTGCTGGCGGTGCTGGTGATCGGCGTCGTGCCGGCGATGGGCCTGCAGACGGTGGTGGCGCTGCGCGTGGCTCGTTCGCCGTCGCTGTCCCCGGGGTCGTTGTTCGCGCTCGGCCTGGTGACGAGCGCGATCGTCGCGACGACGGCGTTGACGCTGAGCCCGTTGCTGGTGCTGTTGCTGCACCTGGGTTCGCTGGCCCCGGCCCTGCTGGTGACGGCCGCGCTCGGGCCGCTGACGCTGCTGGGTGTGTTCCACGGCCTCCTGCAGGGCAGCCACCGGTTCGCGGTGCTGTCCGGCCTGATCGCGCTGGAGGGCGTGGGCAAGGTCGGCGGGTCGCTGGCCGGGCTGGTGATCTCGGGGTCTCCGGCCGGGGCACTGGCCGGAGCGGCGGCCGGGTCGCTGGCGGTGGTGGTGGCGGGTTGGCAGCTGTGCGGCCGCCCGCGTCCGCGCTGGGCCGACCGCCACGGCGGCGAGGTCTTCCACACGGCGCAGGCGATGCTGGCGCTGGTGCTGCTGGTGAACCTGGACCTGGTGCTGGCCCGGCACACGCTGCCGTCTTCGGAGGCGGGCGAGTACGCGCTGGGGGCGATCGTCACGAAGATCGCGTACTGGCTGCCGCAGGCGGTCGGGGTGCTGGTCCTGCCGCGGTTCGCGGTGTCCGACCGCCGTCGCCGGGTGCTGCCCGTGGCGCTCGCGGTCTGTGCTTGCCTGGACGCGGTGGTGCTGCTGGTTTCCCTGGTGGTGGGCCCGGCGCTGCTCGCGGTGATCGGCGGCGCGCGGTACACGGGGAGCACGATGCCGGTGTGGCCGTTCGCGCTGGCGGGCTCGATGCTGGCGCTGGTCCAGATCCTGCTGTACGCCCGCTTGGCCGACGGCGACCGCCGCGTGACGGTCCTGATGTGGTCGGCGGTCGGCGTGGAGGCGTTGCTGATCACGACGTGGCTGCACGGTTCACCCACCCAGGTGGTCACCGCGGCGGCGTGCACCGCCGGCACGCTGGCCGCGGCAGGCGCGATCCTGGAGCTCCGCCCGCGCAAACCGGCCTGAGCAGCCCCCGTTTTCCACGCTACCGCCAACCACCGACAATCCCGGATTCCCGCGCGCCCCATCGCGTACCTGGCCGGACGACACGCGTTCCCAGCCGGACGACACGCGTACCTCAACGGACGACACGCGAACCGACTCTCCAAGCACACGTGTCGTCCGCCCACGCACACGTGTCGTCCCCCCCAAGCACGCGTGTCGTCCGCCCAAGCACACGTGTCGTCCATCCGCGTACGCGTGTCGTCCATCCGAGTACGCGTGTCGTCCGGCTGGGTACGCGGGCCGAGCCTGCGGGTACGGGTTATGGGGTGGGGTTTTCCTTGCGGGTGAACCAGTCCACGCACGTCGCCACCATCGCGGCCGCGGCCAGCAGCAACGCTGCCTGGGTCACCGGGCCGTAGGCCCACTCCTGGCCGTGGCCCAGTACCCGGCCCGTCACCGAGACCGCCGCCGCCAGGGCCATGCCGCCGAAGGCGAGGTACCTCGGGGCGCGCTCCGAGAACTGGCGGGCCAGCAGGCACGCGATCAGCAGCACCACCGGCAGCATCCCGCCCAGCGCCACCAGCAGCCCGATCAGCACGACCGGGGTCCAGGAACCGCCCGGTGAGATCGTGAAGCGACGGCGATGGGCCGGCCACGCCACGCCCACCAGCACCAGCAGCACCGCCGCCGCGCCGATCAGCAAGCTCAGGCGGTAGTGCGTGTCCGGGGTGAACGACAGCGAGACCACGCCGCCCGCGCCCGCCGGGACGATCCACGCCTGCTGCCAGCCGTCCACGCGGGTTCTCGTCAGCTGCTGTCCGTCCAAAGTGGCCGTCCAGCCCGCGTTCGCGTTCTCCGGGACCGCCAGCACCGCCTCCGCGCCCGGCCCCACCGTCACCGACCGCGACGCCGCGCCCCAGTCGCCCACCCGCACCGCGCGGTGCGCCGGTGGCGAACCCTCACCGGCCGGGCGCAGCCACAGGTCCTGGACCACGAACGACTCCGACCGGTCCGTGCGCAGCTCGTGCCCGCCCGCCGGCAGCGCGATGCCGCCCTCCGAGTCCCGGCACATGCCCAGCGCCAGCGGCCGGTGCGCGGTGATGTCGGACAGCTTGCCCCGCACCGACGTCCGGTAGTCGAGCCCGTCCAGGTGGACGTTCGGCCCCGAGCCGCACGGCACGGTGAACGCCGGGTCGGGCGCCGGGAGCAAGCCGTCGCTCCCGGACAGCGAAAGACCGCCGATGCCCACCACCGCGCGGGCCGCGGGATCGTCGTCGTCGCCCGGCAGCACGAGCTGCAGCTGGTCGGTGTCCAGCGGCTCGAAGGACGCGGAGCCGCTCGCGTCGAGCTCCACCGTCCGCGTCCCCGACCGGCCGGCCAGCTCCACCCGCCGCGGCGCACGGGCCCCGCTGCCCGGCGAGACCTCGATGCGCAGCCCCGAAATCCGCTTCGGTGCCGGCCACCCGAGCGTCAGCGCCGGTCGCAGGTCGGTGACGTCGGGGCGCCACGTCGTGCCCGGATCGCCGTCCACGGCGGCGAACCCCGCGGCCGCCGGGTCGCCGCCCAGCTGGGACGTCGACGTCACGGTGACGCCCGGCAGCGACACCGGGTTGCGGCCGCCACCCGCCGGCAGCACCGTGCCGCCGACCAGGTACGTCTGCTCGGCCGGTGTGCTGAACAACCGCCGGATCCCGTCGGGCTCCTCGCCGTCACGGGCGGCGGTGGCGTCGCAGCGGACGGCTTCGGCCACCGGCAAGCACGCGTACCGCGGCTGCGGGCCGCGCGTGAACGCGAACCCGGGCGCCGGCCCGGCCGGCAGGTCGGCGGGCACCTCCAGGGCCCGCTGCGGCTCGGTGCCGGGGATGGTCAGCTCCGCGATCCCGACGTTCCCGTCCTGCCGCCCGACCACCAGCGACAGCAGCGTGACCCGCACCGTGCGCGTGACGCCGCCGACGACGGAGTACTCGTGCGGCCCGGCGCCGCGGATCACCGGCTGCTCGACCGAGCCGTTGTCGGTCGTGATCCGGATCCGGGTGGGCGGCCAGCCCACGCGGAGGTCGTCGACCATCTGCAGCCGGACGGAGTTCACCAGCCGCGGGGTGTCCAGCTCCACCTCGAGCCACTGGCCGATCGGCCCGGTGAACGACGACGAGTGCCACGCCGTGCGCGGATCGCCGTCGATCGCGGCGAACGGCTGGTGCGAGGGATCGGACCCGCCGAAGGCGTCGGCGAACGACGCCGCCGTCGACGCCGTCACCGAGCGGATGCCCCGGTACGCGGCCACGGTCTGGTGCTCCGCGCCGGGGAACGGCAGCAGGTCGCCCGCCGCGCGTTGCTGGCGGTAGGCCTCGCCTGCGGTCAGGGTCTGGCTGAGGTTGTCGCGGACGCCGCCGACGTTGCGCTCGGCGCGGCGCAGGCCGTCGGTCACCAGCCGCGGCCCGCCGGGCGACCCGCCGTCGCCGGTGAGCACGGTCGGTGTCGCCGGGTCGAGCTGGCCCGAGGCGAGCAGCGGGAGCAGGTTTTCCGGGCCGCCGCTCACCGTCGGGACGTCCTTTGTGGACGTCGCCGTGGCGAGCGGGACCGGCTTCCGCACTTCGTAGACCTCGAGGGGGCCGAACGCGGCCGCCTTGGCGATGCCGGGCGAGTCCGCCAGCCCGGCCCGCAGGGTCGCGATGGGCGGGGCGGCGGTCCGCTCGCGGTCGATGTCGTCGCGCAGCAGCAGGAACCGGTAGCCGGACCGCGCGAGCAGCGCGGCGAGCCCGGGATCGCCGCGGCCGTCGGCGAGCGCCGCGTCCACCGAGTCCATCAGCCGCGTGTTCCCTTCGGACCCCAGCGGCACCTGGTTGCGGACCGCCCACGGGCTGCGCGCGATCGCCTGCGCGGGCTCGTCCACCGTGCGGCCCCACTCGTACTCGCCGAACCCGGTGGCCGGCAGCAGCAACGTCCGCGCGTTCGGATCGGCCTTGCCGACGTACGCGAAAGCGTCGTGCCAGTAGCCGGGCACCTCGTCCCAGCCCGGGCCGGACCGCAGGTTCAGCAGCCACGCCGGCGCGGCCATCACCAGCACCAGCAGCAGCCCCACGGCGGGCCGCAGGAACCGCCGGGCGGACCGCACCCCGGCCGGGCTCGAGATGCCGTACACGAACGCCAGCATCAGCGGCAGCCGCAGCACCGGTTCGAACTTGTGCACGTTGCGCAGCGGCGCCAGCGGCCCGTCGAGCAGGTGCCGGACCTGCTCGGCGAGCGGGCTGTCGAGCGTGCCGACGTAGCCGACGGTCAGCAGGGTCAGCCCGGTGACCACGCCCAGCACGAGGAACCGCCGGTCCGGCAGGCCGCGCCGGGTCAGCCCGACCAGGCCGACGCCGGCGACGAGGCCGGTCGCGAGCATCAGCACCGGGTTGTCGATCAGCGACCAGCCGCCGGGCCACCACGGCGTGCCCTGCACGACGTAGGCGACCCACTGGTTGGTGCCGCGCAGCACCTCGAACAGCGACATCGGCGCGGTCGTGTTCGTCGCGGACTCGATGTAGTCCAGGAACGGCAAGCTGTACTCGCCGAGCAGCAGCAGCGGCAGGATCCACCACAGCGTCGCGCCGATCACGAAGACGAACCACCACAGCACGAGCTCGACGTGCGCCCGGTTCCACCGGCGGGTGAGCAGCCACAGTCCCGGCAGGACGAGCGCCATCACGACCATGGCGCCGTTGACGCCGCCCATGCCCAGCACCGCCAGCGCGGACAGCCCGGCGGCCCGCCGCGGCGAGCCGGTCGCCCCGGCCCGCACGAGCGGCACCAGCACCCACGGCAGCAGCACCGCGGGCAGCATTTCCGCGGACAGGCCGCCGATCTCGGTCAGCATGCGCGGCGCGAGCGCGTACCCGAGCGCGCCGATCAGGCGGGTGCGCTCGGTGCCGATCTTCATCGCCCGCGCCAGCACCAGCGCGCCGCCGAACGCGGCCGACAGCAGCACCGCGCCCCACAGCCGTTGCGCGATCCACGCGGGCACGCCGGTCGCCTGGCACAGCGCGAAGAACGGGCCCATCGGGAAGAGGTAGCCGTACGCCTGGTTCTGCAGCTCCCCCGCGGTGGCCTGGGGGTTCCACAGGTGCAGCGCGCGGCCGAGGAAGGCGAGCGGGTCGACGGCGAGGTCCAGTTTGGTGTCGAACGTCGTCTTCCCCGGCATCTGCAGGAATGACAACGTGGTCAGGGCCAGCACGATCCACGTACTCGGCCGGCGGAGGAACGCGCCGGGCGAGAACTTCCGGCCGCGCCCGGCGGGCGGGGCGTCGTCCCGGGTCCGTTCGCGGGTGCTGGTTACCATCCGGTAGATACTAAGCCGAAACCTGGCTACCATGTGCCGACGATTTTGCCCAAGGCGAAGTCCCGACTTCAGGCAGGTGCGCCATCTCGTTCGAAGACGCCTGGGCGTTGGCCGAGCCGGTCAAGGGCTGGATGACGCGCGCGCAGGGCGAAACGCTGTGGAACGCCGCGTGCCGCTTGGAGAAGGGTGACGTCGTCCTGGAAATCGGCAGCCACCAGGGCCGTTCGACGATCGTGCTGGGCGCGGCCGCTCGCACGGCCGGCGCCACGGTGATCGCCGTGGACCCCTTCGTCGACGGCCGGTTGTTCGGCGGATCGCCGACGCGGCAGCTGTTCGAGCGCAACATCCGGCGGGCCGGGCTGGACGACGTCGTCGAGCTCGTCGCCGGTTACAGCACGAAACTGCGCCCTGACTGGGATCGGCCCATACAGCTGCTTTACATCGACGGCAAGCACGACTACTGGACCTACACCGACGACCTGCGCTGGTCGGCACACCTGCCCCCGGGCGCGGAAATCCTGGTCCACGACTGCTTTTCCTCGATCGGTGTCACGCTCGGCACGATCGTGAAGGTCCTTTTCGGACGCCGATACACCTATGTGGACCGGACGACGTCGCTGGCGCGGTTCCGGCTGGCCCCGCCGTCGGCCCGCGACCGGCTGCGCGTGCTGGCGCAGCTGCCGTGGTTCGCGCGCAACATCGGGATCAAGGTGCTGCTGCGGCTGCGGTTGCGGCCGGTGGCACGGCTGCTCGGCCACCACAGCCCGTACGACCCCTACTGAGGTCGTGCGTGGTAAGGCGGGTGGGAACCCTACTTACCACTCACGACGGGCTGGCCGACCTCGACCTTGGCGACGCACACCGGTGCGCCCGGGCTCGACAGCTGCACGCCGATGTGGTCGAAGAGGCCGTCCACCGGCATGTACAGCGAGTGCAGCCCGGCCTGGAACCACACCGGCGTCCGCTCCACCAGCCCTTCGCCGCCGTCGGAGGTGAAGTAGTCGATCTTCAGCAGGTGCCTGCCGAGCAGCGGTTTGTCGAGCGGGACGGGCACCGGTGTTTCGCCGACCGTGTACCCGCAGTCCGGTACCGGCCCCGGTATCCCCCGGGATTCCGCGTCGACCCCGGTGATCAGGTGGGGGGTGCCGGTGGCGTCGAGCTGGTGCATCCGGTTCGTCGGCTGGTCGAAGTGGGTGCCGGGCAGCAGGCCGGCCACCCGCGACGCCCGCGAGTCCGCGCCGAACCATTCGTGCACCACATCGGACGGCACGAACGTGTCGTAGAAGACCAGATCCGGGTTCTCCTCGACGGCGGCGCGGACATTTCCGAGGTATTGCGCGGAACGCTCGAACCGCAGCGCCGGCGCCAGCCGGGAAAAGCCCACCGCGGAACTGGCGAGCAGAAGCACGCACACGATGAGCGCGATCGGCCGCTCCCGGTGGCCGCCGGACGGCGCAACCGCGCCCGGCCGCAGGAAGGCGAACGCGCCGCACAGGGCGGCCACCAGCACCAGATCGGCGACGTACCGGGGATCGTCCCCCGCCCCCGGGCCGACTTCGCGCAGCCGGGTCAGCGCGAGCAGGCCGACGTCCACGGCGAACACCGCCGCGAGCAGCGCCCAAGCCGCCCACGCCCGCCGCCCGCCGGCCCGCACCCCGGCGGCCACCACGGCCACCGCGGCCGCCAGCAGCAGGACGACGACCACGAACGGCGACGGCGCCCAGGTCGCGCCCGGCCCGGCGCCGGACCACGGCCCGCCGGCCAGGCCCGGCAGCAGGGTGTCCCCGAGCATCCGGCCGGTCAGGTCGGCGACCGTGCCGGCCGTCATCGGCTGCGCGCCCTGCCCGACCTGGCTCGACGTCACCACGAAGAAGACCGCCACGAACCCGGCCAGCAGCGCGGCGTGCGCCGCCCAGTAGCGCCGGTGCTCGCGGAACGACCGTCCGAGCAGGACGGTCACCCCGGCCAGCAGCACCGGGATCACCGCGGCCTTCTCGTAGAAAGCCAGGCCGGACAGCGTCCAGGCGAAGGCGCCCAGCCACCAGCGCCCGCCGTCCCGCAGGAACCGGACGTGCGCGTGCAGGGCCCCGGCGGTGGCGAGCACCACCGGGACCAGCTGGACGCCGTAGGACCACCACAGCGTCGGGACCAGCAGCAACGGCGACGCGGTGAACACGGTGAACGGCACCAGGAGCGCCCAGCGGCGGCCGAAGCAGCGCACCAGCAGGCACCAGAACAGCACCGTCGCGACGGCCCGCATGAGCAGCAGCGGCAGCATCAGCACGCCGAAGTTCAGCGGCGCCCACCAGGTCAGCACGGCGGCGAGGAAGAACCCGCCGGGCTGCAGGTGGCCGTGGTAGTCCTGGAACAGGTAGCCGAGGTCGAACGGCCCGGCCGCGGCCGCCTGGTGGGTGACGACGAAGTCGTCCTGGGCGAGGCTCCCGTGCAGGGCCGCCCACACGTGCAGCGCGAGCGGCACCACCCCGGCCACGAAGGCGACGAGGACGAGCGCGGACGGTCTTCGGACCACCCGTGGCGCGGGCTGCTCGATCTCCACCAACACGGGCTGTCCTCACTTCTTGCAGGCGGGCGGCTGGCACATGAGCTTGCTCAGTGCCTGGTAGAAGACGTCGGAGATCTTGCGCGGGTCGGGCGTGGTGAAGGACTCGCCGCCGGTCGCGGCCGAGACCTGCCGGAGCTCGCTCGCGTCGATGTCCGGGCCGATGCCGATCCCGATCACCGGCAGCGGTTTCCGCGGGTCTTGCAGCCGGCCCAGCTCGGTGAGCAGGCCGGGCAGCCCGATCGAGTCGCCGTCCTCGTTGCGGCCGTCGGTGAGCACGACGACGACGTTGATCCGGCCGAGCTGCCAGCTCTGCCGGGCGTTCTGGTACGCGGCGAGGATCGAGTCGTACAGCCCGGTCGCGCCGCCGGGTTTCGGCTTGACCGCCTGCAGCGTCGCCACCCCGCCCGCGGCCAGCTGTTCGGAGATCGGCCGCATCGGCAGCAGTTCCCGGTAGTCCTTGTTGCCGTCGAGCTTCGTCGAGAACAGCCAGAGGCCGATCTCGGTGGTCGGCTTGAACAGCCCGAGCCCCTGCGTCGCGGCTTCGAGCGTCAGCGACATCCGGCTGCGGCCGGTGCCGGGCACGGTGGCGGCCATCGAACCGGATACGTCGAGCAGCACCTGCACGCGGGCACTGAGGTTCGCCCCGGCCCACGCCTGGAGCACGCCGTACATCATGTCGGGGGCGGGCGGCCCGGCCGGGCGCGGCGCGGCGTCCGTGCGGGTGTCGCGCGGGCGGTCGCCGAGCAGCTGCCCGGACGGTGTGCGGAACCCGCCGTCCGCGAACGCCTTGGTGGCGGTCTGGTCGAGCAGCAGCCGCAGGAACCGCTCGGCCGCCGAGCGTGAGGCCTCCGAAGCCCGCGGCAGCACGACGTACGGGTAGTCGAAGCTCGGCACGCCCACGGCCGGGTAGGCGGCGACGAGCTTGCGGGCCAGCACCGACTGTTCCGAGGCGGGCCACGCGGGGAACGGCTGCTTCACGGCGGAGAGCCTGCGGATCTCCTCGGTGAAGGCCGCGGCCGGGTCGGGCGCGCCCTTGGTCAGCTGTTGCAGGCCGATCAGCGCGCCGATGGCGGCCGGGTCCCGGCCCGGGTCGGGCAGCCCGACCGGGCTCTTCGCGAGGACCTCCGACCAGGACGGCGACTTCCCCGGCCAGCCGGCCTGCTTCGCGACGTCGTCGGTCAGCGCCAGCACCACCGGCGAGCTCGCCACCGGCTGGCCGGACTCGGGAAGGTTCCACGCGCCGCCGTCGCGGGCCTGCAGCAGCCAGGTGCTCGACTCCGGCACCCAGACGTCGGGGCCGTTCGCGCCGTTGGCCGCCAGCGCGGTCGCGGTGGCCGGCGACGGGCTCGCCGTGACCTCGACGGAGTAGCAGTCCCGCTCCGGGACGGTCCGGGCGAGCTCGGTCAGCACAGGGGCGATGTCCGGCGCGGCCGTCAGGCGCACCGGGGTGGTGGTGGCGCAGCCGCCGCCGCTTAGCCGGTCCTTCAGGTAGTCGAACCCGGCCCAGGCGAGCAGCGCGACCACGAGCAGGACGCTCAGGACGACGACCCGCGCGTCGATCCGCCGGGCCCGCGCCGGGTGTGCCGCCATGCACGTCCTTCCCTCGTGAGGTGCTGGCAGCTTGCCAGCCGGGTGAGCGGGAAGCCAGTACCGGAAGCGGAACGTCACCATCGGCCTGTGAGCGCCGGGTGAAGCACGGACGGCGTGCGGCCGATTTGGTGATTCCCCGTGCGGTGTCGCGCATTTCGCTTGACGACCATCCCACGCGGGTAATTGCACGATGGCGGACCGTGAACCGATTCCGCCGTTCCTTTCCCCGGCGGTACGGCACCGAACGGAGGCCGAGCCCGTGCGCACGATGTACGACGCGGTGACGGCCGCGAACATCCCCGCGGACGCCCGGATGGTCGCGGGCTACATCGACCGGATCAAGCTCCCGCCCTGGACGCCCGCGGATTGGGCGCGGTTCCCGAACGCGGTCAAGGTCACCATCGTCAAGAAGGCGGCGACGAACGACGGGCACGTCCTCGACGTCGAGCCCGGCGACGCCACCCCGGCCGAGGCGCCGGGCTGGGTCCGGATGCGCCGCGCGGCGGGCGCGGACCCGACGATCTACTGCAACCTGTCGACCTGGCCGTCGGTGCGGGCGGCGTTCTCGTCCGCCGGTGTCGCCGAGCCGCACTACTGGATCGCCCACTACAACGGCGATCCCGCCATCCCGGCCGGCGCGGTCGCCAAGCAGTACCGCGGCAACGTCGCCCCGGGCTACGACGTGTCGTCCGTCGCCGACTACTGGCCGGGAGTGGACGGCCCTTCGAGTGGAGTGGAGATCATGGAGCGCATCACCGTGACCCCGCCGAACGCCGCGGAGAACGCGGTGCGGGTGTTCCTGTCCGGCAGTCCCGCCGCGGCGGTCGTCATCCGCCCGCGGCTCGGCGGCGACGGCTTCGCCAAACCGATGTGGGTGGGCGACATCTACGCCTGGGGCAGCGATCACCAGGGCGTCGGCCACAATCCCACGAAAACGGGTGGGTACAACTCGAAGCTGACGTCGCACCGGCGGTACGACCTGCCGGGCGCGGTGTGGGCGGACATCAACTACAGCGCGGCCGAGCCGTTCGAGATCGACATCGTCGGGTAGGTCTCAGGCGGGCGGCAGCGCGCGGCACAAGGCTTCGAGGGCCGCGGGAAAAGCGTGTTCGGGCGGTGTCGCGTAGCCGACGACCAGTCCATCCATTGTGGACATCGTGCTGTCCGGGTGCCGGTACCCGGCCAGGCCGTCGAGCGCGAGCCCCTGCCAGGCCGCCGCCTTCAGCGCGGCTTTCTCGGTGCCCGGCGGGAGCCGCAGCACCGCGTGCAGGCCGGCGGCGACCCCGGCCGGCGTCACGTGCGGGGCCCGCTCGGCCAGTGCCGTCACCAGCTGGTCGCGACGGCGGCGGTAGCGCTGGCGCATCCGGCGGATGTGCCGGTCGTACGCGCCGGAAGCCAGGAACTCCGCCAAGGCCAGCTGGTCGAGCGCGCTCGCCCACGCCTCGCGCTCGCCCTTCACCGCCAGCACCGGGTCGACGAGGTGCGCGGGCAGCACCAGCCAGCCGAGGCGCAGCGCGGGCGAAAGGCTCTTGCTGACCGAACCGAGGTAGACGACGTGCTCGGGGTCGAGCCCCTGGACCGCGCCGACCGGCTTGCGGTCGTAGCGGAACTCGCCGTCGTAGTCGTCTTCGAGGAGCACACCGCCGGTCGCGCGGACGTGCCCGATCACCGCGGTGCGGCGGTCGTGGTGCAGCGGACCGCCCGTCGGGAACTGGTGCGCGGGCGTCAGCAGCACCGCCGGGACGTCGAGGTCTTCGACGCGCGCGCCGCGTTCGTCCAGGGCCAGCGGGATCGTCCGCACGCCGGCGGCGGCGAAGATCGAGCGGTGGAACGCCAGGCCGTAGGCCTCGACGGCGAGCGGTCCCCGCAGCACGGCCGGGAACAGCAGCCTCAGGGCGTGCGCGAAGCCCGAGCACACCACGATCCGCTCCGGGGAAGTCCGCACGCCCCGGGCCCGCGCGAGGTACTCGGCCAGCGCTTCCCGCAGTTCGCGGCGGCCACGCGGATCGCCGGGGCCGAAGGCGTCGTGCGGCGCCACGCTCAGGGCACGCCGGGCGGCGGCGAGCCATTCGGTGCGCGGGAACGAGGTGGCGTCCGGCTGACCCTGCCGGAGGTTGTGCACGGGTTGCGGCGCACCCGGCCCTTTCTTCGGCGTGCGGACCGGTTTCAGCGGCTCGGCACGCTCGGCGACCCGGGTACCGGAGCCCTGGACGGCGGTGAGCCAGCCTTCGGCGACCAGCTCGGCGTAGGCGTCGGCGACGGTGTTGCGGGCCAGCCCGAGATCGGCGGCCAGCGACCGGTACGGCGGCAACCGGGTGCCCGGCCCGAGCCGCCCGGCGCGGACGGCGTCCCGCAGCGCGGCGATGAGCGCCGCCCGCTTGCCGCCGAGACCGGTCAGCTCCAGGTGCAGGTCGGCGCCGAGCCGCTCCGCCGAATTGACCCATTCTTCCGGCACGAAAATGCACCATACACAGGGGTCAAACTCGCCGTAGTTTTGCGGTCATGACGAACTCCCGCCTCAACTTCGCCAAGACCGCCCCGAAGGCCTTCAAGGCCCTGATCGGCTTCGACGCCGCCGCCCGCGCCGGACTGGACCCCGCGCTGGTCGAGCTGGTCCAGATCCGCGCGTCCCAGCTCAACCGCTGCGCGTACTGCCTGCACATGCACACCTCCGACGCCCGCAAGGCAGGCGAAAGCGAGGAGCGCCTGCACATGATCGCGGTGTGGCACGAGGCCGGTCACTTCTTCAGCGAGAAGGAGCGGGCGGCGCTGGCCCTGACCGAAGCCGTCACGCTCGTCCACGGCGGCGTCCCTGATGACGTGTACACCCGGGCGCTCGGGCAGTTCGGCGAGGAGGAGCTGGGGCAGCTGCTCGCGCTGATCTCCACGATCAACACGTGGAACCGCATCGCCATCGCGACGGCGAAGGTGCCGGGCACGGACGAGCGCGCGGCCCGGTAGCCCGCCTGGCCCTGGTCTTGCCCACCAAGGCCTGGTCTCAGAACTCGGCGTGCCGCCAGGTGGACCAACGGCCCGCCCGTGGCTCGGCACCGCCCGCCGGTGGGGCCCGGCCCGACGGACCGGAGGTCTGTCAGGGAGACTGGGGTCAGTGCCCGCCCTCTCGACCTGGAGCCGTTGATGCCGCAAGGGACCGTCCGTTGGTTCGACGCCGAACGGGGTTTCGGCTTCCTCGCGCCCGAGGACGGCTCGCCGGACGTGTTCGTGCACGCCTCCGAGATCGTCGGGGACGGCGGCGCGAAATTGCTCCGCGAGGGTCAGGCCGTCGTGTTCGAGGTCGGCGAGAACGACCGCGGGCCCGAGGCGCTGCGCGTTCGCGTCACCGCCGATGCGGCCACCGGCAGCGCCGTGGGCCTGCTCGGCACCATCAACTGGTACGAGCCGGGCAAGGGGTACGGCTTCGCGTCGCCGGACGGCGGCGGCGCCGACGTCTTCGTGCACAGCTCCGCCATCGTGACCGGCGGCGTGGTCACCGAGGGGCAGCGGGTGGCGTTCCTGATCGTCGAAGGCGAGCGCGGCCCGCAGGCCGGGCACGTGATCCCGCTGGGACCAGGGGCCGGCTCACCCGCTGCGGCTGGTCTCGCGGACGGTGCCGACGGCACGGTGGCCTGGTACGACGAGGACAAGGGCTTCGGCTTCATCAACCCCGACTCCGGCGCCGGGGACGTCTTCGTTCACGCCCGGGCCCTGGCCGAGGGGCTGACGTGGCTCGCGGAGGGCGACCGCGTCGCCTACGAGGTGGCCAGTGGGGACAAGGGCCCGCAGGCCCGCGACGTGCACCTGGTCCGGGGCGCCGAGCCCCAGACGGCGCCGCAGCGGCCGGCACCTGCCGCGGCCGCGGGGCCGGCGGCACGGGACGTGCCCGCACGAGGCGGCGAGGGTGTCGTCGCGCGCTACGACGCCGACCGCGGCTTCGGCTTCATCACCCCGGACGCAGGCGGCGACGATCTCTTCGCCCACGCGTCCGTGATCATGGGGTCGGAGCCGCTGCAGAAGGGTGACCGGGTCCGGTACGCGGTGCGCCAGAGCGATCGGGGCCCACAGGCCGACCGCGTCGAACGCCTCTGAAGAGGCGGCCCCACCGATGGCTGATCACTTGCTTTGAGACAGGTCTAAGTGCTGTCCCGCGACTGGTCTCGGCCGGCCCACCAGTCGCGGTACAGCCGGTGGACGAACTGGTAGTCCGCCCCGGTCCGGCGGAGCAGGATCCGGTCGTCGGCCCAGGCGAGGAAGTGCCCCAGATCGGGTGGCAGCGCACCGGCCCGGGCGAGGTGCCGGTACACGAGCGGTGCGGTGAAGGTGTCGCTGACGGCGTACTGCGCGGCGAGGACCAGCCCGCCGGCTGAGCCGAAGACCACCGCCAGGCCGAGCCCGAAGACGAGGTGCCACGGCCAGAGGTCACCACCGAAAACCGCGAAGGCGCCAAGGGCGCCGAGCACGTGTCCGACGATGGCACCGGCGCCTCCTGCGGCAGCCCCGGCGACGAGCACGGCGAGCACTGCCGTCGCGCGGGGGCCGAGCCACCGGCTCACGCCGCGGATCGCGTCCTGGGTGAATTCCGCGACCACGTTCGACAATCCGGTTACCCACGAAAATCCGCTCAGCGCGGCCGTCAAGGTGAGTATCAGACCCATGGACACACTGGTGAAGACGGTGTTGAACCAGCCCAGCTCCTCCGTGGTGATCAGCATGCGGATGAACACGACGGCCATCAGCACGCCGATGGCTGCCAGCCCGAAAACCGCCGCCCAACCGGCCTGCTCCCGCCGGAACTCCTCCCCCGTTGTCTCCAGGTTGGACTTATAGCTGTGCTCGCCGGTGAACCAGCTCGGCGCGTCCGCCCGGATCCACGCGGTCGCGCCGGTCAGCACGGCGACGAAGGGAGCGGCCGGCCACGGCCCGATCACGAAGGTGGTCACGCCCGCGAGCAGGGCCATGGGCAGCCCGGCCAGGAGGAGCCACCGCGGCAGCCGGCTCCACGGCACGGCGTCCCGGTCGATCCAGCCGACGCGGATCCTGGCCGGCAGCTCCGGACTGATGGCGATCGTGCCGACTTCGACCATGCCCCGGGCCAGGGTGGCGAACCAGCGCCGTGCCACGGCTTCGTCGTAGCCCGTCGTGTCGGCGAGTGCGGCTCGCGAGCGCTCCAGCATGCGGTGCGTATACGCAGCGAACAGGCTGTCGAGCCCGGTGAACACCGTGACTTCCCGGCCCTGGTAGGCGAACGCCGCGATGGTGAGCGTCAGCGGGGTGCGCACCAGGTCGCGCAGGCTCTCGTCGCCGTCCAGCACGGCGCGCAACCCGTCCAGTTCCGGGCCGAGTTCCGCCAGCCACGCGTCCGCCGCCTCCGGCGTCAGCGGCTGGATCAGCACCGCTCCGGCGAGCTTGAGCCGGGTCTCGATGTCGTCGTAGTCCTGTACCCGGCAGGTCACCGCGATCGAGGTGCCCGGCCTCCGGTCGCGGAAGCGGTTGAGGGCCGTCACGCACTTGCGCGCCCGTCCCGCCGGTACCTCGTCGAGACCGTCGAGCAGCAACGACACCATGCCGCTTTCGACCGCGTACCGGCCGTGGGCCGGAGAGACGCCGTAGAACCGCCGCAGCTCGTTCACGACCCAGGTTTCGAAGGGGATGTCGTCCTTCGGCGGCCACGAGGACAGGTGGAGTACCACGGGGATCTGCGTCACCGGGTCCTTTTCGGCACGCGCCAGCAAGTCCCGGGCGAGTTCCAGGAGCATGGTGGACTTGCCCGCGCCCGGCGCGCCCAGGATCAGCAGCTGCTCGCCGTACCGGCCGTAGACGTCGACCGGCGGTGTCCCGGCCGGCAGCACGTCGTCGTGCCCGGGCAGGAGCAGGTGCACCGGGTGGGTCACCTTGGTTCGCCGGGGCTGCAGGCTCAGCTCGAGACGCAGCACCTCGCCGAGGGAGCGGGCCAGCACACCGTCGACCCAGATCCAGCGGGTTCCGTGCAGAAGCCGGTCCCGCAACCGGTCCGACTGGGCCGGCGTCAGGTCGGCGCGACTGGCACGCGTGGCGCGGATGTCCCACACCACATAGGCACAGGTAGCGAGGACGGCCACCCCCACGGCCCACCACGGATAGCGTTGGATCAGGCGCAGTGGGCCGGGGAACGTCACGCTGGTGGCGGCGTTGACGGCAATCGCGGTGACCACCGAGAGCAGAAGACCAACCAGGGTGCGCAGGACGAGCCGACCGCTCACCGGATCTCCCCACGGACGCCGATCTTCCGCCCGGTTCCCCGGAGCGGCGGTGGCGGTGTGACCGAGCCAGGCGAATTCTGGAATGGCGGGGAAAAGGCGTCAATCACCCGAAAGGGCATGCCCGGCGGATTCCGGCACCGCGCAGACGCGGAAGGACCACCATCCCCCTCGGTGATGGTGGTCCTCCCGCGCCCCCGATGTCAGTCCGCGAGAGCCAGCAGGTCGTCCTCGACGACCGGCTCCTCGGCCGGGCGCTTCCGGGCCGCCAGGCCGCTGATCGCGACCAGCAGGCCCAGCACCGCGATGCCGGTGACCACGCTCAACGCCGGTGTCAGCCCGGTCAGCAGCGCCGCCGGTGAGGCTTCGCGGCCGCCGTTGGCGGTCAGTACCGCCGTCACCACCGCCAAGCCGATCGCGCCGCCCACCTGCAGTGACGTGTTCAGCAGGCCGCCGGCCAAGCCCTGCTCGTCGTCCGAGATCCCCGCCGTGGCCTGGATGTTGAGCGACGAGAACGCCAGCGTGAAGCCGATGCCGAGCAGGATCATGCTCGGCAGCACCGAACCCGCGTAGCCCGAGTGCTCGTCGATGCGCAGGAACAGCGCGTAGCCGATGACGTGCGCGACCACGCCCGCGAAGATCGTGCGGGGCGTGCCCACCCGGTCGATCAGCGGCTCGATGCGCGGGGAACCGAACGCCACGATCAGCGCCGCCGGCAGGAAGCCGAGGGCCGTCTGCAGCGCAGACCAGCCCAGGACCCGCTGCAGGTACAGCATCACGACGAACTGGAAGCCGATGTAGGCGCCGAAGAACAGCGCGCCGCCGAGGTTCGCGCGGGCCAGCGGGCCCGAGCGGAGGATGCCCAGCCGCAGCAACGGGTGGCGGCTGCGCTTCTCGATGACCACGAACGTCACCAGCAACGCCAGCGCGACGGCGAACGTGATCAGCGTGCGCGGGGCCGCCCAGCCGACCTCCGGCGCCTCCACCACGCCGAACACCAGCAGCAGCGAGCCTGCCGCACCGGTGACGGCACCCGGGAAGTCGTAGCCACGGCCTTCCTCGGCGCGGTACGACGGGATCAGCTTCCACGCCGCCACCAGCGCGACCAGCGCGATCGGGGCGGGCAGCAGGAACGTCCAGCGCCAGCCGACCTCGGTCAGCAGGCCGGAGAACACCAGGCCGGCCGAGTAGCCGCTGGCGCCGAACACGGCGAAGATGCTGATCGCCTTGTTGCGGGCCGGGCCTTCCTGGAACGTCGTGGTGATGATGGACAACGCGGCCGGTGCCGTGAAGGCGGCCGCCAGGCCCTTGATGAACCGGCTCGCGATGAGCAGGGCGCCGTCGTCGACGAGACCGCCGAGCAGCGAGGCCAGCGCGAACACGGCGACGGCGACGAGGAACACGCGGCGGCGACCGAGCAGGTCGGCGGTGCGGCCGCCGAGCAGCAGCAGCCCGCCGTAGCCGAGCACGTAGCCGCTGACGACCCATTGCAGCGCGTTGGTGGACAGGCCGAGGTCGGCCTGGATGGCCGGGAGCGCGACCCCGACCATCGACACGTCGAGCGCGTCGAGGCCGATGACGATCGAGACGGTGAGCAGGACACCCCAGAGACGTGCGTCCCACCGCGTTGACGTGGTGGACAAGGACACGGAAGAGCTCATGGCGGCGACATTACATGCACACGCATCTAATGTCCAAGCATTTAATGAGTTTGCATCTGATGTCCGTGCATGCTAAGTTGGTCGCCGTGAGCGACGTCGCCGAGCAGGAACTGGTCCAGGAGTGGCACGAGCTGCTGGCCCGCTACTCGGCCGTGTTCAGCAAGCTCGAGTGCCGGCTGCAGGAGCGCCACGGCATCGGCGCGAACGAGTTCGAGGCCCTGGAACGGCTCGCGACCTGCGACTTCAAGTGCCGTTCGGCCGACCTGATCAGCACGATCCACCTCAGCCAGAGCGCCACGTCCCGGCTGGTCGCCCGGCTGGAGAAGGAGGGCCTGGTCGAGCGCGCCCTGTGCGAGGTCGACCGGCGCGGCATCTTCGTCACGATCACCGACGCCGGCCGGGAGAAGTACCTCGCGGCCAAGCAGACGCACCGCGAGGTGCTGAAGGAGACCCTGCGCTAACCCACGGGCCCTTCGACGGCCTTGACCCGCAGCTGACGCTGACCGCCGGACGCGCCGGTCACCGTCACCGTCAGCTGGTCACCTGGGTGATGGGTGTCCATGACGTTCGTCAACGCCGTCGCCGAGCCGACCGGCTTGCCGTCGATGGCCGTGATCACGTCGCCGGCCGCGAGGCCCGCCTTCTGCGCCGGCCCGCGCTGGACGACCTCGCGGACCCTGGCCCCGCCCTGGCCGTCGGACACCGAAACCCCGATGAACGCCGTCTTGCCGATGTGGATCTTGTCCGATCCCCGCCCCGCGACGATCTGGTGCGCGATGTCGACGGCCTGGTTGATCGGGATGGCGAAGCCCTGCCCGGCGCCGCCGCTGCGGCGCCCGTTCAGCTGGTAGCCGGTGGACGCGGCGGTGTTGACGCCGATGACCTGGGCGTCCGCGTTGACCAGCGGGCCGCCGGAGTCCCCCGATTCGATGTTCGCCCGGACCTGGATGAGCCCCTCGAGCTGCTCGGACGACCCGCTGGACTCGTCCGAGGCGGTGATCGACTGGTCCAGCGCGGTCACCGTGCCCGGCGCGGGCACCGGGTCGCCGCCGCGGCCGCCGGCGTTGCCGAGGCCGAGGACCTGGTCGCCGACCTTGGTCGCCGACGAGTCGCCGATGGTCGCGGCCGGCAGCCCGGACGCGCCCCGCAGCCGCAGCACCGCGATGTCCTCGGCGCGGTCGTAGCCGACGACTTCGGCCTGGTAGGTGTCGCCGGTGCCGATGCTGGTGACCTTGATGCCGGTCGCGCCGGCGACGACGTGGTTGTTGGTCAGCACCTCGCCGTCGGGGGTGAGCACGATGCCCGTGCCCGCCGCCGCCGCGCCCTGCAGGCCGAGCTCGGTGTTGATGTTCACGATGGCCGGGTTGACCTTGGCCGACACGGCGTCGACGTCGAGCACCGTCCGCGACGCGCTCGGCTGCCCGGAGAAGCCGAAGTTCTGGTTGCCCGCGGTCGGCGTGTACGCCCCGGAGATCAGCTGCCCGATGCCGAGCCCGGCGACCACGGCCAGCGCGATCGCGACGACCGCGACGGTCAGCGCGCGCAGCGGGTGCCGCCGTCGCGGCGGCGGCTGGTAGGCGGGCGGCGGCGGCGGGTAGGCGTAGATGGGTTGCGTGTACGGCCGTCCCCACTGGTCATGGGGCTGGTACTGCTGCGGGTAGCCGTTCTCGCCGTAGAACTCGGGCGGGTACCCGCCGTCGCCGTAGCCGTACGGGTACTCGCCGCCGCCTGGGCGTCCTCGGTCGTACTCGCTCATGCACAGCTCCAGCTCTCGACAAGCCTCCGGCCCTCCCAGGAAACGCCCCGTTCCTGAGAATTTCCTTGTCCGGTTCCGTGGACTTGCTGTGATTACCCTTCCGAGAGCCGGGGCTACCCGACGTGACCGGCCGTCACCGCCGGATCCGTTCCATGCCGGGGTCGACCAGCGGCTCCGCCGCCACGGTCGCCGCGACCCGGCGGCCGAAGTACTCGATTTCCACGCCGCTGCCGATCTCCGCCGACGCCGGGAGCCACGCGTAGGCGATCGGACGCCCCACGGTGTACCCGTACGCGGCACTCGTCACGTACCCCGAAGCCACGCCGGCCACGAACACCGGTTCCTTGCCCAGCACGACCGTGCGGCCGTCGTCGATCGTCAGGCACCGCAGCCGCCGCGCCGCCGTCTCCTCGCTCCGGCCTTCGATCGCGTCCCGCCCGAGGAAGTCACCCTTCGCGGGACGCACGGCGAACGCCAGCCCGGCCTCGTACGGGTCGTGCTCGGTGGTCATGTCGGTGCCCCACAGCCGGTAACCCTTCTCCAGCCGCAGGCTGTTGAACGCCGCCCGCCCGGCCGCGATGACGCCGAGCGGCTGCCCGGCCGCCCACAGCGCCTCCCACAGGCGCAGGCCGTTGTCCGCGCTCGTGTAGACCTCCCAGCCGAGTTCGCCCACATAGGACAGTCGCATCGCGACCACCGGCACCCCGGCGATCCGTGCGTTCCGCGCCCGGAAGTACTTCAGGCCGGCGTGCGAAAAGTCCTCGCGCGACAGCGGCTGCACCAGCTCGCGCGCGAGCGGGCCCCAGACGCCGATGCAGCACGTCCCGCCGGTGATGTCCCGGACCCGCACCCCGGGCGGCGCGTGCTTGACGAAGTGGTCGACGTCGATGTTCCCGTTGATCCCGGCCTGGAACACCTCGGGCTCGAGCCGCGCGACCGTGACGTCGCTGCGGATGCCGCCCGCGGCGTCGAGCATCAGCGTGTACGTCACCGAACCCACGGACTTGTCCAGCTGGTTCGTCGTCAGCGACTGCAGGAACTCCAGGGACCCCGGCCCGCTGATCTCCACGCGCTTCAACGGCGTCATGTCGTACAGGGCGACGCCGTTGCGCGTGTGCCACGCCTCGGCCGCCGCGATCGGCGAGTGGAACTGCGCCGACCACGCGTCCCGCGCCGGTGGCAGCCAGTCGTGGGGCAGCCGTTCGAGCAGCGGCGCGTTGGCTTCGAACCAGTGCGGCCGCTCCCAGCCGCCTGACTCCAGGAAGACCGCGCCCAGCTCGCGCTGCCGCGCGTGGAACGGCGTCACCCGCAGGTCACGCGGGGACAGCTTGGGCTGCAGCGGGTGCAGGATGTCATAGACCTCGACGAAGTTCTGCTGGGCCGTCTCGCTCACGTACGAGGGCGCCAGCTGGACCTCCTCGAAGCGGTGCACGTCGATGTCGTGGGTGTCCACTTCGGAGTGCCCCTCGACGAGCAGCTGGGCGACGGCCTTCGCGATGCCCGCGGAGTGCGTCACCCAGATCGCCTCGGCCAGCCAGAACCCGCGGACGTCGGCCGACTCCCCGACCAGCGACTGTCCGTCCGGGGTGAAGGAGAAGATGCCGTTGAAGCCCTCCTCGACCTTCGTGTGCCGCAGGGCGGGCAGCAGCAGCTTGCTCTCCTCCCACGACGGCGCGAAGTCGTCCTCGGTGAAGGGCAGCATGGACGGCATGGCCGTCCCGGTCACCGCCGGATCCAGAGTGGACTCGTCGACCGGCATCGGCCGGTGCGCGTAGGAGCCGATGCCGAGCCGGTCGACGTGCTCGCGGAAGTAGAGGTCCCGGTCTTGGTGGCGCAGGATCGGCAGGCTCGCCTCGGCCTCCTCGGTGTTGCGGCCGGCGAGCTCCGCGACCTGCCCGGTCTTGGCGTACTGGTGGGCCAGCGGCAGCAGCGGGACGTCCATACCCGCCATCGCGCCGATCTCGCGGCCCCAGAACCCGGCGCACGAGACGACGACGTCGGCCGGGAAATCGCCCTGGCCGGTCCGGACGCCGGTGACGCGCCCGCCGTCCTGGAGCACGTCGATGACCCGGGTCGACCCGATGAACTTCGCGCCGCGCTCACCGGCCCGGGCCGCCAGCACCTCGACGGCCTTGGCGGCTCGCGCGAGCCCGTCGGTCGGGACGTGCAGCGCGCCGAAGATCCTCGACCCGTCCAGGAGCGGCCAGCGGCGGACGCACTCGCCGGCGTCGATCAGCTGCCCGGGCACGCCCCACGACGTCGCCCAGCCGTGCTTGCGCTTGAGGTCCTCCCAGCGGGCCGGCGTCGTCGCGACCTCCATGCCGCCGACCTGCAGGAAGCAGTCCAGGGCCCGCAGTTTCTCGACCGTGTAGCGGGCGAAGTCCGTCATCGCCTTGGACGCGTTGGTCTGGAAGACCAGGCCGGGCGCGTGCGAGGTGGACCCGCCGGTGCGCGGCAGCGGGCCCCGGTCGAGCACGGTGACGTCGGTCCAGCCGCGGGCGGTCAGCTCGTCGGCGAGGTTCGCGCCGACGATGCCGGCGCCGATGATCACGACCTTCGGTGCACTCATGGCGGAACTCCTTCTACCGGAGGACAACAGCGCTGTTGCCGTTGAGCAGGACGCGGCGTGGGTCACGAGACGTACTCCAGACTCGCGTCGGCCAGCCAGGCGCGGAAGTAGTCCGAAAAGGACTGCCGCACGAGGATCGTGAAGCCCTCGTCCCGGACCATCAGCACGATCCCCGTCCGCGCGCACAGCGTCTGCACGCACGTACCCGGCCGCGACACCTCCAGGTCGATCGAGCACCCGTGCGCCAGCACGTCGGCCGCGTGCTCCCCGCTGAGCCGCACGACATTCCGCTGCGCCGACACATCCACCACCGCCAGAACGCCACTTTCACGTGAAAGTGCCGCCTCCAGGTCGCCACTTTCACGTGAAAGTGGCGGGCCGAGGACGAGGAATTCGTCCGGGCCCATCCAGAGGATGTCGACGCCGTTGCCGCTGGTGAAGGTGCACGGGCCGGGCAGGGGGACGCCGAGGAGCGTGTCGCCCTGCCGGAGGCGGACGGTGAGCTGGGTGCGGAACGGTTCGCCGACCGCGTCAACCGTCACGGCGGGCTCCTTCCTTGTCGAAGAGCACGGATTCGGTCACGGTCACCGGCACCACCTGGTCGCCGACCGGCACGTACAGCGTCTCGCCGATCCGCTCGCGGCCCGAGCGCACCAGGGCCAGCGCGAACGTCCGGCCGAGGGCGGCGCTGTCGTAGCTGGAGGTGACGTGGCCGAGCATCCGCACCGGCGGTTCCGGCACGGTCTCCGATTCGATGATCTGCGACCCCTCCGGCAGCAGCACGGACGGATCGGCCGGGAGCAACCCGACCAGGTGCTTGCGGTCCGGCCGGTTGTTCTCGGCGCGGGCGAAGCTGCGTTTGCCGATGAAGTCGGCCTTCTTCTTCGACACCGCCCAGGCCATGCCGAGGTCCTGTGGGGTGACCGTGCCGTCGGTGTCCTGGCCGATGATCGGGTAGCCCTTCTCCGCGCGCAGGACGTGCATGGTCTCGGTGCCGTACGGCGTGGCGCCTTGGTCCACTACGGCCTGCCACAGCGCGGGACCGTGCCACGACCGGACGTTGATCTCGTAGGCCAGCTCGCCGGAGAAGCTGATCCGGCAGACCCGCGCCGGGATGCCGGCGACCTCGGCGTCCTGCCAGGTCATGAACCCGAAGGCGGCGTTCGAGACGTCGAGCTCCGGCGCCAGGCGGCCGAGGACTTCCCGCGAACGCGGCCCCACCAGCGGAATCGTGGCCCAGTGCTCGGTGACCGACGTCGCGAAGACGTCGAGGTGCGGCCACTCCGTCTGCAGCCACTCCTCCATCCAGTCGAGGACCTTCGCCGCGTTGCCGGTCGTGGTGGTGACCAGGAACCGGTTCTCGGCGACCCGGATGACCGTGCCGTCGTCGAGCACCATCCCGTCGACCCCGCACAGCACGCCATAGCGGATGCGGCCGACGCGCAGGGTGCTCATCACGTTCGTGTAGAGCATGTCCAGGAACCAGCCGGCGTCCGCGCCTTGGACGTCGATCTTGCCCAGCGTGGACCCGTCCATCAGCGCGACGTCCTCGCGCGCCGCGCGGCATTCGCGCCGGACGGCGTCGCGCATCGACTCGCCCGGCCGCGGGTAGTACCACGGCCGCTTCCACTGGCCGACGTTCTCGAACACGGCGCCGTGCTCGACGTGCCACGGGTGGATCGTCGTGACGCGCACCGGATCGTGCAGCTCACCGCGGTTGCGCCCGGCCAGCGCGGCGAAGGAGACCGGCGTGTACGGCGGGCGGAACGTCGTCGGCCGCCGGTCGGCGAGGTCGACGCCCAGCGCCTCGGCGGTGATGCCGGCGGCGAGCATGCCGGACGTCTTGCCCTGGTCGTGCGCGGTGCCGATGGTGGTGTACCGCTTGACGTGCTCCAGCGAGCGCAGCCCGGCGCCGGTGGCGCGCAGGATGTCGGACACGGTCGCGTCGCGCTGCTGGTCCACGAACCGGGTGTCCACTTCGGACTTCGGCGCGGGCACCTGCCAGAGCACTTTGGTCTCGGGCAGTCCTTCCCCGGCGGCCGTGCCCACGACGGTCACGTCCGGTAGGTCACCGGCCGGGACGTACGCGCCGAGTTCCGGCGCGTACCGGAGGGTGCCGCGGGCCTGGCTGTAGAGGTGCACAACCGGGTTCCAGCCGCCGGACACGAGCAGCAGGTCGCACTCGACGCGCTCTCCCCGCGTCTCCCCCAGTTTCGCCACGTGAGCGGCCGTGATGTGGGCGTCGCCGTCGGTGCCGATGATGCCGTAGCCCGCGCGAGCGTCCGCGATCCGCACGATCTCGGCGCCGGCCGCGGCCAGCTCGGAGGCGGCGTCGTACGCGGAGTCGTTGGTGGTGAACACGACCACGCGCCGCCCGGCGAGCACGCCGTACCGGTTCAGGTAGGTGCGTGCGGCGGAGGCGAGCATGATGCCGGGGCGGTCGTTGTCCGGGAAGACGATCGGCCGCTCGTGGGCGCCGGTGGCGATGACGATCCGCTGGGCCCGGATCCGCCAGACCCGCTGGCGCGAGATGCGTTCGGGAGCCGCGGGCTCGCCCCGGCGTTCCAGGGCCAGCACGAAACCGTCGTCGTAGACGCCGAACGCCGTCGTGCGCGAGAGGAACCGGACCCCTTCGGGTGCCACGCCGTCCGGCTGGTCGTCGACGAGGAGCACGCGCCCTTCCGCGGCGGCGGCGGCCGCGCGGCCCGCCGGTCCGGCGCCGATGACGAGGACATCGCAGTGGGCGTGCTTCGCGTCGTACCGCGCCGGGTCGGGCTCGGTGGCGAGCCGGCCTCGACCGCGCAGGCCCCGCGCGACCAGGCCGTCGTACAGCTCGACGGTCGTCGCGCTCAGCATCGGCTCGGGGAACGGCTTTTCGATCTGCACCAGGGCGTTCGAATCCTCGACACCGGCCCCGAAGATGCCGCGGGGCCGGCCGTGGGTGCTGCTGGTCGCGACCCGGTGGATGCCGTTGGCCAGCAACGCGGAAGCCAGGGTGTCCCCGAGGAAACCGGTCAGCTCGCGGCCGTCGAAGGTGAACTTGAGCGGGACGCCGGAGAGCCGGGTCACGGGATCACCGGCTTCGGCTCGTCGAGGCGGTAGACCGCCAGGAGGTCGTGGGTCCGGGTGTCGCGGACGGCGTTGAACCACCGGCGGCAGCCCGCGGAATGGCTCCACCGCTCGGCATGAGGCCCGCTCGGGTTCTCGCGGAAGAACACGAACTTCGCCCACTCCTCGTCGGACAGCGCCGCCGGATCCGCGGGGTAGGCGAGGTGCGCCTGGCCGCCGTAGTGGAACTCGGCTTCCTCGCGTGGCCCGCACCACGGGCAGGGGATCAGTTGCATCGGACTGCTCCTAGTGGGCCACGGCGGCGGCGCCGTGCTCGTCGACGAGGGCACCGGTGGTGAACCGGTCGAGGGTGAAGGGCTCGGCGTACTCGTGCGGCTTACCCCGCGCGATGGTCTGCGCGAAGACGTCGCCGACGCCGGGCGTGGCCTTGAAACCGCCGGTGCCCCACCCGCAGTTGAGGAACAGGTTCTCCACCGGGGTCAGGCCGATGATCGGCGACGCGTCCGGGCTGGTGTCGACGATCCCGGCCCAGGTCCGCAGCAGGTGCGCCCGCGCGAACACCGGGAACAGCTCCAGCGCGGCCGCCATCTGCTGTTCGATGATGTGGAACGAGCCGCGCTGGCCGTAGCCGTGGTAGCTGTCGATGCCCGCGCCCATCACGAGCTCGCCCTTGTGCGCCTGGGAGACGTAGACGTGCACGGCGTTCGACATCACGACCGTCGGGTGGATCGGTTCGAGCAGCTCCGACACCAGCGCCTGCAGCGGGTGCGACGTCAGCGGCAGGTCCAGGCCCACCATCCGGGCGAGGACCGACGTGTGCCCGGCCGCGCACAGCGCCACCTTGCCGGCGGCGATCCGGCCTCGCGACGTCTCGACGCCGGTGACCCGGCCGTCCACTGTGGAGATTCCGGTGACCTCGCAGTTCTGGATCAGGTCGACGCCCATTTCGTGCGCCGCGCGGGCGAACCCCCAAGCGACGTAGTCGTGCTTCGCGATGCCGGCGCGTGGCTGGAAGGTCGCGCCGAGCACCGGGTAGCGGACGTCCGGCGAGGTGTTGACGATCGGGCAGATCTCCTTGACGCCGTCGGCGTCCACCCATTCGGCGTCGATGCCGTTGAGCTTGTTCGCTTCGACGCGGCGGACGCTGTCGCGCACGTCCTGCGGGCTGTGCGCCAGGTTGAGCACCCCGCGCTGGCTGAACAGGATCGGGTAGCCGAGGTCCTCTTCGAGGCCTTCCCACAGCTTGAGGGAGTGCTCGTAGATGCCGGAGCTTTCGTCCCAGAGGTAGTTGGAGCGGATGATCGTGGTGTTGCGGGCCATGTTCCCGCCGGCGAGCCAGCCCTTCTCCAGCACGGCGACTCCTCCGACGCCCTGCTTGGCCAGGTAGTAGGCGGTGGCGAGGCCGTGCCCGCCGCCGCCGACGACGATCACGTCGTAGGCCTTCTTCGGCTCGGGGTTGTCCCAGAGGAAGTCCGGGTGCTCCGGCAGGTCGGTCATCGGGCTTCCTCCGAGGACTGGTCGACTTCTGATATATCAATCGTCGATGTAGACTAAGCGGCGTGCATCCCCAGGTCAATCCCCCTTCGCTGGCGGAACAGGCGTACCGGTTCATCCGCGATCGCCTGGTCATGCTGGACATCCCGCCGGGCTCCCCCCTCAACGAGGAGGAGCTCGGCACCGCGCTCGGCATGGGCCGGACCCCGATCCGCGAGGCGCTGAAACGGCTGGAGTCCGAACGCCTGGTCGTCGCCTACCCGCGGCGCGGGACGTTCGCCACCGACGTCAACATCTCCGACCTCGCGCACATCTCCGAGGTCCGGCGCACGCTGGAGCCGATGGCGACGGCCGCCGCGGCTTCGCGCGCGACCGCGGCCGACCGGACGACCCTGACCGAGCTGCGCGCGCAGCTCGACGCCGGCGTCCCGGGCGGCGACAACGCCGAGCTGCTGCGCACCGACCTCGCCCTGCACCGGGCGATCTACCGGTGCGTGCACAACCCGTTCCTCGAGGACACGCTGATCCGGTACGACAACCTGGCGACCCGGATCTGGTGCGTGTTCGTGCCCCGGCTGCCCGGGATGGCCGGCCACGTCGACGAGCACGTCCCGCTCCTCACCGCGATCATCGAGGGTGACGCCGAGAAGGCGGCCGCGTTGACGCATGCGCACGTCACCGGGTTCGAGGCCGCCATCCGGGCGCTGATCTAAGCCAGCTTCGCCCGGACCCAGTCGTGGAAGGCGCCGATGTGGTGCTCGCTGGGCACGAGCACGCCGCCTCCTGTGTACGAGCGCGAGTCCATCGACAGCTGGCAGCGTTCGCAGGCTTCGAAGTCCTGCAGGTTGACGCGGTGGAACAGCTCGACCGAGCGGGAGAGGTCCTGGCCGGATTCGACGACTTCGGGCAGGTAGAGCCAGTCGCAGCGGACCAGCGTCCGGTCCGGGGCCAGCGGGAACATCCGGTGCAGGATCACGTGGTCCGGGACCAGGTTGACGAAGACGCCCGGTTTGATGGTGATCGCGTAGTACTTGCGGTCCTGGGCCTCGGTGATGCCGGGGAGGCGGTCGACGCCCTCGCCGCCGTCGACGGTGAAGCCCTTGATGTCCCCGCCGAACTCGGCGCCGTGGCCGACGTAGTACTGCGCCGCGTAGCCGCCGGCGAACTCCGGGAGGACCTCGGTGAGCTCCGGGTGGATCGTGGCGCAGTGGTAGCACTCCATGAAGTTCTCGATGATCTGCTTCCAGTTCGCCTTCACGTCGTACTCGATGCGCTTGCCCAGGGCGAGGCCGTCGATGCCGTAGGCGTCGATCTCGGCCGGCCCGCCGAGCCGTTCGGTGACGGCCCCGATGACGGTCTCGTCGAACGACGGCGGCTCGTCGGCCAGGCAGACCCAGGCGTAGCCGAGCCATTCACGCAGGTGGAGCTTCGTCAGGCCGAACTCGGTGCGGTCGACGTCCGGCATCCCGGTGAGGTTCGGGGCGGCGACGAGCTTGCCGTCGAGACCGTAGGTCCAGGCGTGGTACGGGCACTGGAAGGCGCGCTTGACCGTGCCGCTTCCGGACGTGCACAGCCGGGCACCGCGGTGGCGGCAGACGTTGAGGAAGGCGTTCAGCTTCCCGCTCCGGCCCCGCGAGACGAGCACGCTTTCCTTGCCGATCTGAACGGTCTCGAACGCCCCGGGCCCGGCGAGGTCCGCGCTGCGCACGGCGCAGAACCAGTCCGCCTCGAAGATCTTCGCCTGCTCCAGCGCGAAGACCGCCGGATCGGTGTAGGAGCGGCCGGGCAACGTGGCGAGCAGGCTCGGCGGCAGGTCGGTAGTGGTCACCGGCGTGGTCCTCTCCGCGGATCAGGACGGGAGTAGTTGCGCAGAACGCGTCTAGTTGCTCATTCCGCACCAGCGTGACGTCCGCCCCACCCCCTGTCAACCCACGGATTCCCCATGCTCGCCACGGGTTTCACCCACACGGCGGGACGGAACCCGTAACCGGCGTGATCAAAACCCGCACTCGCGTGATTGGGGCCGTAACTCGCGAGTTACGGCCCCAATCACGCGAGTTACGTCTTCAATCACGCGAGCGCGGAGTTTCCGGACCGTGGATGGCTCGGCGGAAGAGGGTTTCGATCTCGTCGCGGGTGGGGCGGGGGTCGGCCAGGGCGGCCTGCATCAGGAGGCCGCAGAACAGGCCGGCCAGGAGACGGCCGGTGAGGGGGTCGGTGCGGGAGCCGAAGAACGCGATCAGCGCGTCGTCCCAGGCCGCGCTCGCCTTGCGCAGGGCCGGGCGGTGCAGGGCCGCGACGTACAGGTCGTACTCGACGACCGTGTCGCGGTACTGCTCGTGGATGTAGCCCATGACCAGGTCGGCGAGCGCCGCGGCGAAGTCGGCGTCCGGCGGGAGCGCCGACTCCCACTCCTTCAGCGCGTGGACGTTCTTCTCCGCCGCCTCGTGCAGGGCGACCTCCAGGAGGTCGTCCAGCGTCGCGAAGTGGTAGGTCGTCGAGCCGAGGGGGACGCCCGCCGCAGCCGCCACCGACCGGTGCGTGACGCCGTCGATCCCCCGCTGTGCGACCACCTCGATCGCCGCTTTGGCGATCCGCGCCCGCCGCTCGGGGTCGTTCGGACCGCGGCGCCGCGGCGCGCCGGGTGCGCTCTTCGCCATCGAGCCCCCTTGTGGACATCTGTACACACTTCGCGTACAAATGTACGCACTCCAGCCACCGACCAGCCACTACCGATCCGGGAAGGGCGCGGCGTGAAGGACCTCCACATCGACGGGATCTGGTTGGACGCGGCCACCGGGACGCGCTCCGACGTGCTGAACCCGGCCACCGGCGAGGTCGTGGTGACCGTCGCCGAAGCGGGGAAAGCCGAGGTCGACGCCGCGGTCAGAGCCGCGAGGCGGGCCTTCGACGAGGGCCCGTGGCGCCGCACCACGGCCGGCGAACGCGCCGAGCTCCTCCGCAGGACCGCCGGCCTCCTGGCCCGCGACCGCGAAGAACTCGCCCGCACCGAGAGCCTCGACACGGGCAAGACCCTGGGCGAAGGCCGCATCGACATCGACGATGTGACGAACGTCTTCCGCTACTACGCCGACCTCGCCGGCAAGGACGCCGGACGCCTGGTCGACGCCGGCAGCGCGACCGTCGTCAGCCGGATCGTGCACGAACCGGTCGGCGTCTGCGCGCTCATCGCGCCGTGGAACTACCCCCTGCTCCAGATGTCCTGGAAGGTCGCGCCCGCCCTGGCCGCGGGCAACACCGTGGTGCTCAAGCCGAGCGAGGTCACCCCGCTGACCACGATCAAGCTGGTCGCGCTGCTCGAAGAGGCCGGGGCGCCACCCGGCGTCGTCAACCTGCTGCTCGGCGACGGCCGCGTCGGCGCGGCGATGGTCGAGCACCCGGCCGTCGACCTCGTCTCCTTCACCGGCGGCTACGCGACCGGCGAGAAGATCATGACCGCCGCCGCGAAGGGCGTCCGGCGCGTCGCGCTGGAGCTCGGCGGCAAGAACCCCAACGTGGTCTTCGACGACGCCGACTACGACACGGCGCTCGACTACGCCCTGATGGCGGCGTTCGTCCATTCCGGACAGGTCTGTTCGGCGGGCGCGCGGCTGATCGTCCAAGAGGGCATCCACGACCGGTTCGTCGCGGACCTCGCCGCGCGCGCCGACCGGATCCGCGTCGGCGACCCGCTCGACCCGGCCACCGAAACGGGCGCCCTCGTTTCGGCGGAGCACCGCGCCAAGGTCGAGGCCTACATCGAAAGCGCTCTCGCGGACGGCGCAACGCTGGAAGCAGGCGGCAAGCGACCCGAAGGACCGGAGTACAAAACCGGTTTCTTCCTGCGGCCCACGGTCTTTTCCGGCTGCACCAGGGACATGAGAATCGTCCGGGAAGAGGTCTTCGGCCCGGTCGTCACCGTGGAACGCTTCCGAGAAGAGGCCGACGCGATCGCGCTGGCCAACGACACCGAGTACGGGCTCGCCGGAGCCGTGTGGACGTCGGACGCGTCCCGCGCCCAGCGGGTCGCCGGGGCCCTGCGCCACGGCACCGTGTGGATCAACGACTACCACCCCTACCTGCCCCAGGCGGAGTGGGGCGGGTTCGGCAAGTCGGGCATCGGCCGCGAACTCGGGCCGTCCGGGCTGGCCGAGTACCAGGAGAGCAAGCACATCTACCAGAACATCGATCCCGTTCCGCAGCACTGGTTCAAGGGCTGACTTCCCCTCCCCCACCACGTGAGGACGCACGCGATGACCACTCAGGAAAAACCGGCGGGCGGGGGGCCTGCTGCCGACGACAGCTCCGAACTCGAGAAGTTCGGCTACCGCCAGGAACTCGAGCGCTCGCTCGGCTCGTTCTCCAGCTTCGCCGCCGGGTTCAGCTACATCTCCATCCTGACCGGCGTGTTCCAGCTCTTCTTCTTCGGCTTCGGTTCGGGAGGCCCGGCGTTCATCTGGACGTGGCCGCTGGTCTTCCTCGGCCAGGCCGCCGTCGCCCTGTGCTTCGCCGAGCTCGCGGGCCAGTTCCCGCTCGCCGGCTCGGTCTATCAGTGGGCCAAGCAGATCGCGAAGCCGGCGACGTCGTGGCTGGCCGGCTGGATCATGATCATCGGCGCGATCGTGACCGCGGCGGCCGTCGCGGTCGCCTACCAGATCATCCTGCCGCAGGTCTCGACCGCGTTCCAGATCGTCGGCAGCGACGAAGACGCCGGCCTGACGTCGACGCCCGGCGGCGCGCGGAACGCCATCATCCTGGCCGTGGTGCTGGTGGTCTTCGCCACGATCGTCAACATCATCGGCGTCAAGCTGATGGCCAAGATCAACAACTTCGGCGTCGCGGTCGAACTCGGCGCGAGCATCCTGCTCGTGATCGCGCTGGCCATCCACATCAAGCGCGGCCCCGGCATCGTCTTCGACACCCACGGCACCGGTGCGGGTCACTCGTTCGGGTACCTCGGGGCGTTCCTCGTAGCGTCGCTCATGAGCGCGTACGTCTTCTACGGCTTCGACACCGCGGGCTCGCTGGCCGAGGAAACGACCCACCCGCGGCGGCACGCCCCGCGCGCGATCCTCCGCGCGATCACCGCGGCGTTCGTCGTCGGCGGGCTGATCATGCTGTTCGGCATGATGGCCGTCGGCAACCTGGACGCCGAAGAGCTGAGCACGTCCGGCATGCCGTACCTGCTGAAGAGCACCCTCGGCGAAGGCCTCGGCGACGCGTTCCTGATCTGCTCGGCGATCGCGATCACCGTGTGCTGCCTCGCCGTGCAGACCGCGGCCATCCGGATGACGTGGGCGATGGCCCGCGACGGCCGCCTGCCGTTCAGCAACGCGATGGCGAAGGTGTCGCCGCGGTCGAAGACCCCGGTGCTGCCCGCCCTGCTGACCGGCGGCCTCACCGTCGTCGTGCTGCTGATCAACCTCGGCAACCAGCGGGCGTTCTTCATCCTGACCTCGACGGCGATCATCCTGTTCTACATCCCCTACCTGATGGTCACCGGCCCGATGCTGGTGCGCCGCCTGCGCGGGCACTGGCCACGGCCGGAGCACGGCCCGTACTTCAAGCTGGGCCGCTGGGGCACGCTGGTGAACCTGGTCGCGGTGCTCTACGGCGCCGGCATGACGATCAACCTGATCTGGCCGCGGGCCGCGGTCTACGGCTCCGACCACTGGTACTTCCAGTGGGGGGCGGTGCTCGTCACCGCGCTGATCGTGATCATCGGCGCGACCATGCTCTACGTCCGGCGGCGCACCTGGGGCTCGGCCCACACCAGCCCCGAGCACATGCCCGACACCGCACCGGACACCCTGCCCGGCTGAGGAGGCTCCATGAGTACCGAAACCTACGACTTCGTCATCGTCGGCGGTGGCTCGGCGGGCTGCGCGCTGGCGAACCGGCTCTCGGCCGACCCGTCGAACAAGGTCCTCGTCCTGGAGGCGGGCCGGTCGGACTTCAAGTGGGACGTCTTCATCCACATGCCGGCCGCGCTGACCTTCCCGATCGGGTCGAAGTTCTACGACTGGGGCTACCGCAGCGAACCCGAGCCGCACATGAACCGGCGTCGCATCTACCACGCGCGCGGCAAGGTGCTCGGCGGCTCGTCCAGCATCAACGGGATGATCTTCCAGCGCGGCAACCCGATGGACTACGAGCGCTGGGCGAGCGATCCCGGGATGTCCACTTGGGACTACGCGCACTGCCTGCCGTACTTCAACCGCATGGAGAACTGCCTGGCCGACGCGCCGGACGGCCAGTGGCGTGGCCACGACGGGCCGCTGGAGCTGGAGCGCGGACCGGCGTCGAACCCCCTGTTCACCGCCTTCTTCGACGCCGCCGAGCAGGCGGGCTACCCGCGCACCGACGACGTCAACGGCTACCGGCAGGAAGGGTTCGCGGCGTTCGACCGGAACGTCCGGAAAGGACGGCGGCTGTCCGCCGCCGGCGCGTACCTGCACCCGGTAATGGATCGGCCCAACCTCACGGTGAAGACCCGCGCGTTCGTGTCGCAGATCCTCTTCGACGGCACGCGCGCGGTCGGCGTCGAGTACTCGCAGGGCCGGGGCGTGCCCGGTGAGGTGTACGGCAAGGAGATCATCCTCTGCGGCGGCGCGATCAACACCCCGCAGCTGCTGCAGCTGTCCGGGGTCGGGAACGCCGCGGAGCTGGAGAAGCTCGGCATCGACGTCGTGAAGGACCTGCCGGGCGTCGGCGAGAACCTGCAGGACCACCTGGAGGTGTACATCCAGTACGCCTGCAAGCAGCCGGTGTCGATGCAGCCGTCGCTGGCGAAGTGGAAGCGGCCCTACATCGGCGCGCAGTGGCTGTTCCTGCGCTCCGGGCCGGCCGCCACCAACCACTTCGAAGGCGGTGGGTTCGTCCGGTCCAACGACGAGGTGAAGTACCCGAACCTGATGTTCCACTTCCTGCCGGTGGCGATCCGCTACGACGGTTCGGCGCCCACGGAAGGGCACGGCTACCAGGTGCACGTCGGCCCGATGTACGCCGACACCCGCGGCTCGGTGAAGATCAAGTCCAGCGACCCGCGGGAGCACCCGGCGATCAGGTTCAACTACCTGTCGACCGAAAACGACCGCCGCGAATGGGTCGAAGCGGTGCGGGTGGCGCGGAAGATCCTCAACCAGCCCGCGCTGGACCCGTACAACGGCGGGGAGATCTCGCCGGGGCCCCGGGTGGAGACGGACCAGGAGATCCTCGACTGGGTGGCGAAGGACGCCGAAACGGCGCTGCACCCGTCGTGCACCACGAAAATGGGCGTGGACGACATGTCCGTCGTCGACCCGCAGAGCATGCGGGTGCACGGCACCGAAGGCCTGCGCGTGGTCGACGCGTCGGTGATGCCCTACATCACCAACGGCAACATCTACGCCCCGGTGATGATGACCGCCGAGAAGGCCGCCGACCTGATCCTCGGCAACACCCCGCTCGACCCGATCAAGCTGCCGTTCTACCGGCACGGGGAAAACTAGCCTCCGGCGTCGCAGGCCCGTACCGCCATCCCCGGTACGGGCCTGCGGCGCGCCCGGAATACCCGTTACCCGGTAACGGAAACTACCCGGGCGTACCCCCTTGACGCGGGTGTGCGCCGGACTCAGACTTGTTGCGTATCGCAGTTGATGTTCCCCAATGCGCAACTTTTCGGAGGCGTCATGATTCGCGCGTGCACGGTGGACGAGCTGCCCCCCGGTGAGTCGGTCCGCATCCCCGGGCCGCCCGCCATCGCGGTGTTCCGCACCGAGGAGGGCGAGCTGTACGCCATCGGCGACACGTGCACCCACCAGGACGCCTCCCTGGCCGACGGCTGGCTCGAAGGCTGCTTCGTCGAGTGCCCGCTGCACGCGGCGCGGTTCGACCTGCGCACGGGCATGCCGACCTGCCTGCCGGCGAAGGACCCGGTGCGCACGTACACCGTGGTCGTCGACGAAGGCGTCGTCTACGTCGAGGGCGCCGCCGACGAGGACGCCGCGTGAAGCGCATCGCGGTCGTCGGCGCTTCGCTCGCCGGGGTCCGCGCCGCGCAGGAGCTGCGCGCGCAGGGGTACGACGGCGGGATCGTGCTCATCGGTTCGGAGACGCACCTGCCGTACGACCGGCCCCCGCTGTCCAAGGGCTTCCTCGCCGGGACGGCGTCGCGGGAGTCGCTGGAGCTGCTCGACGCGGGCGACCTGGCGTCACTGGCCCTGGACTTCCGGCTCGGCGTCCAGGCCACGGCGCTGGAACCGGCCAACCGGCGCGTGCTCCTGTCGGACGGCACCTCGGTGCACGCGGACGGCGTCGTGATCGCCACCGGCGGCCGGGTGCGGACCCTGCCGGGCTTCGAGGCGGCCCACACACTGCGGACGGTCGACGACGCACTGGCTTTGCGCGCGGCTTTGGTCCCCGGAGCCCGCGTGGTCGTCGTCGGGGCCGGGTTCATCGGGGCCGAGGTGGCCTCGACCTGCCGTTCCCTGGGCCTCGACGTGGTCGTCCTGGAAGCCCTGGACGCTCCGCTCGCGCCGGTGCTGGGCCCTTCGCTGGCCGCGGTCTGCGCCCGGCTGCACCTCGACCACGGCACGGACCTGCGTTGCGGCGTCGCGGTGACGGGCCTGGACGCGGCGGGCGTCCACCTCGCCGACGGTTCGCTCGTCCCGGCCGACGTGGTCGTCACGGGTGTCGGGATGACCCCGGCGACGGAGTGGCTGGCGGGTTCGGGTTTGAAGGTCGGCGACGGCGTCCACACGGACGCCGGGCTGGTCACGTCGCTGCCTCAGGTGGTGGCCGTCGGCGATGTGGCCCGCTACGGGGGACGGCGGTACGAGCACTGGACGAACGCGTCGGAGCAGGCGCCGGTCGCGGTGGCGAACCTGCTGGCCGGGCACACCGCGCGGACGTACACGCCCAGTGGCTACGTCTGGTCCGACCAGTACGGCGGCACCTTGCAGCTGGCCGGCCACCCGCGCCCGGACGACACGCTGTCGTTCGTGGACGGCGACCCGTCGTCGGCTTCGTTCGTGGCGACCTGGCAGCGCGACGGTTCCACCGTCGGAGTCTTCGCGTTGAACAACGCGAAGCTGTTCAACCGCCTGCGCCGGCAGGCCCTGCGCCGCCCGGCGACCGTCTGAAAGCCTCAACCGGCGGTTCAAAGATACGCTTCAGGCACATGGAGCTGGCTCTCGACGAACTCCGGGCCCTGACGGGCTGGGCCGCCGGCTGCGCCGCCCGGGTCCTGCCGCTGGTCCCGGACGACCCCCGCCCGGCCGCGGCGATCTCCGCGGCGCGCGAGTTCGCGTCCGGCGGCCCGCGCACCAAGGCCCTGCGCACGGCGGCGTGGGCCGCGCTGGCGGCGGCGGGCGAGGCCACCGACCCGGCCGCCTCGGCGGCGGCCCGCGCGGCGGCCGGGGCCGCCGGAGCGGCGTACCTCCACCCCCTGGAGTCACCGCACCAGGTGAAGCACATCGTCGGCCCGGCCCAGCAGGCCGCGCTGGCGCGCGAACTGGCGGGCGGTTCCGCGGAGACCGAGATCGAGTGGGCCCTCACCCACGCCCCACCGCAGGTGCGCGAAACCCTCCGGAAGTTCCCCCCGGGCCAACCGGGCAAAACCCGCCTCGGCGACCTCCACCACCGGCTGGAGTCCGCCCTACGCAAGGGGCACCTCACGTGATTGAGCAGGCATCTCGCGTGACTGAGCAGGCATCTCACGTGATTGGAGGGGCATCACGAGTCATGCCCATCCAATCACGAGTCATGCCCATCCAATCACGGGTCATGCCCCTCTGATCACGGGTGATGCCTGGCGGGTCACGGGCTAGAGGGCGAGGGTGTCCAGGTCGGACTCCAGGCGGGCCCGCCAGGTCCAGCGGCGTTCCGTCTTGTCCGCGCCTTCGGCGGCCGGGGGGCCCAGCGGCAGGGCGGGATCCGTGACGCCGAACGTCACCCGGTACGCCAGGACCGACGCGGCGGTCCGGATCCACGCGTCCCCCGATGTCCCGGCCGGCGGGGCCAGCCCCAGCGCGTGCCCGAACCAGGCCGGCAGCAGGGCGTTCGAGCCCAGCGCGTCCGTGATGCGGGCCCGGAGGCGGACCTGCAGGTCGTGCCACGCGCGCTCGGCCCGCTCCAGCTGGGGGACCACGCGCGCCTGGACCGCGTCCGCCTCCCGCAGCGCGAGGCGAGCCTGGTCCGCCGCCGCGACAGCCGCCGGGATCTCCTCGTCCAGCAGCGTCCGGCGCCGCGTCGACAAGGCCCGCAACGACGACTCCGCGTCCCCTCGGGCGCGGGACGCCCGGTCCGTCGACGCCAGGACGCGCACGACCTCCAGCAGGTCGGCGTCGCACCGGGACAACGCCGAGCGCACCGAGTCCAGGTGCGCGATCTCCTCCGCGTACCGCGCGCGCTGCTCCTTCGTCACCAGCTCCTGGTGCAGGTCGTCCCAGCGCGCCGCCTCCGCCGCGAGCGCCCGCGTCTCCGGGCCGACGTCGTCAAGGTCCACCTGCGGGACGCCGTCGGAAACGCGGACCGCGCGCTCCAGGGCCTGGACCTGCTGCTGCAGCCGGTCCAGCCGCCGGCCGAGCAGGTCGAGCCGGTCCTGCGCGCCGCCGGTTTCCAGCCGCTCGGTCAGGTCGGCGACGTCCTGGCGCAGGCGGTCGTCGGTCTCCTCGACGGCCGCGCGCAGCCCGTCGACCGCCGCGAACAGCTCGTCGAGGTCGCGCCGGGTCGTGTCCACCGGCTCGGGGTACTCCCGTGTGAACTCCGGATCGTCGCCGTAGGTGGCGTAGCCGTGGCTCACGGGATCCGGCTTTCCCGCCACAGCAGCGTGGTCGTGCCCACGACGCCCAGCGCCGTCAGGATCGTGCACACCATGGCCCCGGACCACGGGATCAGCGCGAGAGCCAGCGCCAACGCCGTGATGGTGCCCGCCGACGCCGCCCGCCGGCGCTCGCGGATCACGGCCGCGGCCCGGCGGACCGGGGCGAAGCCGACCCACAGGCCCGCGCCGAACAGCGGCACCAGCAAGAGCAGCCAGACCGGCGAAAGCACCTCGAACAACACCAGCGCCGCGGCGACCAGCGGCACCAGCACGGGCGCGGCCGCGAACCAGACGACCGCGCGCTGCGTCGCCGCGTGCCGGGACTCGAGCTCCGCGTCGGCGAGCCGCCGCCGGGCCTCTTCGAACGCCAGCTCGGCGTCGAGCAGCCGGTGGGCCGTCGCCACGAGCTCGTCCATCGCCTCGACGTCCCCGGGCGGGGTCGCGAGCCCGTCCCGCAGGTCCTGCTTGAGCCGGGCGACGCGCCCCTCCGCGAGGTCGCGGTCGTGCTGGGCCGGTGTCGTCACGCGACCACTTTAGGTGCCACCACCGTCACCACCGGCCCCCTGCGGCCGGTGAGTCGTCAGAGGTCGCCGAGGGCGGTGACCGGCGACTCCACGCAGTCGGCGACGAACCGCAGGAACCCGCCCGCCGTGCCGCCGTCGCAGACGCGGTGGTCGAACGCCAGCGTCAGCTCGCAGATCTTCCGGGCCACCAGCGCCCCGTCGACCACCCATGGCCGGTCGATGATCCGGCCGATGCCGAGGATGGCCGCCTGGGGGTGGTTGATGATCGCGGCCGAGCCGTCGACACCGAAGACGCCGTAGTTGTTGACGGTGAAGGTACCGCCGGTGAGCTCCGCGGGCGCGAGCTTGCCCTCCCGGGCGGTGCGGGCGCGCTCGCCGATCGCCGCCGACAGCTCGCGCGTGGACAGCTCGTCCGCGTCCCGCACCACCGGCACGACCAGGCCGCGGTCGGTCTGCGCGGCGAACCCGAGGTGGATCTTGTCAAGCAGCACGATCTCGTCGCCCTCGACGCGCGAGTTCAGCTCCGGGTACCTGCGCAGCCCCGCGACGGCGAACCGCGCGATCAGGCCGAGCAGGCTGACCGGCCGGTCCGTCTTGGCGTTCAGCGCGGCGCGCGCGGCCACCAGCTCCGTCGCGTCGACGTCCACCCACACGGTCGCCTCGGGAATCTCCCGCCGCGAGGTCGTCAGCTTGTCGGCGACGGCTTTGCGCACGCCGGTCAGGGGGATGCGCTTGCCGTTCGCGACGGGCTTCTTCAGCACCGCTTCGACGTCGGCGCGGCGGATGATCCCGTCCGGACCGCTCGGGGCGATCTTCGCCAGGTCGATCCCGTTGTCCGCCGCCAGCTTCCGGACGAACGGCGAGATCACGCCGGGCGCCCGCGCCGGCCGGGCGGGTGCCGGGGCACTCACCGGGCGCCGCGCGCGCTTGCGCCGGGTGGCGGGCGCGGTGCCGTAGCCGATGAGGACGTTGCCGCTCCCGGCGGACGCGGCGGACACGGTGACGCCGGGTTCGGCGAACCCGCCGACGGTCAGCAGCGGCGCGCCGACCGGCAGCAGCTGCCCCGGCTCGCCGTGCAGCGCGGTCACCACACCGGCGAACGGCACCGGCACCTCGACCGCCGCCTTCGCCGTCTCGACCTCGACGACGACCTGGTCGACGTCGACGGTGTCGCCGACCTTGACCCGCCAGTCCACGATCGCCGCCTCGGTCAGGCCTTCGCCGAGGTCCGGCAGCAGGAAGTCAGGCACCGGCCACCACCGGCGTGTCGTCCCACTGCAGCCGCGCGATCGTGTCGAGGATCCGGTCGACGTCGGGCAGCTGGTAGCGCTCGAGCTTCGGCGCCGGGTACGGGATGTCGAGCCCGGTCACCCGCAGGACGGGCGCGTGCAGCTGGTGGAAGCACTGCTCGGTGACGCGCGCGACGACCTCGGCGCCGTAGCCGCCGAAGCCGGCGGCCTCGTGGACGACCACGGCCCGCCCGGTGCGGCGGACCGAAGCCGTGACGGTCTCGTCGTCGAACGGCGACAGCGACCGCAGGTCGACGACCTCGACGTCCCAGCCTTCGGCCTTCGCCGCTTCGGCGGTCTCCAGCGCGGTGGCGACCATCGGGCCGTACGCGATGAGCGTGACGTCCTTGCCGTGCCGGCGGACCACGGCCTGGTCCATCCCGGGACCGGTGCGGGTGAAGGTGACCTCTTCGCTCGACCAGTAGCGGCACTTCGGCTCGAGGAAGACCACCGGGTCCGGCGATTCGATGGCGTCGCGCAGCAGGTCGTAGGCGTCCTGCGCGGTCCCCGGCGTGACGACGCGCAGGCCCGGCGTGTGCGTGTAGTAGGCCTCGCTGGAGTCGCAGTGGTGCTCGACGCCGCCGATGCCGCCGGCGTAGGGCACGCGGATGACCATCGGCAGCGAAAGCGCCCCGCGGGTGCGGTTGCGCAGCTTCGCCACGTGCGAGGTGATCTGCTCGAACGCGGGGTAGGCGAAGGCGTCGAACTGCATCTCGACGACCGGCCGGAACCCGCCCATCGCCATCCCGACGGCGAACCCGACGATGCCGGATTCGGCGAGCGGGGTGTCGAAGCAGCGGTCCTCGCCGAAGTCGGCGGTGATGCCGTCGGTGACGCGGAAAACGCCGCCGAGCGTGCCGACGTCCTCGCCGAACACGAGGACGCGGTCGTCGTCCTTGAGAGCGTCGCGCAGGGCCGCGTTGAGGGCCTGCGCCATGGTGGTCGTCATCAGGCCTCCAGTTCGGCTTCGAGGGCGGCCCGCTGGGCGCGCAGCTGGCGGGTCGGTTCGGCGTAGACGTGGTCGAACAGCGACAGCGGGTCGAGCTCGGGCTCGGCGTTCAGGGTGTCGCGGACGGACTGGGCGAACACCTCGGCGTCGGCCGCGAACCGCTCGATTTCGGTGTCCCGCAGGAGGTTCTGGCCCTTGAGGAAGGTTTCGAGCCGCTTGAGCGGGTCCGCCTCGCGCCACTTCGCGACTTCTTCGGCGTCGCGGTAGCGGGTGGCGTCGTCGGCGTTGGTGTGCGCGTCGATGCGGTAGGTGTGCGCCTCGACGAGGACCGGTCCCTTGCCTTCGCGCGCGTGCTTCACGGCGTCGTCGAGGACGGCCAGCACGGCGACGGCGTCGTTGCCGTCGACCTGCTCCGAGCGCATGCCGTAGCCGATGCCCTTGTACGCCAGCGCTTCCGCGGCGCTCTGCTTCTCGAAGGGCACCGAGATGGCGAAGCGGTTGTTCTGCACGAAGAACACGACGGGCGCCTTGAAGACGGCGGCGAAGTTGAGCGCTTCGTGGAAGTCGCCTTCGCTGGTGGCGCCGTCCCCGATGAGCGCGAGCGCGACGGCGTCTTCGCCGCGTCGCTGCATCGCGTGCGCCAGCCCGGCGGCGTGCAGAGTCTGCGTCGCGAGCGGAGTGCACTGAGGCGCGACGCGCGTCTCGACCGGGTTGTAGCCGCAGTGGGCGTCGCCGCGAAGGAGCGTCAGCACTTCACCGGGCTTCAGGCCGCGGGCGACGAGGGCGACGGAGTCGCGGTAGGTCGGGAACAGCCAGTCCCGGGGGCCGAGGGCGAGCGCCGCGGCGACCTGGCAGGCCTCCTGGCCGGCGCTGGAGGGGTAGACGGCGAGGCGGCCCTGCTTGGTGAGCGCGGTCGCCTGCACGTCGAACCGGCGGCCCAGGACCATCAGCCGGTAGGCCTCCTTGAGCCGCTCCCCCGAGGGCTCGCCGTACCCGCCGTGCGCGTCGGCCCGGCTTCCGTCTTCGGCGACGAACCGCACGGGGGAAGCGGACGGCAGCAGGGTCTCAGCAGCCATGACACACACCACCTCTCCCAGACATATGATGCTGAAATGGTGGTTCTCGGCGGTGTTGTGTTCAAGGGCTGGCGAAAATGAGCGACAAACGGCCTTCCGAGCCGGGTCCGGTGGGCCAAACGTCCAGGGGTGTCCTGGCTCACGGGGCACTGCCGGGACGAACGGTCCCGGCACTGGACGACGTCGACCGGGCGATGCTGGCGGAGCTCTCGGCGGACGGCCGCCTGGCGGTGCGCGCGTTGGCGGAAAAACTCCACATCTCGCGGACGAACGCGTACGCACGCTTGGAGCGGCTGCTGGCCGAGGGGGTGATCACCGGCTTCGGCGCGCGGATCGATCCCCGGCGGGCGGGCCTGGGAACGTCGGCGTACATCATGGTGACGGTGGAGCAGACGTCCTGGCGCACGATGGCGACGGACCTGCACGAGATCCCGTACGTGGACCACGTGGCGCTGGTGGGCGGCGACTTCGACATCCTGCTGCTGGTCCGGACGCCGGACAACTCGACGCTGCGGGACGTGGTGCTGGAGCGGCTGCAGGCATTGGAGGGCGTGCGGTCGACGCGGACGTGGCTGATCTTCGAGGAGCTGCCGGGCTCGGTGCTGAGCTGACGCGGACGGGGGTTCATCGCCCTTTCAGCGCGTCCCAGCCTCGCCTGACCAGTAGTCCGACACCGGCGACGAGGACGATCGCCGCCGACAGCGCGGTCGCGAAGATCAGGGAGAACACGAGATCGCTGAGACCGAACGGCAAGGTCATCAGAAAACAGGTACCCCAGGTGATGGCGAGCGTGCCGGCCACGTCCGCGGCTCGCTTCACCAACGCACCGCCCACCTGAAGAACCTCCCCCCGTGCCGGGTCCCGGCCAGTGTTCCAGCTTACCCCGACAAACGGGCAGAACCTTTGCCCGGCAGTGCCCTTGACCGCAAGAGCGGCACCGGCTAAACGTGGCCGCGCCACCGAGCGACTCTTATTTTATGTCGAGAATTAACAGGCGCTCCAAACATTCGAAACCCTTGACTGCCTCCCGTCACCCGGTGAGGATCGGCCGGTCCGCCGTTCATCGCAGAATGGACCAGACCCATGGCCAGTAGATCCCGCGCGTGGTCTCGCGCGCGCCGAAGTTCGCTCGTCACGCTGATGAGCCTGAGCCTGCTGGGCGGGGTCGCCCAGGCGACGCCGGCCCAGGCCGCCGAGCCGCCGCAGCCCGTCATCGGGCAGCCCGCCAAGGACAAGGACGGCTGCGCCCGGATCGAGAAGAGCCTGCCGACCCTGGCGGACTGGCCGAAGGTCGACAGCCGGTTCAAGGGGAAGGCCGGCGACGAGCAGCGGATCGCCGAAATCCTCAAGGGCATGACGCTCGAGGAAAAAGTCGGGCAGATGACGCAGCCCGAGATCGCCGCCATCACCCCCGACGAGGTCCGCCAGTACGCCATCGGCTCGGTCCTCAACGGCGGCGGCTCGTGGCCGGGCGGGAAGAAGTACGCCACCCAGCAGGACTGGCTGAACCTCGCCGACTCCTACTGGAACGCCTCGAAGACCAGCCGCACGAAGATCCCCGTCATCTGGGGCATCGACGCCGTGCACGGCAACAACAACGTCTACGGCGCCACCGTCTTCCCGCACAACATCGGCCTCGGCGCCGCGCACGACCCCTGCCTGGTCCGCGACGTCGCCGGCGCCACCGCCCGGCAGATCCGCGCCACCGGCCAGGACTGGGCCTTCTCGCCCACCCTCGCCGTCGTCCAGGACGACCGCTGGGGCCGCACCTACGAAGGCTTCTCCGAGGACCCGCGCATCACGCGCTCCTACGGCTTCGAAGC
Organism: Amycolatopsis rifamycinica; assembly: GCF_000695625.1. Classification (GTDB taxonomy): domain Bacteria; phylum Actinomycetota; class Actinomycetes; order Mycobacteriales; family Pseudonocardiaceae; genus Amycolatopsis; species Amycolatopsis rifamycinica. The sequence goes on from NZ_JMQI01000041.1 coordinate 68,265, forward strand.
CATCAACGGCCTCCAGGACGGCGCCACCAAGCGCATCGGCTACAACGGCGTGATCGCCACCGCCAAGCACTTCATCGGCGACGGCGGCACGATCAACGGCCAGGACCAGGGCGTCAACCCGTCCTCCGAAGCCGACATGATCAACATCCACGGCCAGGGCTACTACGGCGCGCTCGCCGCCGGCTCCCAGACCGTGATGGTGTCGTTCAACAGCTGGACCAACGCCGACCTCGGCATCAACGAGGGCAAGCTGCACGGCAGCGACAAGGCGCTGAACCAGATCCTCAAGGGCAAGATGGGCTTCGACGGCCTGGTCGTGTCCGACTGGAACGGCATCGGCCAGGTCACCGGCTGCACGAACTCCTCGTGCCCGCAGGCGATCAACGCCGGCATCGACATCGTGATGGTGCCGAACGACTGGAAGGCGTTCATCACCAACACCGTCGCCCAGGTGCAGAGCGGCCAGATCCCGATGGCGCGCATCGACGACGCCGTCACCCGCATCCTGCGCGTCAAGCTGCGTGACGGCCTGTTCGAGTCGCAGAAGCCGTCCGACCGCTCCTACGCCAACTCCGACGAGGCGCTGAAGGACAACTGGCTGGCCCGTGACGCCGTCCGCGAGTCGCAGACGCTGCTGAAGAACAACGGCAACGTGCTGCCGCTCAAGCCGTCCTCGAAGGTACTGGTCGTCGGCAAGAGCGCCGACAACATCACGAACCAGACCGGCGGCTGGACGCTGAGCTGGCAGGGCACCGGCAACACGAACGCCGACTTCCCCAACGCCACGTCGATCCTGACCGGCATCAAGCAGAACCTCGGCGACGCCAACGTCACCTTCGACGCCACCGGCAACGTCGACCCGAAGGGCTTCGACGCGGTCATCGCGGTCATCGGCGAGACGCCGTACGCCGAGGGTGTCGGCGACCTGACCCGCAAGTCGCTCGAAGCGGCGCGGCTCTACCCCGAGGACCTCGCCGTGCTGGACAAGGTCAGCGGCAAGGGCACCCCGGTCGTCACCGTGTACGTCGGCGGCCGCCCGCTGTACATGAACAAGGAGATCAACCGCTCCGACGCGTTCGTGGCCGCGTGGCTGCCGGGCACCGAGGGCGGCGGCGTCGCGGACATGCTGGTCAAGGGCAAGGACGGCACGGGCTACCAGGGCACGCTGAGCTACTCGTGGCCGAAGAGCGCGTGCCAGTCGCCGCTCAACCCGTGGTCGCCGAACTACGACCCGCTGTTCAAGCTGGGCTACGGCCTGAAGACCGGACAGCGCGTCACGGTGGGCCAGCTGGACGAGACGACCGGTCCGGCGTCGTGCACCTCGACCGGTGGCGGCGGAACGGCGACGGAGGACCTGTCGATCTTCGACCGCACCGACGTCCCGCCGTACATCAGCCAGATCGGCTCGGCGGAGAACTGGGGCGGCACGGTGATCGGCCCGGACGGCACGGCGGCCCACACGGAGATCAACGTGGTCCCGACGGACGTCAACGTGCAGGGCGACGGCCTCAAGGCCACCTGGACGGGCGCCGGCGCGGCCCAGCTGTACATGCAGAACCCGACGGGCACGAACGACCTGCGCGGCTACCTCAACGCGAACGCGGCGCTGGAGTTCGACACGACGGTGCAGCAGGCACCGGCCAACCGGACGGTGATCAGCATGCACTGCGTGTACCCGTGCTTCAGCGAGGTGAACGCGACCAAACTGTTCACGGACCTGGCGGGCGGCCCGAAGACGACGGTGAAGATCCCGGTGTCCTGCTTCGACAACGGGCTGGACTTCGAGCACATCAACACCCCGTTCCTGGTGTACACCGACGGCACGTTCCAGGCTTCGTTCGCCAACGTGCGGTGGGTACCGCAGGGAGCGAAGGATCCTGACGCGAGAACCTGTTCGAGCTTGACCTGACGGCGACCGGGCCGGGAGCGGATTCCGCTCCCGGCCCGGTTCGTTTCATCCGCTGCGCACCGACTGCGCGGCCACGTGCTCCACGCCTTTCTCGGCCAGCAGGGCCAGTGTCAACCTCCGCGCCCAGGCAACCGCCTTGTCGAGATCACCCGCTGCCCGGACGAGCCGCAACTGTTCGAGGCACCGGTCGACGCCCACCTCCGCACCCCCGCGAGGCGGCGCCGGCTCCGGCCTGACCTCGCCGGTGGCTCTGCGCTTGCGGCGCTCGACTGCGATCCGCCCCCAAGCGCGCATGATCTTGTCGACCTGGTCCATCCTCAGACCGCAACCGGTCAGGAACAGCAGGACCTGGTCGGGGTCTACGGGCAGTCCTTTCCTCGAGACCGACACCAGGTGGTAGGCGGAACTCCGGGCGATCGACGTCTTCGCCGCCACTTGGCCGGCGGTCAAGCCCGACCGCTTGAGCACCAGACGCAGCACGGCCAGGAACTCGTCGACCGTGGACAGTGTCAGTTCGTCGGCCGCCAGCGCCACCCTTGCCGAAACGCGGAACGTATCCGGACCGCGATCGTCGGGGAGTGGTGTGCCAGTAGGCGTGCCCAGGGCCTTTCGCCGCACCGGAGGACGGCTCCACCACCCTTGGTGATCCACCCGGAAGCTCATTCTCGGCGTCCGGCTCTCGGGTGCCCGGGCAACGGTCGAGTTGGTGAAGTCGGAGACATCGAAATCCCACGCCAGGCGTAAGGTGGCACTCGACACCGGGCGTTCCCCGCGACGCGGCACCGTACCGACGGGAACGCCCCGATATTCGAACTCCGGTCCGGCTCGACGCACGCATCGGCGGAGATTTGCGTCCAAAACACGCGAAGTGTCCAAAGAACCGTCCATACACAAAGGCCCCACGCCCACGTTTCTCCAGTTCAGCGCCCTCACAAGGGGACCAGAAATGGAATACTGGTACATACCAGAATTTGGCTCCGGCGGACGACCCCGAATAGGTTGCGAATGTGCGCGGGCAGCGTCGCGCACGGTTCCCGAACTCGAGATGGTGAAGTCGGAGCACGGAACCCGGATGAGCGCCGGTGGCACGGCGCCTCGTCGACGAGGTCTTGAAGGTTCTTCACGGGGCCTTCAAGACCAGCCGGTCTCACCGATCCGCTCCCGGCCCGGTTCGTTTCCGACACGATGACCGGATGACCTCCGAAGCGACCACCCTCGCCGACGAACTCCTGGACGTCCTCGGCGCCTTCTCCCCTCTCGAGGCGACCTTCGACGGCATTCCCGGGCACGACGCCGAGCTGCCCGATCCCAGCGAAGCCGGCCACGAACGGCTGCGCGCCCGGGCCGCCGGCATCCTCGACAGGGCCCGCGCCTCGGCGGATCCCGACCACGTGACCCTCGGAGTCGTCGTCCACCAGGCCGAAGCCGTGCTCGCCCGGATCGACGCCCGGCTCGTGGAGCACACCCTCGCCTTCCCGCTGAGCGCCGCCGGGGTCATGCACCTGGCCTTCCTGCCGCAGCTCGAGCCCGTCGGCGAGCGGGCCGAGGAGGATTTCCTGGCGCGGCTGGCCGGGTTTCCCGCCTTCTACGAAGCACTGGCCGAACGCCAGCGCGGCGGCCGGGCCCCGGTCGACCGGCTGGTGCACGACGCGCTCGGGATCCTGGACCGGTTCCTCGCGCAGGAGACGCCGTTCCCCCAGCAGCTGTCCGGTGGCCGCGGGGCGCGCCGGGACGAGCTGGTGACCGCGGTGGTGAAGCCCGCGGTGGCCCGCTACCGCGAGTTCCTCGCGACCGAAGTCGCCGGGCACGGCCGGGCCGACGACCAACCCGGGCTGTGCTGGCTCGAAGACGGCGAAGCGCACTACGCCGCCCTCGCGCACATGCACACGACCACCGGCCACACCCCCGAAGAGCTGCACCGGCTGGGGCTCGAAGCCCTGGCCGGGCTCGAGGCCGAGTACGCCGAGCTCGGCCGCCGGGTGTTCGGGCTGAGCGACCCGGCCGAGGTGCGCCGTCGGCTGCGCACCGACCCCGGCCTCCGCTGGCGCGACGCCGACGAAATGCTCGAAACCGCCCGGGACGCCGTCGCCCGCGCGACCGCCGCCGCGCCGGGCTGGTTCCCGAAGCTGCCCGGCGCCGAGTGCGTCGTGCGGGCGGTGCCGGACACCGAGGCGCCCGCCGCCGCGGCCGCGTACTACCTGCCGGCCGCCGTCGACGGCTCGCGGCCCGGGACCTATTTCACCAACACCCACGAAGTCCACACGCGCGACCGGTTCATCGCCGAGACCGTGGCCTTCCACGAAGCCGTGCCCGGCCACCACTTCGCGGAGTCGGTGGCCCAGGAGCTCACCGCTCTCCCCCTGCTCCGCCGGGTCGCCCAGATCACGGCCTTCAGCGAAGGCTGGGCGCTCTACACCGAGCGGCTGGCGGAGGAAATGGGCCTGTTCTCCGATGACCTGATGCGGCTCGGCATGGTGGCCGAGGACTCGGTCCGCGCGGCCCGGCTGGTCGTCGACACCGGCTTGCACGCCCTGCGCTGGACCCGGGAGCAGTGCGCCGGGTTCCTCCGCACGCACACCGTGCTGAGCGAGGTCGAGGTGCAGTCCGAGACGGACCGGTACATCGAGCAGCCCGGCCAGGCACTGGCCTACCTGACCGGACGGCTGGAGATCCGGCGCCTGCGCCGGTTCGCCGAGGAGACGCTCGGTGATTCCTTCGACATCAAGGACTTCCACGGCGTCGTGCTCGGCGGCGGGCAGCTGCCGCTGAAGGTGCTGGACGAAGTGGTGCGGGAGTGGGTCGCCCGTCCCAAGGTGTGAAGATCCGGTCAGGATGCGGTGGGAACGGTGTCAGGGCGCCTACCCTCGACGCCGTGTGCGCACGTGTACTGGTCGCCGAGGACGACGAGAAACAGGCCGAGGTTCTCCGGCTCTACCTCGAAAGCGAAGGCCACACCGTCGTGCTGGCCCCCGACGGCCGGGCGGCGCTCGACGAGGCCCGGCGCGACCGGCCCGACCTGCTGGTTCTCGACGTGATGATGCCGAACGTCGACGGCCTCGACGTCTGCCGGATCCTGCGGCGGGAGTCCGACGTCGCCGTGCTGATGCTGACCGCCCGGGCCACCGAGGACGACCTGCTGCTCGGCCTCGACCTCGGCGCCGACGACTACCTGACCAAGCCGTACAGCCCGCGCGAGCTGATGGCCCGGGTCCGGACGCTGCTGCGGCGCACCGCCGGCCGTCGCGAGCCGGCCGACACCGCCTTGCGGGCCGGTGGGCTGCGGCTCGACCCGGTGCGGCACGAGGTGTCGGTCGGCGGGCGTCCGGTGGAGACGACCCCGGGCGAGTTCCAGCTGCTGGAGACGTTGATCCGGCAGCCGGGCCGGGTGTTCACCCGCCGTCAGCTGCTCGAGCTGACCCGCGGCGACGACCGGTTCGTCAGCACCCGGATCATCGACGTCCACGTGCTCAACCTGCGCAAGAAGCTCGAGCCGGACCCGCAGAAGCCCGTCTACCTGCGGACCGTCTTCGGCGTGGGCTACAAGCTGACGGCGGAAGATGGCGCGTAGCCCGAGGCGTTTCCCGCGGCGACGCAGCCTCGTCGTCCGGCTCACCGCTGTCTCGCTGCTCATCGCGCTCGCCTCCATCGCGGCGACCGCCTGGCTCGCGGTGCAGACCACCACCCGCGCGATCCAGCAGGAGCAGGGCCAGGCCCTTTCCGGCGACGCGACGATCTACACCGAGCTGCTCGGCTTCGCCGCGGTGAACCACACGTGGGACCAGGTCGGCCCCCGGCTGCGGACGCTGTCGGAGCAGACCGGCCGCCGGGTCGTGCTGACCACCCTCGACCGGCGCGTCCTCGGCGACTCCGGCGGCGCGCCGGTCACCCTGCCGGTGAAGGCGACCGCGTCGGTCGACCCGCTGCACGTCGACCCGGTGCTGCTGCCCGAGGCCGGGACGAGCGGCATCGACCCGCGCGCGGTGGGCCCGTTCAGATTGCCGCCCCCCGAACGCGACCGCCTCACCTCGCTGGCCACGAAGGCCGCCGCCTGCCTCGCCTCGCTCGGTCTGCCCAGCCAGGTGCGCGACTCGCCGAGCGGGCGGCCGCTGCTCACCGGGCTCGACGCGCTCACCGCCCGCTACTACGCCGGCAAGTGCCTGCTCTTCGAGCTGGCCGAACCGACGCCGACCGAGCAGGCCGCGCTCATCAGCCTCAACGACGCGGTCAACCGCTGCCTGGAGGACCAGGGCGGCGGGCAGGTGAAGATCGACCTCGACCTGCAGGTCCTCGACGTCCCCGACCAGCGGCCCGTCCAGGGCTGCCTCGACGCGTCCCGCCGCGAGCAGCTCACGCCGTACGTCGCGCCGCCCGCGCTGCTGTTCACGCTCGGCCCGGGCGGCTCGCCGCTGCCCACGTTCACGCTGTCCCGCGAGAACCTCACCCGGATCCTCGCCGTGACCGGCGGCGTGCTGGTGCTGGCCGTCGCGCTCACCGCGCTCGTCGCGCGCCGGCTGTCCCGCCCGCTGCGGGCCCTGACCGAGGCCGCGCAGCAGGACCGGCCGGCGCCGGTGAAGTCCCGCGACGAGGTCGGCTACCTCGCCGCCGCGTTCAACGACCTCACGGCGCGCCGCGAGCGCATCGAGGAGCAGCGCAAGGCGATGGTCGGCGACATCGCCCACGAGCTGCGCAACCCGCTCAACGTCATCCGCGGCCGGCTGGAGGCCGCCGAGGACGGGCACCTGCCGTTCGACCGGGCCCTGAGCGCGTCACTGCTCGAAGAAACCGTGCTGCTGCAGCACATCGTCGACGACCTGCAGGACCTCGCCGCGGCCGACGCCGGGCAGCTGCGCCTGCACCCGGAGCCGGCCGACGCGGCGGAGCTGGCCGGCCACGTCGCCGCCGCGCACGCCGACCGCGCCGCCGCGGCCGGGGTCACGCTCGCCGTGGACACGACCGGCGACTGCGCGCTGGAAGCGGACCCGGTGCGGCTGCGCCAGGTCGTCGGCAACCTGGTGACCAACGCGATCCGGCACACACCGGCCGGCGGCCGGGTGACCATCCACGTCTCGTCCACTGTGGACGAGGTGTCGCTCGCGGTGGCGGACACCGGGACCGGGATCGCCGCCGCGGACCTGCCGCACGTGTTCGACCGGTTCTGGCGGGCCGAGAAGTCGCGCAGCCGCCAGACCGGCGGCAGCGGGCTCGGCCTCGCCATCGTGCGCCACCTCGTGCAGGCCCACGGCGGGACGGTGACCGTCGAGTCCGAAGTGGACACCGGAACGACGTTCACCGTCCGGCTTCCCCGGCGCTACAACGGCAAGCCGGCGTAGTTCTCGGCCAGCTCGGTCTTCGCGGCCGGCGAAGTCACCGTGCGCTGGAGCTGCGAGAGCTGGAGCTGGGCGTCGAAGTCGTCGCCGTGGCGGTGCAGCATCGACGTCATCCACCAGGAGAAGTGCGTGCAGCGCCAGACCCGGCGCAACGCCGTCTCCGAGTACGCGTCCACGAGGTCGTCGTTCCCGCGGAACGACGCCGTCAACGCCCGCGCCAGCAGCGCGACGTCCGCCACCGCCAGGTTGAGGCCCTTCGCCCCCGTCGGCGGCACGATGTGCGCCGCGTCCCCGGCCAGGTAGAGGTTCCCGTGCCGCATCGGTGTCGTCACGAAGCTGCGCATCGGCAGCACGCTCTTCTCCGTGATCGTCCCCGTCTCCAGCGTCCACCCCGCGACGCCGAGCCGTTCGGACAGCGCCGTCCAGATCCGGTCGTCGCTCCACCGCGCGATGTCCTCGTCCGGCGCGACCTGCAGGTAGAACCGGCTCACCCGCGGCGAGCGCATGCTGTGCATCGCGAACCCGTCCGGGTGCCAGGCGTAGATGAGCTCGTCGGTCGACGGCGCCACGTCGGCCAGCACGCCCAGCCACGCGAAGGGATAGGTCCGCTCCCAGACCCGCGGCTCCGGGACCGACGCCCGGCTCGGCCCGTGGAACCCGTCGCAGCCGACGACGACGTCCGCGTCGATCCGCCGCGCCGCACCGGACTCGTCCGCGAAGGTCACCGACGGCTTCCCGGTGACGTCGTGCAGCGTGACGTCGGCGGCCGAGTAGTACGCGGGACGGCCGGCCTTTTCCCGGGCCGCCATCAGGTCCTTGGTCACCTCGGTCTGGCCGTACACCGTCACCGACCGTCCGATGAGGTCGGTGAAGTCGATGTGGTGGCGGTTCTCCGGCCACTGCAGGTGGATGCCGCGGTGCTCCATGCCCTCGACGTCGAGCCGGGCGCCGAGGCCGACGTCGCGCAGGAGCTCGACCGTTCCCGCCTCGAGGATGCCGGCCCGGATGCGGGCCTGGACGTACTCGGCGGTCTGCCGTTCGAGCAGCACCGACTCGATGCCCTCGAGGCCGAGCAGATGGGACAGCAGCAGCCCGGCCGGGCCGGCGCCGACGATGACGACCTGGGTGCGCACTTCGAACGTCCTTTCCCGCGACAGAGCCCGAGCATGGATCGGCGGCCCCGGCCGCCACCAGCATATTCTCATTCACTGAGAGGAATTCCCCATCGCCCGCGAAATCCCGCGGGCCGCGGCCCGCAGCGCCGGGATCTGCGTCCGCGCGGCCCGGTCGTTGGGCACGATCACCGAAAGCGCCGCGACGACGTCGCCGCCGGGTCCCCGCAGCGGGACGGCGATGCCCGTGGCCTCTTCATCGATGAAGCCGGCGCAGAACGCGTAGCCGGTCCGCCGGACGTCGGCGAGGAACCGGCGCAGCCGCGCCGGCTCGGTCAGCGTCGTGCGACGGAACGCCGGGAGCGGGCCGGCCAGCACCTGTTCCTGCAGGTCGGCGGGCGCGTGGGCGAGCAGCACCAGCCCGGACGACGACGCGTGCAGCGGCAGCCGCCCGGCCACCCGCGTCACGTTGAGGACCGCGCCGGGTGCGGAGAGCCGCTCGACGAACAGCACCTCGCGGTCCTCCAGCACCGCGAGCTGCGTGTGGTGCCCGACGACGGCGTGCAGGTCCTCCATGAACGGCATCGCCGCCTCGCGCAGCCCGAGGGTCGGCGACGCGCGGGACGCCAGTTCCCACAGCCGGACGCCCACGCGGACCCGCCGGTCGGGATCGCGCCGCAGCCAGCCGTACCCGACCAGCTCCTCGATCAGCCGCGACGCGGTGGCGACGGGCAGGTCGGCACGCCGCGCGATGTCGGTGACGCGCAACGCGGGCGTGTCCGGCCCGAAGGTTTCGAAGATGCGGACGACGCGGCTGAGCACGGACTCGCCCTGAGCCGGTTTCACTTCAGCAGTGTGCCCCACCGCGGCGGCGGGGCACACCGCCGCGCTCACGGCAGGGCGTTCAGGAACGGCTCGTGGCTGTTCTGGAACTCCCAGCCGTAGTACCTGTCCCAGTTGATCGACCAGGTCATCAGCCCCCGGAGGGCGGGCGAGGTCCCGCCGCGCAGCGTGTAGGAGCCACAGCCACTGCCCTTGACCAGGCAGTTCACCGCCGTCTGGACATCGGCGGGCGAGGTGAAGCCGTTGCCCGCGCTGACGGCGGCGGGCAGCCCGACGGCGATCTGGTCCGGGCGCAGGCCGGGGAAGAACTGCCCGGTGTTCGCCACGCTGAAGCCGGCTTTGAGCATGTCGGTCATGGCGATGTGGAACTCGGGGCCGCCCATGGTGTGGTACTGGTTGTCGAGCCCCATGACCGGGCCGGAGTTGTAGTCCTGGACGTGCAGCACGGTGAGCGAGTCCCGCAGCGCGTGGATCACCGGCAGGTAGGCACCGGTCCGCGCGTCCCCGGTGCCCGAGCCGCCGTAGAACTGGTAGCCGACCTGCACGAAGAAGGTTTCCGGCGCCATGGTGAGCACGAAGCCCGAGCCGTACCTGGCCTTGAGCGCCTTGAGCGCGGAGATCAGGTTGACGACGACGGGCGTGGTCGGGTTGCGGAAATCGGTGTCCCCGGCGTTGAGCGACAGCGAGTGCCCCTCGAAGTCGACGTCGAGCCCGTTGAGGCCGTACTTGTCGATGATGGCGGACACGGAGCTGACGAACTTGTCCCGCGCGGCGGCGGTCGTGAGCTGGACCTGGCCGTTCTGCCCGCCGATGGAGATCAGCACCTTCTTGCCCTGAGCCTGCTTGGCCTTGATCGCGGCGGCGAAGTCGGCGTCGCTTTCGACGTTCGGGCACTCGGAGACGGGGCACCGGGTGAAGCGGATGTCCCCGGAGGTGACGGAGGTGGGTTCCCCGAAGGCGAGATCGATGATGTCCCAGGCCGCGGGGACGTCGGCCATCCTGACATAGCCGGAGCCGTTGGCGAAGCTGGAGTGCAGGTACCCGACGAGGGCGTGCTTCGGCAGGCCGGTGTCGGCACACCCGCTGGTGCTGCCGGTCGCGGCAGCGCTCTTCGGCGATTCACCGGCGCTGTTGTAGGCGGCGACCGAGTAACTGTGGGTCTCGCAGGCTTTCAGCCCGGAGACGGTGGCACTCGTTCCGCTTGCGGTGGCGACGGCGTTGGCGCCTTCGTAGACGCGGTAACCGGTGACGGTACCGGCACTCGCCCCCCAGCTCAGGGCGATGGAACCGGCGGTGACCGCGGTGACCTGCGGAGTACCGGGAGTGCTCGGCGTGCCGGGGGTGTTCCCACCGGGCCCGTCGAGGACGACGTCGTCGGCGTAGTAGGTACCGGCGCCGTACCAGCCGTGGAGGTAGAGCTGGGCGGAGGTCTGGGTACCGGTGGTGAAGCTGAGCTGCAGCTGGTTGTAGGCGCTCGAGTTCCCGGACCAGGTCGAGGGCCCACCGGTGACGCCGAGGTAGACGGGGTTCCCCCGCACCCAGGCCGAGACGGTGTAGGTGGTGTTGGGCTGAACGGAGACGCTCTGCGAGCACTGGGCGTAGTCGGCCCCGACGGGTGTGCCGGCGAGGGCGTGACCGCCGGAGTGGACGGGAGTGGTCACGGCGGTGGCGTTGGCACAGGTCCACCCGGACAGGGACCCGGCTTCGAACCCGGGGTTGGCGAGCAGGTTGGCGGCCTCGGCGGGGACGCCGACGAGCCCGGAGAGCACGAGCATGAAGGCGGCCAGGGCCGCGGACAGTCGGAAACACCTCATCGGGTCCTCCAGTCGAGGGAAGACCTCAATTGTCTGGACCAATACCGGAGTTGTCCAGACCAAAAGGGAGCAATCCGCGCCCCGCGCGGCCGTGAGCGTCAAGGCGGGTTCTGACCGGCCTCAGCACTCACGACGCCCCACGCGAGAGACGAACGAGGCTCGGCTCAACACCGCACCAGGTCCTCGGCCACCAGCCGGGTCCGGCCCGCCCGGGCCCGATCGATCACCTGCACACTCCGCCACCCCACCGGCACCCGCCCGGCCAGCAGTTCCTCCCGCCACTTGCCCACCCGCCGGACGTGCCGCGCGAACGACCGCGGGCGCACCACCCGCCCCCGGCTCCGCTGCCCCGCCAGCGCGACCTCCGCCGGCACGTCGAGGAACAGCAACCGCACCGACCGCCCGCTCACCACCCCGACCAGCGCCAGCAGCGCCCGGGTCGACGCCCGCGTCGACGGCTCGTGGACCACGACCGGCCCGTCCTCGCCGAGCGCGTGCCCGACGATCCGCACCCGGTGCCACGCGTGCACCGCCGGCCGGTACCAGCGGTACGGCACGGCCGGCGGAACCACCGCCCCGAGCCGCTCCCGCACCTGATCGGAGTCCAGTACCGGCAGCCCCGCGGCGGCGTGGCGGCGTGGCGGAGCATGGTCGTCTTGCCGGCTCCCGGCAACCCCGCCACGACGAGCAGGTCGCGCCGGCCGAGCTCGATCACAGTGGGCTCGCTCATGCCCCGCCAACGTCCCAGCGAAGGTAATGGTTCCTTTACCTCACGGACAGTGACGGCCAGCCATCCGCGCACCGAAGACCACCCGGCCGGAACGCCGGTCGTCACCCGCCGTGCCCCGTGTCACCCCATCGCCTGAAAACCCATGCGCGGCAAGGCATCCGACGTCCGGAACCGCATCGGGTGAAGATCGCCCGCAGCTCTTCCCGGCGTCCGGAAAATCCCTATCTTCTGGAAGGGACGCTCAGTGAGAACAGGGGAAACTCGTCATGACCCAGTCGCTGGAACTCCCGGTCCAGGAATTCTGTCTTGATTGGACGCTCACGGGCGACGAAGGCGCCCGTGTCGGGATCGCCCTCTCCGGGCAGGTGTCCCTGCTGGACAACAACCGGTTCTACAAGATCGACGGCGTCGTGTACGTCACCGAGGGCGACGCGGCCATCCGCGCGGTCGGCAACCCGCGGATCTCCGTGCGCCGCAACGGCGTCGAGAAGACCGGGCGCCAGTGGGGCTGGGAGATGTGCTCGGCGCGCAAGACGCTCGGCGCGCTGAACACGATGGAGGGCTACTTCGTCCGCACCGGCTACTGGGCGCCCGCCGACCGCGCCATCCAGCTGAGCCTGTGCGCCGAACACGGGTGGAACCGGCGCAAGAGCTACAGCCCGCACGTCACCGTCCGGATGGTCGACTGACCACTGTGGACGCCCGGCGCCGCGCCGCCGCGACGACCAGCCCGGCCGCGACGGCCCCCGCCACCGCACACCCGGCCCCGAACCCCGGCGACGGCTCGTGCACCCGCAACACCGACACGCACAGCCACACCGCGGCGCCGAACAGCAGGCCCAGTACGGGCCCGCCGGCCGCGGCGCCCCGCCAGCGGTGGCCGTTGCGGATGGTCCGCAGCCCCGATTCGAGGTAGGCGAGGGCGAACAACGCCAGGATGAGGCTGCCCGCGCCCATGGCGCTGGCCAGCGGGTGCTGGCTGGTGACCAGGGTGAACCGCTGGGTGACCGAGCCGGTCCGCACATCGGCGGTGACGGCGCCCCCGACGATCCACCGCGCGATCGCGGGCAGGGTGAGCTCGACGGTGAAGCCGTTCCCGCCGGACTTGGCCTCGGCGGCCGCGGACCCGAGCGGAATCCCGGCGGCGGACAGGTCGAGGACAACCGGCCCGGGGCTGCCGAGACCGCTCAGGACCAGCGGCTTGCTGAGATCCACCTCGACCGGCGCGGCGACGGAGGCGCCCCCGAGCACCAGCGGCGACGGTTCGTGCGGCAGCCGAGCGGGGTTGAGCAGCGCGAGAACGACGAGAACAACGGCAGCCGCGGCGGCGGCGAGCCGCAACCACACGACGGCGGCTTGGGAAGCCGCGGAACCGTCCGACGCGGAACCGCCCGGCCACCCGGCACCGGCCGCATCAGCACCGGGGCCGGCCTGCCCACCCGGCCACCCCGAGCCCGCCGCATCAGCACCCGGGCCCGCCTGCCCACCCGGCCACCCGGAGCCGGCCGGCCCGGCACCTGCTCCACCACCTGGCCCAGCACCGGCCGCATCGCCAGGCCAGCCGGAACCGGCCGCACCCGCCACACCGCCCGGCCCAGCACCGGCCGCACCCGCAGGCCGGCCGGAGCCGGCCGCACCACCCGCCCCACCACCGGCCACACCGCCTGGCCCAGCACCGGTCGCCTCCCCTGGCCCAGCGCCACCCCATCCCGGGTCACCCAGCTCAGGGGGCGCACCCACCAGCGTCGCTCCGGGCCGTGACACCGGCCGCGTGCGGGCCTCACCCGGCGGCGACGGCACCGTCGCCGAGTTGAGGCCTGAGATCACCCGCGGTGTCAGGTGCAGCACCGGCACCCCGGACCGCTCCAGCCAGCCCGGCCCGTACACCACCGTCGCCGCCGCGGCCAGGTCGGCCGCGAAGGACTCCGCCTCGCGGTACCTCGCCTCCAGCTCGCGGGCCAGGCTGCGCATCACCACCCCGGCGATCGGCGCGGGCACCCCGGCGATCGGCTGCGGGTCGGTGAACATGTGCTGGCGCATCATGCTGATCGCGCCGCGGGTGTTGTCGAACGGCAAGCGGCCCGACAGCAGCTCGTACAGCACCGTCCCCGCCGCGTACACGTCGGCCGCCGGGCTGAGCGCGTTGCCCATCGCCTGCTCCGGCGCGATGTACGCCGGGGTTCCGAGGATCTCGCCACCGTGCGTCACCAACGTGGCGCCCTCGCTGATCACCCTGGCGATGCCGAAGTCCGCCACCTTCACCACGCCCTGCGTGCTGAACAGCAGGTTCCGCGGCTTGACGTCGAGGTGCAGCACGCCCGCCCGGTGCGCCGCGTGCAGCCCGGCCAGCATCGCCAGCCCGATCGCGCACGCCTGCTCGCCGCTGACGCCGCCGCCGTGAAAACGGCTGTGCACCGTCCCGCCGTCGAGGCGTTCCATCACCAGCAGGTGCTCGCGGCCGGTCCGCACGTAGTCGTACACCGGCACGATGTGCGGGTGGTCCAGGCTGGCCAGCACCCGCGCCTCGCGGTCGAACAGCTCGCTGCTCGCCGCGTGGTTGAGCACGTCCCACGGCAGCTGCTTGATCGCGACGCTGCGGCCCAGCGTCCGGTGCACGCCGGCGAACACGACACCCATGCCGCCCTCGCCGATCGACTCCCCGATGTCGTACTGCGGCAGGGCGGCGACCAGCTCGGCCGGTGCGCTCATCGGGTGAATTCCTGCGTGGACGGGACCGGGAGCTGCACCGTGGTGTCACTTTCGGTGACCGACGGCGGCGCCGGGTGCGGCGTCAGGTAGCCGAGCAGGAACGCGATCGCCGCCGCGCCGAGCACCACCGGGATCTCGATCGCCGGCTCGGGCGGGACCAGGCGCAGCACCGACAGGCTGATCACCGCGACCAGGCCGGTGCCGAACCCGGCGGGCAGGAACCGCACGCCGCGGCGCCAGCGGTTCGGCGCCAGCCGGTGCCGGGCCAGCGCGAGCAGCGCGGTCACCCAGGCCAGGATCGTCAGGGCGAGCATCGCCAGCCCGAAGACGCCGTACACCGACCAGAAGGAGCCGCGGACGTCGGCGACCGTCGTCGCTTCGCCGAGCGTGACGCGCCCGCCGTCGAGCAGCTCGACCGACGACGGCAGCAGCCCGGTCGCCTGCCCCGCCAGGTCACCGAGGTCGAGGACGAACGTCCGGGACACCGACCCGCGCGCCGGCACCTCGAACGGCGCGGTCGTGTCGTAGGCGAAGAACGTCAACGCCAGTGCGACGCCGGACAGCCGCACGCTGCGGACCTTCACCGGCGCGGTGCCGGGGTTCGTCGCCACGACCTGCAGTTCGACCTGGTTCGCCGGATCGATCGGGACCGTGGCGTCCTCGATCGGCCGCTGGTCGATCGACACCTGCAGCCGCAGCGACGCGGACTCCGCGACCGCGGGTGGAGCGGCGCCCAGCAGCACCGCGCACAAACCCAACGCAACCCCCGCCGCGATGACACGTCCCATTGGGCATCCCCTACTTGCGTTATCCGACTGGTCCGGAATGCTACAGCGAGCACACACCGGGGAGGGACGTCCCAATGCGATTCGTGGTTCGGCTGTTTTTCGGCGCCGTGGCCGGAACGTTGCTTCTGCTCACGGCGGCGGGAACGGCCAACGCACAATACACGTCGTCGGTTGGTTTGAAACCGTCGAGCGGTAAGGCGGGAAGTTCCTTCACCATTTCCTGGAATTTCTACCCGTGCAAAGGACCGGTCACCTTTTCCTGGAACGGCACGCCGATGTGGTCGGCGAACACGACGCTCCAGCAGACGAGCGGCACGGTCGCGGCCACGGTGCCCGCCGGCGCCCAGCCCGGCACCTACCCGGTCACCGGCACGTGCACCAACGCCCGGACCGGCGGCCCGCTGAGCGCGGGCAGCCGGTTCACCGTGACCGCCACGCCCACCACCACGCCCCCGCCGCCGGTGACGACCACGCCGCCCCCGCCGGTGACCACGCGGCCGACCCGGCCGGGCCCGGCCACGGTCCCGGCCACGCCGGTCACCACCACCACGCCGCCGCCGACCCCGAGCACACCGCCGACGTCGACGACCCCGCCGGCCACGCCCGGCACGCCCACCACCTCCAGCACCGTGCCGAAGCCCGGCGAACTGGTGCTCGACCGGCCGAGCATCAAGCCCGGCGAGCCGCTGTCGGCGTCCGGGAAGGGGTGCCTGCCGAGCCGGATGGTGACGCTGACCTCGGGCGGCGCCGAGGTCGGCACCGCCTTCACCGACAACTCCGGCGCCTTCACCGCGCCGATCGAGTTCACCCGGATCGAGGCCGGGCGGCACACCGTGGTCGCCGAGTGCGGGGTGCGGCTGACCGGCGCCGTCGACCAGGTCGTGACCCGGTCGTCCGGCGGGCAGACCGGCACGCTGGCCGTCCTCGTGTTCTTCGTCCTCGCGAGCATCACGGTGATCCGCTTCCGCTGATCCCCGGTTGACATGCAGCCGTCCGGCTGCCTATCGTCAAAAAGGCAGCCGGACGGCTGCATGTCACGGGGGAAGGCGCGATGGACGAGGTCTTCAAGGCGCTGGCCGATCCCAGCCGCCGCCGGTTGCTGGACGCGCTGAACGTGCGCAACGGCCAGACCCTGCGCGAGCTGTGCGCGGGGCTGGACATGGCCCGCCAGTCGGTGAGCAAGCACCTGGCCGTGCTCGAGGCGGCCGGGCTGATCACCACCACCCGGCGCGGCCGCGAAAAGCTGCACCACCTCGACGCCGCGCCGATCAACGCGATCGCCGAGCGCTGGATGACCCGCTACGACCGGCGGCGGGCCGGCGCGCTGGCCGATCTCAAACGAGCACTGGAGTCCGCACCGATGAACGATTTCGCGTACACCACCTACATCGCGACCACGCCGGAGAAGCTCTGGCAAGCCCTTACCGATCCGGCTTTCACGAGCCGGTACTGGGGCGTCTCCTTCGAAACCGACTGGAAAAAGGGCTCGCCGATGACGTGGACCGAGCGCGGCGCGAAAACGATCGATCCCGAACAGGTCGTGCTCGAATCGGAATCCCACCGAAGGCTGTCCTACACATGGCACGCTTTCACGGCGGACTGGGCGAAGGCCAACGAAATCGACGACGAGACGCTCGAGAAACTGCGGGGCGAAAGCCGCTCGCGGGTCACGTTCACCATCGAACCGCACGGGGAAATGGTGAAGCTGACCGTGCTCCACGACGGTTTCGACCCCGGCAGCACGGCGCTGGAGATGTGCGGCCAGGGCTGGCCCGCGCTGCTGTCCAGCCTGAAGACGCTGATGGAGACCGGCTCGCCCCTGCCGTGACCCGACCAACCGGTCGATTTCCCCAAATCCGACAGATCTGACACTTCTGACACAGGGAAACGTCTGAATCCTCCCCGTTTCGTGGGCGCCCGGCTGAAGTCCGGGTGAATTTCGCTCGTTCGCCAGGATCCGATGCGGTTTTCCGGGCGTTAGGCTCGCATAATCCGTGACCGGTGATGGTCCGATCGAGTGACGGGAGAACAGGCGTGCCGGGGTCAGTGCGTACCCGCTGGATCGTGGCGGCCGTGGTCGTGGCCGCCGCGGCGGCCGCCGTCGTGGCGGTCCGGCCGGACCACGCGGCCGCCGTCGACCCCGAAATCGCGGTCTCGCGCTCGGCGTGCGGCACCGGCTGGACGGATCCGAAGCCGGGGCCGCAGACCTTCCGCCTGCACAACACCGGGTCCGTGACGGCCGAGGTGGACCTGATCGACCCGGCGACCGGCGTGATCTACGGCGAAGTCGAGGGCCTCGGCGCGGCGACGACCCGGCCCCTGCGGGTCAACCTGGGCAACGGCGACTACGCGTTCCGCTGCCTGCCCGAGGACGCGGGCGCGATCGTCGGGCCCGCGGTGCGGATCACCGGCGGGGCCGAGCGGACCGGGCCGGGCGTCGCGCCGGTGACGCACGACGACCTGCTGGGGCCGCTCAAGGCCTACCAGCAGCATGTCACGGCGGGTCTCGACGAGCTGGTCGCGAACACCGGCGCGCTGAAGAACACCGTCCACGGCGGCGACCGCGCGGCGAGCCAGGCGGCCTGGTTGACCGCCCACCTGACGTACGAGCGGCTGGGCGCGGCCTACGACGCGTTCGGCGATTCCGACGGCGCCATCAACGGCCTCCCGGCCGGCCCGGAGTTCACCGGCTTCCACCGCCTCGAGCAGGGTCTCTGGCACGGCGAGGACCTGGCCGCGCTGGCCGCCGTCGCCGACCGGCTCGACACCGACGCCCGCGCGCTGCGGACGTCCTTCGCCGACAGCCAGGTCGACGGGAACGACCTCGGGCTGCGCGCGCACGAGATCATGGAGAACACGCTGCAGTTCGAACTGACCGGCCGCACCGACTACGGCAGCGGCACGAACCTCGCCACGGCCCGCGCGAACCTCGACGGCACCCGCGCGGTCCTGGAGGTCCTGCGGCCGCTGCTGACACCCCGGTACCCGCAGCTGTCCAAGGTGGACACCTGGCTGGACCGGACGCGGACGGCGCTCGACGCGGCCCACCGCCCGGACGGCACCTGGCTCCGCCCGGCGGAGCTGAGCCGGCAGCAGCGGCAGAAGCTGAACGCGGACGTGAGCGAGCTGACGGAGCTGCTGGCCCCGATCGCGGCGATCACCGAGCCGAGGAGGGTCTCATGACCGACCTCCCCCGCCGCTCCTTCCTGCGCCGGGCCGCGGTGGGCGCGGGCCTCACCGTGGCCGCCGGGGCCGGGCTGGGCGCTTCCTCGCCGGCCGTCGCCGACGGCAGCTCGCCCGTTCCCTTCCACGGCCCCCACCAGGCCGCCATCCTCCGCAAGCCGCCCACCCAGACCGTCGTCGCCTCCTTCGACGCCGTCGCCGAGTCCAAAGCCGAACTCGCCGAGCTCTTCCGCGCCATCACCGACCGGGCGCGGTTCCTCACCGCCGGCGGCGCCCCGGCCGCGCTCGGCATCACCGCGCCGCCCGCCGACTCCGGCGTGCTCGGGCCGGTCGTGCCCGGCAGCGACCTCGGCGTCATCCTCGGCGTCGGCGCGAGCCTGTTCGACGACCGGTACGGCCTCACCAAGCTCAAGCCCGCCAAGCTGAAGCCGATGGCGACGTTCCCGAACGACGCGCTCGACCCGGCCCAGTGCCACGGCGACCTCAGCCTGATCCTGTCCGCGAACGACACCGACACCGTCCTGCACGCCCTGCGGGACATCGCGCGCGCCACCCGCGGCGGCATGCAGCTGCGCTGGAAGCTCAACGGCTTCACCTCGCCGCCACGACCCGAAGGCACCCCGCGCAACCTGATGGGCTTCAAGGACGGCACCGCCAACCCCACCGAGTCCGAACTGGACGGTCTGGTGTGGACGAAGGGCGAACCCGCTTGGGCCGACGGCGGCAGCTACCAGGTCATCCGGCTGATCCGGATGCTCGTCGAGTTCTGGGACCGGGTTTCGCTGTCCGAGCAGGAGAACATGTTCGGCCGCCGCCGTGACACCGGCGCTCCGCTCGACGGCACCGCGGAGACCGACGTCCCCCGCTACGCCGACGACCCGATCGGCTCCGTCATCCCGCTGACCAGCCACATCCGGAAGGCGAACCCGCGCACGCCGGAGACCGGCGCCAGCCGCATCCTGCGCCGCGCCGTCAACTACGACCGGGGCGTCGACAGCAACGGCAACCTCGACATGGGCCTGCTGTTCGTCTGCTACCAGCAGGACCTCGAGCGCCAGTTCGAGGCCGTCCAGACACGCCTGGCCGACGAACCCCTGACCGACTACATCTCCCCGTTCGGCGGCGGCTACTTCTTCGCGCTGCCGGGCGTCACCGGCCCGGACGACCACTTCGGGCGAGCCCTGCTCGCGTGAGCCGCTTCGGGACGTTCCCGCCCCACCACGAAAGGAATCCCCTGTGGACAGAAAGACCCGACGGCGGCGCCGCGGCCTGCTCGGTGCCGGGGCCCTCGCCTCGGTGGCCACGCTGGCCGTCGTCACCGGCTCCGCGGCGACCACCGCGGACGCCCAGCCGCTGCACCTGTTCCCCGCGCACTGGCTCCCGACGGCGACGCCGATCAAGCACGTCGTCGTCATCTTCGGCGAGAACATCTCGTTCGACCACTACTTCGGCACCTACCCGGACGCGGCCAACACCGACGGCACCCCGTTCACCGCCGCGCACGGCACCCCGAAGGTCAACGGGCTCGACAAGAAGCTGCTGACCGACAACCCGAACGCGTACAACCCGAAGCGGCTCACGCCCCAGCAGGCGATGACCTGCGACCAGAACCACAACTACGGCGCCGAGCAGGCCGCCTTCGACGGCGGCAAGATGGACAAGTTCGTCGAGAAGACCGAGACCGACAAGTGCACCGGGCAGCCGGTCCTGTTCGGCGAGCCGGGCCTGGTCATGGACTACTACGACGGCAACACCGTCACCGGCATGTGGAACTACGCCCAGCACTACGCCATGAGCGACAACTCCTTCAACACGGTCTTCGGCCCGTCGAGCCCGGGCGCGATCAACTTGATCTCGGGCAACACCCACGGCGTCCAGGCCGTCGACCCGGTGACGCACGAGCCGGTCAGCGACGCCTACGCCGTGCAGTCGCCGGACTCCAGCGGCGTCGGCACGATGATCAACGACCCGGACCCGGCGTGGGACGACTGCTCGGGCAAGAACCACACGAGCAAGGACAACCTGGCCACGATGCACGGCCGCAACATCGGTGACCTGCTCAACCAGCGCCACGTCACCTGGGGCTGGTTCCAGGGCGGCTTCCGCCCGACGGGCTCGGCCAACGGGTACGCGGTGTGCGGCCAGACCCACACGAACGTCGGCGGCAACGCGGTCGTCGACTACAGCCCGCACCACGAGCCGTTCCAGTACTACCCGCAGACGGCGAACCCGAAGCACCTCCCGCCGTCCTCGGTGCAGGCGATCGGCCAGACGGACCGCGCGAACCACCAGTACGACATTTCGGACTTCGACGCCGCGCTGCGCGCCGGCTCGATGCCCGCGGTGAGCTTCCTCAAGGCGCCGGAGTACCAGGACGGCCACGCGGGTTACTCGGACCCGCTGGACGAGCAGCAGTTCGTGGTGAGTGAGATCGACAAGATCCAGCAGTCCCCGGACTGGAAGTCGACGGCGATCGTGCTGGCCTACGACGACTCGGACGGCTGGTACGACCACCAGAAGCCGCCGATCGTCAACGGCTCCCACGACGCAGCCCAGGACCAGGCGATCTGCACGGCCAAGCCGACGACGCTGGGCGCGTACGCGGACCGCTGCGGCTACGGCCCGCGGCTGCCGCTGCTGGTGGTTTCGCCGTACAGCAGGGTCAACCACGTCGACCACACGCTGACCGACCAGACGTCGGTGCTGAAGTTCATCGAGGACAACTGGTTCACCGGCCGCGTCGGCGACTCGTCGTTCGACACGCGGGCCGGCTCGCTGAACGGGATGTTCGACTTCTGGTCGCCCCGGGCCCGCAAGGTCACCCTCGACCCGAAGACCGGAGCCGTCGTCCAGCACTAGCGACCCCTTCAGGGCCCGATGTGGCCTTCGGTGCGGTCAACGCACCGAGGGCCGCATCGGGGCAGGCAGGTCAGGGGTGGGCCGGGTCCAGGTCCCAGGTCAGGGTCACGACCGTGCCCGAAGGGCCCGGGGTGATGTCCGCTCGGTCGGCGCTCGCCCGCAGCAGCAGCAATCCCCGGCCGCGCAACGAAACCGGGCGGGGGTCCGGCACCGGGGTGCGCCACCGCCCGTGGTCGGTGATCACCACTTCGAGACGGCCGGGGTGCACCGCCGCGTCGACGTCGACCACGCCGGGTTCCGCGTCGTCGTAGGCGTGGTCGGCCACGTTCGCCAGTGCTTCGTAGGCGGCCAGCACGATGTCGCCGGCCCGGTCCTCGTCGACGCCCGCCGCCAGCACCCACGCCATCAGGTCGTGCCGCAGGCGGCGAAGGATCTCGGGCACCGCGGGCACGCCGTGGCAGCGGAACGGTTCCGGCATCCGCGGCCGCCTCATCGGAGTGCTTCGTCGACGGTCGGGTGGACGCCGATCCACGTGTCGAGCCCGGTCGTCCGCAACGGTCCCGACGTCACCGGCGAATCGCTCACCACGCACAACGCGCGCTCGGCCAGCTTGCGGTGGGCCGCCGCGAGCACCTGCAGCCCCGCCGAACAGAAAAACGTCACTTCACGCAGATCGACCACCAGCTTCTCCGGCCCACGGGCCAGCACCACGTCGACGACTTCCCCGAACTCCGGCGCGCTCACCAGGTCGATCTCCCCCGCCACGGCCAGCACGGCGGCCCCGCCCCGCCAGTCGAGGGTCACCGCCAGTTCGGTGGCGGGCAGGTCCGGCGTCGCAGGGGTCACGGCCACCCATGGTGCCGCACTCCCCGCCAAACGGCTACCGGTGCGGGAGTTTCACCACCGTGACCCAGAATTCGTCGATCTTCCGGACCACCTCGACGAACTTCTCGAAGTCGACCGGCTTGGTGACGTAGGCGTTGGCGTGCAGTTCGTAGCTGCGCAGGATGTCCTCGTCCGCTTCGGACGTCGTCAGCACGACCACCGGGATCGTGCGCAGCGCCGGGTCCTGTTTGATCTCGCCGAGCACCTCCCGGCCGTCCTTGCGGGGCAGGTTGAGGTCGAGCAGGATCAGCCCCGGCCGCGGCGCCGTCCCGAACGGCCCTTCCCGCTTCAGGAACCGCAGCGCTTCGACGCCGTCCTCCGCGACGTGCAGCGGGTTGCGGATCTTGTGGTGCGCGAACGCCTCCCGGGTCATCAGGACGTCCCCGGGGTCGTCCTCGACCAGCAGGATGTCGATCGGAGCGGGCGCCTGGGTCATGCGGTCCCCTTGTCCTCGTCAGCCGGAGCCCGCTCGGCCGGAGCGTCGTGGGCCGGCAGGGTGAAGCGGAACGTGGTGTCCGCGGCCTCGGTGTCGAGCCAGATCCGGCCGCCGTGGTACTCGACGATCCGGCGGCACAGGGCCAGCCCGATCCCGGTGCCCGGGTACGCGGACCGCGTGTGCAGCCGCTGGAACAGCGCGAACACGCGTTCGGCGTACTCCGCGCCGATGCCGATCCCGTTGTCCACCACGGAAAACACCCACTGGTCGCCGTCGCGCTCGGCGGTGACCCGCACCTCCGGCGGTGCCTCGCCCTTGAACTTCAGCGCGTTGCCGATCAGGTTCTGGAACACCGCCGTCATCAGCGCCGGCTCGACGCGCACTTCGGGCAGGTCGCCGCGGCTGACCTTGCCGCCGCTCAGCGAGAGCGCGACCTCCAGGTTCGCGATCGCCTCGTCGGCCAGCGCGCCGGCGTCGGCGACGACGTGCTCGCCCGGGTTCCGGCCGACGCGGGAGAACGCCAGCAGGTCGTTGATCAGCACCTGCATCCGCTTCGCGCCGTCGACGGCGTACTCGATGTACTGCTCGCCGCGCTCGTCGAGCAGGCCCTGGTACCGCCGCTGGAGCAGCTGGCAGAAGCTGGCCACCTTCCGCAGCGGCTCCTGCAGGTCGTGCGAAGCGACGTACGCGAATTGCTCGAGGTCGGCATTGGACCGTTCCAGCTCGCGCGTGCGCCGGTCCAACATGGCGTTGGACTCCTCCGCCTCCCGCGTGCGCCGGTCCAGCAGGGCGTTGGACTCCTCCGCCTCCCGTGTGCGCCGGTCCAGCTCGGCGTGCGCGCGCTCGAGCTCGGCGACCTCGTCGAGGATGCGCTGCCGCATCGCCTCGACGTCCGCGCCGAGCTGGACGATCTCGCGCGGCCCCGTCCCCCGCACCGGGTGGTGGACGTCGGCGTCGGCGACGCGCCGGACCTCGCCGGCCAGCCGCAGGATCGGCCGGGTGACGACCTGCCGCAGCCCGAAGAACAGCATCGCGAACAGCAGCAGCACGAGCACGGCGATGACCACGAACATCGCGTTGAGGAAGCGCGCCGCCGCGTTCAGGTCGGCGCGGGCTGCGTCGCGGAGCGCGGTCAGGTGGTTCAGCTGGGTGTCGAGGGCCTCGCGCACGTCGACGAACAGCGTCCGGCCGCGTTCGACTTGGGCCGCGGTCACCGGCGGCGCGGCGGGGGCGATGGTGGGCGCGGCCGCGGCCTGCCAGGCGGTGGCCGCCCGCAGCACGGCGTCGAGGTCGTCGCCGATCTCCGTGCCCGGGGCCGCGCCGAGCTGCCGCAGCTGCGCGACGGCGTCGGCCTGCGACCGGACGCCGTCGGTGTAGGGCACCAGGAACGCCGGCTGGCGGCCGAGCTGGTAGCCGCGGACGCCGCTCTCCTGGTTCAGCAGCGCGGTGGACAGCTGGATCGCGGCCAGCCGCTGGGGCGCGATCGAGTCGAGCAGGCGCATGCGGGCCTCGGTCAGGCTGTTCAGCGCGAACCCGCCGGCGACCAGCGCCGCGACCAGCAGCACGGTCTCGACGGCGGCGAGCAGCGCCAGCCGGCGGCGGATGGGCCGGCCGCGTGCTTCACCGCTCATCGGCTGTGGCTCCCGGATCGTGGCTGAGCAGGGCGAGGGCGACGTCGTCGTCGAGCGGGCCGGAGTTGAGCCGCTCGGCGCGGGCGATCAGCTCGTCGAGCAGCGCCCGGCGGTTGAGCCCGGTCTCGTGCTTGATGTCGAGCACCAGTGCGGCCATCCGCTCGTGGCCCAGCCGTTCGGACCCGGCGCCGACCCGGCCCTCGAACACGCCGTCGGTGTACAGCAGCAACGACCACCCCGGGTCCAACGAAACCTCCAGTGCGTCCCACTTGGCGCCCTCGACCACCCCGAGCGGGACCCCGAGCCGCTCGCCGGAGAGCAGGTGCCCGTCGCCGGGGGTGAGCAGCAGCGGCGGCAGGTGCCCCGCCAGCGACAGGCGCAGGGATCTTCGGTCCGGCGCGACGACGACCATGCAGACGGTGGCGAACAGCGGCTCGATCCGCTCGTGCACCAGGACCCGCTCGACCATGGTGAGCACGTCGGCCATCGGCAGGCCCGCCATCACCAGCGAGCGCCACGCGATCCGCAGCGCGACGCCGAGGGCGGCTTCGTCCGGGCCGTGGCCGCAGACGTCGCCGATCATCATGTGCACCGTGCCGTCGGCGAGCTCGATCGCGTCGTAGAAGTCGCCGCCCAGCAGGGAACCGTTGCGGCCGGGCCGGTAACGGGCGGCCAGGTCGAGGTGGGGGTCGCGCAGCAGCGGGCTGGGCAGCAGGCCGCGTTCGAGCCGCGCGTTCTCCCTGGCGAGCAGCTGCTGCTGCAGGAACTGCTGCTCGACCTGTTCGGCGCGCTTGCGTTCGCGCGCGAACCGCAGCGCCTTCACCAGCAGCGGGCCGTCGACCTGGTCCTTGACGAGGTAGTCCTGCGCGCCGGCGGCGACCGCGGCGACGCCGGTGGCCTGGTCGTGCTGCCCGGTCAGGACGACCACCGCGACGCCCGGCGCGTGCTGCCCGAGCTTGGTCAGCCCGCTGAGGCCGATCGCGTCGGGCAGCTGCAGGTCGAGCACGACGCAGTCGGCGGTCAGCGGGCCGCTCAGCGCGGCGGAAAGCGTCTCGACGCGTTCGAGCGTGTACGGCACGGACGTGTCCGCCAGCATCTCCTCGACCAGCAGCGCGTCCCCGTCGTCGTCCTCGATCAGCAGCACCCGCAGGCGCGTGCGGGGATCCCACGATGAGTCGAGCGCGGCGGTCACCGGCGTCTCCCGTTCGGCTGCTCTTGCGCCAGCACATCCAGACGATCAACCCTAGCGGCACCGGCGACGCCTACGGCCGCGAAACCGGTCCCACCGAGGTAGCGTTTTATAGCACCCCGGTGTCACACCGGCTCGATAACGGTTCGGCTGCCGCCCGTGCCGCAACCGGGCACACCGCGCCTACGCTGCGCGGATGCCCCGGTCCGCCGCACTCGCCTGGTGGGGTGCGACGGCGTGCTGGTTCCTCGGGACGCTCGCCGGGCGACTGACCGGCCGCCACACCGCGATCACCGGAGCCGTCCCGCTGCCGGTCGCGGTGCTCGTGTTCGCGCTCTGCGCCGGATTCTGGGCGGCGCTCGTCCAGATGGCGTACCGCGGGGTGCACGGCGCCCGAGCCGGGCTGGCGGTCGCCGGCGCGCTCGGCGTCGTGAACTTGGTGGTGCAGCTGGCGGGGGACGTCATCGCGCGGGACGTCGTGCACGGCGGGTTGTTCCTGGCCGCATTGGTCCTTTCGGCCGCCGGGCTCACGCTCATGGCCAGGAGCCGGTTCAGAACAGGGCGCGGCCGTCGGTCTTCGCGGTGACGTACGCCTGCCAGTCGCGGGTGACCTGGTCGGCGTAGCTCGTCGCGAAGGCCCGCGTCTCGGCCGCCAAGCCGGAGACGGACGTGATGGCGCCGTCGATCGCCGCGTCCGCCGAGTAGCCGAGGCCGGTGCCGGGGATGTCCTGGTCGGCGCGGGCGTGGGCGGCGGCCAGAAGCCGGGCGACGTCCCGGACGGTGTCGTCCCAGATCCCGGACGTCGTCAGGTCACCGATCTCCAGGTCCTCGGCGTACGGGGACTTCTCCTTCACCAGCACCGGGACGCTCCCGACGCTCGCCCACCCGGCGAGCGGGTCGGACTGGTTGGCGAGCCGGCGCAGGGCCAGGGCCGGCCGCTGCCCGCCGGTGAGGGTCGTGGCGGCCGGCGCGAGCGGCTTCGGCGCCGGGTCCACCTCCTGCTTGAGCTCGAGGATCCGGTCGTCGGCCGCCGAGGTCGTGTCCCCCTCGACGAGGACGTACCAGCGGAAGCGACCGAGGCTGCCGGTGCCCGCCCCGGTTCGCCGCCGGACGTCCTTGACGACGGCCTCCGACGCCGTCAGCGGTTCGCCCGCGGTGGTCCGGTAGGCCGCGACGGCGGCGGCGAGCTGGGCCCGCGTCGCGTCGGGCACGGCTTGCAGCCGCGGGTCGGCCTTGAAGTGGCCGCCGGTGGTCCACTTCGCGAGCAGGTCGGCCCGCTTGTCCCCGGCGGCGGCGTCGATCAGGTCCCCGACGAGATCGGAGGTGTTGCCCGCGGTGAGCCGCCAGCCCGCTTCGTCGCCGGTTCCGTGGAACTTCGCGATCCACTGCGCGTACTCGGCGACGAACGTGTCGACGTCGGTGGCGATCCGGCTCGCACCGCGGCCGCCGGCCCGGCCGGCGAGCACGATCGACACGGCTTCGCGGCGCAGCTCCCACGTCCACGAACCGCGCCAGGCGTCGTCGGTGTCGGTGATCGCGAACTGCTCTTCGCCATCGGCGCCGCGGTCGGCGCCGGTGTTCTCCAGGTGCGCGTCACCGGTCAGCCACACGTCGCCGCCCGCGGTCGCGTACGCCGAGGGCGGCAGCTCGCCCAGATCGCGGTAGTAGAGCGGCGACGTGCCGCGGAAGAACGCCCACGCGCTCGAGGCCAGCGCCTGCGTCCGCACCGTCAGCTCGTCGTCGGTCGCGCCGGCGTTGAGGACGTGCAGCGCGTGGTCGCGGTCGTAGACCACCGAGACCGGGTCCCGGCTCAGGCCCGCCGCCTCCCCCGGCGCGGCGGTGGCGAGCAGGGTGACAACGACCAGAGTCCCGACGGTGGTTCGGCGCATGAGCCACGTATACGCGCCGGAGGTGAGCGGGAATCAGCGTGCGGTCAACGTCAGGGCGAACGTGTTCCCGCCGCCCTGGACCAGCGAACTCAGGTACGCGGTCAACGCGCCGCAGCCGGTCAGCGGCGGGATCGTGTACGTCCCCGTGACCGGGCCGCCCGTCGCCAAGGCGAACCCGCCGCCGGTCCGCAGGTCGACCGGGACCGGCGCGCTCGCCCGGCAGCCCGCGTCGGCGACCGGCAGCCCGAAGAGCGTCACCTGCGGAAAAGCCAGTGCGAACGCCGAGTGGGCGGCGAACCCGCCGTCGCCGAGTTCGCCGGTCTGCGGCCCGTCCGGGGTGAACTGCAGCTCCGCGTGGCCGGGTACGAACCCGAAGGCCTTGAAGTCCGCGCCGGTCCGGTCGAACGCCGTGGCGAACTCCGGGCCCGCGGCGAACGACCCGGTGAGCGGGGCGGTCGCTCCCAGCGTCTTCAGCGCTGTCGACCCCGCCACGGCGTAGCGGTGCTGGGTCGGCGCACTGCCGAGGTCGAAGCTCAGCAGCACCGGGTCCTGACCGGGGTCGAGCGTGCAGTCCGAGGTGAACGACCCGAGCCCGGTGAACGAGCCGTCCGCCTTCTTCGGCGTCAGGCGGGTGCTGAAGCCGCCGATCGTCAGCGTGGTCCGCCCGGCGTTCGGCAGCCGCACCGGCGGGACCGAACCGGACGCCTGCGTGGTGAACGCGCCCGAGGCCGGCAGCGCCGTCTTCGCCACCGTCAGCGGCAGGCTCAGTGGCAGCGTCAGCGAGCCGTTGGCCAGCGTCACCCCTGCGGACGCCGTCCCTTCGATGCTCGCCGCGCCGACCAGGGCCAGGCCGCGGGTGGACTTGTCCGGCACGGTCACCGAGACCGCGAGGTCCCCGGTCGTGAACGTGCCGCCCGGCGCGGACGGCACCTCGAACGCCGCCTGGATCCGCACGTCGAGCTGCTGCAGGCCGATCAGCGGGAACGGGCAGGTGAAGCTGAGCCGCTTGTCCACCGGCGTCGACGCCTCGGCGGCGGGGACGGCGAGCGGCAGCACCAGGCAGGCGAGGCCCGCGGCGAGCAGCGACCGGGCTTTCGGCACGGGCGTTCCCTTCTCGGTGTTCTCCGGCGTGGCACCGGCCCCCGCCGCGGCGCGGCGGGGGCCGGCAGATCGGTCACTTCTTGGCGAGCACGAGCTCCAGGGAGTTGCCGTCGCTCTTGGCGAACCCGCTGACGATGTCGTTGAACGAGCCGCAGTTCTGCAGCGCCGACAGCGAGTAGGTGCCCGACAGCTTGCCGCCCTTGAGCAGGTCGAAGTCGGGGCCGGTGGTCATCTCGCTGGTCGACGGGCTGACCGTGCCGCACTTCGGGTCGGTGCTGATCGGGATGCCGAACAGGGTGACCTTGGTGAGGAACGTGTCGAACTTGATGTGCGCCTTGAAGCCGGTGCCCACCAGCTCACCGGTCTGCGGGCCGTTCTGCACGACCTTGACGTCCGAGCTGCCCTGCAGGAAGCCGAACAGCTTGAAGTCGGTGTGCGTCGGGTTCAGCTGCAGGTTCCCGGTGAACGTCTTGGCCGACAGGTTGACGTCGGCGTCGAACGAGCCGGTGATCGGCGCGGTGCTGCCGAGCGACTTCAGCGCGGTCTGCCCGGTGATGCCGAAGGAGTACTTGATGCCCCCGCCCGGCGGCGTGGTCGTGGGCGGGGTCGTCACCGGCGGCGTGGTCGTCGGCGGGGTCGTCACCGGCGGGGTGGCGGTCGGCGGGGTCGTCGTCCCGCCACCGCCGTTGATGGTGATCGTGGCGAGCGTGTTGTTCTGGCCGCTGTCCTGCGTGCAGGGCGCGTCGATCGTGCCGTCCGGGGTGATGCCGGTGACCGAGCCGTCGGCCTTGCGCGGGGTGACCTTGAGGTTCAGGTCGCCCACGGTGATCTTCGCCTGGCCGGCCTGGGTGAACGTCAGCGACGGCGTCTTGCCGGCGGCGTTGATGTTCATCTCACCGGACGCCGGGATGTTCGTCTTGTCCAGCGTGATCGGCACGCTGACCGGCAGGTTGAGGCTCGGCGCCGCGACGGTGGCGGCGGCGGTGGCGGTGCCTTCCAGCGTGGTGGCGCCGATCAGGCTCAGGCCGCTGACGGTGTCCGCGTTGATGGTGGACACGGCCTTGATGTCGAACGCACCGGTCGCCTGCCCGGTGTTCACCGTGGTCGGCAGATCGGTGTTGATCACCACCTTCAGCGACTGCGAACCCACCAGCGGGAAGGTGCAGTGGTAGTTCAGCGTCAGCGAAATCGGGTCGGCGGCGCTGGCCTGCGCCCCGACGACGAGCGCGGTGGCGATGAGCCCGGCCGCACCCGCGACCGCGGCGGCCGCGACCGTCTTCTTCTTGCCTCTTGGGTGACTCACGATGGTCCTTCCGTGTATCAACAGTGATACGAAACGGCGGAGCGTTCCCTGGAAATGACCGTCCGGAAATCGCTACCGAACGGTAAGCTAACGAGCGGAACGGGCACCGATCAAGGCCTTCCTGTAAAAAGGTCACCGCGACACCGCAAATTGTCACACCAGCACGCCAACCCGACCGGATTCCTAGCAGGCCTGGGAAGGTTTCCCCAGCCCGGAGCCACCTTCGAACCGCTGACACGTGTGACAAATCCGGGCGCCGGAATGTTGACGCACGTGCCAACCAGTCATTCTCTTCTTGCTCGCGCGCGAGCGTGGCGCGTAGCTTCGAAACCCATGAAAAGAATGCACAGCGCGGTGCTCGCGATGTCGGCGGCCGCCCTTCTGTCGTGCGCCGCGTGCGCTTCGGACACCCCGGCCGACCCGGGACGGCACGCCGACCCCGCGGCGCTCGCCTGGGCCGACAAGGTGTGCACCGGCGTGGCCACGGGCTCGGCGAAGCTCTCGCAACCGCCCGCCGTCGACGACGCCGACCCGGTGAAGACCCGGGCCGCGATGGTGGACTTCCTGGGCCGCCTCGGTTCCGCACTCGAGGACATGGCGGGCGGCCTGCACACGGCCGGCGTCCCCCCGGTCCCGGATGGACAGTCCATTGTGGACAAGGCCACCGGCAACCTGACCGAGACGAAAACCAAGCTCGCCGAGACCAAGGCCAAGATGGAGCAGGCGAAGGTGACCGACCAGGCCAGCCTGCGCCAGGTCATCTCCGAAGCCGACGCCACGATGGGCGAGCTGGCCGATCCCGAGGGCCCGATCAAGGACCTCAAGGCCAATCCGGAGCTCGACCTGGCCTTCGGCGAGTCCGCGACCTGCAAGCGCGTCTACGGGACCGGCGCGTGACCGCCCGCCGCGTGCTCGCCGCGCTGGTGGCACTGGTCCTCACCGCGGCCTTCGCGCCCGCGGCCGCCGCCGCACCCGCGCCCGATCCCGGTCCCGCCGACGACTCGTTCTACACGCCGCCGTCGCCGCTGCCCGCCGGCCGGCCGGGTGACGTCATCCGCTGGCGGCCGTCGAACGCCGGCCCGCGCAAGGCGTCGGTCGACGCGTGGCAGGTGATGTACCTGTCGACCGACGCGCTCGGCCGGCCCGACGCCGTCACCGGCACGGTGCTGGTGCCGAAGAACGCCGACCGCGCCACGGCGCCGATCGTCGCGTTCGCCCCGGGCACGCACGG
This sequence comes from Amycolatopsis rifamycinica, assembly GCF_000695625.1. Lineage (GTDB taxonomy): Bacteria > Actinomycetota > Actinomycetes > Mycobacteriales > Pseudonocardiaceae > Amycolatopsis > Amycolatopsis rifamycinica. Next base: position 99,204 of record NZ_JMQI01000041.1, read on the forward strand.
CCCGGCGTTCGCCTGCACGCCGTCGAAGATGCTCGGCATCGGCGCCTTCTACGAGCAGCCCGGCCTCGACGACCTGCTCGACGCGGGGTACGCCGTCGCCGTCCCGGACTACGAGGGCTACCAGAGCACGCCGAAGACGACGTACGTCGTGGGCCGGTCCGAAGGGCCCGCGGTGATCGACGCCGTCCGCGCGGCGCAGCGGCTCGGCGCGGCCGGGCTCTCGACGTCGGCGAAGGTCGTCTTCCGCGGGTACTCCCAGGGTGGCGGCGCCGCGGTGTGGGCGGGTGAGCTGCAGCCGTCGTACGCGCCGGAGCTGAACCTCGTCGGCGTCGCGGCCGGCGGCGTGCCGGCCGACCTGGTCCAGGTGACGCTGCAGCTCGACGGCAAGTTCGGCTTCGGCGTGTTCGCCTACGCGCTGCTCGGCCTCGACCAGGCGTATCCGGAGCTGCAGCTCGACTCGTTCCTCAGCGACAACGGCCGCGCGAAGCTGGCCGAGATGAAGCAGAGCGCGTGCACGTTCGAGCTGCTCACGACGTACGCGAACCAGAAGATCGCGGACTACACGACCGGCCCGGGCTACATCAAGCCCGCGTGGGTGGCGCGGCTGACCGAGAACAAGCTCGGCGGGACCCCGCCGCGGGTGCCGGTGTTCCTCTACCACGCGACCGGCGACCAGCTGGTGCAGTTCGCGCAGGCCGACAGCCTGCACAAGACTTACTGCGCGGCCGGGGTCCAGGAGACGTGGAAGACCTACGACACCGACCACATCACGCTGGTCTACACCGGCAACGCCGACGTCCTGGCCTTCGTGAAGGACCGGATCGCCGGGAAGCCGGCCACGGCGAACTGCTGATCAGCGGTTCCGGCCGCCGTGGGGGTGCTGCTGCCACGAGCTGATCACCGAGCTGACGTACTCGCGCCACTGCTCCTCCGGCGACTCCGGGGTCGGCGTCGGCTCGGCCCGCGCGGGCTTGCGGCCCGCGCCGGCCGGGGCGCTGGTGGTCTCGGCGGTCGAGTGCCGGACCTCGGCGGTGAGCGGGGGTGGCGCGGCGGAGGCGCTCATGGTCTCCACGGCTTCGCTGGAGGCCGGCGGCACGACCGGGGCGGGCGCGCCGGGCGGCGGCACGGCGGTCCCGCCCACCTGGTGCGGCTGGAGCAGCACGACGGCGGCCAGCCCGAGCCCGACGGCCGCGCCCGCGGCGAGGACGTACGGCTTGGCGCGGCGGGCCGGTCCGGCGGGCGGCGCGTCCTGGGGACGGTCGTCTCCGGCCGGTTCGTCGCCCGCGGCCAGCTCGGCGTCGAGCACGGCCAGCGGATCGTGGGCGGGTTCGGGCTCGGTGGCCGCCGCCTCTTCGGCGAGCTTCGCGTCGAGTTCACCGCGGATCAGCAGCGGCTTCGTCTGCGAAAGGTTCACCAGTTCGGCGACCGAGGGGAGTTCGCCCTCACCGCCCGTGCGTGCCATCGAAAACCTCCACCCTGTCCGGCGTCACCTGGAGGAACCATGCCCGAGCCGCGAGAGCTGCTCCGCTTCGCCGTCGTCGGCTTGGCCGCGTACGGGGTCACCCTACTGGGCGACTACAGCCTGAAGCTCACCGTGTTCCGTGAGAAGCCGGTGACGGCCCTCGCGATCGCCACGATCGCCTCGACGGCGTTCGCGTACCTGCTGTCCCGCCGCTGGTCGTTCGCGACGCGCGGCGGCCACGGGCGGCTGCGCGAAGCGACGCTCTTCTTCGCGGTCAACGCGGGCGCGGTCGCGGTGAACCTGCTGCCGCCGCTGGTGTCGCGGTACGTCCTGCACCTGTCGGTGCCGCACGTCGGCTACCTGACGCAGGAGATCGCGGACTTCGTCGCCGGGATGCTGCTGGGCACCCTGGCCGGCACGGCGTTCCGCTGGTTCGGCTACCGGCGGTGGGTGTTCCCGTCAGCGCCACCAGTTGGCGTCGCCGAGGGTGACGAAGCCGAGCTTCTCGTAGAGCGGCCGCCCGGAGCGCGAAGCGGTCAGCGTGACGGGCAGGTCGTCGAAGTGCCGTAGCACCGCGTGCATCAGCGCCCGCCCGACGCCCTTCGAGCGGTGCTCGGGCCGGGTGGTCACCCAGTAGACGCCGCCGACACCGCCGTGGGCCATGGTGAGGCAGGCGCCCTGGGTGCCCTTGCGGAAGAACGCGGTGGACCGGTCGAGCAGCTCGGGCGGGAAGACGGTGCCGGGGAGGTAGGGCTGGTACTCCTCCAGCGGAAAGCCGTGCACGACGAGCTCTTCGGCCACGGCCAGCTCGGCGGGGGTTCCGACGCGCTCGACGCCCTCCGGCGCGGCCACCGGGCCGGGCTCGCGGGCCAGCACCGGCAGCTGCCCGGCGGTCATTCCCAGATCGGCCAGGTCGAGCACCTGGAACGGGTCTTCGACGACGACGGTCCGGCCCTCGTTCCGGCGCTGCCGGGCGAGTTCGGTCAGCTCTTCGACGGCGGCGTCGCCGGGGGTGGCGGTCCGCAGCATGATCCGGTACCGGCGCCCGTCGATCACGGTGAAGGCGAAGTGGTCGAAGGCCTGGTCACCGCGCGCGCGGGCGAGGACGGTCCACATGGCGGCGGCGTTGTCGGCGGCCTGCCGCAGCCGCTCGGCGAGCAATCCGGTCATACCGGGGCAGCCTAGAGCCGCAGCGGGCACCGGCCGGGCCATTTCCGGAGTCGGGGTCGGCTCGGTCACGCGTACTCAGGCGGACGACACACGTGCCTGAACGGACGACACGCGTGCTTGAAGGGACGACACACGTACCCCGGTGGACGACACGCGTGCCTGGGCGGACGACACGCGTGCTTGCGCGGACGACACGCGTGGCTGGGGTCGGTCAGGCGTGGTTGGGTAGCGCGCGTTCCGCCAGCAGGGCCAGCTCCAGCCGCAGGCGCTCGGACGGGTCGTCCAGCTTGTCGCCGAACAGCTCGGCCAGCTTCTTGAGCCGCGCGCGGATCGTCTGCGGGTGCAGGTCGAGCAACCGGCCCAGCTCCGGCGCGCTCCCGCGGGTCCGGACCAGGGCCAGCAGCGTTTCGGCCAGCTGCTCGCGGCGGCGGCCCGACAGCCCGGACAGCGGCTCCAGCGTCGTCGTCGCGAGCTGGGTGACCAGGAACTCGTCCGCGAGCAGCAGCAGCGTCGTCACGTGGTCGCGGCACCAGATCACCGGGCCCGGCGCGTCGAGGAGGCCGCGGGCGGCCAGGTCGGCCGCGCGGCGGGCGACGCGGAAGGACTCGGGTGCCTCGGACGGCGGGACCAGCGGGCCGACCGCCGCCGTCCAGCCCGGGGGCAGGGCCGTCAGGCCGATCAGGTCCACGTCCGGGGCCGGGGTCAGCGCCGCCGGCGGGTCGCCCGCCGGGTCGGCCGGGACGTGCTCCGGCAGCAGATCGGCCGGGAACTCCGGGGCGCCCGGCAGCGCGCGGAACGCGACCGCCGCCACCCGTTCGGGCACGGGCAGCCCCGACGCGGCGACGAGACCGTCCACCTCGGCCGGGGTGCGGCCGCCGAGCAGCGCGCGCAGCAGGCGGCGGTGCCGCTCGCCGGTGCCGGACACCGCGGCCTCCGCGGCGCTGTACCCCTCCACGACCGCCGCCATCGACGTCTCGACGTCGGCGAACATCCCCTCGGCGGCGCCGTACAGGACGTCACCGGACAGCCCCGCTTCCCGCGCGATGTCGGCGATCCACCGCCAGGTGACCCGGCTCGACACGCGCACGGCCGCCTGCACGGCTTCGCGGCTGAGGCCACTGTGGAACGCGTCGCGCCCGTGGCCGCGGAACTCCGCGAGCCGGTCCGCCTGCCACAGCGCGGGCGTGCCGACGCGGTCGACGTCCCGCTCGATCCCGCGCCGCGTCAGCTCGATCGCGGTCGCGCGGCCGGGACCGCCGTCGAATCTCGTGGAATAATCCGGAATCTCGGCGGCGATCGCGTCGACGCAGGCCCGGGCGATCTCCGGGATCCGCGGGCGCACCGCGTCGCCGAGCTCGCGCGGCAGCCGCGACCACACGGAACCGTCCGAGGCAGCGGAAGCGCGCATGGGGAATTCAGTCCTCCACTTAGGAATTGGCGCCTCGGAAATGACCCCCGGCAGCTGACACGGAGCGTAGAACGCGCACCCGTCCGTGTCAAAAGGACGGGTCGGCGTCACCTTTTCCGGGAACCGATCGTTGATTCTTGCGTGACACACGCGTCGGATACGCTCGGCGCACACGCACTCGAAGGGGGATTGGTGGTCGAGTACCGCAGCTTTCGCCTGCTGGCTTCGCTGCCGCGCGCGCTCGGCGCGGGGCTGCGCCCGCACATCGGGCACGCGGCGGCCTCGATGATCCAGGAGGTGCAGCGCACGGTGCCGGCCTACGGCCAGCCCCTCAAGGGCGTGTTCGGCAAGGTCCTGGTGAAGAGCGTCGAGTTCGCGGTGCAGCACTGCATCGATTCGATGGGCGAGCCCGCACTGGCCCACGACCACTGGATCGAGTACTACCGCGGCCGCGGCCGGCGGGAGTTCACCGAAGGCCGCAACCTCGACGCGCTGCAGGACTCCGCCACCATCGGGGCCCGGGTGGCCTGGCGCGCGATGCACCCGGCGGTGGTCGCCGCGGGCGTCGATCCGGCCGTCATCTCGGTCGCCGCGGAGGCCATCTTCGCCTACGTCGACGAGCTGTGCGCGACCGCGATCGAGGGGTACCAGCAGGCGCAGGCCGAGGCCGAAGGCGCCGTCCCGGTCCGGCGCAGGCGCCTGCTGGAGCTGATCGCCGGCGCCCCGGAAGGGGCGGCGAGCAGCATCGCGGGCCTGGCCGGCGGCGCGGGCTGGCCCCTGCCGGAAACGGCCGCGATGGTGGCCCTCGAACGCGGCCCCGAAGCCGCGGACTTCCCCGCCGACCTGCTCGGCGACGGCGTACTGGCCGACCTCGACGGGCCCGAGCCGTACCTGCTGACCCGGGACCCGGACGCCGACCTGGCGCCGCTGGCGGCCAAGCTCGACGGCTGGCGCGCGGCGGTGTCGCCGACGGTCCCGCTGGCCGACGCCCCGGCCGCCCTGCGCACGGCACGCCGGGCGCTGCTGCTGTCCGGCCCGGACGTCCCCGGCCCGATCATCTGGTGCCGCGACCACCTGGCGACGCTCTGGCTGCTGGCCGAGGACTTCCTGGCGGCCGAGCTGGCCCGCCAGAGCCTGGACCCGTTCGCTTCGCTGAGCGAAAAGCAGCGCGACCGGCTGAGCGAGACCCTGCTGGCTTGGCTGGAGACACGCGGCGGCGCACCGGAGATAGCGCAGCGGCTCGGCGTCCACCCGCAGACGGTCCGCAATCGCCTGCGCCAGCTCGAGGAGCTGTTCGGCGACCGGCTGAAGGACGCCGACGACCGGCTGGGCATGCAGCTGGCCCTGCGCGCGCAACGCCTGATGCGCGCTCACCGCCCGCCGGAGAGCTGAACCGCAGGTCACACCGCGCGCCAGGTCACCAGATCCGGAAGACCGGCCGGCCCGCAGCGCCGCGTGGTCACCGGCTCGCGCGGGCCGCCGGCGGTGGGCACAACTGCGCCTTGGCCGCCCGGTCCAGCGCGCGCACCGGCAGCGGCAGCACCCGCCGCCACGGACGGCGGCCCGGCCAGCCCGGGCTCGGCCGCGGCCCGTGGTGGACGAAATGGAAACTCGCGCGGCAGGACATCAGCGCGTCCGGTGCGTCATTGCGACCATGCCTCCGAGGATTACCGGATACCACCGGAATGTCGATACGCATTCCCGGTGATCCCGCGAAAACCCGCACGCGCCGCCGCTTTTCCGCAAACCTTCTTGTCACGCCCGTCCGTGATTCCCCGGCGGTGGCGTTCCCCACATCAGCGGCAACGGTCGGATGCCCTAATTTCGGGTTCGCGAGAAAGGCCGCCCATGACCGTCAAGACCCTCACCCTGCACGGCCGCCGCCTCCGGCTGCACGAGCACCTGCCGCCCGCGCCCGCCGGCGACGAAGCGGTCGTGCTGCTGCACGGGATCGCCGGCAGCGCCGAAACCTGGGCGCCGGTGCTGGCGCGGTGCGCCGCCCTCGGCCGCCGCGTGCTGGCGCTCGACCTGCCCGGTCACGGTGCATCCGAGGCACCCCGCGCCGACTACGGCCTCGGCGCGCTGGCGAGCACCGTGCGGGACGTGCTCGCGGTGTCCGGCGTGCGGCACGCGACCGTCGTCGGCCACTCGCTCGGCGGCGGCATCGCGCTGCAGTTCGCCTACCAGTTCCCGGAAATGTGCGACCGCCTCGTCCTGGTCGCCGGTGCCGGACTCGGGCCGGAGGTGAGCCCGGTGCTGCGTGCCACCGCCCTGCCGGGCGCACCGGCCACAATGGCCTTGACCGTGAACCGCGTGACGCTCGCGATCGCGCGGGCCGCGGCCCGGCTCGGACGACGGCTCGGCTGGTCGTTGAAAACTGAAACACGGGAACTGGCCAGGCATTTCGGCTCGCTCGCCGACCCCGCGCGGCGGCGGGCGTTCCTGTGCATCGCGCGCAGCCTGATCGACCTGCGCGGCCAGCGCGCGAGTGCCGTGGACAAGCTCTACCTCGCCGAAGCCGTACCGGTGCTGCTGGTCTGGGGCGAGCGCGACCCGCTCATCCCGGTGGCGCACGCGCACCGGACGGCCGCACTGCTGCCGGACAGCCGCTTGACCGTGCTGAAAAACGTGAAACACTTTCCGCACGTGGCCGACCCGGATCGGTTCTGCGCGCTGCTGAACGAGTTCCTCGCCGGGACCGCGCCCGCGCGGCTGACCCTGGACGACGTCGTCAAGCGCCTGACAACCACCGAACCACCCCGCTGAAAAGTTGTCACGCGCACACCATTCGCCCGCGCCGGAAGTGTCACCTCCTCCCGCGGCGTTCCACCCGTTCGGGTGTAGTCCGGACGGGTTACCGCAAAGTCAGCGGAGAACCCGTTGACAGTGCGGATCACGCGAAATTATGTTGCCTGAGCCACAAAAACCGGATCGGCGTCCCCGCCGACGAGGCCGATTTTGTTGCCAGCAAGGATAAAACACATGACCGACGTGGACACCGGATTCGCCACCGCCGCACTGCGGACCGGACGGCCGAACCCCGGCGAGCGCACTCCCGGACCGGCCTACCGGCAGCAGTCCGTGTCGGCCGACCGGCCCCGGCCCGCCTACCCGCCCGCCCCGCGCACCCCGGCGGATCCCCGGCACGGCCGCGCTTCCGGCGCGATCGGGCTGTGGGCGTCCCTGCCCCGAGAGCTGGCGATCCGCTTCAAGCCGCGGGTCGACCCGCTTGCCCGCGCCATCCTGCAGGAGGTGCAGCGGGCGGTGCCCGAGTACCGCCAGCCGCTCGAAGGCGCGTTCGGGCACATCATCACGCAGGGTGTCCGGCAGTCGATCATCCAGTGCCTCGACAGTGTGGGCACGCCCGGTGCCGTGCCGCTCGAGACGTGGACGACCGTGTTCCGCAACCTCGGCAAGATCGAGTTCAACGAGGGCCGCAGCCTCGACTGCCTGCAGACGGCCTACCGGGTCGGCGGGCGGGTCGCGTGGCGGCACATCAGCGAGTTCGGGCAGGCCACCGGTGTCTCCGCGGACACGCTGTGCACGAGCGCCGAAGCCATCTTCGCCTACGTCGACGAGATCTCGGCGCTGTCGATCGAGGGCTACACGGCGGCGCAGACGCGCGCCGCGGGCACCCGCGCCCGCCGCCGCCGGCGGCTGCTGGAGCTGCTGCTCGCCGACCCGCCGTCCGCGCCGCAGACCATCACCGCGCAGGCCGCCACGGCGCAGTGGCCCCTGCCGGCCGAGGTCACCGTCGTCGCTCTCGAACCGCGTGCCGACCAGCACAGTCTGGCCGCGCCCGACCTGCACGCCGACGTCCTCGTCGACCTCGAGGGCAGCGAGCCGTGCCTGGTCACCGGCGATCCGGGCCGGCACCTGAAGAACCTCGCCGAGCGGCTGCCGGGCTGGCGCGCGGTGATCGGCCCGACCGTGCGGCTGACCGACGCGCCGCGCTCGCTGCTCTGGGCGCGCCGCACCCTGAAGCTGCTCCAGCGCGGCGTCCTGCCGGACGCGCCGGTGACGCGCTGCACCGACCACCTGTCCACGCTGTGGCTGCTCGCCGACGAGTTCCTGGTCCGTGAGCTGTGCGCGCGCAGCCTGCAGCCGTTCAAGGACCTCACGCCGAAGCAGCGGGCGCGGCTCGGCGAGACGCTGCTGATCTGGCTGCAGTCCCGCGGCAGCGCCCCCGAGATCGCGAAGAAGCTCAAGGTGCACCCGCAGACCGTCCGGTACCGCATGCACCAGCTCATCGACCTGTTCGGCGACCGGCTCAACAACGCCGACGACCGGCTCGACATGGAGATCGCGCTGCGGGCGGAGGCGCTCCTCGGTTCCTGAGTCCCCTTCGAAGGCGAGGTGGGTCAATGACGGGATCGCCCGTCGAGACGGCCTTCGGGCCGATGCTGAGCGGCGACGGACGGCCGGGGCAGCTGTGGGCCATGCTGCCCCGCGAGCTGGCCGCGGTGTTCCGGCCGCGGCTGCTGGACGTCGCCGACGAGGTGCTGCGCGAAATCCAGCGGACCATCCCGGACTACGCGCGGCCACTCGACGGCGCGTTCGGCAAGGCGCTGCGGGCCGGCGTCCAGGCGGCGATCCTGCAGTTCGTCGACCGGATCGCGACGTCGGGGCCGGTGCCCGAGGAGCGTCGCCAGGTGTTCGTCGGGCTCGGTGTGCACGAGCTGGCGCAGGGCCGCAACCTCGACGTCCTGCAGGCCGCCTACCGGGTCGGCGCGCGGGTGACCTGGCGGCGGATGGCGGAGGTGGGGACGCGGGCCGGCGTACCGTCGGCGACGCTGTGCCTGCTGGCCGAGGCGATCTTCGCCTACATCGACGAGTTGTCCGCGCTGTCGATCGAGGGGCACGCGGCGGCCCAGGCGCGGGCGGCCGGCGCGCTGGAACGGCGGCGGCGCCGGCTGCTGGACCTGCTGCTGGCGGACCCGCCGTCGCCGTCACGGACGGTGCAGGAAGCCGCGACGGCGGCGGAGTGGCCGTTGCCGCACCGGCTCGTCGCGGTGGCGCTCGACGGGCCCGCCGACGTCACCGGGCTGAACGCACTGGAGGACCTCGAAGACGGAACCCCGCGCCTGCTGCTGCCGTCGCCGTCGGACCGCCACGCGCTGACGGCGGCCCTGGCCGGCCAGCGGGCCGCGGTGGGTCCCCCGGTCCCGCCGCGCCAGGCGGGCCGGTCACTGGCGACGGCGCAGCAAGCCCTGCGCCTGGTGGGCGACGTCCTCCCGGACGAGCCGCTGACCTGGTGCGAAGACCACCTGGCGGCGTTGTGGCTGCGCAAGGAGCCGTTCCTGGTGACGGAGGTGTCCCGCCGCCGGCTGGCCCCGCTGACGGCGTTGACACCGAAGCAGTACAACCGCCTGGCCCCCACGCTCCTGGCGTGGCTGGAAACGTGCGGCAACGTCCGCGAGGTCGCCGACCGCCTCGCGATCCACCCCCAGACCGTCCGCGCCCGCGCCCAGGAGCTGGAAACCCTCTTCGCCGACCACCTCCGCAACCCGGACGACCGCTTCGAGATGATCCTCGCCCTCCGCGCCACCCTTCCCTAACCCGTGTCGTCCGCCCCATCACGCGTGATGCCCTCCCCATCACGCGTGATGCCCGCTCAATCACGCATGAAGCCTCTTCCCACCCGAGCCGGTGTGCGGAAAGAGGCATCTCACGTGATCGGAGAGGCATCACGCGTGATCAGAGGGGCATCACGGTCAGAGGGTGGAGAAGTAGGGGCGGGGGAGGTCGGGGAGGCGGGGCGGGCCGAGCGGGACGATCGTTGCCGGGAGGCCCCGGGACCGGCGCCAGGCGGCGAAGGCTTCCAGCCAGGCGTCCGCCGTGGCGCGGGACGTTTCGCCCGGGGCGCCGAACAGGGCCGTCGCCGAGGTGCCCAGCAGCCACCAGTCCGGTGGGCAGTCCGCGGTCGCTTCGTGCAGCCGTCGTGCGCCCAGCACGCCGCGTCGCCAGGCCGCGGCCGGGTCGTCGGTCAGGACGCCCGCCGTGTGGACGATGCCCCGCAGCGGCAGGCCGTCCGCCGTGGCCGCCGCCACCAGCCGCTCCGCGACGCCGGGCTCGGCGATGTCGCCGGGGATCACCACCGCGCCGGACGCCCCGGCGGAGTGTCCACAGAGGACGATCCGGGAGGCGCCGGTGCCCGCCAGCCACCGGGCGGTCGCGGGCCCGAGGCCGCCCGTGACCACGTACGCGCCGGGCCCGGTCGGCACCTCGACGCCGAACGGCGCACGGGCCAGCCGCGCCGCGTACCGGACGTCGTGACGCCAGCGCACTTCGTCGTCCGGCGCGTCCGAGCGCAGCTCGCGCACCAGGACGTCCACATCGGACCGCGCGTCGACGTCGACCAGGCTCGCCCGCAGCTGCGGGCGCTCGACCGCCAGCACCCGCACCAGCCCGCGCAGGAACGCCAGCCCCGGCTCGCCGCCCGCCTGCGTCACCAGGTGGAACCGGACGCCGAAGCCGAGCCGCGCGACCACCGAAAGCACCGAAAGCAACAGCTCCTGCGCGGCCTCCGGATCGCGGTAGGCGTACGGCGACCCGGCGAGGAAGACGACCCCGCGCACCGGCCGTTCGGCCAGGCACCCGGGCAGCTCGTCGAGGTCGTCGCGCGGCAGCGAAAGCGCGTCGTCGCCCGCCGCGGCCAGCGCCAGTGCCAGCGCGACGGCCCGGCCGAGCGCCGCCGGGTGCTCGTCCGTCAACAGCAGCCACGCCCCCGGCCCGTGCGACGCGACCGGCGGCAACGGCACTTCCGGCCACGTCACCTCGAACGACGAAGCCGCGAACGGGACGCCCGGCGACAGCGCCCGCTCCGCCGGCCCGGTCACCACAGGCCGTCCCCGGAGGAGGACGGCCGCACGACGACCCGGCGCAGCGTGAGCCCGTGCCGCACCGACACCGCGTGCCGCACCGCCCGTTCGACCTCGCCCCGCAGCGGGACGACGCCGTCGGCCAGCTGGAGCACGACCACGGCCTGGTCGCCGGGGAGGGCGAACGCCGACGCCGCACGCGGCCGGATCGCCGGGTGCGCCTGCTCGGCCGTCGCCTCGAGGTCCTCCGCGCGGCACCCGGCGACCAGGTCCCGGCCGGTCACGCACAGCTCACCCGAACCGTCCAGGGAGCCCTGGTCACCGGTCCGCAGCCACCACCGCGGCTCGTCGTCGTCCGGCAGCAGGGCGCAGAAGACCCGCGCGGACTCCTCGGGCCGCTTCCAGTAGCCGCGGGCGACGTTCGGCCCGCTCACCCAGATCTCGCCGACGTCGCCCGCGGGCCGCCGCCGCCCGTCCGGGCCGACGATCGCGACCCGCTGACCGACCGGGCGTCCACAAGCGACCAGCGCGGTCGCTTCGGCGACGACGTAACACGCCCGCAGCGCCCCGGGCGGGAACGCGGTCCGGAGCCGGTCCAGGTCCGGGTCGTCGGCGCGCACCAGCGTGCCGGCGGAGCCGAGCCCCGCCGGACCGGCGGGGAGCTCCGGGCAGATCACCGCCGGCAGGCCCGCGACGACCGGCACCGCCACCCCGAGCAGCAGTCCCAGCGGGTCGCTCGGCGGCAACCAGGTCACCACGGTCGTCCGGCCCAGTACCCCGGCCGCCTGCCGCGCGTTGGCCAGGACGTTCGCGTGCGTCACCATCACCCCGCCCGGGTACTGCAGGTAGGCGACATCTTCGGCGGCGGAGCGGACTTCCGGGCAGACCGGCGCGTCCGGGACGGCGTCCACGGCCAGTACCCGGTGCCCGCAGGTGTCCAAAGTGGCCAGGAACCGCCGGACCGCGAGCACGGTGGCCGCGGTCGCCAGCACGATCGACGGCTCGGCGTCGGCGAGGACACTCGCCCGGCGCTCCGGCCCGGTGGGGATCGCGACCAGCCCCGCCCGCAGCGCGCCGAGGAACGCGACGACGTAATCGGGTGACGGCGAGATCAGGACGGCCGCCCGTTGCCCCGGCTCGGTCACCCGCCGCAGGGCCGCGGCGACGGCGGTCACGCGCCGGTCCAGTGCGGCCCAGGTCAGCGTGACCGCCGGCCGGGACCAGGCCAAGGCCGGCTCGTCGCCCGCCACCGCGGCGCGGCAGGCCAGCAGCTCGGAAAGGGTCATGGGTTCCTCGCGCATCCTCAGGCGGCGGACATCCCGGTGACGCGCCACTTCCCGGCGACGCGCTCGGCCGTGACGCTCAGCTGGGCGGCGCCGGTGCTGCGCTGCCCGTCGCCTCTCGTGCCGGTCTGGTCGAGGAACACCAGCAGCGCCGCGCGGTCGCCGTCCAAGACCTTCACCCCGGACGCGACGGCGGTGGAGGTGACCACGAGCCGCTGCTCGGCGGCCAGCTTGCGGACCTGGCCGAAGAGCTGTTCGTACTGCGCGAGCGCGGGCCCCGTGAGGACCTCCTTCGCCGCTTGTTCGCTCTTGGCCGGATCGTCGTAGCGGTAGGAGAAGACCGTGCCGAGCGCCGCGCTGATCTGCTTGGCGGCCTCCCCGGTGCCGGCGACGTCGGAGAGCGCGCTGTTGTGCGCGACGACGGCGTTCGTGCTCCGCGCTTCGAGGGTGAACCACCCCGCGAGCCCGGCCATGAGCACGGCCACCACCGCGGGCACCACCCACGCCCGCCGCCGTGGCCCGGTGGTCGTGAGTGGCAGGTCTGGTTCTGACCCGCCTTGCCACTCGCGAGCGTCCGGATCCTCGTGGTGGCGGCCGGCGACCTTCACCGCGCGCTTCTTCGTCGGAACCGTCATCGGGTCTCCCCCACGGGAACCTGGCCGAGGCCGGTGACGTGCCAGCCGTCCGGCCCGCGCGTCAGATCGGCTTGGAACCGGTTGCGCTTGGTCACGGCGTCTCCGCCCTCCGGCGCCACGACCAGTTCGACCGAGGCGATCAGCTTCGCCGTCCCCGCGCCCGTGTCCACTTCGGTCACCGCGGCATCGGTGACCTTCCCGGTGGTGACGGTCTTCGCCTGGGCGATCCGGTCGAGGCTGCCCTGCCGGCCGGCCGCCAGCTCGTCGCGCAGCGCGCCGCCGGCGAGGTCCAGCCAGTGCTGGTACCCCGGCCCGGCCTGCCGGTAGTCCAAAGTGGTCAATCCGGCGACCGCCGTCCGCCCGGCCCGCAACGCCTCCTCCCGGACGACCGCGCGGGCGACGCCGTCGTCGTGCGCCGCCTGCCACCAGGTGAATCCCGACCACCCGGCCGCGACGGTCGCCAAGACCGCGGCCACCCGTGCGAGCACCCTCATGGCCGTCCTCCCGGTGCGTTCTGCGAGCCCCGCACGTTCGTCGGGTCGCCCTTCGGCAGCGCGCAGCGCGCGGCCGTGTTCAGCGGGCGGACCGACGTGTCGAGGCCGTCGCGGTACGGCGTCGTGTACCCGGTGGTGCACGGCGGTGGGTCGAAAAAGGTCAGAGACAGTCCGATGTGGACGCCGTCGGGCCGCACGATCGCGTTGCCCGCGGCGACCGCCTGCGGCGCGGTGACGAGCAGCTGGCGGATCCCGTCCTGACGCGCCTCCAGGACGTCGGCGGTGGTCAGCAGGTTGGCCAGCAGCACGCCGAGGTCCGGCCCGGCGTCGCGGATCAGCGCGCTGACCTCGTTCGCGGCCGCGGGCACCGCCGGGATCAGGGTGCGCAGGTCGCCGTCGGACTGCTTGAGCGTCGAAGCCAGCAGCTTCGCGTTGGCGCCGAACTCGCGGATCGCGCCGGCCTGCTGCACCTGGGTGTCGAGCACCGTGTGCGCGTCGGTGACGAACCGGGTCAGCGGCGCGACGTGCGCGCTCGCCGCCTGCACGAACTCGATGCCGCGGCCGACCAGCTCATCCAGTGCCGGCCCGGCGTCGGACGTCGCGTTGTACAGCTCGTCGACGACCGTGCGCAGCGCGGGTTTGGGCACCGAGTTGGCGAACGAGTCCACGGTCGACAAGACGACGTCGACCGGCAGCGGGATCTTCGTGTCCGCCTGGGTGATCACCGAGCCGTCGTGCAGCTTCGGGCCGCCGTCGGCGCGCGGCCGCAGGTCGACGTACTGCTCGCCGACGGCCGAGCGGTCCGCGACGACGGCTTCGGTGTCGGCCGGGACGGGCGCGGTGCCCGAGTCGATCTCGAGGTCGGCTTCCATGCCGGCCGGGGTGAGCCGCAGCTCGCCGACCCGGCCGATCGGCACCCCGCGGTAGGTGACCTCGGCGTTGGTGAAGATGCCGCCACCGGTCGGGAACTGCGCGGTCACGGTGTAGCCGCGGTCGAAGAAGATCTTGTCGAGGCCCGCGTAGGTGGCCCCGACGTAGGCGACACCGACGACGGCGATGACGACGAAGGCCGTCACCTGCGCGCGCACGAACCGGGTCAGCATCAGCGGCCCGCTTTCAGGAACCCGTTGAGGTAGTCGCCGCGGATGGTGTCCAGTGCGGCGTCCGGGAACGGGAAGGTGAAGACCATCTCCATGGCCTTCGGCAGCTTGTCGCCGGAGTCGGCCAGCCGCCGCAGCAGCGGCTCCAGCGCGCGCAGGTCGGCGACGAGGTCGTCCTTGCTGCGGTTCACCGTGTCGACGGCGACCGAGGTGAGCCCGTCCAGGGACTTGAGCATCCCGACCAGCGCTTCCCGCTGCTGGTTGAGGACGCCGATGCCGGGCGTGAGGCCGTTCAGCGTGGTCGTGATCCGGTCGGTGTGCGCGTTGAGCGTGGCCGCGAGCCTGTTGACGCTCCCGATGGCCCGCGTGATCTCGTTCCGGTGCTCGTCGAGTCCCTTGACGAACGTGTCCAGGGTGGACAGCAGCGAGCGGGCCGCGGTTTCGCGGCCGCCGAGGGCCTCGTTGAGCTCGTGGCTGATGTTCTGCACCTGCGCCACCCCACCGCCGTTGAGCAGCAGCGACAGCGCACCGAAGACCTCCTCGATCTCGGGCGTCAGCGTCGACCGGTCCAGCGGGATGGTCGCGCCGTCGAGCAGCCGGCCCGACGGCGTCGCGTCGTCGGGCGGGGCGAGCTCGACGAACTTCTCGCCGAGGATGCTCGCCTGCCGCAGCCGGGCGACGGCGTTGCCGGGCAGGTCGACGTCGCCGTTGAGCAGCAGGTCGACGACCGCGCTGCGCCCGTCCGGGGCCAGTTCGACCTTGACCACCTGGCCGGCCGGGACGTCGTTGACCTTGACCCCGGACTGCGGGACCAGGTCCAGCACGTTCGTGAAGCTCGCGGTCACGTGGATCGGGTGGTCGCCGAGCGCGGCGCCGCCCGGCAGCGGGATGTCGTAGACGCTCACCCCGCTGCCGCAGCCGGTGGTGACCAGCGCGAGGGTCACCACCGCGGCGAGCTTGACCAGGGACTTCATTTCGGCTCCGCGTATTCGAGGAGGTTGCCGCGGCCGTCGATGGTCCCGTTCGCCTGGTCGTAGGCGCCCAGGACGTTCGTCAGCGCGTTCGGGGCCGCCTGCAGGGCTTCGGCGAGGGAGTCCTTCTGGTTCACCAGCACCTTCGTGACGTCGGCCAGCTTGTCCACGTCGGACTGGACCTTGCCGCGGTTGTCCTTGATGAACCCCTGGACGACGCTCAGCGCCTGGGTCAGCTCGGTCAGCGCGCCGGAGAACTGGTCGCGCTGGTCGGCCAGCACCTTGCTCAGCGACGCGATCTGCGAGATGGCCTGCTTGACCTGGCCGTCGTTGGCCGCGAGCATCGCGGTGAACTTGCTGATGTTGTCGACCGAGGTGAACAGGTCGTCCTTCGAGTCGCTCGCGGTGCGCGCGAACTCGCCGAGGTTCTTGATGGCCGTGCCGATGGTCTGCCCGGTGCCGTTCAGGTACTCGGCCGAGCGGGTCAGGACGTCGCTCACCGCGCCGTCCTTGTTGGCTCCCTGCGGGCCGAGCGCGGACATGAGCTGGTTGAGGCTGTGCAGCAGGTCGTCGACCTCGACCGGGGTCGCGGTGCGGTCCCGCGGGATCGACGCGCCGTCGGCCAGCTGCGGGCCGCCGCGGTAGACGGGCGTGAGCTGCACGTACCGGTCGGCGACCAGGCTCGGCGTGATGACGACGGCCCCGGCGTCCGCGGGAAGCGGCACCCCGGGCCGCAGCGTCATGGTCACCTTGACGTCCGTGCCGTTCGGCTCCACTTCGGACACCGAGCCGATGGCGACGCCGAGGACGCGGACATCCGAGTTCGGATAGATGCCCACGGCGGCGGTGAAGTACGCGGTCAGCGTCCGCTCGCCCGGTGCGGTCACCACGGGCCAGGCGGCCGAGACGACGAGCGCGAGCACGACGCCGAGCGTCAGCGCCCGCAACCGCGTCCGGCGACGGGCCTGCCCGCCCAGGTCGGCGAGGGCGGAGGCGGCACTTTCACGTGAAAGTGCCGCCTTCGAGCGGTGGTGGGCCATCAGCGTCCCCCGTTCTTCGGTGGCCGGCAGCTGCCCGGCGTGGTGCCGGTGGGGATCAGCCCGCAGATGTAGGTGTCGATCCACCGGCCGTTGCCGACGGCGTTGCCGAGCAGCCGGTAGAACGGGCCCGCCAGGCGCAGGCTGTCCTCCAGCTTCCCCTGGTTGCGCTGCAGCACGGTCGCCACGCGGTCGAGCTGGTCCAGCGCCGGCCCGAGGGTCTTCTGGTTCTCCGCGACGAGCCCGCGCAGCTGGACCGAGAGGTTCTTGATGCCGGTGAACAGCTTCGCGATGGCGTCCTTGCGCGCGTTGAGCTCGGTGAGCAGGGTGTTGCCGTCGCGGATCAGCGCCTCGATCTGGCCGGAGCGCTCGCCGAGTGTCTTGGACACCTCGTTGGTGTTCCGGAAGAGCTTGACGAGCTCCTCGTCGCGGGACGCCAGCGTCTGCGACAGGGCGGCGATGCCGGTGAACGCCGTCTTGACGTCCTGGGGTGCCGACGCGCCGAGCGTGTCGGACAGCACGCGGAACGCCTGCGCGAGCTGGTCGGTGTCGATGGCCCCGACCGTGCTCGCCAGGTCGTTGAAGACCGCGGTGACGTCGTAGGGCGAGCTCGTGCGCTCGGCCGGGATCGGCGAGCCGGGGTCCAGTTCGGCGTTGCCGACCGGGTCGAGCACGAGGTTCTTCTGGCCGAGCAGCGTCTTGATCTTGATGGCCGCCGTGGTCCGGTTGCCGACCCACGTGTCGCGGACCCGGAACAGCACCTCGACGTGGTCGCCGGCCAGCCGCACGTCGGTGACCTCGCCGACCTTCACGCCGGCCACGCGGACCTCGTCGTTCGGCTTCAGCCCGGCGGCCTCGCGGAATTCGGCCCGGTAGGTGGTGCCGCCCCCGATGAGCGGCAGGTCGTCGGAGAAGAACGTGGCGCTGCCGATCAGCGCCATGACCAGCGCGGTCACCGCGCCGACGGCGATCGGGTTGCGGCTGCGGAACGGTTTCACCGGCACCTCGCAGCCGTGACGGGGATGCCCGGTGGCGGACCGCCCGGCGCCGGTTTCGCGTCGGTCTCCACCGCGCACAGGTAGAAGTTCGCCCACGAGCCGTAGGAGAAGAGCGTGCCGATCCGGTCGAGCTTCTTCGGCAGGTTGTCGACGAACTGCTGGAACACCGGGGTGTTGTCGGCCAGGTTCTTCGACAGGTCGCCGAGTGCGGTGATGCTGTCCTTGAGCGGCTGACGCCCTTGCTCGAGGAGCCCGGCGGTCGCGGTGGTCAGCTCGCCGAGGCCGCCGATGGCCTGCCCGATCGGCTTGGCGTCCGCGGCGAGGCCGGTGACCAGCTGGGAAGTGGTGTCGACGAGCGTGTCGAACTGGTCGCCCTGGGCGTTCAGCGTGTCGAGCACGGTGTTGAGGTTGCCGATCACCTGGCCGATCAGGGCGTCCTTCCCGGCGAGGGTGGAGGTCAGCGACGCGGTGTGCCGCAGCAGGCTTTCGATCGTGCTGCCCTCCCCCTGCAGGACCTGGATGATCTCGAACGACAACTGGTTGACGTCGTTCGGCGACAGGGCCTGGAAGAGCGGCTTGAAGCCGTTGAACAGCGCGGTGAGGTCGAGCGCCGGTTTGGTCCGTTCCAGCGGGATCTGCGCGCCTTCGGCCAGGGTCGGTGACGTGTCGGTGGCGCCGGGGTCGATCGAGAGGTACCGCTGGCCGACCAGGTTCCGGTAGCGGATGGTGACCGAGGCCGACGCGGTGAGCCGGTGCGTGCGGCCGACCGAGAACCCGACGTCGGCGAGCCGGTGTTCGACGACCCGCACGGAGTCGACCTGGCCGATCCGGACGCCGGCCATCCGCACTTCGTCGCCGCGGTTGACCGAGGTCGCGTCGGTGAAGCGGGCGGTGTACCCGATCGTCGCGCCGACGTTCGAATTGGCGATCGTGACCGCGAGCACGGCGGTCGCGGCCGCGGTGACCAGGAAGAAGACCAGGCCCTTGACGGCGGGCCCCGCGACGCTCCTCATCGGACGGTCACCTCCGTTCCCCGCAGTGCCGGTCCGATGAGGACACTGCTCCAGTCGGGCACTTCCTCCAGCGCCGGCCGCAGCATTTCGGCGACCAGCTGCCGCTCGCCGGGCGAGTTCGCCGGGCCGAGGTCACCGTCGGCCGGGCCCGCGGCCGCCGCGCCGCCGCCGTAGCACTTCGGGCCGCCGGTGGCGTCGAACCGCGGGGTGTCCCGCCCGGGGACGTACTTCTCGCGCGGGTCCCGCACGGTGAGCGTCACGTGCAGGCCCGGCTCGTTCGTGCCCTTGCCGAGGGCCTTCTCCATCAGCGGCTTGAGCCGGTTGACCGCGTCGAACAGGCACGGGAACTCCGGCGAGTAGCGCGCCAGCAGCTCGAGCGTCGGCCGGCTCGCCGCCGAGACGCCGATGAGGTTGTCCTTGTTCTTCCGCAGGAACTCGTTCAAGTGCCCGGTGGCGCTGGTGACGCTCGCGTAGAGGCTGTCGAGGTCGGCCCGGGTGTCCACGATGGTCTTGGCCGTGGCCGACAGGTCGGACAGCGCTTGCAGGATGTCCGGCGCGGCGCCCGTGTAGACGTCGGCCGCGTGAGCCAGCCCGGTGATGTCGGCCTTGAACTGCGGCATCAGCGGGTTCACCTGTCCCAGGAGGTCCTGCAGCTCGACGATGCTGTCGCCGAGGGGTTTCCCCCGGTTGTCGAGAGCCTGCGAGATCGCGCCGAGTGAGCTGTTCAGCTTCTGCGGCTGGACCGCGCGCAGCAGCGGCAGCAGGTCGCCGAGCACGCGTTCCAGCTCGATCGCACTGGAGGAACGGTCCTGGGCGATCACGTCACCGGCCCGCAGCGTCCCCTGTGGACGGTCCGGCAGCACGAGGTTGACGTACCGCTCACCGAACACCGTCTTCGGCAGCAGCCGCGCGGACACGTTCCCGGGCAGCAGGCGGATCTTGGCCGGGTCGATGGCGAGGTCGATCTCGGCGCCCGCGCGGGTGCTGCGCACCGCGCGCACCTCGCCGAACGGGACGCCCTTGACCTTGACCTCCGCGGTCGGCGCGAGCTGGTTGCCGAGGCGGTCCGCCCGCAGCGTCACCAGCTCCGAATCGTCGAAGTCCTTGTCGTAGATGGCCACCGCGAGCCAGCCGAGCAGGACGAGCACGCCGAGGAAGGCGACCCCGGCGAGCTGCGTGCGGAACCGGCTCATCCGGACACCTTCACCGTGGTCGTCGCGCCCCAGATGGCCAGCGAGAGGAACAGGTCGAGCACGCTGATCAGCACGATCGACGTCCGCACGGCCCGGCCGACCGCGACGCCGACCCCGGCCGGGCCGCCGCTGGCGCGGTAGCCGTAGAAGCAGTGCGTCAGGATCACGCCGACGCTGAACACGAGCACCTTGCCGAACGACCACAGCACGTCGCCGGGCGGCAGGAACAGCGTGAAGTAGTGGTCGTAGGTGCCACCGGACTGTCCGAAGAAGACGACCGTGGTGAGCCGGGAGCCGAGGTAGGAGATCAGCAGGCCGATCACGTACAGCGGGACGATGGCGATGAACCCGGCGACGATCCGGGTGGTGACCAGGTACGGCATGCTCCGCACGGCCATCACCTCCAATGCGTCGATCTCCTCGGAGATCCGCATCGCGCCGAGCTGCGCGGTGAACCCGCTGCCCACAGTGGACGAAAGGGCGAGCCCGGCGACCAGCGGCGCGATCTCGCGCGTGTTGAAGTACGCCGTCAGGAAGCCGGTCATCGCCGAGATGTTGATCTGGTTCAGCGCGCTGAAGCCCTGCAGGCCCACGGTGACGCCGGTGAACACGCACAGGCCGACCATCACGCCGATGGTGCCGCCGATCACCGCGAGCGCGCCGCTGCCGAACGTCACTTCGGCCAGCAGCCGGACCACCTCGCGGAAGTAGCGGGTGACGGCGAGCGGGACGGCGGCGAGCGCGCGGACGTAGAACATCAGCTGGTCGCCGAGGTCGAACAGCCGGTCGCCGGGTTTGCCGAGGATGGCCACTCAGGTTCCCTTCGCCGGGACCAGCTGCAGGTACAGCGCGGTGAGCACGGTGTTGACGAAGAACAGCAGCAGGAACGTGATGACGACGGACTGGTTGACGACGTCGCCGACACCCTTGGGGCCACCCTTCGGGTTCAGGCCGCGGTAGGCCGCGACGACCCCGGCGAGGTAGCCGAAGATGACGGCCTTGATCGAGCTGACGACGAGGTCGGGCAGCTGCGCGAGGGCGTTGAAGCTGGCCAGGTAGGCACCGGGGGTGCCGCCCTGGACGATCACGTTGAAGAAGTAGCCGCCGAGCACCCCGACCACGCTGACCAGCCCGTTCAGCAGCACGGACACCCCGACGGCGGCCTGCACGCGCGGCACGACCAGCCGCTGGATCGGCGAGACGCCGAGTACCTCCATCGCGGCGATCTCCTCGCGGATGCTGCGCGCGCCGAGGTCGGCGCAGATGGCGCTGCCGCCCGCGCCGGCGATGATCAGCGTCGTCACGATCGGGCTGGCCTGCTGCACGACGGCCAGCACGCTCGCCGCGCCGTTGAACTGCTGGGCGCCGATCTGGCTGGTGAGCGAGCCGAGCTGCAGCGAGATGACCGCACCGAACGGGATCGACACGAGGATCGCCGGCGTGATGGACACGCTGGCGATGAACCAGAACTGCTGGACGAACTCCCGCACCTGGTACGGGCGGCGGAGCATGGCGAGCAGGACGTCGAGTCCCATCGCGCACATCCGGCCGAACTCGCGCAGGCCGTTCGCGGCCTTCTGCGGCGCCTCGCTGAGGAACGTCGTCATGGCTGCTTGCACCCGGTGCTGAAGCAGCGCAGCCGGAGGTTCGAGACGAAGGTGTTGCCCGGCCCGGAAACCAGGCCGGTGAGCAGCCGGCTGACGTCTTCGTGCCCGACGCACCCGGCGAACGACGGCGTGGTGAAGGTCGACGTCACCTTGACCGGCGGTACCGGCGGAGCCGGCGGGGCCGGCGGCGAAATCGGCACCAGTGCCTTGATGTTCACCGCCGCGGACTGGGCCGTCCGGCAGTCCGGGCCGACGTCGAGCGGTCTACCGTCCACTTTGACGTCCGAGAGCTTGATGAACACCTTCGCGGTCACGTCCGTGTCGGCGCAGATGTTGGTCTGCGTGGCCTTGCAGTCCTTGTCCTTGCCGGTGTGCACGGTCGCTGTCCCCGTGGCGTCGCCGTCCGGGATGATCTCGACCCGGCCGGTGGTGGGCATGAACCGGAACGCGACGAAGTAGCCGTTCGCGGGTGGGATGTTCAGCTTGCCGGTGATCGGCACGGTGCTGGTCAGGCCACCGAGGAAGCCGTCGAAGGTGCCCGGCGGGAAGGCGATGTCGGACCCGAGCTTGGCCACGTGGCTCGTGGTCGGCTGCTGCGCGTCCCCGAGGTTGAAGCCGAAGGGAGTTTGCGTGGCCGCCGCCTGCTGCGGCACGGGCTCGCCGGGCGCGGCTTCCGCCGCGCCCAGCGAGAACGCGCTCAGCACCAGCACGAGCGGCAACGAGAACCGAGTCAGCATCCGGACTTCCTCATCGAAGGTGATCCTTTCCGAAGCTACTGACGATTCTCGTTGTGCCACAAGGGTTTTCGTATTCTTGTCACGCGGATCTGCGTTTCCGCGTCACGACCTCACTTCTTCGTGAGGGTCACGTCCAGCTTGTTGCCGGGGCCGGAGGTGATGCCGGTGATCAGCCCGGTCAGGAAGCCGCAGCCGGTGAACCGCGGGATGCCGTAGGTCGCGGTCAGCTTGCCGCCCTTGAGCGGGTCGAAGCCGGGCGCCGAGGTCAGT
Source organism: Amycolatopsis rifamycinica (assembly GCF_000695625.1). Lineage (GTDB taxonomy): Bacteria > Actinomycetota > Actinomycetes > Mycobacteriales > Pseudonocardiaceae > Amycolatopsis > Amycolatopsis rifamycinica. The sequence goes on from NZ_JMQI01000041.1 coordinate 121,403, forward strand.
GGGACGTTCGCGGGCTCGACCGTGTGGCACGACTTCGACGACAGGATCGGGAAGCCGAACACGCGGACCTTGGTGAGCTGGACGTCGATCCGGGCGTCGGCCTTGACCGCGCCGGCGGCGAGGGTGCCGGTGATCGCGCCGACCTGGTTCAGCTTCACCGTCGCGGACGCCGGGATGAAGCCGAGGACGCGGAAGTACACGTCCGACTTCGGCAGCGCGAGCTGGGCGCCGAACTTGCCGGAGGCCGCGTCGAGCTTCGCGTCCAGGGTGCCGGGGCCGAGGGGCAGCGTGGCGTGCAGCTGCTTGAGGACCGACTTGCCCTGCAGGGAGTACTTGACCTCGATGCCGCCCGGCGGGTTGGTCGGCTGGGTCGTCGGCGTTGTCGGCTGGGTGGTCGGGGTCGTGGGCTCGGTCGTCGGGGTGGTCGGGGTCGTCGGCTCGGTGGTCGGCGTCGTCGGTTCCGTCGTGGGCGTCGTCGGCTCCGTGGTGGGAGTCGTCGGTTCCGTCGTCGGAGTGGTCGGCTCCGTCGTGGGCGTCGTCGGCTCCGTGGTGGGAGTCGTCGGCTCCGTCGTCGGAGTCGTCGGCTCCGTCGTAGGCGTCGTCGGCTCCGTCGTCGGAGTCGTCGGCTCCGTCGTCGGAGTCGTCGGCTCCGTGGTCGGAGTCGTCGGCTCGGTCGTCGGAGTGGTCGGAGTCGTCGTCGGGGTCGTCGGCTCCGTGGTCGGGGTGGTCGGCGTCGTGGGCGTGGTCGGGGTGGTGGGCGTCGTCGTGCCGCCCGCCGGCTTGATCTCGAACGTGCCCAGCTGCTGGTTCTGGCCCGGGACCGCGACGCAGTCCGAGGTGAACGTGCCGAGGTCGGTCGGCTGGCCGTCGGCGGTGCGCGGGGTCATCGTGGTGCTGAAGTTCCCGACCGTCACCGACGCGGTGCCGGGGCTGGGGAACGTCACCGCCGGCGCCTTGCCGCTGCTCTTGACGTGGAACGCGCCCGACGGCGGCACCGGCGTCGAGCCGATCGTCAGCGGCAGGTTCAGGTTCAGGGTCCGGTCGACCGGGTACTTAAGCACGGCCGCGGCCTTGGCCGAGCCGTCCAGCGAAGTGGCGCCGACCAGGGCGAGGCCCTCGGTGGCGGTCTCCGGCACGGTGACGTCGACGTCGAAGGTGATCGGGGTCGACGCGGCGCCGGCGACGGCGTTGTCGGGCAGGTTGGTGTCGATCTTCACCGACAGCACCTGGTCGCCGATCAGCGGGAACGGGCAGTTGTAGTTCAGCGTCAGGCTCACCGGCGCGGCCTCGCTCGGGCCCGCGCCGACGAGCGCGACCGTCGCCGCGACCGCGGCGGCGGTTCCGGCGGCCAGGCCGAAGGCGGGCTTTCTCGACTTCCACGAAAACTTCACGGGTCGTCACCTCGGGAAATGGGGGAATTTCGGCAAAGCTACCTCCGTGTTTCCGGGCGAACAAGCGGCCACCGATTCTTTGTCACGCGCAGGGGATCGCCCCGATCAGGAAGAGTCACGCAGGTCAGGCCTTATCACGCGGGTGCCATCCGATTCCGCGAAAACTGTCACGCGCACGGCGAATGGTGACGATCTTCTTGCTCGCCACGCCTCGGTCCCGTTACCTTTTCCCGGGCAGGAAAGGAGCGGCCATGTCCCAGCCGGTCATCGCCGTGACGGACCTCGCGAAACAGTACGGCGAAGTCACCGCGCTCGCCGGGATCAGCCTCACCGTCGCCCGCGGCGCGGTGCTGGCGGTCCTCGGCCACAACGGCGCCGGGAAGACCACCCTGATCGACATCCTCAGCACGCGCGTCCGGCCGAGCGCGGGCACCGCCCGGGTCTGCGGGTACGACGTCGTGCAGCGCGGCCGCGCGGTCCGGCGGCGGATCGGGGTGACCGGGCAGTTCGCCGCGGTCGACGACGCCCTGTCCGGCCGCGGGAACCTCGTGCTGATCGCCCGGCTGCTGGGCGCCCGGCCCCGGCAGGCGCTCGCGCGGGCCGCCGAGCTGATCGCGGCCTTCGGCCTCGAAGACGCGGCCGACCGCCCGGCCGGCACGTACTCCGGCGGGATGCGGCGGCGGCTGGACCTGGCCGCCGGCCTCGTCGGCGCGCCGCAGGTGCTCTTCCTCGACGAGCCGACCACCGGGCTCGACCCGGTGAGCCGGGCCGGGTTGTGGACGATCGTGGAGGGCCTCGCGACGCGCGGCACCACGGTCGTGCTCACCACCCAGTACCTCGAGGAGGCGGACCGGCTGGCCGACCACGTCGTCGTCCTCGGCCTCGGGCACCTCACCGTGTCGGGGACGCCGGCGCAGCTGAAGGCCCGGCTCGGCACCCGCACCGCGACGTGCACGTTCGGCACCGAGCTGGCGTTGCGGCGCGCGGTGGACGCGTTGTCGCGCCTGGGCCTGGCGGCCGGGCGCGCCGGGCTGGTGCTCACCGTGCCGCTGTCCGGCCCGGGTGACATCCCGGTGGTGGTGCGCGCGCTCGACGCGGCGGGCGCGCCGCTGCGGGACCTGACGGTGACCGAGCCGACGCTCGACGACGTCTACCTGTCCCTGCACCGGACGGCGGCCGTGTCATGACCCCGTCCCGGCACCGCGCGGCCGTCGCCGCGCTCGGCGATCCGGCGGCCTGGCCGGAACCCGGGTTCTGGACGCAGGTCCGGGTGCTGACGGCCCGATCGCTGCGGACGGCGTTCGGTGACCGGCGGCTGGTGTTCTTCGGCCTGCTGCAGCCGGTGGTGCTGCTGTTGCTGTTCAGCCAGGTGTTCAGCGGCGTCGGCGCGCTGCCGGGTGTCGCGGAGTACCAGGGCTACGTCAACTTCCTGGTGCCCGCGACCCTGGTCAACATCGCCATGACGACGGCGATGAGCTCGGGCGCGGGCCTGCTGGCCGAGATCTACGGCGGCTTCACCGGACGCCTGCGCTGCCTGCCGATCTCGCTGTTCTCGGTCCTGGTGGCCCGCACCCTGGCCGACTCGGCGCGGCTGGGCGTCCAGCTGGTGGTGACGGCCCTGGCGAGTGTGGCCTTCCTCGGGTTCCGCCCGGCGGGCGGGGTGCCGGGCCTGGGGCTGGCGCTGGTTCTGACGCTGGTCGTCGGCTGGTGCCTGAGCTGGGTGTTCGTCGCGATCACGACGTGGCTGCGCAAGGCCGAGACCCTTCAGGCGGCGTCGTTCGTGGTGATGTTCCCGCTGATGTTCTCCTCGAGCGCGTACATGCCCCTGGACACGATGCCGGCGTGGGTCCGCACGGTTTCGGCGGTCAACCCGCTGACGTACGCGATCGACGCCACCCGCGCCCTGGCCCTGGCCCGCCCCCTCGGCTGGTCCCTCCCGGCGGCGCTGCTGATCGCCGCCGCAGCCGCGGCGGCGGGCTCCTTCCTGGCGGCCCACACCTTCCGCGCCCACCCGTGATCAGAACGCCAACTCGCGTGATTGGAGGGTCAACTCGCGTGATTGAAGGGTCGACACGACCCCGGCCGCCGCCCACGCCGTGTCGACTCTCTGATCACGCGTGTCGACTCCTCAATCACGCGTGTCGGCCTCTCGATCACGGGTGGGCCAGGGATTCCAGGTGGGTGGCCGCTTCTTCGGCTCCGCCGGCGGCTTTGAACGACTCGCGGATCTTCTCCGCGCCGAACCGGTACTGGCCGGCCGACTCGATCGCGTCGCGGATGTCGGCCGCCTTGGCGCGGTCGAACCGCAGCCGCACGCCCGCCGACGCCGCCACCACCTGCTGGGCCAGCATCGACTGGTCGTCGCGGATCGGGGCGACCGCCAGCGGGACGCCGGCCGCCAGGGCTTCGCAGACCGTGTTGTGGCCGCCGTGGCAGACCACCACCGACGCCCGCGCGAACACCGCCACCTGCGGGATCCACCGGGCCACGGTCACGCTCTCGCTCACCAGCGAGCCCGTGGGGTCCACCACCAGCCCCCGCACGGACGGCAGTCCCGCCAGCGCGTCGACGCTCTCGGCCAGGAAGCGCGTCCCCGCCGCGTCGTTCGACGTCCCCAGGGTGACCACGACCAGCGGGCGATCGTCCGCCGGGGCCCACCCGCCGCTCGCGGGGGACAGCACGGGCCCGACGTACGCCACCGGCACCGCCAACCGGCATTCCCCGGCCAGCGCGCGGGTCGTGAACGCCAGCACCAGGTGCGGCGAGAACCGCAGGTCCCCGAGCAGGACGCCGTGGCGGGCGCGAAGCCCGGCCTGGAGGTCGGAGACCCAGGACGCGATCTTCGGCAGCGACCCGAGCGGGTCGGCCAGCTCGGTCGACGTCGACGCCGAGGTCGCCCACGGCAGGCCGCACCGCGCGGCCACCAGCGCCCCCGCCATCGCCTGCTGGTCCACCACGACCACGTCCGGCCGGAACGAAGAGACGGCCGAGAGCACCCCGGGCACCATCGCGTCGGCCAGCGGCACCAGGTACGACTCCCACAGGTACTTCAACGCGGCGAACCCGCGCAGCCCCGGCGGCCGCAGCGCCACGGCGAACGGGGCCGAGTCCCCCGCCGAAAACACCCGGCCGGAGACCAAGGTGGACAGTTCCGGCTGCGGCCCGCACCAGGCCACCTGGTGGCCGCGCGCGGAAAGCACCGAAGCCACCCCGCGCAACGGCGCCACGTGCCCGGCCAGCGGCGGCACGACCAGCAGGAACTTCACGCCGCGTGCCGTTCGATCCACGCGAGCACCAGCTCGCGCACCTGCCGGTGCTGCTCCACCAGCACCGAATGCCCCTGTCCCTCGAACACGTGCAGCTCGCCGTTCGGCAGCAGCGACGTCAGCGCTTCGAGGTCGTCGGCCTGGTAGCCGTGACTGCCCAAAATGGACAGCACCGGGCAGCCGATCGCCGCCACCTGCTCCCAGCTGAGCAACGGCCCGAGCGGTACCTCCTCGGCCATCTTCGTCGACGTGATCCGCTCGGCCGCCATCCGCGCCAGCCGCCGGTGGTGCGCGCTGAAGTTCGCCTCGATCCAGTCGAAGCTCTCCTCGACCTGCAGGAACCGCACGGTGTGCGCGAGGATCGCGCTCATCTTCTCCGCCCACACCTCGGTCGCGGGCTCGGACTCGATGCACACGATGCTGCGCACCCGCGAAGGATGGGCGACGGCGTAGCTGTAGGCGAGCGTCCCGCCGAAGCTGTTGCCCACCAGGTGCACCGGCCGGTCGACGCCGAGCTGCCGGAGCAGGTCGTCGAGGTCGGCGACGAAGTCCCCGAGGGTGTACCCGCGTTCCGGCCGCTCGGTCTTGCCGTGCCCGCGCAGGTCGTAGCTGATCACGTCGATGCCGGCGGCGGCGACCGGCGGCGCCAGCGTGAGGTAGAAGCTCGCCAGGCTGTCGGTGCCCATGCCGTGCAGGAAGACCACGGTCTCGGTGCCGCCGGCGGGGACGAGCTGCACGTTGGTGCGCAGCCCGTTGACGGTCATCGTGGGCACGTGCGCTCCCCCACGAACCGGGCGATGTCGCCGACGGTCAGGCCGATGACGTCGTCGAGGTCCTTCTCCGCCAGGTGCTCGGCGAGGTTGACGTCCGCACCGAAGTGCTCGGAGAGGATGCTCGCGAAGGTCACCAGGTCGATGGACTCCAGCTGCAGGTCCTCGTGGAACGTCGTGTCCGGGGTGATCTCGATGCCGAGCACCTCGGCGTCGCCGACGAGCTCGGCGAGCAGCTCGGCGACGACGTCGAACGTGGCGGACGCGTGGTCGATGGTCATGAAGTGCTCCTGACGTGTGCGATGGCGGTGTCGCCCTTCAACTCGGCCGAGACGGTGAAGCGCGGCAGGTTCCGGTGCCGTCCGGACACCGTGCCGTCGTCGTGGACGCGGATTTCCGCCGGGTAGACGGGTTCGCCGAGCCGCGCGCGGACGGCGTCCTTCACGGCGATCCGTTCCAGCAGCCAGCCGCGTTGCCGCCGCGGCGGGACGGCCGCGAACTCGGCGCGTTCCTCGCCGCTGAGGTAGACGCCGGCGTAGATGTCCCGCGCGGCGACCGTGGGCCAGCGGTCGGTGACGGCGACCGAGCCGTCGTCCCGCCGTTCGGCCAGGAGGTGCTCCGCCGGGAACGCGTAGACGCGGTGGGCCGCGCGGTCGCAGGGGAACCGGACGTCCCGCCAGCCTGCGATGGTCGCCAGAACGTCACCGCCGGAGACGAGCTCGGCGTCCATCTCCAGGACGTCCGGCCGCGGCAGCCGGACCCGCACCAGGCACTCCAGCCGCGTCCCGGGCGCCGGTTCGGGGCCGTGCCAGGTCAGCCGGCCGATCGAGCGCGGGAACGCGAGCAGGCCGTCGGACCGGGTGGCCATCAGCCAGCAGCCGAGCAGCTGGCCGACGTTGTCGAGCAGCCCGCCGGGCGCTTCCGGGACGACCAGTTCGCCGCGGATGTGCTGCTCGCCGAGCCCGGTCAGCCGGGCCAGGCCCTGGTAGGCCGGGCCGTGGAACATCTCGCGCCGCGCGTAGATTTCGGCCGCGCTCAGCGGCGGCGTGGTCTCCGGCCCGGGCACCGCGGTCCGCGACGGCGGTGGCGCGAACGTCCCCAGCTCGACGGTCATCAGCGCGTACGGCCCGATTTCGACGGTCACGTGGTCGCCGTCGCGGGTCATCGACAGCGGCACCCGCTGCGCCGGGGCGGCGATGAGCCAGCGCGAGAACACCGCGTCCCGCACCGCGACCGCCGTCGTGCCCGGCCAGCTGCGCTCGGCCGCCCGGCAGGCGAGGTCGACCAGGGTCGTCGCGGGCACCACCGGCCGGAAGTCGGCCTCGTCGGGCCAGTCGTCGCGCTGCCGGAAGAACCGGTGGTCGCGCAGGTTCGGCATGGCCGCCACCGAGACGTCCACAGTGGACTCAACACGGCGGCGGGCGGCCGCGACGACGTCCGCCGCGGCCTGGCGGGTCTCGGTGAGCAACGCGGTGAACTCGGCGACGATCGGGTCCGGGACCCCGGCGGCCAGGCTCGGCTCGTCCAGCAGGCCGCGAGCCGATTCACCCAGCGAGAGCAGAGAATTCCCGGTCGTGAGCCGGATCCGCCGCGGTTCCAGCGCCGCGAAATCGGGGTCGCCGCCTTCGGTCCACAGCGCGGTGGTGAGCCGTCGCAGCTGCGCCAGCCCGGACCGGGTGCCGGACGCCGCCGCGACGACCAGGTGCCGCCGCTCGCCCAGCGTGTCGGTGACGAACGAGCCGAGCTGCCCGGCACCGACCTGGACGAACACCCGGAACCCGGCGTCGTGCAAAGCTTCGGTCAGCTCCCGGAACCGGACCGGGCGCAGCAGGTGGTCCAGGTAGAGCCGGCGGACGTCGTCCGGGTCCGCCGGGTACGGCCGCGCGGTCGTCGCCGACCACACCGGCAGCTTCGGGGCGCGCAGGTCCAGGTCGGCGACGAGCCGGGCGAAGGGCGCGAGGTGCGGCCGCATCAGCGGGGTGTGGAAGCCGGACCGGAACGGCAGCGTCGTCGCCACGATCCCGGCCGCCCGGCAGGTCGCCGCGAAGTCCGCGACGGCGGACGGCGGCCCGCACACGATGGTCTGCTGAGCCGCGTTCTCGTGGGAGATGACCAGGTCACCGGGCAACAGCCCGGCCACCCGCGCGGCCGGGGCGCCGAGCACGAGGTAGTCCGCCTCGGGCAGCCGGAAGCCGTCCGGCCAGTAGCGCGCCACCGCGTCCGGCGCCGCGGTGTACATCCCGGCGGCCTGCATCGCGGTCCACTCCCCGACGCTGTGCCCGGCGAGCGCGTCCGGCCGGATCCGCAGCCGCCGCAGGACGTCGTCGAGCAGCAGCCCGGCCGCCGACACGCTCGCCGCGCGGTCGAGCACGCTCGCCGTCGACCACCGGGGCCGGTCGAGGCCGAAGTGCCGGGCGACGTCGTCGAGCCGCGGTTCGCCGCCGGCCTCGAGTCCCGGGTGGACGAACGCGGTCTTCCCGCCGGGCAGCAGCGGGTCGACGCTGCACCAGACGTCGCCGGCGCCGTGCCACGACCGGCCTTCGGCCGCCACCTTGGCGAGCACCCGGCGGGCGGTGGCCAGCTTGCGCTCGTCGGGGCCGACGATCCCGATCCGGCACGGGCCGTCGCCGTCGCCGGGCCGGTCGAGCCGGTCGAGGAGTTCCGCCGGCGTGCGCGCGGCCAGGCGCAGCACGCGTTCCGGCTCGCCGACGCGCACCCGCCGCTTCGGTGCCGGGTCGCCGGCTTCCAGCACGACGTGAGCGTTCACCCCGCCGAAACCGAACGCGTTGACCGCGGCCACGCGGGGCAGCGCACCCCACGGCTCGGCCTCGGCCAGCACCCGGAACCGCGTCTTGTCCAGCAGCGGGTTCGGGTCGGCGCAGTGCAGGGTCGGCGGCAGGACGCCGTGGTGCAGCGCGAGCGCCACCTTGACCAGCCCGGCGACCCCGGCGGTCGGCAGCGTGTGCCCGATCATCGACTTGACCGAGCCGATCACCGCCCGCGGGCCGTCCGCCGGGCCGAAGAAGCCGGCGACGGTGGTCAGCTCGGCGGCGTCCCCGGCGGGCGTGGCGGTGCCGTGCGCCTCCAGCAGGCCGATCTCCGCGGGATCGCGCCCCGCCCAGGCCCGCCGGAGCGCGAGGGTCTGCCCGGCGACGGACGGGCTGAGCAGGCTCGCCCCGCGCCCGTCGCTCGACGTGCCGCTGCCGTGGACCACGGCGTAGACGCGGTCGCCGTCGCGGCGGGCGTCGGCCAGCCGCTTGAGCACGACGATCGCCGTGCCCTCGCCGATCAGCATGCCGTCCGCTTCGCGCGACAGCGGGCTGATCCGCTGGCTCGGCGACAGCGCGCCGAGCTGCGTGAACAGCGACCACAACGTGTCGTCCTGCGTCTGGTGCGCGCCACCCGCGAGGACGACGTCGCAGCGGCCGCGGGTCAGCTCGCCGATCGCCTGGTCGACGGCGACCAGCGAGGACGCGCAGGCGGCGTCCACGGTGTACGCCGGGCCGCCGAGGTCGAGCCGGTTCGCCACGCGCGCCGCGGCGAGGTTCGGCACCAGCCCAGCGGCCGTCTCGGGCCGGAACTCGCCGAGCGGTTCGAGCAACGCCGTCCGCAGCCGCTCGAGCACGGCGGGCCCGGCCGACGGCATCAGCTCGCCGACCGTGCGGGTGATCTGCCGGACCGTGCGGACGCGCTGGTCGAAGCCCTGCAGCCCGGGCGAGAGGTACCCGCCGCGGCCGAGTACGACGCCGATCCGCTCGGGGTCGCCGAGCCGGCCGAGGCCCCCCGCGTCCGCGACCGCGCCGACCGCGACGGCCAGCGCCGTCAGCTGGTCGGGCTCGGTGCCCTCGAGGGACGTCGGCGGGACGCCGTGGGCGACCGGGTCGAACTCCAGCGTGTCCGGGGTGAAGCCGCCGCGGCGGCCGTGCGTGCGGTCCGGCGCGGCGCCGTCGCGGCCGTGGAAGCCGGGGTCGCGGCGGTGCGGCGGGACGTCGGTGACGGCGTCGGTGCCCGCCACCAGGTTCCGCCAGTACTGGTCCAGTGTGGACGCGCCGGGCAGGAACACGCCCATGCCGACGACGGCGACCGGGGTCACCACAGCGACGCCGTGTAGAGCACCGAACGGTCCGTGCCGTAGGCGAGCTCGCGCAGCAGGGCGGCGGTGGCCTCAGCCGGGTCGAGCAGGGCGACGTCCCGGCGTTCGTACTCGCGCGCCAGCTCCGGCGACACCATGCCGGCGTGGTCGCCCTCCGGCGCCCACGGTCCCCAGTGGACGGTGACGGCGCGGCCGGGCCAGGCTTCTCCGAGGGTTTCGAGAGCGTCGTTGGCGGCGGCGTAGTCGGTCTGGCCGCGGTTGCCGAGCACCGCGGCGATGCTGCCAAAGAACGCGACGAACCCCGGCGCGGCGTCGAGCGCGTCGAGCAGAGCCCGCGCACCGTCCACCTTGGTCCCGAAGACGGTCCGGAACGACTGCTCGTCCTTGTCCGCCATGAGCTTGTCGTCGATCACCCCCGCGGCGAAGACGACGCCGTCGAGCCGGCTGGGGAGGTTCTTGACCAGGCGCCGCACGGCGTCGGGATCGCGCACGTCGAGCGCGGTGTATCCCGCGGTCCCCCCGGCGGCACGGATCTCGTCGAGGGTGCGGCCGATCTCGCGCTGGGCCAGGACGGTCCGCACGTGGCGTTCGATCTCGGCGACCGAGCCGCCGCGCCCGGCCAGCACCGCGCGCATCGCCGTGGGGTCTCCGGGCAGGTCGTCCGGCTCGCCCGGCCACGGGGTCCGCCCGGCGAGTTCGAGACGGCAGCCGGAGGCGGCGAACGCGACCGCCGCGCGGGCGGTGATCCCGCGGGCCCCGCCGACCAGCAGCACCACCGAGTCCGGGCCGAGGCCCAGCGCGGCGAGTTCACCGCCGCCCGGACCGGCACCGGCGTAGGCGATCGACGGGAGGTCCGCCGGCCGCGGCTCGATGGTGAAGCGGCCGGCGGCGTCGTGGCCGACGACCGCCGGGCCGTCGCTGAGGGCCTCGTCGACCAGCGTTTTGGCCACGTCCTGGGTGACCTCGACGAGCCGCGTCACGCCTTCGCGCTCCCGCGCGGCCGACCGCACCAGGCCCCGGAGCCCGGGCACGGTGTCCGGCTCCGCCGCCACGAGAACCGTCCCCCGCAGCGCCTTGAGCCGGGTGAACACGTCCGTGAGGTCGCGCGCGAACAGCACGGTGATGTCCGCGTCCCCGGTGACGACCTCCGCCCCGGCCGCGGCGAAGGCGGCGCGCACGGCGTCGTCCGGTGCGGCCACGGTCTTCCCGCGCAGCCGCCCGGGATCCGGGTCCAACGGTACGGGCACCCGTTCGAGCCGGTACCGGCGCGGCGGGGCGGCCGGCGGTTCCGGTGACAGCCAGCTTTCGAGGTGCGCGACGAGGGCGTCGGCCGTGCGGTCGCGGCTGAGCTGGTCGGTGCGGTCGTCGGCGGGCAGGCCGAGCCGGGACAGCAGGGTGCCGGCGATCTCGGTCCGCTTGATGGAGTCGATCGAAAGGTCGGCTTCGAGGTCGAGGTCGGCGGCGATCATGTCGGCCGGGTAGCCGGTGCGTTCGCTGATCACGCCGATCACGGTGCTCATGACGTCGGCGGCCGCGGGTTCCGGTGCTCGCGCCGGCTCCGCCGCGGTTTCCGCTGTCCGTTCCGCTGTTCGTTCTGCTGTCGGCTTTTCCGGGACGACCGGAAGCGAGGCGGGGGCGGGCGCGCTGCCCAGGTAGCCGAGCATGACCTCCCGCTGCGCCGCGACGAGCTCGCGGGTGGTGCGCAGGAAGTCGACGATCGCCTGGTCGCGCCCGGGTGCGGGCTGGGTCATGGCGGTACTCCGGATTCGTCGGGCCGGGGGCAGGGCGGTCGTGCCGGAGCCGGGCGCGCGGACGGACCGCCCGTCGACGGCCCAGGCGGTCGGGGACGGTGCGGGCGGCTTCGGCCGGGCCAGCCGCTCGGTGCGGACGCCGACACCGGCTTCGGCGAGTTTCTTCAGCGCGGCGAGGAAGCCGGCGAGGTCGGGCCCGCAGGCGACGACGGTGTGCGGCCGGTCGCCGAGGATGTCCTTCACCAGCCGCGACAGCACCCGCCCGGGCCCGGCCTCGACGAAGGTCCGCGCCCCGGCCTCGTACATGGCTTCGATCTGGTCGAGAAACCGCACGGGGGCACCGATCTGCGCGGCGAGCTCGTCGCGGACGTCGTCTCGGTACGGCTGGGCGGTCCGGTTGGCCCACACGGGTTTCCGCGGTGCCGTCACGTCTTCCCCGGCGAGCTCTCGCGCGAAGACCTCGCCGGCGCCGGCGACCAGCGGACTGTGGAAGGCGCAGGAGACGGGGATTCGCTGGGCGCTGATGCCGGTCTCCGCGAGCCGCCGGACGGCCCGTTCGACCGCGGCCACGGGCCCGGACAGGACCACCTGCTCGGGCGCGTTGTGGTTGGCGACGACGACGTCGGGGCCGATGAGGGTGGCGGTGAGCGCATCACGCGGCGCCTTGACGGCCGCCATGGTCCCGGGCCGGGCGACCTGGGCGATGGCGTGGGCACGGGCCCGGCTGAGGCGCAGGAGGGTCTCGGTGCCGAAGGCCCCGGCCACGGAGAGCGCGACCAGCTCGCCGTAGCTGTGCCCGGCGAGGAAGTCGGGGTGGACACCGAGTTCGCCGAGAAGCCGCGCCACGGCGACTTCGACGAGCCCGAGGGCCGGCTGGGCCACGCGGGTGTCGGTGAGCGCGGCTTCCTGCGCCTCGACCGCCTCGGCGGAGAAGGCCTTGGGCGGGAAGGCGGCGGCGGCGACGTCGGGCGCGAGGCGGAGGGTTTCGGCGAGCTCGGGGAAGTGGACGAAGAGCTCGGTGAGCATCCCGGTGCGCTGACTGCCTTGGCCGGGGAAGAGAAAGGCGACCTTGCCGGGATCGGCTGCGGCCGCGCCGAGTCCGGTTCCGCCCGCGCGAACCTCGCCGCCACCCCGTCCGGCCTGCGGCCGGTTCCCCTCCACCGTGCGTTCCAGCTCGGCCAGGGCCTTCTCCGCCTCCGGTGCCCAGTCCCGCAAGCCGTGCCGACGGTCCGGCGCCACCGGGGCCGCCCCCAGCACCGCGTGGAAGTTCGTCCCGCCGAAGCCGAAGGCGCTCACCCCCGCCAGCCGGGCCGGGTCGGCCCACGGGCGGGCCTTCGTCGTGAACGTGAACGGGCTCGCCGCCGCGTCCCAGGCCTCGTTCGGTTTCGTCAGCTGCAGCGTCGGCGGGACCACCTCGTGCCACAGCGCCAGCGCCGCCTTGATCAACCCCGCCAGGCCCGCCGCGCACTTCGTGTGGCCGATCTGGCTCTTCACCGAACCCAGCGCACACGAACCCGGCTTCGCGCCGGCCTCCGTGAAGAAGCCCGTCAGCGTGCGCAGCTCCGTGGCGTCGCCCACCACCGTTCCCGTGCCGTGCGCCTCGACCAGGCCCACGTCCGCCGGCGACACCCCCGCGTCCCGGTACGCCCGCTCCAACGCGCGGCGCTGACCTTCCGGGCGGGGTGCCGTCAGGCCGAGGGCCTTGCCGTCGCTCGCCGCGCCGACGCCCTTGACCAGTGCGTAGATCCGGTCGCCGTCGCGCTCGGCGTCGGACCGGCGCTTGAGCACCAGGCACGCCACGCCCTCGCCCAGTGCGATGCCGTCGGCCGCGGCGTCGAACGGGCGGCAGCGGCCCGTCGGCGACAGCGCTCCCGCCGAGGTGAACATCAGGTAGTCGTGGATGCCGTTGTGCAGGTCGACCGCGCCGCACAGGACCAGCGAGCTCGTTCCCGCGCGCAGTTCCTTCGCCGCGAGGTCCAGCGCGGCCAGCGACGAGCCGCACGCCGCGTCCACCGTGTAGTTCGCGCCGCCGAGGTCGAGCCGGTTCGCGATCCGGCCGGAGATGACGTTGGCCAGCGTGCCCGGGAACGTGTCCTCGGTCGGTTCCGGCAGCTGCGCGAGCAGTTCGGGCGGCACCTCGTCGAAGTAGCCGTCGAGCAGTGACCGCAGGGTGCCCGCGTTGGCCAGGTCGCCGCCCGCCTCCGCGCCGAACACCACGCTCGTGTGCTCGCGGTCGAAGTCCCGGTTCGCGTAGCCGGCGTCGGCCAGCGCGCGGCGCGCGGTTTCCAGGGACACCAGCTGCGCGGGGTCGATGCTGCCCATCGCCGACGGCGGGATGCCGAATTCCAGCGGGTCCACGTCCAGCGCGGGCAGGAAGCCGCCCCACTTCGACGTCGACTGCCCGAAGTAGACGTCCGGGTCCCAGCGGTTGCGCGGCACTTCGGTGACGGCGTCTTCGCCGCGGAGGATGTTCGACCAGAACGCCGGCAGGTCGCGCGCGCCGGGGAACGTGCAGGCCATGCCGATGATCGCGAGGTCGCCGGAGTCCTCCGGCGCCGGCTCCTCCGGGCGGACGAACGTCGTCCCGGCGGTGACGTCGCGGTGGAGCTCGGCGATCGTCGTCCGGCGGTTCCGCAGGACGGCCACCTGGCCCGCCATGAACATCCCTTCGGCCTGCTGGGTGGCCGCGTCGAGCGCCTCGCCGTCCCGGCGGACGCCCTTGCTGGCCACGCGCAGGCGTCCGGTGTTCAGCTCTTCCAGCCGCTGCCACGCTTCCGGCGTGTCGGCCAGACCGGCTTTGACCTGCTCGAACTCCGCCGTGTACGGGCTGGGCAGGCACCGCGTGCGGTGGCCCGGGGCCGTCTCCAGGGTCACGGTGGCGTCCGCGGCGAGCGCGCGTTCCTGGAACAGCCCGGTGATCGCGCCGTGCGTCACGGCCTCTTCGGTGAACAGGTACGCGGTGCCCATCAGGACGCCGGCGGCGTCGAGCGGCGCGGCCATCGCGGCGACCATGGCCGCCGAGCGGGCGTCGTGGATGCCGCCGGCGAAGAGCACCTCGACGTCCCTCGCGCCGTCGAGAACGGCCAGTTGTTCCTCCCACAGCTCGAAACTCGCCCGCGGGCCGACGTGCCCGCCGCATTCGGCGCCCTCGAAGACGAACCGGCGGATGCCGGCGTCGAGGTACTGGCGGAGCAGGACCGGCGAGGGCACGTGCAGGAACGTCGCGATCCCGTCGGCCTCCAGCGCCTTGGCCTGCCCCGGTTTCCCGCCCGCGACCAGCACGCAGCGCGGCCGTGCCGCCCGGATCGCGGCGAGCTGGGCGACGCGCAGGTCGTCGGGCACGAAGCCGAGGATGCCCGCGCCCCACGGCCGGTCGCCGAGGCGCTCGGCGGTCCGGGCGAGCAGCTCCGCGGTGCGGGCGCCGTTCGCCGTGGCCACCGCGACGAACGGGAACCCGCCCGCGTCGGCGACCGCGGCCGCGAAGCCCGGCTGGTCGCTCACCCGCGTCATCGGGCCCTGGACGACGGGCAGCGCGCTGCCCAGCGTCCGGCACAACCCGGTGCCGAGCCCGGCGGCGGGCACTTTCGCGCCGACGATCCGCGACACGTCCACAGTGGACGTCACCACGACACCCGCCGCACCTCCGGCGAGCGCGCCCACAGCCGTCCTCGGTCCGGCGGCACGGCCCCAGACCGGGACGTCGAAGGTGTTCAGAAGCTGTTGCAGCAGAACGAAGTCACTCAGCTCACCGCCTCGGGCGACGAGCCCCTGAGCGCCGCCGCGGACGGCTTCGGCGGCCGTGACGACGTCCCCGACCTCCGCGAGCGCGCCGGTCCACGGCGCTTTCGTGCGGACGGCGAAGGCGGCGCCGTCCGGGAGCGGGCCGTCGGTTCGCACCGCGTACGGCACCCGCACCCGGGCCGCGACCAGCCGCAGCCGCGCCGGATCGGCGCCGTCGAGGACACCGAGGCCGCCGCCGCGCGCGACCGCGGCGACCACGTCGGGATCACCGACCCCCAGACACCGGAGCCGGCGAGCGTGCGACGGCGGGACGAGCTCGGCCATCGGCGGACCTCCTGTGCGCGGGGCGTTGCGATCTTCAGGAATAACGCACCAGGCACGGGAAACGCAATACTCGTGCTAACGTGCAAAACTGTGGAACAAGCCACGATCAGGACGCTGACCAGCACTTTTATCACCCGCATCGCAACCGGAAAATACATTTCCCGCACGCACGTGACAATTCGACCGTGAAATATTTGGAGCCCGCGTGGAACTGACTGGACGCGTGGTCGCGCTGACCGGCGCGGCACACGGAATCGGGGCCGCCATGGCCCGCCGCTTCGCCGCGGAGGGTGCGGCCGGGGTGGTCGTGTCCGACGTGGACGCCGACGGCGCCGCCCGGGTGGCGGCCGGGATCACGGCCGCGGGCGGCCGGGCCGTCGCGGTGGCCGCCGACGCGACGTCCAAAAAGGACCTGAAGGCCCTGGTCGCGACGGCCCGCGCCGAGTTCGGCCCGGTCGACCTGTTCTGCGCCAACGCGGGCGCCGCGTTCGGCACCGGCGTGCACGCGGCCGACGAGCAGTGGCAGAAGTCCTGGGAGATCAACGTCATGCAGCACGTCCACGCCGCGCAGGCGGTGCTGCCCGCGATGCTGGCGCGCGGCGAGGGCTACCTGCTGATCACCGCGTCGGGCGCCGGCCTGCTCGGCATCCCGGGCGACGCGCCGTACTCGGTCACCAAGCACGCGGCCGTCGGGCTCGCCGAGTGGCTCGCGATCACCTACCGGCCGCGCGGGGTGCGGGTCAGCGCGTTGTGCCCCCTCGGCGTCCGGACGGCGCTGCTGGAACCCGGCATCGCCGCCGGCCACCCGGCCGCGCTGGCCATCGCCGCCGCGGCGCCGCTCATCGACCCCGAGGACGTCGCCGAGGCGGTCGTGCGCGGGCTCGGCGAAGAGGAATTCCTGATCCTGCCGCACGAATCGGTGCGGGAGTCGTTCGCCCGCAAGGCCGGTGCGGTCGACGCGTGGATCGACGAGATGGCCGTGGGAGGCTGACGTGGAGTACCGCAGGGTCGGCGCGAGCGGGCTCGCCGTCAGCGAGATCGCCTACGGAAACTGGCTGACGCACGGCTCGCCCGGCTGCGTCGCCGCGGCGCTGGACGCCGGCGTCACCACGTTCCATACGGCGGCGGCCTGGGACGGCGGCGCCGCGGAGGCCGCGTTCGGGGCGGCGTTCACCGGCGTTCGCCGCGAAGACCTGGTGCTGTGCACCGGCGTGTTCTGGCCGGAAGGCCCGGGCCCGAACGACGCGGGCTTGAGCCGCAAGCACGTGATCGCGTCCCTGGAAGGCTCGCTGCGGCGGCTGCGCACCGACTACGTCGACGTCTACCAGCTGCTGCGCTTCGACTACCGGACGCCGGTCGCGGAGACGTTCCTCGCGCTTTCGGACCTGGTGCGGCAGGGGAAGATCCGGTACGCCGGGACCTCGGAGTGGACGGCCGAGCAGCTGCTGCAGGCCCACGAAGCCGCAGCGCGGTACGACGTGCCGCTGATCGCCAACCAGCCGCACTATTCGATGCTGTGGCGGGTGCCCGAGACCCAGGTGATGCCGGTGGGCGCGCGGATCGGCGTCGGGCAGTTCGCCTCGGTGCCGCTCGCCCAGGGCGTGCTGACCGGCAAGTACCGGGGCGGGCGGATCCCGGCGGGTTCGCGCGCGGCCGGGCCGTCGCACACCCGGCCGTTGCTCATGCCGGAATTGCTGGAGCGGGTGGAGCTGCTGCGCGGCGTCGCGGACGACGCCGGCCTGACGATGGCCCAGCTCGCCCTGGCCTGGACGTTGCAGCACGAGACGGTCGCCGCGGCGGTGACCGGCGCGAGCACGCCGGAGCAGGTCACCGAGAACGCCAAGGCCGCCGGCGTCCGGCTCGACCTCGACGTGCTCACCCGCATCGACCAGCTCCTCGGCAGCTTCGTCCAGACCGACCCGCGGCTCGTGTGGTCGCCGCCGGCCCAGCTGCCCTAGCCGGCGCCGAGGCAGACGAAGGGACGGCGGAACGGGTCGACGGCGATCGCGTCGGCCAGCGCGAGCGCCGGGCTCTCCCGGACGGCCAGTGCGCGGTAGTAGTCGTCCATCGCGGCCGCCGAGGCGAGGTCGCCGACGCGCGACAGGGGCGCGATGACCGTCCGGGAGCCGCTGGCCAGCAGCGCGCTGGCGAAGCCGAGGGCCTCGTCGCCGGGCCGGATCCGGTTCATCGCGAGCTCGCAGGCGGCGAACACCACCTGCCGCGGCGGTTGCCGCAGCCCGGCCATCTCGTGGCCGAACAGGGCGCCGTCGGCGAGCTCGAGCCGGGAGAACAGGGCGTTCTCCGGCTCGTGCGCACCGTGCGCGGCGAAGTGCGCGAGCTTGGCGCCGTCCATCGCGCGCAGCACGGACTTCACGGTGGCCTTGGCGCCGGTCATCGTCTTCGCGGTGCGGTAGTGCGTGGTCAGCTTCTCGAGCTCACCGCGGGCACCGGCCAGCCCGGGTCCGCGGACGAGCACGATCTTGCGGGCCCGGGACGACTTCGTCAGCTCGGCGGCGAGCCAGGCGGTCGCCGACGGCGCGACGACGGTCGGCCGCCCCCGCAGCCCGGGCAGCACCCCCCACGGCACGGCGTAGAGCGGCCCGGTCGGGACGATGACCAGCTCGCGATCGCCGATGACGTCGGCCAGCGGCTGGATGAGCTGGGCGTCGAGCTTGTCGGCCTGCTTGCGCGCCGACGCCATGACGACCTCGGCCAGCCGCTCGGGCAGGTTGTCGGGCGCCAGGGCATCGAGGTCGACGTTGAGCACGCGCGCGGATTCGGCGGCGGCCCCGGCGGACCCCAGCCGCACGAGCCGGCACTCACCCCCGGCCACGACGACGGCGACAAGCTCGTCCCCGGAGGCGGCGAAGCTGACCATGGCCCGTTCACCGAGCCGCGCGACGACCTCGGCGAGGCCGGCGACGGGCCGCGGCCGCCCCCACCGCCCGGTGTGCCACCCGAGCCGCTGCGCTTCCCGCAGCCGTTCGTTGTACTTCGCCCGCAGGCCGGCGATCGGGTGCCCGTCGTGCTGGGCCTCCTGGATGGCCTGCCCGAGCCCCCGCACCTCGGCCACCCGCGCGGCGAGCTCCGGATCGGTTCCGGCGGAGAGCGGTTCGTAGCGGTAGGTCTGCGCCCGCGTCCGTTCGAGCCAGACGAACAGCCGCCGCGCGTCATGCCGGTCGAGCACCAGCTTGACGGCCAGATCGGCGAGCTCCTGCCCGTGCAGGGCGGTCCCGGAGACCAGGTCCAGCCCACCCATCCGATCCCGCACGGCGTCCAGTTCGGTGAGCCCGGACCGGATCTCGGTGAGCGCCTTGGCCCGGTCACCTTGGGCCACGGCGAGCTCGGCCCGGCAGAGCCGGCGAAGCATCCGGTAGTCGATGGGGGTGAGCTGCCCGGGACGCGGGACCTTCTGCAGCGTCTCGACGGCCCGCTTGAGGTTGCCGCGGCGGATGTCCAGCCGCACGGCGAGCATGCGGGCGGTGGCGGCCTGCTCGGCCAGACGGGGATGCTGCATCTTTTCCGCGGTGCGCAGGGCCCGCACGGGCAGCGCGGAGGGCGGTGTCCCGCCCGCCACCGCCTCGCGCACGTCGGCCTGCAGGCCGAGGACGGTCGCGTTGGCGACACAGGTCTGGCACCCCACCCGCAGCAGGAGCCGCCGAGCGGAGGCGGCCGTCTGCCGGGCGAATTCGATGTCGTCGTTCAGCAGGGCCGCCGAGGCCCGCAGCAGCTCCGCGTTGCCGAGGTGGTTGGCGATGCTGGGTTCCGCGGTCATCCGGGCGATCAGATCGTCGAGGTGGCTCCCGGCCTCGTCGGCCAGCCCGGCGGTCAGCAGGGCCTGCGCCTGTTCCATCGACAGCAGGGCGGGTGCTTCGAGATCCAGCGCGCGGTACGCCCGCTCGCTCTCCTCGTACAGCCGCAGCGCCTCCGGCACATCACCGGTTCGCAGCGACAGCGTTCCGAGGATGCGCCGGGCATCGGCGGCTTGCCCCCACAGCTCGTACTTCTCCGACAGCTCCAGGGCCCGGTTCAGGTCCGCCCGGGCCTGGCTCACGTTGCCGAGCTTGGTGTGCACCCAGCCGCGCGAGTAGAGGGTGATGACGAACCCGCGCATCACCGGAGCCGGATCACTCTTCTGAGCGAGCAGGAACTCCTTGTGCTCGAGCGACGCGTCGAAGGAAACGAGACTCTCTTCGTTGCGCCCGACGGTCATCAGGCGCATGGCGTAGTTGTGGTTCAAGGTGCCGTTCAGCTCGGCGCGCAGGACCGGGTCGGCGACGGCGCTGATGAGCAGCCGCACGTCGTCCAGCCCCGCCAGCCCGGCGGCGACGTCCCCCGTGATCTCCGACGACATCCCGGCCAGGGTGCTGGCCACCTTGATCCGCGTGACGAGCCAGTCGGTGCGGTGCTCGTCGGGGACCGGGTGGATCGAATCCAGCAGGCTCATGCCCCGCCGCAGGTGCTTGACCCCCTGGTGGAACCGCCCGAGACACGACGCGTCGGCGGCGGCTTGCTGGAGCGCGCGGACCGACTCGATGACTTCCGGGGGGTCCAGGTTCGTCACAGGCACCCTCTTATGACAGCACAGCCGATGGCAGAAAGAAGCCCGCCTACCGGTCAGAGATCAGCAGGCGGGCGTCGAACAGGCGGCGTGCGATCAGGCGGTGACCTTCTGGTAGCAGCCACCCACGCACTCGGTGTGGACCGGGTGCTCGGTGTGGATCTTGCCGTCCGAGTCGGTCCACTGGACCGTGGGCTCGCTCGGCTGGACGGGCTCCGGAACTTCTTCCGGCTTGACATCCGTGGGCGTCGACATGGTCGATCTCCTCTCCCCTGGGGATCTTCATGGGGACGCTGCCGTGACGGTGAGTCCCCCCGTCGCGAGGCCCTCTCCCCGCGAACGGCCCAATAGTTTCACATCGGAGCAATGATCGGGAGAGTTTTAGCTACGGAAAGTCAGTCCGAAGCGCGTGAGCAGGGTCGATGTCTCGATCGGAACGTCCTAACGAGTGAAGTCTGTAACGACGTCCACTCCGGACGTGCATTCCGGCACCTGGCCGAGCCCCTTCCGAGCCACCGGCAGTCCCGTGTTGCACCGGGTACACAACGTGACAACCGGTCGGCGGCCCGGACCGGGGTGTCCCGTGTGGACGGCCAGACGAGTAATGCGTAACTCGGTCAGGGGTCGTAGGCGGTCAGTGATCGGGTGATGGGCCGGCCGGTGGCGCGGTTGTGCCAGATGGCGGTGGTGAGGGCGAGGAGGCGGGGAACAGCAGTCGGCAGGCCTGTCCGTCTCCGCTCACCACCCGGACTTGCGCATTACTCGGCTAGGAGCTGTCCTGTAAGTCATCGGAGCCAGAGCACGATGGCGGCGATGGTCAGTTCGGCCTGGTAGTAGGCGGCGCGTTTGGCATAGCGGGTGGCTAGGTCACGGAACTGCTTGAGCCGGTTGAAGCACCGTTCGACCACGTTGCGCTGCTTGTAGACCTCAGCATCGAACGTGGGTGGTCGCCCGCCGCGGGAGCCCTTGGCCGCGCGGCGGGTGATCTGATCGTCCCGCTCGGGACTGACGAAGGCGATCCTGCGGTCTCGCATCGCCTGGCGGGTCGAAGGATGCGAATAGGCTTTGTCCGCGATCACCGTCTCCGGCCGGCAGCGTGGCCGGCCCGGTCCGATCCGGGCGACGCTGATGCCATCCAGCAACGGCAGCAACTGCGGGTTGTCACCGGCCTGGCCTGGGGTGAGCAGGAACCGCATCGGCAGGCCACGCCCCTCGACGGCGAGGTGGATCTTCGTGCTCAGCCCGCCTCGGGACCGGCCGAGCCCTTCCCCGTCGAGTGCGAGGGCTTCGATTCCGTCGCTGCATCCCCCTTTTTCCGGGCACCAGCGGCATGCTGGTGGGCCCGGACCACGCTCGAGTCCACCGAGATGATCCATTCGAGGTCGCCGACGGCGTCGTCTTTGACGATCACGCGGTCAAGGATCTTGTTCCAGGTGCCGTCCTTGGTCCACAACCGCAGCCGCTCATGCGCGGTCTTCCACGGGCCATAGCGTTCGGGCAGGTCACGCCACGGAGCACCGGTGCGCAGCTTCCACAGGATCGCATTGATCACCTGACGGTGATCCCGCCATCGCCGCCCGCCGCCCTGCTGCGGCGGCAGCAACGGCTCGATCACTGCCCATGCCTTGTCCGTCAACTCACCGCGACCAACCACCGAACACGACTACCAGAAGACCAGCTCAACCACTTACAGGACACGCCC
>NZ_JMQI01000042.1 GCF_000695625.1 Amycolatopsis rifamycinica
ATCAGGCTTGCGCCCATTGTGCAATATTCCCCACTGCTGCCTCCCGTAGGAGTCTGGGCCGTGTCTCAGTCCCAGTGTGGCCGGTCACCCTCTCAGGCCGGCTACCCGTCGTCGCCTTGGTAGGCCATTACCCCACCAACAAGCTGATAGGCCGCGGGTTCATCCTGCACCGCCAGAACTTTCAACAACCCCCCATGCGAGAGATTGTGATATCCGGTATTAGACCTCGTTTCCAAGGCTTATCCCAGAGTGCAGGGCAGATTACCCACGTGTTACTCACCCGTTCGCCACTCATCCCCACCCGAAAGTGGTTCAGCGTTCGACTTGCATGTGTTAAGCACGCCGCCAGCGTTCGTCCTGAGCCAGGATCAAACTCTCCAACAATGTCTTCGAATTCAATCGAGGCAAATACTTGCTCTCAAAGGAACCTCACACGAGGTTCAATACATAAGCTCTACTGGCTTAGTTCACTAGCACACTGTTGAGTTCTCAAGCAACACACTTCGGACCGCCGCGCCGCCAAGCGCCTTGGTCTTCGGCTTTTGTTTCAAGCTTTGTTCCAGGGATACCACCCTGGTTCGGGACCACCCACTCTACCACGATCGTGGGAGCTTGGTTCGTGTTCCCGGCGGCCGCTCGGTTTCCCTGGCGACTTGGAGAACTTTACATGCCCCCGAAACCCCCTCGCACAGGGGGGTCCCTTTTTTCGCGCCAGGCCGCTGACCTGCACCGATACGCCGTCAGGTCGGCTGCGGCGACCCGTGGGTCGCGACGACCGTCAGGACGACCAACGCGGCCGCGAGCCCGGCGGCGACGTGGATGGGCGCCGGCGTGAACGACGCCGCCAGGACGAGCACCGCCGTCACCGGGAAGCCGATGGCGATCGGGCGGCACTCGTTCGTCGGGCCGATGTGCAGCAGCCACACGCTCAGCAGGAACACCGCGACCGGGACCGTGGTCGGCAGCGCCGCCGCCACCCCGCCGAGGTGCAGCGTTCCCGTATCGTGGGCGACCGCCACCTCCAGGCCGGCGCCGACGGCCGCGGCGGAGGCGAAGATGAAGTAGTGGCCGTAGCCCCAGCTCATCGACGTGAACATGGTCGGGCGGCGGAGGAGCCGCGCGTGTCCCGGCCGGTCGAAGTACAGCCACCACATCGAGAACACGAGCACCAGGCCGGCCGCGGCCAGCGAGATCAGCGCGCCGGTGTGGCCCGGCTCCGCGGCGCCCTCCTTGACCGCGTTCGTCGCGCCGAGGATCACCTCGCCGAGCACGATCAGGGTGAACAGGCCGTACCGCTCGGCGATGTGGTGCGGGTGCCAGGTGGTGCCCTGGCGCTTCTCGGCCCAGATGGGGACGCTCATCTCCAGCACCACGAACACGGCGAAGGCGGGCACCCGCAGCCCGGCCGGCAGCCACAGGTAGCCGATCCACAGCACCTGCGCGGCCGCGATCCCGATCGCGTACCGCAGGGCGGAAGCCCGGCAGCCCGGGTCCGACCGCGCGGCCCGCAGCCACTGGAACACCAGCGCGAGCCGCATCAGGACGTACCCGGCGACCATCAGCCGGAAGTCGCCTTCGAACGCGCTCGACACCGCCGCCGCCACGGTCAGCCCGCCGGCGATCTGCACGAGCGTGGCCAGCCGGTACGGGACGTCGTCGGTGTCGAACGCCGAGGCGAACCAGCTGAAGTTCAGCCAGCCCCACCAGATCGCGAAGAACACCATCGCGAACGACGTCACGCCGTGCGCGGCGTGCCCCTCGGCCAGCGCGTGGTGCAGGGCGGCCGCGGCCTGGCCGACGGCGACCACGAAACACAGGTCGAACAGCAGTTCCAGGGGTGTCGCGACGCGGTGGTGTTCATCGCGGTCGCGGGAGCGCATCGGCCGGTACCAGACCCGGATCCGCGACGGCTGCTCGGTCAATCGGGACTCCCCGCGTCGGCCTCGGACGGACGCGATCATCCCAGCACGACCGGGACGGTAGCGGCGCGCACGACACGAGGGAAACAGGACGAGCGGGCCCGGTTCCCCCTCACCCGGGCCCGCCCGCCGCCGTCACGCGCCGGCGGGCACCGATGGGCAGCCCTTCCGTGTGCGCCGGACGGTCCCCCGCGGACGCCGACACCCAGAGGTCGGAAGGTGACCGAGTGTGTCCATTCCGTCGAACTCCGGACGCCTCGATCGCTCAAGCCGGTCACCCCATCCCCGGGTGGCCGACCGATTGCCACTGTCGGTAGCCGAAGCCGCGCAGTGAAGGCTCCATAAGATCTACCCGGTTGCTCTCCGTAGCGCCAGTGTCTTTCCGTGCTCGTCACTCGGATGGAGCATCGCGAATCTGCAGAAAGTAGTTTCTCAACTCCGGTGGACGTCGGCGGCGGCCTTCCGGGCTTCGTGCTCCTCCTCGGCGGCCCGGTGCCGCCGTGCCCGCAGCTCGGCGACCGCCAGGGCGAGTGCGCCACACGTCAGGACGGCCGCGCAGCCGAGCGCGACGGTGAGCGCGACCGGGTAGCCGTGGCCGAGGACCAGGCCGAAGACCGACGCGAGCACGGCGGTGCCGATGGCCGTGCCGATCCGCTGCCCGGTCTGCAGGGCGCCGCCGGCGACGCCCGCCATCCGCACCGGCACGCACTCCAGCGTCAACGTCGTGTTCGGCGAGATCACCATGCCGCCGCCCACCCCCGCGAACAGCAGCGGCAGCGCGAACGCCCACCCGGACGCCGACGGCGGGACCAGCTCGGCGAGCAGCGCGACGACCAGCAGGCCGGCGGCGACCATGGTCAGCCCGGTGACGGTGAGCCGACGGCCGAAGCGGGGCACGAGCCGGCCGGCGACGGCGGCCGACACCGCCGAACCGAGCGCGAACGGCGTCACCGACAGGCCCGACTGCAGCGGCGTGTAGCCGAGGCCCTGCTGGAAGTACATCGCGAAGACCAGCCAGATCCCGGCGAACCCGCAGAAGTACAGCGCGCCGACCGCCGCGCCGGCGGCGTAGCCGGGGGTGCCGGTGAACAGGCGCGTGTCGAGCAGCGGCGACCGGCCGCGCCGGACCACCGAATGCTCCCAGCGCACGAACGCGACCCCGAAGACGAGCGCGACGAGGAACAGCCACCACAGCCCGCCGAGGCCGCCCTGGTCGGCGTCGACGACCGGGAGCAGCACGCCGAGGACGGCGACGGCGAGCAGGGCGATGCCGACGAAGTCGATCTCCGAGGAGACCTTGAGCTGCTTCTTTTCACTGCGCGGCAGCAGCCGCAGCGCCAGGGCGAACGCGAGCACGCCGATCGGCACGTTGACGTAGAACACCCAGCGCCAGCCGTCCTCGGCCCCGAAGAGCGCGATGATGGCGCCGCCGAGGATGGGGCCGACCGCCGTCGAGATCCCGACGACCGCGCCGAACATCCCGAACGCGCGGCCGCGCTCGGCGCCGCGGAAGAGGTCCTGGATCAGGCCGGTGTTCTGCGGGGTGAGCATGCCCGCCGCCACGCCCTGGGCCAGGCGGGCGAGCACCAGCGTGAGCTCGTTCGGGGCCGCGCCGGCCAGCGCGCTGGTGAGGACGAACGCGGCGAGGGCGCCGAGGAACATGTTCCGGCGGCCGAACGCGTCCCCGAGGCGGCCGCCGGTGACCAGGACCAGGCCGAACGCCAGGGCGTACCCGGAGACGACCCAGCGGATCCCGCCGCTGCTCGCGTGCAGACCGGACTGCATCGAGGGCAGGGCGACGTTGACGATGCTGACGTCGAGCAGGCCCATGAACCCGGCGGTGAGCGAGACGGCGAGCGCTTTCCAGCGGCGGGGATCGGGTTCGTACGTCATCGAGGGGCGGACCTCACGCGTGTTCACGGGCCGGGGATACCCCACTGAGCAAACACGAAAGGCGGGATCCGCGCGCGTTGTGCGCGCGGATCCCGCCCTGCAAGCGTCACGTCGAAGCGGTGATGCCCCGGATGCCCTTGAGCTCGCCGATCAGCATCGAACTGACCTTGACCGGGTAGTCGTACAGCGCGAAGACCGTCTGGTTCTTCCCCACCAGCTTGAGGTGCACCGGGGTCTCCCCCTTGTGCGCCAGCAGCGTGGACCGCAGCTCGCTGACCACCGACTGGTCGATCTTCTCGGCCGCGGCCAGCAGCACCAGTGGCGGCTCGTCGTCGCCGTTGCCCGTGCCGACCTCGGACAGGTCCAGCGTGGCCAGGCCGCCGCCGAAGACCGACATCTTGTCTTCGCGCCAGTTCACCCGGCCCTTGACCAGGACCGCGTTGTCCTCGATCAGCTCACCCGCGAAGAGCGCGTACGCCTTCGGGAAGAAGAGCACCTCGAGGGAGGCGTCCATGTCCTCGACCGTGCAGATCGCCCAGGGCTCGCCCTTCTTGTTGACCCGCCGCTCCAGCGACGTGATCAGCCCGGAGACGACGATCTCGCCTTCCCGCGGCGGATCGGCGAGGATCCCGGCGATCGGCTTCGGGGCGTGCTTGCGCAGGATCCGCTCGGCCCCGTCCAGCGGGTGCGCGGAGACGTACAGGCCGAGCATCTCGCGCTCGTAGGCGAGCAGCTGCTTGCGCGGGTACTCCTCCTCGCCGAACTTCAGGTGCGCCAGCGGGGACGACGACGGAGCCGCCTCCCCGTCTTCGCCGCCGAAGCCGAACAGGTCGAACTGGCCCATCGCCTCCTGGCGCTTGAGCGGGACGACGGCCTCCACCGCGTCTTCGTGGACCTGGATCATCGACAGCCGCGTGTGGCCGAGGGAGTCGAACGCGCCCGCCTTGATCAGCGACTCGATCACCCGCTTGTTGCAGGCCACGAGCTCGGACTTGTCGAGGAAGTCGGTGAAGGAGGCGTACTTGCCCTTCTCCTCGCGGGTCTTGATGATCGACTCGACGACGTTCGCGCCGACGTTGCGGACGGCACCCAGCCCGAAGCGGATGTCGTCCCCGACGGCCGCGAAGCGCATGGCCGATTCGTTGACGTCCGGCGGCAGCACCTTGATGCCGAGCCGGCGGCACTCGGACAGGTAGACCGCCGACTTGTCCTTGTTGTCACCCACCGAGGTGAGCAGGGCCGCCATGTACTCGGCGGTGAAGTTGGCCTTGAGGTAGGCGGTCCAGTACGAGATCAGGCCGTACGCGGCCGCGTGGCTCTTGTTGAACGCGTAGCCGGCGAACGGGAGGATCGTGTCCCAGAGTGCCTTGATCGCCTCGGGCGAGAACCCGCCGGGCCGCAGGTCACTGGCCCGCATGCCGGCCTCGAAGCCCTCGTACTCCTTGTCGAGGACTTCCTTCTTCTTCTTGCCCATCGCGCGGCGCAGCACGTCCGCACGGCCCATCGTGTACCCGGCCACCTTCTGGCCGATGTGCATGATCTGCTCTTGGTACACGATCAGGCCGTAGGTGTCGGCCAGGATCTCCCGCAGCGGCTCGTCGAGCTCCGGGTGGATCGGCTTGACCTTCTGCCGGTTGTTCTTGCGGTCGGCGTAGTCGTTGTGCGCGTTCATGCCCATCGGGCCGGGGCGGTACAGCGCGCCGACCGCGACGATGTCGTCGAACACCGTGGGCTCCATGCGGCGCAGCAGGTCGCGCATGGGGCCGCCGTCCAGCTGGAACACGCCGAGCGTGTCGCCGCGGGCGAGCAGCTTGTACGTCTCGGGGTCGTCGACGCCCAGGGTGTCGAGGTCGACGTCGATCCCGCGGTTGGCCTTGATGTTGTCGATCGCGTCACCGATGACGGTGAGGTTGCGCAGGCCGAGGAAGTCCATCTTGAGCAGGCCGATGGCCTCGCACGACGGGTAGTCCCAGCCGGTGATGATCGAGCCGTCGTCGCGCTGCCAGAGCGGGATGGCGTTGGTCAGCGGCTCGCTGGACATGATGACCGCGCAGGCGTGCACGCCGGCGTTGCGGATCAGGCCTTCGAGGCCACGGGCGGTCTCGAAGATCGTCTTGCACTCTTCGTCGGTCTCGACCAGCGCGCGGACCTCGGCGGCCTCGCCGTAGCGCTCGTGCTTCGAGTCGACGATGCCCGAGAGCGGGATGTCCTTCGCCATGATCGGCGGCGGCAGCGCCTTGGAGATCTTGTCCGCGATCGCGTACCCCGGCTGGCCGAAGTGGACGCGGGCGGAGTCCTTGATCGCCGCCTTGGTTTTAATGGTGCCGAAGGTGATGACCTGGGCGACCTTGTCCGCGCCGTACTTTTCGGTGGCGTACCGGATCATCTCGCCGCGACGGCGGTCGTCGAAGTCGATGTCGATATCCGGCATCGAGACGCGCTCGGGGTTGAGGAACCGCTCGAACAGCAGCTTCTGCGGGATCGGGTCCAGGTTGGTGATACCGAGGACGTACGCGACCAGCGAGCCGGCGGCCGAACCACGGCCGGGGCCGACCCGGATGCCGACGCGGCGGGCGTAGCTGATGAGGTCGGCGACGATGAGGAAGTAGGCCGGGAAGCCCTTGCCGATGATGACGTCGAGCTCGATCTCGATGCGCTCGTTGTAGTACTCGTCCGGCACGCCGTCCGGGAAGCGCCACTTGAGGCCGCGCTGGACCTCTTCGCGCAGCCAGCTGCCCTGGTCGTAGCCCTCCGGCACCTCGAAGAACGGCAGCCGGTCCTTGTGCGAGTAGACCTCTTCGTAGGACTCGACGCGCTCGGCGATCATCAGCGTCGTGTCGGCCGCGCCGGGGACCTCCTTGTCCCAGTACTCGCGCATCTCCGCGGCGGACTTGAGGTAGTAGCCGTCGCCGTCGAACTTGAACCGGGTCGGGTCGTTGAGGGTCTTGCCCGCCTGGACGCACAGCAGCGCCGAGTGCGTGTCCGCCTGGTCCTTGGTGACGTAGTGCGAGTCGTTGGTGGCGATCGGCTTGAGGTCGAGCAGCCTGCCGACCTCCAGCAGGCCTTCGCGGACCGAGCGCTCGATCGGCAGGCCGTGGTCCATCAGCTCGAGGAAGAAGTTGTCCGCGCCGAAGATGTCCTTGTAGTCGGACGCGGCCTGGATGGCCTCCTCGCGCTGGCCCAGCCGCAGCCGGGTCTGCACCTCGCCGGAGGGGCAGCCGGTGGTGGCGATGATGCCGCTGCTGTTCTCCGCGATGAGCTCGCGGTCCATCCGGGGCTTGCGGTAGTAGCCCTGCATGCTGGCCAGCGAGGACAGCTTGAAGAGGTTCCGCAGGCCGGTCGCGTTCGACGCGAGCATGGTCATGTGCGTGTACGCACCGCCACCGGAGACGTCGCCGCCTTCACCGAACTCGTCCGAGCCGCGCTGGTTGGCCTGCCCCCAGAAGACGGGCTTCTTGTGGAACCGGCTCTCCGGCGCGATGTAGGCCTCGATGCCGATGATCGGCTTGATGCCCACCTTCTTGGACTGCTGGTAGAACTCGTCGCCGCCGTACATGTTGCCGTGGTCGGTCATGCCGACCGCGGGCATGCCGAGGCGCGCCGCCTCCGCGAAGAGGGGAGCGATCTTCGCCGCACCGTCGAGCATCGAGTACTCGGTGTGGACGTGCAGGTGGACGAAAGAATCGTTCGACACCAGCGAAAACCTCCCCTAGGTGGATCGGACCGGCGCGCCCGGGTCTCCCACCCTATCCCGCACTCGCCGGGCTCGATTCTGCCCCTCGGCGGGACCGGACGAGAGCACCGACGCGCGGCTCCTTCGGGCGGGAACGATCACGACACAGCGTGCTGCCGGGCGGTCACGGGGAGCCTCGGGCGCGGTGAGCTGAGGCACACCCGCCGGAGTTCGCGTTGACACCGGAAGCACCGGCACCGAGCATTCCCGCCATGAACCTGTCTGACAGCCAGACAGCCGGACAAGGTGGTCCTCGCCGGGTGAGCGCCATGGAAGCCGTGCTGGCCCACCTGCGCTCCTCGATCGAACGCGGCGAGTACGCCGTCGGCGGCAAGCTTCCCTCCGAAGCCGCGCTGAGCAGGGAGTTCGAGGTCAGCCGGTCGGTGGTCCGGGAAGCCCTCCGCGGCCTGCAGGCGCTCGGCATGACCGAGTCGAAGACCGGCAAGGGCACCTTCGTCACCGCGACCGGCCCGGCCGACAACCCCACCTTCGGGCCCTACTCGGCCCGCGACCTCATCGAAGTGCGTCGGCACGTCGAGATCCCCGTCGCCGGGTACGCGGCCGTGCGGCGGAGCCAGGACGACCTCGACCTGCTCGCCCACCTGCTCGACCGGATGGAGGCCGAGACCGACAACACCGCCTGGGTCGCCCTCGACTCGCTCTTCCACATCACCATCGCCCAGGCCTCGGGCAACCCCGTGTTCGGGAAGGTGATCGAGGAGATCCGGGACGCGCTCGCCCGCCAGTCCGCCTTCCTCAACCAGCTCGGCGACCGGCGCCGCCGGTCGGACGCCGAACACCGGGAGATCGTCACCGCGATCGCGGACGGCTCGGAAAGCGCCGCCGTCGCGGCCATGACGGCGCACCTGCAGCACGTCGAAGCCACTCTGACCAGCATCGTGAACGGGGACCAGTGACCGAACAGACCATCCCGGCCACGACCGGCGACACCACCGACGCGGGCGACGCCGGCTACCGCAAGGCCCTCAAGCCCCGGCACGTCAACATGATCGCCATCGGCGGCGCGATCGGCACCGGCCTCTTCCTCGGCGCGGGCGGGCGGCTCGCCCAGGCCGGCCCGGCGCTGGCGATCGTCTACGGCGTCTGCGGGCTCTTCGCCTTCTTCGTCGTCCGCGCGCTCGGCGAGCTGATCCTGCACCGGCCCTCCAGCGGCGCCTTCGTCTCCTACGCCCGCGAGTTCATGGGCGAGAAGGGCGCGTACGTCGCCGGCTGGATGCACTTCCTCAACTGGTCGACCACCGGCATCGCCGACATCACGGCGATCGCGCTGTACGCCCACTTCTGGTCGTTCTTCTCGCCGATCCCGCAGTGGGTGCTCGCGCTGGTCGCCCTCGCCGTCGTCCTGACGCTGAACATGGTGTCGGTGAAGCTGTTCGGCGAGATGGAGTTCTGGTTCGCCATCGTCAAGGTCGCCGCGCTCGTGCTGTTCATGGTGATCGGCATCTTCCTGCTGGTGACGCAGACGCCGATCGACGGCGTCGCGGGCGGCCCGCGGCTGATCGCCGAGCACGGCGGGATCTTCCCGTCCGGGCTGCTGCCGATGGTGCTGATCGTGCAGGGCGTGGTGTTCGCCTACGCCTCGGTCGAGCTGGTCGGCGTGGCCGCGGGCGAGACCGAGCACCCGGAGAAGATCATGCCGAAGGCGATCAACTCCATCATGTGGCGCATCCTGGTCTTCTACGTCGGCTCGGTCGTCCTGCTGGCGATGCTGCTGCCGTGGAGCTCCTACACCAAGGACCAGAGCCCGTTCGTCACCGTGCTCTCGCACCTGGGCGTGCCCGCGGCCGACAGCGTGATGAACCTGGTGGTGCTCACCGCGGCGCTGTCCAGCCTGAACTCCGGCCTGTACTCGACCGGCCGGATCCTGCGGTCGATGGCGATGGCGGGCTCGGCGCCGAAGTTCACCGGCGTGATGAACCGCAGCCACGTGCCCTACGGCGGGATCCTGCTCACCGCGGCCGTCTGCGTGCTCGGCGTCGGGCTCAACTACCTGGTGCCGAAGGAGGCCTTCGACATCGTGCTGAACTTCGCCGCCATCGGCATCCTCGCCACCTGGGCCATCATCGTGCTCTGCCACCTGCTGTACGTGCGCAAGACCCGGCGCGAGGGCATCGAGCGGCCGTCGTTCCGGCTGCCGTTCTCGCCGTACACGGAGATCGCGACGCTGGTGTTCCTCGCCGCCGTCGTCGTGCTGATGGGCTTCGACGAGACCGGCCGGATCACCCTGCTCGCGCTGCCCGCGATCGCCGTCGCCCTGGTCGCCGGCTGGTTCGGCGTGCGCAAGCGGATCGACATGCGCGCGTTCGACGAGGAGGGCGTGTGAGCCACGAACCCCTCGTCGAGCTGATCCGCGACGGGCTGGTCGAGGGCGTCCACCACGGCTCGGCCGTGGTGCTCGCCCCGGACGGCTCGACGCGGTTCGCCGCGGGCGACCCCGACGCCGTGATGTACCCGCGATCGACGGCGAAGCCGCTGCAGGCCACCGCGATGGCGCGGCTGGGCCTGCGCCTGTCCCCCGCCGGGTTCGCGATCGCCGCGGCCAGCCACTCCGGCGAGCCGATGCACCTCGACGCCGCGCTCGAAGTCCTCGGCGAACGCGCCCCCGACCTGCTGGGCAACCCGGCGGACTTCCCCTTCGACCCGGTCGAGCGGGACAGCTGGCTCGCCGGCGGCCGGGCGCCGTCCCGGCTGGCGCACAACTGCTCCGGCAAGCACGCGGCCATGCTCGCGACCTGCGAGCTCACCGGCTGGGCCACGGCGGGCTACCTCGACCCCGCCCACCCGCTGCAGCGCGCGATCGCCGCCACCGTCGAGGACCTGACCGGCCGGGCCATCGCCCGGGTGGCCGTCGACGGCTGCGGCGCGCCGCTCTTCGCGACGACGCTGCGGGGCCTCGCGACGGCCGTGTCGAAGATCGCCACGGCCGCGCCCGGCACGGCCGAGCACCTGGTCGCCGACGGGATCCGGACGCACCCGGAGCTGGTGGGCGGCAGCCGCCGGGACGTCACCGCCGTCATGCGCGCGGTGCCCGGGCTGATCGCCAAGGACGGCTTCGAAGCCGTCCAGGTCGCCGCACTGCCGGACGGCACCGCGATCGCGGTCAAGATCGCCGACGGCGGCGACCGGGCGCGGTACCCGGTGCTGGCCGCGCTGCTCGGGCTGTGCGGGGTGGCCGTGCCGCCCGGCCCGGACAACCTGCGTTTCACCGGAAACCTCTCTGTGGGGAGCACCGTATGACCACCCGACGCGAACACGACCTGCTCGGCGACAAGGACGTCCCCGCCGACGCGTACTGGGGCGTGCACACCGCCCGCGCCCGCGAGAACTTCCCCATCACCGGCACGACGCTCGCCGCCTACCCGCACCTGATCGAGGCGCTGGCCGCGGTGAAGGAGGCCGCGGCCCGCGCCAACGCCGAACTCGGCCTGCTCGACCCCGGGATCGCCGACGCGATCGCGGCCGCCTGCCGGGAGATCCGCGAAGGCGCGCTGCACGGCGAGTTCGTCGTCGACGTCATCCAGGGCGGCGCCGGGACGTCGACCAACATGAACGCCAACGAGGTCATCGCGAACCGGGCCCTGGAGCTGCTCGGGCACGCCAAGGGCGACTACCACGTCGTGCACCCCAACGAGCACGTCAACCTCGGGCAGTCGACGAACGACGCCTACCCGACCGCGGTCAACGTCGCGACGATCATCGCGGTGCGGCAGCTGTCCGAAGCCATGATCGTGCTGGAGAAGGCGTTCGCGGCCAAGGCCGTCGAGTTCCACGACGTGCTGAAGATGGGCCGCACGCAGCTGCAGGACGCCGTGCCGATGACGCTGGGGCAGGAGTTCGGCACCTACGCGGTGATGCTCGGCGAGGACCGGCAGCGGCTGGGCGAAGCCGTCGCGCTGCTGCACGAGATCAACCTCGGCGCGACCGCGATCGGCACCGGCCTCAACGCCGCGCCCGGCTACGCCGAGGCCGCGTGCCGTCACCTGCGCGAGAGCACCGGCCTGCCGGTCGTCACCGCCGCGGACCTCGTCGAGGCCACCCAGGACTGCGGCGCGTTCGTGCACCTTTCGGGCGTCCTCAAGCGGATCGCGGTCAAGCTGTCCAAGAGCTGCAACGACCTGCGGCTGCTGTCTTCCGGCCCGCGCGCCGGGCTGAACGAGATCAACCTGCCGCCGGTGCAGGCCGGCTCGTCGATCATGCCCGGCAAGATCAACCCGGTGATCCCCGAAGTGGTGAACCAGGTCGCGTTCGAGGTGATCGGCAACGACGTCACCGTGACGATGGCCGCCGAGGCGGGGCAGCTGCAGCTCAACGCGTTCGAGCCGATCATCCTGCACTCCCTTTCGGAGAGCATCACGCACCTGGGCGCGGCCTGCCGGACCCTCGCGGAGAAGTGCGTTTCCGGGATCACCGCGAACGTCGACGTCATGCGCGGGTACGTCGAGAACTCGATCGGCCTCGTCACCGCGCTCAACCCGAGCATCGGCTACGCGGCCGCGACGGAGATCGCGAAGGAGGCACTGGCCACCGGGCGCGGGGTCGCCGAGCTCGTCGTCGAAAAGGGCCTGATCCCGGCCGAAGAGCTGGCCAGGCTGCTGCGGCCGGAAACCCTCGCGCGCGCGAACTGAGGTACGGTCGGATCCGGAACGATCCACTCCACTTCCGAAGGCGGGCGCCCGTGCTGGACCGACTTGTCGACAAGCTGCTCGGCCTCCCCCGCACCGAAGGCCCCAAGCCGCTCGTGGCACGGGACCTCGCCGTCCCGATGCCCGACGGCGTCACGCTGCTCGCCGACCGGTACGCCCCGGCCGGGACGACGTCGGCGCCGGTCGTGCTGATCCGCACGCCGTACGGGCGCAAGGGCCTGGCCTCGAAGCTGTTCGGCGAAACCTTCGCCCGGCACGGCCTGCAGACGGTCGTCCAGAGCACCCGCGGCTCGTTCGGCTCCGGCGGCGAGTTCCGGCCGTTCCACCTCGAACGCGAGGACGGGATCGCGACCGCCGAATGGCTGCGCGCCCAGCCGTGGTGCGACGGGACCATCGGCATGGCCGGGGCCAGCTACCTCGGGCACACGCAGTGGGCGGTCGGGCCGTACCTCGATCCGCCCCTGGCCGCGATGTGCCTCGGCGTGACGGCGTCGGAGTTCGTCTCGACGTTCTACCCGGGCGGCGTGCTCGCGGCGGACAACATGGTCTCGTGGTCGGCGATGATCGGCCGCCAGGAGGAACGCTTCGCCGCGCTGCCGAACCCGCTGCAGACGCGCCGGACCCGCCGGGCGATGGCCCACCTGCCGATCAGCGGCGCCGACGTCGCCGCGATCGGGAAGCCGGTGACGTTCCTCCAGGACGTCACCGCGCACTTCGCGCCCGAAGACGACTACTGGGCCATGTCCGACCACAGCGCCGAAGCCGCGAAGCTCGACGTCCCGGTGTCGATGGTCACCGGCTGGTACGACCTGTTCGTCCGCGGGCAGCTGCGCGACTTCCGGACCCTCGCCGAGGCGGGCAAGGCGCCGCGGATCACGATCGGGCCGTGGGCGCACGGCGAGCCGGCGAGCATGGGCCCGATGATCCGCGACCAGCTCGGCTTCCTGCGCGCGCACCTGCTCGGCGACCGGACCCAGCTGCAGCGGTCCCCGGTCCGGTTGTTCCTGCAGGGCGCCGGGACGTGGCTGGACTTCGAGTCGTGGCCGCCGCCGTCGCAGGCGACCGAGGCGCACCTGCGGCCGATCGGCGGGCTCGGCGAAGCGTTCGGTGAACCGGCGCTGCCGACGACGTTCACCTACGACCCGGCCGACCCGACACCGGCGGTCGGCGGCCCGCTGCTGACCGGCGAGTGGAAGCAGCGCGACAACCAGGAGGTCGAGGCCCGCCCGGACGTCCTGGTGTTCACCGGCGAACCGCTGGCGTCGGACGTCGACGTCATCGGCGAGGTGTCGGCGACCGTCCACGTGCGCACCGAGCTGGGCCACGCCGACGTCTACGTGCGCCTCTGCGACGTCGACGCCGGCGGCGTCTCCCGCAACGTGACCGACGGGATCCTGCGCCTCCGCCCGGGCTCCCCGACGCCCGACGCGGACGGCGTGGTGACGGCGGAAGTGACGCTGGACCCGACGGCGTACCGGTTCCGCCGCGGCCACCGGCTGCGGGTCCAGGTGGCGGGCGGCGCGTTCCCGCGGTTCGCCCGCAACCACGGCACGGGCGAGCCGGTCACGTCCGCGGTGACCGGGAAGCCGAACCGCTTCGAGGTCTTCCACGACGCGACCCGGCCGTCCCGCCTCACCCTCCCGATCTTCACCGGCTGAGGCCCCGGCGGGCACTTTCACGTGAAAGTGCCGCTTTGCGCGGCAAAGCGCCACTTTCACGTGAAAGTGGCGCTCGGTCAGAGCGGGACCGTGCGGTGGTGGGTCGTCACCCGGCCGTCGTCGTGCAGGACGTGCAGCAGCAACGCGGGCGGGCGGTCGTACTCCAGCGGCCCGCCGTCGGCCCAGCCGCGGTCCGCGCCCGGCTCGACCGGCAGCAGCGAGCCCGAAACGACGGCCGGCGCGATGCGCAGCGGCACGCCGGCGAACGTCGTCGAGGCGCCCGTGTGCACGTGCCCGGCCAGCAGCGCCGTCACCCGCGGGTGCCGCCGCAGCACCGCGGCCAGCCGGTCTTCGCCGGCTTGGCGGATCGCGTCCACCAGCGGGACGCCGACCTCGACCGGCGGGTGGTGGAACGCGACCAGCGCCGGGCCGTCGCCGCCGGAAAGGACGCCGTCGAGCCAGTCCAGGGTCTCGTCGGCGAGGAAACCCGCGCCGCGGCCCGGGATCGTCGAGTCGCACAGCGCGAACAGCACCCCGTCGATCTCCCGCACCGAGTCGATCGGGCCGTCGGACGCCGGCCGGTCGAGCAGGCCCGTGCGGAACGCCGCCCGGATGTCGTGGTTGCCCGGGCACACCAGCACCGGCGCCGGGTGCTTCAGCAGCTCGGCGGCGCGCGCGTACTCCTCGGCCGCGCCGTGGTCGGCGATGTCGCCGGTGACGACGACCGCGTCGACCGGCCGCGCCAAGCCACCGAGGTAGGCCAGCACGGCGGCGACCCGGTCTTCCGCTCGCGAACCGCCGTCGAGGTGCAGGTCGCTCAGGTGCGCGATGATCATCTTTCGTCCTTCCCCAGGTAGGTCAGTGCCTTCACCCAGTTGGCGACGAGCACCGCGGACGCGGCGGCCACGTCGCCGTCGCGCAGGGCCGCGGCGATGCGGCGGTGCTCGCCGATGCTCTCCCCGGCGTGGCCCTGCCGGGCGAAGTACGCCGATTCGTAGCGCTTGAGCAGGGGCTTGGTCTGCTCGATCAGCCGCAGCAGGTGCGGGTTCGGGCAGCGGGACAGCAGCAGCGCGTGCCACCGATCGTCCAATGCGGACAGATCACCGCCGTCGGCGAGCGCCATTTCGTCCGCGACGGTGTCGAGCGCGTCCGGCAACCCGGCCAGCTCCAGCGGGGACGTCCAGCGCAGGGCGAGGGCTTCGAGTTCGGCCACCAGCGGGTAGAGCCGGCGCGCCTCGTCCGGGTCGAACGGCGGCACCAGGAACCCCCGGCCGGGCGCGGAGACCAGCAGGCCGCGGTCGGCGAGCCCGATCAGCGCCTCCCGCAGCGGCGTCCGGCTGACGCCCAGCTCGCGCGCCAGGTGCACCTCGTTGACGCGGGTGCCGGGCGCGAGCCGCCCGTCGAGCACGCGGGCGGTGATCTGCTCGAGGAGGTCGCTGCGCAGCGGGGTGCGGGCCATGGCGGGCAGTATTGCATACAATAGATATCTACTGTATTCAGTTCGTATGAGCTTCGACGTCGAACGCGCGCGCCGCGAAACCCCGGGCTGCGCCGAGGTGGTCCACTTCAACAACGCGGGCGCGGCGCTGCCCCCGGCCGTCGTGACCGACACCGTCGTCGAGTACCTGCGCCACGAAGCGCTGGTCGGCGGGTACGAAGCGGCCGCCGCGGCCGCGGACCGCCTGGACGCGGTGTACGCGTCGGTGGCCCGGCTGCTCGGCGCCGGCGCCGACGACATCGCGCTCACCGACAACGCGACCCGCTCGTGGCAGGCGGTGTTCTACGCGCTGCCGTTCGGGCCCGGCGACCGGATCCTGACCTCGCGGGCGGAGTACGCCAGCAACGCGATCGCGTTCCTGCAGGTCGCGCGGCGCACTGGCGCGGTCGTCGAGGTGGTGGGCGACGACGAGTCCGGGCAGCTGGACGTCGAAGAGCTGCGGCGGCGCGTCGACGGCGACGTCAAGCTGATCGCCGTCAGCCACGTGCCCACCCAGGGCGGCCTGGTGAACCCGGCCGAGGAGATCGGCGCGGTCGCCGAGGCGGCCGGCATCCCGTTCCTGCTGGACGCGTGCCAGTCGGCGGGCCAGCTCGACCTCGACGTCTCGCGCCTGAAGTGCGATGCGCTGTCGGGAACGGGCCGCAAGTACCTGCGCGGCCCGCGTGGCACGGGATTCCTCTACGTGCACCCGCGCCTGCGCGAGCGGCTCGAGCCGGCGATGCTCGACCTGCACTCGGCCAGCTGGGAGTCACCGACGGAGTACGTCGTCGACCCGACGGCCAAGCGGTTCGAGGTGTGGGAGCGCGACTTCGCCGCGGTGTGCGGCCTCGGCGCCGCGATCGACTACGCCCTCGAGTGGGGCTTGCCGTCGATCGAAGAGCGCGTCGCGTCGCTGGCGGCGACGCTGCGAAACCGGCTGAGTGAAGCCGGCGCGCGCGTCCACGACGCCGGCGCGCGCAAGTGCGGCATCGTCACGTTCAGCGTCGACGGCACGCCCGCCGCGGAGATCAAGGCGCGGCTCGCGAAGGCGAACATCAACACGTCGGTGTCGGTCCGCACCTCGGCGCAGTACGACTTCACCGCGCGGGCGCTGCCGGAGATGGTCCGGGCGTCGGTGCACTACTACAACACCGAGGACGAGATCGACCTGCTGGTGCGCGAAGTCGAGAAGCTCTAGAAGGCGTTCACGCCGGTGAGCTCGGCCGAAACCGTCCACAACCGCTCGGCGAGGACGGGGTCGATCGCGTAGTCCTTGACGCCGGTGCGGGTGCCGTCGACGGGCGCGGGCTCGGCGATGTCGCAGTCCTCGAGGTACACGCCGCCGAGGCCGTCGAGCTGCGGCGAGGTCGCCGCCCAGACCTGCGTCGCGGCGCCTTCCTCCGGTGTCTTCGCGCCTCCGGTGACCCGGCCGGACTCGTCGACCATGCCCGCGTCGACCAGCTCCTGCCGGTCCAGGTGGCGCACGAGGTCGGTGAGGATCCGGCCCGGGTGCAGGGCGAAGGCGCGGATGCCGTGGTCGCGCGCCAGTTTGTCGAGGTGCACCGCGAAGAGGACGTTCGCCGTCTTCGCCTGGCCGTAGGCGAGCCACTTGTCGTAGCCCCGCTCGAAGTTCAGGTCGTCGAAGCGCACCGGGCCGTAGTGGTGGCCGCGCGAGGACACCGAAACCACGCGGGCTCCGGTGCGGAAAGCCGGCCAAAGCCGGTTCACCAGCGCGTAGTGGCCGAGGTGGTTGGTGGCGAACTGCGCCTCCCAGCCCGGTCCGACCCGGGTTTCCGGCGACGCCATGATCCCGGCGCTGCCGATGAACAGGTCGATCCCCCGGCCCGAGGCCAGGAACCGCTCGGCGAACGCGCGCACGCTCTCGAGGTCACCGAGGTCGAGTTCGTCGATCTCGACGTTTTCGAAGCCCCGCAAGGCTTCTTCCGCCGTCGCGCGGCGCCGGGCCGGGACGACGACGTGCGCGCCCGCGTCCGCCAGCGCCCGCGTGGTCTCCAGGCCGATGCCGGAGTAGCCGCCGGTGACGATCGCGAGCTTGCCGGTCAGGTCGATGCCGCCCAGGACCTCGGCCGCCGTGGTGGTGGCACCGAAGCCCGAGCCGATCTTGTGCTGTGCGGTGGTCATGGTCCCGACGCTACGACCTGGAGCGGACTCCAGCGCAAGTTCAGCCCTTGAGCAGCTGCCGCGCGATCACGAGCTTCTGGATCTCGCTGGTCCCTTCGTAGATCCGGAACAGCCGCGCGTCCCGGTAGATCCGTTCGACCGTCACCCCGCGGACGTACCCCGTCCCGCCGTGGACCTGCACCGCGCGATCGGCGACCCGGCCGAGCATCTCGGTGCAGAACAGCTTCGCCGACGACGGCCCGAGTTTGCGGTCCTCGCCCGAGTCGTAGTTCGCCGCGGCTTCGTGGACCATCGCGCGGCCGGCCGCGAGCTCGGCGTGGGACTCCGCGAGCAGCGCCTGCACCAGCTGGTACTCACCGATGACCCGGCCGCCCTGGCGGGCCGTCCGCGCGTACTCGACCGCCTCGGCGAGCGCCCGCTCGGCCAGGCCGACGCACAAAGCCGCGATGTGCAGGCGGCCGCGGGCCAGGGAGGCCATCGCGATGCCGAAGCCCCTGCCCTCTTCGCCGACCAGCGCGTCGGCGGCCAGCTCGACGTCGTCGAAGACCACCTCCGACGTCCAGGCGCCGGCCTGGCCCATCTTGGCGTCGTGCGGGCCGACGGTGACCCCGGGCGTGCCCGCGGGCACGAGGAAGGCGGAAATGCCGCGGCTGCCGGTGCTGTCCGGATCGGTGCGCGCGAAGGTGACGAACACTTCGGCGAGCGGCGCGTTCGTGATGAACCGCTTGGTGCCCGACAGCCGGTAGCGGTCGCCGTCGCGCACCGCGCGGCTGGTCAGGCCGCCCGGGTCGGAGCCCGCCTCGGCTTCGGTGAGCGCGAACGACGCGATCGCCTGCCCGGCGGCCAGCCGCGGCAGCCAGCGGGTGCGCTGGTCGGGCGTCCCGTGGTGCACGATCGCCTGGCCGGCGATGCCGTTGTTGGTGCCGAACAGCGAGCGGAAGGCGGGCGTCGTCCAGCCGAGTTCGATCGCCAGCCGGACGTCTTCGGCCATGCCGAGGCCGAGCCCGCCGTACTCCTCCGGCAGCGCCCAGCCGAACAGCCCGAGCCCGGCGGCCTTTTCCCGGATTTCGCCGGGAATCTCGTCGCGTTCGTCGATCTCCGCCTCGCGCGGCACGACCTCCTTGCGCACGAACTCCCGCACCGCACCGAGGACCTGCCCGAAAACGTCCGCGTCCATGCGTCGGCAGGCTACCCGGATCACCGCTCCCGCGGGCACGCCCGGGCGCGGTAGCTTGGGCCGATGCGCAAGCCGATCGCCGTCGTCACGGCCGCTCTCGCCGCAGCCCTGGTGCTCCCCTCGACCGCCTCCGCGACCCCGGGCAGCGGCGTCACGGGCACGAT
Organism: Amycolatopsis rifamycinica; assembly: GCF_000695625.1. Classification (GTDB taxonomy): domain Bacteria; phylum Actinomycetota; class Actinomycetes; order Mycobacteriales; family Pseudonocardiaceae; genus Amycolatopsis; species Amycolatopsis rifamycinica. The sequence goes on from NZ_JMQI01000042.1 coordinate 18,828, forward strand.
CCTGGCCCAGAAGACCATCGGGCACACCGATTACACGCTGCGGGAGGTCACGATCCAGCCGGGCGGCTACACGGGCTGGCACTTCCACGACGGCACGCTGTACGCGTACGTGAAGGCGGGAACGCTCACGCACAACCTGGCCGACTGCAGCATCGACGGCATCTTCGCCACCGGACGCGCGTTCACCGAGAAGCCCGACCAGGTGCACATCGGCCGCAACCTCGGGTCGACGCCGCTGGTGCTGGAGGTGCTGTACGTGCTTCCGGCGGGCAGCCCGCTTTCGGAGGACGCCCCCGACCCCGGCTGCGGCTTCTAGCCCGAGAACCACCCGGCGGCGTCGAGCCGGTAAGCCGCCGGGCCCACCACCGCGCGCAAGTCGTTCTCCAGCGCGGCAATCCGCTCCGCGCCGACCGTGCGCGCCCAGTCCGCGCGCAGCTCGTCGAAGATCTCCGCCGACTTCCGGAGCACGTCGACGCCGTGGGCGGTGAGCCGCACGATCTTGCGGCGGGCGTCGGCGGGGTCGTCGGCGCGCTCGACGTAGCCGAGTGCCTCGAGCCGTTCCACCGTCTTGCCCGCCGCCTGCTTGGACACGCCCAGGCGGCGGCCGATTTCCGACGCCGTCGCCCCCTGGACGCCGACGGCCTGCATGGCGAAGCCGTACGACGGCCGGATGTCGGGGTGCCCCTGCCGGGCCAGCTCGGCGTGCAGGCGGTCGATGAGCGTGCGGAAGCCGCCGAAGAGGAGGAAGGGCAGCTCGTATCCCGGCGTGTCGGTCACGGGCCCTTGCCAAACTCGACAACCAGGTTTACGGTTTCGACAACCATGTTGTCGATCCTACGTCGGGAGACGCCTTGTTCGCCGATCACACCCCGGAGTCTGCACCCACCGCCGCGCGCCCCGCGATGGCGGCCACCGCGAAGAAGTTCGGCCGCGTGCCGTCCGGCGTCGCCCGGCTGGCGACCTCGCCGGAACTGCTGAACGGCTTCCTGAAACTCAGCGCGATCTTCGAGTCCACGACCCTGACGGCGCTGGAACGCGAAGTGCTGATCATGACGGTGGCCGCGCGCAACGAGTGCCACCTCTGCGTGGCGATGCACACGGCCACGCTGACCCGCTTGGCCGCCTCGCCGGAACTGGTGACAGCGCTGCGGGCGGAGGCCCCGCTCCCGGAGCCGCGGCTGGAGGCGCTGCGCGTCTTCGTGCACACCGTCATGGACACGCGCGGCGAGGCTCCGGCCGAGGCGCTGGAAGCGTTCACCGCCGCCGGGTACACCCAGCGCAACGCGTTGGAGGTGGTGCTGGGGATCGGGACGTACACGCTGTCGACGTACGCGAACCGGCTCACCCGCGCCCCGCTCGACGAGGTCTTCGCCGAGCACGCCTGGCACGCGGCGTAGGCCGTGGGGCCGCCTTCCCGGCGGCCCCACGGCCCTGGGTTCAGCTCTTCACCAAGGTGACGACGGTGGTGTCGTCGACCGAGACGTTCGTGTTGGACTGCGGGTCGAGCGCGGTCGCCTGGGTGACGACCTCGGCCTTCCCCTTCTGGAACGGCGTGGTGCCGGCAGGCACCACGGTCGCCGTCCACGGCGCCGGCGTGCCCGGCGTGCAGGCGACCTGCGCCGTGTAGGTGCCGCGGATGATGACGTTGCGCTTGACCTGCGTGGCCGCCCCGCTCAGGGTGACCTTGGCCGCGGCGGTGCAGTCGACGGTGCCGTGGAGGTAGGCGTTGCCGTTGAGCGTGCTCGCGGTGCCGTCCGTGGCCACCTTGAGCCCGATCGCCAGGTCCGGCGGGGCCGGCGGGTTCGCGATGTGCACCTCACCGCGCGCGGCGGGCTCGGCCCCTTCGCAGTGCTGCTCGAACGTGGCGTCGAGCGTCTGGACGTACCCGCGCGGCCCGAAGACGACGTTCTGGACGGTGAACGTCCCCACCAGGGTGTTGCAGCCCCGGCCGTTCCCGCTCAGGTCCAGCCCCGGCGCGTCGGGCTCCTGGAACGGGTACCGCGTCGCCGCGTCGTAGGTGCCGGCGGTCAGGCCCGTGCCGCTGGGTGCGGCCAGGTCCACCGTCCACCAGTCGCTGTTGAAGGCGCTGACGCTCACGGCGATGTGGTTGCGGTCCTCCGACGCGTTGACCGTGAGCCGGTCGTTCGCTTCGGTGGAGTACGCGTAGGAACCGCCCTGGCTGATGTAGTCGCCCCCGTCCCCGCTGAACGACAGTGATCCGGTGGCGACCGGCTGCGCCTGCGCCGGCCCGGCCCCCACGAGCGCGGCGAGCACGGGCACCGCGACGGCGGCAACGGCGGCTCGCTTCAAAAACCCTGAACCCTTCACAGGTTCCCCCAGAGGTGAGTTGGTCACTTGCCGACTGGCCTGTCGGCACCGGCCGATCACCCGTTACGCCCGAACGGCGATTTTTGCTTTTCGCGCAACAACACCGGATTCCCCGCGCACATCTCGACAAGTTTCCCGATCAGCGGGGGACGACGGTGCGGCCGTTCGCGTCGCCTTCGACGAGTTCGCGGTAAGCCTCGGCGACCACCGCCACCGGTGTCCCGCGGCGGCCGTCCTCCCCCATCGCTTCGAGGGTTTCCCTGATCCAGCCGGGGCTGACGACGTTGAGCCGCGGGCCGCCCGGCCGCTCGGCGGCGGCCGACCGGACGAAGCCCTCGAGGCCGGCGTTGACGAGCGCGCCGAGCCCGCTGCCCGGGATCGGCTCGGTGAACGTCCCGCCGGTGAGCGTGACGGAGCCCGTGGCGGGCAGGCGCTCCGCCGCGCGCCGCGCGAGCGCGACCTGGCCGAGCAGCTTGGCGCGCAGGTCGCCGAGGACCTGTTCGTCGGTCAGCTCGGCGAGCGGGCGCAGCGGGACGTGGGCGGCGCAGCACACGACGGCGTCCGGGGCGGTCTCGAAGAGCGCGTCGAGCGACGTGGGCTCGGTCAGGTCCGCGACGAGCGGGGAGGTCCGCGAGACGGGCACGACCTCGTGGCGGGGTTCGAGGGCGGCGGTGACGGCTCGGCCGACGAGCCCGGTGGCGCCGAGCAGGAGGATCTTCACCCCTCGACGCTAGCCACCCCGGCAACCGGGATTCGCCGGAAAAAATCTCCGCACCCGTGTCCGGTCGCCCGCGGCGGCTCCGACCTCCTGGCGAACGGACCACGGAGAAGGAGCGGACATGGAGAAGCCGGCCGGACGGCGGGAGTGGCTGGGACTGGCGGTGCTCGTGCTGCCCACCCTGCTCGTCGCGATGGACATGACGTCGCTGTTCCTCGCGCTGCCGCAGCTCAGCGCGGATCTCGGCGCCAGCAGCACCGAACAGCTGTGGATCACCGACAGCTACGGCTTCGTCGTCGCCGGGTTCGTCATCACCATGGGCACGCTCGGCGACCGGATCGGGCGACGGCGGCTGCTGCTCGCCGGCGGCGGGGCCTTCGGCCTGCTGTCGATCGTCGCCGCGTGCTCGACCGGCCCGGTGATGCTCATCGTCGTGCGCGGGGCGCTCGGGGTGGCCGGGGCGACCCTGATGCCCTCGACGCTCGCCCTGATCACGAACATGTTCCGCGACGAGAAGCAGCGCGGGAAGGCCATCTCGATCTGGGCCACCTGCCAGTTCGCGGGCGGCGCGGCCGGTCCGGTGTTCGCCGGCTTCCTGCTGCAGCACTTCTCGTGGGGCTCGGTGTTCCTGGTCGCCGTCCCGGCCGTGGCGATCCTGCTCGTCGCGGGCCCGTTCCTGCTGCCCGAGTTCCGCGCCCCGGCGTCGGGGCGGCTGGACCTGCCCGGGGTGGCGCTCTCCCTGACCGCGGTGCTGCTGATCGTGTTCGGCCTCAAGCAGCTGGCGGCCGGCTCGCTCGCCCTGCCGCTCGCGGCGATCGCCGCCGGGACGCTGCTGGGTACCGTCTTCGCCCGCCGCCAGCTGACCACGGCGTCGCCGCTGCTGGACCTGCGGCTGTTCCGGAACCGCCCGTTCACCGCGGTGCTGGTCGCGCTGGTCTTCGCCGGCGTCGCGATGGCCGGCGTCGGCCTGCTGGTGACGCAGTACCTGCAGAGCGTGCTCGGCCACTCCCCGCTCGCCTCGGCGCTGCTGTTCGCGCCGATGGGCCTCGGCGTGGCGGCGGGCACGATGGCGGCACCGGCGCTGACCCGGTTCGTCACCCCGGCCACGGCGATCGCGGGCGGCCTGGCGGTGTCGGCCGCGGGCAGCCTCCTGCTGGCGCTGACCGACGGCCTGGCGCCGGTGGTGGCGGGCATCACGATCCTGACGCTCGGCACGGGCCCGCTGTTCGCGCTGGGCATCGGCCTGGTGATGGGCGCGGTGCCCCCGGAGCGCGCGGGCTCGGCGGCCTCGATGGCGGACACGGGCAACTACCTGGGCGGCTCCCTGGGCATGGCCCTGATCGGCCTGACGGCGGCTGCGGTGTACCGCGGCGCGTTCCCGGCGGGCACGACCCTCGCCACCGACGTCACCCGGCCGGAGCTGGCCGACCAGGCGAAGGCGGCGTTCATAACGGCGTTGAACGTGACCGGCGTGATCGCGGCGGTCCTGTTCGCGGGCCTGGCCCTGCTGGTGACGTCGATGCGCCGGACGGCGGTCGCCCCCGAACCGGTCACCGCCTGATCAGTCGGCCGTCGCGGGCACCCGGACCGGCTCGCACCCAGCAACGTCAAGCCTAGAGGAAGGTCACCAGACCTCCGCCAGTTCGAAATAATGGCCGCTTTTTTCTGCGCACATGCTGACCACCCAGTAAAGGAAGCCGCCTCGTCTTTCGCGAGGCGGCTTCCTTTACTTACGCCTCAGCGGCGCTGCTGCGTCTGCTCAGAGCGGCGGCGCATCTCGGCCGCCTGCTCTTCTTGACGGCGGCGTTGCCGCTCCAGCATCTCCCGCTTCTGCTCGTCGGCCAGTTGCTTTTGGTACTCCTGCACTCGCTTCGCCGCTTCGGCGTCCGCCTGCTGCTGATGACTGTAGTTCGGCGGCGGAGTGTACGGCATGTAAGCCTCCACAATATGAGATCTACCGACATTCAAGTCGACGCTGACGCACATGAAGTCGGTCCGACAGAATGTTTGTTACGGCGACAAGGAGATGAGTTTCGAGCCGCGACACTCGACCGGAGCCACAATCATCGAATACCCGCAAGGCGTCGCCCGCCCAGATTACGAACCGTGATAGCTGATGCCGGTGCTGATCAGCGCTGACCGCCCCGAGACGGTGGCATCACCCGCCAGTGAATCTAGACAAGCACCACCGACGGGTCCGAGCTTTGCAGTGCATCGAAGACTGCGCGCGCGTTCTTGACACTCGCCGTCTTTGAGTAGGTGTTCTTGGTACCACTCATCGCCCGGTTGAACCCCGAGTGGTAAACAGCATGCAGTTCCACCAGCCGGAAGTCGTTCTCCTCATAGACGTAGATCTGCACCGCCCAGCTGCCGATGTTCTTGTCGTGCGATGCGACTGCGCTGAACGTCGGCTGATCCACCAATCCGGCGAAGGGATCGTCGCCCGGATCGATCTTGCCGAAGACAACACGCCTACCGCTCAAGGTGCTCTGGAACACGCCCGCAACATCAGCGACAGACAGAGATGTCCTCGCCTGAATGACATCACTTGGCATCTACATACCCCGTCCTAGTCAAGCATTCGCGTCTGAATCAAGACACCTGTGATGCACAAGTCTGCGACAATCGAAAGTTTGGTACGCCAGTCAGCCAACAGAGACCGGATCGTGACGAAGCAGAGTCCAGACGTCACGTGTCTGCGGTTCCGCCCCATGGCCGACATCGCGCAGTTCTGATCCCGGCCACCTTGCTGGAGGTCCGTGAGCCAGTTCAAGGGCGTGGCGGTCGCGACCGTGGTACTCGATCCCCAGCGCGCCGACCGCGTCCGCTAGCGCCTGGAGCAGTACGCCACCAGGGAGTGGACTGCGGCAGATCTCACTCGGCGGCTCGCGCCAAAGACCTGAGCACCCGGGCGTCATCCAGGCGGCCAAGCCAGCCCATCTCGGTCAACGGTATGCGCCAGCTGCTGCGGAGTCCTCCTACATGGGCGTCGTCGCTTACCAGCGCATCACGCGTTCACATCCACAACGCCGTTCGCGGTGAACTGGCCAAGCAGAAATGTGAGCCGGCGACCGAGCGAACCCTGTGAGGAGGCTCACGGCGAGGGAGCCGGGCAACGTCCTGCTCGCAGTGCCCGGCGGCCTACGCCAGCACCCGGACAAGACCCGGCTGCAGATCAACCAAGGCTCCGTCGCAAGGCGGTACATCAGGGGAGGACCGGGTCCGTGGTCGGCCGCGTGCTCACTGAGCCTTCGCCGCGTGCTCGACAGCCCACGCGGCTCGGACGTCATCGGCATCCGCGACCAGGCCGCCGAGACGGACGGAGACGCCACCGATCGGCATCGGCCGGGCAATGAACCTCCACGGGACGTTCGACCACGTCAGGGACGGTCTGGGCGGCGAAAACGACGAAACCCCATCCGGTGGGGAATTCACCGGATGGGGTTGGAACAAGCGTGGTTTGGTGGGCGCAGCAGGGTTCGAACCTGCGACCGCTCGGGTGTAAGCCGAGTGCTCTTCCGCTGAGCTATGCGCCCGGTGGCCGGCGGGCCCGCGACGAGACCGCCGGCCGGAAAACTCAGGCCGTCAGTTCGGCCACGGCCTTCTTCCAGCCCTGCTGGTCGCGGGCCTCGCCCGGGGCGTTGACCTCGGCGAACCTGACCACACCGGAGGTGTCGATCAGGAACGTGCCGCGGACCGCCAAGCCGGCGTCGGAGTTGAAGACGCCGTACGCCTGGGCCACCTCGCCGTGCGGCCAGAAGTCCGACAGCAGCGGGAACTGGTAGCCCTCCTTCTCGGCCCACGCCTTCAGCGAAAACGGCGTGTCGACCGAGACGCCCAGGACCTGGACGCCCTTGTTGTCGTAGTCGGCGAACTCGTCGCGGAGCTGGCACAGCTCGCCCGTGCAGATGCCGCTGAACGCGAACGGGTAGAAGACCAGCAGCACCGGCTTGTCACCCCGGAACGACGACAGCTGGACCGGCTGCTTGTTGTAGTCGTTGAGCGTGAAGTCAGGGGCCTGAGAACCGACCTCGACGGTCATACCAGCGTTTCCTCTCCCGAACGGACACGTGCCTGCGACGACAACCCTATCGTGTCCGTCCGGCGGGACCGGCTCAGCGCTGCTTCGACTTCGACTTCGGCGACACCAGCCGGGTGCCGATCCAGTTCGGGCCGACACTGATGTTGGCGGTCTGGGCCAGGCCCACGGCGGGCACCGCTTCGGCGATTTCGCTCGGCTCGACGTGCCCGGGCTGTCCCGTCTTGGGGGTGAGCACCCAGATCACGCCCGTCTCCTCCAGGGGGCCCCTGGCGTCGATGAGCGCGTCACCGAGGTCGCCGTCGTCTTCGCGCCACCACAGCAGCACCACGTCGATGACCTCGTCGGCGTCCTCGTCGAGGATGTCCCCGCCGATCTGCTCCTCGATCGCCGCGCGGACGTCGTCGTCGACGTCCTCGTCCCAGCCGATCTCCTGGACCACCATCTCGGGCTTGATGCCGAGCCTCTCGGCGACGCTGCTCTGATCAGCGTCTCCCGCGGCGACCACTGCTTTCACTCCTCCAACTACGACGGAGCGTGGCTTCGAAGCACCCGTCAAGGGTACGCCTGGGCCACACTCGGCTACCCGGTTGCCGATAGCGAACACTGGTGAGGCTCCGCGCGCAACCGTCCACACCGGATCTGTGACAACTCGTGTCGCAGGATACGGCCCGCCACCGGCCCTCCGCGACGGCGTTTCGGGTGCCTGGCGCCCCCGCTCTGCGACCCCTCCGGGGGTCGTCCCCTAGGGTGGAGAGGAAGAAAACGCGCGCGCGATACACCGCGCGCTGGGAGTGGCTCGACCGGGCCGGTCTATGTTACCGCCAAGTAGCGGTGCGGAAGCCGGGACGGAAGACGACGATGGAGAGTCGTACACCCCCGAGTACGAGCACCACCGGCTACAACTTTTCGCAAGGAGACCCCTTGGCCCCGCAGAACGACGGCGCCTCCGGCAAGGAGACCCCGGCACGCGTACGCGTCATCCGTGACGGACTGGCGGCGCACCTGCCCGACATCGACCCGGAGGAGACCGCCGAGTGGCTGGACTCCTTCGACGAAGCCCTCGCGAGGGGCGGGCAGCAGCGAGCCAGGTACCTGATGCTGCGCATCCTCGAGCGGGCCCGGGAGCGGAACGTCGGCGTCCCGGCCCTGACCTCGACGGACTACGTCAACACCATCCCCACCGAGAACGAGCCGTGGTTCCCCGGCGACGAGGACATCGAGCGCCGCTACCGGGCCTGGATCCGCTGGAACGCGGCGATCATGGTGCACCGGGCGCAGCGCCCCGGCGTCGGCGTCGGCGGCCACATCTCGACCTACGCCTCCTCGGCCGCCCTCTACGAGGTGGGCTTCAACCACTTCTTCCGCGGCAAGGACCACTCCGGCGGCGGCGACCAGATCTACATCCAGGGTCACGCCTCCCCCGGCATCTACGCCCGCGCGTTCCTCGAGGGCCGGCTGAGCGAATCGCAGCTCGACGGCTTCCGCCAGGAGTTCAGCCACGCGGGTGAGGGCGGCGGCCTGCCGTCGTACCCGCACCCGCGGCTGATGCCGGAGTTCTGGGAGAACCCGACGGTGTCGATGGGCCTCGGCCCGATGAACGCGATCTACCAGGCGCGGTTCAACCGCTACCTGCGCGACCGCGGCATCAAGAACACCGACGACCAGCACGTCTGGGCGTTCCTCGGCGACGGCGAGATGGACGAGGCCGAGTCGCGGGGCCTCATCCACGTGGCCGCCGGCGAGGGCCTCGACAACCTGACCTTCGTGATCAACTGCAACCTGCAGCGGCTCGACGGCCCGGTGCGCGGCAACGGCAAGATCATCCAGGAGCTGGAGTCGTACTTCCGCGGCGCCGGCTGGAACGTCATCAAGGTGATCTGGGGCCGCGAGTGGGACTCGCTGCTGCACGCCGACCGCGACGGCGCGCTGGTCAACCTGATGAACGTCACCCCGGACGGTGACTACCAGACGTACAAGGCCAACGACGGCGCCTTCGTCCGCGAGCACTTCTTCGGCCGCGACCCGCGGACGAAGGACCTGGTCAAGGACCTCTCCGACGCCGACATCTGGAACCTCAAGCGCGGCGGCCACGACTACCGCAAGGTGTACGCGGCCTACAAGGCGGCGCTGGAGCACCACGGCCAGCCGACGGTGATCCTGGCCCACACGATCAAGGGCTACGGCCTGGGCCCGGCGTTCGAGGGCCGCAACGCCACGCACCAGATGAAGAAGCTCACCCTCGACGACCTCAAGCTGTTCCGCGACTCGCAGCGGATCCCGATCAGCGACGAGGAGCTGGAGCGCAACCCGAAGCTGCCGCCGTACTACCACCCGGGCGCGAACTCGCCCGAGATCGAGTACATGATCGGCCGCCGCAAGGCGCTCGGCGGCTTCCTGCCGGAACGCCGTCCGAAGGCCGCGAAGGCGCTCGTGCTCCCCGGCGACAAGGTCTACGAGGGCATCCGGAAGGGCTCCGGCAAGCAGGAGGTCGCCACCACGATGGCGTTCGTCCGGCTGGTCCGCGAGCTGGCGAAGGACTCCGAGATCGGCAAGCGCGTCGTCCCGATCATCCCGGACGAGGCCCGCACCTTCGGCCTCGACTCGATGTTCCCGACGGCCAAGATCTACAACCCGCACGGCCAGACGTACACGTCGGTCGACGCGAGCCTGATGCTGGCCTACAAGGAGTCCGAGAAGGGCCAGCTGCTGCACGAGGGCATCAACGAGGCGGGCTCCACCGCGTCGTTCACCGCCGTCGGCACGTCGTACGCGACGCACGGCGAGCCGATGATCCCGATCTACATCTTCTACTCGATGTTCGGGTTCCAGCGGACCGGTGACGGCCTGTACGCCGCCGCCGACCAGATGGCCCGCGGGTTCGTCCTCGGCGCCACCGCCGGCCGCACCACCCTGACGGGTGAGGGCCTGCAGCACGCGGACGGGCACTCGCTGCTGCTGGCGGCGACCAACCCGGCCGCGGTGGCCTACGACCCGGCGTGGTCGTTCGAGATCGCGCACATCGTCAAGGACGGCCTGCGCCGGATGTACGGCGAGACCGGCCCGGACGGCAACGGCGAGAACGTCTTCTACTACATGACGATCTACAACGAGCCGTACCAGCAGCCCGCCGAGCCGGAGAACCTCGACGTCGACGGCCTGCTGAAGGGCCTGTACAAGTACGCCGACGCCCCCGAGGGCGACGGGCCGGAGGTGCAGATCCTGGTCTCGGGCGTCACGATGCCGGACGCGCTCAAGGCGCAGCGGAAGCTGGCCGAGGAGTGGGGCGTGCGGGCCGCGGTGTGGTCGGCGACGTCGTGGACCGAGCTGCGGCGCGAGGCCGTCGAGATCGACCACGACAACCTGCTCTACCCGGGCAGCGAGCCGCGCGTGCCGTACGTCACCGAGGCGCTTTCCGGGGCGAACGGGCCGGTCGTGGCGGTGTCGGACTGGATGCGCGCGGTGCCGGACCTGATCCGCCCGTACGTCCCGACCGACATGCTGACGCTGGGCACGGACGGCTTCGGCTTCTCCGACACCCGGCCGGCGGCGCGGCGGAAGTTCCTGGTCGACGCCGAGTCGATCACCGTCGGCGCGCTGTCGATCCTGGCCAAGCGCGGCGAGGTCGACCAGGCGAAGGTCCTCGAAGCGGCCACGAAGTACCGGCTCGACGACATCGCGGCCGCCGGGCCGCAGACGTCGGAGTCCGGGAACGCGTGACCCCGCGCTGGGGAAACGATGCTAGGTTCGGGACCCGGCAGACATCCGATGTCTGTCGGGTCCCGCTGCACGCAGGGAGTTGATGAAGGTGACGAAGCGCCGGCTGCCGAGGCCGAGTGAGCTGCAGCAGATCCTGCGACCGAAGCCGATCGTGCTGAACCCGACAGACCGGCGGCTGGCGAACGCGCACACCGTCGCCGACCTGCGGATGATCGCCCGCAAGCGCACCCCGCGGGCCGCGTTCGACTACACCGACGGCGCGGCCGAGCTCGAGGACAGCCTGCGCCGCGCCCGGCAGGCGTACCGTCGCATCGAGTTCCACCCGAACGTGCTGCGCGGGGTGTCCGATGTGGACACCACGCGCGAGATCCTCGGCAAGACGTCGGCGTTGCCGTTCGCCTTCGCCCCCACCGGGTTCACCCGCATGATGCAGCACGAGGGCGAGCGCGCGGTGGCCCGCGTCGCCGAGCGCAACGGCATCCCGGTCGGGCTTTCGACGATGGCGACGACGTCGATCGAGGACCTCGCCGAAGCCGCGCCGGGCGCCCGCAAGTGGTTCCAGCTCTACGTCTGGCGCGATCACGGCGCCGGTGAAGATTTGATGAATCGCGCCTGGGCCGCGGGCTACGACACCCTCATGCTGACCGTGGACACCCCGGTCGGCGGCTCGCGGCTGCGCGACGTCCGCAACGGCCTGACCATCCCGCCGGCGCTGACGCTCAAGACGTTCCTCGACGGCGCGCTGCACCCCGCGTGGTGGTTCAACCTGCTCACCACCGAGCCGCTGACCTTCGCCTCGCTCAACCACTTCGACGGCACCGTCGCCGAGCTGCTGAACAAGCTGTTCGACCCGACGCTGAACTACGACGACCTCGACTGGGTGCGCCGCACCTGGCCCGGCAAGCTGGTGGTCAAGGGCGTGCAGAACGTCGACGACGCCCGCGACGTGGTGAAGCACGGCGCGGACGCGGTGCTGCTGTCCAACCACGGCGGCCGCCAGCTCGACCGCGCGCCGACACCCCTGGAGTTGCTCCCGGCGGTGCTCGACGAGATCCAGGGCGGCGCCGAGGTCTGGATCGACACCGGCATCCTGTCCGGCGGCGACATCGTGGCGGCCATCGCCCGCGGCGCCGACGCGGTCCTCATCGGCCGCGCGTTCCTGTACGGCCTCATGGCCGGCGGCGAGCGCGGCGTCCAGCGCTGCGTCGACATCCTGCGGACCGAGATGGTCCGCACGATGCAGCTGCTGGGCGTCCGCACCCTCGCCGACCTGAAGCCCTCCCACGCGACCTCGCATTAGACCTGCGCCTGACCTCCGTCGACGAAGAACTCGACGCCGTTGACGAAGCTCGACTCCGCGGAGGCCAGGAACAGCGCCGCGGCGGCGATTTCCGCCGGGTCGCCGAGGCGGCCCAGCGGGACCTCGGCCACGAGGCCGTCGACCAGGCCCTGCTGGGCGTCGGCGTCAACCAGGCCGAGCAGGCCCGGGGTGCGCGTCGGTCCCGGGCTCAGGACGTTGACCCGCGTGCCCGTCCCCTTCAGGTCGACTGCCCAGCTGCGGGCGAAGTTGCGGACGGCGGCCTTCGTCGCCGCGTAGACGCTGAAGGCCGGGGCGACCCGCGTCGACGTCGTCGAGCCCGTGAGGATGATCGACGCGTTCGCGTTCAGCAGCGGCAGCGCCTTCTGCACGGTGAAAAGCACGCCCTTGACGTTGGTGGCGAACGTCGCGTCGAACTGCTCCTCGGTGATCTCGCCGAGCGGGGCGAAACTCCCGCCGCCGGAGTTGGCCACGACGACGTCCAGCCCGCGGCCACGCTCGGCCACCGCGCGGTAGACCTCGTCGAGGTCGGCCAGGTTCGCCGAGTCGGCCCGGATCGCGGTCACGCTGCCGCCGATCTCCGCCACGGCGTCGTCGAGCACCTCCTTGCGGCGCCCGGTGATGAAGACGTGCGCTCCTTCGGCCGCGAACCGCTTCGCGACGGCCAGCCCGATGCCGGTGCCGCCACCGGTGACGACGGTGGTCTTGTTTTCCAGCTGCACGATTCCTCCCAAGTTCTTGACTGTCTGGTCCAGAACGTACGCCGTTCTGGACCAAGCAGTCAAGAATGGGTACCCTGAGGCCATGGCGAGACCCCGGAGCTTCGACGAGGCGGCGGTGCTGCGCGCGGCCAGGGACCAGTTCTGGGAAACCGGCTACGCGGGCACGAAGGTCGACGACATCGCCGCCGCGACCGGCCTCGGCAAGGGCAGCCTCTACGGCGCCTTCGGCGACAAGCACGCGCTGTTCCTGCGCGTCTTCGACCACTACTGCGGCGAACTGGCCATCGGCACGCGGCATCAGCTCGAAGGCCCCGACGACACGGCCTACCGGCGGCTCGGCGACCACATCCGGGCGATCGCCGAATCGGTGGCCACCGACCAGGAGCGCCGCGGCTGCCTGATCGCGAAGAGCACGGCCGAATGCGCCGAGCACGACGAGGCGGTCGCGACCCGCAGCCGGCAGCTGTTCGGCGACCTGCAGGACCACTTGACGGCGTGCATCGCGGGGGCTCAGCGCGCGGGTGACATCGCCACTGGCCAGGACCCGGACCACCTCGCCGGGCTGGTCCTGGCGGTCTTGCGCGGCCTCGAAGCACTGGGCAAGGGCGGCGTGGAGCCGGAACGCATCCGCACGATCGCCGAGACCGCCCTCGCGGTGCTGCCGAAGCCGTGAAGCGCTGACTCGTTGGGCCAACCGGTCTCAAGTTCTTGACGGACCGCCTGGTTTGTGACGAAGATCTCGGGCACCCGCCGAAAGGCCGTTTTCGCATCGTGGAAACGGAGGTCGCCCGTGTTCACGCAGGATCTGACTCCGCTGGGCTCGCTGGGCCTGTCCGCGCTGGTGGCCGTGCTGCCGCTCGCCACCGTCCTCGTCCTGCTGGGCGCCGTCCGGATGCGGGCGCACCACGCCGCCCTGATCGGGCTGCTCGTCGCGCTGGTCGTCGGGATCGCCGCGTACGGGATGCCGGTCGTGCAGGCCGTCTCCGGCGCGCTGCAGGGCGCCGCCTTCGGGTTGTGGCCGATCATGTGGATCGTCGTCAACGCGCTGTGGATCTACCGGCTCACCGTCCGGACCGGGCACTTCGACGTCCTGCGCCGCTCGTTCGGCCGGATCTCCGACGACCCGCGCATCCAGGCCCTGATCATCGCCTTCTGCTTCGGCGCGCTCATGGAGGCACTGGCCGGGTTCGGCGCCCCGGTCGCGATCAGCGCCGTGATGCTGGTGGCCGTCGGGTTCCACCCCGTCAAGGCCGCCGTCGTCGCGCTGGTCGCCAACACCGCGCCGGTCGCGTTCGGCGCCATGGGCACCCCGGTCGTCACCCTCGCCCAGGTCACCGGCCTGCCGCTGCAGGAGGTCTCGTCGATCGTCGGGCGCCAGACGCCGCTGCTCGCCCTGGTCGTGCCGCTGCTGCTGGTGATCATCGTCGACGGCAGGCGCGGTCTCAAGGACACCTGGCTGCCCGCGCTCGTCTGCGGCGTCGCGTTCGGGCTCGTGCAGTTCCTCGCCTCGAACTACGTGTCCCCGCAGCTGGCCGACATCGGCGCGGCGCTCGCCGGCGCGGCCGCGCTCGTGGCCCTGCCCCAGACCCGGCGCCCGGTGCCCGAAGCCGTCCGGATCGGCACCGGCGGGACGACGACCGCCGAAGCGCCGCCGGAGGATTCGCGGGACGACGTCGTCAAGGCGTACCTGCCGTACCTGTTCATCATCGTGATCTTCTCGATCGCCGTGCTGCCGCCGGTCAAGCGGTTGCTGGACAAGGCGACCTGGAAGTTCCACTGGCCCGGCCTGAACGTCGTCGCGCCGAACGGGAAACCGGTGTCCGGCAACACGTTCTCGCTACCGCTGCTCAACACCGGCGGCACGCTGGTGCTGCTGGCCGGCGTCCTCACCGCGGCGATCCTGGCGGTGAAGGCGGGCGACACCGCGCGGGAGTGGCTGGCGACGGTCAAGGAGCTGCGGTTCGCGATCCTCACCGTCACCGGGGTGCTCGCGCTGGCCTACGTGATGAACCTGTCCGGCCAGACGACCACGATCGGCACGTTCATCGCCGCCGCGGGCGCCGGCCTGGCGTTCCTGTCCCCGGTGCTGGGCTGGTTCGGCGTCGCGGTGTCGGGGTCGGACACCTCGGCCAACGCGCTGTTCGGCGCCCTCCAGGTGACGGCGGCGCACCAGACCGGCCTCCCGGCGGACCTGCTGGCCGCGGCGAACAGCTCCGGCGGCGTCCTCGGCAAGATGGTGTCGCCGCAGAACCTCACCATCGCCTGCGTGGCGGCGAACCTGCCCGGCGAAGAAGGGAAACTGCTGCGGAAGGTGCTGCCGTGGAGCGTCGGGCTGCTGCTGGTGATGTGCCTGATCGTGTGGGGTCAGAGCACCGCGGCGCTCAGCTGGATGCTGCCGTGACCCCGGGCCGGGCGGCGACGCGCCGGGCCGAGCGGTTCCAGCTCCACCAGCCGTGCACGACGAGCCCGGCGAACACGATGTAGATCGCGGCGGAGAAGTAGAGCCCGGACGAGATCTGCAGCGGCACGCCGATCGCGTCGACGGCCAGCCAGACCAGCCAGAACTCCACCAGCCCGAGCCCCTGTGCCCCGAAGGCGACGAGGGTGCCGACGAAGATGGCGGCGTCCGGCCAGGGCGCCCAGGACGCGTGCAGGGCGTCGAGGACCAGGGCCATCACGGTGGTTCCGATGACGAAGGCGCCGACCATGGCGAGCCGTTCGACCGGCCGGCCCGTGCGGACGACGACGCCGAACACCGGGTCCTGGCGGCGCGTCCAGGCCCACCAGCCGTAGACGGAGATGGCGAGGATGGCGACCTGCCGGGCGGCGAGCCCGCCGAGGTGCGCGGACACGTAGACGGCGAACAGCAGCACGGTGGCCCCGACCTGCACCGGCCACGTCCACAGGGTGCGGCGCTGCGCGAGGAACACGACGGCGAGCGCGAACACCTGCCCGGCGAGCTCCGCGATCGAAATCCACTGGCCGAGCACGGTGATCCCGTGGTGCAGCAGGAAGTCCACGTCACGCCCCTTTCGTCCTACCGCTCCCAACATGCTCGCTGACGGACGCATTCCCCAGGGAGTGTGAGGGGCGGAACATCCCACGGTCTGGACGTCGCCGACGCGCAGCGTGCCACCGCGGACCACGCGCGCGTGCACGCCGAACGTCCTGCCGTTGACGGCGGTGATCGTCTTGCGCCGGCGCGGCGGGGAGGCCGTCCCAGCCCGGGTCGACCATCACGCAGCGGACGGCCTTGCCGGCGACCTCCAGCTCGACCTCGAGCGGCGGGTGTTCTCACGCCGAAGGCCGTGGGCCCGCGGTTCGGCGTGCACCACCCGACCGGACCTAGCCACTCGTCCAAGACCTCCGGAGCACGGCACGGCGCGGGCCCGGCGGCTTCCCCGACCGCCGGGCCCGCGCCGCTCCCGCTGCCTCAGCCCTGCGGGCGCGGGGTGCCGACCGGCGACGTCGGGGTGCTGTCCACGCCGACCTTGGCGCGCGGGGCCGCCGGGCCGGTGCCCATCTCGCCCGTGCGCTGCGCCGGCGTCTCCAGCTGGTGCTCCATGTTCGCCATCCAGCCGCGCCAGCGGTCCTGGGCCGGCTTGATCAGGCCGCCGCCGAAGCCGACCACGATCACGCCGCCGATCGTCGCCAGCACCGCGATCAGCACCGGCCCGGTGATCGCCGTCGCGATGTTCACCTGGCCCAGCGCCGCGATGATGCCGAACGCCATGATCAGCCAGTAGGCCGCCACCGACAGCGGGCGCGCCGCCCCGCGGCCGGACAGCGCGGACGCGACGACGTCCCGCACCACCTTCGCGATCGCCGCGGCCACCACGACGAGCACCAGAGCCACCACGATCCGCGGCAGGAACGCGATGATGTCGTTGAGCAACTGGCTCACCGGGTTGGTCGGCCCGAACACGCCGAACGCCAGCTGCAGCGCGATCAGCAGAATGAAGTAATACACCAATTTGACGAGGATCCCCGTCGCGTCGAACTTCTGCTGGCCGATCTTCCCGCTCAGGCCGGTGCGCTCGACGAGTTTCCCGAATCCGGCTTTCCCGAGCACGATCGCCAGCCCTTTCGAGACGGCTTTCGCGATCAGCCAGCCGATCAGCAGGACGACCAGGAATCCCACGAGTTTCGGGACGAACGTGGCCACCATGGCCCACGCCTGTCCGAGCCCGTCCTTCAGTTGCTCGCCCACATCGACTCCCTCCACGGATTTTCCCCGGATCGTCGATCAAGTACCCCAGGGCGGCAACTCGTGCGCCCCACGATCGAGTGAGACGACTGGCGCGCGAAGATCACCCGTGGCCATACTGGTTCTACCGGTGGGGACCGGGGAGACGAGGCCGTCCGGCGCAGCGTAAACCGCAAGCGCCGGGCGGCCTCGAGCATTACCGCCGGCGAATACCTCAGGCGGCGCGCAGGGCGTCGCGGAGTTTCACCTTCGCGCCGGTGCGCATGACGGCGTTCCGGTAGATCCGCGCGGCGAACCAGATCAGCCCCGGAATCAGCAGCACCACCAGCCCCACCGACACCACGGCTTCCCAAACGGGCACCCCGCCCATCGCGAGCCGCATCGGCATCAGCGTCGGCGAGAACACCGGAATCACCGAAAGCACTTCGACGAACGTGTTGCCCGGATCCGACGGCAGCACGGAAATGCCGATCACGTACCCGGCGATCACGAACATCAGGGCCGGCGTCGTCACGCCGCCGACGTCTTCCTGCCGCGAAACCAGCGCCCCGAGCGCGGCGAACACGATCGAGTACATCAAGAACCCGAGCAAGTACCAGACGATCAGCCAGACGACCGTGCCCACGGCGGCCGATACGGAGATCGTCAGCACGTCCATGGCCAGCCCGGCCACCAGCCCGCCGACGCCGATCACGATCATCTGGATCAGCCCGACCGCCCCGATGCCGAGCACCTTGCCCGCCATCAGCTGCCACGGCTTGATCGTCGACAGCAGCAGCTCGACCACCCGCGAGGTCTTCTCCTCGACGACGCCCTGCGCGACGATCTGGCCGTTCATCAGCAGGGACATGTAGATCAGGATGCCGGCGATGATGCCCAGCACGAGCTGCTGGCCGTTGTAGTCGTACGGCTGCTCCAGCGGAGGGTCCTCGACGAACTTCGCCGAGGCGACGGCGGCCTGGAACCGGGCCGGGTCCCCGCCCAGCGCGGTGACCTGCTGACCGACCGCGACCTGCTGGGAGACGAGCTGCAGGACGTTCGCGAACTTGCCGTCGAGGTCCTTCTTCACCTGGACGTGCACGCTCGTGCCGTCCCCGGTGAGCAGCGCGTCGAGCGAGCCGTCGGCCAGCTTCGCCCGCCCGGCGGCCTCGTCGGGCACCTGCGTGGTCTCGATGGTCTCGCCGAGGGTCTTCCCGGCCGCCTGCAGCGGTGCCGAGAAACCGGCGGTCGCGGTGGTGAACCCGACCTTCGCGTCGGCACCGCCGTTGCCGCTGATCAGCTTGATCACGAGGATGCCGGCCACGATCAGCAACAGCGTCACCGCGGTGCTGATGCGGTAGGCCTTCGACTTCAGGCGGATGCTGATCTCGCGGGAGGCGACCAGGCCCGCCGCCGCCGCGGGGCTCATCCGGACGTCCGGGACCGGGGTGCTCACGCGGCCACCTCCTCGTGGGTGACGACCGAGCGGAACAGTTCGGTCAGCGACGGCTGCTCGCGGGCGAACTCGCGGACCGGCCCGGTGGCCAGCGCCGCCTTGAGCACGGCCTGGTCGTCGGCGCCCTCGCCGAGTTCGAGCTCGGTCACCGAGCCCGTCCGGCCGAGCACCTTGACCCCGGGCAGGCCGTCGGCCCACCCGTCGCCGGCATCGGGGACGTCGACCCGCAGCCGCAGCGCGCCGCCGGCCCGCAGCTCCGCCACCGTGCCGACGGCCACCATCCGTCCACTGCGGACGATCCCGACCCGGTCGCAGAGCCGTTCCACCAGATCGAGCTGGTGGCTGGAGAACACGACCGGCACCCCCTCGGCCGCCTTTTCCTTGAGCACCTGGCTCATCACGTCGACCGCGACCGGGTCGAGGCCGGAGAACGGCTCGTCGAGCACCAGGATCCGCGGCTCGTGCACCAGGGCCGCGGCCAGCTGGACGCGCTGCTGGTTGCCGAGGCTGAGTTTCTGCACCTCGTCGTCCCGGCGGGCGGCGACGCCCAGCCGTTCGGTCCACTTCCCGGCCGACGCCCGTGCGTCGGCCGCCGGCATGCCGTGCAGCCGCGCGAGGTACGTCAGCTGCTCGGCCACCTTCATCTTCGGGTAGAGGCCGCGTTCTTCGGGCATGTACCCGATGTGGCGGCGCGTTTCGTGCGTCACCGGCGCGCCGTCGTAGCGGACTTCGCCGGCGTCGGCGGACAGCACGCCGAGCGCGATCCGCATGGTCGTGGTCTTGCCGGCGCCGTTGCTGCCGACGAAGCCGAACAGTTCGCCCGGCCGGACGTCGAACGTCATCTCGTGGAGGGCGACCACGTCCCCGAAGCGTTTGGATATCCCGTCGATCTCTAAACCGGTCACATCCGGTTCCCCCGTTCTCGTGTGGCCCGATCCTAGGCAGTGCGTACACGCGTCGACCACCCTCGCGCGTTGCCGCGCGGGGGTACCAAAGTTGCGGGCACGTAGGATCGCGGGCGCCATGGATGGAACCGCCGCCCCGCGCCGGGTGCCCAAGCACCACGGACTGTCCGCGAAGACGCTCCGGCGGCTGGAGCACGCGTCCGGCAGCCTGGCGAGCGCGAGCATCGCGGTGATGGAACGGCGGCTGCCCTGGTTCGCCCGGCTGCCCGCCGACCAGCGCGCGAGCGTCCTGCTGATCACCCAGGCCGGCGCCGCCGGCTTCGTCGACTGGCTGCGGGACTCCAAAGAGGCCTTGAAGCTCACGACGGAGGCGTTCCGCGACGCGCCGGCCGAGCTGTCGCGGTGGGTCAGCCTGCGCCAGGCGGTCGGCATGGTGCGGCTGGCCATCGAGGTGTTCGAGGAGCAGCTGCCCGATTTCGCGGCGAACGAGGCGGAACGGGCCGCCCTGATCGAAGGGATTCTCCGGTACGGCCGCGAAATCGCCTTCGCGGCGGCCAATTCGTACGCCGCCGCGGCGGAAGCCCGCGGCGCGTGGGACGCCCGGCTGGAGGCCCTGGTCGTCGACGGCATCGTCCGCGGCGATGCGGAGGAGTCGGTGCTCTCCCGGGCGACCGCGCTGGGCTGGGAGCCGTCCGCGGCCGCCACGGTGCTGGTCGGCAACCCGCCGTCGGAGGACCCGCCGACGGTGGTGTTCGAGGTCCGCAGCCGCGCCGCCCGCGTCGGCCGCCCGGTGCTGCTGTCGGTGCAGGGGTCCCGGCTGGTGGTCGTGGTCGGCGGCCCCACCGAGGGCGGGGTGAAGGAGCGGGAGATCCTCGCCCGGATGTCGGTGGCGTTCGCCGAGGGCCCGGTGGTCGCGGGGCCGACGGTGCCGACGTTGGCCGAAGCCCACCACAGCGCGACGGAGGCGTTGTCCGGCCTGCGGGCGGTGGTCGGCTGGCCGGGCGCGCCGAGACCGGTGCGGTCGGCGGACCTGCTGCCCGAGCGCGCGCTCTCGGGCGACGCGGAGGCCGAGCGCCTGCTGGTCGACACCATCGCCCGGCCGTTGGAAGAGGCCGGCCCGACGTTGCAGCGCACGGTCGAGGCCTACCTGGAGAGCGGCGGCGTGCTGGAGACGTGCGCGAAGACGCTGTTCGTCCACCCGAACACGGTCCGGTACCGGCTGCGGAAGGCGGCGGACCTGACCGGCTGCCAGCCGACCGACCCGCGCGACGCGCTGGTGCTGCGGATCGCCCTGACCGTCGGCCGCCTGGCGAGGGCCCGCGGCCTCTGGTGACCGGCGGACGTCGAAACCGCGTCGCCGGCTTCGTCCCCGGGGCACGAGCGGCCACCGGGGCCGCGTGACGCAGGAGGAACCATGACGATCCGGCGGATGGACAACATCGGCATCGCCGTCGACGACCTCGCGGCGGTGGCTCGAGCTGATGAAGTTCCACGCGTCGGCCGCCCTGGCCGCCGCCGGGCCGGCCGCCCCGCTCGGCGCCGAACCCGTCGGCGAAGTCGTGCGGTACGGGGACACCACCGGCTCTGCTACCTCCGCGGGCCCGAGGGCATCGTCGTCGCACTGGCCGAAGAGTTCGACCGAAGGGGCACCCGCCCTCGCAGGAGAGCCGCGTCACGTGATGGACTTAACAGCGAAAGGTGATTGAACCCGACAAGGCATCCGGGTTACGCGCGAGCTTCTGCGGCGCGTCTTTGGAGGGTTCCGACAAAGACGCCGCACAGACACTGTGAGCGTCGGCATCCCCGGAAACACCCTCTCCCGTGTTGTCTTGAAGGGTGACAGCAGCAGTCCTCGCTCCCGGCCAGGGGTCCCAGGCCCCCGGCATGTTCACGCCCTGGCTCGACCTCGACGGCGCGCGCGAGCGCGTCGCGCAGTGGTCCGAGCGCGCCGGGCTCGATCTGCTCCACCTCGGCACCGAGGCGGACGCCGACGAGATCCAGGACACCGCGATCGCGCAGCCGCTGATCGTCGCGCTGTCGCTGCTCACCTTCGAGCACCTCCAGGCCACCGCGCCGGTGCCCGCGGACGCGCCGGTCGCCGGCCACTCCGTCGGCGAGCTCGCGGCCGCCGCCATCGCCGGGGTGCTGAAGCCCGAAGACGCCGTCGCGCTCGCCGCCGTCCGCGGGGCCGAGATGGCGAAGGCGTGCGCGATGGAACCGACGTCGATGGCCGCGGTCATGCTCGGGGATCCCGAGCAGGTCGTCGCATGGCTCGAAGAACAGGGTCTGGCCGCGGCGAACCGCAACGGCGCCGGGCAGATCGTCGCCTCCGGTGCCGCCGACGCGATCGCGAAGATCGTCGCCGAGCCCCTCGAAGGCACGAAGATCCGTGCCCTCAAGGTCGCCGGCGCGTTCCACACGCACTACATGGCGTCCGCCGAAGAGGCGATGCGCGCCCACGCCGCCGAGCTGACCCCGGCCGACCCGGTCCGCCCGCTGCTGTCCAATGCGGACGGTACCGTCGTCACCAGCGGCGCGGAGTACCTGGCGCGGCTGGTCTCCCAGGTCACTCGCCCGGTTCGCTGGGACCTGACGATGGACGGCCTGGCCTCCCTCGGCGTCACCCGCACGATCGAACTCGCGCCCGCGGGCACCCTGACCGGCCTGGTCAAGCGGCAGCTCAAGGGCGTCGTCACCACTATCACCGCGCTGAAGACGCCGGCCGAGCTGGCGGCGCTGCGCCAGGAGGACGCCTCGTGACCGACCGACCCGCCCTGAGCCTCAACCCCGGCTCCCGCGGCAGCCGCGTGCTGGGCATCGGCAGCGCGCAGCCCGAGAAGATCGTCACCAACGACGACCTCTCGCAGATCATGGACACCAGCGACGAGTGGATCCAGGCCCGCGTCGGGATCGTCGAGCGCCGGTTCGCCGAGAAGGACGAGCTGCTGACCGACTTCGCCGTCGCCGCCGGCAAGGCCGCGCTCGAAGACGCCGGCGTCGACCCGTCCGAAGTGGACACGGTCATCCTGCCGAACTGCACCATGCCGACGCTCATCCCGAACGCCGCCGCGCAGGTCGCCGCCCGGATCGGCATTCCCAGCCCGGGTGCGTTCGACCTCAACGCCGCGTGCGCCGGGTTCTGCTACGGCCTGGGTGTCGCCTCGGACCTGATCCGGGCCGGCTCGGCGAAGAAGGTCCTGGTCATCGGGGCGGAGAAGCTCACCGACTCGGTCGACCCGGTCGACCGGGCCAACGCGATCATCTTCGCCGACGGCGCGGGCGCCGCGGTGGTCGGCGCCTCCGACGAGCCGGAGATCGGCCCGGTCTCGTGGGGCAGCGCGGGCGACCTGGTCGACCTGATCTACATGCGCGACCAGAAGTACATCTACCAGGAGGGCCAGTCGGTCTTCCGGTGGGCGACCACCCAGATCGCGCCGATCGCGCTGCGCGCGCTCGAGGTCGCCGGGCTGAAGCCGTCCGATGTGGACGTGCTCATCCCGCACCAGGCCAACCTGCGCATCGTCGAGGCGATCGCGAAGAAGCTGCGGGCCGGCGGCGCCCGCGACGACATGGTCGTCGCCGACGACATCAAGTACTCCGGTAACACCTCGTCGGCGTCCATCCCCCTCGCGCTGGACCACATGCGCAAGGCCGGGACGGCGAAGCCCGGCGACGTGGTGCTGGCGGTCGGGTTCGGCGCGGGCCTGTCCTACGCCGGGCAGGCGTTCATCTGCCCCTGATCACCGTTACGCTCCCCGCGGGCACTCGCCCACGGGACCAAGACCCCCAGATGGACCGAGAAGGGAACTACCCCATGGCTGACAACGCTGAGATCCTCGCCGGCCTCGCCGAGATCGTCGAAGAGGTCGCCGGTGTGGCTCAGGACGACGTCACCGCCGAGAAGTCGTTCGTGGACGACCTGGACATCGACTCGCTGTCGATGGTCGAGATCGCCGTGCAGGCCGAGGACAAGTTCGGCGTCAAGATCCCGGACGACGAGCTCGCCAACCTCAAGACCGTGGGCGACGCGGTGAACTACGTGTCGGCCAACTCCAAGTAAAGTCTTTCCCCTCCTTGAGGAGACTCCCATGAGCAACATCGACGTCGTGATCACCGGTCTCGGCGCCACCACACCGCTCGGCGGGGACGTCACGTCCACCTGGGACGGTCTGCTGGCCGGGGCGAGCGGGGTTCGCGCGATCGAGGCCGATTGGGTCGAGGAGCTGCAGCTGCCCGTCAAGATCGGCGGTCAGCTGGCCGTCGATCCCTCGGAGGTCCTCCCGCGGGTGCAGGCCCGCCGGATGGACCGCTGCGAGCAGGTCGCGCTGATCGCCGCCCGGCAGGCGTGGGCCGACGCCGGGTACCGCGAGCCGACCGACGAGCACACCGACGTCGACCCCGACCGCCTCGGCGTGTCGATCGGCACCGGCGTCGGCGGCCCGGTCACCCTGCTCACCCAGAACGACCTGTTGCACCAGCAGGGTCTCCGCAAGGTGTCGCCGCTGACCGTGCCGATGCTGATGCCGAACGGCCCGGCCGCGCACGTCGGCATCGACCTCAAGGCGCGGGCCGGGGTGCACTCCCCGGCCTCGGCCTGCGCCTCGGGTGCCGAGGGCATCGCCAGCGGCGTGGAGATGATCCGTTCCGGGCGCGCGGACGTCGTGATCGCGGGGGGCGCCGAAGCGTGCATCCACCCGATCACGCTGGCCGGGTTCGCCCAGGCCCGCACGGTCTCCACGCGCAACGACGACCCGGCGAGCGCGTCGCGGCCGTTCGACGCGAACCGCGACGGCTTCGTCCTCGGCGAGGGCGCCGGCGTGGTCATCCTGGAGCGCGCGGACCTGGCGAAGGCCCGCGGGGCGCGCGTCTACGCGACGATCGCCGGCCACGGCATCACCTCGGACGCCTACCACATCACGGGCAACCACCCCGAGGGCATCGGCCAGATCGCCGCCATGCGCGCGGCGATGAAGATGGCCGGCGTCACCCCGGCGGACGTCGGGCACGTGAACGCCCACGCGACGTCCACTGTGGTCGGTGACATCGGCGAGGCGGCGGCGATCCGCAACGCGGTCGGCGAGCACGTGGTCGTGACGGCGCCGAAGGCGTCGCTCGGCCACCTCGTCGGCGGGGCCGGCGCGGTCGAGGGGATCATCACGATCCTGTCGCTGTACCACGGCCTGGTGCCGGCCACCCGGAACCTGACCGACCTGGACCCGCGGGTGCAGCTGGACGTCGTCGCGGGCGAGCCGCGCAAGGTCGAGCTGACCGCGGCGATCAGCAACTCGTTCGGGTTCGGCGGCCACAACACCGCGCTGCTGTTCACCCCGGCGGCCTGAGTTCCCCGAACCGAAGAAGGGCCCGGCTCCGGCCGGGCCCTTCTTCGCGTTCAGCACTTCTCGTGTTCGGGTGGTGGCCCGCCGTCGACGGCGGCGACCTTCAGGGAGTTGTCCTCGACCACCATCGGGATGACGAGCCGCCACTTGATGCAGGGCTCGCGGAAGAACAGCGGGGCGTCTTCGAGCTTCTGCCGGCTGGTGAACCCGACCAGGACCCGCAGCGAGTTCCCGGCCGAGCGCTCGATCCGGTAGACGAGCGCGTCGCTGTCCTTTGTGGTGCGAACGCCCTTCCTCCAGTCGGTCGACGACTGGGCCGCCGCCCGCTCGTCGCTGACCACGGCCGTCCACTGCTGGTAGTCCTTGGTGTTGATGGCCGCGAAGTACTTGGTCAGGACCTTGCGGACGGCTTCGGCCTGCGGGTGCGCCCGCGCGTCGTCGGTCATCCGGACGTCGTCCGCCGCGCCGGGCTCGCCGCTGCTCGACGGCGTCGGCGTCGACACCGCGACGGAGGCGTCGTCGGCCGGCTGCTCCGGCCGGCGGTAGAGCTCGCGCGCGAGCAGGCCGCCGCCGACGGTCACGGACAGCACCACGACCACGACGGGCACCAGCCAGCGCTGGCGAGAGCTGGGGGCGGGGGTGGTCACGCCGGAGAGCGTACCGGCCCCCGTCCCGGGCCTCAGCCGACCTGGTGCAGCCAGGTCACCGGCGCGCCGTCACCGGCGTGGCGGAAGGGCTCGAGCGCCTCGTCCCAGCTCGCGGCGAGGAGTTCGTCCAGCTTGTGCGCGAGGGATTCGCCGCCGCGGGTCATGCTGACGAGCGCGCGCAGCTGGTCCTCGCCCACCACGATGTCGCCGTTGGCGCTGGTCCGGCCGTGCCACAGGCCGAGGCCGGGCGCGAAGCAGAACCGCTCGCCGTCGACGCCCGCGCTGGGCTCTTCGGTGACCTCGAACCGAATCATCGGCCACGCCTTGAGCGCGGCCGCCAGTTTGGCGCCGGTGCCCGCGGGCGCGCGCCAGCCGCATTCGGCGCGAAGCTGACCCGGACTGGCCGGCTGCGCCGTCCACTTCAGGTCAACGCGGGCACCCAGGGTGCCCGAAATGGCCCACTCGACGTGCGGACACACCGCAGACGGCGACGAGTGGACGTACACCACACCTCGGGTGCTGCCACGGGTGCTCACTGCTACCTCCGCTTGCTCGACGAGGGACGTCTTCCCCTACGCCCTACTTCGAGCTGCAGCGCGGCCTCAGTGCGGCTCCCGAATGCCGCCTCCGATGCGTTGTAGCACATTCTGCACCCCAACCGTGCTGTTTGGCCACATGAACACCACAAGTCACCCCCCGCCCCACTTTCGGAGGGCAAGCGGCCGCGGCGCGCCCGTGTCGCGGGGTTCGTTGCGCTGGGCGCGCTAGCGTGTTGACCCGGAACGACGAGCAGGGAGGGGAAAGCGGTGCGACTGGTGCGCCTGGAGCGGCAGCAGTCCCGGGTGGCGGACGACATCCGGGCGGCACTGGCGTCCCTGGGCCGCGGCAGCACCGTGATCGGCGGCATCGCCCTGGTCGGCGTCGGCGCGGTGGCCGACCGCCCGATCGAGGCGGTGGTGCTCCTCCCCCACGGCGTGATCATCGTGATCGGCGTGGACCTGCCGGACCCGGCCCTGCGCCTGGAGGCGCCGCTGGGCGGCCCGTGGAAGGCGGACGGCTGGCCCCTGGTCGCGGACGACGCTTCGGTGAACCCGGCCACGGAGGCGTTGGACGTTTCCCAGGCTTGCGAACGGCAAATTGCGGCATTGGTCCCGGGAACGGCCCCGGTGGGCACGATCATCGCGGTGGGCCCGTACGTGGAGACGGTCGACCAGCCGCCTGCCGACCTGGCCGGCCCGGTCCGCGTCCTGCACCCGACCCCGACGACCATGCTGGCGGCCACGGTGTCCCTGGCCACGGCCCACCGCCCGCGATCGGTGGACCAGGTGCGGGCGTTGATCCGCGGCCTGGCACCATCGGCCCCGGAGTTTTCGGACGAGGTCCTGCTGGCCGAGGGCTTCAGCAGGCTGACCGACGACGCACCACCGGAGGAGTCCCTTTGGGACGGTGCCCCGCCGGCGGTGGTGGGTGCTCCGGCGGCTGGTGCTCCGGTCGCTGCGGCTCCGGTCGCTGCGGCTGCGGGGTTGGCCGCGCGGGGGTCGGAAGCTGGGGTACCGGCCACGGCGGGCCCAGCGACGGCGGGGCCGACCGCAGCGGGCCCAGCGACGGCGGGCCCGACCACGGCAGGCCCGGCCGGCTGGCGGACCGAGACGCCGGTCGGGGCCCGGCCGGAGCCCGCGGCCGAGCCGCAGCCTTCCGCGGAGGCCCCTTCGGCTGCCGAGGAGGCCGTTTCTCCGGCCGCCGAGTCCGAGCGCACGGAGGGGCTCACCTCTCCGGCGCAGGACGAACCCCGCCCGGCCACGGATCCCCCGGTCGATCCCCCGGCGCGGCCGGCGTTCCCCGGCACCGAGGCCACTTCCCCACCCACCGAAGCCGAACCCACCGAAGTGCTCGCGCCTTCCGCCCAGGAAGAACCGAGCCCGGCCGACCCCCCGGCGCGCCCAGCGGTCGCGGGCACCGAGGCCGCGGCACCGCCCCGGTTCCCCGGATCCCCCGCACCGGCCGGCCCGGATCCGGCCGAATCCTCCGCCGCCGAGACCGAGCGGACCGAAAAGCTCAGCCCTCCCTCACCGAGCGGCGACCAGCTCCCGGCTCCTGGCCTCACCACCGAAGCCACCCAAGCCACCCAAGGGGCCGAGCCCCCCGCCCCGGCCGAGCCGAGCACCGAGCAACCCACCCCGCCGCGGCCGGTGGAAGCCGATCGAGCCGGCTCCCGACCCGCCGCGCCCGAGGAGCTCCTCCCGCAGCCCGCCGATGCCGTGGCAGCTCGCTCGCAACTGGCGGCACCCGGGCACCTGCCCCGAACCGGGCCCACCACGCCGCAGCCCCCCGAAGGCCAGCAACCCGAAGCCCAGCAACCCACCCCGCCGCGGCCTGCGGAAGCCACGCGAACCCCACCCCC
>NZ_JMQI01000043.1 GCF_000695625.1 Amycolatopsis rifamycinica
GAGCCGTACTGCCTTCATGACCCACCCGCCCTGACCGCCCCTCAACCCCGAGTCCCGCCCCACCACACCCCAAGCTGAACCCGCCAAACTGGTCACCCCAGGCCAGCCCCTGGCCACCCGCCCTCACCCGGCCAGTGTGAGCCGATTCACTACGATCCGTTACCATCGGCGGTCGACCCGATGCCCCCGAGGGCTGGACACTCAGGTGGTTCGGGTGCGGGCTTGCGCTGCGTGACCGATCATCCATCCGAGACAGAGCCATTGGGCGGATGCGTTATCCGCCAGCGTCGCTACCCTGGAAAGGCGAGGACATTCAGTAGTGAGGTGGTCACCATGAGCGCGAACGGTGAAGCTCCCTTCTTCAATGCCCCCGAGCTCACTCAGCGCGACGGCACTCTGTCCGAAGCGGGCGGCGAGATGTTCGCGGATCCGGTCTCCGGGCTGGTCACCGCGTCGCCGGAGCCGCACACCGCGGTTCCGAATGGCCACGAGCCCATCGCCATTCCGGTGGCCGGGCCGGTGAAGCCGGACGAGGAAGCCGTGCGCCGGATGGTCGAGGAGACGCTCCGCGAGGAGCAGGCGAAGGCTCCCCAGGCGATCCCGCCGGCCGGGACCTTGCCCCCGGACCAGCCGCTGGGCCTGCTGCCCCGGCAGCGGAACCGGCGGCGCACCTGGCCGACCCGGCCACCGCAGCTGATGCGGCCTGTGCGGCAGGCTCCGCTCGCCGAAGGCGAAGGCGATGCCGACGACGTCGATCTCGTGCCCGTCAAGCGGCGGCGGCTGCCGAGGATGCCGGCGGTTTCGATGCCGGCGTTCAACCGGCCGTCGTCGAGCGCTGCGGGCGTCATGCTCGCCGTCGTCCTGCTGATCGTGTTCGGTTTCGTCGCCATCGAGATGGTGTCGAGCCTGGTCAGCAGCGTGACGGCGCTGTTCGACTAGCGTCCCTTCGCCGACAACCACCCGCCCTGCACCACGGGGCCGTCCCGCGCGCCAGACGCCGATCGGGCTACCCTGGCTTCACGGTCGGGTCCTCCTGGGGGCGTCCGGCACCGCGGTGACTAGTGGGGTGGGCGTATCAGCGAGGGCGTGCGATCGGTACCCGGGGCCGGCCCGGGTGCGTCGTCGGGCGCCGAGGCGTCCACGATCAACCGGGTCCGGCGGGTACTGGCGATCAAACCTTTCCGGCGGCTTTGGGGCGTCACGTATCTGTGCAGCGTGGCCGACTGGCTGAACATCCTGGCCCTCACCGGCCTGGCCACGAAGCTCACTGACAACTACTTCGCGCAGAACTTCGCCTTCGTCGGCGTGGTCCTGACCGGCCTGGCCCCGGGGCTGCTGTTCGCCCCGGTCGGCGGGCTGCTCGCGGACCGGTTCGACCGCCGCAAGGTCATGGTCGTCGCGGACCTGCTGCGGTGCGGGTTCCTGCTGTCCATCGCGATCGTCAGCGCGCCCTGGTGGCTGCTCGCCGGCAACTTCCTCGTCGGCTGCGCGTCGAGCATGTGGATCCCCTCGAAAGAGGCGGCGGTCCCGAACCTGCTTCGCCGTCCCGACCAGGTCGAGACGGCCAACCAGCTCGGCATGGTGATGACCTACGGCCTCGCCGTCATCACCGCGGCGGGCGCGAACGCCGTCATCACCGGCGTCAACACGACCTTCCACCTGTTTCCCGGCGACCCGAGCCTCAACATCGCAAAGCTGGTCGTCATCATCACCGGCCTGCTCTACCTGGCCAGCGCGATCCTCATCGCCACCCGGATCCCCGAGCTTTCGCTGCGCAACGTCCACGCGACGCCGGAGCAGAAGGTCAAGCAGGCCGACGAAGAGAAGCTCGGCATCGGCGCGATGATCGCCGACGGCTTCCGGTTCATCCGCAGCACGCCCCTCGTGCGCGGGCTGCTGGTGGGCGCGTTCGGCGCGTTCGTCGCCGGCGGCGCCGTGATCGGCTCGGCCAAGCCGTACTCCTCGAGCCTGCTGGCCGGTGACTCCGCGTTCAGCCTGCTCGTCCTCGCCGTCTTCCTCGGCCTCGCCACCGGCATGGTGTTCGCGCCCAAGCTCGCCCGCCGGCTCCCGCACGACCGCCTGTTCGGCCTCTCGATCGTCGCGGCCGCAATCTCGCTCGCCTTCGTGGCGCTGTCGCCGCACCTGACCATCTCGCTGATCGCCGTGGTGCTGGTCGGCGTCTGCGCCGGCACCGCGTTCCTCACCGGTGTGACGATCATCGGCTCGCGCGTCGAGGACGCCATCCGCGGCCGGATCAACGCGATCTACCAGCTGATGATGAAGCTGGTGCTGTTCGGCACGACCGTCACCGTGCCGCTGCTCGTCGGCGCGGTGCACCGGCACACGATCACCGTGTGGGGCAACCCGCTCACCATCGACGGCACGCGCCCGGTGATGCTCGGTGGCGCCGCGATCGCGCTGGTCGCCGGGCTCTTCGCCTACCGGCAGATGGACGACAAGCGCACCGAGCCGATCCTCGCCGACCTGCGCAACGCGCTGCGCCGGACGCCGCGGCGCGTCAACGGCTACCTCATCGCCGTCGAGGGCACCACCGCGATCAACACCGCCATCCAGGCCGTCAACCTCGCCGAATGGATGCGCGGCGGCACGCGGCCGGTCGTCGTCGCCGCGGACCCCGCGCTCGACGACCACCGGCTCACCGCGCTCGTTTCCGGCGCCTCGCTCACCGGGGCGCGCGCCCAGGCGCTGGCCGCGGCCGCGGTGCGGGCCGACATCGTGGAGCGGCACGTCCAGCCCGCGCTGGACGCCGGTTCGGTGGTCGTGATGGAGCGGTTTGTCGACTCGCCACTGGCGCACCTGTCCGCCGTCGCCGGGCTCGACAGCGACGAGCTCGAAGGCCTCGCCGACTGGGCGACCGGCCGCCTGCGCCCGGACCTGACCATCCTGCTCGACGCCGCCCCGAACGGCGCACCGCGCGACAAGTCGGCCGCACTGAACGACCAGTGGCGGGTCCAGCACCTGCTCACCGAGATGGCCGCGGCCGACCCGGACCGGTACGTCGTGATCGACGCCGACGGCACGGACGCCGAGGTCGCCGAGCGCATCCGCACCGCGCTGCGCGCCGTGTTCGTCGGACGGCTGGCCGCGCTGGCGCCGACGACGGAGAAGCCGGTGACGTTGCCACTGGACACGCTGCCCATCGAGACCCCGGAAGAGCCTCGCGTGGAGGCGAAGTGACGACCACCGAACGCATCGGTGTCTGGAACCAGCTGGTCGGCCAGGAACCCGCGGTCGAAACGCTGAGCTCGGCCGCTGCGGCTGCCGCCAAGATCGTCGCCGGCGAGCCGGCGCCACCCGGCGCGATGACGCACGCGTGGCTGCTCACCGGCCCGCCCGGTTCCGGCCGCTCGGTGGCCGCCCGGACGTTCGCCGCGGCCCTGCAGTGCAGCACCGGCACCGGCTGCGACGCCTGCCCCGGCTGCCACACGACGATGGCGGGCACGCACGCCGACGTCCGGCTCGTGGTGCCGGAAGGGCTGTCGATCTCGGTCGCCGAGATGCGCGCGCTGGTGCAGGCCGCCGCGCGCCGCCCGACGACCGGCAACTGGCAGGTCGTCGTCATCGAGGACGCGGACAGGCTCACCGAAGGCGCGTCGAACGCGCTGCTGAAGGCCGTCGAGGAGCCGCCGGACCGCACGGTGTTCCTGCTGTGCGCGCCGTCGGACCACCCCGAAGACGTCTCGGTGACGATCCGTTCGCGCTGCCGCCTGGTCACGCTGCGGACGCCACCGCCCGAGGCGATCGCCGACGTGTTGATGCGCCGGGACAACGTCGACGCCGAACGCGCGCACTGGGCCGCTTCCGTGTGCGGCGGCCACGTCGGCCGCGCGCGCCGGCTCGCCACCGACGAAGCCGCGCGGCAGCGCCGGGCCACCGTGCTGCGGATCCCGCTCGGCCTCCGCCGGATGGGCGACGTCTTCACCTGCGCCGACCAGCTCATCAGCGCGGCCGAGGCGGACGCGGGAGAGGCTAGTAAGGCGCGCGACGAAGACGAGCGCAACGAGCTGCGCACGGCGATGGGTGGCGACGGCGTCGGCAAGGGCGTCGCCGGCGCCAAGCGAGCCGCCGAGGCCGCGGTCAAGCAGCTGGAGAAGAAGCAGAAGTCCCGCGCGACCCGCACCCAGCGCGACACGCTCGACCTCGCGCTGGTCGACCTGGTCGGCTTCTACCGCGACGTCCTGGTGACGGCGACGGGCTCCGGCGCGACGCTGAACCACCCGGACCACGCCGACCAGATCCGCGAGGCGGCCTCGTCGTGGACACCGGAGTCGACGCTGCGCCGGCTCGAAGCGGTGCTGGAATGCCGCGAGGCCATCGAGCTGAACGTGAAGCCGCGCATCGCCGTCGAGGCGATGGTCATGTCGCTTCGCCAGGGCTGAACGCGAAGGAACCCGCCAGGCGTGGCCTGGCGGGTTCCTTCATACCCCTCGGATCATTCGCGCGGACGCGGCGAGGGCTTGAACGGCTTCTGCTCGACGGCGACGGCGAGCGGACGGCGTCGCCCGCCCGGAATCGCGGCCACCATGACCACGCCGAGCAGCAGCATCGCGGTGCCCGTCCAGAACAGTGGCACCGTGTCGTACGCGCCGCTGGTGTAGGCCAGGTTCTTCACCGGGCCCTTCGGCGCCTCGCCACCCGCGGGCGGCGGCGTCGACGCCGTCCCGCAGACCACGCCGCCGGTCGGCGCGTACGCGCGGGCGATCTGCTCGCCGAGCGACAGCTGGGCCAGCGACGACGGCAGGTTCTTCGCCTGGTCGTCCGGCAGCAGGCTCTTGAGCTTCGTCGTCGGCAGCAGCTGCAGGTCGAACATCCGCGCCGACGCGCCCAGCTGGTAACCCTTGAACGGCGTGGTCAGGTCGGCCGACTTCTGGTCGAGCCCGGCGATGCTCAGCCGCAGCACACCGAGGTCGAGCACGGTGCCCGCGGTGTTCCCGACCTGCTGGACTTGGCCGGCGGCCGTGGCGAGCAGTCCGCCGACGACCGGGATGTCCTTGACGGCGCCGAACTGGTCGCTCAGCGGCTTGAGCGGCAGCCCGATCGGGATGTCCTTGGTCGGGTGCGCGGCATCCAGCGTGTAGAGCGTCTTCCCGCCGGCCGCGATGGTCAGCACGGGCGCGGTGTACTCGACCTTCGACGTCTTCGCGTCGCCGGTGGAGGTCACCTTGAGCGTCGGCTGGCTGACGACCTTGACGCTCAGCGCCAGCGGCGTGCCTTTGAGGATTTCGATGTCCGCGGCCTGCAGCGTCGACGTCGACTGCACGGCCTTGTTCTTCGACCCCGGGATGTCGACCAGCTTCACCTGCGACCGCGACGACAGCGTGTTCGGCAGGCTCAGCAGCGAACCGGTGCCGTCCGCGGCGGTCTGGCCGCCGCCCTGCAGCAGGCCGCCGAGGCTTTGCAGTCCCTTGGTCAGGTCGAACCCGCTCGCCAGCGAGTTCGGGTCGAGCTTCGGCTTCAGCGCGTCCAGTCCGAGGTTCGGCATCGAAGGAACGACGTTCAGCAGCGACAGGCTGGCCACCGACGTGCTGGCGTCGGCGATGGTGTCGACGCACGGACCGAGCGTCGGGCTCCACCGCGCGTGCGCGCTGCCGTTGAGCAGCCCCACGTTGAGCAGCGGGTTGGGCGGCGCGTTGAGCCCCCCGCTGATCGGCTGCGGGTTGTCCGGCAACGCGGTCTGCACGACACTGCCGGGCGTCTGCGGCGCGTTCCCGCCGACCGACAGCCCGAACGGCGACGCCTGCGCGATCGCCTTCTCGTAGCTCAGGTAGGCGTCCGAGTTCGCCGACGCGCTCGACAGGCCCATCCCGGCCTCGAGCGCCGACTGCTTCGGCAGCGTCTGCCCGAACCCCGGCAGGATCGTGCCGGTCGGCACGGCGTTGGGCAGCAACCGGATGATCCCGAGCGCGGTCCCGGCATCCCCGACGGCCTGTCCCAGCGGCTGCGGCCCGATCGGCGCGGAGATCGGAGCCTGCCCGGGATTCGCCGGCTGCGGAATCGGCGTCGTCGGGTAGGTCGGGTCGGCAGCCGCGGGCGCCGTGCTGAGCAGGAGCAACGCCGCAGCCGCCGGCAGGGCCGCCGAGCGGGGCAGTCTTCGCCGCATGTGCCAGAGCCTCCAAGTGGGTCGGCCGGGGTGTGAGACCGGCTTCATAGGGCCTCAACGACGGTCCCCCCGAAAAGTGACGCGCCCAGCCTCCGCTACACTTGCTATCGTCGCCAGGCGGAAGCCGGAGACACGCCGCCTTAGCTCAGTCGGCCAGAGCGATTCACTCGTAATGAATAGGTCAGGGGTTCGATTCCCCTAGGCGGCTCCGCAGGTCAGGCCCCATCCGAGACATCTCGGATGGGGCCTGACTCGTCTGGTGGGTGGCAAAGTGGGTGCCAAAGACGAGCGGTCGGAGGTTCTCATGCACAAACTGGTGGTCCTGTATCCCCGGCCCGCCGATCCCGGCCACTTCCGCGACTACTACGTGACCAACCACCTCCCGCTGGTCACGCGGATGCCCGGCCTGCTCGCGTGGCGCTACAGCTTCGACGTGGCAGCGACGCAGGGAGAGACGCCGTACTTCGCGATCTTCGAGGCCGAGTTCGCGGACGCCGCGGCGATGGCCGCGGCGAGGGAGTCGCCGGAAGGTCAGCGGGTGTCCGCCGACGTCGCCAACTACGCCACCGGTGGGGCGATCGTCCTTCACTACCCGGTGCAGGACGGCACCGGCTGAGCCCGGGAATCCCGGTCTAGTGATCCCGCTCGGCGAGCAGCTCCACGCCGCCCGGGGCGAGGCGCAGGACCGACGGCACCAGCTCCGTCGTCTCGTACGGTGAACTCAGCACCTGCTCCCGGACCTGCTCCGCCAGTCCGGAGTCCTCCCGGACGACGTACATCTCGTCCGGGCACGGCAGGCCGACCAGCAGGTCGCCCGGGCCGAACTGCTGCGACAGCTGGGCGTACAGGTCGGGCAGGGCGATCGCGGACGCGGCCAGCAGGTTCTCCCTGACCACCGAGACCAGCACCTCCGAACCCGAACGGCTGACGTCGAACCGCAGCCCGCGGGCCAAGCTCTGGTACGCGACGCCGGCGAGGTCCGGGGCGCCCATCTCCTCGTGCTGGTGGCGGGTGACGTGGTGCATCCCGATGGTGCCGTGCGGTGTCGGGCCGACCACCGCGAACGCCACCGACAACCGGCCGGGTACCAGCGGTTGGTGCGGCAGCGTGTCGAGCAGGCCGGCGCGGGGTGAGGACGTGCTCCACAACACCGGGAGCAGCTCCTCGGAGGGCGGCCGGGTCTCGGCCATCACCGCACGCGCTTCGGCGAAGGCGCGCTCCCACTCGCCAGGGGCCGGCCGGGCGAAGCTGTAGGTGCACTCGGCCTTGCGGAAGTGTCTGGCCATGAACTTCTGATCCGCCGGAGACGGCTGCCACTCGCTGTACACCGCCCGGACCGCCGATGTGCGCACCCCGTGCTGCTGCCGGACGCTCGCCCACGCCTGTTCGACCGCGTCCTCGGCCTGCGTGGGTGCGCTGGCCAGCACCGGCTCGTCGAAGCCCTTGATGCGGAACACCACGAGGTTCTGGGACACGTCGTCGTTCACCGGAACTCCCCCCAACGCCGAAATCACCCGTCCGAAGGGCCGAGGCCCTTCGGACGGCCAACCTGCCTACTTCGGCGGGGTCACCTTCACCACCGTGGCCTTGGCGTCGCCGCGGGGGGTTCGGTAGGTGATCTCGTCGCCCGCCTTGGCGCCGACCAGGGCCAGGCCCAGGGGGCTGTCCGAGGTGATCGCGTCCGCGTCCTCGCCCGGGACCGTCACCACCTGGAACGTCTCCTCGTCTCCGTCGGCGAAGCGCAGGGAGACCACCGTGCCGTCCGGGAGCTGGCTGTTGCCGTAGCCGCCGTGCTCCATCTTGGCCGCCAGGTCGGCGATCTGGCGGTCGAGCCGGGCCGCGGCCTCCGCGCGGTCGATCACGTCCGCCTGGTCTGCCGCGTCCCCGGTGCGTTCCTGTTCGCCGGGTTGCGGCGCGAGGGCTTCCCGCTGCGCGCGCAGGCTCGCGATTTCCTTCTCGAGCTGGCTGCGCGCCGCCGGGCTGAGCCCCTTGTCCCCTGAGATCACCATGCCGGGCATTGTCCGCTGCGCGGAGCGGGGTGGCCAATCCGGTTTTTCACCCGAAAGCCGCCCACAGGACGTCTGCCCTAGGATTTTGGGGTTCGGCGTCCAGGAAGAAGGTAACGAGAATCACCGTGAGCGCAGTCCCCGGCCGCAGCGAGCGGCTCTCGCCGAACCAGCTGGCCAAGCAGGAGCAGATCGTCGAAGCCGCCCGCGTCGTCCTCGCCCGTGACGGGCTCGCCGGGTGCACCGTCCGGGCCATCGCCGACGCCGGCCCGCTCACCAAGAGCGCGATCCACTACTACTTCGCCGACATCGACGTCCTCATCGACCGCGCCATGGCCGCGCACATCACCGCCTTCGCCGCGGGCCTGCGCGAGGTCGCCGCGAAGCACGACGAACCCCGCGAGCGGCTCTTCGCCGTCCTCGAGGAGTACCTGAGCGTCTTCGCCGCGAACCCGAACGCCGCCTTCCTCTGGTTCGAGTACTGGATCGCCGCCGGACGCGCGCAGCACCCGCAGGCCATCGACGTCATGCTCACGTCGCTCACCGAGCTGCTCGCCGAGCTCCTCGCCCCGCTCGACGTCGACGACCCGCGGGCGCGGGCCCGCGCGCTCCTGTCGTACCTGCTGGGCACGGTCGTCCAGCAGCGCGTGCGCCCTCGGCCGTTCGCCACGCTGCGTGCCGACATCGAGGCGCTCTGCTTCGCGAACTACGGGTAGAAACCGCCAATAGATCCGTACTGCTCCGGATTGCGCCCTCCGTCCGGCTCCGGCCAAGGTCGAGGAACCCCCGAGAGCAGGAGACGTGATGCGCACACGAACGTGCATGGCAGCGGCCGCGGCCGCCCTCTTGGTGCTCACCACCGGCGGCCAGGCCGGTGCCGCCCAGCCCGACGGCCCGCAGGTGTACGAGGTCACCGGCGCCGCCACCGCCCAGCAGCGCACCGAGATCGCGCGGACCGGCGCGGACATCCTCGATGCCGAAGGCGCGACGACCACCGTCATCGCCAACCCCGGCGAAGCGGCCCAGCTGCGCGCGCAGGGCTTCGGCGTCAAGGCGCTCGGCAAGGTCAACCGGCCGCAGGGCGCGGAAGCCGTCCTCGACTTCCCGGCGGGCTACACCGGCTACCACACGTACGCGGAGACGCAGACCGAGCTGCAGAAGGCGGTCGCGAACTACCCGTCGCTCACCAAGCTCGGCAGCGCCGGCACCTCGTACGAAGGCCGCGCGCTTTCGCTGATCAAGATCAGCGACAACGCCGCCACCGACGAGAACGAGCCCGAGGTCCTCTTCACCTGCAACCAGCACGCGCGCGAGCACCTCACCACCGAGATGTGCCTGCACATCGTCGACCGCCTGACCAGCGGATACGCCACGAACAGCGCGATCAAGCGGCTCGTCGACAGCACCGAGATCTGGGTGATCCCCAGCGTCAACCCGGACGGCTCCGAGTACGACATCTCCGGCGGCACGTTCCACAGCTGGCGCAAGAACCGCCAGGGCCCGGGCACCGACACCAACCGCAACTGGGGCTACAAGTGGGGCTGCTGCGGTGGCTCGTCGGGCTCGACGTCCAGTGAGACCTACCGCGGCACGGCGGCGTTCTCCGCGCCCGAGACCCGGGCCGTCTCGAACTGGGTGAACTCGCGGGTGGTCGGCGGCACCCAGCAGATCAAGACGCACATCGACTTCCACACCTACTCCGAGCTGGTGCTGTGGCCGTTCGGCTACACCTACGACCGGACCGCGCCGGGCCTGACCGCCGCGGACGCGACGAAGTTCGAGAACCTCGGGAAGCAGATGGCCGCGACCAACGGCTACACGCCACAGCAGTCCAGCGACCTCTACATCACCGACGGCAGCGTCAACGACTGGATGTGGGCGCAGCACAAGATCTGGAGCTTCACCTTCGAGATGTACCCGAAGGGCAGCAGCCCGGGCTTCTACCCGCGTGACACCCAGATCGGGCCGCAGACGACCCGCAACGACCAGGCCGTCGACATCCTGATCAACGCGGCGATCAGCGGCTGACCGGGCGGGGGCGGTTTAGGGTCTGGGCATGCCTCTGTTCTCGTTCGAAGGGCTCAGCCCGCAGGTCCACCCGGACGCCTGGATCGCCCCCACCGCCACCCTCATCGGCGACGTCGTCGTCGAGAAAGACGCGTCGATCTGGTACGGCGCGGTGATCCGGGCCGACTTCGGCCGGATCGTCATCCGCGAGGGTGCCAACATCCAGGACAACTCGGTGATCCACGTCAACGACGGCGTCTGCGAGGTCGGCAAGAACGTCACCGTGGGCCACCAGTGCCTGGTGCACGACTGCACGATCGGGGAACAGGCGCTGATCGGCAACGGCTCGACGGTGCTCGACAAGGCGAAGATCGGCGCGCGGGCGCTGGTCGCGGCCGGGGCGACGGTCACGCCGTCGACCGAGGTGCCGGAGGAGGTCATCGCGATGGGCAGCCCGGCGAAGAAGTTCGTCCCGCTGACCGACTCGGCGCGGATGTGGGTCGAGCACAACGCGGCGATCTACCAGGAGCTGGCCCGCCGGCACCGCGCGGGAACAAAACAGCTTTGACCCTCCAGTAACTGGAGACCCTAGCTTCGGGGCATGGCTCCGAAGAAACTCACCCACCAGGTCACCCTCGAGCTCGCGGCGGGCAACGCGCCCGTCGTCGACCTCGGCAAGATGCTCGGGCAGACCGGGGTCAACCTCGTCGAGATCAAAAAGGCCTACGACGCGGCGACGGCGGCCCAGCGCGGCGACATCGTGCCGGTGGTCGTCTCGGTGTTCGAGGACCGCTCCTTCGCGCTGCGGCTCAAGACGCCCCCGACGTCGTTCCTCATCAAGAAGGCGTTGGGGGACAAGGGGTCTTCGCGTCCCGGGCACGAGGTAGCGGGCAAGCTGACGACGCAGCAGCTGCGCGAAATCGCCGAGCGCAAGCTGCCGGACCTCAACACCTCCGACGTCGACGCGGCGATGCGCACGATCGCGGGCACGGCCCGGTCCATGGGCGTCGTGGTCGTCGACTGACGTGCGCAAGCACGCGGTCGTGCCGCCGTTCCGCGCGCTCGACCCCGAGCTCGGGGTCGCGGAACGGTTGCTGCGCCAGGGAAACCGGGAGCTGTGCGGGATTGTCGCGCAGCTGCCCGACGAACACGCGGCCGCCCGCCGCCTCAACGCCGTGCTGGCGGAGGCGGGGGCGCGGCCGCGGCTCGTCGACACGGGCGCGACTTGGCGGATCGTCTACGTGACGCCGCGAGCAAGCGAAAGCGAGCTGGCCGCGGGCGCGGCCGGTCTGGCGGAACTGGTGACCGTCGGCGGCTGGCGGCGCGTCAAGCGCTGCGCCACCTGCGCCCGGCCGTTCTGCGACCGCACGTCCGGCTGCACCCGCAAGTGGTGCGCCGAACACCGCCGGGCCTCGAGCGTCGTGGACTAGGCTCTTACGCGCAGCAGCGACTGGCGCCATCGAGGTGGAGCACCACCGGGAAGCGACGACGAGGCCGGCACCGCGCGCCTGGGTGAAGGCCACTCCAGAGCCGGAGTACGCCATGACACACCAGCCGAAACTGACCGCACTCGCCGCCGCCGACCCCGCCATCGCCGGGCTCGTGGAAGACGAAGCCAAGCGGCAGCACGACAAGATCCGCCTGATCGCGTCGGAGAACTACGTCTCGCAGGCGGTGCTCGAAGCCACCGGGACGGTGCTCACCAACAAGTACTCCGAGGGTTACGCGGGCAAGCGGTACTACGAAGGCCAGCAGTTCATCGACCAGGTCGAGCAGCTCGCCATCGAGCGGGCGAAGGCCGTGTTCGGCGCCGACCACGCGAACGTCCAGCCGTACTCCGGTTCTCCGGCGAACCTCGCCGTGTACCTCGCCTTCGCCCAGCCGGGCGACACCGTGCTCGGCATGGCGCTGCCGGACGGCGGCCACCTCACGCACGGCTGGAGCGTGTCCGCCACCGGCAAGTGGTTCGACCCGGTGCGCTACGGCGTCGCCAAGGAGACCGGCCGCGTCGACCTCGACCAGGTGCGCGACCTGGCCCGCCGGCACCGGCCGAAGCTGATCTTCGCCGGTGGGACGGCGATCCCGCGCACGATCGACTTCCCGGCGTTCGCCGAGATCGCGGCCGAGGTGGACGCGGTGCTCGTCGCCGACATCGCGCACATCGCCGGCCTGGTCGCGGGCGGTGCGCACCCGTCGCCGGTCGGGCACGCGCAGGTCATCACGACGACCACGCACAAGACGCTGCGCGGCCCGCGCGGCGCGATGATCCTGTCCGACGCCGACCACGCGAAGGCGGTCGACAAGGCGGTGTTCCCGGGCCTGCAGGGCGGCCCGCACAACCACACGACCGCGGCGATCGCCGTCGCGCTCGGGGAGGCGCAGCAGCCGTCGTTCGGCGACTACGCGCACACCATCGTCGCGAACGCCCGCGCACTGGCGGACGCGCTGCTCGCCTGCGGCTACGACCTCGTGTCCGGCGGCACCGACAACCACCTGCTGCTGATCGACCTGACGAACAAGGGCGTCGCGGGCAAGCCGGCCGCGCAGGCCCTCGACCGGGCGGGCATCGAGCTGAACTACAACACCGTGCCGTTCGACCCGCGCAAGCCGTTCGACCCGTCCGGCATCCGGCTCGGCACGGCGGCGATCACCACCCGCGGCCTCCGGCCGGAGCACCAGGTCGAGGTGGCGGCGTGGATCGACCGCACGATCACCGCGGCGGCCGCGTCCGACGAGGCCGCGCTGGACACGATCGCCGCGGAGATCCGCGAGTTCCTGGCGCCCTTCCCGATCCCCGGCTACTCCGCCTGACCTGCCCGAAGGGCGGCACTTTCACGTGAAAGTGCCGCCCTTCGGCGTGTCCGAGACGGGCGTCACAGAATATTTGGTTGCACGGTACAAGCTTCCCGGGGAATACTTGGCTCAAGCAAGTAGTTGAGAGGTACAAGCAACTACGCCGAAGGCTTTCCGAGGGAGACCACCATGAGCGACACCACCACGGCGGAAGGAGCAGCCGCTACGAACGGCAAACTGACTCACCGCCAGATCCTCACCGTGCTGTCCGGCCTGATGCTCGGCATGTTCCTCGCCGCGCTCGACCAGACCATCGTTTCCAGCTCGATGCGGACCATCGCCGACGAGCTCCACGGCCTGTCCCTGCAGGCCTGGGCCACCACCGCCTACCTCATCACCGCCACGCTCTCCACGCCGCTGTACGGCAAGCTGTCCGACCTCTACGGCCGCAAGCCCATGTACCTGACGGCGATCTCGCTG
Source organism: Amycolatopsis rifamycinica (assembly GCF_000695625.1). Lineage (GTDB taxonomy): Bacteria > Actinomycetota > Actinomycetes > Mycobacteriales > Pseudonocardiaceae > Amycolatopsis > Amycolatopsis rifamycinica. Next base: position 13,408 of record NZ_JMQI01000043.1, read on the forward strand.
TTCCTGGTCGGCTCGCTGGCCAGCGGCATGGCGACGTCGATGTACGAGCTCGCCGCCTTCCGGGCCTTCCAGGGGCTCGGTGCCGGTGGCCTGATGTCGCTGGCGCTGGCGATCATCACCGACATCACCGCGCCCCGGGAACGCAGCAAGTACCAGGGCTACTTCATGGCCGTGTTCGGCATCTCGAGCGTGGCCGGGCCGGTCGTCGGCGGGTTCTTCGCCGGCATCGACACCTTCGCCGGCATCACCGGCTGGCGCTGGGTCTTCCTGGTCAACGTCCCGATCGCGCTCGCCGCGCTGGTCGTCGTGACCAAGGTGCTGAACCTGCCGCACACCCGCGTCGAGCAGAAGGTCGACTACTGGGGTGCCGTGGCGCTCGCCGTGGGCCTGGTGCCGCTGCTGATCGTCGCCGAGCAGGGCCGCGAGTGGGGCTGGGGCTCCGCCGCCTCGATCGCCATGTACGTCGTCGGCGGGCTGGGCGTGACCGCCTTCGTGTGGATCGAACGCCGGATGGGTGACGCCGCCCTGCTGCCCCTGCGCCTGTTCAAGCGGCCGGTGTTCCGGATGTCGACGATCGTCACGGTCGTGCAGGGTGCCGGGATGTTCGGCGCGATGATGTCGCTGCCGCTGTACCTGCAGATCGTCAAGGGCGCGACGCCGACCCAGGCCGGCCTGCAGATGCTCCCGCTGACCCTCGGCATCATGGTCGCCAGCCTGACCAGCGGCCGGATCATCGCGGCCACCGGCCGGTACAAGATGTTCGCGGTGGCCGGGGTCGGCCTGATGGCGGCGGCGCTGTTCGCGCTGTCCACGATCACCGTCGACAGCTCGCTGGCCTTGGTCATGGTGATCGCCTTCGTGATCGGCCTCGGCCTCGGCGCCTCGATGCAGACGCTGGTGCTGGCCGCGACCAACGACGTCCGCCCGCAGGACATCGGCGTCGCCACTTCGGCGGCGACGTTCTTCCGGCAGATCGGCGGCACGGCGGGCACCGCGGTGTTCCTGTCGATCCTGTTCGGCACGGTCGGCGACCGGATCGCGAACGCCATCCGCTCGGCGATGACGACGCCGGCCTACACGGCGGCGCTGGCGCAGCACCCGGAGTTCGCGAAGCAGCTGCAGAGCGGCCTCGACGTCAACGACACGTCGTTCCTGTCGACGCTCGACCCGACGCTGGCCCGGCCGATCCTGCAGGGCTTCGCCGAGTCGATGAGCACGGTGTTCCTGGTCGGCGGCATCGTCCTGACCGTCGGCTTCGCCCTGGTGTGGTTCCTGAAGGAGAAGCCGCTGTCGGACAAGTCGGCGATGCAGCAGCGCGCGGAGGCCGACGCCGACGCCGCTCCGGCTCTCGCACTGGCCCACTGACCGCGTGAAAACGGCCCCCTCGGGAAATTCCGAGGGGGCCTTTCACGTGCGGTCTCAGTGGGCCGAGCCGTTGGCTTCTTCCTTCGCCAGGCGGTCGGTCTCGCGCTCGTAGGAGCGGGCGATCTCGTTCTCGGCCTCGGCGCGGCCGACCCACGAAGAGCCTTCGACGCTCTTGCCGGGCTCGAGGTCCTTGTAGACCTCGAAGAAGTGCTGGATCTCCAGCTTGTGGAACTCGTTCAGGTGGTGGATGTCCCGCAGGTGCTCCAGGCGCGGGTCGTTGGTCGGGACCGCGAGGACCTTGTCGTCCGGGCCCTTCTCGTCGGTCATCCGGAACATGCCGATCGCGCGGCAGCGGATCAGGCAGCCCGGGAAGGTCGGCTCCTGGACGAGGACGAGCACGTCGAGCGGGTCGCCGTCCTGGCCGAGGGTGTCGTCGATGAACCCGTAGTCGGCCGGGTACTGCGTGGCCGTGAACAGGGTCCGGTCCAGCTTGATGCGGCCGGTCTTGTGGTCGACCTCGTACTTGTTGCGCTCCCCTTTGGGGATTTCGATCGTGACGTCGAACTCCACGCCGTCCTCGCTGCTTCTTTAGATCCGGGGCGTGCCCGCGGCTCGCGGGCGGCAACCTTCATGACTGTCTTGACGTCTCCTAGTGTGGACTACGCCCTGCCGTGGGGCCGCATCGATGTCGGCCACGCGGCATGTGAGCTTGGCCCCTCCCGGGGCAGGTGAGAAGGAGTGGTGGGTGCCGGAAAACGACCAGCCGATGTGGCCTTCGTCGGACGAAGACCGCTCGTCGTCCGGCGCGCGGGAGACCACTCCGATGGCGCTGCCGGACCCGCCGGAGGCCGCCGCGGGCAGCCCGGGGGTGCCCAAGGTCACAAGCAGCTCGGCCCCCAAGGGATCGTGGTTCGCGCCGAACGTCCCGCCCGAGCCGGTCCCGGGTCTCAACGTCCCGGCGGAGGAGCCGCCGCCCCCGCCGTCCCCGGCCAAGCAGGACCTCGCCGACCGCCTCGGCAGCCGCGAGCCGAAACCGCAGCCGCAGCCGCCGGCCGCGAAGCAGCCTCCCGCGGCCAAGCCCGCCGACGAGAGCACCCAGTACATCCGGGTCGAGCAGGCCGAGCTCGCCGCGCCGCCGTCGGCCGCGGAGAGCACGCAGTTCGTCGAGCCGCCCGAGCCGAAGCCCGCCACGCCTTCGTCGGCCGCGGAGAGCACCCAGTACGTCGAGCCGCCCGAGCCGAAGCCCGCCGCGCCGGCCGAGAGCACCCAGTACATCGAGGCGAAGCCGTCCGGGCCGGTGCCGGTGGTGCCGATCGAGCGGCACGTCCCGCCGCGCGCGGAGCCGAAACCGGAAGAGCCGCAGCAGCAGTGGCGTGAGGAACTGCAGCACTGGCGCGAGGAGCAGCAGCGCCGTGAAGAGCAGCTGAACCGCACGGCCGCCCCGCGCCGCGACGAGCCGGAGGCCCCGCTACAGCCCTGGAGCCAGCGCATCGAGCTGCGGGAGGACCGCACGGGCGAGCGGCCCGCCGAACCGGGCGACCGCCGTCCCGCGCTGCCGCCGGAGCCGCCGCGCGGGGTGGTGCCCTCGGCGTCGGCCGGCTCGCTGGCCCGGCCGCAGCGGATCGAGCCGGACGGGCAGCGGTTCGACGCCGAGGCGACCGTCGGGATCGAGCGGCCCACCCAGTTCCCCGGCGCCTTCCAGCAGCAGCCCCAGCCCCGCAGCGAGCCGCCCCGCAACGACCAGCCGCCCACCGAGCCGCCGTCGCCGTCCGCGGCCGAGGCGCCCGGCGAGCCGCCGAAGAAACGGCGCAAGGGCAAGGTGATCGCGCTCGTCGTGGTCGTCCTCCTGGTGCTGGCCGGCGCCGGGGTCGCCGCGGCGACGCCGAAGGTGGCGAACCGGCTGGGCCTGCCGTGGGCGCCGAACGCACCCAAGGGCGACCCGCCGTCGCCGTCCGCCGCCACGCGGCAGCTGCAGGGGCCGGTCACGTCCGGGACGGCGCCGACCGCGAACGGCGTCAAGGCCGCGCTCGCGTCGGCGGCGGGCAGCGGCGCGCTCGGGCAGCTCACCGGCAGCGTGATCGACCCGGTGACCGGGACCGTGCTGTGGGACCGCAACTCGTCGTCGCCGGTGACGCCGGCGTCGACGACGAAGGTGCTCACCTCCGCGGCCGCGCTGCTCTCGCTGGACCACAACCTGCGCCTGTCGACCAAGATCGTGCAGGGCGCCGACCCGAGCACGGTGATCCTGGTCGGCGGCGGCGACACGACGCTCACCAACCTGCCGCTGGGCACCGACTCCCCGCTGTACCCGGGGGCCGCGCACGTCGACGACCTCGTCGCCCAGGTGAAGAAGGCGGCGCCGGGCGTCAGGAAGGTGCAGGTCGACCTGACGCTGTTCAAGGGGGCGACGACCGCGCCCGGCTGGGAAGCGGGCGACGCGCCGTCGACGTACGCGACGCAGATGGCGCCCGTGATGGCCGACGGCGGCCGCATCAACCCCAAGGACAACAACTCGCAGCGCACGGCGAACGCGGGCAGCGCGCTCGCCCAGTCGATCGCCTCGAAGCTGGGTGCTTCGGCGGCCGGCCAGGCGACCGCGCCCAAGGACGCGAAGGTGGTCGCCGAGGTGAAGTCGGCTCCGCTGACCGAGCTGGTGTCCGACCTGATGGAGCTGTCCGACGATGTCCTCGCCGAGGCGGTCGCCCGGCAGGTCGCGCTGGCGGCCGGTGAGGAAGCCAGCTACGCCGGCGGCGCCAAGGCGACCATCAAGGTCCTGAAGGACCACGGCTTCGACGTCTCGGGTGTCGCGCTGTCCGACGGCAGCGGCATCTCGTCGCTGAACCGCATCCCGGCCCGGCTGCTGACCCAGCTCCTGGCGGCCGCGGCGGCGCAGGAGGGCAAGAACCCCAACACGGCGAAGCTGCGTCCGGTGCTGGCCGGCCTCCCGGTCGCCGGCGGCTCGGGCACCCTCGCCGACAAGCGGTTCGACACGCCGGCGTCGCAGGCCGGCCGCGGCTGGGTGCGGGCCAAGACGGGCACGCTCACCGGGGTGAACACCCTGGCCGGGCTGGTCCTTGACCAGGACGGCCGGGTGCTGGTGTTCGCGTTCATGTCCAACGGCTCCGACACCGAACCCGGCCGCGACGCCATCGACGCCCTCGCGACGAGCCTCCGCAAGTGCGGCTGCGCCTAGCGGACGCCGAACCGTACGAAGATCGTGGCCGGAAACCGGGCCCGGGCCAGGTAGCGTCGGAAGGGTGAGTCAGGAAACGCAGACCCGGCCCATGGTCGACTGGGCGATCGCCGCGCAGACCGGCGCGTTGCTGGTGCGCGGCGGCCCGCAGGTGCCGCGGGAACGGGCCGAGGAAGCCGTCACCGACCTGCGCGAGCTGACCGTCGAGGCCGAGGGGCACGTGCGGCGGCTGACGAACCTGGGGCTCGACCTGCCGCTGCTGCCCGGCGAGGTCGTCGACCGCCCGGGCTGGGTCCGGTCGGCCGCGGCCGGGCTGGACGCGCTGACCGGGCGGGCGCTGCCGCAGCAGGGCGGCCCGCTCGGGCCGATCCTGGCCGGGGGCGCCGGCGTGCAGACCGGCCTGGTGCTCGCCTTCCTCGCCAGCCGCGTGCTCGGCCAGTACGACCCCTTCGGCGGCCCGGACAAGGAAGGCAGGCTGCTGCTCGTGGCGCCGAACGTCGTCGCCGCCGAGCAGGCGATGGACGTGCCCGGCCACGACTTCCGGCTCTGGGTCTGCCTGCACGAGTGCACCCACCGGCTCCAGTTCACCGCGGTCAAGTGGCTGCGCGACTACTTCGCCGACGAGGTCGAGCGGCTCGTCTCCGGCCTCGCCGGCGGCGGCACCGACGGCCTGGCCGACCTGTTCGGCCGGCTGCCCGACGCGATCAAGCAGGGCCCGAAGCTCAACCTGGCCGAGCTGATCCAGTCGCCGAAGGAACGCGCGGTGTTCGACCGGCTGCTGGCGCTCTCGACGCTGCTGGAGGGGCACGCCGACTACGTCATGGACGCCGTCGGGCCGCAGGTCGTGCCGAGCGTCGACCAGATCCGCGCGCGGTTCACGGCCCGGCGCAAGGGCGGCGGCGTCTTCGACCGGCTGCTGCGCGCGCTGCTCGGCGTCGACGCGAAGATCCGTCAGTACGAAGAGGGCGCGAAGTTCACGAAGCACGTCGTGGACGCCGTCGGCATGGACGGCTTCAACGCCGTCTGGCGGTCGCCGAACACCCTGCCGTCGCGCGCCGAGATCGCCGATCCGGCGGCGTGGGTCCGGCGCCTGCACGGATGACGGGGCCGGCGGTCGCGGCCGTCCGCCGGGCCGTCCGCGCCTTCCTGGACGCCGTCGAGGCGCCGCCCGAGCTGTGCGTCGCGGTGTCCGGCGGCGCCGACTCCCTCGCGCTGGCCGAAGCCGCCGCGTACGTCGGGCACCACCGCGGCCACGTCGTCCGCGCGCTGGTCGTCGACCACGGCCTGCAGGAGGGCTCGGCGAAGGTCGCGGCCGACGCGGCCGCCGCGGCGAAGGCACTGGGCGCCGACGAAGCCGAGGTGCGCCGGGTCGACGTGACCGGTCCGGGCGGGCCGGAAGCCGCCGCCCGCAAGGCCCGCTACCGGGCGCTCGCCGGCCACGGCCTGGTGCTGCTCGGCCACACCCTCGACGACCAGGCCGAAACCGTCCTGCTCGGGCTCGGCCGCGGGTCCGGCCCGCGCAGCGTCGCCGGGATGCGGCCGCACGACCCGCCGTGGGGACGCCCGCTGCTCGCCGTCGGCCGGGCCACCACCCGGGCCGCGTGCGCCGAGCTCGGCGTCGAGCCGTGGGACGACCCGCACAACGCCGAATCCCGCTTCACCCGCGTCCGGTTGCGCACCGAAGTCCTGCCGCTGCTGGAGGACGTCCTCAACGGCGGAGTGGCCGCCGCACTCGCCCGAACGGCCGCGCAGCTGCGGGAGGACAACGAGGCGTTGGACACAGTGGCGGACACGATCTTCACCCGTGCGGGCGGCCCCGATGGGCTGGATGTGGGGGTCCTCGCCCCCGAGCCCGCGGCGGTCCGGCGGCGGGTTCTCCGCAGGTGGCTGCTGGCGTCGGACGTGCGCGAACTCACGGACGCCCACCTCCGCGCGGTCGACGCGCTCGTCGCCCGGTGGCGCGGACAGGGCGGCGTCTGGTTACCGGGCAACTTGGAAGCACGCCGGTGCCGTGGCAGGCTCTGCGTCGTCTCCCAACCCACCACCCGAGGGGAATGACCCGTGTACGAGGGCGAAATCGCCTCCGTGCTCGTCACCGAGCAGCAGATCAAGGACAAGATCGCGGAGCTGTCGGAGCAGATCGCCGCCGACTATCCGGCCAACGGGCAGGGAGACCTCCTGCTGGTGGGCGTCCTGAAGGGCGCGGTCATGTTCATGACCGACTTCGCCCGCGCGCTGCCGCTGCCGACGCAGCTGGAATTCATGGCCGTGTCCTCCTACGGCTCGGCGACGTCGTCGTCCGGCGTCGTCCGGATCCTCAAGGACCTCGACCGCGACATCGCGGGCCGGGACGTCCTGATCGTCGAGGACATCGTCGACTCCGGCCTGACGCTGTCGTGGCTGCTGAAGAACCTCGCCAGCCGCAACCCCGCGTCGCTCGAGGTCGTTTCGCTGCTGCGCAAGCCGGAAGCGGTGAAGGTCGACGTGCCGGTGAAGTACATCGGCTTCGACATCCCCAACGAGTTCGTCGTCGGCTACGGCCTCGACTACGCCGAGCGGTACCGGGACCTGCCCTACATCGGCACCCTGGACCCAAAGGTCTACACGGCGTAGCGCGGCGGCCGAGTTCACCGACCGTTCACCGCAACTACCGGATTCGCGGAACCCCGGCTTCGCCGATTGCGTCATAGGCTCTGATCACGTGCGTTAACCTATGCGAAGACCAATCGTGCCCGCGGTGAACCGGGTCGGGGGAACGGGAGAGAGTGCAGATGGCGAACAGCAGCGCCGACGCGAACGCCTTCAAGGCCGCGGCCGCGGCGGGTCAGGTCGGGATCGACCCCGACGCCGCGCAGGCCGTGCTGAACAAGATCCGCACCGGCAAGGACGCGGTCGAGAGCCTGCTCGCCGGCGCGGGCACGCTCGCCCAGCCGCCGAAGCTCGGGGACAACCCGGTCGGCAACGCGATGGCCGCGAAGTTCGTGCAGCGCGCGGACGGCGGGGGCGACTCCTACGCCGCCGCGCTGCAGAACCTGCTCGACCAGTACTCCGCCGCCGAAGAGGGCATCGTCACGGCGATGGCCCGCTACCACGAGATGGACCAGGCCGCGGCCGACCCGTTCCGTAACGCCTGAGCCCAGAGGGGAACTCGTAGTCATGGCTCCGAACCACACCGACCAGCCGTCGGCGAACGACCCGGGCTCGCTGGTCCCGCTCGGCGACAACTCGGCGTCGCAGAACATCGTCGACAACGCCCGCGGCAGCGCCGGCGGCTTCGACATGGGCAGCGACCGGGCGATCGCCAACCCGCCGAACTGGAACGCGCAGGAAAGCCAGCAGCTTTACGCCGGCGCGGTCAACAACAACGACCCCGGCACGGCCGAGGCGACCGGGCAGGTCTGGGCGCACCACGGCGCCGAGCTGAAGCAGGCCTCCGACCACCTCTACAACGCGATCTCCGAGCTGGGCAACGCGTGGGTCGGCCGGGGCGCCGCGGGTGCGCAGGGCGCGCTGGTGGCCATCGCGAACTCCGGTTCGCAGGCCTCCGACGCCGCGCACACGATGTCCGACCGGCTCGCCAAGCAGGCCGCGGCGGCCGCCGAGGTCAAGAAGATGCCCGCCCCGAGGGACTTCGACCCCAAGCAGGCCATGGCGGCCGCGCTGGCCGGCGGTCCGGCGGCGATGATCGCCGATCAGAAGGCCCAGGCGGACGCGGCGAACGACGTCAAGGCACAGCAGGTCGCGTTCTTCAACGCCTACACCCAGGCGATGAAGGAGGTCGACAACTCGACCCCGAGCTTCGGCCCGGAGTCGCTCGGCATGCAGCCGACGGCGTCGCACAACTCCGTCTCGTTCAACGCGGTGAACAGCGTCGGCAGCACCGGTCCGGTGGACGGTCTGTCCGGTGCGGGCGGCGCGGTCTTCGCCTCCGGCGGCTCGGGCTTCGGCGGCCACGGCGGCGCGTTCGGCGCGCAGCACGCGGGCGTCGGCCCGAACGGCGGCCACGGCGGCGTCTCGGGCGCGGTCTTCGGCCAGGACGCGGCCACGCTCGGCAGCGACGGCGCCGGCGGCTCGGTCACCGGCGCGGGCGCCGGCACCGGCAGCGGCAGCGTGGCCCCGGGCGGCGGGCACTCCGGCGGCGGCAACCCGCTCGGCAAGGTCGGCATGGGGCTCGGCCTCGGCGGCGTGGCCGGCGGCCTCGGCGCGCTGGCGTCGCGGGCGCTGGGCGCGGGCAGCAAGTCCGGGGCGAAGTCCCAGAACGACACGTCACTGGCGTCGGCCGAAGGCCAGGGCCAGAGCGCGGCTTCGGCCCAGCAGCCGCAGCAGGGCCTCGTCTCGTCCGCGGGCACCATCGGCGGGCAGACCCCGCCGCCGATGAGCCCGGGCATGGGCGGCATGGCCCCGCAGGGTGCCCAGGGCGAGCAGGACGAGGAGCACACGCACGCGTCCTTCCTCATCGAGGCGGACCCGGACGAGGCCTTCGGCGCGAACCAGGCGACCCCGCCGCCGGTCATCGGCGCGTGGTCCGGGGACGACGAAGACCGCTGATCCGTTCGGGCCGGGCACGCCGAAGTGTGCCCGGCCCGGTTTTCTCTTGGGGGGTGGCTCGATGCCGAACGCTGAGCTGCTCACCCCGGCCGAGGTGGACTTCCTGTGGGAGTCCGCCGGGCTGGGCGAGCTGCCGTACCCGCTGCGCATCCGCTCGCACGGGGCGACCGTCGACGAGCGGGCGATGCTGCGCCGCCGCACGCTGGAGGGGCTCACCGCGCGTGGGCTCGCCGACGGCCGCGGCCGGCCCGAGCCGCACGTCGAGGACTACTTCGGCGTGCTGGCGAGCCCCGAACTGAGCCTGGACGCCGTCCAGCTGATCGCCCCGGACGCCGAACCGCTGCTCGCGATCGCCGGCGTGCTGGGCGGCCAGGGTCTGCTGGCCGTGCAGGACACGCGCGGCCTGCACCTGCAGCCGTGCCCGCCCGACGGGCTCGCCGGCGCGATCGTGTCGCTGCTGCCGGGTGCCCCGCGCGGCAGCGAAAAGTCGATCACGGTGCCGCTGGAGCAGCTGACCGGCGGCGGCTTCCCGCAGCGCGACGAGCGCTCGTCGGCCGAAGAGGACCGCAAGGCGCTGGCCCGGCTGCAGGCCCAGCCCCGGCTGCGCGGCGGCCAGATCGGCGCCAACGCCCGCAACCGGATGGGCGGGCGCACCCGCACGCCGGTCCTGAGCTGGTTCGACACCGAAACCGGGCGCTACCTCACCCAGGCCACCCCCGGCCGCGACGGCCGGGACTGGATCACCATCGCGCCCGCCGACGCCGCCACGTTGCGCCACCGCCTCGGCGAGATGCTCGCCGGCGCCGCGACGACCAGCGCGGTCTGAACCCCGGATCTCCGGACGTGCCCAGCTCGCCACCGGAACCCTCCGGTTTTGTCGGTGCCGGGAGCTACGCTGGGCGAGAGTCCGATCCGGGAGAGTGATGATGCAAGAGTTCTTCTCGCCACTGGCGTTCGACTTCCTGTGGGAGTCGGCGCGGGTCGGGGAGCTGCCGTACCCGCTGATCGTCCGGTCGCACGGCGCGACCGAAGACGAGCGCGTCTCCCTGCGTCACCGCACCGACGTCGAACTGAAGGCCCGCGGCATCCGCGACCCGCGCGGCAGGCTCGCGCCGCCGATCGAGGACGCGCTGCACCTGATGGCCTTCGCCCCGCTGACGATCGACGCCCTGCACATCCCGCAGTTCGAAGCCCCGACGGTCGGCGTCCTCGCGGCGGCCGACGAGACGAAGGGCGTGCTCGCGGTCCAGGACGCGGACGGGATCTGGCTGCGGGACGTCCCGCCGGACGGCCTGGTCTCGGCCGTCGTCGGCGTGCTGCCCACCGGGCCGCGCGGCAGCGAGGCGTCGGTCACACTCCCGCTCGACGACGCCCTGCGCACCCCGCCGATCCGGGTGCCCGTGCCGCTGCCGTCGGCGCGGGGTGAGGAAGAAGACAAACGCCGCGGCAAGGGGCGCCGGACACCGCTGAGCGAACGGCTCACGGCCGACCCGCGCGAGGCCTACGGCCGCATCGCCGGGCAGCCCCGGCTGCGCGGCGGACAGCTGGCCGCGAACAGCCGTTCGCAGGTCGGGGCCAAGCAGCGGTCCCGCGTGCTGGCCTGGTTCGACACCGCGACCGGCCGCTACCTGAGCCTCTCCCGCGCGGGTACGGACGGCCGCGAGTGGGTCACCGTGGCCCCGGCGGATCCGGCCACGCTGCGCACCCGGCTGGGCGAGATGGTGAGCAGTGTGTCGGACGGCACGCGATAGCGTGACCGGCGCGGACACCCGCCGGGAACCTGAGCGCGGTATCGCCCGTTGACCTGCGAGAGGCTCATCGGGGATGAACGCGGCAGCGGACGGTACCCTGATGGGCAGGTGTCCAGGCACCACGGGTTGTCAAGATCGTGATGGCGGGTATCACAGGAGCCGCCCAACCAGGGAGGGTCGAGGCCACCAGGGCCGAGTCGTATGAACCGGAAGAGCGTGCTCAGGAACCCACTGCTGTGGATCGTCGCGGGGTTGCTGGCGTTGTTCGCGTACAACACGATCTTCGACAGTGATCGTGGGTACACCCAGGCACCCATCTCGGTGGCGAACTCCCAGATCACCTCGAACAACGTCAAGGAAGCCAGCCTCGAGGACAAGGAACAGCAGCTCAAGCTGCTCCTCTCGAAGCCGGTCGACGTCGACGGGCAGCAGGTCACCCAGATCATTTCGCAGTACCCGGCGGACGCCACCCGCCCGATCTACGACTCGTTGATCGCGGCGAAGGCGGGCGGCCAGCCCATCAAGTTCACCACCAAGGTGACCCAGCAGGGCGTGCTGACGCAGATCCTCATCTTCGCCATCCCGCTCGCCCTCGTCCTGGGCCTGCTGATGTGGATGATGAACAACGCGCAGGGCGGCGGCAACCGCGTCCTCAACTTCGGCAAGTCCAAGGCCAAGCAGCTGAACAAGGACATGCCCAAGACGACCTTCGGGGACGTCGCGGGCGCCGACGAGGCCGTCGAAGAGCTGTACGAGATCAAGGACTTCCTGCAGAACCCGGCGCGCTACCAGGCGCTCGGCGCGAAGATCCCGAAGGGCGTGCTGCTCTACGGGCCTCCGGGCACCGGTAAGACGCTGCTGGCGCGGGCGGTCGCCGGCGAGGCGGGCGTGCCGTTCTACACGATCTCCGGCTCGGACTTCGTCGAGATGTTCGTCGGTGTCGGTGCGTCGCGGGTGCGTGACCTGTTCGAACAGGCCAAGCAGAACGCGCCGTGCATCATCTTCGTCGACGAGATCGACGCGGTCGGCCGCCAGCGCGGTGCCGGCCTCGGCGGCGGGCACGACGAGCGCGAGCAGACCCTGAACCAGCTGCTCGTCGAGATGGACGGCTTCGACGCCCGCGGCGGCATCATCCTGATCGCGGCGACGAACCGGCCCGACATCCTCGACCCGGCGCTGCTGCGCCCCGGCCGGTTCGACCGGCAGATCCCGGTGTCCGCGCCCGACCTGCGCGGCCGCAAGGCGATCCTCGAGGTGCACGCCAAGGGCAAGCCGATCGCCCAGGGCACCGACCTGACCAGCCTGGCCAAGCGGACCGTCGGCATGTCGGGCGCCGACCTGGCGAACGTGCTCAACGAGGCCGCGCTGCTCACCGCCCGCCAGAACGGGCACGTGATCACCGACGCGGCGCTGGAGGAGTCGGTCGACCGCGTCGTCGGCGGCCCGGCGCGCAAGAGCCGGATCATCTCCGAGAAGGAGAAGAAGATCACGGCCTACCACGAGGGCGGGCACGCGCTCGCCGCGTGGGCGATGCCGGACATCGAGCCGGTCTACAAGCTGACCATCCTCCCGCGCGGCCGCACGGGCGGGCACGCGCTGCTCGTCCCCGAGGACGACAAGGACCTGATGACCCGCTCTGAGATGATCGGGCGGCTGGTCTTCGCGATGGGTGGCCGCACGGCGGAGGAGCTCGTCTTCCACGAGCCCACCACCGGCGCCTCGTCCGACATCGAGCAGGCGACGAAGATCGCCCGCGCGATGGTCACCGAGTACGGCATGAGCGCCCGCCTCGGCGCGGTCAAGTACGGCCAGGAGCAGGGCGACCCGTTCCTCGGCCGGTCGGCCGGGCGGCAGGCGGACTACTCGCTCGAGGTGGCGCACGAGATCGACGAGGAGGTGCGCAAGCTCATCGAGACGGCGCACACCGAGGCGTGGCACGTGCTCAACACCTACCGCGACGTGCTCGACGAGCTGGTCATCGAGCTCCTGGAGAAGGAGACGCTGACCCGCAAGGACCTCGAGCGGATCTTCGCGACGGTCGAGAAGCGCCCGCACATCACCGTGTTCAACGAGTTCGGTGAGCGGACGCCGTCGGACAAGCCGCCGATCAAGACCCCGGGCGAGCTGGCGATGGAGCGCGGCGAGCCGTGGCCGCCGCCGGAGAAGGAGAAGCCGGTCCTGAAGCCGGAGCCGACCCCGGTCGGCACCGCCCCGGGCGCGGGCGACCTGCCGGGCGGTCCGCCGTACCCGTCGCCGTCGCCGGTCGACCCCAACGCGAACCCGTACGCCCCGCCGCAGCCGGGGGCCTACCCGAACGGCGGCCGTCCCTACGGCGGCCCGAACGGCGGCGCCAACGGCACGGCGCACTGGCCGCAGACCTACGGCGGCCAGCCGGGCGGGCCGGCGGGCCAGAGCGGCCCGCCGAACTACGGTGCCCCTCCGGGCTGGACGCCCGCGACCTCGCCGGGCGGTCAGCCGGGCCAGTCGTGGCGGCCCGGAAGCGACGAACGCCCTCGTGAGCACGGCTGGTTCGCCGACCAAGCCGGCAACCAGCAGAGCGAGGGAGAACGACGTGACGTGGATGGACCTGAAAAGCCCCAGTGACGCCGACCGCCCGGTCTTCGACCACGACCGGGCGGAGAAGGCGATCCGCGAGCTCCTGCTGGCGTGCGGCGAAGACCCGGAGCGGGACGGTCTCAAGGAGACCCCCGCCCGGGTCGCCCGCGCGTACCGCGAGATGTTCGCGGGCCTGTACACCGAGCCGGACTCGGTGCTGGACAAGACGTTCGACGAGTCCCACGAAGAGCTGGTGCTGGTCACGGACATCCCGATGTTCAGCCAGTGTGAACACCACCTGGTGCCGTTCCACGGCGTCGCGCACGTCGGGTACATCCCGAACGCCCACGGGAAAGTCACCGGGCTGTCCAAGCTCGCCCGGCTCGTCGACCTCTACGCCAAGCGCCCCCAGGTTCAGGAGCGCCTGACCTCCCAGGTCGCCGACGCACTGGTCCGCAAGCTCGAACCCCGGGGCGTGATCGTCGTCATCGAGGCCGAGCACCTCTGCATGGCCATGCGGGGCATCCGCAAGCCCGGGGCCCGCACCACCACCTCGGCCGTCCGCGGGCAGCTGAAGACGTCGCCGTCGTCGCGGGCGGAGGCGCTCGACCTCATCAAGGCCCGCCGGTGAACGCAGGGCTTCCCGCGCCCGGCCGGTGCGTGGTGATGGGCGTGCTGAACGTGACGCCCGATTCCTTTTCGGACGGTGGCCGCTACCTCGGGCTCGACCAGGCGCTGGAGCACGGCCGCGAGATGTGGGCACGCGGGGCCGACCTGATCGACGTCGGGGGCGAGTCGACGCGGCCGGGAGCGTCGCGGGTGGACGCCGAGACGGAGTTGCGGCGCGTCCTGCCGGTGATCAAGACGCTGGCCGCCGAAGGGGTGGCGCTGTCGGTGGACACCACGCGGGCGGCCGTTGCCGCCGCGGCGCTCGAAGCCGGGGCGCACATCGTCAACGACGTCTCCGGCGGACTGGCCGATCCGGACATGGCGCGCGTCGCCGCCGAGGCCGGTGTGCCGTGGGTGCTGATGCACTGGCGCGGGCACAGCAAGGACATGCAGGCGCTCGCCGAGTACGGGGACGTCGTGGCCGACGTGCGGGGCGAGCTGCTGTCCCGGGTGGACGCGGCGCTCGCGGCCGGTGTGGACGGCAGCGCCATCGTGCTGGACCCCGGGCTCGGGTTCGCGAAGAACGCCGAGCACGACTGGGCGTTGCTGCGCGGGCTGGACTCGTTGCTTTCGCTCGGTTTCCCGGTGCTCGTGGGCGCCTCGCGCAAACGGTTCCTCGGCCGTCTGCTCTCCGAAAAGGACGGGACCCCGCGGCCGCCGGACGGCCGGGAGGACGCCACCGCCGCGATCTCCGCGCTCGCCGCGGCGGCCGGGGCGTGGGGCGTGCGGGTGCACGAGGTCGGGGCTTCACTGGACGCGGTCGCGGTGGCCGCCGCTTGGAGGACGGATGGCTGACCGGATCACGCTGACCGGCCTGCGCGTGTTCGGGCGCCACGGCGTGTTCGAGCACGAGAAGCGGGACGGCCAGGAGTTCGTCGTCGACATCACGGTGTGGCTGGACCTCGGGCCGGCCGCCGCGTCCGACGACCTGACCAAGACGCTGCACTACGGCGAGCTGGCCGAGCTGGCGGCGGGGATCGTCGCGGGCGAGCCGTACGACCTGATCGAGAGCGTCGCGGGCAAGATCGCCGACGAGGTCATGCGCGACGAGCGCCTGGGCGCGGTCGAGGTGACCGTGCACAAGCCGTCGGCGCCGATCCCGCTGACGTTCGACGACGTGGCCGTCACGGTCCGGCGCGACCGGTGAGCCGGGCGGTCCTGTCGCTCGGCTCCAACCTGGGCGACCGGCTGGGGTTCCTGCAGCTGGCGCTGGACGGGGTCCGGCCGGCGCTGGTCGCGGTGTCGAGCGTGTACGAGACCAAGGCGTGGGGTGTCGAGGACCAGCCGGACTTCCTCAACGCGGTCTGCGTGGTCGACGACCCGGCGCGCGACCACTGGGCGTGGCTGCGCACCGGGCAGGCGGCCGAGCAGGCCGCGGGCCGGGTCCGCGAGCTGCGCTGGGGCCCGCGGACCCTGGACGTCGACGTCGTCACGGTGGACGGCGTGACATCGGAGGACCCGGAACTGCTGCTGCCGCACCCGGGCACACCGGATCGCGCCAGCGTGCTGGTGCCGTGGGTGGAGATCGAGCCGGACGCGGTGCTGCCGGGCCACGGCCCGATCGCCGGGCTGCTGAAGGCCCGTCCGGCGGACGAGGTGGCGACGGTCCGCCGGACGGACCTCGAACTGCACTTCCCCAGGGGCACTTTCACGTGAAAGTGACCTGGAGGCGCCACTCCGGATCGCGGTTGCACTGAAACCGATTCACATCGGTGGATCGGCTTCCTTCGTTACGGGCTGTTCCAGCCCTGTCGCCGAGCGGTTGTGGCGGTGCGGTCAGCCGCGGAGGGCGTCGATCATGAAGCGCACCGCGGGCTGGGCCGTCGGGACCGGCGGCCAGCCGTTGATCGTCGCCAGCAGCTGCCAGTAGCGCTCGGCCCGCGGGTCGCCGCTCATGGCGAACCGGTCGGCCAGCTCCGCCCGGAACTCCGGCGACGCCGGGTCCTGGTCCTCGCGGGCGCAGGCCGCCGCCAGGTCGGCCGCAAGCGTTTGCCCCGTCTCGGACGTGGGCGATTCGCCCGCCGCCACCGCCGCTTCCGCGCGCGATACCCAGACCGGCCAGTTCTGCTGCCAGGCCTCCGTCGGTTGCTGGAACTCGCCGTCCTCGATCTGCTTGGCCTGGGTTTCGCTCATGCGGCGGATCAGGGCCCGGAACTCCGGGTCCTGGACCAGCTCGGCGAACTCGATCCAGGCCTCGAGCTGCTCCGGCGACGGGTCGTCGGGCAGCTCCGGCTTGCCGGCGCGCATCCGGCGGTAGAACTCCTGGTCGACGTCGAGCCCGGCGACCATTTCGTCCCAGAACTCGTCGACCAGCCGCTTGCGCTCCTCGTCGGACATCGACGCGAGACGGTTCATCAGGTTCACTTCCTCCAGTTCGGAATCACGTTTGGCCACCGCGCGCAGCACCGCCCGGCGCAGCCGCAGCCGCCGGATCTGCTCGTCGAGCGCCTCGACGTGCCGGATCGCCAGCTCGCCGACGCTGGCCGACTGGGTCAGGGCGGCGGAGACGTCGGCCAGGCCGAGCCCCAGCTCCCGCAGCGTGCGGACCAGCTCCAGGCGGGCCATCGCCGCCGCGTCGTAGAGGCGGTAGCCGGCGTCCGTCCGCTCGGTCGGCGGCACGAGGCCTTCGTCCGAGTAGAAGCGGATGGTCTTGACCGGCAGGCCGGTCCGCCGGGACAGCTCGCCGATGGTGAAGGTCGCGGTGGTGCCCACAAGACGCATGATGAACTCTCCAGTCGGTGGAGAGTCAACCGTACTTCGGGGGATGCGGGTGGCGAAGCTCCCGGCCCGGAGAGTTACTGCACGGTACGGTTGAGGCATGCACTTCACCCGGCCCCGTGACCTGGTGATCGCCGGGTTGCTCGGCCTCGGCCTCGGCTACCTGCTCTTCCAGGCCGCCTACGGTTCGCTGCCGCAGCTGCCCCTGCTCGCCGGCGTCACCTTCGCCGTGCTCGCCGTGATCGAGGTCGTGCTGGCCTTCTCGATCCGGTCGCGCATCAAGAACGGCCGGATCGTTGGCGCGATCGGGGTAGCCCGATCGGTGGCCTTGGCCAAGGCTTCGTCACTCGCCGGAGCGTTCATGGCCGGTGCCTGGCTCGCGGCGCTCGCCTATCTTTTTCCCCGACGTGACGAACTCGTCGCCGCGGTGCTCGACACGCGCGCCGCGGCGGTCGGCACGGTGTCCGCCGCGGCCCTGGTAGCAGCGGGTTTGTGGCTCGAACACTGCTGCCGGACCCCCCGCGACCACGATCGTGAGCGCACCCGCGGGACGACCGGTTAGCGCTGGAATCCCACCGCTCGCTGGACCGAGTAGGTCTCGTTCGGATTACGAGCAGGTACGGTGTCAGTCATGACCGGCGTGGGTGACGACTCGCGCGGCCGCCTCTTGGGCAGGCCGTGGCTCGTTGTCGGCTTTGTCCTCGCCATCGGAGCCACTCTCGCACTGGTGCTCAGCGACGATCTCCGCTATCTCCGGCTCGGGATCGTCGCGGCCCTCTGGGCCGCCCTGATCGGCGCTTTTCTCGCCGTGAAGTACCGCAAGCACGCGGCACAGAGCGAGGACGCGGTCGCCGAGGCGCAGGCTGTGTACGAACTGGAGCTGGAACGCGAGATCGCGGCCCGGCGCGAATACGAGCTGGAGATGGAGGCGGAGAACCGCACCGCCGCCGACTCCAAGGGCCGCGAGGAGCTGGAGGCCCTGCGCGCCGAAGTGTCCGCGCTGCGCGACAGCCTCCAGTCGCTGTTCGGCGGCGAGGTGCTGCTCGAGCGCGTCGCGCTGACCGCGCAGGCGACCCGGATGCGCAAGGTGTCCGACGAGAACCGCATGGTGACCGACGGTCCGCCGAAGAAGAAGCCCGCCCAGCTGCTGGCCGGCAAGAAGCCGGTGGCCGAGGGCGGCGAGCGGCCGACCGAGCTGATCGACCGCGTCCTCGACGAACGCCGCCGCAAGGCGTCGAACGGCAAGCCCGCGAACGGCAAGGGCGGACTCGGCAAGGGCGGCAAGGGCTTCGGCGGCAAGCCGGTCCCGAAGACCCCGGCGAACGTCTCCGTGCAGAGCACCCAGCAGATGGCCCGGCCGAAGCCGCTGAGCGAGCGCCGTCCGCCGGTGCCGCCGGTGGACCCGGCGCTGAACGCGGCGCAGCGCGAGCTGAAGGCCGCCGAGCTGCGGGCCGAGGCGGCGCGCCGCCAGGCCGAGTCGCAGCCGATGCGGCTGCCGAAGCCGGACGAAGTCGCGAAGCAGCCCGAGCGTCGTCCGGAGGCCGCCGCCGAGCCGACCCGCCGGGACGTCCCGCGGGCCGCCGACCCCAAGACCGAGATCCGGCGTCCGCCGGAGCCGAAGACCGAGATCCGCCGCCCGCCGGAGCCCAAGACGGAGATCCGGCGTCCCGAGCCGCCGCCCGCGCGCCGCGCCGAGATGTCGCGGTCGGACCTCCGGCCCGCCGAGGTGTCGCGTTCGGACATTCCGCGGGTGGAGATGTCGCGGCCCGATATTCCGCGGGTGGAGATGTCGCGGCCGGATATCCCCCGGGTGGAGATGTCGCGGCCGGACCTTCCGCGCGTCGAAGCGCCGCGTCCGGATCGGCCGCGGCCCGAGGCGCCGCGGCCGAACGTCCCGCGTGGTGAGGCGTCGCGTTCGGACATTCCGCGCGTGGAGATGTCCCGGCCGGACATCCCCCGGGTGGAGATGTCGCGTCCGGACATCCCGCGGGTCGAAATGTCGCGTCCGGATATTCCGCGGGTGGAGATGTCGCGGCCCGATATCCCGCGCGTCGAGATGTCGCGTCCGGACATCCCGCGCGTCGGCGGCCAGCCGAACGGCGTGCCGCCCCGGAAGGCGCCCGAGCCGCCGCGGCCGGTGCCGGGGCGGCCGGCGGCCAGCGTGCCGCCGCCGAAGCCGTCGGAGATGTCGCGGTCGGACATCCGGCCGGTCAAGGACCTGAGCGCGGCCTTCCAGAACCGCGACGACTTCGCCGAGCGGCAGCGCCCGAACCGGCCGAAGCCGCCCGAGCCGAAGCCGCCGATGCCGCGGGACGCCGCGGCGTCCCGCACCGACATCCCGCCGGTCGTCCCCCCGACGACCCCGGTGCCGAGCAAGCCGCGGCAGCCGTCGCGCACGGACCTGCCCCCGGTGGTGCCGCCGACGACGCCGGTCCCGGCCGCCGACGGCCGCCGCCCGTCGCGGCTGGAGCAGTTCTCGCGGGCGGACATGTCGCCGATCCTGGAGGAGCCGCCGTCCCGCCACGGTGGTTCGCACCGCGCGCCGGCGGAGGCCGCCAAGGCCGAGGCACCGGCGGTGAACCCGACGTTGCCGGACTCGGTCCGCAACTTCCAGGGCCGGTCCGGCGGCCGCCGCCGCAAGCCGGAGGACTCGCAGCAGATGCCGGTGGTCCCGGCCGCACCGGAGCCACCGGGCAGCGGCCGCCGCCGTCGCCCGGACGGCGAGCCCCCGGCCTGGGAAGGCATGGTGGCGGAGCGGGCTTCGATGTCCCGCCGCGGAATGGCCCCGGTGGACCCGGCCGACGTCGAGCAGAACGGCAACGGCCACAACGGAGCCCGCAACGGCCGCCGCGCGGCCCCCGAGCCGGCCCCGGGCAGCGGTTCCCACGCGGCAGGCCGTTCGGTGAGCGAACTCCTGGCCGCCAACGGCGGCACCGGAGCAACGCCTCGCCGCCGGCGGCGCGCGGAGGACTGAGCCCGGCCGCTCGGTTCGCGCGCTGCCTGCTCGACGGTTGCGCCGCCCACGGCAGGGGCGCTCTCGCGCGGTTCGGACAAGGGCCCCAAGGCGGCCTTGGGTGCGTTGGGCTCGCGGTTCGCGCGCTGCCCGCTCGACGGATGCGCCGCCCACGGCGGGAGCACCCTCGCGCGGTCCGGACAAGGGCCCCAAGGCGGCCTTGGGTGCGTCTAACGCACCGAAGGCGACTTTGCGTGCGTTGGGCGCGCGGCAGGCGGCTTCGGGTGCGTTAGGCGCCCCGAAAGGCGACTTCGCGAGCGTTGAGCGCACCGAAGGCCCCATTGGGTGCGCTCAACGCACGAAGACCACATTGGGGCCCTTCGCGGCGGCGGCGGTGTGCGTGCGTGGCAGGCCGGACCCCCGCCGTCTGTGCCAGGTGGCGTTTCCCTTCCTCTCCTGCCTGCGTAGGGTGACCCGCTGTGAGCGGAACCCTCTCGCCCGCGACGGGACTTGAGCGCGGACGGCGGCCCCGCCGGGTCACCGTGCTGCTGCCGGTGCTCGGGCTGATCGTGGTGGCCCTGTGCGGCCTGTTCCTGTTCGGGCTCGCCACCGCGCGGGTCGGGCCCCTCGCCGTCACCATCGGTGTGCTCGCCGCGCTCGTGCCCGTGGCCGGCGTTGTCGCCGGGTTCCTCTGGGTCGACCGGTGGGAGCCCGAACCCGCCAAGTTCCTGCTGCTCGCCTTCGCCTGGGGTGCCTGCATCGCGACCATCACCGCGCTGCTGATCAACACCACCGCCGAGGCCGTCGGGGAAGAACTGCTCGGGACCGGCAGTGGCAACACGCTCGCCGCGCTCGTCTCCGCGCCCGTTGTCGAGGAGGCCGCGAAGGCCCTGTTCGTCGTGCTCATCCTCTGGCGGCGGTCCAGCGAGTTCGACGGCGTCGTCGACGGGGTCGTCTACGCCGGGTTCAGCGCCGCCGGGTTCGCCTTCACCGAGAACATCTACTACTTCGGGCGCGCCTTCGCCGACTACGGCTTCGGGGACGGGCACAGCCAGGGCGTCATCACCGCCTTCTTCCTGCGTGGCGTGCTCGCTCCCTTCACGCACCCGCTGTTCGCCGTGCTCACCGGCATCGGGATCGGCATCGCCGCGCGGACGGCCGCCAAGGCGCTCAAGATCATCGCGCCGGTCGCCGGGTACCTCGCCGCCGTCTGCCTGCACGCGCTCTGGAACAGCGCCGCGCTGCTCGGCGGCTCGAAGTTCCTCACCGTCTACTTCCTGATCATGCTTCCGCTCTTCTTCGGCGTCGTCTACCTGGTCGTCCTGCAGCGGAAACGGGAACAGCGGATCATCGCCGCCGCCCTGCCGCACATGGCCGCGGCCCGGTGGATCGCGCCGTCGGAGGTCGATCTGCTGGCCAGCCTGCCCGGCCGGCGGGCCTGGCGCCGCCAGGCGAAACGGCAGTCCGGCAAGGAGGCCGCGCGGGCCGTCGCCGTGTACCAGGCGAGCGTGACGGAGCTCGCGTTCCTCGACCGGCACCCGCTCACCAGCGACACCGACCGGGAGCGCCAGCAGGAGCTGCTGCGCACGCTGAAGGCCGCCCGCGCCGAGGCCACGCGCCTGGCCGACGAGGCCGCCCGCGGGTGAACCGGTCCGGGTGAAGCTGGTCACCCGGGCTCAACGGCGTGTGCTCGCCCGAGTTAGTCTCGCGCCGTCGTCCGGTACCCGGAGCGGGACTGGAACGAGAGCAGAGGGAGTCTGCCAGCCATGAGCGTCCACAGGCGCACGCCATGATGAGGCCCGCCCGCCTCGCGGTCGGCGTCGTTTCCGCCGGCCGGGTGGGCAGCGTGCTCGGCGCCGCGCTGGCCCGGGCGGGGCACACGGTGGTCGCCGCGTCCGGACTGTCCGCTTCGTCGCTGGCCCGCGCCGAGCGCCTCCTGCGCGACGTGCCACTCCTGCCGCCCGACGAAACCGTCCGCCGGGCGGACCTCGTGCTGCTCGCCCTGCCCGACGACGCGCTCGCCGGGATGGTCCGCGGGCTCGTCGCCACCGAGTCGCTGCGGCCCGGCCAGATCGTCGTGCACACCTCCGGCGCGCACGGCATCGACGTCCTGGCCCCCGCGGCCGAAGCCGGGGCCTTGCCGCTCGCCCTGCACCCGGTGATGACGTTCACCGGCCGCGAGGAGGACCTCGAGCGGCTGGCGGCGTGCAGCATCGGCGTCACGGCGGCCGAGGACGACGAAGCGGCGTGGCACGTCGGCGAAGCGCTCGCCGTCGAGATGGGGGCCGAGCCGGTGCGGATTCCCGACTCCGCGCGAGCGCTCTACCACGCTGCGTTGGCCCACGGGGCAAACCACCTGATGGCGCTGGTCGCCGACTGCGCGGACCTGTTGCGCCAGGCCGGAATCGGGCAATCCGAACGCCTGGTGGCGCCACTGCTCTCGGCGGCATTGGATAATGTGCTGCGACACGGCGACCGCGCCCTCACCGGCCCGGTCGCGCGTGGCGATCTCGGCACCGTCCGCAAGCACCTCGCGGTGCTGGCGGACAAGGCGCCGGACGTGGCGCCGGCCTACCGCGCGCTGGCCAAGCGCACGGTGGCGCGTTCGTCGGCTGCCGGGCTGCTGGACACCGCGGCCGCCAAAGACCTCACCGAACTCCTCGACGATCCCGCCGAAGGGCACCCAGACCAGTGACCACACCGAAATTCAGCCGCGGCACCCTGAACACGTTCGCGTCGCCCGGCCACGCGAGCCAGGTGAGCCGGGCGCTGCACGGCGTCGGCCGCAAGCTGGCGCTCGTGCCGACCATGGGCGCGCTGCACGCCGGGCACCGCGAGCTGATCCGCCGCGCGAAGCGGCTGCCGAACGCCGTCGTGGCGACCTCCATCTTCGTGAACCCGCTGCAGTTCGGCGCGGGCGAAGACTTCGAGGCGTACCCGCGGCCGCTGGAGGCCGACCTCGACATCCTGCGCGAGGACGGCGTCGAAATCGCCTTCACGCCCAGCGCGGACGCCCTCTACGCCGAAGGTGCCGTGGTGACCGTGCACCCGGGCCCGCTCGGCGACGAGCTGGAAGGCGCGGCGCGGCCCGGTCACTTCGCCGGCGTGCTCACCGTCGTGGCGAAACTGTTCAACCTGCTCCGTCCGGACTACGCCTTCTTCGGCGAAAAGGACTACCAGCAGCTGGTGCTGATCAAGCGGATGGTGCGCGACCTGAACATCGACACGCATGTCATCGGCGTGCCGACCGTGCGGGAGCGTGACGGGCTCGCGTTGTCCTCACGCAACGTCTACCTCACGCCTGAGCAGCGCGAAGACGCCATCGTCCTGTCGGCCGCCCTCACCGCGGGGGCGTTCGTCGGCCGGGACGGTGCGGACGCGGTCCTCGAGACCGCGTGGAAGACCCTCGCCGCGCGGCCCGCGGTCGAGGTGGATTACCTGGAGTTGCGGGGAACCGACCTCGGGCCCGCGCCCGTCGACGGTGAAGCACGACTGTTGATCGCGGCCCGGGTGGGGAGTACCCGGCTGATCGACAACGTTCCGGTGCTGCTCGGCAAGTCGGTAGATCATCCGGCGCACCCGGAGCGGGACGCAGGGGAATAGGAGTCCACGATGTACCGCACGATGCTCAAGTCGAAGATCCACCGGGTCACCGTGACCCAGGCCGACCTGCACTACGTCGGTTCGGTGACGGTCGACGAGGACCTGATGGAGGCCGCGGACCTGCTGCCGGGGGAACAGGTGTCCATTGTGGACGTCACCAACGGAGCGCGGCTGGAGACCTACGTCATCAAGGGCGAACGCGGCAGCGGGGTGCTCGGCATCAACGGTGCCGCGGCCCACCTGGTGCACCCGGGGGATCTGGTCATCCTCATCTCGTACGGCCAGATGGACGACGCCGAAGCGGCGACGTACCAGCCGCGCGTGGTGTTTGTCGACGCGGACAACCGGATCGTCCACCGGCACGCCGACCCCGGTCACGCGCCGGAGGGGTCCGGGCTGCTGTCCGGCACGGTGACGCTGCCGCCGGACGAGGAGACGGCGATCTTCCCGGTCGCCGAGACGGCGGACGCCCGCCGCCTCGACGCGTTGCTGCACGCGGAAAGCTGACCCGCTTGCTGCTCACCGTCGACGTCGGCAACACGAACATCGTCCTGGGCCTGTGGTCCGGGTCCGACCTGGTCGGCGACTGGCGCATGCGCACGGACGCGCGCATGACGGCCGACGAGCTGGCGTTGACGGTGCGCGGCCTGCTGGGCCCGCACGCGGACGCGGTCACCGGGATCAGTGCGTTGTCGACGGTGCCGGCGGTGCTGCGCGAACTGCGCGTGATGCTCAGCCGGTACTACGCGCGGGTCCCGAAGATCGTGGTCGAGCCGGGCGTGCGCACGGGCGTGGCGCTGCTGGTGGACAACCCGAAGGAGGTGGGCGCGGACCGGCTGGTCAACACGCTGGCCGCGCACCACCTCCACAGCACGGCGTGCGTGGTGGTCGATTTCGGCACGTCGACCAACGTGGACGCGATCTCTGCCCGCGGCGAGTTCCTGGGCGGCGCGTTCGCCCCCGGGATCGAGATTTCGGTGGACGCGCTGGCGTTGCGCGCGGCGGCGCTGCGGAAGGTCGAACTGGTCCCGCCGCGGTCGGTGATCGGCAAGAACACGGTGGAGTGCCTGCAGTCCGGGATCCTGTACGGCTTCGCGGGCCAGGTGGACGGCCTGGTGCGCCGGATCGTGCGCGAGCTGTCCCCGGGCGGCACGGAACCGGTGGCGGTGCTGGCGACGGGCGGCCTGGCGCCGCTGGTGCTGGGCGAGTCGGAGACGATCACCGACCACGTCCCGGAGCTGACGCTGCTCGGCCTGCGGCTGGCCTACGAGCGCAACATCCGGCCCTGAGCCGGCGCACCCGGTGCGGCGTCCGGTGCGGGCAACGCCGCCCGGGGTGATCCGGAAGTCCTCAGCCGCGGGCCAGACGCCGGCGCTCCAGCACGTACCCCAGGGCGGTCACGGCCAGCGCCGGGAAGGCGATCTTCGCCTGCGGGAACCGGTCGGTCCCCGGCGGGTCCACCGCGCGGGACCCCGGGTAGGCCAGTGCCGAAATCTGCGTCACCCAGTACAGCGACGCCAGGACGGCCCCCGCGTCGAGCCCCGCCCGGGTCGGCCGCCGCCAGAGCTGCCACAGGCTCGTCGCGCCGAGCGCGAGCCCCAGGCTCATCGTCTGGCCGTTGTGGAATTTGGCGTGCGGTGGCCACTGCGGGTTGTGCACGTGCGTCTCGTTCCAGTCGGCCTTGTACGGGCCGATTGCCGTCACGAGCGAGGTGAGTGAGATCAGGGCCCGTCCCAGCGATTTCCTGCGCATCACCGCAGTATCGAACCTCCACCTCGATCGAGGTCAAGGCCGCCGTCGCGCGCGCAACGCCGTGGTGACCAGCGGCAGGTCGAACTCGCCGTTCGCCGTGGCCGGGTTCTCCGCCAGGAACCGGCGGAGCCGGCCCAGCAGGGCGGCCGACTCCCCGGGTGCCGACACGATCACCTTCGAATAGGTGGCGATCGTTTCCAGCAGGCTGTCCGCGGTACGCCGTTGCCCATGGCGGAACCGGCCGCTTTCGAACGGCTCGAACGCCGGGTGCGTCACCTCGCGCACGTCTTCGGTGCTCGTCGGGCGGCGAGCGCCGTCGCGGCCCAGCGCGGTGAACTCGGCGATCCACGGCACCGATTCGTCTTCGTAGTTCCACATCGGCACGCACACGCCGCCCGGGCGCAGCACCCGGCCGATCTCCGTCATCGCCACGGGTACGTCGAACCAGTGGAACGCCTGGCCGACGAAAACGGCGTCGACGGCGGCGTCGGGCAGCGGGATCCGTTCCGCCCGCCCCGCCAGCGACGTCACCGACGGCATTGCCCGCTCGAGTTCCGCGCGCATTTCCGGGTCGGGTTCGACCGCGGTGACGTCGAGCCCGAGGGCGCCGAGACCGAGGGTGAGCTTGCCCGTTCCGGCGCCCAGATCGAGCACCCGGCGCGGTGTTCCGCTCGCTCCGGAAAGCCCCCACTCGATCGCCTCCCGCGGGTAATCGGGCCGGTGCCGGGCGTACTCGGCGGCGCGGCTGCCGAAGGAAGAGGCGCGTTGAGCGCGGCTGGGATCACTCACCTCGCCCACGCTAATGGAGGGAAAGGTAAAGGTAATCCGGTTGGCGTAGCGCTCGGCCGGGTTCGTACCCTATGGCCATGACCGAAAACCCCGCTTCCACCAGCGAGCCCGCCGAAGACGAACTGCCCGAGCAGATGCGGGTGCGCCGGGAGAAGCGCGACCGGATCCTCGCGGAGGGTATCGATCCCTACCCGGTGGAGGTACCCCGGACGCACTCGCTCGCCGAGGTGCGCGCCGCGCATTCCGGGCTGCCCGCCGACACCGCCACGGGCGAGCAGGTCGGCATCACCGGCCGGGTGATGTTCCTGCGCAATACGGGCAAGCTGTGCTTCGCGAGTCTCCGCGAGGGCGACGGCACCGAGCTGCAGGCCATGATCAGCCTGGCGAAGGTCGGCGAGGACGCGCTGGCGGCGTGGAAGTCCGACGTCGACCTCGGCGACCACGTGTTCGTGCAGGGCGAGGTCATCACGTCCAAGCGCGGTGAGCTTTCGGTGATGGCCGACGCCTGGCGCATCACGTCGAAGGCGCTGCGCCCGCTGCCGACCGCGCACAAGGAGCTGGCCGAGGAGACCCGGATCCGCCAGCGCTACGTCGACCTCATCATGCGCCCGCGCGCGCGGGACGTCGTGCGCACGCGCGCCGGCGTGGTCCGGTCGCTGCGGGAGTCGTTCCACCGGCGCGGGTTCACCGAGGTCGAAACCCCGATGCTGCAGACGCTGCACGGCGGCGCCGCGGCCCGCCCCTTCGTCACGCATTCCAACGCGTTCGACATGGAGCTTTTCCTGCGGATCGCGCCGGAGCTCTACCTCAAGCGCTGCGTCGTCGGCGGCATCGAGAAGGTCTTCGAGATCAACCGCAACTTCCGGAACGAGGGCAGCGACTCCTCGCACTCGCCGGAGTTCGCGATGCTCGAGTACTACGAGGCGTACGCCACCTACGACACGAACGCGGTGATGACGCGCCAGCTGATCCAGGAGGCCGCGCAGTCGGTGCTGGACACGCTGGTCGTCACGCTGCCGGACGGTTCGGAGTACGACCTGTCCGGCGAATGGACCACGCTCGGAATGTACGAGTCGTTGTCCGATTCCCTCGGCGAAGAGGTGACGCCGGAGACGCCCGCCGCCAAACTGCTCGGATTCGCGCAGGCCAGGGGCCTGGAAGTGGATCCGAAGCTCGGGCACGGCAAGCTCGTCGAGGAACTGTGGGAACACCTCGTCGGAGATCACCTGCACGCACCGACGTTTGTCCGTGATTTTCCGCTGGAGACGTCGCCATTGACGAGGCAGCACCGCTCGCGGCCCGGCGTGGCCGAGAAGTGGGACCTCTACGTGCGCGGATTCGAACTCGCCACCGGATACTCGGAGCTGGTCGATCCGGTCGTCGAACGGGAACGCCTCACCGAACAGTCGCTGCTGGCGGCGCAGGGCGATAGCGAAGCCATGCGGCTCGACGAGGATTTCCTCCGTGCCCTCGAGTACGGAATGCCGCCGAGCGGTGGTGTCGGAATGGGGATCGACCGGCTCCTCATGGCGCTGACCGGCCTCGGTATCCGGGAGACGATCCTCTTCCCGCTCGTACGCCCCGAATAACCCGGCAGTGTGAGGATAGCCGCTGGTTATCCATATGAGATTTGCGTTGCACTCCGGAAGCGGGTACTAATGTCTTAGACAAAGACTTCTGTCCGGGGCTTGCCCCGTACCAGATCATTGAGTAAGCCCCGCAGGAGGAATCGGATGGCACAGAAGGTGCTCGTCTCGCTGGTCGACGACCTCGACGGCAGTGAGGCGGAAGAGACCGTCGAGTTCGGTTTGGACGGCGTCAGCTACCAGATCGATCTCTCCTCGGAAAACGCCGAGGAGCTGCGGGACGCGCTCGCGCAGTATGTCGAGCACGCGCGTCGTGCGGGCGGTCGCAAGCGTGCCTCGGTTCGCCCGGTCGCGGGTAAGGGTTCGGCTCGTCCGGCCGCCGTCGACCGCGAGCAGAACCAGGCCATCCGGTCGTGGGCGCGCAAGAACGGTTACGCGGTTTCCGACCGCGGCCGCATCCCCTCCGAGGTCGTCGAGGCCTACCACAAGAAGAACTGAAGATTGTTCACGCCGCCGTCGAGCGGGCCGGTCGCGGGTCGCTGACCAGCGGTTATCCGCCGGCGCCGGTGGTGGCGTGGCCAATCTCGTCGACGCGGGGTTTCAGTGGGCCGCCGGGCGAATTCCGCCCGGCGGCTTTCTTCATGTCCGATCGTTGTCCGGTTACCGTTCGGCGGCCCTGGCTGTTCGGGCGTACTCGGCAGGCGACTGGCCCGTCACGGTCCGGAAATCGCGGATGAAGTGCGACTGGTCGCTATAGCCCAGTCGAACCGCCAGACCGGCGTAATCAAGATCTCCTTCTGTGACGATCCGCTGCGCTGCGTCATTGAGGCGGTATATCCGGATCGCCCACTTGGGCGCGACACCGACGTGTTCGGCGAACAACCGCTGGATGGAGCGGGTGGTTAGTCCAGTATCCGCGCACAGTCGCGCGACGCGGGTAATTTCCGGATCCCGCGCGATTGATTCCACCGCCTCCGCGGCGACCTGGGCGGCCGGGGACAGCCCCACGGGATTTGCCATCAGCAAGTTGTCGATCGCACCGACCATTTGCGCATCGCCGTCGGCTGTCCGCACCGATTCCGCGGCCGCCACCGCCGCCGCTCCGAATACGTCCGCGAGTGGGACGGCCCGGTCGGCGATGTCACGTACCGGGCCGCCGAGGAACGCGCGGAACGTGCCCGGCCGGAATCGCACGCCCAAGCCCTGGACGCGCCCGGTCAGGCGGTGGGAAAAGACGTCGTGGGCCGGGCCGTGGACGCCGGAGGCGCCGGGGAAGAACGTGACGTGGACCGAGAGGTTCGGCAGCACGCGCTGCTCGTACGGGGGTTTGCCGCGCCGGTCCCACCGCAGGATCCAGTGGTATTCGACGAAATCGGCGAGTTCCGGTGCGGGCGGGTGCCGGGTCAGCGTGAACACCGTGCGCGCGGTGGCCTCGGCCACGATGCCGCGCGGGATCCGGTGCGTCACCGGCTCACGGTAGCTGTCGCGTTCGTTCAAGACGTCCCGCCGGCCCGGGGTTTGGATCACCGGCATGACTGCTTCGTTGCTGCGCCCCGCCGCGGCCGAGTTCCTCCGGATCGCCGTCGCGGTCCGTGACCTGACCGCTCCGACGCCGTGCGCGGAGTACGACGTCCGCGGGCTGCTGAACCACCTCTTGTACTGGGGCCCGTGGCTGATCGCCGCGGGACGGCGCGAGGACCCGCCGGCGCCGGCCGACGGTGAGGCGGAGGCGGGGCTGGTGGCCGAAGGCTGGCGTGCGGACCTGGAGAAGCAGACGGAGACGCTGGTGGAGGTGTTCGGGACGCCGTCGGCGTGGACGGGCGTGACCGCGCTGGGCGCGGCCCCGATGCCGGCCGCCGTGGTGGGGGCGATGGTCCTGGGCGAGTTCGTCCTGCACGGCTGGGACCTGGCCCGGGCGAGCGGCCAGTCGTGCGCCTACGCGCCCGAAGCGGCGACGGCGGTGTACGAGTCCGCGGTGGCGATGGGCGACCAGGCGCGGGCGATGGGGGTGTACGGGCCGGCGGTGGCGGTGGCTGCCGGCGCGTCGCCGCTGGATCGGGCGCTGGGCGCCACCGGGCGGGACCCGGCCTGGATGCCCTGACCGTTGCGCCCCAGGGTGGCCTTCGGCGCGTTCAACGCGACCAAGGCCACATAGGGCGCTTGAGTCAGCGCGGGCAGGTGCGGGGGCAGCCGTCGCACTCGTCGGCCGACGGCAGCAGGTACGAGAAGCAGCAGCTCTCCCGCCGCCGCGTCCACTCCCGGTGCCCCTCCGGCCCCTCCGCCAGGCGCAACGTCGACGCCGACGTCAGGGGCGGGTACCGCTCGTCCAGCACGAGGGCCGCGTCCGCCACGCCCGCGCCCTCGGCCTCCGGTGTCCCGCCCTGCCGGCCCGCCCACCACAGCGAGTTCTCCAGCGCGTCCGTCGCCGCCGCCCACAGGGTCCGGCGGCCCAGCCTGCTCAACGGCTCGTACGCCCGCACGAACTGGGCCGCGTGAGCCAGGTAACGCGCCCGCAGGACCGCCGCCAGCGCGCGCTCGTCGCGGACCACCGTGGCCTCCGGGCGGGCCGACCCCGGGTCGGTCGGGAGGCAGTGGAACGCGTCACCCAATACGGCCATGCCGTCCGGGTGCGGGCGGTCGTCGGCCAGGCGGAACGCCAGCTCCGACGGCTTCAGCGACGGCACCCGGCGCTCGTGGTGCCACAGCAGCGCGCCGACGTACGCCGGGACGTGCAGGTACCACGTCATCACCCAGCTGGCCGTCGTGCGGGCCGGGGTCGCGTCGTGCTCGCGCAGCAGCCAGTCGCCGAGGAGGCCGCGCCACTCGTCGAAGTACCCGGGCGTCTCCAGTAGCTCCGAACAGCGGATCCAGCCCGCCGGGACGTCACGGCGCAGCTCGCTGCGGTCCTGACGGCCGGAGACCCGCCGCAACGACGACGCGAGGCCGTCGCCGACCTCGCGTGCGTCGCGGAAGGACCGCTGCTGGCTCAAACGCGGCCCTCCTCGAAGCGCCGGTACGGATTAGGCGTGCCTAACCTTACAGGGCTCGGGAGGCTGCGCCAATCGGGTGGGGCACTCTCAGCTTGCGGACTGTTCGCGGTGAGCGGACACCGCGCGGATGGCGGAATCCGAACGGCGGTCCGCACGTTGTGCTTGACGTAAAGGTGCAGGGCAACCTGATGATGGAAGTACCCGGGAGATGCCACGTCCGGGTGCGGAAGAGACCGCCGAGAGCCGTAGTGCTACGCCAGCGCGACGAGTTGGCTACTAGAGTGGTCTCACGGTGCTGAATCCATCGTGGTGAAAGCACGCGATGGAAACGGGCCGCCGGCGCAGCAGTCGAGGGAGTGCATATGTTCGAGAGGTTCACCGACCGCGCGAGGCGGGTGGTCGTCCTGGCTCAAGAAGAGGCCAGGATGCTCAACCACAACTACATCGGCACCGAGCACATCCTCCTGGGTCTGATCCACGAGGGTGAGGGTGTCGCCGCCAAGGCGCTGGAGTCGCTGGGCATCGCCCTGGAGGGCGTGCGCCAGCAGGTCGAAGAGATCATCGGCCAGGGCCAGCAGGCGCCGAGCGGGCACATCCCGTTCACGCCGCGCGCCAAGAAGGTGCTGGAGCTGTCGCTGCGCGAAGCGCTGCAGCTCGGCCACAACTACATCGGCACCGAGCACATCCTGCTCGGCCTGATCCGCGAGGGCGAGGGCGTCGCCGCGCAGGTCCTGGTCAAGCTGGGAGCGGACCTCAACCGGGTCCGCCAGCAGGTGCTGCAGCTGCTCTCGGGCTACCAGGGCGGCAAGGAGTCCACCGAAACCGGTTCCGGCCGCGGTGAGGGCACCCCGTCGTCGTCGCTGGTCCTGGACCAGTTCGGCCGCAACATGACCGTGCTCGCCCGCGAGGGCAAGCTCGACCCGGTCATCGGGCGCGGCAAGGAGATCGAGCGGGTCATGCAGGTGCTGTCCCGCCGGACCAAGAACAACCCGGTGCTCATCGGCGAGCCGGGCGTCGGCAAGACCGCCGTCGTCGAGGGCCTCGCGCAGAGCATCGTCAAGGGCGAGGTGCCCGAGACGCTCAAGGACAAGCAGCTCTACACGCTCGACCTGGGCTCCTTGGTCGCCGGCTCCCGCTACCGCGGTGACTTCGAAGAGCGCCTGAAGAAGGTGCTCAAGGAGATCAAGACCCGCGGCGACATCATCCTGTTCATCGACGAGCTGCACACGCTGGTCGGGGCGGGTGCCGCCGAGGGCGCGATCGACGCGGCTTCGATCCTGAAGCCGATGCTCGCCCGCGGTGAGCTGCAGACGATCGGCGCGACCACCCTCGAGGAGTACCGCAAGTACATCGAGAAGGACGCCGCCCTCGAGCGCCGGTTCCAGCCGATCCAGGTCGGCGAGCCGTCGCTGGAGCACACGATCGAGATCCTCAAGGGCCTGCGCGACCGGTACGAGGCGCACCACCGCGTCTCGATCACCGACTCGGCGCTGGTCGCCGCCGCGACCCTGGCGGACCGGTACATCAACGACCGGTTCCTCCCGGACAAGGCGATCGACCTGATCGACGAGGCCGGCGCCCGGATGCGCATCCGCCGGATGACCGCGCCGCCGGACCTGCGCGAGTTCGACGAGAAGATCGCGAACGTCCGCCGCGACAAGGAGTCCGCGATCGACGCGCAGGACTTCGAGCGGGCCGCCCGCCTGCGGGACGAGGAGAAGACCCTCCTCGGCCAGAAGGGCGAGCGGGAGAAGCAGTGGAAGGACGGCGACCTCGACGTCGTCGCCGAGGTCGACGACGAGCAGATCGCGGAGGTGCTGGCCAACTGGACCGGCATCCCGGTGTTCAAGCTGACCGAGGAGGAGACCACCCGGCTGCTGCGCATGGAGGAAGAGCTCCACAAGCGCATCATCGGCCAGGAGGACGCGGTCAAGGCCGTCTCGCAGGCGATCCGCCGTACGCGTGCCGGTCTGAAGGACCCGAAGCGCCCGTCGGGCTCGTTCATCTTCGCCGGCCCGTCCGGTGTCGGTAAGACCGAGCTGTCCAAGGCGCTGGCCTCGTTCCTGTTCGGCGAGGATGACGCGCTCATCCAGATCGACATGGGTGAGTTCCACGACCGCTACACCGCTTCGCGGCTCTTCGGTGCCCCTCCGGGCTACGTGGGCTACGAAGAGGGCGGCCAGCTGACGGAGAAGGTGCGTCGCAAGCCGTTCTCGGTGGTCCTGTTCGA
Organism: Amycolatopsis rifamycinica; assembly: GCF_000695625.1. Classification (GTDB taxonomy): domain Bacteria; phylum Actinomycetota; class Actinomycetes; order Mycobacteriales; family Pseudonocardiaceae; genus Amycolatopsis; species Amycolatopsis rifamycinica. The sequence continues at coordinate 46,111 of NZ_JMQI01000043.1, forward strand.
CGAGATCGAGAAGGCGCACCAGGAGATCTACAACACGCTCCTGCAGGTGCTGGAGGACGGCCGCCTGACCGACGGTCAGGGCCGCACGGTCGACTTCAAGAACACGGTCCTCATCTTCACGTCCAACCTGGGCACGTCGGACATCTCGAAGTCCGTCTCGCTCGGGTTCGCCGGGTCCAACGACACCGGCACCCGGTACGAGAAGATGAAGCAGAAGGTCAACGAGGAAATGAAGAAGCATTTCCGCCCGGAGTTCCTGAACCGGATCGATGACATCATCGTGTTCCACCAGCTGACGCAGGAACAGATCATCATGATGGTCGACCTGATGATCGGCCGCGTGGAGACGCAGCTCCGCGCGAAGGACATGGAGCTGGAGCTGACGGCCAAGGCGAAGTCGCTGCTGGCCAAGCGCGGTTTCGACCCGGTGCTGGGTGCGCGGCCGCTGCGCCGCACGATCCAGCGCGAGATCGAGGACCAGCTGTCGGAGAAGATCCTCTTCGGCGAGGTCGAGCCCGGCCAGATCATCCTGGTCGACGTCGAGGGCTGGAGCGGCAACCCGGAGGACAAGGACGACCAGGCGAAGTTCACCTTCCGCGGTGAGCGCCGTCCGTCGTCCATCCCGGACGCCCCGCCGGTCAGCATCGGCGCCGGCCACGAGGAGCAGGGCGGCGAAGCCGAAGGCGAGTGATCGTCGCGTAGTACGCCAGGAGGGCGGTTCCCCGAGCGGGAGCCGCCCTTCGGCGTTTGCGGCTGGCGCACTCCGGCTATAGGGAGCCTTCGATCCGGTGCGCTGTGCGTTGCTTCTGGTGGCCGGGCACTGGAAGGGCTGGTACGAACTCAACATCCCCGTCGCGGAGCAGCGGTTCCGGGACCACCTGCGAGCCGGAGAGGAGGGCTGAGCGATGAGCCGGTCGTGGAAGGAAGTCAAAGCCGAGAAGCTCGCCATCGACCGTGCGGCCGGTCGCGACGTCGATGCCGCGCGCACCGCGGCGCGGGAGGCGACCGAGGCTTATGTCCTCGGGTTCCGCCTGGCCCAGCTCCGGGAGGACGCCGGTGTCAGCCAGACCGAGCTGGCCCGGCGGATGGGGGTCAGCCAGCCGCGGATCAGCCAGCTCGAACAGGGTGACCCGGGACAGATGGCGCTGGACACCCTTCGCCGCTACATCACGGCCCTCGGTGGCCGGATGCGAGTGGTGGCCGACTTCGAGGACCATGACGTCACCGTTTCGGCCGCTCAGCCAGGTCACACCGACGCCCGCGCCTGAGCGGAGCGGCACCTCCCGTCCGTGAGACGATGCCCGCGGGCTTGGGAGGGACCGCTTTGGACGTGCTGTCGATCGACTTCGGGACTTCGAGCACGGTCGGCGTCCTCTCCGCCTTCGGGCGTGGGCCGCGGGCCATCGAGGTTGACGGCTCGGTCACCATGTCCTCCGCCGTCTACGTCAACGATGACGGGCTGCTCGTCGTGGGGCAGGATGCCGAACGGCGGGCGCGGCTGGATCCCAGCCGGTTCGAACCGAATCCCAAACGGCGGATCGACGAAGGCCGGCTGAAGCTGGGTGAGACCGAGGTCGACGTCGCCGACGCCTTCGCCGCCGTTCTGCGGCGGATGGGCGAAGAGGCCGAACGGCAGCTCGGCCGTCCGCCCGCGCAGACCCGGATTTCGCACCCCGCCGGGTGGGGCGCCGACCGGCAGGAAGTGCTCAGGACCGCCGCCGCGAAGGCACGGTTCGCCGATGTGCGGCTGGTTCCCGAGCCGGTGGCCGCCGCCGCGCACTACGCCAGTCTCGGGCGCCGGGGCGGTGGGCCCATCGGGGTCTACGACCTCGGGGCCGGCACCTTCGACTGCGCCGTCGTCGGGGTCACCCGGCAGGGCTTCACCGTGCTCGCCGAGGACGGCCTGCCCGATCTCGGCAGCCTTGACATCGACCAGGCCCTGCTCGTCCACATCGGACGCGAGGTGTCGCACGCCGATCCGGCGCAGTGGCAACGCCTCCTGCGGCCGCAGACCACCGCCGACCGCCGGACGCGCCGGGCGTTGCTGCAGGATGTCCGCGACGCCAAGGAAAGCCTCTCCCGGCACGCGCAGACCCACGTGCCGATGGCCGAGCCGTTCGGCGACGTCCTCGTCAGCCGGGACGAGCTCGAAGCGCTCGTGCGGCCCAGCCTGCTGCGCAGCGCCGAGCTGCTCGCCGCCACGATCCGCCGCGCCGGGCTCACCCCCGCGCAGCTGTCCGGTGTCTACCTCGTCGGCGGGCCGAGCCGGATGCCGCTGCTGGCCACCCTGCTCGGACGCCAGCTCGGCGTCACGCCGACGACGCAGGACCAGCCCGAGACCGCTGTCGCGTTCGGGCTCCACCACGTCCCGCTCGGGACCACCACCGACCTCACCGTGCCCGCGTTCGCGCCCGTCCGCCCGCCGGTGACGCCGCCGCGGCCGCAGCCGTGGCAGCAGCAAGCCCCGCTGCCGCAGTACACGCCGCCACCACCGGAACCGCGCCGGAAACCCAAGCCCTGGTTCCTCGCGCTCGCCGTGCTCTTGGTCGCCGCGGTCGTGGCCACCGTCGTCGTGTTCGTCATCCGCGATCAGGCCGCGAAGGCCGCAGCGGACTGCACGCAGACGGCACAGCGCGACCGGGCGGGGTTCACCCCGTGCCTGCGCTCACTGGCCGGGTCCGTCCCGGACCGGGGCACCTGCAAGGAAAGCGACCACTTCGGCAGGCTGCTGGGTGCCCAGCTCGCGGTCGACTGCAGCCTCACGGGCGGCAGTGTCCGCTACTTCCAGGGCTTGACCACCCAGGAGATCGAGGTGAACACGAGGCTGACGCCCTCCGGACGCGGCACCTGGGACGGCGGCGGGCTGCACGGCGAGTACGTCGCGAGTGCCGACAAGAAGTCGTCGATCGTGCTCTTCGGTGTGGCCGAGCGCCGGGTGGCCGCGGTCTACCTCACCGAAGAGCCCCGCCGCACCGAGGACCTGATCGCCGGCTTCACCCGCGAGATCAAACCGGCCTGATTCACCAGGCCTTGTCGAACCGCATGCCGCCGGCGTACCACTCGTCGTCCGGCACCGGCCCGGACGGCGGTGCCGAGGCGGCCGGAGCGTCCGAAGACCGGTCCTTGAGCACCTTGCCGTCCGGCTCCGCGACCCCGGCCGTGGCCGCCGGCGACGCCGGAGCGGCCGGCGGTGCCGGAGCGGCCGCCGGAACCGGGGCCGGTTCGAACCGCACCCGCCAGCGCAGGCGGTCCATCAGGTAGCCGCCGGTGCCCAGCGGCGCCAGCAGCTGCCCGGTCCGCTTCGCCGACTCGCGCGCCGCTGGACACCTGGCCGTCGGGGGCGATGTCGACGTTCGCCTCGCGGACGCTCTTCTCGGTCTGCCGCGACGTGCGGTCGGTCTCGAAGTTGCCCGGGTCGAAGCTCGAGCCCGGGCTGACGTCCGGCGCGTCGGGGATCTTCGGCAGGTCGACGGCTTCGTCGCCGATGCGGTTCGCCAGTGTCCGCGCCGCGTCGGCGGCGCCGTCGCGGATCTTGCCCGCGCTGTCGATGAAGCTCTGGTACAGGTCGAACCCGTTGTCGCCGGTGATCTCCGCCTGGTTCGCCACCACCGCGGTGATCGCGCCACCGGCGGCGTTCCCGGCGATGATCGCGCCGTTGGCCATGGTGAAGATCGTCGCGCCCGCCGCGGCGCCCGCGCCGGCGGTGGCGACGGTGAGCAGCCCGGTGACCGCGCCCGCGAACGTCGCCGCCAGCACCTTCGAGAACGCCGCTTCGCGCTTGCGTTCCTGGTTCTTCTGGTAGTCCTCCGCCGTCTTCCGGAACGTGGAGCCGAGGTTGTTCAGGTCCTGCCGGGCCGAGGCGATGGCCTCGCGCGCGGCGACGAGGTCGCTCTCCAGGATGGTGATCTTGGTTTCGACCTCGGTGAAGGTGTCCGCGAGCTCGTTCAGGTAGGCCTTGACGGCGTTCGCCGCGGAGCCGCGCCAGACGTCGAGGAACTGGCGGGCGTCGTCGAGCTTCGGGCCCGAGTCGCGCTGCAGCCCCTTCCAGACGGCGTCGTGCTTCATGATCAGGCTCTGCAGGCCCCCGGCCGAATCGTGGTCGATGTCGGCGTCGGAGAACTCGCGGTAGCGGGCGGCGACTTCGTGCTGCATCTGCTTGAAGCCGTCGTCGCCGGGGCCCATGCCGAAGATCCAGTCGGTCAGCCGCAGGATCTCCAGCGCGTCGAGGGCGTCGTTCGCGCCCTCCTTCAGGTCCTCGGAGACACCTTCGAGCAGCTCGGCGCGGCGGTCGTCGCCACCGGACATCGGCTGGGCGTCGAGCCCGGTGTCGAAGTAGCCGTCCACGTCAGTTCCCCTCCAGGCCCGCGGCCGCCCGGTTGACGCGCTGCTTCGAGTCTTCGTCGGCCTTCTCGTACAGCTCCGCGACGCGCATCAGCGCGTGGCTCGTGTCGGCCGTGGTCTGGTGCAGCTGCGCGACGAGCTTCTGGATCTTCGCCAGGTGGTCGTTGTAGGCCGCGGCGACCGCGGGCATGCCCAGTGTGCGGCCGAAGGCGTTGTCCGCGGGCACCATGCCGCCGATACCGAGGAAGCCGTCGCCGTCGCCGAGGGTGAGCGGGACGTCGGTGCCACGCAGGCCGTTCGACGCCGCTTCCGCGGCGTCGGCCGCACCTTGCAAGGCCCGGGCCGAGTCCCATGGGACAGGCGGGTTTGCCGGCGGTGTGCCTCAGATCACGACGGGGTCGCCGTACCGCCGAACGGGGGAATCTCGTCCGTGCCGGGTGTGCTCGCCGCTCCTCCCTGCATGAGCACAGTCACGGAACCTCGCGCCCCCACCGTGCGGAGCCGCTTGCGCGACGCGAAACGCTTCTCCTGGACGGGCTTCGCGGTCACGGTCGGGGCGTCGCTGCTCGGCACGCTCGTGCCGGCGGCGATCGGCGCCGGCCCGGACGCGACGCTGGTTTCCACGCTGGTGGTCACGGTGCTGGCGGCCGGGGGGTTCACCGCCAAGGACGGCAGCGCCCGCGGCGTCAAGGCGATCGCGATCGTGCTGCTGGCGACGGGCGCGCTGGTCCTGACGGTGACCGGGGTGACGGTGCTCGACCTGGTGCGCGGCCGCCCGGCGACGTTCCCGGGCGTACCGGAGGCCGCCGCGCAACCGCGGGTGCTCGTCCCCGAGTCGGTCGCGTGCGGCACGACCCCGGTGCACACGACGACCAGGTGCGCGGTCGCGGTCCGCAGCGTCGGCGCGAGCGCGCTGCGGGTGAGCGGGATCGAGCTGGACGGCACGGACTTCGTGGTCGACGCGAGCCGGTGCGTGGGCCAGGACGTGGCGCCGGGCCGCCGGTGCACGTTGCTGGTCAGCTTCACCCCGGCCTGGAGCGGCGACCGCGTCGCCGACCTGACGGTCCACCACAACGTCCCGGGCCCGGCGGCGTTCGTCGAGCTCACCGGCCGCGGTGGTTAGCGCACGCCGATCCGGGCGCGCCGGGCCGTCAGGACCTGCAGGAGCGCCGAAACCGCCGCCAGCGGCAGGATCCGGAAGACGCCCAAGGCACCGGTGACGTTGTAGACGACCACGAACGCCGCCGGAGCCAGCAACGCGGTCACCACGACCGGCGGCTTCGGCCTCAGCCGCGTCAGGTTGACGGCGAACAGCGTGAGCAGCGACGACCCGGCCGCGGTCGCGACGAAGACGACCAGGCCGAGGAACCACACGCCGAGCCCGCAGGTTTCTTCGCCGCCGTCGCACATGTGGTCGTACCGGCCGGACATCGCGATCCAGAAGACGCCCGCACCGGCACCGATGAGGGCGCCCCACGTCCCCACCGCGACGAGGACGCGGGGGTCGGTCCGCTGCGTGGTCAATGCTCCGCGCCCGCGCTGACCGCCAGGTCCTCGGTGACCCGCAACGCCGTGTCCGCCACCGCTTCGAGCGCGTCGGCGATCCGGTCCACGCTCAGCGACGCCTCGGGCTTGCCCGCCGCCGCGACCTGCTCCGGGCTGAACGGGACGTGCACGAAACCGCCGCGGACGCCCGGGAACTCCGTGACCAGCAGGTGCATCAACCCGTAGAACACCTGGTTGCACACGTACGTCCCGGCGGTGTGGGACACCGACGCCGGTACGCCCGCGGCGCGGATCGCCGCCACGCACGCCTTCACCGGCAACGTCGTGAAGTAGGCCGCCGGGCCGTCCGGGACCACCGGGGCGTCCACCGGCCGGGCGCCCGCGTTGTCCGGGATGCGGGCGTCGATCAGGTTGATCGCCACCCGCTCCGGGGTCACCTCGGACCGGCCGCCCGCCTGGCCGGCGCAGACCACCAGCGACGGCCGGTGCTCCACGAGAGCCCGCCGCAGCGCGGGCAGCGACGCCGCGAATTCGCAGGGCAGCTCGACCGCGGCGACGTCGTCCCGACGCGCGGCGAGCAGCGAAACCGCCTGCCACGACGGGTTGACCGACTCGCCGCCGAACGGGGCGAACCCCGTCATCAGCACCCTGGCCATGTGTCCTCCCGGAACAGCGTCGAGGCCACCCTACGTCCGCAGGGTGGCCTCGACGAACGACCGCGGATCAGGCGGCGGGCTTCAGCCCACCGGGGAAGAGGTACTCGTCGGCCGGTTTGCCGGTGCCGTACACCCACGCGTCGAAGAAGCCCTGGAGGCTGCGGTGCGCGGCGAATTCGGTGAACCGCTGGAAGTCCGGCACGCTCGCGTTCCCGTCGCGGTGCAGCGACGGCCAGGTCTTCAGGACCCAGGAGAAGGCCCGCTCACCGATGTAGTTGCGGAGCGCGTGCAGCATCATCGGGCCCTTCGAGTACACGTACGTGAACTCGTTGCCCGCGCCCATGTCGTACAGCTTCCCGTTCCAGAACGCCGTGGAAGCCTTCTTGACGTCGTCGGCGTACTGCTTGTTCAGGTCGACGCCTTCCTTCGCCTCGTCCCACAGCCAGGTGGCGTAGGAGGCGAAGCACTCGTTGAGGCAGACGTCGCGCCAGTGCTCGACCGCCACCGAGTCGCCGTACCACTGGTGGGCGTTCTCGTGGACGATCGTCGGCACCGTGCCGGCCCAGCCCGCCGAGTAGATCGGACGGCTCATGGTCTCCAGCGAGAAGCCGATCTGCTCGTTGAGGAAGATGCCGCCCGCCGCGTCGACCGGGTACGCGCCGAACTTCGACTCGAGGAAGTCGAGGATCTCCGGCAGCCGCGCCTCGGCCTGCTTCGTCGAGTCGGGGACGCCGGGGGCGAACGCGCTGACGATCGGCGTCCCGTCCCGGCGCGTCTGGCGGTCGAACGTCCACTTGTCGATCGCGACCGTCGTCAGGTACGGCACGATCGGCGTCTCTTCGGCCCAGACGTGCGTGGTGCCGCCCGGCGCCTTGTGCGTCCCGCGTTCGCGGCCGTTGGCGATCACGCCCCACTCGTCGGGCACGGTGATGGCGAGGTGGAACGTGGCCTTGTCGCGCGGGGTGTCGTTGACCGGGTACCAGGTGGTGGCCGACTTCGGCTCGCCGGCGACGAACGCGCCGCCGGCCCGGGCGAACTGCCAGCCGTTGTTGCCGAGCGCCGGGTCGTCGATCGGCGCGGGCACGCCGTGGTAGGTGATCCTGACCTGGAAGCGCTGACCCCGCCACAGTGCCCGCGACGGCGTGATGACGAGCTCGTGGTCGCCGGTCCGGCCGAACTTCGCGTCCCGCCCGTCGACCTTCACGGAGTCGACGGTCAGGCCGTGCAGGTCGAGGTTGAACGAGCTGAGCGACTGCGTCGCCCGCGCGGCGATGTCCTGGTCGCCGGTGAGCCGGCGCGACGCCGGGTCGTAGGTGACCTTGAGGTTGTAGTCGGCGACGTCGTAGCCGCCGTTGCCGTCCTGCGGGTAGTAGCTGTCACCGGCGCCGTCGCTGCCGGGCTTCGCCGAACCGCCCGCGGCGGCGACCCCGGTGCCGAGGCAGAGACCGGCGACCACGGCGGCCGCCACCACGACCGGTTTCCGTCCCCTCATGAACGCTCCTGTCCGTATGCGGATGGGCATCGTCCGCAACGTATCGCCGGGCACGGGAGCTCCGGGCGATCGTGTCTTGTTTGTCCGGATAATCAGCACTTCCGTCGGGCGGCCCCGGCGGTGGCCCGGCGTCTGGAAAGCTGGACGCATGCGCGTTGCGCTGCTGGGCCCGCTGCGGGCGGCGGAAGACGACGGCACGCCGATCGACATCGGCGGTGCCCGCCTCCGCATGCTCCTGGCCCGGCTGGCCCTCGACGCCGGGCGGGCCGTCCCGGCCGATGCGCTCGTCGACGGGCTCTGGGGCGCCGAACCGCCGTCCGATGCGGCCAATGCCCTGCAGTCGCTGGTCTCGCGGCTGCGGAAAGTGCTGCCGGTGGCCGTCGAATCCGGGCCGGGCGGCTACCGGCTCGCGGTGGACGCCGCCGACGTCGACGCCGAACGCTTCGAACGGCTCGCCGCCGAGGGGCGCCGGGAACTGGCCGCGGGGCGCGATGCGCAGGCCGCCGACCTGCTCACCGAGGCCCTTGCGCTGTGGCAGGGCGCCGCGCTCGCCGACGTCCTCGACGCGCCTTTCGCGGCCGCGCCCGCCCGTCGGCTCACCGAACTGCGGACCGAGGCGGCCGAAGACCGGTTCGAAGCCTTGATCCGGCTGGGGGAGCACGCGGGGATCCTGGCCGACCTGAGTGCGGCGGCCGACGCCGATCCGCTGCGGGAACGGCTCGCCGGGCTGCGGATCCGGGCGCTGTGCGCCGCCGGGCGGCAGCCGGAAGCGCTGGCCGTCTACGCCGGGATCCGCCGCACCCTGGCCGATCAGCTCGGCGTCGATCCCTCGGCCGAACTGCAGGAAATCCACGTCGCCGCGCTGCGCGGGGAGTTCGCGCCGCCGTCGCCGGTCACCGATCGGCTGCCGACCCGGCTGACCAGCTTCGTCGGCCGCGACGACGAGCTCAAGCTGCTGGCCGAGCTGCTCGGCGGTGCCCGGCTGGTCACCCTGACCGGGCCGGGCGGGGCGGGCAAGACCCGGCTGGCCACCGAGGCGGCCTCCCGGCACCCGGCGCATCAGCAGGGCCGCGTCTGGTTCGCCGCGCTGGCCGGCGTCCGCGACCCCGACGACGTCGCCGGCGCGCTGCTGGGCGCGCTCGAAGTCCGCGACATCCGCACCGAGACCGAGGTCCACCGCCGCCCGCCGGACCCGGTCGGACAGGCCGTCGAGGTGCTCGGCGGCGCGGAAGCCCTGCTGGTGCTGGACAACTGCGAACACGTCGTCGACGCCGCCGCCCGGCTGGCCGACGAACTGCTGCACCGGGCCCCGAAGCTGCGGGTACTGGCGACCAGCCGCGAACCACTGGCCATCACCGGGGAGGCGCTGTGCCCGCTCGGGCCCCTGCCGGTGCCCGCCGAACGCGCCGCCCCCGCGGAGGCCGCCGAGCTCGACTCGACCCGGCTGTTCCTCGACCGGGCGGCCGCCGTCCGGCCCGACTTCGTGCTGGACGAGTCCACAGTGGACCAGGTCGGCGAGATCTGCCGCCGGCTCGACGGGATGCCGCTGGCACTGGAGCTGGCCGCGGCGCGGCTGCGGTCGATGACCGTGGCCCAGATCGCCGGACGGCTCGGCGACCGCTTCCGGCTGCTCACCTCGGGCAGCCGCACGGCGCTGCCGCGCCAGCGGACGCTGCGCGCGGTCGTCGAATGGAGCTGGGACCTGCTGACCGAGGCCGAGCTGGTGCTGGCCCGGCGGTTCGCGGTGTTCGCCGGCGGCGCCGAGCTGGGGGCGATCGAGGCCGTCTGCGCGGACGGGCGGCTACCGGCGGCCGACGTGCCGTACGTGCTCGGCAGCCTGGTCGAGAAGTCCATAGTGGACACGGTCGACACCGGGAACGGCGAGCCGCGGTACCGGATGCTCGAGACGCTGCGCGCGTACGCCACCGAGCGCCTGGCGGAGTCGGGCGAGCACGACTCCACGCGCCGGGCGCTGGGGTCCTACTACGCCGAGTTCGCCCAGCGGCTGGAGCCGACGCTGCGCACCGGCGCGCAGCTGAAGGCGATCGACGCGTTCGAAGCCGAGAGCGCGAACCTGATCGCGGCCCTGCGCGGCGCGATCGAGATGTCCGATGTGGACAACTCGGTCGGCCTGCTGGACGGGATGATCTGGTACTTCACCATTCTCGGCCAGGGTGGCCGGGCGGGCGGCCTGATCCGCGACACGCTCGCGTTCGGCGATCGGCTGCCGCCCGCGGTCAACGCCGCCTACCGGGCGCTCGTCTACCTCATGGACGAGGTCCCGGTGCGGTCGGAGCAGGCCGAAATCATCCAGCTGGTCGACGATTGCGTGCGCACCGGCGCCGTGGACCGCTACCCCGGGCTCGCGGTGGCCCTGCCGATGCTGGCGTTCCTCGGCGGCGATCGCGAGGTCGCCGTCCGCGAGGTCCGCCGCGCCGAGCAGCACCCGGACGCGTGGATCCGGGCCGGCGGCTACTGGGTGGACAGCTTCCTGCTCGACGACGAGGGTGACGTCGCGGGCGCGGACCGGGCGCGCGAACTGGCCCACGCCGGGTTCGAGGCGGTCGGTGACCGCTGGGGCATCGCGATGACGCTCAGCTTCCAGGGCTACGCGTTGTCCCAGGACGGGGAAAGCGCGAAGGCCATCGAGGTCTTCCAGCGCGGCCTCGCCCTCTCGATCGAGCTGCGGTCGCACGAGGATGCCGTGCAGCACTGGTGGCGGCTGGCCGTCGAGCACGCGCGAGCCGGGGACTTCGCCGCGGCCTGGCGCGACCAGGAAGCGGCGGAGCGCTACGGCCGCGGGATCACCAACCCGCAGCAGCGCGCCATCCTCATGTTCGGCCGGCTCGAGCTGCTGCTGCGCACGGGCGAGCTCGCCGAGGCGCGGGCGCTGCTCGACCGCGTCGCCTCCCTCGGCGGCGAGGACTGGTTCCCCGGCGGCATCGGCAACGAGTGGATCCACGCGTTCGAGGCGCGGATCCTGCTGGCCGAGGGCCGCTTCGCCGAGGCGGAACCGCACGTGGCCATCGCGATCCGCGCCACCGACCAGCGCGGCGACATGCCCGACATGGCGGGCTCGGTGGAACTGCTGGCGACGATCCGCGCCCGCCAAGGCCGCCACGAGACGGCGGCGCGGATGCTGGCGGCGTCGGCCGTGGTCCGGGGGCGGATGGACCTCGGCAGTCCCGAGGTGCGGGCGCTGACCGACGAACTGCGCGCGGCGTTGCCGGACTACGAAACGATCCACGGCGAAGTCCGGATGCTGTCCAAAAAGGACGTCATCGCCTGGCTGCTGGCGGAGCTGGACTAGCACACGCCGGAGGGGACGTCCGCCCCCGCGAACGTCCCCTCCGGCTTCCCCTTGGCGCGACTCACCCCCGTGTGTGCGCCTCTCAGACCCGCCGGCGGTAGGCCCAGGTGGCCAGCGGGAAGAACACGACCACGGCACCGGCCATCCAGGCCAGCGCCCCGGCCAGCGGACCGGCCACCGGCCCGCCGTTCATCAGGCCGCGCAGCGCGTTCGCCATCAGGCTGACCGGGCTGATGTCCGCCCACGCCCGCAGCCAGCCCGGCATGGTGGACGTCTGCACGAACACGTTGCTGCCGAAGGTCAGCGGCATGATGAAGACGAACATCAGCGCCTGCGCCGAACCCGGCGTCTTCATCAGCATGCCGACGAACACCGAGCCCCAGCAGAAGCTCAGCCCGAACGCCAGCGCGAGCAGGATCGCCACGGCGAACTCGCCGGGGCTGGTCGCGATCCGGTAGCCCATCAGGGTCGCCACCACCATCAGCACCGCCAGGCACACGACGTACCGCACGACGTCGGCGAGCACCGCGCCGATCAGCGGGGCCGAGCGGGCGATCGGCATGCTGCGGAACCGGTCGAACACGCCCTTGGTGACGTCGGTGTTGAGCTGCACGCCGACGGTCAGGCACGCCTGCAGGATGTTCATCACGATGATGCCGGGCACGACCATCTGCAGGTAGGCGTCGGTCGAGCCGGACAGCGCGCCGCCGAACAGGTAGACGAAGATGACCAGGAAGACGATCGGCATCAACGTGACGTCGGCGAGCTGTTCGGGGTTCTTGCGGATCTTCAGGATGCCGCGCCAGGCCAGCGAAAGCGCGTGTTGGAGCCCCTTGCCGGGGCTGATGTGCCGCGGCGGGGCCGGGCGGTCGAGGGCCAGCGTCGTCATGCCAGGCTCCCTTCGAGGGTCTTGTCCTCGGTGGACTGTTCGGCGGTGTGCCCGGTGAGGGCGAGGAACACCTCGTCGAGGCTGGGCAGCCGCAGCGCCAGCTCGTCCGCGGTGATCCCGGCTTCGTCCAGCTTGCGGACCAGGGTGGACAGCAGCACCGGGTCGTCGACCGGTGCGGTGAGCAGGCCGGATGAGTCGTCGCGGACCGGCCGGACGCCGGAGAGGTCGCCGAGGATCCGGTTGACGGCGTCCATGTCGGACAGCCGGGTCGGCCGGACCTGCAGCGTCTGGCCGCCGACGCGGCGCTTCAGCTCGTCGGCCCGGCCGTCGGCGACGACCCGGCCGTGGTCGAACACGGTGATCTTGTCGGCCAGCTGGTCGGCTTCCTCCAGATACTGCGTGGTCAGCAGCACCGTGGCGCCCTCGGCGACGAGGCCGCGGACGACGTCCCAGACCTCGTTGCGGGCGTGCGGGTCGAGGCCGGTGGTCGGCTCGTCGAGGTAGAGCACCTCGGGCCGGCCGACGAGGCTGGCGGCCAGGTCGAGCCGCCGCCGCATGCCGCCCGAGTACGTCCGGATCGGGCGCTTGGCCGCCTTGGTCAGCTCGAAGCGGTCGATCAGCTCGGTGGCGCGGGTCTTGGCGTGGGCCCGCGAGTAGCCGTACAACCGTCCGATCAGGACGAGGTTCTCGATGCCGTTGAGGTCCTCGTCGACCGACGCGTACTGCCCGGTCAGCCCGATCAGGCTGCGGACCCGGACCGGGTCGGCGACCACGTCGTAACCCCCGACCGTGGCTCTGCCGGCGTCCGGTTTCATCAGCGTCGCCAGGATCCGGACCGCGGTCGTCTTGCCGGCGCCGTTCGGCCCGAGCACGCCGACGACCTGCCCGAACGGGACCTCGAGGTCCACCCCGTCCAGCGCCTTGGTGTCCCCGAAGTGTTTGACCAGGCCCTCGGCCTGGATCGCGTGCGACATGGGCGTCCTCCTTCGCTGTCGCGTTGCTGTGAACAGTGGACGGCGGCGCTGGCAGGCCACGCACAGCGCGCTGTCAGCGGCTGGCAGGCGCTGGTGGAGATCTTGTGGAGGAGTTGTCGGTGGCCGGGCCGCGCGGCGCCGGTCTCGGCATACTCGGCAGCATGGTGGTTGCGGAAGAGGCGCGGTCGCGGCGGAAGAACCGGCTGGTCACGGGCTTGCTGGGGGTCCTGGTGGTGCCGCTGGCCGTGCTGGCGGCGCTGCGCCTGCTCGGCTTCGACGGCGGCTGGTACACGCTCGTCGCGCTGTCGCTGACGCCGTACGCGGCGGCCGCGGGGCTGCTCGTCGGCGGCCTCTCCTTGGCGTTGCGGCGGTGGTGGATCGGCGGGGTCGCGCTGGTGCTGGCGCTCGCGCTGGCCCTCCTCGTCCTCCCGCGGATGTCGGTCGGCGAGCAGCGCGACCTCCACGGCAAGACCCTGCGTGTCCTCTCCTCGAACCTGCTGTACGGCCAAGCGGACGCGAAGGCCGTCGTCGACCTCGTGCGCGAGCAGCGGATCGACGTGCTGAACCTGGTCGAGATGACGCCGTCCGCGGTCGACCGGCTGACCGCGGCCGGGCTGTTCGACCTGCTGCCGCACCGGGTGCTGCACCCGGCGCCCGGCGCGTTCGGCTCGGGGATCGCCTCGCGCTTCCCGCTGAAGGAGGTCAACCTGACCGGGGATTCGGCGGCCAAGCAGCCGGGCGCGGAGGCCGACCTCGGCGACGGCGTGGTGGCCGAGATCGTCGCCGTCCACCCGATCTCCCCGGACGTCGACGCCCCGCAGTGGGAACGCGAGATCAAGGACCTCTCGCAGCCGGCGGGCGAACACGGCCTGCGCATCCTGGCCGGCGACTTCAACGCGACGCTGGACCACGCGGCGTACCGGACAATCCTGGCCCGCGGCTACCGCGACGCGGCGGAGGAGCGCGGCGAGGGGCTGGCCCCGACGTGGCCGTCGTCGATGCCGGTGGTGACCATCGACCACCTGGCGGTCGACAACCGGGCGGCCGTGCTGGACTACCGCGTGTTCGACGTCGCCGGCAGTGATCACCGGGCGGTGTTCGCCGAAGTCCGCCTGCCGTGATCAGCGCGGCAGGAGCTGCTTCAGCGTGTCCAGCGCGCCGGCCGCGATCGACACGCCCCGGCCGTGGCGGATCTCGGGTTCCCGCGGGTTGATGCGGATCAACGCGCCGCTCGCCGCGCTGGCCAGTTCGGCGTAGCGGCGGACCGTCGGGACCGCCTGGCCCGCGCCCAGTTCCACCACCACGAGGTCCCTGGCCGTGCGGCGCCACGCCGTCAGCTCGTCCAGCTGGGCCTGGCTGCGGTCCGGGACCCAGGAGGAGTCGCCGAACATGAGGATGTTGGGCCGGGCGAGGCCGCCGCAGCGGGGGCACGACGGCAGCGGCGGCACGGCCCGCATGGTCTCCTCGTCGACGACGACGTCCATGTCCGCCGGCCAGATGGCGTCCGTGCACCCGGCCAGGCACTGCAGGTGGTGGATCGAGCCGTGGGCCTCGGCCACGAACCCGAAGCCCGCCGCCTGGAACTGGCCGTCCACATTGGACGTGAACACGCGGGTGCCGTGGGGCGGCCGGGTGCCGAACTCGCGCAGCAGGCGGAACCCGTCGTGCGGCACGGTCCGGCGGTAGAGCTCCAGCCGGTGCCCGTAGAAACCCCAGGCCAGCTCGGGGTCCTCGGCGAAGTGCCGCGGGTCGGCGAGCTCCTCGAACCGCAGCCCGAGCCGGGCGTACGGCGGATACGCGCGCCAGAACCCCGCGCCGCCGCGGAAGTCCGGCAGGCCCGAGTCGACGCCCATGCCGGCGCCGGCGCAGATCAGCAGCGCGCCGGCGCCGTCCAGCAGCTCGGCGGCTCGGACCAGGTCACTCACCCGGCTCACTCACCCGGCTGCGAACCGAGGACGACCTCGAACTCCAGCAGGTTCGCGCCGGTCGACACGGGCTTGGCGCGCTCGCCCGAGTGCGCCGCCGCGGCCGGGCCGCCCTTGGCCCACGACTGGTAGTGCTCCTCGGACTCCCACTTCGTGTACACGAAGTAGCGCGTCTCGCCGGAAACCGGCCGCAGCAGCTCGAAGCCGAGGAAGCCCGGCTGCTCGTCGACGGCGTGCATGCGCGCGGCGAACCGCTTCTCCAGCTCGGGGCCGGCGCCCTCGGGAACCTCGATCGCGTTGATCTTCACGACACTCATGGCTGCCACCCTAGTGCCGCGGCGGCCGGCGTCCGCCTGATGGCGCGGGCGTGCGGCAGACGTCTCCGGCAGCGCACTCGAGACCGAGCTCGCCTCGTCGGCGGGCCGGTGCCGCACGACGACCAACGGCCCCGCCGGGCCGGCGAGGCTCGTGGGGTGCCGAGCCGAACACGCCCGCCTGCCCTGACGAGCGCGGCACGGGGGTGGCCACGAGGTGTGACCCGTGCCACTGTTGAGGGATGGGGAGTACCGAGCGCGCCCTCGCCGCCGACCTCGCCCGGATCGTTCGCGCCACCGCGGACGAGGTCGCGAGCGGCCAGAGCGGCGAGCTGATCGAGCGGGTGACCGGCCACCTGGGGGCGCCGCTGCCGGAGGTGGTGGTCGTGACCCGCAACTGGCCGATGTGGGAGCACGCCAACCTCCAGCGCGGGGTCGACGCCTACCTGGCCGAGCACGGCACGGCCGTGGACTGGTTCGGCATCGCCGGTGGCCAGCGCACGCACGAAGACCTGATCGGGATGCTCGCGGTCGCGCGCAGGCAGGGCATGTACGAGCTCGGCTCGGTGGACTACACGACCACGGCGACCGGGCCGGAGGACGCCATCGAAGCCGTCCAGCTCGGGCTGGCCGGCACCACCGGGCCGGGCGGGCAGCCGGTGCTGCTCGCCATCCGCGGCGCGAACCCGCAGTGGGGGCTCGAGCAGTGCCGGCTGGAGGTCCTCGCGACGTCTCGCGTGACCGCCACGGAAGTGCGCGACCGCGTCGAGCGGCTGATGGCCGAGCACGACTTCCTGCGGGGCCAGGTGGTGGCCTTCGGCACCAGTGAGCACCGCGGCAACGAGCTGCTCACGTTCCTCCCGCGGCCCACGCTGACCGGCGACGACGTCGTGCTGCCGGACGGCGTGCTCGAGGCGATCGAGCGGCACACGGCCGGCGTCGCCGAGCACGGCGAGCGGCTGCTGGCCGCGGGCCAGCACCTCAAGCGCGGGCTGCTGCTGCACGGCCCGCCCGGCACCGGCAAGACGCACACGGTCCGCTACCTGATGAGCCGCCTGCCGGGCACCACGGTGATCATCCTCACCGGCACGGCGATGAAGCTCGTGGGCAAGGCGGCCGAGCTGGCGCGGCGGCTGCAGCCGAGCATGGTCGTGCTCGAAGACGTCGACCTGATCGCGCAGGACCGCAGCTACGGGCCGGTGGTCCAGCCGCTGCTGTTCACCCTGCTCGACGCGATGGACGGCGTGGGCGGCGACGCCGACGTGACGTTCCTGCTCACCACCAACCGGGCGAGCGAGCTGGAGAAGGCGCTCGCGGACCGGCCGGGCCGCGTCGACCTCGCCGTCGAGATCCCGCTCCCGGACGCTCCCGGCCGCGAAGCGCTGCTGCGGCTGTACGGGCGCGGCCTGAAGCTGACGGCGGACCTCGGCCCGGTGGTCGAGGCGACGGAGGGCATGACGGCGTCGTTCGCCAAGGAACTGCTGCGGCGAGCGTCGCTGCGGGCCCTGGCCGCTCGCCCGGACGAGGACGTCGTGGTCGGGGACGCTGAGCTGACGACGGCGTTGCGGGAGATGCAGGACGCCCGGAGTGCGCTGACGCGGTCGTTGTTGGGCAGCTCAGCTACGCAGTGAGCCGGGGAACAGGTCCGCGTCCGCGGGGAGCTTCGTGCCGCGGAACCAGGTGTCGAAGAACGCTCGCAGATTCTTGCCGCTGATCCGCGTCACCATCGCCTCGAACGCGGGCCAGGTCGCGTTGCCGTGGCGGTAGCGGGCCGGCCAGTCGTGCAGCAGCTTCGCGAACGCCGGGTCGCCGATCTCGCGGCGCAGGGCGTGCATGGCCAGGATGCCCTTGTTGTAGACGCCTTCGAACTCGTGGCCCTGGCCCATGCCGACCAGCTTCTGGCCCCAGAAGTCCGTGCTGGCGTGGGTGATCTCGATGGCCGCGCGGTAGCGGTCGTCCAGGTTCTGGCCCTCGCGCTCCGCCCACAGCCACTGCGAGTACGACGCGAAGCACTCGTTCAGGCAGATGTCGGACCAGTTCGTGAGCGACACCGAGTCGCCGAACCACTGGTGGGCGTTCTCGTGCACCAGGGTCGGCAGGTCGGCCCACTTCGCGTACGTCGGCCGGGTCTGCGACTCGAGCGAGAACGGGACGTTCTCGTTCAGGTAGATCCCGCCCGCCGCCGATTGCGGGTACGGGCCGAACTTGCCGGTCAGGAAGCCGAGTACCTCCGGCAGGCGGTCGCCGATCGCGCGGCGGGCCTCGGCGCCCGGTGCGTACGCCGAGACCACCGGGGTGCCGTCGGGCAATGTCGACCTGTCGACACCGAACTTGCCGATCGTGATCGTCGTCAGGTAGCTCGCCACCGGGTTGGGCTCGGTCCAGGTGCCCGGCGGGCCCTCACGGCCGTTCGAGACGACCGTCCAGCCCGCCGGGACGTGCGCGGTCAGCGTGAAGGTGGCCTTGTCGCGCGGGGTTTCGTTGACCGGGTACCAGAACGCCGCCGAGTGCGGCTCGCCGACCATGTACGCGCCGCCGTCGGCCGAGTGCCGCCAGCCGTTTTCGCTGCCGCCGTCGTGTGGTGTCTTGGCCGGGTCGCCGCCGTAGCGCACCCGCGTGCGGAAGGTCGTCCCCGCCCGGATCGGCTCCGGCGGGGTGACGACCAGTTCGAACGCCTTCTCGCGGCGGAACTTCGCCGGCTTGCCGTCGACTTCGACGCCGTGCACGTCCAGCCCGCGCAGGTCGAGGTCGAACCGGCCGAGGTCATGGGTGGCCCTGGCGGTCACCGTGGTGTCGCCGTCGAGGTGCCCGCTCGGCGGGTCGTACTTCACGTCGACCTGGTAACCGAGGGCGTCGTAGCCGCCGTTGCCGTCGTCCGGGTAGTACGGGTCACCCGCGCCGGACGCGCCCGGCACCGGGTGCATCGGCGGCGACGGGGGTGCCGCGGTGACGGCGTCGCCGCCGCACACCACGGCGAGGACCGCCGCGGCGCAGACGGCCAGTGCGGTCAGTCGGCGGCGCATACGACCACCATAGGTTATCGAAAGCGATCGGTTGATCACGTTCCGCACCAGGGGTTTTGTGGTTAGGTGACCGCGTGCTCTGTTTCGGCGGCAGCGGTGTGCCGATCGTTCTGCTCCACGGCCTGATGGGCCGCGCGCGGACGTGGTGGCGGGTCGCGGAGTGGCTCCGGCCCTACGGCGCGGTGTACGGCCTCGACGCGCGCGGCCACGGCAACGCCCCACGCGTCGGCCCGTGGACGACCGAGCGCTTCGCCGACGACGTCGCCGAAGCGCTGCGGAGCCTCGAGGCCGGCCCGGCCGTGCTGATCGGGCATTCGATGGGCGGCCTGCACGCCTGGGCGACCGCCGCGCGGTACCCGGAGCTGGTGCGCGCGGTCGTCTCCGAGGACTTCGCGCCGGACCAGCGCGGCCGGACCGTCGAGACGTGGCGCGGGTACTTCGAGAGCTGGCCGGTCCCGTTCGGCTCGCTCGACCACGTCCGGGAGTTCTTCGGCGACGCGGGCGAGTACTTCACGGACTGCGTCGAGGAGCGTGACGACGGCTTCCACCTGGTCGCGGACCTCGAGGACCTGTACGTCATCGCCGCCGAATGGGGCCGCCGGGACTACTGGGACGTCGTCGAGGCGATCCGCTGCCCGCTGCTGCTGGTCGAAGGCGAGCACACCGCCATGCCGCCCGGCCAGCAGGCGCTGGTCGCCGACCGCGTCCCGGGCGCGCGCCACCTCGTGATCCCGGGCTCGGCCCACCTGCCCCACGACGAAGCCCCGGAGACCTACCGAGGCGCGGTGGAGGCCTTCCTCAGCCGGGTACTGGCCCGCTGAACCGGACGACACGCGTGATTGCCGGGTCGACACGCGTGATCAGAGGGACGACACGCCGAACGCGCCGTTGAGCCGCCGTGTCGACCCTCAAATCACGCGTGTCGACCTTCCAGTCACGCGTGTCGACCCTTCAAGCACGGGCGAGGTCGGCTCGCCAGGCTGCTGTCGAACGGTCGGACGGGACGATCAGGGGCCAGACGTCCGCGCCGAGGAAGCCCGTTTCGTCGGTCACCTTCGTCGCGGTGCACGTGTGGCGGGCCAGGCCGGCCTGGGCGGACAACACGGCTACTGCGTCCTTTGTGGACTTTCCGAAGACGCCGTCGGTGGGGACGTCGAAGCCGGACGCGCGCAGGAACTGCTGCGCCAGCTGGACCTTCCGGCCCGCGTCGCCCGGCTTCAGCAGTGGCCACTCGGCCTCGGCACGCGTCACCGCGACGCCGAGGACGCGGCCGACGGCAGTCCGCAGCTCCGGCAGCCGGTTGTAGAGCACCTGGCCGGGGCACTCGGTCGAGTTGAAGTCGCGGTGGCCCTTGATGAACTCCGGCGCGATGCCGTACTGGCTCGCGATGTAGGCGACGAGCGAGACCAGCGAGTTCCACAGGGCCGGCGGCACGTCCACCGTGCTGTAGAGGCCCTCGTTCTCGATGCCGATGACCTCGCTGTTGTGGTTGCCGACGTTCGCGCCCAGCACGTGCTGGGTGCCGCCGCGCAGGATTTCCAGGCTGCGGTGCCGTCCTTCGGTGATGAACCCGCCGCGGCTGTTCGTGAACTGCTGGCCGCTGTCGATCCAGCCGTTCTTGTCCATGTGCAGGTTCTGGATGAATCGCGAGACGTAGTACGCGCGCGCCAGCGAGAAGTCGTCGTTCATCGGCGGGTCGACCGCGTGGTGCACGACGATGTAGGTGGGCTTGTGGTTCTCCACCACGATGGTGCCCGTGGCGGGCCGCGCGCCCCAGTCGGACGTCGGGTGGATCGCCGAAACCGGAACGGCCGCCGTGGCCGTCCCCGTGGTCGTCATCCCCAGTGCGCCGGCCGCGGTCGCGGTCACCCCCGCCTTCAGCAGGGTCCGGCGGTCAACAGTGACCATGCGTGAAACGGTAACTCCGCACCGCGCCGATGACAACTATTGACC
Source organism: Amycolatopsis rifamycinica (assembly GCF_000695625.1). Taxonomy (GTDB): domain Bacteria; phylum Actinomycetota; class Actinomycetes; order Mycobacteriales; family Pseudonocardiaceae; genus Amycolatopsis; species Amycolatopsis rifamycinica. The sequence goes on from NZ_JMQI01000043.1 coordinate 66,494, forward strand.
AACTTTGGTAGTAGCGCGTCAGTGTTCACCCGGCAGGGCGAAGAGGCCGTCGCGGGTCTGCTCCAGCAGGCCGTCGACCAGCAGGGAGTCCAGGCAGCGGTCGCGCTGGCCGCCGTCGTGCCAGACGAGGTCGAGGCGAGCCTTGTCGACCGGGCCTTCGCTGCCGCGCAGCACGTCGAGCAGCCGCCCGCGGACGTACCGGTCGGTGCCCGCGTACCGCTGCACCGGCTTGGCCGGGCCGGCGTACTCCGGCCGTCCGGCGAGCTGCCACGCGCACTCGTCGTGGATCGGGCAGTCCGCGCACTTCGGGGCGCGCGCGGTGCAGATCAGCGCGCCCAGCTCCATGATCGCCGCCGAAAACCGGGCCGCGGGCGCGTCTTCGGCGGGCAGCAGGGCCTCGACGTCGGCCATGTCGCGGGTGTTGGACGCCGGCCCGGCGTCGCCGGCCCCGTGCACCGCCCGCGCGACGACCCGCCGCACGTTCGTGTCGACGACCGGCGCGCGGCGCCCGTAGGCGAACGCGGCGACCGCCCGCGCGGTGTAGGCGCCGATTCCGGGCAGCGCCAGCAGAGTGTCCACATCGGACGGAACGACGTCCCCGTGCTCCTTGGCGATGACCCCGGCGGCCTCGTGCAGCCGCAGCGCCCGGCGCGGGTAGCCGAGCTTGCCCCAGGCCCGTACGACCTCGCCCGGCGACGACGCGGCCAGCGCCGACGGCACCGGCCAGCGCGCCATCCACTCGAGCCAGATCGGCTGCACCCGGACGACGGGGGTCTGCTGGAGCATGATCTCGCTGACCAGGACACCCCAGGCCGAGCAGGTGGGCTCGCGCCACGGGAGATCCCGGCCGTGCGCGGAGAACCAGTCGAGCAGTACGTCAGCGTCCACAGCCACGCCGGGAGGCTACTTCGCCCGCTTCGGCAGCTCTCGGGCGACCTCGGCCGGGGAGGGCATCGCGGCGATCTCGGCGGCGATCGCGCGGGCCGCCTCGCGGCACGCGGACGCCTTCCGGGCCTGTTCGGCGACGGCGTCGGCGGTCAGCTCGCCGGGCGCGAGCCGCACTGCGGCCCCGGCGGCCACGAGCGCCTCGGCGTTGGCGAACTGGTCGGCGCCCTGCGGCAGGACCAGCTGCGGCACGCCCGCGGCGAGCGCGCCCAGTGTGGTGCCGCTGCCTCCGTGGTGCACGACCAGCTCGGCGTGCGGCACCACCGCCGCCTGCGGCACCCAGGCGCGCAGGGTGACGTGGTCCGGCACGGGGCCGAGGTCTTCGGGACGCACCCGGCCGGTGGCCACCACGACCGGCACGCCGAGCGTCGCCAGCCCGCGGATCGCCGTCGTGAGCACCTCGGGGGTGCCGAACGCGGTGCCGAGGGTCAGGTAGACCAGCGGCGGCCGGAAGTCGCCGGGCTCGGAGAAGGGCACCGGACGCAGGGCGATGCGCTGGGCGGTCGCGAGGAAGTCCGCCTCCTGCAGGGACGGCGGACAGATGTCCAGGTGCACGCCGCCGGCGGGGCGCTCGAACCCGATGCCGCGCGGGAACATCCGGCCGAACCCGTGCCAGAGCGCCGGGACGCCGGCGCGTTCCGCGGCGACAGCCGCCTCCGGGACGCCCCACCCGTGCACGACCAGGTCCGGCCGCAACCGCGTCAGTTCCGGTTCGAGGTCTTCGGCGTAGATCTCGTAGAACGAGTCCGCGGGCCGGAACGGGTTGAGCCCGAGCCGGCGCAGCGGCGCGTGGACGTGCTCACCGGCGGCGAAGTGCACCTCGTGCCCGATGTCCCGCGCCGCGACCGCGAGCGGGACCATCGGGTACGTGTGGCCGGCGGACGCCAGCCCGGCGAACAGAATGCGCATGTCGTCCCCATCCAGATGTCACCATCATCTGGAAGAGAATGCTACTGGACCTCGGTGAGCTTCCCGGTCTTCACGTCGTAGACGAACCCGCGCACGTTCTCCGTGTGCGGCAGGTAGGCGCTGCGCCGCACCCGCTCGACCGACGTGCGGACGCTGTTCTCGACGCTGCGGAACGCCTCGACCGACCACGTCGGCCGCAGGCCGGTGTCGTTTTCGAGTTCGTCCTTGAAGTCGTCTTCGGTCACCATCGAGAGGCCGCACTCGGTGTGCTGGACGATCAGCACCTCGCGCGTGCCCAGCTTGCGCTGCGAAAGCGCCAGCGAGCGGATCATGTCGTCGGTCACCACACCGCCCGCGTTGCGGAGGACGTGCGACTCGCCCTGCAGCAGGCCGAACAGCTCGAACACCCGGATGCGGGCGTCCATGCAGGTCAGGACGGCCACCTGGAGCGACGGCTTCGGGGACGACCGGTCGCCGGGCGTCACCTCGCCGAGTTCCTGGTTGCGCTTGAGCAGTACGTCGATCGAGGTCATCGGTCACCTTCCGGCCAGTGGCCCCGCGGCGCGGGCGTACCACTCATTTGACCCGGTCAGCGCCCCGATGAGCAATGCGTTACGGGCAATGTCACGAGGTCAGCCCCCGAACCACGGCTCCTCGACGGTCCGCGGCGGCGCCGACGTCCGCCCGATGCGCAGCTCGGTCGGCAGGGTGATCGTCTTCGGCGCACTGCGCTCGCCCGAGCTGAGCAGCAGCCGTCCGGCTGTCTTGCCCTTCTCCAGTACCGGCTGGTGGACCGTGGTGAGCCCGATCCGCTCGGCTTCGGCGATGCCGTCGAAGCCGGTGACGGTGAGGTCCTGCGGCACCCGCAGCCCGCGCCGCTCGGCCTCGGCCATGGCGCCGAGCGCGAGGATGTCCGAGGTGCAGATCACCGCGGTGATCTGCGGGTAGGCGTCCAGCAGCTGGCGGGCCGCGGACGCGCCGTCGTCCACCGTGTGGTCGAAGCGCTCGACCACCGGCACGCCCGCCCAGTCGACGCCCGCCGCCGAGAACGCGACGGCCAGTGCCTCCAGCCGGGTGCGCTGGACGTGGAAGTGCGCGCCGCTCTGCCGCGTCGCGGAGACGAAGTCGTCGTTGCGCTCGCGGGCCAGCCGCATGCAGATGACGCCGACCTGCCGGTGCCCCAGCGACACCAGGTGCTCGGCGATCTTGCCGACGGCCGCCGCGTCGTCCGGGCCGACGCGGTCGACGCCCTCGAGGCTCGGCTGGTCGATGATCACCGTCGGCACCGGGCGCTCCAGCACGGCGGCCAGGTGCGGGTCGTCGTCCGGGACGGAGTAGACGACGAAGCCGTCGACGCCCGCGCGGTGCACCGCGGCGACGTCCTCGCGGCCCGGGCTGGCCGGCACCAGGTGCAGGCCGACGCCGGCGTCTTCGCAGGCCAGCGCCAGTCCTTCGAGGACACCGACGGCGGCGGGGTCGCGGAAGGCGTAGGAGAGGTTCTCGGTGAGCAGCAGCCCGACCGCGCCCGCCTTGCGCGTGCGCAGGGAGCGGGCGACCGGGTCGGGGCCGGGGTAGCCGAGGCGCCGCGCGGTCTCGAGGACGCGGCGGCGCAACTCCGGACTCAGCTGGTCCGGCCGGTTGTAGGCGTTGGACACCGTGGTCCTGGACACACCGAGCTCCGCCGCGAGCGACGCCAGTGTCGCCTGCCTCCGGGTGCGAATAGGACGGCCCATCCGCAAACCGTAACGGTTCAGATCGGTTTCCTGAAGAGACACCCCGCGTGGTCGATGTCTCGATCCGCATGCGCGAAGTCGCATACACCAAAGCGGGATCTGGCGGCCAGAAAGTCATCCGGATGGGGTAAGGTGAATCTGACAACGGTTTCCATTAGCGTCTCCAGGAGTCTCCAGATGAGTTCCCGCCGCACCAGAAGCGTGCTCGCCGCCGCTTCGGCCCTGTCCGTCTTCGCGTTGGCCGCGTGCTCCGGCGGGACGTCCTCCGACGGCGGCGGGGCGCAGGCGGGCAGCGACGCCAAGATCAAGGTCGTCGCGTCGACCGACGTCTGGGGCAGCGTGGTCAGTGCCGTCGGCGGCGACAAGGTCGAGGTCAGGTCGATCATCCACGACCCGTCCGCCGATCCGCACTCGTACGAGACGACGGCGGACGAAGCGCTCGCGGCGAAGGATGCCCAGCTGCTGCTGTCGAACGGCGGCGGGTACGACGAGTTCTTCGGCAAGCTCACCGAGCAGGCGGGCAGCGCGAAGAAGCTCGTCGCCTACGACATCGCCGCGACCGGCGACGAGAACGAGCACGTCTGGTACGACCTGCCCGGCGTCGACAAGGTGGCCGACCAGCTCGCGACCCAGCTCGGCGAGCTCCAGCCGGCGTCGAAGCAGCAGTTCGCCGACAACGCGACGGCGTTCAAGGCGAAGGTCGACGCCCTCGAGAAGCGCCTCGAAGAGCTGGGCGCCACCCACCCGGGTACGAAGGTCGTCGTGACCGAGCCGGTCGCGCACTACCTGTTGGCGAGCGCGAAGCTCACCGACGCGACGCCCAAGGCGTTCTCGGACGCGGTGGAGAACGACACCGACGTCCCGGCCGACGCGGTCAGTGCCTACAAGCAGCTCCTCGCGGCCAAGCAGGTCAAGGCCCTGATCAACAACGAGCAGACCGTGACGCCGCTGACCCAGGACGTCGTCAAGCAGGCGAAGGACGCCGGCATCGGCGTGGTCGGCGTGACCGAAACGCTCCCGGCGGGTGTGACGGACTACATTGGCTGGATGACCGGGGAAGTCGACGAGCTGGCTGGGGCGTTGAAGTAGCCATGTCACCCGTATCCGACGACGTACGCCCCGCGGTCCGGGTCCGCGGGGCGGGGCTCGCGTTCGGTCCCCGCACCCTCTGGTCCGGGCTGGACCTCGTCGTCGAGCCGGGTGAGTTCCTCGCCGTGCTCGGCCCGAACGGCTCCGGCAAGAGCAGCTTCCTGAAGGCGCTGCTCGGCATGCAGGACCTGTCGGCGGGCACGGTCGAGATCGCGGGCGGCCGCCCCGGCGGCGCGAACCGCAAGGTCGGCTACATCCCGCAGCAGCGCGCGATCGACGAGTCGCTGACGCTGCGCGGCGTCGACCTGGTCGGGCTGGGCCTCGACGGGCACCGCTGGGGTCCGGGTCTGTTCGGCATGGCGGCACGACGTCGTCAGGTCGCCGCGGCCGTGTCCGCCGTCGGGGCGACCCGGTACGCGAAGCAGCCGGTCGGCCGCCTGTCCGGCGGCGAGCAGCAGCGGCTGCGGGTGGCGCAGGCCCTGGTCGGCGACCCCGAGGTGCTGCTCTGCGACGAGCCGCTGCTGTCGCTCGACCTGGCGCACCAGCGCGCGATCAGCGAGCTGATCGACTCCCGGCGGCGCGCGGCCGGCACGGCGGTGCTGTTCGTGACGCACGAGATCAACCCGGTGCTGCCGTTCGTCGACCGCGTGCTGTACCTGGTCAACGGCCAGTTCCGGATCGGCAAACCGGACGAGGTGATGACCACGTCGACGCTGTCGGAGCTGTACGGCACCCGCGTCGAGGTGCTCAAGGTCGGCGGCCAGATCCACATCGCGGGCGCGCAGAGCGCGTTGTGCGAGGCAGAGCCGCACCACCACGAACACGACGTCGAAGAGCAAGTGGGCTGAGTCTTGGATCTGTTCGACTTCGGCAAGACCTGGGAGCTGATCACCGAGCTCGACGGCGTCCGGACGGCGCTGCTGGCGGCGGCGATCCTCGGGCTGGTGGCCGGCGTGCTGGGCCCGCTGATCGTGATGCGGCGGATGTCGTTCGCGGTGCACGGGACGTCCGAGCTGGCGTTCACCGGCGGCGCGGCGGCCCTGCTGCTGGGCATCGGCGTCGAGTACGGCGCCCTGATCGGCGCGGTGGTGGCGGCGCTGCTGCTGGGCATCCTGGGTGCCCGCGACGCCGACCGCGACTCGGTGATCGGCGTGATCCTGTCCTTCGGGCTGGGGATGGGCGTGCTGTTCCTGTCGTTCTACAAAGGACGGTCCGGGAACAAGTTCGGGATCCTGACCGGCCAGATCATCACGATCGACTCGACGAACCTGACGTTGTTCGTGGTGTCGTCGGTGGTGGTGCTGGCGGTGCTCGGGCTGGTGTACCGGCCGTTGCTGTTCGCTTCGGTGGACCGGAACGTGGCCGTGGCGCGCGGGGTCCCGGTCAAGACCCTGACCGTGGTTTTCGCCCTTTTGGTGGGTGTTTCGACCGCGCTGAGCGTGAAGGTGGTCGGTTCCCTGCTCGTGGTCGCCTTGATGGTGACGCCCGCCGCGGCCGCCGCCCGCGTGACGGCGTCGCCGTGGAAGGCGACGGTGCTGTCGGTGGTCTTCGCCGAGGTGGCGGCGATCGGCGGGATCGTGCTGTCGCTGGCGCCGGGATTGCCGGTGAGCGCGTTCGTGACGGCGATTTCGTTCCTGATCTACGTGGTGTGCCGGGTGCTCGCGTGGCGGCGCGACCGCCGGACCCGGGTCCGCTCGGTGGACCCGGCCCCCGACCTGGTCGCCGCGGCCTAACCCAGCATCAGCAGGACCTGCAGCTCACCCACGACGAACCCGATCACCCCGCCGACGGCGATGAGCTTCCACTCGTCCTGCCGGAACGCCGGCCGCAGCAGTCCCTCGAACTCCAGCGGGGTCAGCGCCAGCATCCGCTGCTCGATCACCTTCGCGACGTCCATCGCCTCGGTGAGGTAGCCCTCGGCGTACCGGGCCGTGTCCGGCAGCTGTTCGAGGGCCTTGCGGGCCGCCGCGTGCTTCATCTCGCGCAGACGTGTGCCGCCGACCGTCCAAGCCAGGGGCATCTGCTGGTCGACCGCTTCCGAAACGAGGTGCTCGACCAGGGCCGCCAGCCGGTCCGCGCGAGGGCCGCGCAGGACCGCGTCGAGGAGGTTCTGGACCGTCAGGACCTCGTTCGCGATCAGCTCGCCGTACTGGCGCGCCACCTCCGCCCGGCGGCGCTGGAACTTGCCCTGGAGGATCACCCGGCCCACGCGCACCGGCTCGCGCGGGACGAAGATGAGCTTGATCGCCAGCCAGTCGGTGAACAGCCCGATCACGCCGCCGAAGATCGGCAGCACCCACGGCTCGCGGGTGACCGCCCACACGATCGTCTGGACGAGCCCCAGCCCGAACCCGAAGTAGATGCCCATCCGCGCGATGAACGCCATCTCGGGCCGGGACGTCTCGCGGATCAGCCGGACGAGGAGCGCGCGATCCCGGGTCAGCCGCTGGACCGTCATGTGCTGGACGTCGAGCACCTCGTCGAGGTTCTCCCGGACGTCGTCGAGGAACTCCCGCACCAGCCGCGGTGCCGACGCCTGGACCTGCTTGATCAGCATTTCCTGCGCCAGCGTCGGCAGCACCTCCCACAGCCGCGGGTGGTGCTCGGCCAGTACCTCGCGCGCGATGTGGTCCACCGCGCGCAGCAGCGGCTGCTCCAGCTCGCTGGTGATGATCACCGGGTCGATCCGCCCGAGCACCTCGCGCAGGTCGAGCAGGTTCGCCGTCAGCAGCTCGGTCGCGACCGCGGCCATCCGCCCGCCGTGCTTCGGGACGACGCCCTGCCAGCCGAGCAGCGGCGGGATCCCGACGAAGTCCAGCGGCCGGAACATCATCTCGATGGCGACGCGCTTGGTGACGTACCCGATCAGCGCGGCGATGAACGGCATCGCCGCGTAGAGCGGCCAGTGCAGGGCGAGGTCGTGCGGGACAGCGCCCATGCCGACCTCCCTCACCGTGCCGAGATCGAAACCGTACCGGCTACCCGAGCAGAGCCAGCACCTGCAACTCGCCGACGAGCCCGCCGATCACCGCGCCGACGGCGATGAGCTTCCACTCGTCCTGCCGGAACGCCGGCCGCAGCAGCTGCTCGAACTCGAGCGCGCTCAGCTTCTTCATCCGGTCGACGATCGTGTTGCGCACGTCGAGCGCGTTGGTCGCGTAGTCCTCGGCGTGCCGGATCGTCTCCGGGACGCGTTCCGCGGCCTTCGCCGCCGCCGTCTGCTTCATCTCCTGGAACCGCTTCGTGCCGACGGCCATCGCGACGAACGGCTTGACGACGCTGGCCTGCGCGTCGATCGTCTTCTGCACCTCGCGGGTGATCATCGCGAACAGCCGGTCGGACTTCGGGCCGCGCAGCACCGCTTCCAGCAGGTTCGGGATGGTGATGATCTCGCGCGCGATCATGTCGCCGTAGTCGGCGGCCACCTGGTCGCGGCGCTTCTGGAAGACGCCCTGCCAGGTGTAGCCGCCGAAGAACCGGTTCGGCTCGCGCGGCAGGAAGATCATCTTGAGCGCCAGCCAGTCGGTGAGCCAGCCGATGCCGAGGCCGAACAGCGGCAGCACGACCGGCGACTTCGTCAGGGCCCACACGACGAGCTGGACGCAGCCGAGGCCGAACCCGAACGCGATGCCCGAGCGGGCGATGAACCGCATCTCGGGCCGCGAGATGTCCCGGATCAGCCGGTTCAGCAGCGCCTTGTCGCGGACCAGGTTCGTCACGACCATGTGCTTGAGGTCGAGGACGTCCTCGATGTTGCCGGCGATCTCCCGCATGATCTTGGTGATCGCCTTCGGCGCCTCGGCCTGGACGCGCTTGAGCAGCAGCTGCTGCGCGCTGCTGGGCAGCACTTCCCACAGCCGCGGCTGGTAGGTCTCCATCACCTCGCGGGTGACGTCTTCGACGACCCGCAGCAGCGGCTGCTCGATCTCCTTCGCCACCTCCGCCGGGTCGAGCCGGGCGAAGATCTCCTTCGGGTCGACGAGGTTGGCCGTCAGCATCTCGGTGGCGGTGGCCGCCATCCGCTCGGCGTTCGCCGGCAGCACGCCCTGCCAGCCGAAGGGTTTCACACCGACGAACTCCAGCGGCCGGAACATCATCTCGATGGCGACCCGCTTGGTGACGTACCCGATCAGGGCCGCGATGACCGGCATGGTGACGTACACCTGCCAATGCGTGCCGAAGTCCACGCCGGGCACGTTAGCCGCTCGCGATCCGACCAGCCGGGAATGCCATGCGTCACGGCCGGTTACCGAAATAGTGATGCATCCGTTTGGCGGTACGTCTCCACGGACCCTTGCTCATTAAGGTGGCCCGATGGCCGCGCCTGAGAAGCCCCAGTCCGCCCCGAAGACCGCCCAGTTCGCCGTGGGTGTCCGCGGCTACAACCAGCGTCAGGTCGACGAGCGTCTCGCCGAGCTGACCAAGGAGATCCGGGAGGCGTCCCGCAGCCGCGACGAAGCCGTCGCGACGTCCTCGGACCTCTCGAAGGCCCTCGCGTACGCGCAGAAGGAGCTGGCCGAGACGAAGGCCGCGCTCGCGCGGATGAGTTCGAGCCCGTCCGGCGCCGGCGCGATGGCCGAGCGCGTCCGGATGATGATGCAGCTCGCCGAGGAGGAGATCGCGGACCTGCGATCGGCCGCCGAAGCCGACGCGGCGTCGACCCGCGACCAGGCCGACAAGTACGCGCACGAGACCCGCCGCACGGCCGACAAGCTGGCGAAGGACGCGGAGGAGGAGCGCGCCCGCCTGCTGTCGGCGGCGAAGGCGGAGATCGAGAAGCTGAACGCGGCGGCGGGCGCGAAGAGGGTCGAGCAGGCGGCGGCGGCCGAGCGGGCCCGCAAGGAAGCGGACGCGGCGGCCGAGGCAGCGGCGGCGGCCCTGCGCGAAGAGGCGGACCGCAAGGTGGCGGACGAGCTGGCCGCGCGCAAGAAGGCCTTCGAGGAGGAGTTCGCCCGCAAGAAGCAGGAGACGGAGGCGGCCCTGGCCGCGGCGCAGGCCCAGCAGGCGACGGCGGACCAGAACCGGAAGCTGGCACTGGACCTGCGCGCGAAGGTGGCGGAGCGGATCGCCGCGACGGACGTGGCGGTGAAGGAAGCCATGCGGCTGCTGGCGCCGGTGGATGAGGCCGCTCCGGCGAATGGGGACCGGAAGCCTTCTCCTGCTCCTGTCTCTGCTCCGAAGTCTGCCGCGGCTTCTGCTGCTCCGGCGGCTCCTGCTCCGGCGAAGGCGTAGTTATCCACATCGGCTTGGGTTGTCCACAGATTTGGGTTGTGGGCGTTTTTGCAGGCCAGGGCCGGTAGACTGGACTTGGGACGCCCCCCGGGACGGGTGGGGGCGTGTCTGGGCCAGGGTGGTGGGCATGACTGGCGCCCCCAGTCGAGTGCATGATCCGGGTCGCCAACTGCGCCTCCTCCGGCACGTGGCCGCCTACGTCGGCATCGCCCCCGTCCCCCGCAGCTCCGGCACCAGCATCGAAGGCGAACACTCCGCAAGGACCGGCAACCGCCACCGGCCCCCGCCGCGGCTTGACAACCACAAGGGACACCCCCGGGGACGGGTGGGGGCGTGTCTGGGCCAGAGTGGTGGGCATGATCCTCGAGACCGAGCGGGCCGCCGTGTGTGCCTATGCGCGCCGGATGGTCGGTGACGGCCTGGTCGTCGGCACCTCCGGCAACGTCTCCATGCGGGCCGGTGACCTCGTCGCCGTCACGCCCACCGGGGTGGCCTACTCGAGCCTCACCCCCGCCGACATCCCGATCGTCGATCTCGGGGGGCAGGTCGTCGACGGCTCGCTCAAGCCGACCAGCGAACTACCGGTGCACCTGTCCGTGTACTGGGACGCTAGTGACCGGGACGGGGAGCCCGTGACCGCCGTCGTGCACACGCACTCGCCGCACGCCACCGCCGTCTCGACGCTCGTGCGGGAAGTGCCGCCGATCCACTACATCGTCGCCACCATCGGGCCCTCGGTGCGCGTCGCGCGCTACGCCACCTACGGCACGCCGGAGCTCGCGGCCGCCGTGCTGGAGGCCCTCGAGGGGCGCCGTGGCTGCCTGATGGCCAACCACGGCACCCTCACCTACGGCGACGGCCTCGAGGCCGCCTACCACCGCGCCCAGCAGCTCGAATGGGCCTGCCGCGTGTGGCTGCTCGCGCAGAGCGCCGGCCGGCCCAGCCTGCTGCCGCCGCCCGAAGTGGCCAACGTCGTCGAACGGCTTCGCGGCTACGGGCAGGGTTAGGAAGCGACCGCCTCCAGCAGTTCGACCACCGTCGGGTCGTCGACCGCCTCCTTGATGCACTGCCACAGCTGGAGGTTCGCCGTCGCCCAGCGCGAATACGTGGCCGCCGCCTCCGGGTTGTAGAAGTAGTAGCCCTCGTCGTGGACGTCGCACTGCTCGCCGACGATCTTGTGGGCCAGCTCGCGCAGGCTCAGGCCGTTCTCGCGCAGGTACCGGTGCGCCAGCACCACCGGCGTCACCGGCAACGCCTTGAACAACGTGTCCGCGTCGCTCAGTGCCTGCGCCTCCAGGGAAATGTCCCGGCCGCGGGTGGCCATTTCCGCTTCGTCGACGATCTCGTCGATCCACCGCGCGATCCGCGGTGGGACGCCGCATCCGGCGAGGATTTCCAGCCGCAGGCTCCGGCCCGCCGCGGCGGCTGAGTTCCGGAGCACCAGGTAGTTGACGTCGTGCACCAGCGCGGCCACCTCCACCACCGCGACGTCGGCCCCGTTGTGGCGGGCGAATGCGGCCGCCTTCGCGCGGACGAAACTCACGTGGTGCCAGCCGTGGAACTGCAGCCGATCGGCGTACTGCCGGCAGAGCCGGTGGACCCTTTCTTCGACGGCGTCGACGATTACGTGGTCGATCGTGCTTTCCTGCGTGCGCATACACCTCTCCCATCCCGGCCGTGGTATTTCAGACGGGTGGAGTAATGGTAAGCGCCGCTGACGCCGGTGTGTAGCTAGATGCGGTCGGCCAATTCCCCCAATCGGACCTCTACCGGAACGTGACGATGACCGATTCCGCTGGCCGGGTCGAAAGACAGGCTGAAACTGCTCACCGGGCGTGATTTCACGAGGAAAGTCATCGTTCCGTCGGCCGCTTCGGGGATCCGGTGGAATTCGTCGGCCAGCATGGTGGCGCAGGCTCCCGCTTCGCACCGCGTCCGGCGGCGCAACCGCGCGGACGCGATCAGCCCGGTGCCGGCGTCGATCGTCGTTTCGTATCTTTCGTGCAGGTAGTCACCACGGAGGATGGTGGTGCAGAAGTGGTACCTGTGGTTGTGCACGGAATCCGCGTACCCCTCCCGCCAGTCCTGCTGCGCCTTGTATTCGTGCAGCCAGAAGGAAAACGGGTCGGACGGCGAATCGAGCAGGCACCAGGCGAAGTGCGTGGTCGTTTCCCGCGACGAGCGCAGGACCTTGGCGGCCTGCGCGGCGGACAGCGCGCGGAGCTGCGTGCGCAGCTCCTCCCGCAGCCCGGGCTGGGCGGCCCACGGCCGGAACCAGCCGTCGACCGCGCGCCAGTCCGCGGCGAGCGGGAACCCGGCCGTGCGCAGGCGCGTGGCCAGTTCGGAAAGGGGGGACAGGCGGGTGAGCAAGGTCAGCTCCCTAGCTCGGCGACTGCGGAGAACTCCGCGCGGAAGGTGTGGAACTTGGCCTCCAGTTCGCGGAACTGCTCCTCGGACAACGGGGATCCGGTGATCTTCTCGAACAGCGCCAGGAAATCCGTCCGCGTCGTCGCGGACGTGATGCGGAAGTGGCGGCCGGTCCGGGACTGCGAGACGCGCACGAACTCGGCGCGTTCCATGTTGTAGAGGAAGGAACCTTCGGTGAACCGCAGGGACCGCGGGTACAGCTTCGTCGCGCCGCGGACGTCGCTGTAGAGCGACACCCACACGCTGTCGTCGAACATCTCGAGCCGGTCCAGCGGCGGGTCGGCGACCACGGTGATGTCGACCGACGCGCAGCGGCTGCGCGCCAGGAAGAGGCCGACGAGGCCGATCCGGATCTCTTCGTCGAGCCGGGTCTGGATCTGTTCGTAGTCGACGTCGGCCGCCTCGCGGCGCAGCAGGTACCGCGCGCGCCCGCTGATGGAACTGGCGTCGCGCGGATCGGCGATGACCGCGCGCAGTTCCCGTTCGGTGCGGGAAAGCAGCAGGCGGGCCGCCGCGTGCCGGCCGGAGAAGCCGCGGAAGAAGTACTGCCGGGTCGCGTCGAGGTCGGCCATCAGCGCGCGGTTGAACGCGGGGTCGGGATCGGTCGTCGCCTCGAACACGTCGGTGGGGAAGAACTCCTTGTTCAGCGCGCGGTATTCGGCGCTCAGGTCCTCCAGCGCGCGCCGGCTCTCCTCGATCACCGGTGTCACGAGCGCCTTCTGCGACGCGCTGGCGGTGATCAGTGTCTGGCCGAACCCGACGATCGCGGAGATCAGGGTGCCGGTGCCCAGCGACGTCACCAGGTTCTTCCCGGTGCCGTTGTCCATCAGGCCGGCGATCCACAGGCTCAGGCCGGCGACCACGACGAGCACCGTGAGGAGCAGGGTCGTCCTGGTCCAGAAGATCTCTTGCAGTGGGGTACGGCGGAGGCGTCCGCCAGCCGCGGCCACGTGCTTCACCTCCCTCGAGCCACCCGAACGGACGTATGCGTAAAGTGTCTGTTCGAGCGCGGGGAGTCACTTTACGCGCCTCGCGGGGTGTGCGAAATAAGAAGTTCGGGGGACAAGACTGACGGACAGACGTCACTCTCGGCAATAATTCACCGAGTGGACCGGTTTTCCGAAAACGCGGGAAAACCATGATCAAAGCGTGCGCGGCAGCCCCTTTTCGTACCAGCCGGGGCCGGGTTGGGCGGTCATCAGGAAATCCACGACGACCGGTGCGGGCGCCGGGTGGATCTCCGGGTGATCGCGCTCGCCGCGGGCCGGGTCGACCGGCCAGGCCAGTTTCTCCACGTCGAGCGAAAACTCCCCGCCGGCGCCCGTGCGGTTGCCGCGGGCGTCGAGCCTGGACCAGTTGCCGTGCAGGTACACGGCATTCAGCCCGTGCAGCGCGGAGAGCTCCTGGTAGCAGAAGCCGGCCGGGATCCCTTGTGCGCGCAGCAAAGCAGCCAGCAGGTGCGCCTTCGCGTGGCAGATGCCGACGCGTTCGCGCAGGACGTCCGACGCCCGCCAGGTGACCCGCGGGTCGGCGGCGTCCATGACGTGTTCGACCTCGTCCCGGACGAAGAGGAAGGCGGTTTTCGCGGCTTCGACCGGATCGCCGTCGCCGGGGCGCAGCGCGTCGGCCAGCGCGCGGATCGCCGGGTGCCCGTGATCGACGACGGTGTCGGCGGCGAGGTAGTCGCTCAGCCGATCGGACGTGGGCGTTGGCGCGGGGTTCATCCGCGCATCCTGACAGGTGCGGCCATTCGGGCGAGACCCGTTTTCGCGGGTGGCCACGCTTTGTGGTCGGCGATTACGGAACGTAGAAATCGGGTGGGAAGCCGGTCCAGCGCAGTTCCGCGGGGAGGTGGCTCAGGTCGTTGTACGTCAGCAGCGCGGCGGGGCGGCCCGGGGAGTAGCGGATGACGGTCAGGCCGGCGTGGGCGTGGGTCAGGGTGAGCCAGCGCCACGGCGGCGCGTCCTGGGAGGCGCGGATGAGCCAGCCGACGACGAAGTTGTGCGTGACGACGACTTCGTAGCGCGGCTCACTGCCCGGCACGGGGCCGGTGAAGCGCCGCTCGGCCTCGGCGGCGAGATCTTCGTCGGCTGGGGGGAACTGGCGGGTGAAGGCCAGCAGGAGGTCGCCGGAGGTCTCGGGGAGTTCCTCGCGCCTCGGCGTGTACGGGACGAAGTCGTCTGCCGCTTTGTCGACGTGGACGGGCACACCGGGGAGCTGGGCCGCGACGAGGTGGGCGGTTTCCGTGGCGCGCGGAAGAGGACCGTGGTGGATCGAGGTGACCGGGACGTCGCGGAGGCGCCGGCCGAGGAGGATGGCTTGCCGTTGACCGGCTTCGGTGAGTCTTCCGTTCCGCGCCGCTTCCGCGTGGCGCGTGAGGAAGAGGTACCGCGTGGTCAGCACCGGTCCAGGGTGGCACGATTGGGCCGTTCGGGTGAGCGGGTTGGGGATACTCGCATCAGCCGATCGGGACGAGGGCGCCTTCGGGACGCTGGCTCGGCACGAACTGGGCCATCAGGCGCATCGGGGCGGGGTGAGGGGCGAGGACGATCGAGGCGAACGGCGTGATCGTGAGGTCCTGGCCGCTGTTCGTGTGGAGGTGGACGCTCACGTGGACGTTGCGGTCGGCGGGGATTTCGAAGGAGATCGAGCCCCAGGAGACGATGTACTGGCGGCCGTCGATGCTCGCGATCGGTGCGTAGGCGCGGACGGTGTGGCCCAGGTGAGGGATCTCGACCGTGAGGAGACGGCGCGGGCCGTCGTGGTGGTCCACGTACGGGATCACGCCGGGGGTGGTGGAGAGGTCGGTCATCGGTCGTCTTCCGTCAGAACTGGTAGTACAGGA
The DNA here is from genome assembly GCF_000695625.1 of Amycolatopsis rifamycinica. GTDB lineage: Bacteria > Actinomycetota > Actinomycetes > Mycobacteriales > Pseudonocardiaceae > Amycolatopsis > Amycolatopsis rifamycinica. The sequence goes on from NZ_JMQI01000043.1 coordinate 81,674, forward strand.
AGGGGCTGAACGTTCCGGTCGCGATCAGGATCGCCGCGTACAGGAGCCCGACCGTCATCACCCCGATGCGCAGTGCCGTCGCCGGGCGGCTTCTCGATGACTCCAGGAGTGGTCCGGTCACCGGGTGGGCCGGGAGGAGGAACACCGCCAGTGCGGCCAGGAGGAGGACCAGGCGCTGGTTGGTGAAGGCCTGCTCCACGCTCGTTCCCAGGCCCTCGAGGTCGGGGATCAGCATGTGGCCGATCATCGACAGGGCGTGGCCCAGGTCCGGGGAGCGGAAGAACACCCAGCCGAACACCACCAGCAACATCGTCAGGGCTCGGCGCAGGTAACGCTTCCACGGCGTTGCCGGGTCCAGGTCCAGGCCGAAGCGGCGCTCGATCACCAGCAGGGCTCCGTGGTAGCAGCCCCACACCAGGAACGTCCACTGGGCTCCGTGCCAGAAGCCCGTCAACACGAACACGATGCACAGGTTGCGATACGTTCTGGCCGCTCCCTGGCGGTTGCCGCCAAGGGGGATGTACACGTAGTCGCGGAACCAGCGGCTCAAGCTCATGTGCCAGCGGCGCCAGAACTCCGTGATCGTCACCGAGGAATACGGCCTGGCGAAGTTCTCCGGCAGCCGGAAACCCAGCATGCGGCCGAGGCCGATCGCCATGTCCGAATAGCCCGAGAAGTCGAAGAACAGCTGGAGGGTGTAGCCGATCGCTCCCAGCCAGGCCGTCGCGAACGTCATCTGGTCGGGGGGGACCTTGAAACACGCGTCGACCAGGGGGCCCAGCGAGTCCGCGATGATCGCCTTCTTGCACAGGCCGAGTGCGAACCGGGGGAAACCCGCCGCGATGTCGTCGAGGCGGTGGGAACGCTGCTGGGGGAGCTGGTCGGCTATCTCGCGGTACCGGACGATGGGCCCGGCCACCAGCTGCGGGAACATCGCGATGTACGCCGTGAACGCCACCGGGTTGCGCAGGGCCTGCCGCTCGCCGCGGTAGATGTCCACCACGTACGAGATGTGGTGGAACGTGTAGAACGAGATGCCGATCGGGACCACCAGGCTCGCCACCGGCACGCTGCCGCCGAACCAGTGGGCCACCGCCGCGATCTGCTGCGTCGCGAACCCCGCGTACTTCCAGATCAGCAGCACCGCGACGTCCAGCGAGACGACCGCGATGAGGATCCTGCGCCGGCGGACGCCGTCGACGTCCCACGGGTTCGGGGCCAGGAGCGGCCCGGCCAGGAAGTTGACCACCATGCAGCCGAGCAGCAGGAGGACGAACCCGCCCGCGCCGATCGTGTAGAACAGCAGGCTGGCGACCGCGATGATGCCGTTCCGCCAGCTCCGGGGACACACCAGCACGGCGATGAGCACCGCCGGCATGAAGTACCACAGGAAGAGCGGCGAAACGAACGACATCGGGTCCCCTCGGTTTATCCGACGGTGACCTTAACCCGACCGGGTGGTCTTCGTCAGACCCGCCCGGCGGCACGGCGGCGGCGTGCCACCTCCGCGAGCAGCACGCCCGCCGCCACCGAGGCGTTCAAGCTCTCCACGCCCGCCGCCATCGGGATCGACACCGTCGCGTCGCACGTCTCGCGCACCAGGCGGGACAGGCCGCGGCCCTCCGAGCCCAGCACGATGACCAGCGGGTCCGCCGCCAGCTCCAGCTCGTCGATGTCCACCGAGCCGTCGGCGTCCAGGCCCACCAGCATCAGGCCGTCGTTCGCCCACGCCTTGAGCTGACGCGTCAGGTTCGTCGCCACCGCGATCGGCAGCTTCGCCGCCGTGCCCGCGCTCGTCCGCCACGCCACCGCCGTCATGCCCGCGCTGCGCCGCTCCGGCAGCAGCACGCCGTGGGCGCCGAACGCGGCCGCCGAGCGGATCACCGCGCCCAGGTTGCGGGGGTCGGTGACGCCGTCGAGCGCGACGAACAGCGGCACCTCGCCCGAGTTGCGGGCCACCGCCATCAGGTCGTCCGGGTGGGCGTACTCGAACGGCGGGACCTGCAGGCCCAGGCCCTGGTGCACGGCCCGGTTGGTCTTGCGGTCCAGCTCCTCGCGCGGGATCTCCAGGATCGAGATGCCCTTGTCGCCGGCCAGCCGGACGGCGTCGTTCACGCGGTCGTCGATCTCGATGTTCAGCGCGACGTACAGCGCCGTCGCCGGGACGCCGGCGCGCAGCGCCTCGACCACCGGGTTGCGCCCGGCGATCAGCTCCGGCTTGTCGGCCTTCTTCTGCCGGGCCTGGTCACGCTTGGTCGCCGCGTTCGCCGAGCGGTAGGCCTTGTGCCCGGGGCGGTCCTCCGCCTTCGGGGTCGGGCCCTTGCCTTCGAGGGCCTTGCGGCGCTGACCGCCCGAGCCGACGACGGCACCCTTCTTGGTGCCCGCCTTGCGGATCGCGCCCTGGCGCCGCGAGTTGCCTGCCATGGTGAAAGTTTCCTTGCTTTATAACGAGTTCAGTCGGACTTCACAGTCCACTGAGGACCGTTGGGGGTGTCCTCCACCACGATGCCCGCCTGCTGGAGGCGGTCACGGGCGGCGTCCGCGCGGGCGAAGTCCTTCTCGGCGCGGGCCTGCTGACGCTCGGCCAGCAGCCCTTCGACGATCCGGGACAGCGCTTCTTTGGTGGGCGTGTCGGAACCGCCCGCCTCGGACCAGCGCGCGGACAGCGGGTCGAGGCCGAGCACGTCGGTCATCGCGCGGACGGCCGCGGCGAATTCGAGTGCCTTTGAGGTGTCGCCCGCGTCGAGGGCGGCGTTACCGTCCCGGACCGTGGTGTGGACCACGGCGAACGCCTGCGGGGTGGCGAGGTCGTCGTCGAGCGCGTTCGCGAACGCCTCCGGGATCGTGCCGACGCCGACCGAGCCCGACTGCGCGGCGCGACGCAGGAACGTCTCGATCCGCCGGTAGCCCTGCGCGGCCTCGGAGACCGCGGCGTCGGAGTACTCGATCGTCGACCGGTAGTGCGGCTGGACCAGGTAGTACCGCAGCTCGGGGGCCCGGTAGCGCTCCAGCATCGCGGGGATCGACACGGTGTTGCCGAGCGACTTCGACATCTTCTCGCCCGACATGGTCACCCACGCGTTGTGCAGCCAGAACCGCGCGAACGCGTCGCCCGCCGCGTTGGACTGGGCGCGCTCGTTCTCGTGGTGCGGGAAGACCAGGTCGATGCCGCCGCCGTGGATGTCGAACTCCGCGCCGAGGTACGCCGTCGCCATCGCCGAGCACTCCAGGTGCCAGCCCGGCCGGCCCGGCCCCCACGGCGTCGGCCACGACGGTTCGCCCGGCTTCGCGCTCTTCCACATGGTGAAGTCGCGCGGGTCGCGCTTGCCGCGGGTCGGCGTCTCGCCCTGCTGGACGTCCTCGAGGACCTGGCCGGAGAGCTTGCCGTAGTCGTCGAACGACTTCACCGAGAAGTAGACGTCGCCGTCCGCCACGTAGCCGTGGCCGTTCTCGATGAGGCGCTCCATGAGCTCGACCATCTGGGTGACGTGCCCGGTCGCGCGCGGGTTGATCGACGGCGGCAGGCAGCCCAGCTGCTCGTACGCGGTCTCGAAGGCGCGCTCGTGCGTCGCGCCCCACTCCCACCACGGCCGCTCGTGCTCGGCGGCCTTGGTCAGGATCTTGTCGTCGATGTCCGTGACGTTGCGGACCAGCAGCACGTCGAGTCCACTGTGGACGAGCCAGCGGCGCAGGACGTCGTAGTTCAGGACGCCGCGGACGTGCCCGATGTGCGGAACGCCCTGCACGGTGGCACCACACACGTAGATCGACGCCGTTCCGCTACGGACGGGGTGGAACTCCCGCACGCTCCGGGTCGCTGTGTCGAAAAGGTGTAGGGCCACCCTCGAAGGGTACGGGGTCCGGCGTGAGGGACGTCTCTGGCCCTCAGGCGACGCCGAAGCGGCGCAACGCCGTGAGCAGGGCGTCCGGCCGGTCGGCCGTGGGCAGGGGGTCGACCAGCGCGAACTCGCAGCCCAGGGCGCGGGCGCCGCCGTCGGCCTCCTCGCTGTCGCCGACCATCAGCGTCTCGGTGGCCGGGACACCGAGGGCCTCGACGGCCTTGCGGAAGATCTCCAGCTCGGGCTTGACCGCGCCGACCTCGAAGGACAGCACGAACTCGTCGACGTAGGCGTCCCACCCGCGGGCGGTGAAGGCGGGCCGGATGTCGAAGGCGATGTTGCTCAGCACGCCGACCTTCAGCCCGCGCTCGGCGGCGGCCTTGAGCGCCGCCTCCGTGTCCGGGTACGGCGTCCACTGGCTGGGATCGATCAGCCGCTCGTACAGCGCCTTCGCCTGGCCGGCGTGCGGGACGCCCGACTTCTTGAGCACCTCGAGGTAGACCTTCCGGTGCAGTTCCGGATCGCGGTCGCGGTGCTGCCAGGCGTGCACGTGCTCGGCGTCGAGCTCGACGACCTGCCCGACCGGCGCGGTCATCCGGCGCATCAGCTCGGCCTGCGCCTCGATGTCCAGCGGCTCGCCGTCGTGGTTCGTCAGTTCGGTGAGCCAGGACTCGTCCTGCTCGAGCCGGAAGAGCGTGCCGGAGTAGTCGAACAACACCGCCCTGATCGTCATGGCTTCAGCCTAACGGGATCATCAGGCCGAATGCCCTGTGATGTGTTCGGGGACAACGCGGACGAGCACGCGCACGACGTCGGCCGGCTCGGGCGGGAAGACCGTGCCGGTGTACTTGCGGGCCAGCTCGTCGTTCAGCTCGCGGCCGCCCTCGGCGGTGACCTCGGCGCGGCCGCGGATCTCGACGTAGTTCTCCGGGTCGGCCAGGTCGAAGACGGAGAGCGAGACGCGGGGGTCGCGGCGGATGTTGCGTTCCTTGCGCCGGCCCTGGACGGTCACGAAGACCACGGTGTCCCCGTCACGCTTCGCCCAGACGACGGAGCTCTGCGGCGAGCCGTCGGCGTTCGTGGTCGCGACGACGGGGTAGTTGGTGCCGTCGAGCAGGGCCTTGGTGGCTTCGTTGAACATGGTCGGAGACCCTATTTCACGTTGCCCGCGATCTTGCCGACCTTGAGCCGGACGACCACCCGTTCGGTCTCGGGGCCCTCGGGCGGCGGGTCCTGGGCGAGGTACTTGTGGCTGAGCGTCTTGGGCAGCGCCTTGCCCGGGTCGGGGGTGATCGTCACCGTGCCGCGCAGCTGCGTGTGCCGGTACGGGTTGTGCGCGTCGGTGATCGAGACGCTGATGCGGGGATCGCGGCGCAGGTTGCGGACCTTCCGGCGGTCTTCGGTGGCGCTGAAGACCAGGTCGCCGTCGTCGAGGCCGACCCAGACGACGGAGGTCTGGGGTCCGCCGTCGGGGTCGAGGGTGGCGACCGTCGCGAAGTTCTTCCCGTCGATCAGGGCACGGACGGCGTCCGGAAGAGTGAGGGACATATCACGCCGAACCGGCGCCGGGCCGGGCCTATTCCGCCGCGCGCCCCTGGTCCGCCGAGAGCAGCAGGGCGGTCGCGAAGGCCGCGATGCCCTCGCCGCGGCCCGTCAGCCCCAGGCCGTCGGACGTCGTCCCGGACACGCTCACCGGGCCGCCGACCGCCTCCGACAGGACCTTCTGCGCTTCGTCCCGCCGCTTGCCCACCCGCGGGGCGTTGCCCACGATCTGGACCGTGGCGTTCGCCACCCGCCAGCCCGCCGCTTCGACCAGGCCCCGGACCTCGGCGAGCATGTCGGTGCCGTGCGCGCCGTCCATCCGGGGATCGCCCGTGCCGAACACCGCGCCCAGGTCGCCGAGGCCCGCCGCCGACAGCAGGGCGTCGCACAGGGCGTGCGCGGCGACGTCGCCGTCGGAGTGGCCCGCGCAGCCGTCCACGCCGGGCCAGCGCAGGCCCGCCATCCAGCACTCGCGGCCCGGTTCGATCGGGTGGACGTCCACCCCGTTGCCGACCCTCACAGCGTCTCCTCGTTCCTCGGTGCCGCCGCGATCGCCTCGGCCAGTGACAGTTCGAACTCGGTGGTGACGCGCATCGCGTCCGGGTGACCCGGGACGGTCGCCGCGCCGGCGGGGGCGAGGTCGGGCCGGAAGGCCGCGCGCGCGTAGCCCACCGGCGTCTGGACCGTGCGCAGCCGCGTCCGGTCTTGCGTACCGACGATCAGCGAGGCCGCGTCGGTCACCTTCACCGTGTCGGCCATCGGCAGCACCGGCACCACGACCGGCGCGCCGTCGCGGACCGCGCTGATCACGTCACGCACCGTTTGCGCAGGGATGAAGGCCCGCAGGGCGTCGTGGAGGAGTACAACTGAGTCACGGGCGAGATCGGGCTCGACGGCGGCGAAGGCCTGTCGGAGCGAGCCGGGCACGACCCGGCAGCCGAGGCCGCCGACGACCTCGGAAAACGACGACGCACACCGCTTGGGGGCCGCCACGAGCACCAGATCGATCTCCGGTACGTCGAGCAGCCCCCGCACGGTGTGCGTGAGTAGCGCCTCACCATGGACCGGCGTGAGAGCTGACTCTCCGTCGGAGGCATGATGTGCGACGGTCACGATCGCGACGACGTTCATCGGACGCGATCGTAGAGGCACCCCACCCGCCCGTCGGACGGGATGCCGTGGGCTCAGACCGTCGCGGTTTCCAGAACTTCGTCGAGGAGGACCTCAGCCTTGTCCTCGTCGGTGCCCTCCGCGAGCGCGAGCTCGCTGACCAGAATTTGCCGCGCCTTCGCCAGCATGCGCTTCTCACCGGCTGAAAGTCCGCGGTCCTTCTCTCGCCGCCAGAGGTCGCGCACCACTTCGGCCACCTTGTTCACATCGCCGGAGGCGAGCTTCTCGAGGTTGGCCTTGTACCGACGAGACCAGTTGGTGGGCTCTTCGGTGTGCGGAGCACGCAGAACGTCGAAGACCTTGTCCAGTCCTTCTTGCCCGACGACATCGCGGACGCCGACGATTTCGGCGTTGTCTGCGGGCACGCGAACCGTGAGATCCCCTTGCGCGACCTTGAGGACGAGGTACTTCTTTTCCTCGCCCTTGATCACGCGGGTCTCGATGGCTTCGATGAGTGCGGCACCGTGGTGCGGGTAGACGACGGTCTCTCCGACCTTGAAAACCATGTGTCCTCTGCCCCTTTCGCTGACCCCATCCTAGCACGGGCCGCCAGTGCCCACCTAGCGGGCCGGACTCGTCCTCGCAGGTCAGCGGCCTGGCCGGGGGTTGACAAACGTCGGACCCCCGTGCTCACGCTGGTAGCGGGGAAGCGTTTCGTCACAGGCCGGGAGATCCTTTGTGGACGGTTGATCTTGGTCGCCGGGCCCTGGCAACGCACACCCGTTCCGCGGCGGAGATCGACCCCGGCTAGTCTTCGGGGCGACGAGGCCGTGAAAAGGGAAGGACTGCGACGTGAGGCTGCAGAATCGTCGCGTGCTCGGTGCGGGCGTGCTGGCGCTCGGTGCCGCGCTCGCGCTCGCCGGGTGCGGGGCCGGCCAGATCACCCAGACCTCGACGCAGCAGGCCGCGGTCAACGGGACGCACGCCCAGGTCAAGAACATCGACCTGCGCAACGCCGCGGTCCAGTACCCGACCTCGGGCCCGGGCTACGCCGCCGGCGCGACCCCGGCGCTGACCCTGACGATCGTGAACCGCGGCGCGCAGGACGACTCCCTCGTTTCGGTGACCACCGAAGACGGCGGCCACGCGACCATCGGCGGCTCGAAGACCGTCGTCGCGGCGCACTCACTGGTGATCGGCCCCGGCGAAGCCGTGGAGTCCACGAACGAGGTGCAGCCCACGTCCTCCGGCGCGCCGTCTTCGTCGTCGAGCAGCGCTCCGACGTCTTCGGCGCCGGCCGGCAGCAGCTCGGCCACCAACAGCCCGGGCAACCTCACCGCGACGGCCACCTCCGAGGTCCCGTCGTCCGGCCCGGCCGCGACGCCGACCGCGCCGGAGCAGGTCGGCCAGGCCACCGTGACGCTGCCCGCGCTGAAGCAGCCGCTCTGGCCGGGTCAGGTCATCAAGGTCACCTTCGTCTTCCAGAACGCCGGACCGGTCACCGTCGACCTCCCGGTCGCGGCGCCGGCGCACGTCAAGGAGTAGGTCCGCGGTTTTGTCGGTGGTCGCCGATAGCCTCGCGGGGTGAAGAAGGGGACCACCTACCGCTGCGCGAGCTGCGGGTACGAAGCGGCCAAGTGGCTGGGCCGGTGTCCGGAGTGCCAGGAATGGGGCTCGTTCGAGGAACGCGGAGCACCGGTCAAGCCGGCCATCCAGCGCGTCGCGGCCGGGGCGCCGAGCGCACCGGCGCGGCCGATCGGCGAGGTCGACGTCGAAGCGGCGCGCGCTCGCCGCACCGGCGTCCCGGAGCTCGACCGGGTGCTCGGCGGCGGCCTGGTGCCGGGCGCGGTGGTGCTGCTCGCGGGTGAGCCGGGGGTCGGCAAGTCGACGTTGCTGCTCGAGGTCGCCTACCAGTGGGCGAAGACGGTCGACCGGTCCCTCTACGTCACCGGCGAGGAGTCCGCGGGCCAGGTCCGGTTGCGCGCCGAGCGAACGGGCAACGTCCACGAACGGATGTACCTGGCCGCCGAGAGCGACCTGTCCGCCATCCTCGGGCACGTCGACGACGTCAAGCCGGGGGTGCTGATCGTCGACTCGGTGCAGACCATGGCGTCCCCGCAGGTCGACGGCTCACCCGGCGGCGTGACGCAGGTCCGCGCGGTGACGTCGGGGCTGGTCGCGCTGGCCAAGGAGCGCGGGCTGCCGGTGGTGCTGGTGGGGCACGTCACCAAGGACGGCTCGGTGGCCGGCCCGCGCGTGCTGGAGCACCTGGTGGACGTCGTGCTGCAGTTCGAGGGCGACAAGCACTCGACGCTGCGGATGGTCCGCGGCATCAAGAACCGGTTCGGCGCGGCCGACGAGATCGGCTGCTTCGAGCTGCAGGAAGAAGGCATCGTCGGGGTGCCGGACCCGTCGGGGCTGTTCATGAGCCGCACGGCCGAACCGGTGTCGGGCACGGCGATCACGGTCTCGCTGGAGGGCAAGCGGCCACTGCTGGGCGAGGTCCAGGCGCTGGTGTCGGCGACGGCGGCCCCCCAGCCGCGGCGCGCGGTCAGCGGCCTCGACTCCGCGCGGGTGGCGATGGTCCTGGCAGTGCTGGAGAAGCGCGGCGGGCTCAAGCTCGGCGACAAGGACGTCTACGCGGCCACGGTCGGCGGCATGAAGATCACCGAGCCGGGCATCGACCTGGCCCTGGTGCTGGCGCTGACGTCCTCGTTCGAAGACGTGGCGTTGTCGCCCCGCCTGGTGTCGGTGGGCGAGGTCGGCCTGGCGGGCGAGATCCGGCGGGTGCCGAGCGTGGGCCGCCGCCTGGCGGAGGCGGCCCGGCTCGGCTTCACGCACGCGCTGGTCCCGCCGGACTCGGGCAAGCCGCCCGCCGGGATCCGGGTGCTGGAGGTGGCGAATGTCGCGGATGCGCTTAATGCGGCCGGTCACGCACGCTGATCACCCCGGCGGGGGTGCCGGCCACGCGGGTCACCTCGGGGACTGTGTGGTTGCGGATGTCGCGGGGGCGCTGGATGCGGCGGGTCATGCGCGCTGATCACCTCGGGGACTGTGTGGTGGCGAAGGTCGCGGACGGGCTGAACGCGGCCGGCCACGCACGCTGATCACCCCGACGTCCGCGTGATGGCGTAGGAGTACTCCGCGTCCGCGGTTTGGGCCTGCCCCGGAGCGCGGGGGACCGTCGTCAGCGTGGCGTTGGGCACGGCCGCCGAGCTCGGCGGCAGCGGCGTTGTGGTGGGCGGCACCGGGTTCCTGGAGGTGGTGGCCGGGGTCGGTGAGCTGTCGGCGGCCAGCAGCCGCGCGGTCGCCGGGTCCGTGTACAGCCGCTGTCCGATGTCCGGGGCGAAGTAGACGGTGGCGGGCCGGCCGTCCGGGGTTGCCGAGTGCGGGATGACGACGATGCTCGGAACGGCGGCGAGCGCGTCGAGCAGCGCGAACCGGACGTCCGACCGGAGCAGGCCGATTTCCAGCGCGCTCCGGACCATGGCGAGCGACTGGCCGGGCTGGTGGGCGCGGCCCCCGCCGGGATCGGTGATGTCGACCGTGTCGAACCGCAGCCGTTTGCGCAGTGTCTCCCGGTCGGGCACGAGCGAGGCGACGAACGCCGCGTCCGGGCTCAGCCAGTTCACGAACGGCGTGGTCCAGCCCGGCTTGTTCACCCCGGCGGGGCTGGGATGGCCGGGGAACACCCCGCCGGGCCCGTATTCGTCAACGGGCCCGAGGAGCGGTTCGGCGGTCCGGCCGTGCACCCGGTCCCCCACGCCGGTCAGCGTCGTACGCCGGTGCCACACGCCGGTCGGGTCGGCCGGGATCCACAGCTCGGTGCGCCGCTGGGCCTTGCCCGCGTACCCGGGGCCGACCTTCGTCGTCCAGTCGCGCATCTCCGTGTAGTGGAACTCGCCGGGTGCGAGCGGCCGGTCGAGGTCGGGGAGCGCGGCGGGCCGGGACGTCTCCGGCGGCGGATCCGGCGTCCAGAGGGTGGCGGCGACGCCGAGCCCGCCGACCAGGGTGACGACGGCCGCGGCCACGGCGAGCCACCGCCACGCCCCGCTCCGGCGCGGTCCGGCGGGCGGCGCCTCTTCGACGCCGGCCGCCGCGAGCAGGGACGCGCGGGCGAAGGTGAGCCCGTCGTCTTCGCCGACGTCGCTGTTCAGGTCCGTGAGCGCCGCGTCGAGTTCGGCTTCGGACCAGATCTTCCGGACGTTGTCTTCACGCAAGGTCCTGCACCTCCTCGGGGGCCGGGGCGTTCGTCCTGAGCCAGCGTCTGATCCGGTGCAGCCGGGACCGGACGGTACCCGGCGGGATCCCGAGCGCCTCGGCGACCTCGGCCGGTTCGAGGCCGGCCCACGACACGAGCAGCAGCGTGTCGCGGTCGGCCGGGCTGAGCCGGGCCAGCGCGCCGGCCAGCTGCGCGGCCCGCACCTGGGCGTCGACCTGCTCGGCGACGCGGCCGTCGTGGCCCGCGTGGCTGGCTTCGCCGGTCCGCGCGAGCCGCGCCGTGGCCTGCAGCCCGCGCAGTTCGGACCGCACGTGGTGGCGCAGCAGGTTGGTGGCGATGCCGTAGAGCCACGACCGCGCCGTGCCGAGCTCGGGCCGGTAGGTCTCCCGCCGCCGCAGGGCGACCAGGAAGGTCTCGGCGACGAGGTCGTTCGCCGGCTCGGGCCCGACGCGGCGGGCCAGGTACCGCCGCAGCTGCGCGGCGTGGGCGTCGAAGAGCCGCCCGAACACCGGCCCGGGCTCGGGTCCGCCCAGGTCGGGACGGTCGTGCCCGCCGAGGCCCGAACCCTCGTGGATCACCTGCATGCCCCCAGTTGCCCGCAGCGTCCGCCGGCGTTCACGGGCGAACCTGCTTTCGTCGTGCTCCGGACGGCCCGTCCGCGCGGGCCCGGCTCCTAGATGCCCAGCAGCCCCCAGTAGACCGCCCACGGGACGAACACCACGCCGCCGGCCAGCGGGACGCCGAGCCGGAGGCCGCGGTGCCGCCACCACGCCACCGCCGTGCCGATGGTGGCGGCCACCGCGCCCAGCGACAGCAGCTGCAATGCCGACCACGGCAGCGGACGGCCGGCGACCACCGGGCCCAGCCCCTTGCCCATCGTCAGCTGGATCAGCACGTCGACGACCAGGAATCCGAGCACGGCGAGCAGCCCGGTCGCCGACAGCCAGCGGCCCGCCCGGGCCGCGGGACCGCGCCGGACCAGCGGGTACCAGGCGAACGCGATCAGCAGGAACGCCGGCACCGCCAGGTGCAGCCACGTCGGCTCGTACCAGGCGGCCGGCGCCACGGCGGTGCTCGGCCGGTCCTGCGCCGGCGGTGCGTCGGCGGTCGAAGCGCCGGGTGGGTTGTTCACCCAGGCGCCCACCAGTTCGAGGTAGCCGGGTGCGTACCCGGGCAGCTTGTCGAAGCCGTCCGTGGTCCGCCGCAGCTGGTGCTGCGCGTCCGGGAAGACGCGCAACGTGTGGTGGGCCACCGTTTCCCGGAAGATCCCGACCGCTTCACCCGGCGGCGTCAGGATGTCCTTCGCGCCCCAGATCCCGAGCACCGGCTGACGCAGGCTCTTCAGCACCGGCACCGGGTCGTAGTACGCCTCCGGGAACACGCCGCCCCCGATGAGCTGGCGCAGCATGGTCGACGACGCCATCCGCACGATCGAGCCGTCCATTCCCAGGCGCCGCAACTGGTTCTCGATCGCCCACGCCTGCTGGCGCGACGGCTCGACGCCGTTCGCCCCGAGCGTCACGACGAACGCGACGTCCGCAGAACGCGAAGCCGCCAATGGCGCCACCCAGCCTCCTTCGCTGAGCCCCCAGATCCCGACCCGCGCCGGATCGACGTCGGACCGCTTGCGCAGCACGGAAACCGCGGCCAGCGCGTCGTCCGCGAGAGTCGAGTACGATCGTTCGAATTGCGAGTAGCCCTCGGTGCGCTTGTCGTAGATCAGCGTCGCGATGCCTTGACGCGCAAAGGCTTCCGCTTGTTCGCGGTAGTCGTCACGGCCGTGTTCCCCCGAGCCGTGGACCATCACCAGGCCCGGCAGCTTCGTCCCGCCCGGTGGCGCGACGACGGTGCCGTGCAAGGTCACGCCGCCGTTCTGGAACGTCACTTCGTCGTTGGTCACCGAAGCCGCCGAAGCCGCCGACGCCGGTGGCGCCAACGCCGTGACCGCCAGGACCACCCCGGCCAGTAGCATCCCTTTTCGCACGAAAACCCCCTGGTGTCATGTCATTCCCCTGGATCCGGGAACGCGAGCCAGCGCACGAGCACGCGCCGCGCTTCCGGTGACCGGTCGTCCTCGGTCCGCCAGTACCGGCGGAACAGCTCCATGTAGTCCTGCCAGAGCTGCTGCAGCTCCTCCTCGGTGAGCCACGTGGCGCCGCGCGCGAAGAGCAGCGCGTCCGGCCAGCCGCCGGGCAGCTCTTCGCGCTTTTCCGCGAACCGGTTGAGTTTCTCGAGGTCGTCCTCGAACCCCTGCCGCTGCATGTCGTCGAACAGCATCCGGGATTCGGCGCTCTGCTCACTGCGGCGCGGCCAGCGGATGTCCCGCCGCCGTGTCCGCCACCACCGTTCCTTGCCCCGCGCGAGCTCCGGGACGTCCTCGACGAAGCCGAACCGGGCCAGTTCCCGCAGGTGGTAGCTGGTGGCGCCGGTGTTCTCGCCCAGGGTCTGGGCGAGCTTCGTGGCCGTCGCCGGGCCGGCCGACAACACGCCGAGGATGCGGCGGCGCAGCGGGTGGGTGACGGCTTTGAGGGCGTCCGGGTCGAGCTCTTCCGGTGGTGGAGCGCTGGTCATGAGCCCACTGTAGCCATGCAAAGAAGATTGTGCAAAGAAATCTTTGTAACTCGGCCCAGAGGGGTGCCTGGGCCGAGCGGGTCCTCTGTGGACTTACCAGATCGGGTGGTCGCTGTACTTCCTGAGCGTCTGCACGGACGGCCGCAGGTAGCACGTCCCGGCCAGGAAGCCCGTGGTGGCGAAGGCGAGCGTCGAGAACGTCGTCAGCAGATCGGGCGCCCGCAGCTCGGGCGTGTCGTGCCAGACCCGGAACACGATCGGCACCGCGAACGAGCCGAGGATCAGCACCAGCGTCAGGACGTAGGTGAACAGCAGCGCGCCGCGGGCCGCCTCGGCGCTGGCCACCACGAGGTAGTCGCCGCGGAGGCAGCGGCGGCAGGTCAGCACCAGCACCGCGATCGCCAGCACGCCCAGCGGGGGGAGCGCCGCGGCGGCCTTGCCGAGCAGCGTGTCCGGGAACGCGTGGCCGTGCACGATGCCCTGCAGGTACGTCGTGAGCCCGAACAGCAGCACCATTCCGGCGATCATCGAGCAGCCGACCACCACCGAGCCCCAGCGCACCCGGTCGGCGAAGCGGGGCGGCAGCGGCACGAACTCGACCTGTCCGAAGGTCCCCTGCACCCGGCTCACCTCCAGAACGCGCTGAAGGCCACCATAAGGGCACTGGGTGCCGTCATGGTGGCCTTCAGGGGGCTTTCGGACCGAAAGGGCTAACTCGCCGCCAGCAAGTTGGCGCACCGGATGAGCCCGATGTGGGAATAGGCCTGCGGGTGGTTGCCCAGCGACCGTTCCGCGATCGGGTCGTACTGCTCCGGCAGCAGGCCGGTCGGGCCGGCCGCCGCGACGATCTGGTCGAACAGCTCCTGCGCCTCGGTGCGCCGCCCGGTGAGCAGGTACGCCTCGATCAGCCACGCCGCGCAGATGTGGAAGCCGCCCTCGCCGCCCGGCAGGCCGTCGTCGCGGCGGTAACGGTACACAGTGGACCCACTGCGCAGCTCCGCCTCGATCGCGGTCACCGTCTGCTGGAACCGCTCGTCGGCCGGATCGATCAGCCCGGTGAGCCCGACGAACAGCGAGGCCGCGTCGAGATCCGTGCCGTCGTAGGCCGTGGTGAAGGCCTGGACCTCGTCGTTCCAGCCGTGCGTGAGGACGTCGTGCTTGATCTCCTCGCGCAGGCCGTGCCAGTTGCCCGGGATCTCGCGGCCGTACTGCTCGCCCAGCTTGATCGCGCGGTCGATGGTCACCCAGCACATGACCCGCGAGTAGACCCGGTGCCGCGGCACGTGCCGCTCCTCCCAGATCCCGTGGTCCGGCTCGTTCCAGCGCCGCGTCACGGCCTCCGCCATCGCGCGGACCATCTGCCAGTCCTCGTCGCGCAGCTCGTGGCGCGCCGCCGCGAGCGTCTGCACGAGCTCGACGACCGGGCCGAAGACGTCCAGCTGCACCTGGTGGTTCGCCAGGTTGCCGACGCGAACCGGGCGCGAACCCGCGTAACCGGGCAGGGACTCGATGACCGCTTCGGCGCCGATGACGCTGCCGGCGAGGGTGTACAGCGGGTGCAGGCGCTCCGGGCCGGCCAGCGTGGCGAGCACGCCGTGCAGCCAGCGCAGGTAGCCCTCGGCCTCCTCGAGCGAGCCCAGGTGCACGAGCTCCCGCACGGTCATCGCGGCGTCGCGGATCCAGCAGTAGCGGTAGTCCCAGTTGCGGACGCCGCCGATCTCCTCCGGCAGCGACGACGTCGCCGCCGCCAGCACGCCGCCGGTGTCGGTGTTGACCAGCCCGCGCAGCGTCAGCGCCGAGCGCAGCACCAGGTCGGTCTGCACCTTGGGCAGCTGCAGCTTCGACGTCCACTCGCTCCAGTAGCGGCCCGCGCGGTCGCGGCGTTCCACTTCGGACAGTTCGTGCGGGCCGAGGTCGGTGGTGCCGCAGCGCAGCTCCAGCACGACCGGCTGGGTCGGCGTCGGCTGCACCAGCGCGGACGCGGTGTCGTGCAGGCCGTCGGAGGTGATGGTCCACTCGACGCCCGGCGAGTACAGCACGAACGGCTCCGACGTGCCGAGCACCCGCACGCCGCCTTCGACGACCTCCAGCTTCACCGGCACGCCGCCGAACTCGGGCCGCGGCGCGAACTTGACGCTCGCCGCCGCCTCGCCCGAGATCACCCGGACCAGGTCCGTCCGGTGCGGCGCGCTCTCCGGCTCGAGGTAGTCGGTGACGAGCAGGCGCGACCAGCGCGTCTCGACCGTCATCGTGTTCGGCAGGTAGCGCTGGCCGAGCGGGAGGCCGTTGCGGTGCGGCTTGATGGAGAAGTGGCCTGCCCCTTCGCCGCCGAGCAGGTCGGCGAACACCGCGGGCGCGTCCGGGCCGGGGTGGCACAGCCAGGTGAGCTTGGCGTCCGGCGTCAGCAGCGCGACCGAGCGCTCGTTGGCCAGCATCGACAGCCGCTCGATCGGCGGGGCGGACTCGCCGTACAGCCAGTTGCGGCGTTCCTCGAGGAGGAAGCCGAGCACGAGCGCGACGTCGACGGTGTCGGGCACGCGGAACGCGGCGAGCGTCTCGCCGTCGCCGACCTTGATGCCCAAGTCCGGGCCGGACAGCCGGGCGAAGGCCTTCTCGTCGGTGACGTCGTCGCCGAGGAAGATCGCCGCGGTGGCACCGACCTGGTGGCGCAGGATGTCCAGTGCGCGGCCTTTGTCCGTTTGGACCACCGCCAGCTCGACCACCTCCTTACCGTCGGTGGTCGAGACGCCTTCCCACGTGGAGGGTCCGGAGTGGACGGCCGCGAGCACGCGGCGGCCCGCCTCGTGCTCGGCGCGGCGGACGTGCACCGCGATGCTCGCCGGCTTGACCTCCAGCGACACGCCCGGGACGTCCAGCACGAGTTGTTCGAGCTCGGACTCCAGCCGCCGGTGCAGCTCCCGCGCCTTCTCGTCGAGGGCGTGGATGAAGCCGATGTCGAACTCCGAGCCGTGGCTGCCGACCAGGTTGACCTCGGCCGGCAGCCGCGACAGCGTCGCCAGGTCACGCAGCGCGCGGCCGGAGATGACCGCCGTGGTGGTCTCGTGCAGACCGGCGAGCGATCTGAGGGCCCCGACGGACTCCGGCAGCGGCCGTGCCTCGTCCGGGTTGAGCGTGATGGGTGCCAGCGTGCCGTCGTAGTCGCAGGCGACCAGCAGACGCGGAGTACGGGCGATCTGCACGATCGCGCGCCGTAGCTCGGCGGGCAGGGCCTCGGCAGTCAACACTCCTCCTCAGGAGCTCGTGCATCGGTGGACTGGTTCAGTCGACCCCTTCGGCACCCAACGCTTGCAAGAACGAGCGCGCCCAACGATCGACATCGTGCGTGAGGACCTGGCGACGCATGGCGCGCATCCGGCGACGGCCCTCTGCCGGGTCGAGGGTAATGGCAGCCACTAGTGCGTCCTTCACCCCGTCCAGGTCGTGGGGGTTGACGAGGAATGCGCTAGAGAGCTCCGCGGCCGCACCCGCGAACTCGGAAAGCACCAGCGCTCCGCCCAGATCGTGCCGGGCGGCGACGTACTCCTTGCACACCAGGTTCATGCCGTCGCGCAGCGGGGTCACCACCATGACATCGGCAGCGGAGAAGAAGCCGGCCAGCTCCGTGCGGTCCACGGACTGGTGCAAATAGTGCACGACCGGGTGGCCGACGCGGGAGAACTCGCCGTTGATCCGGCCGACCATCTGCTCGATCTCGCCGCGCATCCGCTGGTAGTGCTCGACGCGCTCGCGGCTCGGGGTGGCCAGCTGCACGAACGTGACGTCGTCGGGCTGCAGCCTGCCCTCGTGGAGCAGCTCGTGCAGCGCCTGCAGCCGCAGGTCGATGCCCTTGGTGTAGTCCAGCCGGTCGACCCCGAGCAGCACCGTCTTGGGGTTGCCCAGGTCGCGCCGCAGCTGGGCGGCCCGCTCCTGGACGCCCTTGGTGCGGGCGAGGCTGTCGAGGCCGGCCGCGTCGATGGAGATGGGGAAGGCGCCGACCCGCACGGTCCGGTCGCCGACCTGCATGGTGCCCGGCCGCGACCGGACGCCGACCGCACCGCGCGTCGACTCGAGGCCGATCAGCTGGCGGCACAGCCAGAGGAAGTTCTGCGCCCCGCCCGGGCGGTGGAAGCCGACCAGGTCGGCGCCGGTGAGGCCGCGGATGATCGCGGCCCGCCACGGCATCTGCATGAACAGCTCGACCGGCGGGAACGGGATGTGCAGGAAGAAGCCGATGCGCAGGTCGGGTCTCAGCTCGCGCAGCATCGCCGGCACCAGCTGCAGCTGGTAGTCCTGGATCCAGACGGTCGCGCCGGGGGCGGCGACCTCGGCGCTGGCCTGCGCGAACCGGCGGTTCACCTTGACGTAGCTGTTCCACCACGCGCGGTCGAACACCGGGCGCTCGACGACGTCGTGGTAGAGCGGCCAGAGCGTCGCGTTGGAAAAACCTTCGTAGTAGTCGCGGACTTCGTCGGCGCTCAACGACACCGGGTGCAGCACGAGGCCGTCGTCGTCGAACTCCTCGACGTCGACGTCGGGCACGCCCGGCCAGCCGACCCAGGCGCCCTTTCGCGACCGCAGGAACGGCTCGAGCGCCGACACCAGCCCGCCCGGGCTGGCCGTCCAGCGGCGCTCGCCCTCCGCCGTGCGTTCGAGGTCCACCGGTAGCCGGTTCGCCACCACGACGAAATCGGCCTGGTTACCGTTCTCCTTCTGGTCACTCACAGCTGCTCCTCGCGTCCTGGGTCGCGGCCCCAGAGTGAAACCCTATCGCGTGTGCGATGAACAACCGGTGACCGCAGCGTTACTCCAAGCTTCGTTCGGTCGGTTCGAGCGGACCAGCCATGCGTGGTCCGGCGAACCGCCGCTCGAGCCGGCCCAGGCCGGTGCGCACCGGCTGGGCCAGCCATTCCCCGAGTACCACGCCCGCTGCCAGCGCAAGCCCGATTGCGACGGCCGTCATGAGGGTCGAGATGTCGCCGCTCGGCTCGACCCCGATCTGGTACAGACCACGGTAGGTCGACAGGCCCGGAAGCAGCGGAGTGATCCCGGACACGGCTACGACCAGTGGAGTAACGCCGAGTCGCCGGGCGAGCACGCCACCGCAGAACCCGACCAGCGTCGCGGCCACCGCGGACGAGCTGACGCCGTCCAGCTTGGCCAGCGTGAGCGCGCCGTAGACGGCGGCGCCGATGCCGCCCGCGGCCGCCGCGACCAGCATCGCGCGCATCTTGGAGTAGCTCGCGAGCGCGAAGCAGGCGGCGGCGCCGGCCCCGCCGAGCACGACGAGCGGCAGCTGCTGCGGTGTCGACCCGGTCACCTCGGGCAGCGGCGTGCGCGGCAGGCCGAGCATGACGGCGATCCGCAGGGCGAGCACGACCCCGGCGATCAGCCCCGCCGACATCAGCGCGGTCTCCATGGTGCGCCCGGCGGCGGTGACGTTGTAGCCGGTGATGGCGTCCTGGACGGCCGAGACGGTGGACAGCCCGGACAGCAGCACGGTGACCGCGGCCGCGACGACCAGCGTCGGCTTGTCGGTGGTCAGGACGTTGCTGCTGACGATGACCATGGCCGAGAGCGTGGCGATCAGGCCGCCGACCACCTGCTGGAAGAAGAACGGCAGCCCGTAGCGGTTCACCACCCGCCCGACCCGGTCGATGACGCCGCTGATGACGAAGGCGACGAGCGCGATGTCGAACCCGCCGCCGAGCAGGATGGTGACGAAGGCGGCGACCCCGCCCCAGGACAGCGTCGCGACCCACCGCGGGTAGGGGTGCGGCGCCGAGGTGATCCGTTCCAGCTCGGTCTGCGCCTGCTCGGCGCCCATGTGCCCGCGCACGATCTTCCGGACGAGCTTCTCGGTCTCGGTCAGCCGCGTGTAGTCGAGGCTCCGGCTCCGCACGACCCGCAGCGCGGTGATCGGCGTGAGGTCGGTGCCGCGGTGGCAGGTGACGGTGATCGACGTGAAGATGACGTCGACCTCGCAGTGCGGCAGCCCGAGCGCCCCGGCGATGGCGATGATGGTCGCGGTGACGTCGGACGCGCCGGCGCCGCTGGCCATCTGGACCTCCCCGATGCGCAGGGAGAGGTCGAGCACGAAGTTGACGGTGGCTTCGTCGGGCAGCTGCGGCCCCATGGCCTCTTCGGCGTCGACGGCGGGGAACTCACCGGTGGGCGCCTCGAGGACCTGCCACGGCCTTCTCTTGAGGAGGTTCGGGCGGTGGACCACCGGCCGTTGCGCGGGAGGTTCGAGAAGCGGCCATCTGGTCGCCCGGCCCCCGTTG
This sequence comes from Amycolatopsis rifamycinica, assembly GCF_000695625.1. Lineage (GTDB taxonomy): Bacteria > Actinomycetota > Actinomycetes > Mycobacteriales > Pseudonocardiaceae > Amycolatopsis > Amycolatopsis rifamycinica. Next base: position 101,239 of record NZ_JMQI01000043.1, read on the forward strand.
GTGCGCTCGTTGATCTTCATGATCCATCCACCTCCTCGCTCGTTCCCTCGGACCATCGACGGCCACGCGCCGACCGTTGCACGGATCATGGAGTGTCGTCCACCACGTTGCTCCATGGTGGCCTGGACCTGCGGATCCTGCCTCCCGAACGGATCATGGAAGACGGCTCGGTACACTGTCTGCGGCGCCTCGGCGCCAGGCCGCTATAGCTCAGCTGGTAGAGCATCTGTCTTGTAAACAGAAGGTCAGGGGTTCGAGCCCCCTTGGCGGCTCGGTTCGGGTTCGGTCCGCGGTGCCTCGGTGGCGTGTGGCGGTCCCGGCGGGGAGGACGCCGCAGGCTTCGTGAAGAAGCCGCGGGAGGTGCTCGGGTTGTGCACAGTGGAATTCCGCCATTCATCTGGCCGAAACATTGAGCCATTGGAGTGATGGCCGAACTGTTTCCGCGGGTGAATCGGTAGTTGGCTCCGCGTTTACCTATTCGACGGCGATTCGATGACCTGGAACGATCATGAATTGAGTGGCACCTAGTGCTCCGAACGGCGTAAACCTGGGTGTCTCCTTCACGTGAGCACGGGCGGGACGGATCGGGAAACCGACATATCCGGCGATTCGCCCGGCGGCCCGGTCACGTGCGCCTCGGCCGATCCGGTGGTTGCTCGCTGTAGGCGGGTTGACCTCGGGTGACGACGCCGGGTAGCCTGCTTCCGGCACAGGTCGATCTACGAATGTGTCGCCTGGGGATGGTGGTCGATGGGGAACTGGGGCGTCCGGGCACTGCACTGGATGCGGAAAAACTGCCTGCGATAAACGACGATGCTCGGCGTACTGGCCTGGGGAGATGTCGATTCGGCGCTGACTTTCGTGGGTGATCGCAACACATTTCCGAAAGCCGATGATTCGGCGGACGGAATCGTCATCTGGGGGATGGTCGGTGTTGCTGCAATTCAAACTGCTGGGTCCGTTGTGCGTGCTGTCCGATGACCGGGACATCACGCCGAGCGCGCCCAAACTGCGGGAAATCCTGGCGCTGCTGATCGTGCGGGCCAACCAGTTCGTGCCGACGACCGACCTGGTCGACGAGGTCTGGGGCGCGGACCCGCCGCGCAGCGCGCAGGTGACCGTGCAGACGTACATCCACCGGCTGCGGAAGTCCCTGTTCCCCAAGGAATCCGGCCACGAGCCCGCCGGGCTGCACACCGGGTGGCACGGCTACCGGCTGGAGATCGCCGCCGAGGCCGTCGACAAGATCCAGTTCGAGCACATGGCGCAGCAGGGCAGTGCCGCGCTGGAGAAAGGCGAACTGGGGGAGGCCACCGAGCTGCTGCGGCACGCGCTGAGGCTGTGGCGTGGTCCCGCGATGAGCGACGTGGAGACCGGCGAACTGCTCAGCGCGTACGCCGTGCGGCTGGAGGAGAGCCGGCTGCGCGCGCTGGAAGGGCGGATCGAGGCCGACCTGCAGCTGGGACGGCACCGCGGCCTGGTCAGCGAGCTCAAGGAACTGACCATGACCCAGCCCCTCCACGAGGGGTTCCACAGCCAGCTGATGCTCGCCCTGCACCGCTGCCAGCGCCGCGACGAAGCCCTCGACGTCTACCGGCGGTTCCGCGCCCGGCTCGTCGAGGACCTCGGCCTGGAACCGTCGCCCGACCTGCAGCGCCTCCACCGCTCGCTGCTGACGGCGGAGGCCGAGGCCCGGCCGGCGCCGGAGGTGCCCGCCGAGCGGGTGCAGGTCGACGCGCCCGCGCAGCTGCCCAACGACATCGCCGACTTCACCGGCCGCGCCGAGCTGATCGGCTCGGCCGTGCAGTGGCTCTCGCCCGCCGAACGCGCCGACGACGGCCTGCGGATCGTGTCGGTGATGGGGATGCCGGGCGTCGGCAAGTCGGCGTTCGCGGTCCGCGTCGCGCACCGGCTGCGGCCGGCGTTCGGCGACGGCCAGTTCTACGCCCGGTTCGGCACGCCCGGCACCGGGCCGAAGGAGGTGCTCGGCCAGTTCCTGCGGGCGATCGGGTTTCCCGCCGACCGGCTGCCGGACACCGTCGAGGAGCGCGCGACGATGTTCCGGAGCTGGAGCGTCGACCGCAACGTCCTGGTGGTGCTGGACGACGTCCTGTCGGACGCCGACGTCCAGCCGCTGCTGCCGGCCGGGCCGCGGTGCGCCGTCGTCGCGACGGCGTGTTCCGGCCTGCAGGGCCTGGCCGGCACGCACACGATCGACCTCGAGCCGCTGACCGGCGAGGAAAGCCTCGAAATGCTGTCGGTCATCGTCGGACGCGACCGGATCGCCGCGGAGCGCGACGAGGCACGCAGCCTGGTCGCGCTGTGCGGATACCTGCCGCTGGCGGTGCGGTGCCTCGGCGCGCGGCTGCGGTCGGTGCCCGGCTGGCCGGTGCGGAACATGCGCCACCACCTGGAGACCAGCACCCGGCCGCTGGATCTGCTGCAGTTCAACCAGCTCGACGTCCGGTCGCGGCTGGCGGGCAGCTACCGGACGGTGCCGCCGGCCGCCCAGACGGCGTTCCGGCTGCTGCCGAGACTGGGGACGGGCTCGTTCACGGCGGTGGAGGCGGCGGCCCGGCTCGACTGCCCGCCGAAACGCGCCGAAGCGCTGCTGGCCCGGCTGGTGGGGCACGGGTTGCTGCGCATCCAGAAGGACGTGGTCGAGGACGGCCCGGTGCGCTTCGAGTTCCACCCGATCACCCGGTGCTACGCCGAAGAGCTGCTGGGTTCGGAGAACGACGCGATGCCCTACCTGTGGCCGACGTACATGCGCACGGTGCTCGGCTTCCGCAACCACGCCTGAGCGCCGGGAGTCCCGGTCGCCTCCGAGGTGCCGTCGAGGTGGGTTCGAGCCGTGGTCGACAGGCTCGGCCCCAGCCCGAACGACCAGATGGAGGCCAGCATGTGCGGTATCGCCGGGTGGGTGGACTTCGGACGTGATCTGTCCGGGGAACGCGCCACGATCGACGCGATGAACGAGGCCCAGAAGCACCGGGGCACCGACGCCCGCGGGGTCTGGTGCGCCGCCGACGTCGCGATCGGACACACCAGGACCTCGGTGATCGACCTGGCCGGCGGTGTTCAGCCGATGTTCGCGGAGGAGGACGGGCGGACCATCGCCGTGCTGACCTACTCCGGGGAGGTCTTCAACTTCAAGGAGCTGCGCAACGAGCTGGAACGGCGTGGGCACCGCTTCCGCACCCGCAGCGACACCGAGGTCGTGCTGCGCTCCTACCTCGAGTGGGGCGCCGACTGCGGCAAGCACCTCGAAGGCATGTACGCCTTCGGCGTCTGGGACCTGCGCACCGAAACCATGCTGCTCGTCCGGGACCGGTTCGGCATCAAGCCGCTGTTCTACAGCCTGCAGCCGGAAGGCGTCGTCTTCGCGTCCGAGCCGAAGGCGCTGCTGACGCACCCGCTGACCAAGGCGACCGTCGACCTCGACGGCCTGCGGGAGGTCTTCTCCACCGCCAAGCGGCCCGGCGAGGCCGTCTTCCGCGACCAGGACCAGCTGCGCCCCGGCCACACCCTGTCGATCAGCCGCAAGGGCGTCGTCGACCGGACGTACTGGGAGCTCGAAGCCACGCCGCACACCGATGACCTGCCCAACACCATTTCGCACACCCGGCAGCTGCTCGAAGACATCGTCCTCGGGCAGCTGACCGCCGACGTCCCGCTCTGCACGCTGCTCTCCGGCGGTCTCGACTCCAGCGCCGTCACCGCCGTCGCGGCGAACTGGCTGCGCAAGAACGGCGAACGCGTCCGCAGCGTCACCACCACCTACGTCGGCTACAGCGAGAACTTCCAGCCGGACGACACCCGCGACACCGCCGACGGCCCGTTCGCCGACGAGCTGGCCCAGCACGTCGGCGCCGAGCACATCCACCTCGTGCTCGACACGCGGGACCTGATGGACCCGGAGGTGCGGCTGGCCGCGCTCACCGCGCAGGACATGCCGACCACCGCCGGCGACATGGACGCCTCGCACCTGCTGATGATGCGCGCCACCCGCGAGCACTCGATCGTCGCGCTGACCGGCGAGGTCGGCGACGAGGTCTTCGGCGGATTCCGCTGGATGCACGACGAAGAACTCGTCCGCTCGGGCACCTTTCCCTGGATCGCCAACGAGAAGCGGGTGCCGGGCTGTGTCAAGGGCCAGGGGCGCGGGCTCTTCCACGACGGCTTCCTCAAGAAGCTCGACATGGACACCTACTACCGCGAAACCTACGCACAGGCGCTGCGCGAAACCCCGCACCAGGAAGGGGAAAGCGAGTACGAGAGCCTGATGCGGACGGTCCGCTACGTCAAGCTGATGCGCTGGCTGCCGATGCTGCTCGAACGCGGTGACCGGCTGGCCGCGGCGTGCGGGCTGGAGGCGCGGCTGCCGTTCCTCGACCACCGGCTCGTCGAGTACATGTACAACACGCCGTGGGAGTTCCAGTCGTTCGACGGCCGCGAGAAGAGCATCCTGCGCGCCGCCGTGAAGGACCTGCTGCCCACGTCGGTGCTCGAGCGGCGCAAGGCGCCCTACCCCGTCACCCAGGACCCGGCCTACACGGAGGCGCTGCACGCCCTGCTCGCCGAGACGCTCGCCGACCCGGACGCGCCCATCCTGCCGCTGCTCGACCAGCAGGCCGTCAACGAGGTCTACCGGCACCCGAAGGGCGTTTCGCAGGACTGGCCGAGCCGGATGAACGTCGAAATGGTGCTGCAGATGAACACCTGGCTCAAGCACTACGGCATCACGCTCGACATCTGACCCGCCGACCGCAGAAGGGAGCAAGCCGATGACGCAGACCGAGCCGAAGCCCGTGCCGATGACCCGGCGGTGCCCGCTGGCCCCGCCCGACGAATACGCGCAGCTGCGCGAAGAAGCCCCGGTCAGCGAGGTGGCCCTGCCGGACGGCAACACCGGCTGGCTGGTCACCCGCTTCGACGACGTCACCACCGTGCTGGTGCACCCGGACGTGAGTGCGCAGCGGAAGTTCCAGACCTCGGTCACGTCGGTCACGCTCAGCCCCGAGGAGTACCTGGCGTCCGGGTTCGGGGTGTCGTTCATCGGGATGGACCCGCCGGAGCACACGCACTACCGCAAGCTGATGACCGGCATGTTCACCGTCAAGCGGCTGCGGGCGCTGGTACCGCGGATCGAGAAGATCGTCGACGACCAGCTGGACGTCCTGGTCGACGGCGGCTCGCCCGCCGACCTCATCCCCGAGTTCGCGCAGCCGGTGCCGTCGCTGGTGATCTGCGAGCTGCTCGGGATGCCGTACGAGGACAGCAAGCTCTACCAGGAACGCACGCACGTCATCATGAGCCTCGAGCGGACGAAGGAAGCCCTGCTCGACGCGATGACCGGGATGTCGGACGACATGCGCGAGCTCGTCCGCGAGAAGCGCGCGCACCCGGACGGCAAGCTGATCAGCAGCCTGATCGAGGCCGTGCCCGACGACGGCGTCCCGCTCACCGACGACGAGCTGGTGGCGATCGGGAACCTGATGATGATCGCGGGTTACGAGACGACCGCGAACATGATCGGCCTCGGCGCGCTCACGCTGCTGCACTTCCGCGACCAGTGGGAAACCCTGTGCCGGCAGCCGGAACTGGCCGAGCGCGCGGTCGAGGAGATCCTGCGCTACCTGACGGTCGGGCCGTTCTGCCTGCCGCGCACGGCGAAGACGGACATCGAGCTGGGTGGGCGGCACATCCGCGCCGGGGACCCGATCCTGCTGTCGACCGAGTCGGCGAACTGGGACCCCGCGCAGTTCGAGCGCCCCGAGGTCTTCGACATCACCCGCAAGCCCAAGCGGCACGTCGGGTTCGCCTACGGCGCGCACCAGTGCCTGGGGCAGGAGCTGGCCCGGATCGAGATGCGGATCGCGTTCTCGAAGCTGGCGCGGCGGCTGCCGCAGCTGCGCTTGGCGGTGCCGCTGGAGCAGGTGCCGATGCGCACGGACATGCAGATCTACGGCGCCCACGAGGTGCCGGTCGCCTGGTAGCCGCCGCCCGCGGTGAAGGACCCTTCGCTCGCACCGGCCACCGGCCGGTGCGAGCTTTTTCGTGCCGGTCGCCGGGCGCCGGCTGTAACCGAGGATGAGCTGGTCAGTTCTCTGATCGACTTAATCAAACATCTAGTTGACACAGTGGCACGGCTCGTTGATTATGGAGAGACGAGTTGCACTGTCGGAAAAGGAGTACGTCGTGGAGAAGCATCCGCTCAGGTGGTGGGCGCTCGCCGTCGCCGTCCTGGCCGTCCTGGTGGACATGATCGACAACCAGATCGTGGCGGTGGCGCTGCCCACCATCCAGCGGGAGCTCGGCACGGGGGATTCGGCGCTGCAGTGGATTTCCGCCGGCTACGCACTGGGGTTCGCGCTCACCCTGATCACCGGCGGCAGGCTCGGTGACCGGCACGGCACCAAGAAGCTGTTCCTGGCCGGCATGGTCGTGTTCACCGGCGCTTCGCTCGCGGCCGGGCTCGCCGGGCACGTCGGCGTGCTGATCGCCGCGCGCGTGATCCAGGGCGTCGGATCCGGGCTGATGGTGCCGCAGGTCCTGTCGTTCATCCACTCGGAGTTCGACGAGAAGGAACGCCCGAAGGCGATGACCTTCTACGCGGGTGCGTTCCCGATCGGCGGCCTCGCCGGCCCGCTGCTGGGTGGCGTGCTGACCCAGGCCAACCTGTTCGACACCGGCTGGCGCGCGATCTTCCTGGTCAACCTGCCCATCGGGGTGCTCGCCCTGATCGGCGCGCTGGTCACGATGCCGAGCCGTCCCGGGTTCTTCCGGCACCGCCTCGACTTCGGTGGCCTGCTGCTGCTGACCGCCGGGCTGTTCGCGGTGTTCTACCCGCTGGTCCAGGGCCGCGAGCTGGGCTGGCCGACCTGGTCGATCGTGCTGATGGTCGCCGCCATCCCGCTGTTCGCGATCTTCGCGCTGCACCAGCGGATGCTGGCCAAGCGCGGCGGCGAGCCGCTGGTCCCGCCGGCCCTGCTGAAGTACCGCAGCCTCTCCGGGGGCCAGGCCGTCATGCTCTGCATCAACACCGCGGTCGGCGTGTTCTTCATCCTGACCCTGCACCTGCAGCTGGGCCTCGGGTTCTCCCCGCTGGAGGCGGCACTGACGTTCGCGCCGTCGACGATCGGCATCGTGGCCGGCAACGTCATGGGCATGCAGCTGGCCCCCAAGCTCGGCCGCGCGTTCACCGCCGTCTCGATCGTGGTGCTGCTGGCCAGCCTGGTCGCGATCGCGATCGTCGTCCAGGTGCTGGGCAAGGACCTGAACATCTGGGCGCTGCTGGCCCCGGTGATCGGCTTTGGGCTGGGGATGGGCGCGGTGCTGAACTCGCTGTTCGGCGTGTCGATGTCGGAGATCCAGATGCAGCAGGCCGGCGCCGCGTCCGGGCTCGTGAACACCACGGTCCAGCTCGGCACCGCCACCGGCATCGCGTTGTTCGGCACGGTGTTCTTCTCGCGGCTGGGCACCGGGTTCGAGTACGCGACGGTCAGCGCGATCGCCGTCAGCGCCGGGGTGCTGGTGCTGGCGCTGCTGTTCACGACCGCGTTGCCGGGCAAGAAGCAGGCGGCCCAGGCCGCCGAGAAGACCGGCGAGCACGCCGAGGCGTCGGCACGATGACCGGATCGGGCAACCACGAGACTCCGGTGCTGATCGTCGGAGGCGGCATCACCGGCCTGTCCACGGCGCTCTTCCTGGCCCGGCTCGGGGTTCGCCCGATCCTGGTCGAACGGCATCCCTCCACCGCCGTGCTGCCCCAGGCGCGGGCGTTCAACCCGCGTTCCATGGAGATCTACCGCGCGCTGGGGCTCGCGGCGGCCATCCGGGAGCGGACGTCGATCCTCACCGACATGCCCGACATGATCGGTGCGGAGACGCTGGCCGGGCGGGAGCACTTCCGGTTCGACGTGCTCGCCAAGGCCCGGCCGCCGGCGTCCCTCAGCCCGGCGGACTGGGAGATGATCGACCAGGACGAGCTGGAGCGGATCGTGCGCGCGCACGCCGAGGACAGCGGCGCGGACGTGCGGTTCGGCACCGAACTGGTCGCGCTGACCGACCGCGGCGACGGGGTCACGGCGGTGGTGCGCGACCTGGAAACCGGGGCGCACAACCGGATCCGCGCCGCGTACGTCGTCGCCGCCGACGGTCACCGCGCCGGCGTCCGCGAGCGGCTCGGCATCGGCGCCGACGGGCCCGGCGTGCTGCTGCGGGTCGCGAACTTCGTCTTCGACGCCGACCTCGGGGCCGCGCTGCGGGGCCGCCGGTTCCTGCTGGCCTACCTGGACCGGCCGGTGAAGGGCTCGACGCTGATCCCGCTGCGGGAGTTCGGCCGGTGGGCGCTGTCCGTGCCCTACCGCCCCGAGCGGGGCGAAAGCCCGGCGGACTTCACCGAGCGGCGCTGCGCCGAGCTGGCCAGGCAGGCCATCGGGATCCCGGACGCCGACGTCCGGCTCGTCCCGTCGATGCCGGGGGCGGACCGGATCGTGTCGACCACGACGATCGGCGGCTGGGTGGCCCGCCGGTTCCGGGCCGGGCGGGTGTTCTTCGCCGGCGACGCGGCGCACGTCGTGCCGCCGTCCGGTTCGTACGGCGCGAACACCGGCATCGCCGACGCGCACAACCTCGCGTGGAAGCTCGCCGCCGTGCTGACGCGCGCAGCGGGCGACGCGCTCCTGGACACCTACGAGGACGAGCGGCGCCCGGTCGCCCGGGTGACGCTGGAAGCCGCGATGCAGCTGCTCCACGACCGCCACGAAGGCGCGGGCGACCACCCGAAGACCGACGACCTGGCGATGATCTTCGGCTACCGCTACACGTCGGCGGCGGTGCTCGCCGGGACCGGCCGTCCGGTCGAAGACCCGCGCGTCCCCCGCGGCGAGCCGGGGCTGCGGGCCCCGCACGTGCGGCTGGAGCAGGGCGGCACGGCCCTGTCCACACTGGACTTGTTCACCGGCGCGTTCACCGTGCTGGCCGGCCCGGACGGAGTCGGCTGGGTCGCCGCCGCGAAGGCGGCCGCGGCCGGGCTCGGCCTGGCGCTGGACGTGCACCGCATCGGCTTCGAGTTCGACGATCCGGAAGACCGGTGGGCCACGGCGTACGGGGTCACCTCCCGGGGCGCGGTCCTCGTCCGGCCGGACGGGTTCGTCGCGTGGCGGGCCCGTGAGCTGCCCGAAAACCCGGAGCACGACCTGCGTGACGCGCTGTGCCGCGTGCTCGCGCTGAACGGGGAACGCGTCCGTTCCGCCGGCCGATGACGCGCGACGAGGACGCGGTGCGGTGGCTGCCGGTCACGGACGAGCGCTGCGGTGACGACCGGTTCGCCGGCCCGGGCATCAGCGCGCTCCACCGGGCCGCCGACCTGGCCGCGGTGCCCGAAACGGTGGTGCTGACCGCACCGCTCCCGCACTGGCGGGACCTGGCCCGGCGGCGGCCCGACCCGCTGGCGGAATACGCGAGCCTGGTCGAGGAACCGGTATCCCTGCGAGCGTGGCGGGTCCGCCCGGGAGCGGACGACGTGCCGGTGGGGCCGGTCTTCGTCAACCTCGGCCCGGGCACGGTCACCGAAGGAATGCTGGAGCTGCTCGCGCTCGCGGAGGACGGCCCGCCGGAGTTCCCGCGGCTGGCGTTCTCGCTGCAGCGGTTCACGGCGGCGGAGGCGACGGTGCTCGCGCAGGCGGCACCGGACGGCGAACGCGTGCGGGCGCAGGCGTTCCTCGGCCTGGCCGAGCAGCTCGCCGAGCCCCTGTACCCGGACCTGGTCGTGCTGGTGGGCCCGCAGCTGGCCGTCCACGAGTACCGGGTGGCGGACAAGCCGACGGCCACGGTCGCCGCGGACGGCGGCAGCCGCACCGAGCAGATCGGGCAGCTGCGGCGGCGCGCGCCGGTGCTGCGGGTGAAGGTGCTGCAGGAGATCGGGGCGCTCGCCGTCTCGATCGCCCGGCGGCTCGCGGTTCCGGTGACCGCGGAGTTCGCGGTGGCCGGGGGAAAGCCGTTGCTGCTGCGCTGCCGGCCGCGGCCGTGAACACCCCGGAGTTCGACGCGGTGTTCCGGCCGGTGCGGTCGGGCCGGGCGGTCGAGGAGACCCTGGACCGGCTGCTGCAGCTGGTGCGGCTGGGGATCGTCGGAGCGGGCGCGCGGCTGCCGTCGGAACGCGAGCTGGCCGAGCGGCTGTCGGTCAGCCGCGTGACGTTGCGGGAGGCGCTCCGGGAGCTGGCGGCCGCCGGCTACGTCGAATCGCGGCGTGGCCGGTACGGCGGGACGTTCGTCGTGGAGACACTGCCCGCGCCGCGGCGGATCGAGCGGCCCGGGGCGGCCGAGCTGGAGGATGTCCTGTGCCTGCGGCGGATCCTGGAGCCGGGCGCGGCGGAGCTGGCCGCGGCGCGGCGGCTGAGTTCGGCGGCCCGGCAGCACCTGGCCGCCACCTCCGCCGAAGCGGCCGCGGCGGACCCGTTGGACTACCGGCGCCGCGATTCCCGGCTGCACCTGGCCATCGCGGAGGTGACCGCGTCCGGCTCGCTGACCACGGCCGTCGCGGACGTCCGGATGCGGATCGCCGGCGTGCTCGACGAGAACCCGGTGAGCCGGGGGCGCCGGGACCGGTCGGACGCCCAGCACGCTCGCATCGTGGAGGCGATCCTGGCGGGCGACCCGGTCGCGGCGCGGGCGGCGATGGCCGAGCACGTCGAGGAAACAGCCTCGCTGCTGCGGACGAGTGGGACGGGTGCCGGGGCGGATCCGGGCACGCCCCGGCACCCGGGCTCCTAACCGGCCAGCGCCGCGGCCAGCAGCGGGAACTCGTCGTCGGTCGGCGCCGTGATGCGCAGGCCGGGAACGCGGCCCGCCTGGTCCTCGCCGAAGACGCGGACCACCACGCCCGCGCGGACCAGCTCGTCGTAGTCGCGCTGGGGGTCCGCCGAGGCGACGAACCGGTAGTGCACCGGCGCCCCGCGCACCACACCCTCGTAGCGGCGGGCCAGCAGGCCCTCCATCGCCTCCGCGTTGGCCAGCAGCCGCGTCAGGGTGCGCTCGGCCCAGCCGGTCTCGCGCAGGGCCGCGATCGCCACCACCGAGTCCACATAGGACAAGGGCCAGTTGAGCCGCTGGGCCGCGACCGCCGTGCGCAGCTGCGCGTTCGCTGTCCACATCGCTCCGGTCCGGGCGCCCGCGATACCGAACAGCTTGTTCGGCGACGACAGCACGACCACATTGGACAGCCCGGCCCACGCCATCGACTGCCGCCGCCCGCCGCCGAGGAAGTCCACGTACGCCTCGTCGACGATCAGCGTCGACGACGGGTTCGCGCGGCACACCTCCGCCAGGTCCGCCGGCGGGATGTGCAGGCCGAGCGGGTTGTTCGGATTGGACACCACGACGTAGGAGTAGCGCGCCATGCCCTCGGCGATCCGCGCCAGCCGCGTCGCGACGGTGTCGATCCCGCCGTCCGACGGCGGCAGGTGGTTGCGGAACCAGCGGATGCTGTCGGTGTAGTCCGGCGTCACCACGGCCACTTCGGACGGTGGCAGCAGCCGCGCCAGCACCCGGATGAACTCGGTGATGCCGCGCCCGGACACCAGCAGCTCGGGGTCCACCGAAAGGTAGTTCGCGTAGGTGGCCCGGAACAGCGAGTCGGCCTCGTACGGGTGAGCGCGCAGCCGCTGGACGTCGAGCTCCCGCAGCGCGACCCGCACCGCCGACGGCGGCCCGTACCGGTTGACGCAGGTGCCGAGGTCGAGGTAGGTGTCACCGGCGAGGCCCCGGAGGTCTCCGCCCTGCCGGTGGATGGCGTCCTCGGAAAGACTTTTCATCAGTTTCCGCCTTCTGCTGGGTCAGGGTTCCCCACCGTGGCAGCGGCCGATCCAACCCGGCTCGAACGCGGCTGGCGCGTCCCGCGAATCCAGGCCGTTCCGAGTTCCGCCCGAGCACGCGTGGTGACCATCCGGGTGACCCCGCCGCAACCAGGAAGGGATTCACGATGACCGCTGCGTGGATTCGCAGGCTCACCCTCGCCGTCGCGGTGCTGACCGCCGCCGGTGCCAGTACCCCGGCCGCGCTGGCCGACACCGCGAACCGGTGGGGGGCCCAGTACTACGTCGACTGCGCCGGCGGCAGCGACGCCGCGTCCGGGCTCAGCGCCGCACAGGCGTGGAAGACCCTGGCCAAGGTGAACTCCGTGACCTTCGCGCCCGGCAGCCGGATCACCTTCAAACGCGGGACCCGCTGCGACGGGACGTTCGCGCCGAAGGGCTCCGGCACGCCCACGCGGCCGATCACCACCGGTGGCTACGGGCCGGGCGCCAAGCCGGGCATCGACGCCCACGGCGCGCTCGCGGCGGTGCTGCTGCACAACGTCGAAGGCTGGGAGCTGCGCGACCTCGACCTGACCGACCAGGGCCCGCCGCCCGGCGAGTCCGAGCTGCGCATCGGCGTCTACGTGCTGCTGGAGGACTTCGGCATCGCGCACCACATCGCCGTCTCGGGCGTCGACGTCCACGACGTCAACGGCTGCGACTGCCGCAACCCGCACACGCCGACCGTCAGCGGCGGCATCGTGTTCAAGGCGGGCGGCACGACGACGCCGAGCGGCTTCGACGACGTCGTCGTCGAGCGCAACACGCTCCGGCACGTCGACCGGCAGGGCATCGCGACGTCGTCCGACTGGGAACGGCGGGCGCAGTACCCCGGCGGCCGCGGCACCACCTACGTCGCGCTGACCCGGGTGCGCATCGCCGGCAACCTCGGCGAGGACATCGGCGGCGACGCGGTCGGCGTCTACAACGCGACCGACGCGGTCGTCGAGGGCAACGTCTTCCGCGGCTGGGCCGAGCGGGCGCCGTCGTACACCGCCGCGCTGAGCGCGTTCAACTCCGACGGCACGGTGTTCCGCCACAACGAGGTCTCCTACGGCCACGGTTCCGGCCCGCTGCCTTCGGCCGCGTTCATGACCGAACACGCGAACCTCGACACGGTGTTCGAGTACAACCTCAGCCGCGAGAACCAGGGCGGCATGCTGGTGGTCTGCGCCGACGCCGGGCGGCCGACGGACCGCACGACGATCCGGTACAACGTCAGCGAGAACGACTTCTCCAACGGCTACTACCCGGACTTCTCCGGCGGGACGTCGCCGATCGGCGTGATCACGGCGATCTGCCTGGAGACCGGGCACATGCGGGTGTACGGCAACACCATCCACGCGCCCAACGCCGAGCGGATGCTGATGAACTACACGACCAACGCGCTGGAGTTCAGCGACAACATCTTCGCCGGCCGCGCGGGCGGATCGCAGTTCAGCGATCAGTACGGCGTCTACGACCACAACCTGTACCAGAACATCATCGGCGTGCCGGCCGGTGACGCGCACGCGGTCATCGGCGACCCGCGCTTCGCGGCGCCGGGCCGGGACTACCGGTTGCGCACCGGCTCGCCCGCGCTGTCGGCCGGCGCGCCCAACCCGGGCGTGCGGGACTACTTCGGCTACCGCGTGCCACGGGTGGACCCGAGCATCGGCGCGTACACCGGACCGGGCGTCCGATGACGCGGCGCGTGCTCGTCATCGGAGCCGGGATCGGCGGGCTGTGCCTGGCGCACGGGCTGCGGCAGGCGGGCGTCGACGTCGTGGTGTACGAGCGCGACGCGTCCCCGGCCCGCCGTCACCGGCTGCGGATCACGCCGGAGGGCGAGCGGGCGTTCCGGGAATGCCTGCCGGCGCCGGTGTCCGACGCACTGGTGGCGACGTCGATGCGGTACACGAAGGGCATGGCCGCCTACGACGAGCACCTGGTGCGGCTGTGGGAGCACAACGACGTGGACGACGGCGATCTCGACCGCGTCGACGCCGTCGACCACCGGACCCTGCGCGAAGTGCTCCTCGCCGGGGTGGACTTCGTCCGGTACGGCAAGGAGTTCGCCGCGGTTTCGCTCACGTCTTCGGGCGGGGTGCGGGTGCGGTTCCGCGACGGGACGTCCGACGACGGCGACGTCCTGGTGGCGGCGGACGGGGCGGACTCGGCGGTCCGGGCGGCGTGGCGTCCGGCCGACGTGCCGCGGGATCTCGGTGTCCGCGCGATCGTCACGCGGATCCCGATGGTGCGGGCGATCAAGGGCGGGCTGCCGGAGTTCATGCGGGACCGGTTCACGTCGGTCGTCAGCGCGGACGTCAGCTTCGGGTTGCTGCCGATGGAGTTCCGGCCGGATGCCGGCGCGGAGGACTACTACATGGCGGTGTTCAACATGCACCGCGACGACCTCGGCGTGCCCGACGACGTGCTGTTCGAGCTGCCGGGGCCGGCGCTGCGGGAGGTGCTGCGGAACCGGACGGCGGACTGGCACCCGGACCTCCACGGGTTGTTCGCGCACGTGGAGCCGTCGGAGACGTACGCGCTGGCGTTGCGCGCTTCGGTACCGGTCCGGCCGTGGGGACAGGGACCGGTGGTGCCGCTCGGCGACGCGGTCCACACGATGCCGCTGTCGGGCGGGGCGGGCGCGAACGTCGCCGCCCAGGATGCCGCGGCGTTGTGCCGGGCGCTGACGGCGCCGGGGTTGCTGTCGGAGGGGTTGGCGGTGTACCAGGCCGACCTCGTCCGGCGCGGGACGGCGGCGGTGGAGGAGTCGATCCGGATGGCGCGGGGTTCGATGCGGATCGACTGAGTCCGCGCACGGCGGCCGCCTTTCCCGGCTCGGGGAAGGCGGCCTTCGCCGTGGCCGGACAACGGAGCGCGCACCGCACCGGGGGGTCTTCGGTGCGGTGCGCGCTCTTTACCGGGGAGGCTGGGGGTCAACCCCGGTTGGGAGCGACCGGGACCCGGATGGGGGACGGGCAGCCGGTCGTGGCCATGGCCGTTTCGTCGTTCTCGCGGTCCGCTCCCAGCAGTTCCGCCTCCAGGTGCAGCTGGCGGCCGATCGCCCGGAAGCTCGGCAGCATGCGGTAGCGGTGCTCGTCGGTGGGCCGTGCCGCGTGCTCGAACTCCAGCAGGTGCAGGCCCACCAGGTCGTCCAGCAGTGTTTCCGCCAGGCAGCCGTCGAGGTTCAGCACCGCCGACGCGTCCGTGAGCGACAGGCTCCGCGCGTCGGACAGGCTCAGCGCGCGGAACGCCCAGCGGACCTTCGGCGTCGCGATGCTGTACGTCAGCGAGACGCTCGCGCGCAGGTCGAACGGGTCGTCCGTGCCCGTCTCGGCCCAGTCGACCGCCCGGCGGACCGGCCAGTGCGGACGCTGCCTCAGCCGGTTCGCCGCCGCGTGCAGGGCCAGCGGGAGGCCGTCGCAGCGGCCGGCCAGCGTGCGCGTCCCCTCCGGGTCCTGCTTGAGCCGCTCCGGGCCGACCAGGTCCATCAGCACCCGGACGCTGTCCGCGCCGTCCAGCGGGCTCAGGCTCACCACCGTCGTCACGGCCGGGTGGGCCAGCTGCACCCGGCTCGCCACGACGACGCCGCACTCGCGGCCGGCCGGCAGCAGCGGCGCCAGCTGGCTTTCCTCCAGGACGTCGTCCAGCACCACCAGCACGCGGCGTTCGGCCGTCCACGTGCGGAACTGCGTGCTGCGCTCCGCCAGCGAACCGGCGATACCGTGGTCCGGGACGCCGATCGCGCGCAGGAACCCGGCCAGCACCGCGCCCGGGTCGACCGGCTGGCCGGCCGCGTCGGCGAGGCTCGCGTGGAACTGCCCGTCCGGGTACGCCTCGCGCACCTCGTGGCCGGCGTGCACGCACAGGGCCGTCTTTCCCGATCCCGGCGGCCCGTCGACCGTGACGACCGCCGGGCCGCGCCGCCCGGGCGTCGTCACGGCCGTGACGATCGTGTGCAGCTCCGTCTCGACGCCGACCAGGCCGGGACCCGCCGGCGGCAGCTGGCGCGGCGGCTCCCGCCGCGCCGGACGGCGGCGGGCACGGGCCGGGTCGGCGTCGAGGCTGCCGTTCGCGGCCAGTACCGCGCGGTGGATGCGCTGTAGCTCCGCGCCCGGGTCGAGGCCCAGTTCGTCCGCGAGGGCGGTTCGCGTGCGCTGGTAGACGCCCAGCGCCTCGGACCGCCGTCCGGACCGGTAGAGCGCCAGCATGAGCTTGGCCTGGAAGCCCTCGTGCGTCAGCTGCCGCGCCGCCAGCCGGGTCAGCTCGCCCAGCACCTCCTGGTGCCGGTCGAGCTGCAAGGCGGCGTCGATGCGGTGTTCCAGCGCGTTCTTGCGCATCTCGTCGAGCCGCAGCACCTCGGCCTGCAGCACCGGACCGGGGTTGAGGTCGGCCAGCGCCGAGCCGCGCCACAGCTTCAGCGCCGCGTCCAGCGTGTGGAAGGCGGCCTCGGGGTCGCCGGCGTCGAGTTCGGTCCAGCCCTGGGTGGCCTGGCGCTCGAAGTGGCTCGAGTCCAGGGCTTCGCGGTCCACGGCGAGCATGTAGCCGCCGGAGAGGGTGAGCAGCACGGGCTGCCCGTCCTCGCGGCCCACGCGGGCCGACGGCCGCTGTGCCGCGTCCAGCTCCAGCAGCTTCCGCAGCTGGTAGACGTAGGTCTGCAGGGTGGTCTTGACGCTGGTCGGCGGGTTCTCCTCCCAGAGCTCCTCGATGAGCTGTTCGGTCCGGACGATGTGGTTGGCGGACACGGCGAGCAGGCTGAACACCCGCTGCAGCTTCGGCGCGGACGGCGTGATCGGGACGCCGTCGCGGATGACCTCCAACGGGCCGAGAACCTTGACGCACAACATCTGCATCCTCCAAGTCTCAATGCGGCGAGGTCCGCTCCCCGTCGGATGGCCACCGCTTCCCCAGTCCCCAGGTTTGCCGGCTCCCCGTGCTGGGTAAAACAGCGGGAGCGAGCTGGAGTCACCTTGACTTGGTGCGCTGGACGAACAATAGCAGAGCGCTGACGCCGTGCTGGGAATGTCGCCCTGTCGCGCAAGGATTTCGTAGCTCCAGGTGCATTCTAGTGACCGCGGGTCACATTTTGGCCGAACCGGGCACGGGGGAAGGTGCCGAACGGCGGCTTTCGCTCCCGGAAAATTCACCTGATCGTCCTGTAGTATTCTGACCAGCGATGACGTTCACGCCGTCGTGAGGCGATGATCGTCGTCGGGAATGTGCATACGTTTTCCCGGCGAGGCGCCAGGTGAATGCAGAATAGACCTCGCGGCGGACGGAGCTCGACGCGAAAATGTCGCGGAGCGGCTGCGAGGATCGATTTCCCGTAATGGCGTCTTCGCCGTTCGGGGCGGTGTTGCGCGATGCCGGAGAGCAATTCACGACGCCGCGAAGAAAGCGCTCTCCGCTTCGGGATCGCCGCGCAGCGTCCTTGTCGGACGCTCCGGTGTGGACTGCTCGGTGGGACGGTGCCGGGAAGATCGCTTGCCGGGCTGGGGCTTCGCCGCTGCCGGGCTGCTCTCCTCCTGTCACCTACCATAGTCAGGGACTTGCCTCACTGTGTCAACCACCTGTTTCATTAAGTCGATCAGCCGGTTGAGGCGGTTGAGCGCATGTATAGTCGCTGGTGTGACCGCGTCGTCGAAACCCCGTCGTTCGCCTAAGCCGCAGGAACGGCAGCGGGACCCGGACCGCACCCGCCGGCTGATCCTGGAAGCGGCGGTGGCGGAGTTCGCGGCGCACGGCTACGCGGGCACGCGGATCGCCGCGATCGCGGCGCGCGCGGGCGTGAACCAGCAGTTGATCTCGTACTACTTCGACGGCAAAGAGGGCCTGTACCAGGCGATCTCGGAGGGCTGGGGCCAGCGCGAGATCGAGCTGGCCGCCCCGGGCACCCCGCTGTCGGAACAGCTTCGCCGGATGGTGCTGGAGGTCCTGAGCTCCCGCGAAGGCATGCGCCTGATGGCGTGGTCGGGCCTCGAGTACGGCGGCCCGGACACCGACCCGGACCACGCACGCCGGTCGGCCAGCCTCGGCGGCACGGTGGAGCAGGTCGCCGAGCTGCAGAAGTCCGGGAAGATACCGGAATGGGTGGATCCGGCCTGTTTGACGGTCATGCTGATGGCGGCCGCGATGGCGCCGGTGACCCTGCCGCACGTCATCGAGGGCCTGGCGCAGACGGATCCGGGCTCGCCGGAGTTCGTCAGGCACTACGCCGACCAGCTCGCCCGCCTGATCGAGCACCTGAATCCCGAGCGGGACTGACCGGACGCCGTCAGAAAGTCGACCCGCGCGGGTGATACCCGCACGGGAATTGCCGCCGGGCGGGAAATGCCCAACCTGCCGCAGGGGCGGCCGGTCACCGGCCGGGCGGCCAGGGGGTACCGAAGGGGCCTCAGTCGCATCCGATGCCGGAAATGCACGACACGGGCGGCGGGCACGGGAACGAGCGGTGGCGCCCACGCACCACCGCCCGTCCCCGGCACCTCAGGCGGCCGGCCGCCCCAGGACCATCGCGCTCTGGAAGCCGCCGAAGCCGCTTCCCACCGACAAGACCACGTCCATCTCGTGGTCGCGGGCGGTCAGCGGGACGTAGTCCAGGTCGCACTCCGGGTCCGCTTCGTGCAGGTTCGCCGTCGGCGGGACCACCTGGCGGTCGATCGCCAGCGCGCACGCGGCCACCTCCAGCGAGCCGATCGCGCCCAGGGAATGGCCGATCATCGACTTGATCGAACTCACCGGCACCTCGTACGCCCGCTGCCCGAGGCTCCGCTTGAACGCCGCCGTCTCGTGGCGGTCGTTCTGCTTCGTGCCCGAGCCGTGGGCGTTGATGTAGTCCACATCGGAGGGGGCCACCCGGGCGGAGTCCAGCGCCACCCGGATCGCCTCCGCCATCTCGCGGCCGTCCGGCTTCAGCCCGGTCATGTGGAACGCGTTGCTGCGTCCGGCGAAGCCCAGGATCCGCGCGTACTCACGGGCCCCGCGCCGCAGCGCCGCGCCCGTCTCCTCGAGCACCAGGACCGCCGACCCCTCACCCAGCACGAACCCGTCGCGCCGCGCGTCGAACGGCCGGGACGCGTGCTCGGCGTCGTCGTTGTTCGCCGACGTCGCGCGGATCGCGTCGAAGCACGCCGAGGTGATCGGGGACAGCGGCGCGTCCGTGGCGCCGGCGAGGACGACGTCCGCCGTGCCCTCCTCGATCAGGGCCACGCCGTGGCCGACCGCGTCCAGGCCGGACGTGCAGCCCGTCGACACCAGCGCCGTCGGGCCCTCGGCCGCGACCTCCCACGCCACCTCGACGGCCAGCGTGCTCGGCACCATGTAGCCGTAGAGGTGCGGGACGCCGTAGGTGTGGTCGACCAGCCACTTCCGGCCCTCGTCGGCGAGGACCGCGTACTCCTCCTCCAGCCCCATCGTGCAGCCGACCGCGCTGCCGATGCTCACCGCGATCCGGCCCGGGTCCAGTGCCGAGAGGTCGACACCGCTGTCGGCCACCGCCTCGCGCGTGCACACCGTGGCGAACTGCGCCGCGCGGTCCATCCGCCGGATCTGCTGGGCGGACAGGCCCGCGGCCTTCGGGTCGAAGTCCACTTCGGCCGCGATCTTCGAGCGGAAGCCCGAGGGGTCGAACAGGCTGATCCGGCGGGTCGCCGTGCGGCCGGCGCTCAGCAGGTCCCAGAACGCTTCCCGGCCGACCCCGCCCGGCGCCACCACACCGATCCCGGTGATGGAGACGCTCCGGCTCATGAAGCACCCCCGACCGCCGGGTTCGGCGCGTCGGGCTGCCGCACCTGCTCGGTGTCGACGTGGCCCAGCTCCGGCCGCGGCGCCAGCGGCGACAGGTGGAACACCCCGCGCGCCTCGACGTCGCCGACGTTGACCAGCCGGTGCCGCGTCCCGATCGGGACGATCAGCGAGTCGCCGGGCCCGAGCCGCACCGCGACGCCGTCCAGCGTCATCTCCAGCTCGCCCGCGACGACGTGCAGGAACTCCTCGGAGTACGGGTGGTAGTGCTCGGTGACGTGCTCGCCGGCCCCCAGGATGAGGAACCCGCCGAAGCCGGACGTCGAGCCGACCGTCTTCGGGCTCAGCGTCACGCGGATGTCCCCGCCGCGGCGGGTGTTCGGCACGGCTTCGGAGACGTTGACCTTCACCTTGTCCACTGTGGTCATCGCACGCGGCCTTCCTCGGGAGTCCAGACGTAGAAGGGGGACGCCATCGCGTCCTTCGGTTCCTTCCAGCCGGGGTCGTACGGCGAGACGAGCTCGGCGAGCTTGGTGTTGATGTCGTTGTAGAGCGCGCTGCTGCGGGCCCGGTACAGGCTCGGGTTGATGTCCTGGTCCGCCTCGACGAGGTGGAAGTACAGGTCGTGGAAGCTGAACAGGGTCCGCCGCGAGACGCCGACCATGTGCGGCAGTTCGGTGGCGTCGGACTCGGCGAAGACGTCCGCGATCCGTTCGGGTGAGTCGGTCTTGAGCTTCGCGACGATCAGGGTGCGGTGCACGTTCTCGCCTCCTGGCAACGTGGTCGTACGGGTCGGCTCATGCTCCGGGCCGCCGGTGTAGCGCGGCTCGAACCAGCCTCGGGGTTCACCACGGAATCCGTTGTCCCGAGCGCAGGAACGCGCCCGTCGGCCCGTTGTCCGGCAGGGTCGCGACGTCGGCGATGTCGACGGCGGCCTCTTCGGGACCGCGCGGCGCGTTCGGCACCATGCGGGTGCGCACCTGCCCGGGGTTGACGGCGTTGACCAGCACGCCGGTGCCTTCGGTCTGCCGCGCCAGCATGGTGGTCAGGCCGTTCACCGCGGTCTTCGACAGCGAGTACGCCGGCGCGCCCAGCCATAGCCCCAGCTCGAACGACCCGGTCGCGCTGGAGAGGAACACGACGCGGCCCCAGCCACGCCGCACCATCGCGGGCACGAACGCCTGCGCGGTCCGCCAGCCGCCGAGCAGGTTCACCGACAGCGTCCGCTCGACCAGCTCCAGCGGCACGGTGAGCGGCTCGTGGCCGCCATCGAGCAGGACGCCGGCGTTGCACACCAGGACATCCACTTCGGTCAGTTCGGCGGCGGCCCGCGCGACGCTCGCCGGATCGGTCACGTCCAGCTCGCAGGGCCGCGCGGCGGTGCCGATCTCGGCCGCGGCCTTGGCGGCCGCGTCGAAGTCCCGCGCGGTCAGGACGACGTCGAGTCCCCGATCGGCCAGCTCGGCGGCGACGGCCAGGCCGAGCCCGCGGTTGGCCCCGGTGATCAGTGCGGTGTGTGGCACGGCGTTCCTCCGATGACGAGCACGGTCTGGTGGGTGGTCCGGTCCGCCGCGATGGTCGCCGCCGCGCCTCGATCCGTGCTGGGGAACCGGTCGTTCGAGTGAGCCTTCAGCGCGCGGTGCCACGGTCGTCGCCGAGACGGCGAGGAGGAACGGACATGCGGGTGGTGTTCACGACGTGGGCCTGGCCGACGCACCTGTACGCGCTGGCGCCGCTGGCCTGGGCGTGCCGGGCCGCGGGCCACGAAGTGCTGTTCGCCAGCCAGCCGGGCCTGGCGCGGGACATCCGGCGGGCCGGGCTGACCGCCGCGCGGGTCGGCGTCGACGTCGACACGGCGGGCATCGTGCGGGAGTACCTGCTGCCGGCCGTACCCGGAGCCGCGGTACCGGCGCGCGGCGGGAAGCCGCGTGCCGTGCGGCTGCTGCTGGAGCACGCCGAGTCCATGGTGGACGATCTGACCGACCTGGTCCGGGACTGGCGTGCCGACGTCGTCGTCTACGACCCGACCGCGCTGGCCGGCCCGCTCGCCGCGGCGGCCGCCGGGATCCCCGCGGTACGGCACCTCTACGGCGCCGACCTGCTCAGCCGCGTGAGCGGGGTGCTGGCCGAGGCGTTCGCGCCGCTGGCCGTCCGGTTCGGCGGGCTGCCCTTCGACGCCTGCGGCAGCGCGACGGTCGACCCGGTGCCGCCGAGCGTGCAGGTGCCGGGGACGCCGCCGCGGCTGCCGATCCGGTACGTCCCGGTCAACGGCCCCGCCCGGCCGCCGCGCGGGTTCCGCACCGGCCGCGACCGGCCACGGGTCTGCGTCAGCTGGGGCCACACGATCGCGAAGGTCGACCCGCGCCGGTTCCTCGTCGACCGCGTCGTCGCGGCCACCGCCGGCCTGGACGTCGACGTCGTGCTCGCCGTATCGCGGGCACAGCGCCCGCTGCTCGGGTCGCTGCCGAAGCACGTGCGCGTGCTCGTCGACGAGCCGCTGCAGCCGATCCTGGCCGGCTGCGACCTCCTGGTCGGCCACGGCGGCGCGAGCAGCATCCTCACTTCGCTGCACGAAGGCGTCCCGCTGCTGCTGGTGCCGCAGCTGCCCGACCACGCCGGGCACTCGGCGCGGGTCGGGGCGCGCGGCGCCGGGGTCGTCGTCGGCCTGGCCGACGCGACCGTCGACGTCCTGCGTGAGCACATCGCCCGGCTCGTCGCACCCGGTGCGCCGCAGCGGACCGCGGCCCGCGAGGTCGCCGCGGAGATGCGGGCGCAGCCGTCGCCGTCGCAGGTCGCCACCGCGCTGGAAACCCTGACCGGGCCGGTCCTCAACCGTCCTTAATGGACCCTCTATTGGAGACGCCGATGACCCAAGAAGCCGTCGAGACGCTGCGGTTCCCGTTCACCAGCAGCCATCCGCTCCTGCCGCCCGAGGAGTACGCGCGGCTGCGGGCCGAGGAGCCGGTCGCGCGGGCGACCCTGCCCAACGGGCACGCCGTCTGGCTGGTCACCAAGCACGCCGACGTCCGCAAGGTGCTGGCCGACCCGCGGTTCAGCCGCGAGGCCATCACCCGGCCGGACGCGCCCCGGCTGCTGCCGGTCGCGGCCGGGTCCAAGTCGATCTTCGTGATGGACCCGCCCGAGCACACCCGGCTGCGCAAGCTCGTCGGGCGCGTGTTCACGACGCGGCAGGTCGAGAACCTGCGGCCGCGGGTCGAGGAGCTGGCCGAGGAAATGGTCACCGGCATGGTCGAGGCCGGGCCCGGTGCCGACCTGATCGAGCACCTCGCGCAGCCGCTGCCGATCACCGTCATCTGCGAGATGCTCGGCGTCCCGCAGGACGACCACGACCTCTTCCGCGGCTGGACCGACGTCATGCTGAGCGTCGGGCACCGGTCGTCCGGGCAGGTCGGCGCGGCCGCCGGGAAGCTGCGGCGGTACCTCGAGGACCTCATCGCGGCCAAGCAGCGGAACCCGGCCGACGACCTGCTGACCGTGCTCATCACCGCGCGGGACGAGGACGACTCGCTCAGCACCGAGGAGCTGCTCGCCTTCGCCGAGACCATGCTGATGGCGGGCTACCACGCGACGACGTCGGAGATCGCGCACGGCGTGCTCACGCTGACCGAGCAGCCGGGTGCGGTCCGGCGGCTGGCCGAGCACCGCGGCGAACTGCCCGCCGCCGTCGACGAGCTGCTGCGCTACTCGCAGGCGGGCGGCGGGGTCGGGCCGATCCGGATCGCACTGGAGGACATGGAGATCGGCGGTGTCGGGATCAAGGCGGGCGACGCGGTGCTGCCGTGCATCAACTCCGCCAACCGCGACGAGAGCGTCTTCGCCGCCGCCGGAGAGGTCGACCTGACCCGCACCCCCAACCCGCACCTGGCCTTCGGGCACGGCATCCACCACTGCCTCGGCGCGCACCTGGGCCGGGTCGAGCTGACCGTCGCACTGGACCGGATGCTGACCCACTTCGGCGAGTTCCGGGTCGGGCCGGTTCCGCCAGCCGAACTCGGGTGGAGCGCGAACCGTGCCTTCACCCGGCCGGACACCCTGCCACTGCAGTGGTGACCCCTGTTGATCACTCCACGCAAGGGAAGGACCACCGTTCATGACCACCACTGCTGACCAGGGCACGGTCTCCGCGATCAACGCGCGGCCGCTGATCGAGCTCGGAACGTCGTTCTGGGCCGCCAAGACGCTGCTGACCGCCGTCGAGATCGGCCTGTTCACCACGCTCGGGGCCGGCTCGGCGTCCGAGGAACAGCTGCGGGAGAAGCTGCGGCTGCACCCGCGGTCGTCGCGGGACTTCCTGGACGCGCTGGTCGCCCTCGACCTGCTGGAGCGCGAGGACGGGCTGTACCGCAACACCGCCACCACCGGCTACTTCCTCGACGAGAACAAGGAAACCTTCCTCGGCGGCTGGATGCGGCAGGCCAGCAAGCACCTGTTCCGCGCCTGGGGCGGGCTCACCGAGAGCCTGCGGTCGGGCAAGCCGTACATCGGCTGGGACACCGCGGACTACTTCGAGCGGCTGTACGAGGACATGGAGGAGCGGCGCAGCTTCATCGCCGCGATGGACGCGTGGACCACGCACATCGCGACCGAGCTGGCCGAGGGCATCAACTGGGCCGAGCACAAGACGTTCGTCGACGTCGGCGGCGCACGCGGCAACCTGTCGGCGTCGCTGGTGAAGGCCCAGCCCCACCTGGACGGCGTCGTGTTCGACCGCCCGGAGATCGCGGAACTGTTCCACGAGCACATGGCGGCCAAGGGCACGACCGGCCGCGTCGGGTTCGTCGTCGGCGACTTCTTCACCGAGCCGATCCCGCCGGCGGACGTGCTGATCTTCGGGCACATCCTGCACGACTGGAACGACGAGGAGCGCGCGACGCTGGTGCGCCGCGCGTACGAGGCCGTCAACCCCGGCGGCATCGTGGTGATCTACGACCGGATGATCGACGACGACCGCCGCGTCAACAAGGTCGGGCTGCTGGGCTGCCTGAACCTGCTGGTGGTGACCCCGGGCGGCTCGGAGTACACGATCGCGGACTGCCGCAAGTACGCCTCCGACGCCGGCTTCGCGTCGACGACGACGGTCCCGCTGTTCGACGGCCTCGAGACCGCGGTCGTCTGCCGGAAGGCCCGCTGATGCCGTACGTCGCGATCACCTACGACATCAAGAGCGGCTGCGAGGACGAGGTCGCGGAGGTCTTCGCGGACTTCCAGCGGCCGAAGTCCGCGGTGGTCCCGGACGGGGGCCGCATCCTGGCGACGGCGGTGTTCATCCGGGACGCGACGCTGGTCCGGTTCATCGAGTACGAAGGCGATCTGGACGCCGTGGCGCGGTTCATGGCGATGCAGCCGGGGGTGCGGGAGGTGGAGCGGAAGCTGGCGCCGTTCCTGAACAACCCGCGGGACACCGGGACGGTGGAAGGCTTCGTCCGGACGTTCCGGGCGAGCATGCTGCGGTGCATCACGCAGTTCGCGGTGCCACGGGCGGCCTGAGCCGGCACGGGAGCGGGCCGGGATCTTCGGATCCCGGCCCGCTTCGCGCGTGCGCGCACCTTTTCCGGGTACGACTCGACCCCCTGACCTGGGTGGCCAGGGGGTCGAGCCGGGGCAGCGTCAGGGCTTGCGCAACCACACCAGGGTGTCGTAGTCGCCCAGTGGCTTGGAGAAGAACTCCGTGAAGCCGACCTCCGCGGCGTGCTCGCGGACCTCCGAGGCCGGGTACTCCGAACCGCCGTCGCTGACCAGCAGCATGTCGATGCTGATCACCAGGTTCTCCACGTGCCGCGGGTCCTCGTCCAGCATGCGGTCGTACACCAGGAGCGTGCCGCCCGGGTTCACCGCCGCCGCGGCCTTGTGCAGGATGCGGCGGCGGTGGTCGCGGTCGAAGTCGTGCAGGATGTGGCCCAGCACCACCAGGTCGGCCGTGGGCAGGTCGTCGTGGAAGACGTTGCCGCCGTGGAACTCCAGGCGCTCGGTCAGGCCCAGGTTCGCCATGTGCTCGTCGAAGAACGGCTCCATCGGCGGCAGGTCGAACACGTGCCCGTACAGGCCCGGGTTCGCCTTGACGATCTGGCTCGCCATGTTGCCGCGGCAGCCGCCGACGTCGAGCATGGTCTTGAACCGCGACCACTCGAACGCCTCGATCAGCTGCGGGCCGAGCACCTGGGTGAGCGCGTCCATCATGCGGATGAACTGGCCCAGCACCTTCGGGTTCGCGATGACCTGTTCGAAGTCGCCTTCGGCGGTGGGCTTGCCCGTGCGCAGCGCCTCGGTGAGCCTGCCCCACGCCGGGTACAGGTTGTTGTTCGCGCGGTGCATGAAGCCGCCGACGTACTCCGGGAGGTGCGTCACCAGATGGCGGTCGGCCCCCGGCGCGTTGCGGTACCTGCCGTTCTCCTTCTCCAGCAGGCCCAGCGCGGTCAGCAGGTTCAGGAAGTCGCCGAGCCCGCGGCCGTGCAGCGCCAGCTTCTCCTTGATCTCCTCTTCGGTCGCCGGCCCCGGGTGCAGGGTGGTGAACAGGTCGAGTTCCACCGCGGTGAGCAACGCCTTGGCATCGCAGAAAGCGTTGCAGAGCCGGATGATGCCTGCCGGGGTACTGACGTCCGGTGCGGTACTCGTCATGCCGGGTTCCCTTCTGGAGAATTCGCTCGGCCAGTGACCAGGCCGGATCTCGTGCCACCGTTCCACCGCGAGGTGGAGCGCAACTCGAACCGGCTTGGAACGGCCGCCTCCACCCGGGTTCGAGTTGCGGTTCAGCGCGCCTTGCCAGGCTCACCGCCAAGTTGCTGATCCGGGAGGAAGGTGCGGCGTGGAGCATGGACTGCGGGGCAAACGGGTACTGGTGACCGGGGGAACCAAGGGGATCGGGCGGGCCACGGTGCTCGCCTTCGCCCGGGCCGGGGCCCGGGTGCTCGCCGGCCACCGGACCGGCGACGAGGCGGCGGAAAGCCTGGCGCGCGAACTGAAAGCGCTCGGCGAGGACCACAAGCTGGTGCAGGCCGACGTGACGCGCCGCGCCGACGTCGCGCAGCTGGCGGAGACCGTGCGCGCCGAGTGGGGCGGGCTCGACGTCGTCGTCAACAACGTCGGCGTCGACGGCGGTGTCCCCTTCGGCGAGATCAGCGACGCCGAGTGGGACCGGCTCATCGACCACAACGTGACGTCGGCCTACCTGGTCACCCAGGCGGTGCTGGACCTGCTGGCCGACGGCGCTTCGGTGGTCAACGTCGGCTCGTCGGTCGCGTTGCGCGGCCGCGTCAACGGCGTGCACTACACCGCGTCGAAGGCGGCCCTGATCGGCTTCACCCGCGGCCTGTGCAAGGAACTCGGTCCGCGCGGCATCCGCGTCAACACCGTCGCCCCCGGCCTCACCGAGACCGAGCCGGGCGCCGGCCTGCCGCCGCACGCCGTCGAGCGGATCGTCGGGATGACCGCGCTCGGGCGGATCTGCCAGCCCGACGACGTCGCCGGAGCCGTGCTGTTCCTCGCCGGTGACACGTCGAAGTACATCAGCGGGGTCACCCTCAACGTCGACGGCGGGGTCTGATGCCCACCGGGCGGCGCGGCCTGCGGGTCGTCGTCATCGGCGGCGGGGTCGGCGGCCTGTGCCTGGCCCAGGGCCTGCGCAAGGCCGGCATCGAAGTCTCCGTGCACGAACGCGACGGCTCGGTCCGCGGCCGCAACCAGGGCTACCGGCTGCACATCAGCCCGGACGGCGAACGGGCGCTGCGCGAGTGCCTGCCCGAGCGCGTGCAGGCGCTGCTGACGGCGACGGCGAACAGCCGTTACGGCTACGGCATGGCGGTCTACGACGAGCAGCTCGCTCCACAGTGGACGCCGGAGATGAGCGATCCACGGGCGGGAGCGGCCGACAAGGTCGACGCCGTCGACCGCGTCACGCTGCGGCGGGTCCTGCTCGCCGGGCTGGAGGACGCTGTCCACTTCGGAAAGCGCTACCTCCGCCACGAGGTGCTGGCCGACGGGACGGTCGGCGTGCGGTTCGCCGACGGGAGCGTCGACACCGGGGACGTGCTCGTCGCCGCGGACGGCGCCGGCTCGGTGATCCGCCGGGCCCAGGGCTTCGCCGAGCCGCGCGACCTGGGCGTCCGCACGATCTTCGGCCGGATCCCGATGACCGCCCGGCTGCGCGTCGAGCTGCCGGAGATCCTGCAGGACCGGTTCACCTGGGTGATCGGCTCGGACGAGCACAAGCTCGGCCTGATGCCGATGGTCTTCCGGACCGAACCGGCGACGGCGGCCGCGCGGCTCTGGCCGGAGCTGAGCCTGCCGTCCACCGAGGACTACTTCATGTCGGTGTTCTCCATGCACCGCACGGCGACCGGGATGCCGGACGAGCAGTTCCTCTCGCTGAGCGGCGCGCAGCTGTGGCGGCTGGTCCAGGAGCGGACGGCCGGCTGGCACCCGCACCTGCGGGCGGCGCTGGAGCACGCCGACATCCCCGAGACGTTCCCGGTGGCCGTCCGCGCGACCGCGCCGATCGAGCCGTGGGAACCGGGCCCGGTGATCCCGCTGGGCGACGCCGTCCACGCGATGCCGCCGTCCGGCGGGGTCGGGGCCAACACGGCCGTGCGCGACGCGGCCACGCTCACCCGCGAACTGCTCGCGGCCGACCGCGGCGAGCAGCCGATCGCCGCGGCGGCCGAGCGGTACCAGGACGAAATGCTCCGCTACGCCACGGACGCGGTCGCCATGTCGCTGCAGGTGGCCAAGTGGTCGCTGAAGCGGATCGATTTCGACGAGTCGGTGCTCCCGGCGCACGCGGCCGGCTGACCAAGGACAGGAGGGACGAGTCATGGACATCGGAGTTGGCCTGCCCAACACCGTTCCCGGCACGGACGGACGGCAGCTGGTCGAGTTCGCCGCCCGTGCGGACGAGCTCGGGTTCAGCACGCTGGCCGTGCTCGACCGGCTGGTTTACGACAGCTACGACGCCACGGTGGCGCTGGCCGCGGCGGCCGCCGCGACCACCCGCATCACCCTGGCCCCGACCATCCTGCTGGCCGGCTACTGGCCCAGCGCGGCGCTGCTGGCCAAGCAGCTGGCGAGCATCGACCGGCTCTCCGGCGGGCGGCTGGTCGTGGGCGTCGCCGCCGGGGGGCGCGAGGACGACTTCCTCGCCACCGGCGTCGACTTCCACACCCGGGGCAAGTGGCTCGACCAGCTCCTCGACGAGCTCAAGGAGATCTGGGCGGGCCGCGGCCCGGTGCCCGGCATCGGCCCCAAGCCCGCGAACGGCGAGGCCGTCCCGATCTGGGCCGGTGGCAACTCGCCCGCGTTCGTGCGCCGCGCCGCGAAACACGGCATCGGCTGGGTGTCCGGCGGCGGTCCCGTTTCGCGCTACCCGCAGCAGGCCGGCCAGGTCCGTGCGGCGTTCGCCGCCGCGGGCCGCACCGACACCCCCAAGATGGGGGCGCTCACCTACGTCGCCCTCGGCGAGGAGCGCAAGGCGGCCGGCGGCCGCTACCTGCTCGACTACTACTCCTACATGGGCGAGAAGGCGCAGTTCCTCGCGAACGGCGTCATTTCCGACGAGACGCGCCTGCGCGAGGCTATCGACGCCTACGCCGAAGCAGGCTGCGACGAACTGCTGCTCTTCCCCTGCACGTCCGACGTGGACCAGCTCGAGGAGCTGGCGAAGGTCTGCCTGTAACCGGCCGCGAGCAAAGGAAAACGCATGACTGACATCCAAGTGCCGGTGCTCGTCGTCGGGGCGGGCCCGGTCGGCATCTCGACCGCGCTGTTCCTCGCGCGCCACGGCGTCGCGCCCCTGCTGGTCGAGCAGCGCGACGGCACGTCCACGCTGCCGCGCGCGCCCGGGCTGCAGGCCCGGACCATGGAGCTGTTCCGCGCCGCCGGGGTGAACGAGGAGATCCGCGCCCTCGAGGTCGGCGACTCCCACCCGTACTTCGAGGGCGGCATCATCCAGGTCCGCACCTTCGCCGAGATCGACGACGCCGAGGTGCTCGAAGCGCCGTCGCTGGACGGCCCGACCGTCAGCCCGGAACGCGTGATGGGCTGCGGCCAGGACCGCTACGAGCGGGTGCTGGCCGAGCTGGCGTCCAACGCCGGCGCCGACATCCGGTTCGGTACGCGGCTGACGTCGTTCACCCAGGACGAAGACGGCGTCACCGCCCGCATCAAGGACCTGGCGACCGGCGAGGAGAGCACGGTCCGGGCCGGCTACCTCGTCGGCGCGGACGGCGCGGGCAGCAAGATCCGCGCCGCCCTCGGTGTCGAGCGCACCGGCATCGGCACCGTCTTCAACGCGCTGAGCGTGTACTTCCGCGCGCCGCAGCTGACGAGCGTGCTCAAGGACCGCAAGTTCATCCTGTGCTACGCCACCGCCGCGCCCGGCACGCTGCTGGGCCTGTCGCGGCTGCACGGCGCCGACCCCTGGCTGGCCGCGCCGCTGTACTTCCCGGAGAAGGGCGAGACGCCCGCGGACTACCCGGACGAGCGGTGCGTCGAGATCGTGCGCACGGCGGCCGGGGTGCCGGACATGGACGTCGAAATCGTCGCGAAGGTGCCCTGGCAGGGCGCGCAGCTGGTGGCCGAGACGTTCCGCCGCGGCCGCGTGTTCCTTGCGGGCGACGCCGCCCACGTCCACCCGCCCGCCGGTGGGTTCGGCGCCAACACGGGCATCCACGACGCGCACAACCTGGCCTGGAAGATCGCCGCCGTGCTGGCGGGCCAGGCCGGTGACCCGCTGCTGGACAGCTACGACGCCGAGCGGCGCGGGGTCGGCGGGGCGATGGCCCGCCAGGCCATGGTGCGCAACCGCATCCGGCACGGGTACGCCGACGAGGAGACCCGGGCGTCCCTGGTGGACGACATCATCATCACGCTCGGCTACCGCTACCACTCCGACGCGATCACCGGCGGGCAGCCGGACGCGCCGACGCTCAGCCCCGGCCTGGAGCTGGCCGGCGAACCCGGCACCCGGGCTCCGCACGTCTGGCTGGAGCGCAACGGCGGACGATTGTCCACAATAGACCTGTTCTGGGACAGGTTCGTGCTGCTCACCGCGTCGCGGACCAACGGGTGGGTCGAGGCGGCCGAACGCGTCGCCAAGCAGACGGGCCTGCCGCTGGACGTCCACGTCGTCGACGGCCGCGAGCTGACGGCCGTCGACCGCGACTGGGCGCAGGCCTACGGCGTGTCGGAGGACGGCGCGGTGCTCGTGCGGCCGGACGCCTTCGTCGCGTGGCGCTCGGCCGGCAAGGTCGCCGACCAGGACACCGTGCTCGCCGCGGCGCTCACCCGCGCCAGCGGCCTCCCGCCCGAGGGTGCGGCGTGAGCGCGCCGGAGATCGAGCGGACGGCGGCGGAGGCCGACGGCACGGTGTCCCTGCGCCGGATGCCGCGCTGGTACACGACGCTGTTCGTCACGGACACGCTGGAGCGCTTCGGGTTCTACGGCATGCAGGCGATTCTGGTGCTGTACGCCGCGGCGCCGCCGGACCGCGGCGGGCTCGGCCTGCGCACGGCCGACGCCGGTGCGCTGTTCGGTGCCTGGATCAGCGTGATGTTCCTGCTGTCGCTGCCGGGTGGCTGGATCGGCGACCGGCTGCTCGGGCAGTGGCGGGCGCTGCTGTGCGGCTGCGTGCTCAGCGGCGCGGGCTACCTCGCGCTGGCCGCGCCGACCGGCTGGGCCACCGCGGCCGGGCTCATCCTGTTGGCCGCGGGCGGCGCGCTGTTCAAGCCGAACCACCAGGCGCTGATCAACCTGATGTTCGACGGCCGCCGCGGCCGCGAGTCCGGCATCTCGCTGATGTACGTCGGGGTCCAGGTGTCGGCGCTGGCCGCGCCGCTGGTCACCGGCTACCTCGGCGAGAAGGTCAGCTGGCACCTCGGGTTCTCGGTCGCGTCGGCGGCCGTCCTGGCGACCGCGTTGCTGCTGGTGTTCTCGGCGCGGCAGTTCGGCGGCACCGGGATGAGCCCGCGGCGGCCGGCGTCCGCCGTCGAACGGCGCCGGGCCCTGCGCGGGGCGGGCCTGGTGCTCGGCGCCGCCGTGGTGCTGGTCGCCGTGCTGGCCGTGACGGGACGGCTGTCCGCGACCGCCGCGATCATGGTGGCGAGCGTGCTGAGCATCGTCCTTCCGGTGGCGGGGTACGTGACGCTGTACCGGAATCCGGCGCTCACGACGACCCGGCGGCGACGGCTGCGTGGCTACCTCGCCGTCTGCCTCGGGGCGACGCTGTTCTGGATCATCATCGCGCACTCGGCGTCCCTGCTGACGCTGTTCGCGCGCGACCACACCGACCTGACGGTGTTCGGCCTCGGCATCCCGGCCAGCTGGCTGCAGGCGGCGACCCCGGCGTTCATCCTGCTGCTGGCGCCGGTGGTCGCGGCGGTGCTGCCCAACGCCGGCGGCGTCGCGGCGAAGCTCGGTGCCGGGCTCCTCATGGTGGGCGCCGGGTTCCTCGTGATGTGCCTCGGGTCGTCGTTCGCCGAGGACGGCGAACGCGTGTCGCTGCTGTGGCTCGCGCTGGTCTACCTGCTGCACGCCGCGGGCGAGGTGATCATCGCCGCGGTCGCCATCTCCTCGGCCGCCGACGTGCTCGGGCCCGAGTTCGTCGGTCGCGTGCTCGGGATGCTGTGGCTGTTCGCCGCGCTGGGCGGCGGGCTCGGCAGCATGCTCGTGCGGCTCAGCGCCTCGATGAGCGAACCGGTCTACTACGCCGCTCTCGGCGGGACGGCCGTCGTCGTGGGTGTCGTCTTCCTGCTGTCCCGCCGCACGCTGGGCGCCGCCCTGGCGAGTGGTTCCGAAGTCCAGAAAGGACACGTGTGATGCCGTACGCAGCCATCAGCTACCGGGTCAAGCCCGGGCACGAAGACGAGATCGCCGACGTCTTCGCCCGGTTCCAGCGGGTCGACACCCCGGACTTCCGCGGTGACGGCGGCGAGGCCGCCGGGCGGCTGCTCGGCACGGCGGTGTTCGTCAAGGACGACGTCGTCGTGCGGTTCATCCACTTCGAAGGCGACTTCTCGGCGATCGGCAAGCACATGGCGGCCCAGCAGGGGGTGCACACGGTCGAGCACGAGCTGGCGCCGTACCTGGCCGAGCAGCGCGAGACCGACAGCGCGGCCGGGTTCGCCGAGTACTTCCGCAACGCGACCATGCGGTGCGTCTCCCAGCTGTCGGTGGAGACGCACCCGGCGGGGAGCAGGTCATGACGCTCTCCCGGATCGGCGTGATCGGGCTCGGCATGATGGGCGGCGGCATGGCCCGCGCCCTGCTCGCGGCCGGCTTCGAGGTCACCGCCTACAACCGGACGGCGGCCAAGGCGGCCCCGCTCGCCGAGGCGGGCGCGCGGATCGTGACGTCACCGGCCGAGGCGGCGGACGCGGACGTGGTGCTGCTCAGCCTGGCCGACGAGGCCGCCGTCACGCAGGTGGTGTTCGAGGGCCTGGCCACCCGGCTGCGACCGGGCCTGACGATCGTGGACACTTCGACGGTGTCGCCCGCCTTCGCGCGGGACATCACCGAACGGCTCGACGCCTTGGGCGTGCGCCGCGTCGAGGCGTGCGTGATCGGCAACCCGAAGATGGCGGCCTCCGGCGGGCTCCGGGTGTTCGTGGCCGGGGAGCGCGCGTGGGCGGACGAGGTGGCGGGCGTGCTGTCGGCGCTCGGCAAGGACGTCCGCTACCTGGGCGGGCCGGGCAGCGCCGGGGTGCTGAAGCTGGCGTTCAACCTCCTGCTGGGGGTCCAGACGGCCGGTCTGGCCGAGGCGGTCGCGTTCGCGGAGTCGATGGGCGTGGAACGGGACCTGCTGCTGGACGCGGTCGACAACAGCGGCTGGCGGTCGCCGGTGCTGGCGTTCCGCGCCGACTTCATGCGGCGCCGCGCCTACCGGCCGGCGGCGTTCCGGACGGCGTTGATGCACAAGGACCTCCGGCTGGCGACGACCGAGGCGGAACGGCACGGCGCCTCGCTGCCGCTGACTTCCCGGACGGCGGAGCGGTTCGAGGAGCTGCTGTCGCTGGGCCGCGGCGACGACGACGCGTCCTCCGTCGTCGAGCTGACCGGGGCGGCAGTCCGGCCATGATCACGTGGCTGTTGTCCGTCGCGGTGCTGGCCGGCAGCGGCGTCGTGGCCGGAGTGCTGTTCGCGGTGGCGCTGAGCGTGCTGCCCGCCCTGATCGCGATGCCCGCCGACCGGTACGTCTACGCCCACCAGCTGATCGGCAGGCGCTGGGACCCGACGATGCCGATCATCGTGCTCACGTCCACGGCGATCGACGTCGTGCTGGCTTTCCTGGCGGATTCGCGGAAGCCGCTTTTCGTGGCCGGCGCGGTGCTGCTGCTGGCGGTTTCGGTGGTTTCGCATTTCTGCAACGTGCCGATCAACCGGGTGGTGAAGAAACTGGATCCGGAACGGATTCCGGCGGGGTGGCGGGACCCGCGGCCGCTGTGGCGGCGGTTTCACCTGCTGCGGACGTTCCTGGCGGTGCTGGCCGTGGTCGTCAACGCGGCCGCGGTGGTGCCGGCGTGAGTGCGGAACCGGGCTTCGAGTCCCGTTCCAGGCCGGCTTCAGCAGTGCTCCGCATTCTTGGCCAGGAAATACAATTCCTTTTTCGTGGAGGGCACGGATGAGCACGGTTGTCACCGGGATCGGCGTGGTCGCCCCGACCGGGATCGGCGCGGCGGCGCACTGGGAGGCGGTGCTGGCCGGGAAGTCGGGCATCGCCCGCATCGACCGATTCGACGCCTCCGGCTACCCCGTCCGGTACGCCGGCCAGGTGCCCGGGTTCTCGGCGAGGGAGCGGATTCCCGGTCGCTTGATCCCCCAGACCGACCACTGGACGCACCTCGGCCTCGCCGCCGCGGCGGACGCGCTGGCCGATGCGGCGCTCGATCCGGCCGGGGTGCCGGAGTTCGAGATGGCCGTGGTGACCGCCAGCTCGTCCGGGGGCACCGAGTTCGGGCAGCACGAGATGGAACGGCTGTACCGGAACGGACCGTCGTGGGTGGGCGCCTACCAGTCGATCGCGTGGTTCTACGCCGCCACCACCGGGCAGATCTCGATCCGGCACGGCATGCGCGGCCCGTGCGGCGTGCTCGCCTGCGAGCAGGCCGGCGGTCTCGACGTCCTCGGCCAGGCCCGGCGGCTGATCCGCCGGGGCTCGCGGGTCGTCGTCAGCGGTGGCACCGACGCCTCCCTCTGCCCGTACGGCCTGGTGGCCCAGCTGTCCACCGGCGAGCTGTCCACGATGGACGACCCGACCCGCGCTTACGTCCCCTTCGACGTCGAGGCATCCGGGTACCTGCCCGGCGAGGGCGGCGCGATCCTGATCCTCGAGAGCGAACAAGGCGCGAAGGACCGCGGGGCGGAGCCGTACGGCGTGGTCGCCGGGTACGCCGCCGGGTTCGACCCGCCGCCCGGCTCGGAACGGCCCCCGGTGCTCAAGCGCACGATCGAGCGCGCGCTGGCCGACGCCGGCGTCCGTCCGTCCGATGTGGACGTCGTGTTCGCCGACGCCGCCGGGGTGCCGTCCGCCGACCTGATCGAGGCTCGAGCCCTCGTCGAGACGTTCGGACCAGGGTCGGTACCGGTCACCGCGCCGAAGACCCTCACCGGGCGCCTCTACGGCGGCGGCGCCGCGCTCGACGTCGCCACCGCCCTGCTCGCCCTGCGGGCCGGCGTCGTCCCGCACACGACCGGCCCGGTGCGGCTCGCGCCCGGCTGCGACATCGACCTGGTCACCCGGCCGCGCGACGCGGACCTGCGCACCGCGCTCGTCCTGGCCCGCGGTCACGGCGGGTTCACCGCCGCTCTCGTCCTGCGCCGCCCGTGAGAAACGAGAAACGGAGTAACCGATGAGCGAGTTCACCCTGCTGGAGCTCAAGGAGATCATGACGGCCAGCGCCGGGGTCGACGAAGGCGTCGAGCTGGACGGCGACATCGCCGGCGTCGAGTTCTCGGACCTCGGCTACGACTCCCTGGCCCTGCTGGAGCTGCGCAGCCAGGTCGAGCGCCGCTACGGCGTGGTCCTGCCCGACGACGCCGTGTCCGAGACGACCACGCCCGGTGACGCCGTCGCGTTCGTCAACGACCTGCTCGCGAAGGCGGCCGTCTGACATGGCGGGCCACACCGACAACGAAATCGTCATCGACGCCCCGCTCGACCTCGTCTGGGCGATGACCAACGACATCCCCTCGTGGACGACGTTGTTCAGCGAGTACTCCGAGGCGACCGTGCTGTCCGAAAAGGACGGCACGATCCGGTTCCGGCTCGCGCTGCACCCCGACGAGAACGGCAAGGTGTGGAGCTGGGTGTCCGCGCGGACCCCGGACGAGGCCACGCACACCGTGCGCTCGCAGCGCGTCGAGACCGGCCCGTTCAAGTACATGTGGATCTTCTGGGAGTACTTCGAGACCCCCGGGGGCACCCGCATGCGCTGGGTGCAGGACTTCGAGATGAAGCCGCAGGCGCCGGTCGGCGACCAGGCCATGCAGGACCGGCTCAACCGCAACACCCCGGTCCAGATGCGGCTGATCAAGGACAAGGTCGAGGCCGCCGCGCGCGCCGCGGTCTGAACACACCGAAGAAGGAGGTGCGCGGTGCTGCAGGTCATCGTCCCGCTCGTGCTGCTGGCCAACGGCCTCGCCGCGGGAGTCCTGATGGGAACCCAGCTCGGGGGCTGGCCGCTGTTGCGGAGCCTGCCGGCCGACCGGTACGTGCACGCGCACGCCTTCTTCGCCACGCGCTACGACCCGTTCATGCCGGTCTGCCTGATCGTGACCGTGCTGGGCGACGTCGTGCTCGCGGTGTTCGCGGACGCGGCGGGCACCCGGCCGCTGTTCCTGGCCGCGACCGCGCTCGCGCTCGCCACGGTCACGATCTCCCTGCTCAAGAACGTCCCGGTCAACAAGTGGGTGCGTGCCCTCGACCCGGACGACCTGCCCGCCGACTTCGCAGGCCGCGACCCGCGGCCGGCGTGGGGCCGGTGGAACCGGACGCGCACGGCGCTCGCGGTGCTCGCCCTGGTCGCCAACTGCCTCGCGCTCGGCCTGTCGCTCTGAACCGCGACACCACGTCACCAGAACACGGAGGAAGCGATGAATCTCGGTTTGGCAGGCAAGAAGGCCCTCGTGACCGGCGGGACGCGCGGGGTCGGCCGCGGTGTCGTGCTCGCGCTGGCCCGGGCGGGCGTCGACGTCGTCACGTGCTACCGGCAGGAGGGTGAGGCCGCGCAGTCCCTGGAGCGCGAGCTGAAGGAGATCGGCGGCCAGCACCACGTCGTGCGGGCCGACCTGGCCGACCCGGCGCAGATCACCGAGCTGCTCGACGAGTGCCGGGCGCACTTCGGGCGGCTGGACGTCATCGTCAACAACGCCGCGATCATCAACCACGTCCCGTACGAGAAGCTGTCGCTGGACGACTGGCAGCGGACGTTGACCACCAACGTCACCGCGGTGCACCTGATCATCCAGGGCGCGCTTCCCCTGCTGCACGAGGGAAGTTCGGTGATGAGCCTCAGCTCGAAGTCCATCGAGGTCGGCATCCCGCTGCGCGCGCACTACACGACGACGAAGGCGGCCCTGCACGGGCTCAACCGCTCGGTGGCCCGGGAACTGGGCCCGCGGGGGATCCGCTTCAACATCCTGGCGCTGGGCATGATCCACACCGAGGCCATCGACGCGATGCCGGACGAGCAGCGGGCGCAGATGATCCAGCGCTACAGCGACAAGACGGCGCTCGGCCGCCTGGGCACCCCCGACGACATCGCCGGCGCGGTGCTCTGGCTCAGCAGCGACTACGCCCGGTACGTCACCGGCGCGGTCATCCCGGTCGACGGCGGGATCGCGTGATGGCCGCCGCGTTCCGCGTCATGCTGCGGATGGAGATCAAGCCGGGCATGGGCGGCGAGTTCGAGCGCGTCTGGTCGGAGATCGGCGGCTCGGTGACGTCGCACCCGGCGAACCTCGGCCAGTGGCTGTCGCGTTCGGACGAAGAAGGCGTCTACTACATCGTCAGCGACTGGGTCGACGAGCCGAAGTTCCGCGAGTTCGAGACCAGCGAGCGGCACCTGGAGCACCGGCAGAAGCTGCACCCCTACCGGTCCGGCGGTTCGATGACGACCATGCACGTGGTCGCGCACCTGCCCGGCAGCGCCGAGGCCGGTGCCGCCCACACGGACTGGGCGGTGGCGCGGTGACCGACGGCGGCGTGCGCGTCCTGCTCTACCACGTGGCCGACGACGCCGCCGGCATCGAAGCCGCCTACCACGAGGCGAGCCGGCGGCTCGCGGGCGTGCCGGGCCTGGTCTCGGACGAGCTGCTGCGCTCGGTCCACGCGGAGAACGGGTTCGTGGTGGTCAGTTCGTGGACGGACCTGGCCGCGTTCGACGCCTGGGAGCAGGGCGCCGGGCACAAGGAGCAGACGGCGCCGCTGCGGCCCTACCGCGACCTTTCCCTGGCCCGGCCGTTCGGCGTCTACCGCGTCGCCGCGGCCCACCGCGCGCCGTGAACCCGCGTGCCTCGGTGGAGGACCGGTGGCGGACGGCGGGCCGCACGGTGCTCGAGGCGCTGATCGCGTGCGGGAGCGCGCTGGCCGGGCAGCCGCCGTTCACCCCGGCCCCCGAGCACGAGGAAGAGCCCATGGATGAGGAAGACGGTGCGGCATGACGACATCGGTGACGAACCGCCCGCCGGAGGAGGCGGTGGAGGAGGAGTGGCTGTCCTGCCCGGACTGCCGGTCGCTGCTCTACCGCAAGCGCCTGGAGCGCGGCGCCAAGGTCTGCTACGAATGCGGCCGCTACTTCCGGCTGACCGCGGCGGAACGGCTCGATCTGCTGCTCGACCCGGGCTCGGCGGAGTTCGTCGAGCCCGGCGCGACCGTGCACGACCCGCTGGGGTTCACCGACCTCCAGCCGTACGAGCGGCGGCTGGCCAAGGCGCGTGCGGCGACCGGCAGCCGGGACGCGGTGCTCGTCGCGCGCGGCACCGTCCGCGGTGCGCCGGTGGTGGTCGCGGTCATGGACTTCGGGTTCCTGGGCGGCAGCCTCGGCACGGCCGCGGGCGAGGCCGTCACGACCGCCGCCGAGACCGCGCTCGCCGACCGCGTCCCGCTGCTGCTGGTCACCGCGTCCGGCGGCGCCCGGATGCAGGAGGGCGTGCTGTCGCTGGTGCAGATGGCCAAGACCAGCAACGCGATGGCCGAGCTGGACGAAGCCGGGCTGCTGACGATCACGCTGGTCACCGACCCGACGTTCGGCGGCGTCGCCGCGTCGTTCGCGACGTTGTCCGACGTGATCATCGCCGAACCGGGCGCCCGCATGGGCTTCGCCGGCCCCCGCGTCATCGAGCAGACGATCCGGCAGCAGCTGCCCGAAGGCTTCCAGTCGGCGGAGTTCCTGCTGGAGCACGGGCTCGTCGACGACGTCCGCGGCCGTGCGGAGCTGCCGTTCGTGCTGGCCGCGCTGTGCACCGCGACCCGGCCGGGCGACCCGGACTGGGGCAAGGGCGACACGGACCCGGTGATCCGCGACGCCGCCGAGCTGGACACGAAGGACATCCGCCGGACCGTCGAGCTGGCCCGGCACCCGGACCGGCCGACCGCACTGGACCACGCGATCACCTGGCTCGACGGGTTCGTCGAGCTGCACGGCGACCGCGCGGGCGAAGACTGCCCGGCCATCGTCGGCGGCCTCGCCGTCCTCGACGGGCTGCCGGTGATGCTGATCGGCCACCAGAAGGGCCACGCGACCGACGAGCTGGTGCGCCGCAACTTCGGCATGCCCTCGCCCGCGGGCTACCGCAAGGCGGCGCGGCTGATGCGGCTGGCGGGCAAGCTCGGCGTGCCCGTGGTGACGCTGATCGACACCCCGGGCGCCCACCCGGGCCTCGACGCCGAACGCGCCGGGCAGGCCGGCGCCATCGCGGAGTGCCTGCGGGTGCTCGGCGGGCTGCGGGTGCCGGTGGTCAGCGTCGTCACCGGGGAAGGCGGCAGCGGCGGCGCGCTCGCGCTGGCCGTCGGCGACCAGGTGCTGCTGTGCGAGAACGCGACCTACTCGGTGATCAGCCCGGAGGGCTGCGCGGCGATCCTCTGGCGCGATCCGGCCGCGGCCGGGGTCGCCGCGGAGGCGCTGCGCGTGGACGCGACGTCGTTGCTGGAGCTGGGAATCATCGACGGAGTGGTGCCCGAGCCACCGGGCGGTGCGCACCGCGACCCGGCCGGCGCGGGACTGCTCGTGCGCGACGCCGTCGTGTGCGCGCTCAGGGAACTGCGCGGCCGGGACGGTGCCGGGCTGGCCGCGGCCCGGCGGGCGAAGTTCCGCCGGTTCGGAACGGAGTGGGGACGATGACCAGGACTTTTCCCGAGATCACGCCCGAAGAGGCCACGACGCTGGGCGGGCTCGGCGCGGAGGACGCCATGGCGATCCTCGGCCACAGCCTCGCCGAAGCGGTTCGCGCGGCGCCGCAGACGCCGAGCCGGGCGGTGGTGCGCTTCGGCTGCGCCAGCATCGAAGTCGAGTGGCCGGTCGGCACCCGCGTCGTCGAGAGCGCACCGGCGGCGGCCCCGCCCGAGCCCGCCGAGGACCTGGCGGCGGTGGTGGCCCCGGTGGTCGGCACCTTCTACCGGGCCCCGGAACCGGGCGCGCGGCCGTTCGTCGAGGTCGGCGACGAGATCGAGGTCGGCACGCAGGTCGGCATCGTCGAGGCGATGAAGCTGATGAACCCGATCCTCGCCGAGGAAGCCGGGGTCGTGGCCGAGATCGTCGCGGGCGACGCCGAGTCCGTCGAATACGGCCAGCCGTTGCTGCTGGTCCGGCCGCGGACCGAGGGGTGAGCTCGATGAGCGAGCCGCCGTTCCGGAAGATCCTGGTCGCCAACCGCGGCGAGATCGCGCTGCGCGTCGTGCGGACGTGCCGGGAGATGGGTATCCGCACGGTCGTCGTGCACTCCACGGCCGACCGCGACTCGGCCGCCGTGCGGCTGGCCGACGAGGCGGTGCAGATCGGGCCCGGGGCACCCCGCAAGAGCTACCTCTACCCGGCGATGATCATCGAAGCCGCGTTGCGCACCGGCGCGGAGGCGATCCACCCGGGCTACGGGTTCCTGTCCGAGGACCCGGACTTCGCCGAGATCTGCGACAAGAACGGCATCGTCTTCATCGGCCCGCACCCGGACGTGATGGCCCGGCTGGGCGACAAGGCGGCCGCGCGCGAGCTGATGGCCGCGGCCGGCCTGCCGGTCGTCCCGGGCTCGGCGGAGGCGGTGAGCACGCCGGGCGAGCTGGTCGAGACGACCAAGCGCGTCGGCCTGCCGGTGATCATCAAGGCGGCCGCGGGTGGCGGCGGGCGGGGCATGGCGGTGGTCCGCGACTGGGACGAGCTGCTCCCGGCGTTCCGCACGACCCGCGCGACCGCGCGCGGCGTGTTCGGCGACGACCGCGTCTACCTCGAGCGGTACTGGGAGAACGCGCGGCACATCGAGGTCCAGGTCCTCGCCGACAACCACGGGACGGTGCTGCACCTGGGCGAGCGGGACTGCTCGGTGCAGCGGCGGCACCAGAAGCTGATCGAGGAGAGCCCGGCGCCGTTGCTGCCGCCCGCGTTGCGCGATCGGCTCACGCAGGCGGCGGTCCGCGGCGCGGCGGCGGTCGGCTACACCGGGGCGGGCACGTTCGAGTTCCTGGTGGAGGGCGACGAGGCGGCGTTCATCGAGGTGAACTGCCGGATCCAGGTGGAGCACCCGGTCACCGAGGCGGTGACGGGCATCGACCTGGTCCGCGAGCAGATCCGGATCGCGGCGGGCCTGCCGGTGTCGTTGACGCAGGACGAGGTGCGCCCGAACGGCGTCGCGATCGAGTGCCGGGTGAACGCCGAGGACCCGCGCCGCGACTTCGCGCCGTGCCCGGGGTTGCTGACGGAGTTCGTCCCGCCGGGTGGTCAGTTCGTCCGGGTGGACACGCACGCGTACGCGGGCTGGCAGGTTCCGCCGTACTACGACTCGCTGCTGGCGAAGGTGATCGTCTGGGCTCCGGACCGCGACCAGGCGATCGCCCGCATGCGCCGCGCGCTCGGCGAGTTCCGCATCGACGGCCCCGGCGTCAGCACCACGAGCGAACTGCTGCAGGACG
Organism: Amycolatopsis rifamycinica; assembly: GCF_000695625.1. GTDB lineage: Bacteria > Actinomycetota > Actinomycetes > Mycobacteriales > Pseudonocardiaceae > Amycolatopsis > Amycolatopsis rifamycinica. Next base: position 142,954 of record NZ_JMQI01000043.1, read on the forward strand.
TCCTGGCCGAGCCGGTGTTCCGCGCGGGCAGGCACAGCACCGCGTTGCTGCGGAAGTGAGGCGGCGATGCGCACGGCACCGGACCCGCGGCGGATAGCCGAGCTGGGCGGCCGCCTCGGCACGGCGCTGCGTTCGCGGTTCGACGTGGTGACCGGCCGGCTCGGGCTGAACTTCCGCGAGTACCAGTGCCTGGAGACGCTGCGCGGCGGCCCGGTCACCGCGGGGCGCATCGCGGTGGAGACGGGGCTGTCGACGGGCGCGGTGACGGGAATGCTCGACCGCCTGGAGCGCGCGGGCCGCGTCCGCCGCCGCAAGGACCGCTTCGACCGGCGCCGGGTCCTCGTGGAGTGCACCCCGGCGGGCGCGGACCACCTGGCCACCGCACGGGAGGCGTTGTCCCGGCTGCCCGAGGCGGTGCTGGTGAAGTGCTCGGCGACGGAACTGCAGGCGGTGGAGCGGTGCCTGACCGTGTGGCTGGCGGCGTTGCCGGAGGAACCGGCTTGAGGCGCTGCTCGACGGCGCTGCTCGACGGCACCGCTCGCCCCGCCGGGAAAAGGCGTTGACCGCGCACGGATGCGTGCCGCAGGATGGCCGCAACGAAAGAAAACTCGGGAGTGATCATGACGGGCATCCGGATGCGAGAAGCGTGGCGCACCGCCGCGGGTGTCTCCTCGCGATGCCATGGCCTTCCGGGCTCCTCGCCGTGACGTAGTGCACGTCACGGTTGAGGAGCCGCCCGTCGGGAAACCGATCCGGGCGGCTTTCTCTTGTATCGGCGAGCTTGGGAAGCGGCGCGGCCTCCAAAACCGCGGCCAGAGGGTTCGACTCCTTCCGCCGGTGCTCATTTCCCCTGCGCTCGTCTTCGTCGCAACCAGTGCACGGACGCGGGCGCGCTCGGCGCGTTGGTCCAGCGGTACGGATCCCCGGTTCTCACCCGGGAGACCCGGGTTCGACTCCCGGACGCGCTACGTTGGCCGAAGCCGAAGGAGACGAGGCCCCGGGCTGTGACCCCGGGCGAAACCGGTGCGAGTCCGGTCGGCCAACCCACCGCGCGCGGTTCGGCAACCAGCGGGGCCTCATAAGCTCCGCCGACGTGGTTCGACTCCACGGCGCGCGACCACCGACCCGGGGGAACCCATGCTGCAGACGATCATCCGCCACACCCTGCGCGTCCCGCGCGCCGCCGCACCGGCCGGCGACGGGTCCGCCGTCGCCCGGCAGCTGGACGTCGTCCTGCTCAGCGTGGGGTTCAAGGCCGACCGCGCGCTGCTCGACCACCTGTCCACTGTGGAGCCCGGGGCGGCGGTGGACCTCGCCGTGGCCGTCGTCGACGCCGTCCGCGGCCTGGTCGGCGACCACGTGCGGCACAACGCCTACTTCAAGAAGTTCCCGCGAGGCGTCCCGGACACCGTCGAATTCTGGGTCTCGTGCCTGCGCCACACCGGCGGTAGCGGGGTGGTCGACCTGCTGACGCTGCCGGGCTACGGCCGCTACCAGCACAGCTTCGCCGACCTGCTCGCCGCGCACGACGAGCTGATCCCGTCGATCAAGGACCGGGTGACCGTCGTCCACCTGGGTGGCACGCTCGAGGAGGAAACCCACGCCCTGTACCGGTCACTGGCCGAGTCGGTCACCCCGCTGGGGGAGGCGGACCTGCTGCTGCTCGCCGAGCTGGCCGTCACCTGCGGCGACGTCGAGCTCGAAACCGTGCCGGTGCGCGAAAACCGGGCCGTGCTCAACGCCGCGCGGCTGGCCGACGGACGGCCGCTCGTCGCGGTCGACACCGTCGTCGACGTGCTGCGCGCCGCGTGCCAGGCCAGCGGTGGCGACGTCACGCTGGCCGAACCGACCCGGTTCCGCAGCTTCACCCGCCGTGAGCGCCGCGTCCTGCTCGCCGCGCTCGACCGGGTCGTCGCGGGCCATGCGGGCAAGCTCGGGGACGTGTCCCGCTTCGCCGAGCGCTTCAAGCGGCTGGGCAGCTACCTGCACGCCTACGAGACCACGGCGTACCCGGGCGCGCGCGAGGTGTTCGACGTCGCCCGCGGCGACCGCAGGGTGTCGTCGGTGGCCGGCCGTGCGGAGCGCGCGTTCGCCGACGGCGACGTCTCGCGCGCCGCCGGCGTCCTGACCGCCGCGCCGGGGCTGCTCATGCGGTCGCTGGACCGGCTGCTGCGGCAGGCCGATCCGGTCGACGACGTCCTCGCCGCCGTCGGCGAGGTGCTGGGCTCGGTGTCCGGACGGGTGCTGTGCTCGGTGCGCGAGCACCTGGTGAACCGGGCCACGCCGGACGCCGCTCGCGTGTTCACCACGCGCAGCCGTCGCGCGTGGGTCACCGACGACACGCGCCCGCCGCTGCCGCGCGCGGTGATCGCGCGGGTGAGCGAGCTGATCGACGCCGAACTGGCGGGCCGCCTGCCGTCCGGCGGGCGGCTGGTGGTCGACCCGGCCGTGCTGGACGCCGCGCTCCCGCTGTCGGGGAAGGCGAGCGAGGACGGGTTCGCCGTGCTGCCGCGCGGTTCGCGGACCCACGTGGAGGGCGAGGTGCTGCGGTTCTTCACCTACTGGCGGCAGGCGCGGGAGACCACCGACTTCGACCTGTCGGTGCTGCTGCTGGATTCCCGGTTCCGGTACACCGGGCACGTCTCGTGGACCAACTACCACGACGGCGGCGCGGTGTACTCGGGCGACGTCACCGAGGCAGCGCGCGGGGCGACCGAGTTCATCGACATCCCGCTGGACTCGCTCGATGCCGCGTACGTGGTGCCGCAGGTCAACGTCTACTCCGGGGAAGGCTTCAACGACGTCGCCGAGTCGATGTTCGGCTGGATGCTCCGCGACCGGGCGCAGGCCGGCGCGCCGTTCGAGCCCCGCACCGTGCGGACCCGCTCGGACCTGCGTGGCAGCGGCCGCGTCGCCCTGCCGGTGGTCTTCGCCCGCGACCGGGCCGGCGCGTGGACGGCGACCTGGCTGCACCTGTACCTGTCCGGCTCGCCCCGGTTCAACCGGCTCGAGACGAACCAGGCGAGCACGAGCGCGCTGGTGCGCGGCCTGGTGGAGCGGAAGTACCTGACTGTCGCGTACCTGGCCGGGCTGATGCGCGACACCGAGGTCAGCGGGTGGGAGCCGGGGATGCGGCCGGAGGAGCCGGTCACCTACGTCGGCCTGCACCGGCCGGAGGGGCTGCCGGAGGGGTCGACGGTGATCACGCTGGAGACGCTCAACCGGTTGGTGCCGGCCTGATCTTCACGATATCGTCGTCGACGCGAGGCCATGAGCGGGCTTCCTTCTCACCTTGTACCGGTCCAGCCCGTTCGCCTTCCTCGCCACGGCGGAATTGTCGGTCCCCCGGTCTAGCCTCTTGGATGAGTCCAGACCAGGGGAGGCCCGATGACCACGCACACACTGGAAACACCCGAAGCCGGCATCGTCTACGACGTCCACGGCCCGGCGCCCGCCGAGAGCCCGCGGCCACCGCTGCTGATGATCGGGCAGCCGATGACCGCCGAGGGGTTCGGCACGCTGGCGTCGCACTTCACCGACCGCACCGTGGTCACCTACGACCCGCGCGGGCTCGGGCGCAGCGTCCGCAAGGACGGGCGTGACGACCACGTGCCCGCCGTCCAGGCGGAGGACATCCACGCGGTCATCCAGGCACTGGGCGCCGGCGCCGTCGAGCTGTTCGGCAGCAGCGGCGGCGCGGTCGCCGGGTTCGCGCTGGTCACGGCCCACCCGGGGGACGTGAGCACGTTCGTCGCCCACGAGCCGCCGCTCATCGGGTCGCTGCCGGACGCCGCCGCGGCCGCACGTGCCAGCGAGGCGATGCGGGACGTCTACCTGGCCAAGGGGTTCGGCGCCGGAATGGCGGCGTTCATCGCCCTGACGTCGTGGCCGGGCGAGTTCACCGACGCCTACTTCGCACTGCCACCGGCGGACCCGGCCCAGTTCGGCCTGCCCACCGAAGACGACGGCCGCCGCGACGACCCGCTGCTGAGCGACCGCTCGCTCGAGGTGAGCACCTACCGGCTCGACGTCGAGGCACTCACCGCGGCACCGACCCGGATCGTCGTCGCCGTCGGCGAGGAGTCCCGGGAGGTCTTCACCGGCCGGGCCGCGATCGGCACGGCCGAGCGGCTGGGCCAGGAAGCGACGGTGTTCCCCAGCCACCACGGCGGCTTCCTGGGTGGCGAGTTCGGTTACGCCGGGCAGCCCGAGGCCTTCGCCAAGAAGCTGCGGGAGGTCCTCGAAGGCTGAGGTTCGCCTCGATCGGGTGATCGCCTGCCGGCTCGGCCGGGCGCTGAGGATCAACCGCCCGCGCCGGCGACATTCCGAGTCATGCGGGCGCGCCGGGCATCGCCGACGCGTCGAACGAGAGCAGTTCCCAGCTGTGGCCGTCCGGGTCGTCCACCGCACGGTTGTACAGCCAGCCCATGTCCTGAGCGGGGCGCGGCTCGGACCCGCCCGCCTTCACCGCGGCGTCGGCCAGCCGGTCGACGTCCTCCTTCGACCCGGCGGGCAGCGCCAGGATCGCCTCGATCGCCCCGGAGGCGACGACCGGCCGCGAGGTGAACAGGCCGAACTGCTCGTGCGTCATCAGCTGCACGGTCACCACCTCGCCGAGGGCGACCTGCGCGGAGGTCTCGTCGGTGAACTGCGGGTTGAGCACGCCACCCAGCGCCAGGTAGAACGACGTGCTCGCATCCAGGTCGGTGACCGGCAGGTTGACGTAGATCTGCGTGAAAGCCACTGGTGCTCCTCGGTTCTGGTGGCCGGCCCTTCCGGCTGACTGCGAACCTACGGCCGCACCTCGACGTCGGTCTTGTACAGCAGCGACACCATCTCGCCGGTGGTGGGCCGCCGCAGCTGGGTCGCCGTCCGGCCGACGAACCGGGTGAGCGACCGCGCCAGATGGGGCTGGTCGTGATATCCGACCAGATGCACGACCTCGGTCGCGGCCACGCCCTGCCGCAGCAGCATCGTGGCCTGCCGCGCCCGCTCGATCCGGCGGATCATGCCCTGCGTCAGGCCCGTGGCCGCGGCGACCCGGCGCTGCACCGAGCGCGGTGTGACCAGCACCGGCCGCTCCCCGGCGACGACGTCGGTCACCAACGGGTCCCGCACCAGCAACCCCGCCCGGACCAGGCGCTCCACGAACGTCTCCGCGTTCTCGTAGGTGGGGATCTCCCACTCGCTGCCCTGCAGCACGAAGGAGCGCGGCGTCGTGTGCGGGCTCGACACGCTGCCGTCCACAAGCCCGCCCACGGGCAGGTTCCGCAGGAAGGCACCGTGCCGGAAGATCACGCCGAAGGTGCTGCCCAGCCCGCCACCCAGCGGGACCACGGTGGGCCGGGTCTCGGGACCGCGGACCGACACGGTGGTGACGCCGTCCGACGCCCACACCAGCAGCTCCCAGTTCGAGTTCACGACGGACACCATGCGCTCCGGCGCGAATCCGGCGTGCCCACCGTCCGGCGCCACCCGATATACGCCCTCGACATAGGGCGAGTCCGACAATCGGTACTCCAGCCCCGAAATGTTTTCGAACCGGTCGAGCGCCACGTCCGGCATCGTAGCGCGGAGCCACTAGTGCGTGACGGGTTCGGCGGTGGCGGTGGCGGTGGCCGTGGACACGGCCGGGCCGGAGCCGGGGGTGGTCGCCGGCGTGGCGGGGCCGGCCAGGGCCAGGCCGGCGAACAGCGCGAGCAGGACGATGCCCAAAGCCGCGCGGAAGAGGGCGGAAACGGAACAGACGACCATCATGGCAGGCTCCTCGGAATTCCCCGTCTACGGGATTCGATGTATTTCGCGGTGTCCGCGAAATCCGGTCTGTTTCGATGGTGCGCCCCGTAAGCGGCGGCGACAAGGCGTTTCCTGTTGCCTGAAAACGGTTCTGGCGGGAAACCCGGCGGCCAATAGGTGTCCTTCCGGTGGGCGGTCACTCCGCGAAGGCCGGCCGGCTCCGGTATTCCGCCTCGCCGAGCACGGCCGGGTTCAACGTCACCCGGTACGCGTCCGCCTCCGCCCACCAGCGCTCCGCCTCCGGCCGGTTGCCACGGGCGGCCGACGCGTTTCCCAAGCCGGTCAACGCCCTCGCTCGCTCGTACTCGCTGCCCGCGTCGTCGGCCACCTCCGCGGCCCGGCGGTAACCGCGCGAAGCGTCCTCCCAGCGGCCCGCGCGGAAGTGCACCCACGCCTCGCAGCTGGCCGACATCGCCCGGTCGACCGGCAGCTGCGCGAGCCCGCTCGCCTCCTCCGCGGCGGCCAGCGCCTCGGGGAACCGGCCCAGCGCCACCGCCGCCAGCGCGATCCCGCGCAGCGCGATCACCACGTTGCGGGTGCGGCCGGTCCGGCGGTAGACGGCCAGGACCGTCCGCAGATCGGCCAGGGCGGGCTCGGCTTCGCCGCGGTACAGGCGGGCCCACGCCAGGCTGGACAGCGCGTCGATCGAGCCGCGGTCGTCGCCGGCCAGCGCGAACTGCTCCTGGGCCTGCTGGTGGCAGCGGACCGCCGTGCCGGCGTCGCCCGCCTCGATGTGGGCCATGCCCAGGTTGTTGAGGATCATGCCCGTCGCACCCGGGTCGGCCGCCGCGCGCGCCGCTTCCAGCGCGCGCTCGTGCGTCCGGATCCAAGGCTCGAACAGCTTCTCGCGGAAGAAGAACGCGCGGAGCACGAACGCCAGCTGCCAGCAGCGGTCGTACAGCCCGTGCCGGGCCGCGGAATCGACGATGTCGGCGAGCACCGGCCACTGCGCGCCCAGCCAGGCGAGGGCGCCGTCGGCGTCCGAGAACGGCGCGGCGGCCGGGGCCGGCAAGCCGGTGGGTGGGCGGAAGCGGTGGGGCTCGACGAGTTCGTCGGCCGCCACCGTGATCGCGACCAGGTGCTCGACCAGCCGGCGCACGGCGATGTCGCGGTCTTCCGGCTCGACCTGGGGCAACGCGTGCCTCGCCGCGAAGGTGCGCATCAAGTCGTGGAGCTCGACGTACCCGCGTTCGTCGCGGACGACCAGGTGCGCGTCGTGCAGCCGGTCGACCAGCCTGTCCGCTTCGCCCGCGTCGAGCCCGGCGAGCGCTTCGACGGAGCCGGTCTCGGCGGCGGCCGCGGGGTGCAGGGCCAGCAGCCCCAGCAAGCGCCGCTGGTCGCCGGGCAGCGCTTCGTACGAGACGGCGAACGCGCTCGCGACGCTGCGCTCGCCGTCCTCCAGCGCGCCGAGCCGGGTCGTTTCGTCGGCCAGCCGGTCGCGCAGCTTCGCCGCCGTCCAGCCGCCCGCGACGAACCGGGCGGCCACGATCCGCACCGCGAGCGGCAGCCGCCCGCAGTGCCGGACGATCTCGGTCGCCACCTCGTCCTCGTCCGGTGCGTGGTCGCCGGCGACGGACCGCAGCAGCCGCACGGCGTCGGCCGGCGGCAGCACCCCGACCGGGAAGTGCCAGGCGTCGTCGAGCGCGGGCAGCCGCCCGCGGCTGGTCACCAGGATCCGCGACGACGTCTCGCCGTCGGTGATGGCCCGGATCTGTTCGGCGGAGCGGACGTTGTCGAGCACGAGGATCATCCGCCGCCCGCGCAGCTGGTCGCGGACCAGGTTGGCCAGGCCGTCTTCGTCGGCGGGGAGCTGATCGGCCGGGACGTCCAGCAGCCGCAGCAGCCGGTGCAGGGCTTCGCCGGGCGAAAGCTCGACGGCCCCGGGCGTGTGGCCGCGGAGGTCGAAGAAGAGGCAGCCGTCCGGGAAGGTGTCCGCGACCCGCCGGGCGGCGGCGACGGCCAGTGCCGTCTTGCCGGCTCCGGCCATCCCGTGCACCACGCCGACCCGGGCGTCGTCCGGGCCGAGCAGCAGCGCGGACAGCGTTTCGAGTTCGGTTTCGCGGCCGACGAAGTACCGGCCGCCGTCCGGCAGCCCGACGATGCCGCCGGCGCTGCGGCGCGCGGGGAACGCCGATTCGGCGACGAGGGCGAGCAGTTCCCCGCCGGCCCCCAGCGCCTGGTCGCACGCCTTGGCGAGCTCCCGGTTCACGCGGGCCTTGCCGTTCTCCACCTTGCTGAGGTAGCCCTTGGTGAAATGGACGGACGCGGCGAGCCCGGTCAGTGACATGCCGACCGACATCCGTCGACGTTTCAATTCCGCTCCAAAGTCCGGCATGGTTCGATCATCCTGTAATAGGCGAACGGGGGGAAGGTCCGCCGGCGGCCCGGGCCCGCCGGCAGTTACCCGGTCAGCCCAGCAGCGGGATCAGCTGGCCGAGCACGATGACGAAGTGCGTGTGCATCGCGTTCCCCTTTCCCGGATCGTCGTCGCCGTGGTTTCCGCCGCGGCGACTTCCTTGGTTGCCGAAGGATTTCGACGACGTAAGCTTGACCCGGCATTTCCCCGGACGGCAGGTGTTTCCCGTTGCCTCTCGGCAGGAATCGCGGACACCGCTTGAGCCTGCGCTGTTTCCCGATCCGGAAACACCGGGGAAACGGTGGGCAAGTCACCGACCGAGTAGACTTCCCGCACAACGCCCAAGACGGAGGTGACGGCTTGGCTCAGGAGGCGGCCGAAGCGAAGATCAAGGCTCTCTCAGCAGAGCTGAAACTGCTTCGCAAGGGGCTCGGCATCCAAGCGAAGACCTTGCCTTCGCTCGTCGGCGAACAGTTGCGCGAAGTGTGTGGTGTCCAGGAAGAGGACAGCCCGGGAACGGTTCGCGGCAAGGTTGTCGAAACGCTGCGCCGGCTGATCGAAAAGCTGCCCGAATCGCACCGGGGGACGGCGCGGATCGTCCTCGGTTTCGGCACCGGCGCGAACGAGCGCTACACCCAGCGTCTGGAACGGCTGGGTACGGGCGCGGACCGGAACGTGCGCACGATGCAGCGTCGCGCCGATGACGTCATCTACCTGATCGCCGAGGCCGCGTTCGGCGCGCCGTGGCCGTACGCGGGGGCCGCGGCCGCCAGTGACGGCCCTTGGCACACCTCGGCGCTGGCGGTCCGGCTGACCCTGACGGGGGTGGCCCAGGCCGAGGTGTTCGAGACCCGCCGGGTGGTCAGCCACGTCGCCGGGCTGGCCGACGTCGAGCACGCGATCTCTCTGGCCGGGCCGGCCCGGACCACCGGCCAGCCGGACCTTTCGGGGCTCGGGATCGACGTGGTGGCGGGCGGTGAGGTGCATTCGGTGCGGATGGTCAGCTCGTCGCGGGTCGCGTTCAGCCTGCGGCCGCCGCAGCCGCTGGACGCCGGGGACGAGCACGAGTTCTTCTTCCGCATCCGGCTGGACGAGCTGCCGTCGCCGTTCTACTGCTGCACGCCGGAGTTCCCGTGCGAGAGTTTTGACCTCAACGTCCGGTTCGACCGGCGGAAGCCACCGCAGCGTGTCTGGCGCATCGACGGTGAGTTCTCCAAGGACGCCCAGGACCCGCTGCCCGCGCGCAAGCCGTTGTTCCTCGACAACGCGGGCGAGGTGCGCACCGGTTTCCGCGACCTGCGGCCCGCGCGCTCCTACGGCGTGGGCTGGCAGCCCGCTTCCTGAGCTGCCAGCCGCCGCTTTCCCCGGAGCCGGAGCGGACCGGCGGTGCGGTGTGCGCTCCATGCTCCTCCTCGCCGTGACCGCCACTGTCCACGATGCCCTATCCGGCGGGGCCGGAACGCGACGAAAACCGGACAACAACCGGACGTGTGCCGGACCGGCTGGGCCGCGGCATCCGTGCCATCATCGGGCATGGTCACCAGTGAACCCGAGCTCAACAGCGGGGTCCTGCCCGGGAATGTGCGCGCCGACGACTGGGTCATGCTCGTGCTCGCCGCCGGGTCGGTGGGGTTGCTGGGGTTCATGGTGCTCAGTCCGCCGGCGCGGGAGGCCGGGCTCGTCGTCTTCGCCGTCGACTGCGGCATCTGCGGGATCTTCCTCCTCGAGTTCCTGTGGCGGTGGCGCAAGCGGCGGTGGTCCCGGAAGTTCCTGGTGCGCAACTGGTACGAGCTGTTCGCGATGATCCCGGTCGCCCACCCCGCCATGGCCGCGCACAAGTTCGTCAGCGTCGTGCTGCTGCTCGTGCGGATCGGGCGGGCCGCGGACCGGGCCGTCGGGGAGCAGTTCACCTACCGGCTCGTGGACAAGCTGTCCGAACCGATCGTGAAGGCGATCAAGAAGCCGATCACCGTCGCGGTGCTCGACGAGGTCGTCAAGGTGCTGGAAACCGGCAACTACCCGGAGAACCTGGCCAAGTCGCTCGGAGCGCACAAGGACGAGCTGCGCTCGATCATCGCCGAGAAGATCGCCGCGGACCCGCAGCTGGGGAAACTCAGGCGGCTGCCGTTCCACGACGAGATCGTGCGCGCCTGCGTCGACACCTCGTTCCGCGTGCTGCTCGAAGTCCTCCTCGACCCGCGGATCGACGACTTCTTCTCCACGGTGGTCCGCGAGAACCGCGAGCAGATCCGGCTGGCCGTGCAGCTCGGGCTCAACGAAGTCGACGACGAAGAGGAGGAGAAGCTGCTGCCGGTGCGCACCCAGCGCTCGGCCGCGCACGAGTACGACCGGCTGCACCCGGGCTCACGGCCGTGACGCCAGATAAGCGCTGAGCCGCGCGGCCGCGTCGAGCATCGCCAGGCCGCGGCCGGTGAGCCGCTGTTGCCAAATCTCGAGCGCCTGCGCCAGTGACTCGGTGCCGCCCGCGGTGCGGACCTGCTCGACCACCGTCGCGATGTGGGCCAGGGGGTAGCCGCCGCGCCGGAGCAGGTGGGCCAGCTCGGCGTCGCGGATGTCCGCCGCGCCGAAGACCCGGTAGCCGGTCGCGCGGTTCCGCGGAGGCACCAGGATGCCCGCGCGTTCCCACGCCCGGACGGTCGCCGCGGTGACGCCGAGGCGGTGGGCCAGCTCGCCGATCGACCAGCCGCTCGCGGCCGTCCCGGGCGCCGCCCCGGTCGTCAGGTGCCCGATCGCGTTCCGGACGGCGTTGAGGGTTTCGCGGTCCCGGAGCAGCTGCTCGTGACCGCGGTCGACGAAAGTCAGTGCCCGGCCGAGGTCGTCGTCGTGGACGGCGTGCATGATCCCGCCGGCCGTCGCGTGTCCGTACGCCGGGACGAGCGCGAGGAACGCACGCAGGGCCGCCGCGTGCACCTCGGTGTAGACGCGGTAGCCGTTCCCGGTGCGCGCGGCCGGCGGGAGGAAGCCTTCGCGCTCGTAGTTGCGCACCGCCTGCGTGGAGATGCCGTGCTCCCGGGCGAGATCCACGGGTTTCAACCGAGTCTTCAAGGATACGATTCAACCACATGAACCTGACCGACTTCACCGCCGAACTGCTCGCGCTGGGCGAGCCGACCCACTTCGAGCCGGCGTGCGCGCGGCTCCGCAACGACCTCTTCGCCCAGCTCGCCGAGCACGGCTTCCGGTCGATCGCCCTGGAGACCGACCGCGTCGCCGCACTCGACGGTGGCTTCTCGCACGGTTTGGGCGAGGTGGACGCCAACCGGCGGCTGCTCGCGTGGCTGCGCGAGTACAACGAGGGCGCCGAGGAACCGCTGGCCTGCCACGGCTTCGACACCCCGGCCGAGATGTTCAGCGCGCCCAGCCCGCGCACCTACCTCGAACACGCCCGCGACTACCTCGGGCTCGACGTCGACATCGCGGCCCTGGCCGGCGACGACGAACGGTGGAGCCGCGCCGAAGCGATCCTCGACCCGGCCGAGTCACCCGGCGCGTCACCCGAGGCCCGCGAGCTGCGGGTCATCGCCGACGACCTGATCGTCGCCCTCCACGCCCGAACGCCGCGGCTGGACGCTGCTTGGTGGCGGGCCGAGGTCCACGCCACCGCCGGGCGCGGCCTGCTCCGCTACCACGCGGCGTCGGCCCGGCCCGGCGAACGGGACACGAGGATCTCGCGCCTCGCGAGCACGCGCGCGGTGCTCATGGCCGAGAACCTGCTGGACATCCGCGCCATCGAGGCCCGCCGCGGCCCGACGCTGGTGTTCGCGCACAACAGCCACCTGCAACGCTCGGGGGCCGGCGCGGGCGCGATCGTCGCGGCCCTGCTCGGCGACCGGTACGCCTTCGTCGCCGGCAGCCTCGGCCACAGCGAAGCCCTCGGCCTCGGCGAACCGGACCCGGACACCTACGAAGGCCACCTGCAACGCGACACGAAGACCTGGAAGCTGACCGCCGACCTCCCGGTCGGCCGCAAGCGCACCGACACCAAGCCCGAACGCGGCTACTTCGGCCTCGACGCCGACGTGCTCGACGGAGCCACCGCGGTCTGGCACCTCGCCTGAAGAACGGCGGCCGGCACTTTCACGTGAAAGTGACCCGGAGCGCGCACTCCGGGTCACTTTCACGTGAAAGCTGCGGTCAGGGGTAGCTGACCACGTTGACCGGCACCGTGCCCGAAGGCGTGACGCCGCCGGTGTCGTTGATGACGTGCGTGATCGTGCCGCGGTAGTTGAGCGACACCGTCAGCAGGCTGTGGAACCGCACGCCGCTGGTGTTCGGCACCTCGAACGCGTGGTAGCTGGACACCGCCGGGTTCGTGTCGAAGAAGCAGTAACTCCCGAGGCCCCAGGCCTCATGGGTCGTCACGTTCGCCCCGACCTTGTACGCGGCATACCCGGCGACGCCCGACGGCGCGTTCCACGACGCCTGGTTCGGCACGTCGTAGGGCATCTCGTTCTGGAAGAAGATCGTCCGGCCGCCCTGGCCGTTCCAGATCACCTGGTACTTCTGGTAGTGCTCGACGAACAGGCCGGTGGCCAGCACGTTCGCCCCGTTGACGACGAGCCCGGTGTCGGCCGTGTTGGTCGTCCAGCCGTAGGTGCCCGCGTTGCCGTGGTCGGCCCGCCAGGCCCAGATGTGGTCGATGATCGTGTTGGCGCTGTTGACGATCAGGCTGTTGGTCGCCTTGCCCGCGATCTGGCCGCCGATCCGGAAGAAGACGTCCTGGATCGTCGTCGGGTTGGCCGCGTGGCTCGCGGTGGACCCGGACTGGCCGACCGTGAGCAGCGCCTGCGAGTTCGTCGTGCCGGCGTCGAAGAGCAGGCCCTTGAGCCGGACGCCGTCCACATCGGACACCTGCATCGCGTTGACGCCGTTGTCGGGCACCAGCGTCGGGTAGCCGATGCCGAGGATGGTCGTGTTGGCGCGGGTCACGTTGAGCGTCTGGTTCAGGTGGTAGATGCCCGGCGTGAAGAACAGGTTGCAGCCCGCGGCGAGCGCGTTGTTGATCGACGCGGCCGTGTCACCGGATTTGACGACGTAGAACTGGCTCATCGGCAGCGAGGAACCGGGGGTGCTGCCGTTCGCCCAGCTCGGGCCGGACGCGTTCGTGCGCAGGGACGGCAGGAACACGCGGTACTTGCCGGTGCCGTCGACGTAGAGGTACGGCACGTCCCGGGAGACCGGGGTCGTGGCGAGGGTGGTCTCCGGCGGGTTCGGGAACGTGGTCGCCGGCGCGCCGCTGGTGCCGGAGAAGACCATGTTCCACACGCCGCCGTTCCAGCTGCCCAGCGCCGAGTCGCGGGTGTACCACTGCTGCTGCGAAACCGACGCGGCCTGGCCGGCCACCTTGGTGTCGGCGATGTAGCCGCCGCTGGCGAAGCCGTAGCTCGCCGGGTACAGCTGCAGCCCGCCGCGGACGTCCATCCGGCGGAACGGCGCGGCCTGCGCGACCGCCCAGCGTTCCTGGCCGCCGGAGGGGTTGACCGCCAAGTTCTCCGCCGAGCGCCAGAAGTTCTGCAGCGCGACGCCGTTGTCGGAGGCGTTGAAGGCGTCCACGGTGACGTCCCCGTTGATCAGGACGTCCCCGGGGTTCTGGCCGAGGCCGGCCACCGAGGTGTAGAAGCCGACGTTGTCGTGCACGCCGTTGTAGGTGCCCGGCTTGAAGAGGTGGGCGACGCGGCGCTCGGCGAACTGCGCGGTGAGCGTGTCCTTCTGGTTGTTGAAGTCCGTGTCCAGCTGCGCCTGGATGGTCGCGGCGGACATGCCCGGGTCGAAGATCCGCACGTTCGGCCCGAAGTTCGGGGTGTCGGACTGCGTCGGGCAGCCCGCCTGGGTGCCGATCGTGTAGCTCGCGCTCGACACCGCCGAGTCCGCCGAGCCCGATTTGGTGGCGATCGCGTTGACCGTGCGGGACGTCGGCACGCTGATCGGTCCACTGTAGACCGGCGAGGAGGAGGTGGGCGCCGAACCGTCCACGGTGTACCGGATGGTCGCGCCCGCGGTGGCGCTGCTGATGGTCACCGTCTGAGCCGACGAGTACGTGCCGCCGGGCGGGCTGAACGTCGGCGCGGCGACCGCCGAGCTGCCGCCGCCGACGGTGTAGCTGAAGTGCGGGGTGTCGTACTGCGGCCCGTTCTTCTCGTAGGTGAACCAGTAGTCGAGGACGTTCCCGCTGCTCAGGCCGTTGACGGTGGTGCGCCAGGTGCCGCCGCCGTTGGTCATCCGGAGGTTCTGCTGGCCCAAGCCCGGCACGCCGGTGTAGTGGACGTCCACGTACAGCGCCGGGGTCGTCGGGGTGAAGCTGAGCTGCACCTGTGTGGAGCTCGGCTGGCTGGCGCTCTGGGTGTAGTCGTCCGCGGCCAGCGCGGCCGGGGCACTCAGCCCGGCCGCCACCAGCACTGCCGAGGCGACGAGCGCGAGCCCCGGGCCGCGTCGTCGAAGCTTGTCCAAGGTCCGGTTCACGCCGTGACACCTCCGCCGTTGGGGATCCACGAGGTATTTGTTGCTAGTCGCAACAAAGTAGCTCCCGATGACCGGCACTTCGATCACTTTTCGATAACAGTTGTCTGGACCAATAGGTTGCGTGGCCCGCGCCGCGTCCCGGTCGGGTGGCGTTCCCGCGGCGCGTTTTCGCTGCTCAACCCGCAGGGTAAGGATGTCTGCATGCTGGACACGGAAGTCCCCGCATCGACCGCGGCAGCCCCGGCGCGGTCGATGCCGAGGCGGATCGTCCTGGCGCCCGCGGTCGGCGTCACCGGGACCGAAGTGGTGCCCGGGGTGTTGTTCCCGGCGCCGCTGACCTTCACCTCTGCTCTGTCACGAACGCACGGCCACATCCGTCAAGGTGGTGATCGCCTCGCGAAAGGACGGACCCCGTGAACGACGAGCTCCTGGCCCGCAGCTTCGAGACCCACCGCGACCACCTCCGGTCCGTCGCCTACCGGATGCTGGGTTCGCTGGCCGAGGCCGAGGACGCCGTCCAGGAAGCGTGGCTGAAGCTCAGCCGGGCCGACACCGCGGCCGTCGGGAACCTGGCCGGGTGGCTGACCACCGTCGTCGGGCGGGTCTGCCTCGACATGCTGCGGTCCCGGAAGGCCCGGCGCGAGGAGCCGTGGGACGTGCTGGTGCCCGATCCGATCGTCAGCCGGGAGGACGACGGCCCCGAGCACGAGGCGCTGATGGCGGACTCCGTCGGCCTCGCGCTGCTGGTCGTGCTCGACACGCTCACCCCGGCCGAACGGCTGGCGTTCGTGCTGCGGGACATGTTCGCGATGCCGTTCGAGGAGATCGCCTCGGTCGTCGGCCGGTCCGAGGCGGCGACCCGGCAGCTGGCCAGCCGCGCCCGGCGGCGGGTCCAGGGTGCGCCGGTCGCGCCGGACCCGGACCTCGCCCGCCAGCGCCGGGTCGTCGACGCCTTCCTGGCCGCCGCGCGCGGTGGTGACTTCGACGCACTCGTCTCGGTCCTGGACCCCGAGGTCGTGCTGCGCGCCGACCGCGGTGCGGCGCAGGGCGGCTCGACCGAGGTCCGCGGCGCGGCGGCCGTCGCGAACCAGGCGCTGACGTTCTCCCGCCTCAACGCCGGTGGCGGTGTCGTGCACCGGGCCCTGGTCAACGGCGCGGCGGGCGTGGTCGCGACGCGCGACGGCCGGCCGTTCTCGGTGCTGGGCTTCACCGTCGCGGGTGGCCGGATCGTCGAGATCGACATCCTCGCCGACCCCGGCCGCCTCGACCGGCTGGACCTCGCCGTCATCGACTGACGGCGCCGTGCTCGTCGGTGATCAGGGCGATTTCGCCGGTGTCGTCGAAGTGCAGGTAGCGGGTGCGGCCGTCCGCGTAGCGGCGCACCGCGCCCGCCACCACGACCACCAGTTCGCCGTCTTCGATGACGTACCGGTCGTCCGGGCTCAGGACTTCGTGGATGTGCGCGCCGCTGGTGATCAGCGTGCGGACGCGGCGGCCGGTGTGGTCGTAGCTGTACAGCGCGTTGACGCCGTCGTCGCCGTGTACCCCGCGCAGCCGGCCGAACGCGTCGCGGATTTCGCTGCCCGGCCCGGGGAGCGCCGGCGTCGGCCCGGGCTCGATTTCCCGCACCAGCCCGCCCGGGCCGGTGAGCACGTGCCGCCCGCCGGCCCAGTGCTCACTGACGCCGTTCGCGTAGTGCACCGCCGTGCGACGGCCGCTCAGGTCGTAGCCGACGGCGTCGACGAAGCCCGGCACGCACACCAGCCGGCCGACCTCGTCGTACTGGTGCTGCACGGTCAGCCGTCCGTCGCCGGCGTCGGGGTGGCTCACCGCCGACACCCGCCCGTCGGCCCGGTACGTCACGTCGAGCCGGTACTCGACGGCGACGTGCGCCGGGCGCCAGCGCTTTTCGGCCGTCCGGCCGAGCGCGTCGTAGCCGAACTGGGTCACGCCGCATTCGTCGGTGACGCGCACCAGCCGCCCGCAGCTGTGCGGCCCCGCGCCGTGCGGCACCCCGAGCCCGCGGTCGTGGTGGGTGAACGTGGTGACCGGCGTGCCGCGCGGGTCGTCGACCAGCACCGCGACCACCCGGCCGGCCGCGTCGCGGACCCGGAACACCGTGTGCCCGCCCGCGGTCCGCGACTCGACGACGTTCCCGGCCGCGTCCCGGACGTGCACGACGCCGTCCGCGCCGCGCAGTTCGCGGCCGAGCAGATCGGGCACGCCGGCCGCCTCGACGTGGTCTTCGCGGATCTCCAGTGGCCGGCCCAGTGCGTCGTAGGAGAACTCGACCGGCGGGGGCGGCGGATCGCCGTCCCGGAACGCCCGGCTCGTCCGGCACACCAGGCCCCGCGCGCAGTACTCGTGGTGCTCGTCGACGACGTCGCCGAGCAGTTCCGCGTGCCGCCGCTCCAGCAGCCGCCCGGCGCCGTCGCGCAGCTCGGCGGTCACGAGCACCTCCGCCTCGCCGGACACCGCCCGCTGCTCGGTGGTGACGCGGGGGCCGTCGTAGCGGTACCGGACGGTCGGCAGCTCCGCCGAGTCGCCCGGCCGCACGACGGTTTCGGGGCGGCCCAGCGGGTCGTGGGTCAGCGTGGTCACCGCGCCCGCCGGATCGGTCAGCTCGCACACCTGCGCGGTGCGGACGTCGTGGCGCGTGATCGTCACGTTGCCCACCGGATCGGTGACCACCTCGGGGAAGCAGTGGTCGGCCGAATACCGGACCTCGCGGGTGTGGCCGAGCGGATCGGTCGTCGTGGTGCGCAGCCCGGCGACGGTGCCGAGCCGCCCGTGGAACGTGGTGGCCCACCAGCCGTCTTCGCCGGGACGGCGGTGGTAGCCGTGGTGCCGCAGGTCCGGCGGGCGCGAGCCGTAGACGTCGGCGACGAGCGCGTCGGTGAGCACCAGCTCCTCCCGCGCGGTGAGGAGGCCGTGCGAACCGGCCGAGCCGTCGGGCTCTTCGTCGTACCGGAAGATCGTGTCGGACAGGACCTTCCCGGTGCCGTCGACCGCGCGGACCCGGGCCGGGAGGGCGGCGAACCGGTGTTCGGGGTCGGCCGCGTAGGTCGTCCGGGTCTCGCGGACGACCGGCGCACGGCCGGGCCGTTCGGTCGTCTCCACCTCGCGGGACGGGTTGCCGTCCGCGTCGTACGCCGTTTCCTTAGTGGTGACCGAAACCGGCGTCTCCCGGCGTTCGAACTCCGTCGCCACCGTGCGCGTCCACTGTGGACGGCGGAGGTGCTCGACGCGGCGGTACGGCCGGTCCGCCGCCGTCGAGCCGTCGAGGCCGTAGACCTCCTCCTTGTCCAGCAGCCCTTCGCCGCCGAACCAGCGCACGGTCCGCAGGGTGGGCGCGTACTCGTCGCCGACGTCGTCCTGGACCACCCGGCCGAACCCGGGCGGCCGGCTGTCGTGGTACTCGAACTCCGTCACGCCCACGTGGCCGGTGACGGATTCGCGCAGCGAGACCCGCCGGACCACCGGCACCGACTCGACGGTCGCGTAGTCGATCGCGGTCCGCAGCCCCATCCCGTTGTCGATCTCGCACAGCCGTGCGGTGCGGGGCAGGTCGTCGAAGACGTGGTACGGCACGGCGTCGAGCACGGACACCCCGCCGCCGGACCGCGCCCGCGCGGCCACCCGGACCCGCCGCGGGGCCGGGGTGTCCAGTGCGGCGTAGGCCAGGCGCAGCACCGGAGCGGCGGTCTCGGTGCCCTGCGTGTCGAACCCGGTGAGCGCCACCGACGTCAGCAGGGACGCGCCGGTGACGTCGTCGACGTCGTAACCGAGGGCCCAGCGGCGCACGAGCGGCCGCGCCGAGGCGGGCACCCGCAGGTCGATCCGCGTGCACCGCAGGGCCGTCGTGACGAGGGTGCCGCCGCGGCCCCGGCGCAGCACGTCCGGCCGCGGCTCGTAGCCGAACTCCACTTCGTACGGGCCGTAGGAGACGCGGGTGAGGTAGGCCTGGCCGCTGTGGTGCGCCCAGCCGAACGTCGTGGTGGTGCCGAACGGGTCTTCGGTCCGGTCGAGGTACCAGGTGGTGCCGTCGCCGGGGCCGAGGAAGTGCCGGAGCCCCGATCGGGTGGTGATCAGGTAGCCGTCGCCGCGCCGGGCGAGCCGGCCCGCCTCTTCGGGCGCCGGGTGGTCGCCGGCCGGCCCGACGTGGGGCAGCGGAAGGGTGAACCCGCCGCCGAACGGGCCGTTGGGCGCGCCGGTCGAGTACCGCAGCGCGAGCGCGGGGGCGCTGCCGCCGGGACCGGGCGGCAGGTCGAGCGGCACCGTGAAGCAGCCGCCCCCGGTCGCCGGTTCCGGCGTGAAGGCGGCTTCGTGCGTGCTCGACCGGAGCACAACCATGGTGATCTCCCCGCTGGATCCGTGACTTCCGGAGGGCCAAGTGGGTGAGCCGGGCGCGCCAGATACGTCGTCACCCGTTTGCCGTCGCCGTTACGGATTCGTGATGCCGGTGTCGTATCCCGGGAGCGGCCCACGGGTCTTTCCCGGGTGCCGTTGGTGATCAGTGGCGGGGGCAGAGGCAGCAGGAGGGTGGACCCGATGGTCGTCAGGTTCGTGCGGGACGAGACCGCGGAAGCAGCGGTGGAGGACGCGGGCACGCTCAACGAGCTCCCGGCCCCGCCAAGGCAGTTGCTGGACCGGCACGGCGCCCGCGTGCTCGACCCGGCCACGGCCGTCGTCGCGGCCGGGCAGCCGGCCCCGCGCACGACCGTGTACCGGCCGGGCGTGTTCCTCGTCCCGCAGCGGTACGTCCGTGAGCAGCAGACGCTGCTCACGATCAACGACGTCCTGGCCCGCATCGGCCTGCAGGCCACCCCGGCCGGCGGCGACACGAAGGAGACGGCCCGCGCCCGGCAGCTCGACGACCTGCCCGTCCGCGTCCTGCTGCACGTCCGCGAAGGCGCCGATCCGGCCGTCGTCGACTGCTGGAAAGCACTCCAGCTGCTGCGGTCCGCAGGCTTGGGTGAGCGGCCGCAGCTCGACCCCCGGGTCGCCGCCACGATCGCGCCGGAGCACCTGCTGTTCAGCGCGCCGGTGTTCGGCGGGGTGCCGTGGGAGACCAGCGGACTCGGCGGCACGCCGTGGGAGACCAGCGGGTTCGGCGCGGGCAGTTCCTACGGGCGCACCCGCGGCGCCAACCGGATCCCGGTGACCCTGGCCGCGGCGCCGCCGTACCGCAGCGAGAAGCCGGCGCATCGGCGGCCGGTGATCGCCGTGCTGGACACCGGCATCGGCCCGCACCCGTGGTTCGGACTGGCCGACCGCGGCGGACCGCCGCCGTCCGGCTCCGGGCTCGCCGTCGCACCGGACATCCAGGCGGCGATCCTGCAGGCCGAGCTCGCCTCCGGCAGCGTGCCCACGCAGCTGCTGCACGACTACTGGGACGCGCCGACGACCCGCCAGCCGCTGATCGGCGACGTCGACACCGACACCGGGCACGGCCTGTTCATCGCCGGCGTCGTCCGGCAGGCCTGCCCGGAGGCCGACACCCTCGCCATCCGCGTGGTGCACAGCGACGGTGTCGCGTACGAAGCCGACGTGCTGCTCGCGCTGCACCTGCTGGCCGACCGCGTCCGGGCCGCGCAGGCGGACAACCGGCCGGAGGACATGGTCGACATCGTCTCGCTGTCACTGGGCTACTACGAGGAAAACCCGGCGGACATCGCCTACACCGGCCAGTTCGGCGCGGCCATCGCCGAGCTGCTGGGTCTCGGCGTGCTCGTCGTCGCCGCGGCGGGCAACGACGCCTCCACGCGCCGGTTCTACCCGGCCGCCTTCGCCGACCAGCCGCTCGGCGGTGGCAGCGGCCCGCAGGTGATCAGCGTCGGCGCGCTCAACCCCGACCTCGCCGGGAGCAAGGCGCTGTTCTCCAACGAAGGCCCGTGGGTGCGCGCCTGGGCGACCGGCGCCGGCGTCGTCAGCACCTACCCGACCGACGTGCGCGGCACCGCGGCCGCCGACCACGAAGTGCCCGGCTTCGGCCGCAGCTCCTTCGACCCCGACGACTACAGCGCCGGCTTCGCGGTCTGGGACGGGACGTCGTTCGCGGCGCCGCTCGCCGCCGCCGAACTCGGCAAGGCCCTGCTGCAGTCCGGCGACCTCGCGACGGTCGACCGCGAGACCGTCGTCAAGCGCGCCTGGACCGCGCTGGGCTCGCTGTGAACGTGGCCAAGACCGACCACGCCCGCGTGGCGACCCTGTTCGAAGCCGCGCGGGAGGGCGACCGCGCGGCGCTGGACGAGCTGGTTTCCCTGCTCACGCCGTTGCTCTGGCAGGTCGCGCGCGACCAGGGACTCGACGCCGACCAAGCGGCCGACGTCGTGCAGACGACGTGGCTGCGGCTGCTCGGCTCGTTCGCGGAGATCCGCTCGCCGGTCGCGCTGACCGGCTGGCTGATCACCGTCACCAAGCGGGAGGCCTGGCGCACGGGGGAAAAGCGCCAGGTCGAGCGGCCGCTGCCGGAGCTTCCGGAGCGGCTGGCCGAAGCTTCGCCGGCACCCGAGGAGGGGGTGCTGCGCGAGGACCAGCGCGTGCGGTTGTGGCGCGCGGTGGACAACCTGCCCGAACGCTGCCGCAGCCTGCTGCGGATCGTGGCGTTCGTGCACCGGCCGGACTACGCCGAAGTCGGCGCCCGGCTGGGCATGCCGAGGGGGAGTATCGGCCCGACCAGGGGACGCTGCCTCGCGCGCCTGCGCGAGCAGCTACTCGCCAACGGCGAAGGAGATTGGCTGTGACCACCGTCGAACCACCCGGCGCGAACGAGCCCTTGGACGAGCTCGACCTCCGGTTGCTGGCCGGCGTGCGCGAGCTGTGGGAAGACGCCGACCCGATGCCCGCCACGCTGGTGGACCAGATCCGGTTCGCGATCCAGCTGGAGGACGTCGACCTCGAGGTGATGCGCATCCGCGAGCAGGAGCGGCTCGCGGACGCGCGCAGTGCCGCCGAGCAGGGCAGGCTCATCACGTTCGACAGCGAAAGCCTGACGATCATGGTCAACGTGAGCCCGGAGCCGGGCGGCACGATCCGCTTGGACGGCTGGTTGACACCCCCGGCCGAGCACCCGATCGAGGTCCGCACGAGCTCCGGCCCGCTGACGACGACGTCGGACGCGGAGGGCCGGTTCGCCGTCAGCGGGGTCTCCCACGGGATGGTGCAGGTCCTGGTGCGCACGGCGGGCCGGTCGAGGACGGTGAGCACGCCGGCGATCGAACTCTGACCCGCCACGCGAGATGCCCGCCTGATCACGCGAGATGCCTCCCGGGTCACGCGAGGTGCCCCGCCAATCACAGGTGATGCCTCCCGAGGCACGCGAGTCCCGCGTACCGGACCGGTCGGCTCGCGTACCGGACCGGTCGGTTCGCGTGCCTGGGCGGGCATCACGTGTGACTGGCGGGGCATCACTCGTGACTGGCGGGGCATCACGTGTGTTGGGCGGGGACTTGCGGGTTTTCGAGAACTGCCTGATACCTCCGACGCGGAGGTACGATCCGGGGCGTCCTTCCCCGGCCGAAAGGGCAGCCCGTGGTCGCGTCGCCGAGGGTCGAAGACCGGGTCCGCGAGCTGCACCGGCGGGCGGTCGCGGCGACGAACAACGGCCAGCCGGTGGTCGGGGGACGCCTGATCCGCGCCGCCGCGCGGCTGCTCGGCCTGCCCGCCGCGGAACCGCCGGCCGGGTGGCCCGCCTGGCCCGACCTCGCGACGCGGGTGCTCGGCACGTACGCCGCTGTCGAAACCGCGCTCGGCAACAGCGCCCGCGGGCTCGCCCTGCTCGACGAGGCCGACGCGCTCGTGTCGGACGCCGGGCGCGGGATCCTGCGGCAGCAACGCGGTCTCGTGCTCATCCTCATCGGCCGGATGGACGAAGCCCTGGTCTGCTTCGACGAGGCGATTCCGCTGCTGCGGCAGGCCGGCGAGTTCGTCGTGCTCGCCAGGACGCTGCTCAACCGCGCGATGCTGCACCAGTACGCCGGGCGGGTCCGGCTCGCGCTCGCCGACCTCGACCAGTGCGAGCAGATCGGGGCGAGCCACCCCGGAGAAGACGGCTTGGCCCGGATCTTCGCCAAGGCCGCGCACGGCCGCGGCCAGGCGCGGGTGCTCACCGGCGACATCCCCGGTGCCCTGCGCGACTTCGACGCGGCCAGCGGGTTCTACGCCGAGCAGAGCGTCGGGATGCTGCCGGTGCTGGCCGTCGACAAGGCGCGGGCGCTGCTGGCCGCCGGGCTGCCGCACGAAGCCGCGGCCGAGCTGGACGCGGCGCTCGAGCAGTTCCCGCGGCTGCGGATGAACCAGGAACACGCCGAGGCCGAGCTGACCAGGGCGCTGGCCGCGCTGGCGAGCGGCGATCCGGCGGCGGCGCGGAGCTGGGCCGGCCGGGCCGAACGCCGCTTTCGCCGTCGGGGCAACGAAACCTGGGCGGCGGTGGCGCGGCTGACCGTGCTGCGCGCGGACTTCGCGGCCGGGCGGCGGATCGCCCGCATCGGCGCGGAGGCGACCGCGCTGGCCGGCCGGCTGACCGCACTGGGCCTGCGCAACGACGCGGAAATCGCGGCCCTGCTGGCCGCGCGGGCCCGGATCGCGCTCGGCGACCTCGACGGCGCCCGCGCGGGGATCGCCCCGCGCGACCGCCGGACCGCGCCGCTGGAGAACCGCCTGGTCCGGCGGCTCGCGCTGGCCGAACTCGGGGCCGCGAGCGGCCACCGGCGCGTCACGTTCGCGAACGCGCGGGCCGGGCTGACCCAGCTGCAGCGGCACCGCGGCCGGTTCGGCAGCGTCGACCTGCAGACCGGGACGACGTCACTGGGCAAGGAACTCGCCGACGCGGGGCTCTCGGCGGCGCTCGCCCAGCGTTCGCCGGGGGTGGTGTTCCGCTGGCTCGACCGCTCGCGCGCCCAGGCGTTCCGGTTCCGGCCGGTGCGCCCGCCGTCCCACCCGGAGACCGCCGACGCCGTCACCGAGCTGCGGTTCCTCTCGATGCAGATCCGCGCGGGCGAGCTGGCCGGGAAGCCGGACACCCAGGCCGTGAAGCGGTGTGCCGCGCTGGAACGGGAGATCCGCGCCAAGGGCTGGCAGGCCGAGGGGGTGGACAACAGCCACGCCGAGGCGAAGCTGCGCGAGGTCGGCGACGAGCTCGCGGAGACCGGCAGCGCGATGGTCTGCTTCCTGGCCGACCGCGGCGCGTTGTGCGCCCAGGTGATCGCGCACCACCGGGTGGCGCTGGTCGAGCTCGGCCCGGCGACGGCGGTGGCGGAGCCGGTCGCGCGGCTGCACAGCGACCTCGACGCGTTGTGCGGGCGCCAGCTGCCGCCCCGGCTGGACCAGGTCATCCGCCGGTCGGTGCGGACGCAGGTCACCGCGCTGGACGCGATCCTGCTGGCGCCGCTGGCGTCCCGGCTCGGCGACCTCGACGTCGTCGTCGTGCCGACCGGCGCGTTGTCGGCGATCCCGTGGGGGCTGCTGCCGACGCTGCACGGCCGCCCGGTGACGGTCACGCCGTCGTCGTCGGCCTGGTTCGACGCGGGCCGCCGGTCCGGCCGGGCGACCGGGGCGCCGCTGCTGGTCGCGGGCTCGGACCTGACCCACGCGGAGGCGGAGGTCGCCCGCTTGGCGCCGCTGTACCCGGACGCCGAGGTCTTGACCGGCCCGGACGCCACGGTCGCGGCCACGCTCAAGGCGTTCGACGGCTGCCGCCTGGCCCACTTCGCCGCGCACGGCCACCACGAGCGGGAGAACGTGCTGTTTTCCCGCCTCAACTTGGCCGACGGGCCGTTGATGGCCTACGACGTCCAGCAGCTGGCGACGGCCCCGGAGCAGGTGGTGCTGTCTTCGTGCGACGTCGGCCAGGCGGTGGTCCGGGCGGGCGACGAGGTCCTGGGCTTCACGGCGGCGCTGCTCTACGGCGGCAGCCGCACGGTGGTTTCCAGCGTGGCCCGCGTGGACGACCGCACCGCGGGCGGCGTGATGCTGGCGTTCCACCGGGCGCTGTCGGTGGGCACGCCCCCGGCGCGGGCCCTGGCGGACGCGGCCCGGGCGGAACCGCTGATGCCGTTCGTCTGCTTCGGCCGCAGCTGACGGGCTCGCGCCCGGGCCCGGCGTCACTCGATCGAGTGAAGCGCGGAGCCGCGCGTCATGCCTGGGGCGGGGGTTCCCTCTTCCTCGGTGCGGCGGTAACCGGCCGGCACGCCCCCCGACTGGCCGGTTACCGCTGCGAGTTCCCTACTCACGGTGGAGCAGCACGACGGAGTCCGTCCCGTCGACGCGCCGGTACCCCGTGTCCTCCAGGTTCGCCAGCGCCGCCGCCTTCGTCGCGAGCGTCGTCGGCCAGGACTGTTCCGGCCGGGCGACGACCACCCACTCCGGCCGCCGGCCCGTCCCGCCGTCGAAGAAGAGCACCGTGCAGCGGGACGTCAGCCGCGGGGCCAGCCGGTTCGACGCCAGCACCGTCGCCCCGTCGGGGATCCGGGCCAGTACCGCGTCGATCCCGGCCCGCTGCGCCGGCGTCCAGACGCCGCTGGTCAGGTGCGCGGCCTGCAGGCCCAGCGAAGCCAGCCCGGCGATCACCGCGCACACCGGCAGGTACCGCTTGAACCCGCCGAACCGGCGGGCGCCGTGCACGCCGGCGATGAACACGATCGGCATCAGCACCGCGCTGTAGTGGTAGCCCATGCCCCAGTAGCGGTCGTTCGCCGAGACCAGCCGCCACAGCAGCGTCGGCACCGCCGGCAGGAGCAGTGGCGACCGCAGGGCCGCGAACGCCGTCGGCGCCAGCAGGGCCAGCACCATCGAGACCTTGACGATCGCCCCGCCGAACGGGTTGAGGCCGCTGCCGTGCGCGTAGGCGCCTCCCGGGTTCAGCGCGGGCAGGACGACCACGAACAGCAGCACCGACGTGACGACACCGAAGACGATCACCGTCCAGCCGAGCCGCCGCTGCCGGTTGAGCACCAGGACCACGCCGACGGCGGCGAGCGTCAGCGGCAGGTCCTCCTTGACCAGCACCAGCGGCAGCGCGCACCACACCGCGGGCCGCCACCGGCCGCGCAGCAGGTGTTCGGCGGTGAACGCCAGCATCGGGACGGCGAAGCAGACTTCGTGGAAGTCGAAGTTCACCGCGGACAGCAGGCCCCACGACAGCACGTACCCGGCGCCGGCGAGCGCGCCACGCCGGTCGCCGAGGAGCTGGATCGCGCACCGCGTCACCGGCACCGCGGACAGCGCGAACAGCAGGGCCTGGGCGACCAGCAGGCACCCCGGCGACGGCCACAGCAGGTAGACCGGCGCCAGCAGCGCCAGGATCGGGTGGAAGTGGTCGCCGAGCGTCGGGAAGCCCGCGCCGAGCAGGTCCGACACCGGCAGGCGCCCGTGCGCGTAGGACCGCACGGCCTGTTCGAAGATCCCCAGGTCGAAGCCGCTCGCGTCGAACGTGCGCAGCCGCTGCAGCGACCAGGCGGCGTACCCCGCGAAGGCCACCGCGGCGACGACGTAGGGGACCGCGCGGGTTTCGCGCGTGCGCGCCGGAGCCGGCGCGAAGTCGATCAGCATGGCGGCATGCTCGTGCGGCCACGCTGAACCGGAGCTTAAGCGAGCTGAAGAAGTCTTCAGGCAAGCGGCACGCGCAGCTCCAGGCACGCACCGGACGTGCTGTCGGCGACGCGCAGCGTGCCGCCGTGCGTCCGGGCGATGTCCGCGGCGATCGCCAGCCCGAGCCCCGAGCCGCCGTCGTCCTCGCGCGCGCGGTCGTCGTCGAGCCGGACGAACCGGTCGAAGACGCGCTCGCGCTGGTCAGGGGGGATGCCGGGGCCGTCGTCCCGGACGGTCAGCACGGCCTGGCCGCCGGTTTCGGCGAGCGTGATCGTCACGCGGTTCTTCGCGTGCCGCTCGGCGTTGTCGGCGAGGTTGCGCAGCACGCGCTCCAGCCGTCCCGCGTGGCCCTGGACCACCGGGTGGGCGTGGATTTCCGTGCGCACGTCGACGCCGTCACGCGGGAGCCGCGCGGCGACGTGCTCGCGGACGAGGTCCGCCAGCGCGACACGGGTGATCCGGGCCGGCCGGCCGGCGTCCAGCTTGCTGAGCAGCAGCAGGTCCCCGGCGAGCGTCTCCAGCCGCGACACGTCCAGCACGGCGTTTTCGAAGCTGCGGCGCCAGTCGAGCCGGTCGGGGTGGGCGAGCTGGACTTCGAGCTGGGTGCGCATCGAGGCCAGCGGCGTCCGCAGCTCGTGCGACGCGTCCGCGGTGAACTGGCTCTGCCGCTGCACCGACCGGTCGAGCCGGGCCAGCATTTCGTTCATCGTGACGGCGAGCTCGGTGATCTCGTCACCGGAGTCGGGCACCGGCACGCGGCGGCCGAGGTCCCGCGCGCGGATCCCGTCGACCTCCGCGCGGATGGCACCGACCGCGCGCAGCGACCGCCGCACGGCGAACCAGGCGACGGCGCCGATGAGCAGCGCGGCCGCGGGCACCGCGCCCCACAGGACGCGCTCGGCGTTGGCCACGGTCTCGAGGCCGACCGGGTCGAGCGCGGTTTCCGCCCTGACGAAGTACTTCCCGCCCTTGGTCCCGGTGACCGATTCGACGCCGCCTTCGACGGGGAACGGCATCCCCACCACACAGCCCGGACCCAGGACCCGTGCCTTCCCCACGACCGTCCCACCCCGGTCCAGGTGTTCCGGGCAGCCGCTGTCCCGCCCCTTGCCGAGGCTGATCTGGTAACCGCCGTAGTCGAGCTGCCCGGCCACCTCGGCGGGCGAAACCCCGGCTTCGAGCAGACCCGCCACGGCGGCGGCCTTTTCGTTGGCGACCCGGACGGCGGCGAGCTCCAGGCCGCTTCGCAGCGATCGCACGAACCAGTACGACCCGAGGCCGAGCACGAGCGCCGACGCGAGGGCGGCGAAGAGGGCGACCCGCCACCGGGTCGACCGGGGCAGGAACCGGGCCATGCGGCGAAGATAATCGCACCTTCGGAGACTCGGGACGCCGGATCGCGCCTTACCGTAAAACCCCATGACGATCGAACTTTCGCAGTGGCAGGCGGTCCGCGCGGCCTTCTCGGAGGTCGGCGGCCGGTTCGCGGACGAGGTCGAGAACGCGCCGGATCCGCACGCGAAGGCCGTCGGCGACTGGTCGGTCGTCGAGACGGCGGCGCACGTCGGCTGGATCGCGCTCGTCTACACGGCCATGGTCAAGGGCGACGGCGGTCCGCTGCCGCTGCCGGAGCTGGAAGAGCCGATGGCTTCCGCGAACATCGAGACGGTCGGCGCGATGAACGACGTCGCGATGACGGCCTACCCGGAGCGCGACCCGCGCCGGCTGGCCGAACGGCTGCGCGCGGACATCGCGGAAGTGCTGGCGATCAGCCGCGACTACGACCCGGAGAAACCGATCTGGTGGCTGGGCGGCAGCCGCGTCCCGGTCGCGGGCCTGCTCGCCCACCTCGTCAACGAGCTGAGCATCCACGGCCAGGACATCGCCCGCGCGGGCGGCAGGCCGTGGCGGATCGAGCCGGCGCACGAGGGGATGTTCCTGGAGCTGTTCTTCGTCGGCATGGTCCGCAACGACGTCGGGCGGCTGCTCGACTACGCCAAGCCGTCGCCCCGCCGGATCACGGTGGAGTTCCGGTCGGCGTACACCGCACCGGTGGTCATGGTGCTGCACAACGGCGGCCTGCGGGTGGCGGAACCCGACGGCACGGCGGACGTCCGCCTGACCTTCGACCCGGCGGTGCTGGTGCCGATGATGTTCGGCCGGATCTCGCCGCCGCGCGCGGTGCTCAGCGGCAAGGTGCGCGTCGGCGGCCGCCGCCCGTGGCGGCTGCTGGAGTTCCTCCGCACGGTTCACATGCCGTAGCCGGCCGCCCCCGCCACGGCGGGGTCAGTCCACCGGCCAGCCGTCGCCCCATTCGGCGTCCCGGGCGGCGCGGTACCGCTGGCCCTGCTTCTTCGAGACAGCGACCGCGGGCTTCAACCCTTCGGACGCCGTGCACAGGTCGAGCGCGACCCAGCCCTTGTGCTTCTTCGGGTGCCGGATGATCCGCGCGTCCGGCCGCTCCGGCGCGGTCCGCGACGCGACGACGTAGGCGAACTTCTCGTCCTCGAACCCGAGCGTGCCGGCCTTGAGCCGCCGGTGCAGCCCCGAGCGCGGGAGCCGCGCGGCGAAGTGGCACCAGTCCTGGCCGGGCGCGATCGGGCACGCGGCGTCGTGCGGGCACGGCGCGACGACGTGCAGGCCGAGGTCGATCAGCTCGGCGCGCGCGGCGCGGATCCGCTCGTAGCCGGCCGGTGTGCCGGGCTCGATCAGCGCGACCGCGCCGGCCTTCGCCGCCAGCCAGCGCACGACGCCGGCGCGCGTCGCGTCCGGCAGCTCGCCGAGCACGTAGGACAGCGTGACGAGGTCCGCCTCCGGTGCGGGCGCGGCCGGGTCGACGAGCCCGCGCCGCCACTCCGCGTCCCGGACCGCGGGGAGCCCGGCGCCCGCGGCGAGCCGCTTGCCGAGGCCGATGGCCCCGGCGACCTGCTCCAGGACCGTGCACTTCGCCAGCGACGGCCACACCCCCGCCGCGGCCCAGACCGCGGCGCCGGTGCCTCCGCCGACGTCGATTTGCGTACGCGGCTCGAAGCCGGGCGCGCGTGAGGCGGCTTCGGCGAGCGCAGCGTGTACGGCGGCGTAGGTCGCCGGCATCCGGTAGCCCGCGTACGCGGCGACGTCGACGTCGGAGCTGAGGATCGGTGAAGCCGCGGCGTCACCTTGGCGGTAGCGCGCGCTGAGCCGGTCGACGGACTGGGTCAGCCGGGCCACCGGGTGCCGGGCCAGCTCGTCGTCGAGCGCGGAGGAGAGATCGTCGGGGAGTACCGCCACGGCTGACGATTCTCCCTTGTCCGAATTGCCGCCCCGACCCGGCCCTGAGCTGCTACTTTGCCCGCGCGAAAAGTTTTTCGCCGGAGCTGTCGATCCGGGGCGGGGCCGTTCGACGTGTAGGCAGGACCGACCGAGAGGAGACCGCGATGCGGTTCATGGTGATCGTCAAGAGCAACGAAGACGCCGAGGCGGGCCGTGGCCCGAGCGCCGAGCTGCTCGAGGAGATGGCGAAGTTCAACGAAGAGCTGGTCAAGGCCGGCGTCCTGCTCGCCGGCGAGGGGCTCGCGCCGAGCTCGGAGGGCGCGCGGGTGGTCTTCTCCGGCACCGAGGAGCCCAAGGTCGTCGACGGTCCGTTCACCGAGACCAAGGAGCTCGTCGGCGGCTTCTGGATCCTGCAGTGCCGTGACCGCGAAGAGTGCGTCGAGTGGATCAAGCGGATGCCCAACCCCGGCGGCGAGGCCGGCGAGGTCGAGATCCGGCGGGTCGCCGAGGCGTCCGACTTCGAGAACATGACCCCCGAGGTCGAGGCGCTGGAAGGCGAGCTGCGGGCCAAGTCCGCCGGGCAGGCCTGACCCATGCGGTTCCTCGTGATCGTGAAGGCCAGCTCCGCTTCCGAGGCGCCCGGCTTCCAGCCCGGCGCCGAAGAGCTGGCCGAAATGACGAAGTTCAACGAACGGCTGGCCGCCGAGGGCAGGTTCGAACGCGCCGAGGGGCTCACCTCCAGCGCGGACGGCTCGCGCGTCCTGTTCGAAGGCGACGCGGAGCCCAAGGTCATCGACGGCCCGTTCGCGGAGACCAAGGAGCTGATCGCGGGGTTCTGGGTGCTGCGGGGCGAGTCCCTCGAAGAGATCGTCGAGCTGATGAAGCAGGTTCCGAGCCTCGGCCCGGACGGGGGTGTGCTGGAGATCCGCCGGATCAGCGAGTAGTGGGTTGCACCGCGCCGGATCACCCTGTCTGATGGCCGGGTGACGGTTGCGGACGCCCGGAAAACGGTCGAAACGGTCTGGCGGATCGAGTCACCGCGGCTCATCGCGGGCCTGGCCCGGATGGCCCGCGGCGATGTCGGTCTCGCCGAAGAACTGGCGCAGGACGCGCTGGTCGCGGCGCTGGAGCAGTGGCCGAACTCCGGCGTCCCGCGCAACCCCGGCGCGTGGCTGATGACGATCGCCAAGCGCCGCGCGGTCGACCAGTTCCGCCGCAACGAGCGGTACGCGGAGAAGCTCGAAGAAGTCGGGCGCGACCAGCAGCTCGGCGAAGGCGTCCTGCCCGACTTCGACGCCGCCCTCGACGACCACATCGAGGACGACGTCCTGCGCCTGCTGTTCGTCGCCTGCCACCCGGTGCTGAACACGCAGGCCAGAGTGGCGTTGACGCTGCGCATGGTCGGCGGGCTGACCACCGACGAGATCGCGCGCGCCTTCCTCGTCCGCGAATCGACGATCGCCCAGCGGATCGTCCGCGCGAAGAAGGCCCTGTCGGCCGCGAAGGTGCCCTTCGAAGTGCCGGAGGGCGACGAGCGCGTCGCCCGGCTGTCGTCGGTGCTGGAAGTCCTCTACCTCGTGTTCAACGAGGGGTACTCGGCCACCCGCGGCGACGACTGGATGCGCCCGGCGCTCTGCGAAGAGGCGATGCGGCTCGGCCGCGTGCTCGCCGGCCTGATGCCGGGCGAGTCGGAGGTCCACGGCCTGGTCGCGCTGATGGAGCTCCAGGCGTCCCGCGCGAAGGCCCGCACCGGCCCGAACGGCGAACCGGTGCTGCTGCTGGACCAGGACCGCTCCCGCTGGGACCGCTTCCTCATCCAGCACGGCCTCGCGGCGCTGTCGTTGTCCGAGCACATCGCCGAAGGCGCGTACGGCCCGTACTCCGCCCAGGCGGCGATCGCGGCCTGCCACGCGCGGGCGCGGACGGCCGAGGAGACGGACTGGGCCCGGATCGCGGCGCTCTACGAAGGCCTCGGCAAGCTCCAGCCGTCCCCGGTGATCGAGCTGAACCGCGGCGTCGCGGTGGCGATGGCGTACGGGCCGTCCGCGGGCCTGGAAGTGGTCGACGCGGTCGCCGACGACCCGGCGTTGAAGGACTACCACCTGCTACCCAGCGTCCGCGGCGACCTGTTGGAGAAGCTCGGCCGCCGCGAAGAAGCCGAACGGGAGTTCCGCCGGGCGGCGGAGATGACGGAGAACGCCCGCGAGAGGGAACTGCTGCTGAACCGCGCGAAGGCCGTCAGCGGCTAGCGCCCCCGCCACGAAAGCGGAGACAGCGTCATCGCCGCCTCGGCGACCTTCCGCGCCGTCTCCGTCTTGAGTCCCTTCCGCGCGGACTCGATCCACTCGCCGACCGGCCGGACGCCGATGTCCCGGTACTCCAGCGCCTGCAGCAGCATCTCGAGCTTGTCCGCGTCCTTGGCGCACCACGCTTCCGGCGTCTCCCGCGTTTCGTACTCGTCCACCGCCGACCGCACCAGCTCCCGGGACCGATCGGGCAGGGCGGCCGTCTGGTCGGCGGTGATCTGCCGCGGCTGGGGCTTGCGCAGGTAGTCGTTCGCCGTCAGCGGCAGGTCGCCCGTGCGCGTCTCCTGCGTGTCGTGCCACAGCGCGAGGAACGCCGCCCGCTCCGGGGAAGCGCCCTCCTCGGCCGCGAGCAACGCCGCGAGCTGGGCCGCGCGCAGGCTGTGCTCGCCGACCGACTCCGGGTCGCGGACGCCCGCGTGCCACCAGCCCGATCTCCTGATGCGCTTCAGGAGCCCGAGCTCGTAGCCGAAGGACGCCAGTGCCTCACTCATGCCGCCCAGCCTAGGGCGACGGGATCATCGCCGTCAGGATCGTCGCCTGGAGGAGCGAAATCACGCCGACCACCGCGGTCAGCAGCAGCGACCACAGGAACGTCTGCCGCAGCAGCGAGCCCTCCTTGCCGCTCTGCCCGATCGCCGTCGCGCCGATCGAGAGGTTCTGCGGCGAGATCATCTTGCCCATCACGCCGCCCGAGGTGTTCGTCGCGCCGGCGAGGATCGGGTTGAGGTCCAGCTGCTGCGCCGAGATCACCTGCATCGGGCCGAACAGGCTGTTCGTCGACGCGTCCGAGCCGGTCAGGAACACGCCCAGCCAGCCGATGTAGGCCGAGAACAGCGGGAAGACCACGCCCGTCGTGGCCAGGGCCAGGCCCAGCGTCTGCGTCGCGCCCGAGTAGTTCATCACGAACGCGATCGCCAGGATCGTGAAGATCGTGGCCAGCGCCCAGCGCATCTGGTGCAGCGTCTTCCGGTACGTCGTCAGCAGCAGTTTCGGCCGCCCGCCCATCGCGAACCCGGCGAGCAGGGCCGCGATCAGGGCGACCGTGCCGGGGGAGAACAGGAAGTCGACGGTCAGCGTCGCCGCGTACGGCGCGTTCTTCGCGGTGATCGGCGGGTGCTGGACGACGTGGTTGTGCAGTCCCGGCCAGGCGAAGACCCAGTCCGCCCGGTGCAGCAGCTTCGTCAGGTCGAGCCAGGTGGGGAGGTGCTTGAAGATGGTGCCGATCCGCGACAGGAAGATCGCCAGGATCAGGACGAGGTAGGGCATCCACGCGTACAGCGCACCGCGCCCGGCCTGGGCGGCGCCGAGGCTTCTGGCCGGGGTGGCTTCCTCGCCGTCGAAGCGCCACACCGTCGCCGGCTGCCAGAAGCGGGTCAGGATCCACAACGCGGCCATCGCGGTGAGCGCCGCGAGGACGTCGACCAGGCTGGCGCTGATGTAGTTGGCGGCGACGAACTGCATGGCCGCGAACGCGAGCCCGGCGGTCAGCACCGCCGGCCACACCTCGAGCATGCGCTTCCAGCCGGCCAGGACCACGACCAGGAAGGCCGGGATGATCAGGGCCAGTGCGGGAACCTGGCGGCCGACGGCCGCCGAGAACAGCTCGGTCGCCTGGTCCTGCTTGAGGTGCATGATCGGCGCGGTCAGCCTGCCGAGCACGATCAGCGGGTTGCCGAGCCCGCCGAACGCGACGGGCGCGGTGTTCGCCAGCAACGCCAGCACGACGGCCTTCACCGGCGGGAACCCGAGCGCGGCCATCATCGCCGCGGTGATCGCGATCGGCGACCCGCCGCCCGCGACGCCTTCGAGCAGCGCGCCGAAGCCGAACGCGATGAGCAGCGCCTGCAGCCGCCGGTCTTCGCTGAACCCGGCGAGCACCCGCTTGATCGCGTCGAACCGGCCGGTGGCGACGGTGACGTTGTGGAAGTAGACGGCGTGGAAGGCGATCCACGCCACCGACCACATGCCGAACACGACACCCATGGCCGCGGAGTCGAACGCCAGCGCGGCCGGCATCCGGTAGAGCAGGAGGGCGACGCCGAGCGCCGTCACCAAGGCCAGTGCCGCGGAGAGGTGCGCGGAGAAGCGGAGCACCCCGAGCGAGACCAGCAGCATGATGATCGGGAGCGCGGCGAGCAGCGCGGAGATCCACAGCCCGCCCGCCGGCTGGTAGTCCTGGATCCAGGTCACGTCGGCTCCTTCGCAGGGTTGGTGCTCAGGCCGGCCGGCTCCGGACGTAGCCGAGCCGCAGGGACAGGGCGGCGGCGGTCCCGGCCACGGAGGCGCCGAGTTCGTCGAGGCGGCGCAGCACGCGCGGCGCGGGCCCGGCGATGCTGATGGCGGCGATCGGCCGCCCCGAGTGGTCCCGCACGGCCGCGGCGACGCAGCCGACGTCCGGCTCGTTCTCGACCTCGTCGACGGCCCACCCGCGCCGGCTGGTCTTCGCGAGCTCGTCGAGCAGCCGGTGCGGGTCGACGATGGTCTTGAGGGTCAGCGAGTCGAGCCTCATCCGCCGCACGCGTTCGAGCCGATCGGCCTCGGGCAGCGCGGCGAGCCACGCCTTCCCGAGCGACGTCGCGTGCTGCGGCCGCCGGGTGCCGAGCCGGCAGGCGAGGGTGACGGCACTGGCACTGCGTTCGGTGGCGACGTAGACCATGGTGTCGTTGTCGGGAACGGCGAGGTAGGTGGTCTCCCCGGACCGTTCGGCGAGCGACGCGAGGTACCGCGGAGCACACCGGTGCAGATCGGTGGCGGCCATGGCCCGCGCCCCGAGTTCGACGAGCCGGGTACCGAGCCGCACCCGCCCGGTGACCTGGTCGGCTTCGAGGTATTCGAGGTTTTTGAGCGTCCCGACGATCCGGTAGGCGGCGCTGCGGGAGAGCCCCAGCTGCCGCGCGATCGCGTTGGTGGAAATTTCCTGGTGCCGCCCGACGTGCTCCAGCACGGCGAGCCCGCGTTCGAGAGTCCCGCTTTGTTCCAGCCCGCGCTCCGGTCCCACGCTGCCCTCCGTTGGACGATTTCCCGCTCAGCGGCACGCCTTTCCGCTGGCTGGGGTTGGACGGTAACACCTCCGATGTATCTGCGGTAGATCTTGGAAAGACTCGCAACAATGCGAGCAGTTGTGGATGCTAATTGGTTCAACATCCGATGGTTAAGTTTCCTACCTATGGCGGTTGCGCTCCCTGCGACCAGCTGCGGGCGGTGGCTTCGACGGCCGGTTGTTCATATCCGTGAATGTGCGCGCGGGTTGTCCACGGGCAGGAAGCAATGTGGACAAGCGGGCGGCGGCTCGCGTTCTTTCGCCGTTGTTGTCGGTGCGCGCCGATATGCTGGACCCGGGGGGCGCCCCCGCGGCGGGGGGCCGGGTTCGGCGCGGCCCAACGCCCCTCGGCCACCCTCGCCGGGGCACCTGCGAAGGGCCGCCAGGGCGAAGCGGCGCCCAGGAGATCGACTCCGCCGGAACTCTGGGAGCGCCTCGGCAACGGCGGGGTTTTCGGTCGCAGCCCAGCGGACGATCAGCCCGGGAAGCCTCGCCATATCAGCCGACCCGGGAAGCTCCTGCCGGATCAGCCGACCCAGGAAGCCTCGCCGGATCAGCGCGCGACGGCCGCCTGTACCTCATCAAGAGCCCGCCGCGCAGCCTCCCCGAAGTCCCCGGCGTCGCCCTCGATCCACCGCTCATAACCGATCTTCATCGCCAGTGCCCCCAGCTCCGCGACCACCCGCGCGGTCAGCTCGGCAACACCCCGCCGCCGGAGTGCGTCGGTCATCGCCGCGATGATCGCCAGTCCCTTGAGCGCGTCCCGCTCCTGCAGCTCCGGGTGCGCGGCGATCACCGACCGCCGCTGGGCACTGAACTCCCGGAGCTCCGGGGTGAACGCCTCCCGGGCCGCCGCGTCCATCGCGCAGATCACCGCTTCGACGGGTGTCGCCGCGGGCGGTGCGGCGACCACGGCCTCCGCCAGCAGGTCGGCCAGTGCGCTTCCGCCGAAGAGCACTTCCCGCTTGTCCTGGAAGTGCCGGAAGAACGTGCTCTTCGTCAGTCCCGCGCGCGCCGCGATGTCGACCACCGTCGTGTTCTCGTAGCCGCGCTCGGCGAACAGTTCGAGGGCGGCCTTGCTCAGCCGCTTCGGTGCGTCCGGTTCCCAGCGAGCCATGGTGGTCACTTTACGGCACTTGGTCCCGTCGCCAGGTGTACGGTGATGGGACCAAGTCCCATAACAGGAGGTTCCGATGAGCCGAGCCGTCGTCTACGAGAAGTTCGGTGGCCCCGAGGTGCTGGAGCTGCGAGACGTCCCCGAACCCCACGCCGGCCCGGGTGAGGTGCGCGTTCGCGTCACCGCCGCCGGGCTGAACCCGATGGACTGGGGCCTCGTCGCGCGCCCCGAGGCCGCCGCGCGGTTCGGCGTCACCCTGCCGTCCGGCTTCGGGTACGACTTCGCCGGCGTGGTCGACGAAGCCGGGCCGGGCGCCGGATACGCCGTGGGCGACCGCGTCCACGGCGGCGCGCTGGGCCGGGCCGTCGCCGATTTCGTGGTCGTCCGGGCGGGAGACGCGCTCTTCCGCACCCCGGACGGCATCAGCGACGAGGTGGCGAGCACCCTCCCGGTGGCCGGCTCCTCCGCGGCCGCCGCACTGGCCGCCGTCGGGCTGCGGGCCGGGGACACCGTCCTGGTCGGCGG
This sequence comes from Amycolatopsis rifamycinica, assembly GCF_000695625.1. Classification (GTDB taxonomy): domain Bacteria; phylum Actinomycetota; class Actinomycetes; order Mycobacteriales; family Pseudonocardiaceae; genus Amycolatopsis; species Amycolatopsis rifamycinica. Next base: position 179,415 of record NZ_JMQI01000043.1, read on the forward strand.
GGCCGCCGGCGGGGTGGGCATCTTCGCCGTCCAGCTCGCGAAACTCGCCGGCGCGACCGTGCTCGGCACCGCCGCCGAGGGCACCTTCCCCTTCCTGCGCGAGCTCGGCGCCGAGCCCGTCGCCTACGGACCCGGCCTGCCCGACCGGGTCCGCGAACTCGGTGAGATCACCGCCGCGATCGACCTCTTCGGCACGGAGACGGCGGAGGCCGCGTTGAAGCTCGGCGTCCCACCCGAGCGGATCGCCACGATCGCCGCGGGCCCCACCCCGCCCGGCGGGGTGCGTGCCACCGGGGGCGCCGACGCCGAGCCCGGTGCCTTGACGCAGATCGCCGACGCCGTCGCCGCCGGACGGCTCAGGGTGCCCGTCGCCGCCGTCTTCCCCGTCGAGCGGATCCGCGACGCCGTCGCGTTGCAGGCTTCGCGGCACGTCCACGGCAAGGTCGTCGTCACGCTGTAGAGACCCGTGCCACGGACTCAGGAAAATCACAGCGCCCGGGGGGCAGCATCCGGCCGGTGTCCGTCCGAAACCCCCTCCGCACCCGCGCGTCCGTGGCCGCCGGGCGGCTGACCGCCTGGCTGTCCCGCAGCTCGGGGCTCGGCCGCGGCGGCATGATCGGCGGCCGCGTCACGCTGGCCCTCGATCCGCTCGCCCTGCGCCGCCTCGGCCGGGAACGCACGGTCGTGCTCGTCACCGGCACCAACGGCAAGACCACGACGTCGCTGATGCTCACCCGTGCGCTCGAAACGCTGGCCGAGGTCGCCGCCAACAGCGATGGCGCCAACATGCCCGACGGCGTCCTCGCGGCGCTGACCGCCCGCCCCGACGCGCCCTACGCGGTGCTCGAGGTCGACGAGACCTACCTGCCCTGGGTGGCCGACCAGGTCCGGCCCGCCGTCCTCGTCCTGCTCAACCTCAGCCGCGACCAGCTCGACCGGGTCGGCGAGGTGCGCGCCACCGAGCGGGACCTGCGGGCGGCGATCGGGACACTGCCGGGCACGGTCGTCGTCGCGAACTGCGACGACGTCCTGGTGACGTCCGCGGCGAGCGCGGCCGCGAAGGCCGTGTGGGTCAGCGCCGGCTGCCGCTGGACCGGTGACTCGACGGCGTGCCCGCGCTGCGAAGGCCGCGTCGCAACCCACGACCGGCACTGGAGCTGCGGGTGCGGGCTCGCCCGGCCGGAACCCGGCTGGACGCTCGACGGCGAGTTCGTCCGGACGCCGGGCGGCCGCCAGGTCGACCTCGACCTGCGGCTGCCCGGCGAGGTCAACCGCGCCAACGCCGCGCTCGCGCTCGCCGCGGCGCACCGGCTCGGCGTGCCGCCGCACACCGCCGCGGCCCGGCTGCGGACCATCACCGACATCGGCGGCCGCTACCGGACGATCCGCCGGTCGCGGCACTCCGTGCGGCTGATGCTGGCCAAGAACCCGGCCGGCTGGGTGGAAACCCTGCGCGTGCTGGACGAGGACACCCCGGTCGTCGTCGCGGTCAACGCTCAGGAGGCCGACGGCCGCGACCTGTCCTGGCTGTGGGACGTGCACTTCGAACGGCTGCGCGGACGCCCGGTGGTCGTCACCGGCGAGCGCGGCGCCGACCTCTCCGTGCGGCTCTGCTACGCCGAGGTCGCGCACTGGGCCGAGCCGGACCCGGTCACCGCGATCGACACGCTGCCGCCCGGCGCCGTCGAGCTGGTCGCCAACTACACCGCGTTCCGCGAGCTGGTGGGCAGGTTGCCGGGTGGCTGAGTCGATCGTCCGGATCGGGCTCCTGCTGCCGGAGGTGCTGGGCACCTACGGCGACACCGGCAACGCCCAGGTGCTCGGGAAGCGGCTGCAGTGGCGCGGGTTCGACGCCGAGGTGGTGCCGGTCGGGCTCGGCGAGGCCGTTCCGTCCGCTTTGGACCTCTACCTGCTCGGTGGCGGCGAGGACGGCGCGCAGGCGCTGGCCGCCGCGCACCTGCGCAAGTACCCGGGCCTGCGGCGGGCCGTCACGGCCGGCGCGGTGGTCTTCGGCGTGTGCGCCGGCCTGCAGGTGCTCGGCACCCGCTTCCGCGGCCTCGACGGCGTCGACCACGACGGCCTCGGCCTGCTCGACGTCACCACCGAACCGGGCGAGCAGCGCGCGGTCGCCGAGCTGGTCGCGACGCCGTCCCGGCTCCTGGCCGGGGCCGCCCTGACCGGGTTCGAGAACCACCTCGGCGTCAGCAAGCTCGGCGCCGGCAGCGAACCGCTCGGGCAGGTCGTGCGCGGCACCGGCAACGGCGACGGCACCGAGGGCGCGGTGACCGACCGGGTCGTCGGCACCTACCTGCACGGCCCGGCGCTCGCCCGCAACCCCGCGCTGGCCGACCTGCTGCTGGCCTGGACGGTCGGGCACCCGCTCGGCCCGTTGCGCGTGCCCGAGGTCGAGCGGCTGCGCGGGGAGCGGCTCGCCGTCCCGCGCCGGCGCCGGTGAGCCCGTGGTCCAGCCCCGTTCCCCGGCCACCGCTGCCGGCCACCCGCCGGCACCCCGAGGCCACATCGGGGCGGGCCGGGCGCGCGGCGGTGGTTACGCTGCGTTGGTGGGACTGGGCAGGGTGATCGCCGCGACCGGCGTCCGGATGCGCACCACCGCCGTGGCGGTGTTCGCGCTCGCGCTGGCCATCGCCGCCGCCGGCGTGGTCGTGGTGGTGCTGCTGGAGGAGTCGCTCGACCGCAGCGTCACCGAGAGTGCCCGCAGCACCGGGCGGCAGGTCGCCATCCAGCTCGTCCGCGAGGGCGCGCGGGACCTGAGCGCCAGCGACGTCGCCAGCACCGGCGACACCGAAGCCGTCACGCAGGTGCTGGATGCGCGGGGCACGCCGATCGCGAGCGACCCGGCCATCGTCGGGCACCCGGCGCTGACCGCGGCCCGCCCGGTGGTCGGGCACGAGATCGTCGAGACGCTCCCGCTCGGCCTGAACGGCGACAACGACGACTACCGCGTCGTGTCGCAGGAGGTGGCCGGACCTGGCGGGCCGTTCACGGTGATCTCCGCGCGCTCGCTGGAACCGGTGACGGAGGCGTCGACGCGGTTGACGCTGCTGTTCGGCCTGATCGCCGTGCCGCTGCTGGCGATCGCCGGGCTCGCGGTGTACCGCGCGGTCGGTTCGGCGCTGCGGCCGGTCGAGCGGATGCGCCGGACCGTCGCGGAGATCTCGACGCGCGACCTCGCCGCGCGCGTGCCGCTGCCGCCGGGCGGCGACGAGGTGCACCGCCTGGCCGTGACGCTGAACGAAATGCTGGCCAGGCTCGCCTCGGCCCAGGCCGCGCAACGCCGGTTCGTCGCGGACGCCAGCCACGAGCTGCGTTCGCCGCTGTCGACCATCAGCACCGCGCTCGACGTGTCCGGGCGGCACCCGGAGAGCACCGGCGACCTGGTGCCGGTGATCGCCCGCGAGACCGCTCGGCTGCGCGAACTCGTCGACGACCTGCTCATGCTGGCCCGCACCGACGACGCGACCGACCGGCCGCAGCGCACCGAGGTCGACCTCGACGACATCGTCCGCGCCGAAGCCGAGCGGGTCCGCGGCGAGACCACAGTGGACGTCGAGGTCCGCGCCGGGCCCGCGAAGGTGCACGGCAGCGAGGCCCAGCTGCGGCGGGCCGTGCGCAACCTGGTCGACAACGCGCGCGGGCACGCGCGCTCGCGCATCCGCGTCAGCAGCGCGGTGCGCGGCGACCTCGCCGTCGTGGAGGTGAGTGACGACGGTCCCGGTGTCGCGGCCGCCGACCGGGAGCGGATCTTCGAGCGGTTCGTCCGGCTCGACGCGTCGCGGCAGCGCGGGCACGGCGGCACCGGGCTGGGCCTGCCGATCGTGGCCGGCATCGCGGCGCGCCACGGCGGCCGGGCGCGCTGCGCCGAGTCCGGCGAGCCGGGCGCGCGGTTCGTCATCGAGCTGCCGGTGATCGAACTGCCGAAGGAGGAGTAGTGCGCCTGTTGATCGTGGAGGACGAGCGCGAGTTCGCGGAGACGCTGCGGCGGGGGCTGGTCGCCGAGGGCTTCACCGCCGACGTCGCGCACACCGGTCGCGAGGGGCTGTGGCGGGCGACCGAGCACTCCTACGACGTCGTGGTGCTCGACATCATGCTGCCCGAGCTGTCCGGTTACGAGGTGCTCAAACGGCTGCGGGCGGCGGAGAACTGGACGCCGGTGCTGATGCTGACGGCCAAGGACGGCGAGTACGACGAAGCCGACGCCTTCGACCTCGGCGCCGACGACTACCTGTCCAAGCCGTTCTCCTTCGTCGTGCTCATCGCCCGGCTGCGCGCGCTCCTGCGGCGCGGCGCCCCGGCGCGGCCGGCCGTGCTGGAGGCGGGCGACCTGCGGCTCGACCCCTCCGCCCGTACTGTCCATAGAGGACAAAATCGGATCGAGCTCACCGCGCGGGAGTTCGGGTTGCTGGAGTTCCTGCTGCGGCGGGCCGGAACCGCGCTGTCGAAGAACGAGATACTGAGCCACGTCTGGGACGCGCACTACGACGGCGACGAGAACGTCGTCGAGGTGTACATCGGCTACCTGCGGCGCAAGATCGACGCGCCGTTCGGCTACCACACCATCGAGACGGTCCGGGGCGTGGGATACCGCCTCGTGGACGTTACTCGATCGTAATCAACCGCACGTTTTCCGGAAATTGGTCCCGCTGGGTGTCCGTGTGCTGGGCCGTTCGCCTCCGCCGGTTGCCGCGGATCGCCCAATCGTTCCCGCGAACCGGTGAAAAATACGCTCACTCGACACCGGTGCACGCGATCCGGCCTGTTGCTACCGTGGGCCACCCACTCGTGACAAGGAAAGCGATGCCGGAATCGCCACTGCCGTTGCCTGCCCAAAACAAAATTGCCTCGGAAGATGCCGGGAAATCCGTTTCCCGGCTCCGCGCCGCCGACGGGTTCACCCGGGGCGCCGCCGATTCCGGAAAGGAAGTTCGACACGATTTACCGCTTCGTCCGACTTGTTGGCGATATTTCTTCGCCCCGGATGCCGCCCGTGCCGAACGGGGGACCACCGGCCTGGCGGCACGCGTCGCCGAACCGGAAGCGCAACCGTCCGTCCATTCGGGACATCGCACCGGCACCCGTCGTCACCGGGGACGTCATCTCCCTCGCCGACATCGCCCGACCGAAGGAGCGAAGTGACCAGACCGGGACAAACCGGTGGCGGCCCCGCCGACACGCCCGCCATCCCCGCCGACCAGCCGTGACGCTGCAGCTCTACGGCGTCGTCCGGGCCGGGCACCCGCGGGCGCCGCGGACGGTCCGCTGGGAAGACCTGGCGATGGTCGTCGGCGATCCCGAGCCCGACCCGGCCGCGCACCTCGCGGTGGTGTCCGCGCTCGTCGAGGGCGGCCCGGTGCTGCCGGTCCGGTTCGGCACCGTGGCCGAGGACGAGGATGCCGTCCGCACCGAGGTGCTCGCGCCGTCCGCCGAGACCTACCGCGCCGACCTCGACCGGCTGGACGGCCTGGCCGAGGTGCACGTCTGCCTGCGGTTCACCGAACCCGGGTCCGCGTGGCGGGCGGCCCGTTCGGACGTGCTGCTGTCCCGGGTCGCCGAGCGGGCGCGCGACTCCGTGGCGCTGCCGGCGGGCGAGAGCGCCGACGAGCGCTGGGCGTTCCTGGTCGGGCTCGGTGACCTGCTCGTCGTCCGGGACACCGTCGCCGGGCTCGCGCGCGGCGACGGCGTCCAGGCCGACTGGCTCGGGCCGCTGCCCGCGTACAGCTTCCTCGACCGGCGGGCGTGCTCCCGGTGGAGCTGGTGAGCGGGGGCGGAACAGTCGCTGAACACTCGTCCAGGAGCTGGCCGCCGCGGTTCGCGGCCGGTGATCCTGGTGCCGTGACCAGCAGTGAAGTCGCCGCGCTCCCACGGGCGTTCGGCGGACCCGGCGCCGGGCCGGGGCAGTTCCGCGCGCCGTCGGGGATCGCCGTCGACACGCGCGGCCGCGTGTGGGTGGCCGACACCGGCAACGACCGCGTCCAGGCGTTCACCCGCGACGGCGCGCTCGTGCGCGTCCTGGCCGGACGGCTCAAGGCGCCCGAAGGGGTGGCGGTCGACGCGGCGGGCAACGTCTACGTCGCCGACACCGGCAACCGCCGCGTGGTGCAGTTCTCGTGGCGGGGCGGGTTCGTGCGCGAATTCGGCGGCCTGGTCCGGCCCCGCGGGGTCGCGCTGGACCAGGCCGGCCGGTTGCTGGTCGACGACACCGGGCGCGTGGCCCGGTTCGACATCCGCACGGGCGCCGCGCTGCCCGGCACGGCCGAGCCGATCAGCTCACCGCGGGACATGGCCGACGACGGCACGGGCGGGGTCTGGGTCGCCGAGACCGGCAACCACCGCATCGTCCACTTCGGAGCGTCCGGCTAGCTCTTCGAGATCGCGGCGGTCGCGCGGACGACGGCGGTGCAGCGGTTCTCGACGTAGGCGAGGCCGCCTTCTTCGGCGATGCGGCGCGCTTCGGCGGAGACGATGCCCTGCTGCAGCCACAGTGCTTTGGCGCCGATCTCGACGGCTTCGCGGGCGATGCCCGGCGCCTCGGCGGACGGCCGGAAGACGTCGACGAGGTCCACCGGCTCCGGGATGTCCTTCAGCGACCGGTACACCTTCTCGCCGAGCAGCTCGGTCGCGGTCGGGTGCACCGGGATGATCCGGAAGCCGTGGGCCTGCAGGACGGCGGGGACGCCGTGGGCGGCCTTGGCCGGATCGCGGCTCAGTCCGACGACGGCGATGGTGTTCGCACCGGCGAGGATCTCCTCTGCGTTCATACCGGTGGAACGCCGGGCGGGCGTCAAAGCTTCCAGAGCCGCAGGCCGCGCACGCGGTAGACCGGCCACAGGACGTGCCACGGCTTCCGCCGGGCGAAGGTCGCGGCGCAGGTCAGGATGTTGCGCGCGGCCGTCGTCGCGACCTCGTGGCGGTCGGCCCAGATCGCGCCCTTGGCGCCGACGGCGATCCGGAACACGGTCAGCAGGCCGCGGCCCTGCAGGTCGTACTTCGCGCCGGTGTCGCCGGAGCCGGGGGCGAGCTCGGCGATTTCGGCGCCGAACGCGCGGGCCGCCTGCGGCGCCACCTCGGCCGGGACCACGCCGACGCTGCGGGTGATCGCCTTGCCGTGCATGCGCCGCGCGTAGCGGAACAGCAGCGCGCGCTCCCACCACGGCAGCAGCCGGTGGTGCTGGAGGAGGGCGGCGCATTCGCCGTGACCGATCGCGAAGATGCTCGTGAGCTCGTCGTAGGCGCCGTTCGTGACCGGCTCGTTCAGGTGCAGCCGCACCTCGAACCGGGTGCGCGCGGTCAGTTCGTCGAGCCGCTCGCGGTGATCGAGCCGCGCCTTCGCGCGGGAGAGGGACCAGTCGGACATCGGACCTCCAGGCGTCGCGCACAGGCTAGTTGGCGCGCGACGCCCGGACCACGCTTTCAGCCGATCTTCTCGCCGTACATCTCGCCGAGCGGGTCGGAGATCAGCTCGACGCGGGCACCGTCCGGATCGGACAGGTAGAGGGAGGTCCCGCTCTCCAGCAGGTACTGCACGCCGGCTTCGTCCAGCTTGTCCCTGATCGCGCTCCACCGATCGGGGGTGACGGAGAGGGCCAGGTGGTGCAGTCCACCGAGGACTTCCGCGTACGGGCCGAGGTCCAGACCGGGCAGGTCGAAGAAGGCGACCGCGTTGCCGTTGCCGACGTCGAAGAAGAAGTGGCTGGAGCCGGGGTAGTCGCGGTTTTCGATCAGCTCGGTGAGCGGGAAGCCGAGGATGTCCTGGTAGAACTCGATGGTCCGCTCGACGTCACTGGCGATCAGCGCGGTGTGGTGGATGCCGCGCCCGTTCGTCGCCGGGCGTTCGGCGGCCGGGCGCAGGTGGCGCTCGCGCAGTTCGTCGCGGATCTCGGCGAGCTTGGCGACCTCGGCGGGGGTCGGTGCCATGTCCCTCACGTCCCTTCGTGGTGATGTCCTCCACGCTACGCCCGGTTTATCTCGCGCGCAAGAGATTGTCGGGCGAGAGTTCCGCTGGGTGGAACGTTCGTGCTTGTGCGGGCGGAGCGCACCCGGCAGAGTCTCGGGGGTGGACGTCAGCAAGGTGCAGGAGGCCGCCGCCGCGCTGGCGCGGGCCTACGCCCGGCGCGAGCCGATCGAGCCGCTGGTCAAGACGTACCCGGGCGCGGGCGTCGAGGACGCGTACCGGATCCAGCAGGAGCAGGTGCGGCACTGGGTCGAGGGCGGGGACGCCGTCCGCGGGCACAAGGTCGGCCTCGCGTCGGCGGCGATGCAGCGGCAGATGGGCGTCGACCAGCCCGACTACGGGCACCTCACCGGCAGCATGTTCCACCTGGAGCACCAGCCGATCCCGACGTCGGCGTTCCTGCAGCCGCGGATCGAGCCGGAGATCGCGTTCGTGCTGGGCTCGGCCCTGCGCGGCCCCGGTGTGACGGTCGCCGACGCGGTCCGGGCGGTCGAGTTCGTGCTGCCGTCGCTGGAGATCGTCGACTCCCGCATCCAGGACTGGCAGATCTCCCTGTTCGACACGATCGCGGACAACGCGTCGTCCGGCGGGGTGGTGCTGGGCAGCAGCCCGGCTTCGCCGGGTTCGGTGGATCTGCGGCTGGCCGGCTGCGTGCTCTACCGGAACGGTTCGGTGGCGGCGACGGGCGCGGGCGGCGCCGTCCTCGGATCGCCGGTGAACTCGCTGGTCTGGCTGGCGAACACGGTGGGGCCCCTGGGCGTCACCCTGGAGCCCGGCCACGTCGTGCTGCCGGGGTCGATGACCCGGGCGATCCCAGTGTCGCCGGGCGACACGATCGTCACGACGATCGCCGGCGTCGGCAGTGTCACCGCGGTCTTCGCTCCCGCTTCTCCGGAGGACGCATGAACGTGCGCGAGGCAGCCGCCTCTCTGTTGGGAACGGTTTCGGAGCGAGCACCGCTCTCGGCCGACTGGCCGGGGTTGGACGTCGACACGGCGTACGCGATCCAGGACGAGGCCCTGCGGCAGCGCCGGGCCCGCGGCGAGACGCTGATCGGGGTGAAGCTGGGCCTGACGTCCCGGGCCAAGCAGCAGCGGATGGGCATCGGCTCGCCGTTGCTGGCCTGGCTGACGGACGCGATGGTGCTGCCGGCGGGCGCGCCGGTGCCGCACGAGACGTTGATCCACCCGCGCGCGGAGCCGGAACTGGTCTTCGTGCTGGGCCGCCGCCTGGCGGGCCCGGGCGTGACGGCGGCGACGGCACTGGCCGCGGTCGACCACGTGTACGGCGGCATCGAGGTCATCGACAGCCGGTACGCGGACTACCGCTTCACGCTCCCGGACGCCGTCGCGGACAACGGCTCGTCGGCGTACTTCAGCCTGGGCCCGGTGGGCCTTCCCCCGGCCGCGCTGGATCTTTCGCTCGAGGCGGCCCTCCTGGAGGTCGACGGCCAGATCGTGGACACGGCCACGGGCGCGGCGGTCCAGGGCCACCCGGCGGAGGCACTGGCCCTGGCGGCGAACGCCCTTTCGGCCCGGGGCCTGGCCTTGGAGCCGGGCTGGCTCGTCCTGACCGGCGGCATGACGGACGCGGTCCCCCTCCACCCCGGCTCCAGGGTCGCCGCCCACTTCTCCCACCTGGGCTCCCTGACCCTCGCCACCTAACGTCCCGCCCCTCCAGTCACGCGAGATGCCCCTCCAGTCACGCGAGTTGACCCTCTGATCACGCGAGTTGACCCTCCAGTCACGCGAGTTGACCCTCTGATCACGCGAGTTGACCCTTCAATCACGTGAGATGCGCCTCTGATCACGCGAGTGACGCGGACCGGACCGGTGAACTCGCGTACTTGCGGGGTCGGCGGGCCGACTTGCTGGGTGCGCGGGCCGACTGCCGGGTGCGCGGGCCGACCGTCTGCTCACTGCTGCGGGGCGCGGGCGCGGGCGCCGGGGGCAGGGGCGGGTGGGCGCGATCAGGGTGGGTCGGTTCGGTAGGCGCGGGCCTGGATCTCGTACAGCTCGTGGTAGACGCCGCCCGCGCGGATCAGCTCGTCGTGGGTGCCTTGCTCGATCAGCCTTCCCTTCTCCAGCACCAGGATGCGGTCCGCCGACCGGATGTTGGCCAGGCGGTGGGTCACCAGGACCGTCGTGCGGCGGCCGCGGCCCGAACGGCTCGCGTGCTGGAGCCCGGCGAACACCCGGGCTTCCGCGCGGGCGTCGAGGGCCGCCGTCGGCTCGTCGGCCACCAGTACCGAGGCGTCCCGGTAGATGCCGCGGGCGATGCCCATGCGCTGCCACTGGCCGCCCGACAGGTCGTGGCCCTCGTCGAACTTCTTGGACAGGACCGTGTTCTCCTTGGCCGGCAGGGAGCCGATCACCTCGTCCGCGCCCGAGTAGCCGACGGCTTCGCGCCACGCCTGCCCGCCGGGGTCGGGGCGGCCGAGGCGGCCGACCGTGATGTTGTTCGCCGCGGTCATCGGCCACTCCGCCGGCTCCTGGGCGATCACCGCGATGTTCGCGTGCACCGAGGCCGGGTCGGCCTGGGCCAGGTCGACGTCGTCCCAGCGGACCGTGCCCTCGTCCGGCGGGTAGAGCCCGGTGAGCAGCTTGCCGAGGGTGGTCTTGCCCGAGCCGTTCTCGCCGACCAGCGCGACCACCTCGCCGCGCCGGATCGTCACCGAGATGTCCCGCAGCGCCGGGCTGTCGCGGCCCGGGTAGGTGAACGTGACGCCGTCCAGCCGGATCTCGGCCGGGTCGGCGGGCGCGGTCACCGACGACGGCGGCGGTTGCCGCTTGCGCGACTCCGCCAGCAGCTGGTTGTAGAACCCGATGTAGAAGGAGTCCTCGTACAGCGAGTTGACCGCGCGCATGGTGTTGGACAACGCCGTCGACGCCGTGCGCATCGCCAGCACCGCCGTGCCGGCCAGCGCCAGCTCCATCCCGCCGGTGTAGAGCAGCCAGCCGAGCACCAGGTACGCGACGGCCGTGCCGAGCCCGGCCGCCGCCCGCCCGCTGGTGCGCACCAGGTTGCTGCGGTGCGCCAGCCGGATCTCCTCGCGCGTGAGGCTGCGCGAGATGCGCCGGTACTCGCCGAGCAACGGCTCCTGCAGCGTCAGCGCGTGCCGTTCGAGGGCCATCGAGCGCCAGGTGGCCACCTCTTCGACGACCGACTTGCGGATGTTGCGCCCCACGGTGTCCACGAAGTGCCGGTAGTTCAGCTTCGCGACGCGCGCGGCGGCCCAGCCGTCGGCCGCCGCGGCGAGCAGCAGCACCGGGGCCAGCCACGGGTTGAGCAGCCCCGCCGTGATCATCGCCGCCGCCAGCGAGATCACCGACGACGTCAGGTCGGCCAGCCGCCGCAGGCTCGTCTCGATGGCCCGCACCCCGAACCGGGCACCCTGCCGGGCCAGTTCCCGGAAGTCCGCGTCCTCGAACGCGATCAGCCCGACGCGCACGACCGCGGCCGTCACCGCGTCGTCCGCCGCCGCGGTGACCCGCGGCCGCAGCGCGCCCTCGACGGCGGCGACCGCCGCGTCCAGCACCGCGCGCGCCGCGTACGACCCGGTGACGACCGCGATCGCCGGCAGCGACTGCAGCACGCGTTCCGGCGTCGGGCCTTGCTCGAGCAACGCGGTGAAGACGTTCGCGGTGGCGAGCAGCCCGAACGCCGTGACGCAGCCGGAAACGACGTGCACGACGGCGGCCAGCAGCGTCAGCCGCGGCGATGTCCGCCACGCCAGCCGCAGCACGACCGAGATCGCCGTGGGCAGCGTGCGCACGGCTTGGCCGAAGCCCGCGGCGGCCACGCGTTCGTCGACGCGGGCCCACTCGGGCATCTTGACGTTCTCGACCCCGATCAGCGGGGGCGGAGCTGCGGTTCCGGACACACCCCCAGCTGTACTCCGGGGGTCCGACAGTTTCGGCGCGGTTACTGGTCCTTCCGGGTGTACCGCGCGCGCAGAAACGGGCGGTAATCCGGGTTTTCACCCATCCGGACGTCGATCTCGTGCGTCAGCGCCGCGCCCTCCGGGGTGAGCCGGTGCCGGGCGACCCCGCGCGCGGTGTGCTTCTCCAGGGTCAGCGTCGCGCCGGTCCAGCCGCCGCGGGCGGGCGACTCCGGCGGGAAACCGTAGCTGTCGAAGCCGTACCAGAGCGTCTCGCCGGTGGCCGGATCGGCGGTGAAGACGTTGTGGCCGAGGAACTCCGACCCGTCGGCGCGGCGTTGCCGGTAGTGCTGGACCACGGCGAAACCGTTGAGCGCCAACCGGTATTCGCAGTCCGCGTGCGCGGTGGAGGCCGGCGCCCACGGCGAGGCGGCGAGCTCCTCGGTGCCGGTCCAGTCACCGACGAACGCCCGCAGCGCGTCGTGCGCGGGACCGAGGCGGGGCATGTCCATGGTCGTCTCCATTTCGACAGGTGCCTGTCGATGTGCGAGACTAGCACCCATGCGGTCGCACCGAGCCGAGACGTTCACCCGCGTGATCGACGCGGTTTTCGCCTGCAACGGCGGGTTCCTCGCCGCGGGTGACGCGCTGACGGAGCCGGTCGGGCTGACCGCGGCGCAGTGGCAGGTCCTCGGCTTCCTCGAGGACGGCCCGGCGACGGCCGCCGAGGTGGCGCGCCGCCGCGGGTTGCGCCGGCAGAGCGTGCAGGAGACGGTGAACCGCTTGTTGCGCAACGGAATGCTGGACCGCCTGCCGAACCCGGCCGACGCGCGGGCGCCGCTGCTGTCGTTGACGCGCCGGGCGCGCGCGGCGCTGCGGGCCTTGGGGGAGGCGCAGGTCGCGTGGGCGGAGGAAATCGCGGCCGAGGTGCCGGTGGCGGACCTGGAGACGACGCTGCGGACGTTGTCGCGCTTGCGTGCGGTGGTGGCTCAGCCGCGGCTGTCGTAGTCAGCGGGTGGCGCCGGGGCCGGCCAGTGTGTCGACGTCGTTGGCGTGCATCGGCTCGCCGCAGTGGGTGCAGCGCAGGTCGACGCTGGTGATTTCGCCGCACGCGTGGTGGCGGTAGAGCACCGGCGGGCCCGCCTCGCCCGCCAGCCACTTGTCGCCCCAGCGCGTCATCACCATCAGCATGTCGACCAGATCGGTGCCCTTCTCGGTCAGCACGTACTCGTAGCGCGGACGGCGGTCGTACGGGCGGCGCTCGAGGATGCCGGTGTCGACCAGGTGGTTCAGCCGTTCGGTGAGGACCTTGCGCGAGATGCCGAGGTCGGCTTGGAGCTGCTCGAACCGGCTCACCCCGACCCAGACGTCCCGCAGGATCAGCGGTGACCACGGTTCGCCGATGACGTCGAGCGTGCGCGCGATCGAGCACGCGGCCAGTTCGCTGAAGTTCGTGCGCTGCATGAGCCGAGTTTAGCAGTCAGGGTTCCCTTAAGGAACTTGACCTGCTACGGTTCTGGAGTCTCCTGAAGGAACCCAGAAGGGAAAGCCGTGATGAGCAAGGTCTTCAGTGCCCACGCCGTGTCGGTCGACGGGTACATCACCGGCCGCGGCGCCCGCCCCGGCCAGGGCCTCGGCGACGGCGGGACGCTCTTCGACTGGTACTCCGACGGGGACACCCCGAGCCGGGTCTTCGACTTCTTCAAGCTCAGCGAGCCGAGCGCCCGGGTCTTCGACTCGCTCGCCGGCCGCGTGGGCGCGATCGTGGCGGGCCGCAACACCTACGAAGACTCGGAGCACTTCGGCGGCGGCAGCCCGCACCCGGGTGTCCCGCTGTTCCTGGTCAGCCACCGGCCCGCGCCGGAACTGACCGAGCGGCAGACCCTCGTCGGCAACGTCGAGGACGCGATCGCGGCGGCCCGCGAAGCGGCCGGCGGCAAGGATGTCGGCCTCATGGGCGGCGGCGTCCTGGCTTCGGCGCTGCGGGCGGGCTTGGTGGACGAAATCGTGCTCCACCAGGTCCCGGTCCTGCTCGGCGGCGGCCGGTCGTTCTTCCGGGAGTTGCCTTCGCAGGTGCGGCTGAGCCTGGTCGAGGCCGTGGCCGCGCCCGGCGTCACCCACCTCCACTACTCCGTCGCCTGAACCTCCAACCCCAGCAAGGAGCCGACCATGCTCGACGCCGACGTCCGCCGCATCCTCGCCACCACGGTCACCGCTCACCTGGCCACGGTCCTGCCCGACGGCGCACCGCATTCGGTGCCGGTCTGGGTCGACCCGGAGGGCGACCGCATCGCCATCCTGACCGGCCCGGACTCCCGCAAGGCCCGCAACCTGCGCCGCGACCCGCGTGTCGCGCTTTCGCTGACCCCCGTGGACAACCCGTTCGAGCCGGTGATCATCCGTGGCCGGGTCGCCGAGTGGATCGAGGGTGAGGCCGCCTGGGAGATCGTGGACCGGATCGCGGCCAAGTACACCGGTGGGCCGTACCCGCGGGAGCAGGAGCGGGTGGTCGGGTTGATCGAGGTCGAGCGGCAGAGTGTGGGGATGCGCTGACCGTCAGTCCGGCCTGCGGCCGTGGGGGCGGGCGGTGGGGGCCGGCGGCTTGCCGAGCGAGTCGGTGGCACGCGCGGGTCGGCGGCGCGTTGATCGAGATCGAGCGGCAGAGTGTGGGGATGCGCTGACCGTCAGTCCGGCTTCACGCCCAGCAGGGCCAGGAACGTGCGGAACCCGGCCGACATGTCGACTTCCTCCGGGTCGAGGAGCCACTGCAGCTGGAGGCCGTCCAGGGTGGCGATGGCCAGGGGGGCCAGCTGCTCCGGGGTGGTTCCCGGAGGGAGCTCGTCGCGGTGGCGCTCCAGCATCTGGGCCATGCCCGCCCGTACCCGGGCGTAGCGGTCCTGGAAGTACTTGCGGGCCGGGTGGTCCTCCGTGACGCTGTCCGCCGACAGCACCGTGTACGTCTGGACGATCCCGGGCCGCGTGGCGTTGTAGTCGACCAGGTCGGCCAGCTGGCTCACCGAAATGGCCGAGGGGTCGCCCGGCCGGGCGTGGCCGAAGTGCAGCAGGTCCCACTCGTCGCGGGTTTCCAGCACCGCCGTCAGCAGGTCTTCCTTGGTGGGGAAGTAGTGCATCAGCCCCTGCTGCGTCAGGCCGACGCGCTCGGCGACCGCGGCGAGGGACGTGCCTCGGTAGCCGCGCTCGGCGATCACCTCGAACGCCGCTCGGACGATGCTGGCTCGGCGGTCGGCGCCCCTGGCCCGGGTCATGATCCCGAGCCTACGGCAGAGAGCGTCACGGAAACATAACGTTCGCTACTCGTCGCCAGGTAAGGTGACGGCAGGACCGATCGCGGAGGATGCGCATGAGCTTCGACGTCGAGGCACTGCTGGCCGAACTCGACCTGGACGCCAAGGTGAACCTGCTCGCCGGCCAGGACGTCTGGTCCCTCCCCGCGCTGCCGCGGATCGGGCTCGCGTCGCTGGTCCTCTCCGACGGCCCGGTCGGCGTCCGCGGGACGCATTGGAGCCCGGACGACCCCTCGGTGACCCTGCCCAGCCCGACCGCGCTCGCCGCGAGCTGGGACCCGCGCCTGGCCGTCAAGGCCGGACGGCTGCTCGCGCAGGAAGCCCGGCGCAAGGGCGTGCACGTGCTGCTCGCCCCCACGGTCAACCTCCACCGCTCGCCACTGGGCGGCCGGCACTTCGAGTGCTACTCCGAAGACCCCCTCCTCACCGGGTCGATCGGCGCCGGCTACGTCACCGGCGTGCAGGACGGCGGGGTCGCCGTCACGGTCAAGCACTTCGTCGCCAACGACTTCGAGACCGAACGCTTCACCGTCGACGTGCGCCTCGGCGAGCGCGCCCTGCGCGAGCTCTACCTCGCGCCGTTCGAACTCATCGTCCGGCGGGCGAAGCCGTGGGGGATCATGGCCGCCTACAACAGCGTCAACGGCACCACGATGACCCAGCACGCCGAACTGGTCAACGGCGTGCTCCGCGGCGAATGGGGCTTCGACGGCTTCGTCGTCTCCGACTGGCTGGCCGCGCGCGACACCGTCGCCTCCGCCAACGGCGGCCTCGACGTGGCCATGCCCGGCCCCCGCACGGTGTTCGGCGAACGGCTCGCCGAAGCCGTTCGCGGCGGCGAGGTCGACGAAGCCGTGGTCGACGCCATGGCCCGCCGCGTGCTCCTGCTCGCGCACCGGACCGGCGCGCTCGGCGGCGGGCCCGCGCCGACAACGTCCCCTGTGGACGGTGACGCGGTCGCGCGCGAGGTCGCGCACCGGTCGTTCGTGCTGCTCCGCAACGAAACCGGCGTGCTGCCCCTGCGGAACCCGCAGAGCATCGCGCTCATCGGCGCGCTCGCCGCGGACCCGAAGATCCTCGGCGGTGGCAGTGCCACCGTGTTCCCCGACCACATCGCCTCCCCTCTCGACGGCCTGAAAGCGGCCGTTCCCGCGGGCACCGAACTCGCCTACGCCCCCGGTGCCGATCCGCGCACGACGTTACCGGCCGCCACCGACAATTTCCGGCTCCGCGCGACGGCCCGCGCCGCCGACGGCACCCGGCTGGCCGAATTTCCCTTGCGCAGCGCCAGGATCGACTGGATCGGTGAACTGCCGGCCGGCCTCGACGCCGGCACGCTCGCGTCGGTCGAGATCGCCGGCACGTTCCTCCCGGACGCCAGCGGCACGCACACCTTCGGCGTCACCGGTCCCGGCGACCTCCGGCTCGTCGTCGCGGGCCAGACCGTCTTCGACGGCGTGAACCTGCCGGAGGGCGGGGACATCTTCACGTCCGTCATGCAGGTCCACGAGCAGCGGCGGGAGGTCGAACTCACCGCGGGTGAACCGGTCGACGTCAGCCTGACCTACTGGATCCCCTCGGAGATGGCGGAGTTCGCCAGGGGCACCTTCGCCTGGGTCACCTTCGCGCTCGGCCACCGCGGCCCGGTCCTCGACCCGGACGCCGGCCTCGAAGAAGCCGTGGCCCTGGCGGCGAAGTCCGAGGTCGCTGTCGTCGTGGTCGGCACGACCGCCGAGGTCGAAAGCGAAGGCTTCGACCGGACGTCGCTCGCCCTGCCCGGCCGCCAGGACGAACTCGTCACGCGGGTCGCCGCGGCGAACCGCAACACCGTCGTGGTCGTCAACGCGGGCTCCCCGGTCGAGATGCCGTGGCGTGACGACGTCGCCGCGGTGCTCCTCACCTGGTTCCCCGGCCAGGCCGGCGGCGACGCGCTCGCCGACGTCCTCTTCGGCCGCGAAGAACCCGGCGGCCGCCTGCCGACGACCTGGCCGGCGAAGCTGGAAGACGCGCCGGTCACGGACGTGACGCCGAAGGAAGGCGTGCTCGAGTACGGCGAAGGCGTGTACATCGGCTACGGCGCTTGGGCCCGCGCAGGGCGGCAACCCGCGTACTGGTTCGGAGAGGGCCAGGGCTACACGACGTGGGAGTACGAAGAACTCGACGTCGACCCGGACGAAGAAGGCGGTGCACGCGTCCGGGTCCGCGTACGCAACACGGGCACGCGCAAGGGGCGCGAAGTCGTCCAGATCTACCTCGCCCCGACCGAGCGCGGCGACCGGCCGCACCGCTGGCTGGCCGGCTTCGCGAGCGTCGAAGCCGGGCCCGGTGAGGTCGTGGAGGCCGACATCGCCATCGCCTCGCGGTCGGCCGAAGTCTGGCGCGACGGCTGGCGGCACATCGCGGGCGAGTACGTCGTGGCGGCGTCGCACTCCTACGCCGAACCGCGGCTGAGCACGCGCGTGGTGCTGCAGAAGATACGTTGATCATCGCGCGCGGACCCGCTCTCAAGGGCGTGGCAGGAGCCCCACGAGCGACGTGATGATCGCGAGCCGCAGCGCCGGCCGCAACTCGATGCGGTGGACCGCCAGTGCCGGCTCCGACTCGTAGACGGCCAGCAGGCTCGGCGGCGGCGAGGTGTAGGCGGACAGCGCGCCGGCCACCAGCAGGGCGGTCAGGCAGAGCTGCTCGGCGTGGCCGTCGACCTCGGGCAGGTACCGCCGGACGAGGCCGGCCATCACCGCGAGGTTGCGCAGCGAGGCCCGCTTGTGCCGGCGGACCACTTCGACCGAGACGTTGTGTTCGAGCACGCCGCCCTGTGCGCCGTAGAGGTCGCAGAGCACCGTCTGCGCGGCGAGCGACCGGCTGAGCACGTCGGCCGTCTGTTCGGCTCGTTCCTCCGGGGGACGGCTGGGGTCGACGCCGCGGCCCAGTTCCTGTTCCAGTCCGGCCAGCCAGGTCGCCGTCCGGTCGTCCATCAGGTCGAGCAGCACCGCCTCGCGGGACTCGAAATAGCGCAGGACCGCCGTCTTGGCCAGGCCGACCCGCCGGCTCAGCTCGTTCAGGGTCACCTCGGCCACCGGCATCTCGTCGAGCATCGCGGAGGTCGTCTCCAGGATCGCCCGGCGCCGGACCTCCCGCTGCTCTTCGGTGCGCGCCCGCTGGAACGTCATGCCGTCGACCCTAGCTCGTGTACCGCCGGTACCTTGACAGTGTACCGGCGGTACATTACCGTCCCGAGCACAAGTTACCGGCGGTACATTAGGGAGCCTTCGATGAACTGGACCGAGCAGCAGATCCCGCGCCAGGACGGCCGCGTGGCCGTGATCACCGGCGCCAACACCGGGCTGGGGTTCGAGACCGCCCGGCGGCTCGCGGAGCGCGGGGCCACGGTCGTGCTGGCCGTGCGGGACACCGGAAAGGGCAGGCTGGCCGCGGCCCGGATCGACGGCGACGTCTCCGTGCGGGAGCTGGACCTGACCTCGCTGGAATCGATCCGGGCCGCCGCGGCCGCCCTGCGTGCCGCCCACCCGCGGATCGACCTGCTGATCAACAACGCCGGCGTGATGTACACGCCGAAGCAGACCACCCGCGACGGCTTCGAGCTGCAGTTCGGCACCAACCACCTGGGCCACTTCGCGCTCACCGGGCTGCTGCTCGACCGGCTGCTGCCCGTGCCCGGCTCCCGGGTCGTCACGGTCAGCAGCACCGGCCACCGCATCAACGCCGCCATTCACTTCGACGACCTGCAGTGGGAGCGTTCCTACAGCCGGATCGCGGCCTACGGCCAGTCGAAACTCGCCAACCTGATGTTCACCTACGAGCTGCAGCGCAGGCTCGCCGCGCACGGCACCACCGTCGCCGTGGCCGCACACCCCGGTATCTCCGACACCGAACTGGCCCGCAACAGCCCGGCCGTCGTCCGGCGGCTGCTCACCTGGCTCGCTCCGGTGCTCACCCAGCCCGCGACGGCGGGCGCGCTGCCCACCCTGCGGGCCGCCACCGACCCGTCGGTTCTCGGCGGGCAGTACTACGGGCCCAGCGGTCTGGCCGAGCGGCGCGGCTACCCGAAGCTGGTCGCCTCCAGCCCGGACTCCTACGACCTGACCGCGCAGCAACGTCTTTGGGCCGTCTCGGAAGACCTCACCGGCGTGCGGTTCCCGGTCGGCGGGGCAACCGCCGCGGCGTGAGCCCGCGGAAAATACGTTGATCCCCGCGGGTGCAACCCCTAGGGTCGCGTGCAGGCACCTTGACCAGCGAAAGGAGGTGGGACCGATGATCACGCAACCGATCACGCGCTCCCACCTCGCAGCGAGGGTGCCGGCTGCCTGACCGGGAGCGCGTACTCCCGGAAGGATTTCCATGACCGATCTGGTCGTGCGCCCGCTCGAAGCGGGCGAAGAAGCACTGTTCACCTCCCTGCCCGACCGCGGTCTCGTCGGCCGCAAGCTGCTCGGTGACGACTTCGTCGAGATGGCGAGGCGGGGCGAGTACCCGCCCGAGCGCGTCTGGATCGCCCTGCGCGACGACGTCGTCGTGGCCCGCGCCGCCTGGTGGGCCAAGGCCGGCGACGAAGACCCGGTCGCCCTGGACTGGTTCGACTTCACCGACTTCGACGCGGCCGTCGAGCTGCTGAAGACCGCGCCGCTGCGCGCCGAGTACTCGCTGCACACCCCACCGGCGTGGCAGGACGATCCGGACGTCGCGGCCGAGGTCGGCCGCCGGGTCCAGGCGGCCGAGCGGGCGGGCTACCGCAAGCTGGTCGAGCGCTACCGCTTCCGCTGGACGCCGGAGAACGGCCTGCCGGAGAAGCCCGGACGGCTCGAGTTCCGGCCGGAGCCCGACGACAGCGTCATCCTCGACGTCTTCAAGCGCGTGCACGTCGGCAGCCTCGACGCGCACGTGCGGAAGGCCGTCGAGGAGCACGGTCTCGACGCGGCCGCGCAGGAGGACCTCGACATCATGAAGTGGATGCCGGCGCCACGGGACTGGTGGCGGCTGGCGTACACGCGCGAAGGCGAGCTGGTCGGCCTCGTCCTGCCGAGCCGGAACGTCTACGACCCGGTGGTCGGCTACGTGGCCGTGGTGCCGGAGCACCGAGGCCACGGTTACGCGTACGACCTCCTGGTCGAGGCCACGCACGACCTCGTCGGCTACGGCGCGGACCGGATCGTCGCGGGCACCGACGTCGGCAACGTCCCGATGGCCAAAGCCTTCGCGAAGGCGGGTTACCCGGTGACCCAGCACCGCATCGACCTCGCCTGACCGTCACTTTCACGTGAAAGTGCCCCCGTGGGCACTTTCACGTGAAAGTGCCCAGGAGGTATGGTCGCTAGAGCGATCTATCAAATGGGGGGCGTGATGGACAAGGGACTGGCACCGCTTCGCGTGATCCTCGGCTTCTCGCTGCTCAGCACGGGGATCCACTACGCCCACAACGCCGTCCGGTACGCGGACTATCCGCAGCTGGAGGGGATCACGCCGCTCGTCGGCGGCATCGTCGTGGCCGTCACCTGGGTGGTGTTGACGGCGTTCGGCTGGCTCGGCTACCGCGCGTACACCCAGGGGCGGTACGAGCGGGCGCTGGCGTTCCTCTTGGGCTACTCGCTGGCCGGGATGGTCACGCTGGGCCATTTTCTGACCGGTGTGCCGCAGATTCCCGCGTTCTGGTTCGCGACGATCTTCACCGACGCCGCCGCCGGGCTGGCCCTGTGGGTGTTCCTCACCTGGGCGTGGACCACGCTCAACCGGGTGAGCGGCCGAGATCAAGTTTCTACACAACATTGACGTCCGTCTGACTGGTGTAGACACTCGAAGAGTGACCACCACCACACCGGTTGTCTTCGAACGCCGTCCGGACGAGTACCGCCACTGGCGCCTGCGGATCGACGAGGAGGTGGCCTGGCTGGAGCTGGACGTCGACGAGCAGGGTGGGCTGGTCCCGGGGTACGAGCTCAAGCTCAACTCCTACGACCTCGGCGTCGACATCGAGCTCTACGACGCCACGCAGCGGCTGCGGTTCGAGCACCCCGAGGTCCGCGTGGTCATCGTGACCAGCGCGAAGGAGAAGGTGTTCTGCGCCGGAGCGAACATCCGCATGCTCGCCGCGTCGGAGCACCACTGGAAGGTCAACTTCTGCAAGTTCACCAACGAGACCCGCAACGGTATGGAGGACGCCACCGAGCACTCCGGCCAAGTCTACGTGGCCGCGGTGAACGGCACCTGCGCCGGCGGTGGCTACGAGATCGCGCTGGCCTGCGAGAAGATCTTCCTGATCGACGACAACTCCTCGACCGTCGCGCTGCCGGAGGTTCCGCTGCTCGGCGTGCTGCCCGGCACCGGCGGCCTCACCCGGGTCGTCGACAAGCGCCGCGTGCGCCGGGACCTCGCCGACGTCTTCGCCACGCGCCCGGACGGCGTCAAGGGCCGGACGGCGGTCGACTGGCGCCTGGTCGACGAACTGGTGCCCCGCCAGGGCTTCCGCGAGAAGGTCCTGGAGAAGGCGCGGGACCTCGCGCACGCCTCCGAAAAGCCGGCTGATCAGGGCATCGAGCTGACGCCGCTCCAGCATCGCTATGTCGACATCGACGTGGCCGGGGATCAGGCCACGATCACCGTCAACGGCCCGGAGAACGACCCCGGCGACCTGCACGAAGAGGGCGCGGACGGCTGGTTCCTCGCCATGACCCGCGAGCTCGACGACGCCATCCTGCGGCTGCGCACCAACGAGGTCGAAGCCGGGACGTGGATCCTGCGCACCCAGGGCGACCCCGCGAAGGTCCTGGCGCACGAGCAGGCCGTACTGGGGCAGAAGGACTGGCTCGCCAACGAGATCACGCACTACTTCAAGCGCACCCTCAAGCGCCTCGACGTCACCAGCCGCAGCCTGATCGCGCTCATCGAACCGGGCAGCTGCTTCACCGGCGCACTGCTGGAAATCGCGCTGGCCGCGGACCGCCAGTACATCCTGGACGGCCCGCCGATCGACAATGAGCACAGTCCGCTTCGAGCGTCCCTTCAGCTCACCGACGCCAACTTCGGCGCCTTCCCGATGGGCAACGGCCTGACCCGCCTCCAGGCGCGCTTCTACGGCGACGACGACCACCTCGCCTGGCTCACCCGCGAAAAGAACCGCGAGCTCAGCCCCGCCGAAGCCCTCGAACTCGGCCTGGTCACCGACGCCCCGGACGACCTCGACTGGGAGGACGAGATCCGGATCGCCCTCGAAGGCCGCGCGTCGCTCTCCCCGGACGCGCTCACCGGGATGGAGGCCAACCACCGGTTCGTCGGTCCCGAGACCATCGAGACCAAGATCTTCGGCCGGCTGGCGGCTTGGCAGAACTGGATTTTCACCCGGCCGAACGCATCCGGACCGGAAGGCGCGCTGCGCCGCTACGGTACGGGACAGAAGGCCGTCTTCGACAGGAAGCGGGTCTAGCGCAAAATGCCCGAGAAAATCGACTACGACGCCAAGATCCCGAACAACGTCAACCTCTCCGAGGACCGCAGGCTGCAGCGGGCCCTGGAGGGCTGGCAGCCGAAGTTCATGCACTGGTGGGCCGAGATGGGCCCGACGCTGGAGACCCAGGGCGTCTACCTGCGCACCGCCGTCAGCGTGGGCCGCGAGGGCTGGGCGCACTTCGACCACGTCAACGTCCCCGACTACCGCTGGGGCATCTTCCTCGCCGAACGCGACCCCGACCGCCGGATCGCCTTCGGCGAGCACCAGGGCGAGCCGGTCTGGCAGCAGGTGCCCGGCGAATACCGCGCCGACCTGCAGCGGCTGATCGTCATCCAGGGCGACACCGAACCGGCGTCGGTCGAGCAGCAGAAACTCCTCGGCCTGACCGCGCCGAGCCTGTACGACCTGCGGAACCTCTTCCAGGTCAACGTCGAAGAAGGCCGGCACCTGTGGGCGATGGTGTACCTGCTGCACGCCTACTTCGGCCGCGAAGGCCGGGACGAGGCCGAAGGGCTCCTGCTGCGCAACTCCGGCAGCCCGGACGCGCCCCGCATCCTCGGTGCCTTCAACGAGGAAACCGCCGACTGGCTGGCGTTCTACATGTTCACCTACTTCACCGACCGCGACGGGAAGTACCAGCTCGGCACGCTCAAGGAGAGCTCCTTCGACCCGCTCTCGCGCACCTGCGAGTTCATGCTCAAGGAGGAAGCGCACCACATGATGGTCGGCACCACCGGCGTCGACCGCGTGGTGACCCGCAGCGCCGAGCTGATCCGCGAGCACGACACGTACGACATCGGCCCGCACGGCGGCATCCCGCTGGACGTCATCCAGAAGTACATCAACTTCCACTACACGGTGTCCCTGGACCTGTTCGGCAGCGAGACGTCGACGAACGCGGCGAACTACTACACCGCCGGGCTCAAGGGCCGCTGGCAGGAGACCCGCCGCAAGGACGACCACAAGCTCACCGAAGACGCCCGCACGCTGGAGCGGCCGAACGGCGACGGCACCTGGACCACCGAGGAGATGCAGGCGATCCTGCTGCTGAACCTCGACCTGCGCAGCGAGTACGTGGCCGACTGCCAGACCGGCGTGAAGCGCTGGAACAAGATCCTCTCCGACGCCGGCATCGACTTCGCGTTCCGCTTGCCGCACCCTGGCTTCAACCGCGAAGTGGGCATAAACTCCGGCCACCACGTCACTCCCGACGGCACCATCGTCGACGAGGCGACCTGGGAGGCGGGCAAACGCAAGTGGCTGCCCACGACCGAAGACCTCACGTTCGTCCGCTCGCTGATGCGCCCGGTGTACGAGCGGGGGAAGATCGCGAGCTGGGTGGCGCCGCCGCGGCAGGGCATCAACGGGAAGCCCATCGACTACGAGTACGTGTACCTCACGTAGGAGGCCTGGTGGCGACAGCGTTCAATGCCGCGGAGTACCTGCTGCAGGCCGGGCGCCCGGACGCGACCGCGGTCGTCTCGCCCCGCCGCTCGCTCACCTACGCCGAGCTCGCGGCGGAGTCCCGGCGCGTCGCCGGCGGCCTGCTCGAACTCGGCGTGCGGCCCGAAGAACGGGTCATGTTCTGCATGGTCGACGACGTCGAGCTGCTCACCGGCATCCTCGGCGCGATGCTGGCCGGCGCGGTCGCCGTCCCGGTGTCGACCATGGTCACCGGGCCGGAGCTGGGCCAGGTGCTGGCCGACTCGCGGGCCCGCGTGCTGTGCGTGTCCGGGGAGTTCGCCGGGCAGGCGGTGACCGCGCTGGAGCTGGCGCCCGAGGTCACCGACGTCGTGCTCGACCGCTGCGACGGCGCCGGGTTCGGTGTCCGGACGCACGACTGGGCGTCGCTGGCCGGAGCGTTCCCCGGCGGACGGACGTGGGAGGACTCGCCCGCGCTGTGGCTGTACACGTCGGGGACGACCGGGCAGCCGAAGGGCGCGATGCACCGGCACGCGAGCATCCGCGCGGTCTGCGAGACCTACGCGCGTGGTGTGTTGGCCACGACGTCGGCGGACCGGTTCCTGTCCGTGCCGAAGCTGTTCTTCGCCTACGGGCTGGGAAACTCGTGTTTCTTCCCGCTCGGCGCGGGCGGCACGACGCTGCTCGAGCCTTCGCGGCCGACGCCCGCGCTGTTCGCGAGACGCGCTCGCGAGGAGCAGCCGTCCCTGTTCTTCGCGGTCCCGACGTTCTACGCGGCGTTGCTCGCCAGCGATGTCCCGGACGACTCGTTTTCCTCGGTGCGGCACGCGGTTTCGGCCGGCGAGCCGCTGCCCGCGTCGCTGTTCGAACGGTTCCGAGCCCGCTTCGGGCTGGAAATCCTCGACGGCATCGGGTCGACCGAGGCGCTGCACATCTTCCTGTCGAACCAGCCCGGTTCGGTGCGGCCGGGCAGCACCGGCGTCCCGGTTCCCGGGTACTCGGTGCAGCTCCGCGACGAGGCCGGGGCGGTGATCGCCGCCGCCGGAAAGCCGGGCGAGCTGTTCGTGGCCGGGCCGTCGACGGCGACCGGCTACTGGGCCCGCTACGACGCGACGAAGCTCGTCTTCCAGGGCGAGTGGCTGCGGACCGGCGACAGCTACGTCCGCAACGAGGACGGCACCTACAGCTGCCTGGGCCGGTTCGGGGACATGCTGAAGGCCGGCGGGATCTGGGTGTCACCGTCCGAAGTGGAGGAACGGCTGCGGCAGCACCCGGCGGTGGCCGAGGTGGCGGTCGTCGCCGCGCCGGACGCCGACGGCCTCGACAAACCCGTCGCCTGCGTGGTGCCCGCCCCCGGGTTCGCGGTGGACCGGGACGAGCTGATCGAGTTCTGCCGCGAGGGGCTCGCCGCGTTCAAGCGCCCGCGCGGGGTGGTCGAGCTGGCCGAGCTGCCGAAGACGGCGACCGGCAAGATCCGCCGGAACGTGATCCGCGAGCAGGTCCGCGACGTGCTGCGGACGGTGCCCAGCTCGTGATCGACGGGCACTTCGTGGTCGACGCCCACGTCCACGCGCCGCGGCTGCCGACGCTGAAACCCGCGTGGCTGCAGTGGGCGCACGACTTCGCCGGGGCGTACCCGTGGCGTTCGGTGTACTCCGCCGCGGGGGAAGTGATCCCGGCGGCGATGGACGAGCTGATGGAGTCCGAAGGCGTCGACCGGGTCCTGCTGTTCTGCGAGTACAGCCCGCGGGCGACCGGCATCCAGCCGATCGAGGACAACCTGTCGCTGGTCGAGCACAACCCGGCGCGGTTCCGGCTCGTGGCGAACGTCAACCCGTACCTGCACCACCCGGCGGCGGCGGAGGTGGCGCGGCAGCTGGATCTGGGGGCGGTGGCGCTGAAGATCCACCCGGTGCACGGCGCGTTCTCGCCGGCGGACAAGGAGCTGTACCCGGTCTACCAGCTGTGCCTCGAACGCGGGGTGCCGGTGATCCTCCACTCCGGCACGTCCAGCTTCCCGGGCTCCCGCACGAGTTTCGGCAACCCCGAACTGCTGTCGGACGTGGTCGAGGACTTCCCGGCCCTGCAGTTCGTCTTCGCCCACGGTGGTCGCGGCTGGTGGTACGACGTGGCTGCGTTCCTCGCGCTGGCCCGCGACAACGTCTGGCTCGACCTCGCCGGGCTGCCGCCGAAGAAGCTGCCGGAGTACTACCGGCGGTTCGACTTCCCGCGGCTGGCCGGGAAGTTCGTCTTCGGGACGGACTGGCCCGGCGTGCCGGGCGTGGCGAAGAACGTGCGGGCGCTGCTCGGGCTGGGCCTGCCCGAGGACGTCCTGAGCGGCGTCCTCGGGGGCAACGCGGTCAAGCTGATGCCGGGCCTGGCCTAGGACCTCGTGCCGTGTTTCAACGGAAGGGGCTCCCGCCCGCGAGGGGACGGCCGGGAGCCCCTTCGCTCACCCGACGGGCAGCAGCCCGCGTTCGGCGAACACGCCCTTGACGGTGAGCATGGCGTTGAACACGCGTGGGTTGCCCGCGAAGGCGAGCAGGTGGATCACGGTCTCGACGATTTCCGACGGCGTGACGCCGACGTTCAGCGCCGCCTTCGTGTGGAACCGGAGCTGCCGTTCGGTGTCACCCAGCGTGACCAGCGCGGCGATGGTGACCAGCTGCCGCTGCCGCAGGTCGAGGCCGGGACGGGTGTAGAGGTCGCCGAACGCGAACTCGCCGACGTAGGTCGCCAGGTCGGGGGCCACGTCGGCCAGCGGCGCGACGATGTCCTCGATGTCGCCGCCCATCTCGGCCAGCCGCGCCGCCCCGCGTTCGAACCGCTCCGACCGCTGCATCAGGCGGGGACCTTCGCGCTGTGCTTCTCGATGAAGCCCACCATGCGGCTCCAGGCGTCGTCGCACGCCTCCTGCCACTCGTCGTAGGCCGCGTCGAAGAACGAGTGCGGGGCGCCTTCGTAGACGTGCATGTCGTAGGTCTTGCCCGCCTTGTCCAGGGAGGCGGCGAAGGCGTCGAACTCCTCCTGCGACGTCGCCACGTCGGACCCGGCGAGCAGCAGCAGGAGGGGGGCGGAGATGTCGTCGACGACGTCGTTGACCAGCTTCGGCAGGCCGTAGAAGCCGATCACGCCGGTCACGCCGAGGTCGCTCGCGGACAGCCGCCAGGACTGGCCGCCGCCGAAGCAGAAGCCGACGGTGAACACCGGGCCGGTGTTGAACTTCGTGAGGTGCTCGGCGGCCGCCTTGACGTCGGCGGCGACCTCGTCCGGCTGGACCGACGGCAGGTACTGCTTCCAGTCGAACTGGTCGTCGCGCACGCCGACGCCCGCGGTCCGGCCGTAGTAGTCGATGGCCGCGGTGGTGTAGCCCGCCTGGGCGAACCGGTTGGCCAGCGCCTGGTAGTACGGGTGCGTGCCGCGGATGTCCGGCAGGATCACGATGTTGACGCCGTTGGGCTCGGCCGGGATCGCCTGGAACGCGGAGAACGCCGTGCCGTCCGCCGAGGTGAGCTCGAGCATCCCGTCCTGGGCGACCTCGCCCGGGTTCTCCAGTGCGGGCGGGCGGCTGTCCGTGCTGTGGCACATGGTGGGTGCACCTTTCGAAGGTCTGGTCGGTCTGCTGGACCCAGCCTGGCGGCGCCCGGCGGGCCCGGCCAGATCCCGGTTCGACCCCCGGACCGGCGTTACTGGTACCCGCAGGACCACGCTCGGGACCGCATCGGTGCTGCACACTGGGGGGATGAGCGAGCAGAACGAGCTGGGCCGGTTCCTCAAGTCGCGGCGGGCCAGGATCGATCCCGGCCGGTCCGGCATCGAGGCCGGCCCCCGCCGCCGCGTCGCCGGCCTGCGCCGTGAGGAGGTCGCTTCGCTCGCCGGGATCAGCGTCGAGTACTACGTCCGGCTCGAGCAGGGACGCGCGGCGCGGCCGTCGGAGGCGGTGCTCGACGCGCTCGCCCGCGCGCTGCAGCTGGACGGCGACGAGCGCCGGTACCTCGAAGGGCTGGCCCGCCCGCGGCCGTCCGCGCGCTCGCCGCGGCCCGAGCGGATCCGCACCGAGCTGGTCCAGCTGCTGGACATGATGGACCGGGTGCCGGCGATGGTCATCAACCACCGGATGGACGTGCTGGCCTGGAATCAGCTGGCCGCCGCGCTGTTCTTCGACTTCGCCGCCGTGCCGCCGCGGGAGCGCAACCTCGCCCGGTTCGGGTTCCTGGACGCCGACAGCAAGGAGCGGTTCGTCGACTGGCAGGACGTCGCCCGCGCGACGGTCGGCACCCTGCGCCTGGCGACCAGCCACCACGACGACGACGAGGTGCTGGCGACGCTGCTCGGCGAGCTGATGATGAAGAGCGAGCAGTTCCGGACGCTGTGGGCCGGGCGGGACGTCAAGCAGCGGACGCACGGGAGCAAGCGGTTCCGCCACCCGGTGGTCGGCGAGCTGACCCTGCGCTTCGAGAACTTCGACCTGCCCGGCGAGACCGGCCAGCGGCTGGTGGCGTTCAGCCCCGAGCCGGCCAGCCCGGCGGCCTCGGCGCTGGAGCTGCTGGCGATGTGGACGGCGCCCTCGGCGGAACAGCCCGATCGGGTGAAGTCCGAAGAAGCCTGATTCCAGCGGTCGTGAGTGGTAAGGGCGGTTCCCACCGCCCTCACCACTCACGACGGGCTAGTCCTGCCAGGCGAGCGCGGCCCGGTGGCTGTCCTCGAACATGTGGTACTTCGCGATCAGCCCGTCACGGACGCGGACGTGCAGCGCGAACGTGCTCGCGAACACCTTGCCCGTGCGGTGGATCCGGTGCGCGAACTCGCCCAGGACCACGCCGTCCTCGCCGTCGACGAGGATCTTGGCGATGTCGAACTTCTCCGTGCTGATGTCCTCGAGCGCGATCCGCAGGAACTCCTCGACCCCGGCGAGGGACGGCTGCTTCCCGGCCCAGGGCACGATCTCTTCGGCGCCCGCGACGACGAAGTCGACGTCCGCGGCGAACAGCTCCAGCATGCCCGGCCGGTCGCCGTTGCCGAAGCGGGTGAAGAACTCGCCGATCGTCGCCGCCGTGTCGCGGACGGTGGTGGGGGTGGACACAGGGGATCTCCTCAGGTGGTGATGGCGGACAGGTGGGCCCGCACGGTGGACACGCCGACGGCGGCGACGTAGTGGTCGGGCCGCACCAGGGCGGTGAAGGGTTTGGGACGCCACAGCTTGCCCGGACCCGGGGGCGGAGGGGTGAAGTCCTCGGTGAGCGACCCGTCCGCGTGCAGCACCCGCAGCGTGAGCAGGTCGCGGTGGGACGCCAGCAGGGCACGGAGCTCCGGCGTGTCCTCGGTCCGGCTGACCAGCAGCGTGTACCGGTCGATGGGCATGACGGACCGCAGGGCGGAGACCGTGCCCTCGTACCGGACCGGCTCGTCCGGCAGCAGATGTCCACTGAGGACGGACGAGGGCCGGGTGCGCTTGTCGACCGGGCCCGCCACCGCGGCCCCGGCCGGGTAGTGGTTGGTCAGGCCGGCCAGCCACGGCGCGTAGTAGCGGTCGAACAGGCCGAGCCGCTCGGCGAGCCCCGCCGAGACGTCGCGCGCGGCGATCTGCCAGCGCTTCTTCAGCAGCCACGCCTTGGTCTGCGCCTCGGCCTGCTTGACGACCGCCGAGGCGACGGACGCCCGTTCCACCCCGTAGCTGTCGAGCAGCCCCCGGCCGGCGTGCCCGCGGTGCACCAGCGCCAGCTTCCAGGCCAGGTTGTGCGCGTCGGTGACCCCGGTGTTGAGGCCCTGCCCACCCGCCGGGCTGTGCACGTGCGCCGAGTCGCCGGCCAGGAACACCCGGCCCACGTGGAACTTCTCGGCGTGCCGGGCGTGGATGCTGAACGTCGTCAGCCAGTCGATGTCGTACAGCCGCAGGCCACCGGGCCCGCGCTTGTCCAGGAAGTCCTGCAGCACGGCCGGGGTCAGGTCCTCCGGGCGCATCCCGGGCGGCCCGGCGGTGAACACCCGGAACCGGCCGTTGTAGAGCGGGACGAGCACCATGACCCCGCGCGACGAGCAGTAGTAGTGCACGGCGTCACGCTGCAGGTCGCCTTC
The DNA here is from genome assembly GCF_000695625.1 of Amycolatopsis rifamycinica. GTDB lineage: Bacteria > Actinomycetota > Actinomycetes > Mycobacteriales > Pseudonocardiaceae > Amycolatopsis > Amycolatopsis rifamycinica. Next base: position 209,525 of record NZ_JMQI01000043.1, read on the forward strand.
GATGGAGCTGTCGGCCAGGATGAAGACGTTCTCGTACGTGCTGCCCTGGAACTCCAGGCCGATCTGCTTGCGCACCGTGCTGGTCGCGCCGTCGGTGCCCAGGACGTAGGAGAACCGCGCGAGCTCCTCGCGGCCGTCCGGCCCCGCCAGGGTGACCTCGACGCCGTCGCCGTCCTGGCGCAGGCCGGTGAGCGTGGTCGCCCACTCGGTGGTGCCGCCCGCGTCGGCCAGCGACTTGCGCAGCAGCGTCTCGACGTCGGGCTGGGTGATGACCGACGGCCGGGTCCGCGGGCCGAAGCCGATCCGGCAGATCTGCTTGTTCTCGGAGTAGTAGCGGAAAGCGTCGATGGGCAGGCCGTAGGTCTCGATGTGCTCGCCGCCGCCCAGCAGCCGCAGCACCTCCAGGGTGCGCGGCCACACCATCAGGGCCTTGGTGAGCGGGCTGGGCTCGCTCGCCTTGTCGACGAGCCGCACCGGGATGTCGCGCCGGGCCAGCTCGGCCGCGGCGGTCAGCCCGACCGGGCCGCCGCCGACGATCAGGACCGGCAGTTCCTCTGCCATGGTTCGCTCCTCGGGTCAGGGGGTCACGGGGGCCAGTTCGTCCACAGTGGACGTACGGTCGCGCAGCATCCACACGATGGCGGGCGCGCCGAGCGCGCAGACCGCGGCCAGCAGCCACAGCACGGTGTGGAACGCCGTGGTGTAGGAGCCGGACACGAAGTCGGTGAAGGCCGCGCGCTGGCCGGCGGGCAGGGCCGTGGCCAGCTCGGCGATCTGCCCCTGTGCGGCCTTGTTGGCGACGGTGCCGGCGTCACCCGCGGCCGCGTACCGGCCGGGATCGCCGGTCAGCCCACCGCGGGTCAGGGTCACCAGCAGGGAACCCATCCCGGCGATGGCGACGGCCTCGCCGGTCAGCCGCATGGTGTTGAACATCCCGGCGGCCATGCCGGCACGGGACGCGGGCACGGTGCTGACCGCGGCGCCGTCCAGCAGGCCGAACGAGATGCCGACGCCGGTGCCGATCACCAGCAGCGGGCCGAGCAGCGTGCCGACGCCCGACGTCCGGTCGATCGTGGTCAGCCACGCGGCCCCGCCGGCGACCAGCAGCAGGCTGGCGCCGAGCAGCACGCGCGGCGGCACGGTCTTGCTCACCGTGCCGGCCACCACCGGGAACACCAGCACCGGCACGGTCAGCAGCAGCATGGTCAACCCGGCCCGCTGCGCGCTCATCCCGGTGATGCCGATGAAGAACGACGGGAGGAACACGAGCAGGCAGACGAACCCGAAGGCCAGCAGCACCGGCATCAGGCAGACCGCGACGAACCGGGGCTGCCGGAACAGGCTCAGGTCGAACATCGGCCGCTCCTGGCGGCTTTCGGCGACCACGAACGCGATCAGCAGCACCACGCAGGCGGCGTAGAGCGCCAGCACGGTGGGCGCGGCCCAGCCCAGCTGCGGTCCTTCGACCAGGGCCAGGGTCAGCGCGAACAGGCTGCCGCTGAACGTCGTGGTGCCGAGCCAGTCGACGCCGGTGGCGTCCGGGTTGCGCGATTCGGCGAGCTTCGGCAGCGCGAGCGCGACGGCGGCGGCGATGAGCGCGTGCGTGAAGAACACCGCACGCCAGCCCCACAGGTCGACCAGGATCCCGGACGTCGACGGGCCCAGCGCCAGGCCGAGGCCGAACGACGAGCCGAGCCAGCCGAACGCCTTCATCCGGGCGGGGCCGTCGAACGCCTGCGCCAGCATCGCGGACGCGGCGGTGAGCACCATGGCGGCCGCGATGCCCGCGGCGCCGCGCAGGACGTCCAGCACGACGATGTCCGAGACGGCGCCGGCCGCCGCGGTGCAGGCGACGAACCCGGCCAGCCCGATGCCGAACATCCGCTTGCGGCCCAGCAGGTCCGCGAGCGCGCCGGTGGCGAGCATGACGCTGGCGAAGGTCAGGTTGTAGGCGTTGACGATCCACTGGACGCTGACCAGCGAGACGCCGAGGTCGGTGCCGATGTCCGGCAGCGCGATCGACGTCCCGGTCAGCGACGCGGGCAGCAGTCCACAAGCGACACAGACGGCGACGAGCGTGATCGCCGGACTGGCCCGCCGCGCGGACACGGAGGTTGACACGTCAGAACTCCTTCTCGGGTTCGGTGACCTGCAGGACGATCTTTCCGGTGGTGCGCCCGGTTTCCCCGAGCTCGTGCGCCTTGACGGCGTCGGACAGCGGCAGCACGTGGTCGAGGTGCACGCGCAGCTCGCCCCGGTCCACCAGACGGGCCAGCTCGGTCAGCCCGGCGCCGTCGGGCTCGACGAGGAACGGGCTGACGCGCACGCCGCGCTCGGCGGCGGCCGCGGTGACCTCGGCGCTGACCTGGCCGATGGTGAGGATCAGCAACCCGCCCGGCCGGAGCGTGTCGAGCAGGCCGAGCGTGTGGTCGCCGCCGAGCAGGTCGAGCACGACGTCCTGGTCGCGCACGGCCGCACGGACCTCGACGGCGGTGTAGTCGACGGCCTCGTCGACGCCGACCGAGGCCAGGAACTCGTGCTTCGCCGCAGTGGCCGTGCCGGTGACGACCGCGCCGCGCGCGTGCGCGATCTGCGCGGCCAGGTGGCCGACCCCGCCCGCGGCGGCGGTGACCAGCACCCGGTCGCCCGCCTTGACGCCGGCCACGTCGACCAGCGTCTGCCAGGCGGTCAGGCCGGCCATCGGCAGGCCGGCGGCCTCGGTGAAGCTCAGCCCCGCGGGCTTGTGCGCGAACTGCCGGGCGGGTGCGGTGACGTACTCGCCGTAGCCCCCGGCTTCGCGCGGGAACCAGAGCAGCCCGAAGACCTCGTCACCGGGGGCGAACCGGGTCACGCGCGGACCGGCTTCGACGACGCCGGCGACGTCCCAGCCCTGCACGAACGGGTGCGCGCCGAGCGCGCCGGTGGGGAAGATCCCGCCGCGGATCTTCCAGTCCACCGGGTTGACGCCGGCGGCGTGCACCCGCACCAGCACCTCGGTCGGGACGGGAGCCGGTTTGTCCATATCGGACAGGACGAGCACGTCCGGCTCGCCGGCGGCGGTGGTCTGCACGACCTTCATGAGTGGTCTACCTCCTGGAGAGTGCGGGAACGCCGAAGAGCGGCTGTGACATTCGGTGCTTCGCCCTGGTGCCGGGGGCCTCGCCACCCGGACCCCCGAAGAGCGGGCGGTCGGCGATCGGCAACGACGGGATCCGCCGCCAGCCCAGCCGCCGGGCCCGCTCGGCCAGCACCGGGTCGTCGCCGACGACGACCGGGCAGCCGGTGAGCTCGAGCACCGCCAGGTCGGAGGCGTCGTCGCCGTAGGAAAAGCAGTCCGCCGGGTCGATCCCGTGCCCGGCGGCGATCGCCGCGGCGGCCTCGGCCTTGCGCGGGCCGACCATCGGGTCGGCCACGCGCCCGGTGTAGCGGCCGTCGTGGATTTCGGGCTCGGTGCACACCACGACGTCCGCGCCGGTGAGCCGGGCGATCGGGCCGAGGCACGGCGCGAACGAGCCGGACAGCAGCACGACCAGGTCGCCGCCGGCCGAGTGCGCGCGCAGCATCGTGAGCACGCGCGGGTCGAACAGCCCGCCGAACGACCGTTCGAGCTCGAACCAGCGCCGGCCGCCGGTGACCAGGTCGGCCACCGACCGGCCGGCGAACGCCCCGAAGAACGCCCGGTTGGCCTCGACGCGGGACGCGCCCGCCGCCTTCAGCCGGTCCAGCTCCGCCATGAAGTCCACGTAGGACTCCGGCTCACCGCGCACCGCGCAGTCGTAGGCGAGGAACCGGAACAGGCTCGTGACGGTCAGGAGCGTCCCGTCGACGTCGAAGAACGCCAGCCGGTGGTTCATCGAACCGCAGCGGTCTTCTCGTCGAGGTAAGCGAGCGCCTCGCCGACGGTCAGTTCGTGGTGCAGGTCGCCTTCCGGCACGACCGCGCCGTACTCGCGCTGCACCCAGAGCGCGATCTCCATCAGGTGCAGCGAATCCAGGCCGATCTCCTCGAGCGTGCGGTGGGCGGCCAGCTCCTCGACCGGCAGTTCGGCCTTGTCGGCCAGCAGCTGGATGACACGGGCGTTGACGGTGGTTTCCACGGGTTCCTCCGGTATCGGTGGGTCAGGACAGGTCGGGCCACTCGAGCGTCACCGCGCCCCAGCTGGCACCACCGCCGAACGCGGTGAGCAGGACGCGGTCGCCCGCGGTGAGCAGCCCGGAGCTCGCGGCGTCGTCCAGCGCGAGCGGGATGGACGCGGCGGCGGTGTTGCCGTACTTGTCGACGTCGACGAAGGCGCGTTCGGCGGGCAGGCCGAGCTCTTCGGCGACCGCGCGCAGGATGCGGACGTTCGCCTGGTGCCCGACCAGCCGGTCGACGTCGCCGGGCTTCCAGCCGGTGCGGGCCAGCGCCGCCCGCGACGAGGACGCCATCCGCAGCACGGCGTTGGTGAACACCGTGCGGCCCCGCATCTTCATGAAGTACTCGGCCGGGTCGGCCGACGTCCGCCGCCGCGAGCCGCCGGCCGGCACGATGATCAGGTCGGCCAGTGCGCCGTCGCTGCCGAGGTCGAAGCCCAGCAACGCGCCGCGCTGGGCCGCGTCGCCTGCCTCCAGGACCACCGCGCCGGCACCGTCGCCGAAGATCGGCGCGGTGGTGCGGTCGGCCGGGTCGATGATCGTGGTGAACGCCTCGGCCGCGACCACCAGTACCCGGTCCGCGGTGCCGAGCGCGATCAGCCCGGCCGCCGTGGCCAGCGCGTACAGGAAGCCCGAGCACACCGCGGCGACGTCGTAGGCGGGGATCGTGCCCAGCCCGAGCCGGTCGGCCACCGCCGGTCCCGTCGCCGGGCACGTGTGGTCCGGGGTCGTGGTGGCCAGCACCAGCGCGTCCACCGCGTCGACCCCGGCCGACTTCAGCGCCCGCCGTCCGGCCTCGGTGGCCAGGTCGCCGGTCGCCGTGCCGGGCTCGACGACGCGGCGCTCCCGGATCCCGGTCCGCGACCGGATCCACTCGTCGGAGGTGTCCATCCGGGACGCCAGCATCGCGTTGGTGACCACCTGGTCCGGCACGGTCGAGCCGAGCCCGGTCAGCACGGCCGCGCGAGTCGTGGCGCTCACGACGCCGCGGTGACGGCCCAGGCGCGGTCGGACTCGATCGTCATGTCGACCGCGCGATACTCCTCCTGGGCCCGTCCGATGGCCTCGTCGACCGTCATCACCGGCGCGAAGCCGAACAGGTCGACGATCTGGTTCAGCCGCTCCGGCAGCGTGCCGCCGACGACGTGCCGCGGGATGCCCAGCTCGTCGATCGCCGCCGCGATGCCCTCGTCGGCCAGCCGGCGGAACCGCTCGTTCACCGGCCGGTGGCCGTCCTTGGCCAGCTCCAGCTCGTTGGGCAGGTGCACGAACGCGTCGTAGGTCTGCTTGACGTGGTCCTTGATCGCCTTGCCGAGCTCGCCCATGACCTCGTCGAAGAAGGCCATCTCGGGCGTCCGCTCGACGGCCTCGACGTCGGACAGGTGCACCGAGTCGTTCGGGTTGATGCCGACGATCACCCGCACGGCGCCGTAGAGCCATTCCTGCAGCGACGAGCCGTCGGAGACGAAGCCCTTGGTCAGGTGGCTCTCGTGCACGCAGCGCTCGACGTGCCGGCGCACGATGAGCTGGATCAGCTCGGCCCCGGTGCACTGTTCGAGGGTCTTGCCCGGCACGGCGACCGGCAGCAGCTCCCGCATCGTGCGGGCGCGGGTGCGCGGGATGTCGACGTAGTGCGCGAGCGCGTACGAGGTGAGGGTCTTGCCGGACGAATAGGTGCCGGAAATGGCCAGTTTCATCGGATCTCCTGTTCAGCTGCCGTGCGGCAGCGCGTGGGTGACGGCGCAGGTGAAAGCGACCCCGCCGAGTTCGGTGTGGATGTCCGCGGTGCGCCAGACGCCGTCGTTCATCTCGACGAGCCGGGCGTTCTCCAGCCGGGTGTGCAGCCGCAGCCCCGGCCGGAACGTCCGGTGTGGACTGTCGGTGGTCAGCGTGGTGCTGCGCATCCAGAGCGTGTTGCTGTCCCGGCGGTGCATGCCGTCGAGCTCGTAGAGCAGGATCTGGGCCAGCTGCAGGCCGGTGGCGAAGGCGTCGACCATCGTCGGGGCCGGGCCGTAGGCGGCCTCGGCGCCCTGGGTGGCCCCCGCGTCGGTCAGGTCGACGCGCGCGTTCGCGGACAGCCCGTCCAGCGCCAGCTCGCCGATGCGGTGGTCACCCCGGGTGAATCCCGTTCCGTAGTACCGGTTCTTGGCCGGGCCGAGCAGCGCGTCGACGCCCGGCAGCAGGCTGTGCCCCGGGTGCGCCGGGCCGCCGGCGTGCTCGACTTCGCAGCGCACCCGCATCGCGCCGACCTGGGCGTCCACCACGGACACCGCGGGCAGCACCGTGCCCGTGCCGGTCCCGGTCAGCCGTCCGGCCAGCGGCAGCTCGGTCAGGTCCTCCTCCGGGCGCTGGCCGGCGCGGATCCGGACCTTGCGGATCCACAGCGCGCGGTGCGCGGCGGCATCGAGGCGGAACGTCCGCACCACGCACACTTCCGCGAGCTGGACACCGAGCAGGATCGCGTCGATCGTGCTCAGGTGCGGCCGCAGGTCGGCGCCGGTCAGCTTCTTCGACCAGTCGGCGGGGTAGGACAGCCCGACGTGCGTGGTGACGGCCGTGTCGTGCGTGCTCCGCACGTCGGCCACCACGGGCCCGAAGGTGTAGCCGACGCGCCGGTAGCCGGCCGAGAAGAACCGCTTGGCGCCGGGGCCCAGGTAGTCGTCGACGGTTTCGCGCAGCGCGATTTCAGTCATGGATACGTCCGATCGAAAAGAGTGTGGCGAAAGAAAAGGATCAGCGTGGCCGGAGGGGGAGAACCGACATCAACGGCGGCTGGATGCCGGAAACCTAACACGGCAGGCCGCCGGTTTGCCTGCGTCGCTTGGTACGCACAAGGGTATGCGGGTACTGCCACCACCACTGTGATGTGGCCGACAGGAACCGGCGGTCCCGCCGGGGAACCGGCTTAGCCTGAAAAGCGTCGCAGCGGTCGATGAATGGGTTTCACAAAAGTTTCCCGGAGGTCACATGAGCAACGCAGAATTCCCGGTGCGCGCGATTCCCGCGGATGACCAGGCCGGTCAGCTGATCGCGAAACTGGGGATCGTGATCGGCGAGTGCCGCCCGGGCCGGGTGGTCGGCACCATGCCGGTGTCGGGCAACCGCCAGCCGGTCGGGATCATGCACGGCGGCGCGAACGCCGCGTTCGCCGAGACGCTGGGCTCGTTCGCGGCCTGGCAGCACGCCGGCCCGGACGGCCAGGCGGTCGGGCTGGACCTGTCCTGCACCCACCACCGCTGGGTCGCTTCGGGCACGGTGCGCGGGGTCGCGACGCCGTTGCACGAGGGAAGATCCAGTGCCACCTACGAAATCGTCATCACCGACGACGCCGGCCGCCGCACCTGCACGGCCCGGCTGACCTGCGCGATCAGCCGCCGGGCGCGGCGCGCGCCGCGCTGAGCCTGGTCCTGCCGGTACTGGTACCGGCGGTCCGGGGGAAGGACGCGGTCTGGCACGCGCCCCGCCGCGGCGGAAGACTCGCCGGAACCGCCGACACACCGGGAGGTCGCCCGTAGTGGCCACGCCGAGCCCGTCCGCCCGCACCGCGATGCGCCCCGGCGACGGCATGCCGCGGGCGATGGTCACGCTGTTCGCGGTCGCCGCGGGGCTCGCGGTGGCCAACATCTACTACGTCCAGCCGCTGCTCACCGCCATCGCCGCCGAATTCCGCAGCAGCAGCGGCACGGCTTCGCTGATCGTCACGGTCACGACCGCCTGCTACGCCGCCGGCCTCGTGTTCGTGGTCCCGCTGGCCGACATCGCCGATCGCCGGAAGCTGATCGTCGTGCTGATCTCGATCGTCGCGGTGATCCAGGCGGTGTCGGCGGTGGCTCCCTCGATCGCGGTGCTGACCGTGGTGTCCGGGGTGCTGGCGGTCAGCGCGGTGGTCGCGCCGATCATGGTCGCGTTCGCCGCCACGCTCGCCACGCCGGACCAGCGCGGTGGCGTGACCGGGCGGGTGATGAGCGGGGTGCTGGTGGGTGTCCTGCTGGCGCGCACCGGCGGCGGACTGGTGGCGCAGTGGACGGGCAGCTGGCGCGCGGTCTACGCGGCCGCCGCGGTGCTGATGGTCGTGCTGGCGGTGCTGCTGCACCGGAAACTGCCCGCGGTGCCGGTCGGCGACCGGCTCGGCTACGGCAGGCTCCTGCACTCGGTCGTGGCCATCGTGCGCGAGGAACCGTTGCTGCGCCTGCGGTGCGCCTACGGGTTCCTGACCTTCGCCGGGTTCAGCGCGTTCTGGGCCACGACGGCGTTCCTGCTCGCCGGCCCGCCGTACCACTACGGCGAGGCGATGATCGGCGCGTTCGGGTTGCTCGGCGCGGTCGGGGCGTACGCCGCCCGCGTCACGGGCCGGTTCACCGACCGGGGCTGGGAACGCCGGACGACCGGGGCGCTGCTGCTGGCCGTGCTGCTCGCGTGGGGCCTGATGGCCCTCGACGGCGGCGGCGCGCTCGGGTCGCTGGTGGCCGGGGTGATCGTGCTGGACCTGGGCGTGCAGGGCGTGCAGGTGGTGAACCTGAGCACGGTCTACGCGCTGCGCCCGGAAGCGCGCAGCCGGATCACGATGGCCTACACCGGCACCTACTTCCTCGGCGGCGCGGCGGGTTCCGCGGTCGCCGGCGCGGCCTATTCGGCGGGTGGCTGGCTCGCGGTCTGCGCGGCGGGCGCCGTTTTCGCGTCGGCCGCGCTGGTGCTCTGGGGCGTCACGACGCTCCGGACAAGGTGAAGATCATTCACAGTCGCGTGATTTGATTCAAAATTTGACGATTCGTGGGTTCCGGCGGTTCTTGTTGGAAGATCTTTCAAAACGTATCGATCGCGTGAATACCTTTCGGTGCGATTTGTTCTACTTCCGGTATGTGCGCCGTCACCGCACGCGCTTTTTCTTGACAGGGGAATTGCCTCACTTATCATGAGGCCATGACTAAATCTGGGGGTTCTAGTCGTAATCGTATGGAACTGGCGCATTTCCTGCGGACGAGGAGATCACGTTTGTCGCCCGCGGACATTGGATTGTCCGTTTCGTCCGGAAAGCGGCGGACGCCGGGACTGCGGCGGGAAGAGGTCGCCGTCGTCGCCGGGATCGGGACGTCCTGGTACGCCTGGCTGGAACAGGGCCGGGACATCAACGTCTCGGAGAACGTCGCCCGCGCGATCGGGCGGGCGCTGCGCCTCGACCGCTCCGAAGTCCGCTACCTGTACCAGCTGCTGGGGATCAGCCCGGGACAGGACGGACCGGGCGCTCGCGCCGGCGCGGAGGCGCTGGGCCTGGACACCGGCCGGGTCGTCGACGAATGGCTGCCGAACCCGGCGCTGGTCGTCGACGACCTGTGGAACCTGCTCGACTCCAACGCCGCGGCGCGCGCGGCCTTCGGGATCGAGGAGGACGACCGCAACCTGCTGGTCAGCTTCTTCACGAGCGAGCGGGTGTGGTCGCGCTACCCGGACCCGGACCGGGTCGCGCGCGAGGCGGTCGCGCAGTTCCGCGCGGCCGCGGCGGCGCGCTACAACGACCCGGGGTTCAGCAGGCTGGTCGCTTCGCTGTGCTCGCGCAGCGAGCGCTTCGCCGCGTTGTGGCGCAGCCACGAGGTGCTGGATTCCCGGCTGAAGCGCAAGGAGATCGACCACCCGGAGGTGGGCAGGTTGACCTTCGACGTGCACACCTGGCGCGTCGACGGCGCCGACGGCATCCGGCTGTTCCTGCACCTGCCGTGCCCGGTCACCGAGACCAGGGCCCGGTTGGAGAAGCTGCTGCGGCTGCGGGACGCCGTCGTCCGGGAAGCGCAGCCGACGGCGAGCTGAGCGCGAAGGGGCCCTCCTCCGGAGGGCCCCTTCGGTCAGCCGTTGAACTCGCGCAGCGTCCGCATCGCCCCGGCGAGCTGCGCCGCGTCGTCGCCCAGCGGGGCCAGCACGATCCGGCGCAGGATGTCCGCCGCCGCGGCCCGCGCCTTGTTCGCCACCTCGAGCCCGTGGTCGGTCAGCGACGCGAACGTCACGCGGCGGTCGTCCGGGCTCGGGACGCGGCAGATCAGGTCGGCCGCGACCAGGCGGTCGGCCACCTTCGTGAAGCCGCCGCTGGACAGCGCCGCCTCCGTGGCCAGGCGGGTCATCGGCATCCGGTGCTCGGGCGAGCGGACCAGCCGCAGGAGGATGTCGAACGACGCGGGCGCGAGGCCGAAGCGGTCGGCGATCTCGCCCATCAGCTTGTCCTGCGTGGCCAGGTAGCCCTCGATGACCAGGCCCCACCAGGTGACGATCTCGTCGTCGTCGGTCTTCGGATCCGGAGTCACCGCGACAGCCTACCGCGGTATCTTCCGGGCGAGAGGTTCCGTCGGGCCCGCCGCGGCGTTTGTACGGTCCGTATACCGGACCACCCTACGATCGGGCGATGACTAACGAGGCACTACAGCGTGCTACGAAACTGCTGGACGCGGTCATCCTCGCCGACGGGCACAACGACCTGCCGTGGGAGCTGCGGCAGCACGGTGGCCCGAACCCGGTCGAGGCGGTCGCGTCGCTCGACCTGACCGTGCGGCAGCCCGCGCTGCACACCGACTTCCCGAAGCTCGCCGACGGGAAGCTGGGCATGCAGTTCTGGTCGGTGTACGTGCCCTGTGAGTTCGAGGGCCACAGTGCCGTCACCGCCGTTCTGGAGCAGGTGGAGGTCGTCCACCAGCTGGTCGAGCGCTACCCGGACCGGCTACGGCTGGTCACTACCGCGGACGAGGCCGAGGCCGCGTTCGCCGACGGCCGGATCGCGTCGCTGCTCGGGGCCGAGGGCGGCCACAGCATCGCCGAGTCGATCGGCGTGCTGCGGATCCTGCGCCGCCTCGGCGTCCGGTACATGACGCTGACGCACAACTTCAACACCACCTGGGCCGACGCGGGCACCGACGAGCCGGCCCACGGCGGGCTCACCGAGTTCGGCCGCGACGTCGTGCGCGAGATGAACAAGATCGGGATGATGGTCGACCTCTCGCACGTCGCGCCGTCGACGATGCGGGCGGCGATCGGGATCAGCTCGGTGCCGGTGATCTTCAGCCACTCCTCCTGCATCGCGGTGAACGACCACCCCCGCAACATCCCGGACGACGTCCTGGCCATGCTGCCCGGCAACGGCGGCGTCGCGATGATCACCTTCGTGCCCGCGTTCGTCTCGCCGAAGGTCGCCGCCTGGAACGAACAGCTCGAGGCCGCGATGGCCGAGGCCGGGCTGGAGTACCGGAACCTGACGCTGCGCGGGAAGTTCGTCCAGGAGTGGGACGGCCCGCCGAAGCCGCTGGCCACCGTCGAGGACGTCGTCGCGCACGTCGAGCACGCCCGCGAGGTCGCCGGCATCGACCACATCGGCCTCGGCGGCGACTACGACGGCGTCGGCTCGCTGCCGGAGGGCCTGGAGGACACGTCCAAGTACCCGGTGCTGTTCGCGGCGCTGCTCGAGCGCGGGTGGAGTGAGGACGACTGCGCGAAACTGGCCGGCCGGAACACGCTGCGCGTACTGCGGGAGGTCGACGGTTTCGCCCGTTAGGGGGTTTGAGGCGGCGCTCCCCGCGCACCGGACGGACACTGGGCACATGACGCACGCGCGCGGGGGCGCGGCCGACCGCCCCACCGGTCCCACCCACCACGACCTGCCCGAAGGCGCCCTGGAGCCCGCCGAGCTGCGCGCCGGCGACGTCCGGCCGGGCGCGGAGGAGGCGACGCCGGTGCGCCCGGCGTCCGCCAAACCGGCGGGCAAGGCCCGCCCGACCCGGATCAGCGGCACCTGGGTCGCGGTCATCGCCGGCCTGCTCGTGCTGGTCGTGCTGCTGATCTTCATCCTGCAGAACCTCGCCCCGGCGACGGTCCGCTTCTTCGGCGCCGAAGGCAGCCTGCCGCTGGCCATCGCCATGCTGTTCTCGGCCATCGGCGGAGCGGCCCTGGTCGCGCTGATCGGCGGCGCCCGCATCCTCCAGCTGCGAAAGCAAGCCCGCCGCCGCTGACGCGCCACTTTCACGTGAAAGTGTTCCGGAGTAACCACCTCCGGGTCACTTTCACGTGAAAGTGCCCGTCAGACGATGATGGCGGTCATTGTCAGCAGCTGGGCGCAAACGTTTTCGTCGCCGGTGGTGCGGACGCCGTCGGTGCTGGTGGTGTTGCGGGTGCAGAGGCGCCAGAACGTGTCCAGGTCCGTCGTCACCGTGGCCAGCGGGGTGCGGGACGGCGGCGCGCCGCGGTCCAGGACCCAGCCGTCGCGCTCGCGGCGCGCGTACCACCGGCCCTGGCCGGTCACCGTGTAGCCGACCTGCTTGCCGACGCGGGCATCGACGTCACGCAGGGTGTGCGGCAGCGCGCGGACGAACGTGTCCGCGATCGGCTCGGCGTACTCCGCCTCCAGCGGCGTGTGCTCCAGTGCCTCGCGGATCTGCACGTGGTGCACCCAGAACTCCGAATAGTCGCGGGCCGCGTCGAGCCAGCGCGGCGCGGGCTCGTCGCCGGCCCAGCTCACGGGCCCGCCAAAGGCGTCGAGGTCCAGCTGCGCCCAGTACTCGGTCGTCTGGCCCATGAACTCGTACAGCATCGTGAGCAGGACGTCGGTCGAGAGCCGGCGGCACGCGACGACCCACTCCTCGTTGATCCGGTCGATGAACCGCGGGAAGGCTTCACCCGGACGGGGGGCATCCGCGGCGTGCCCGTCCCGGCCCCGGGACAACCGGCCGACCTTGTCACCCAGAAGGTGGGCGGCGACGTCCTTGACCGTCCAGCCGGCGCACATGGTCGGCCGCGTCCAGTCCTCGTCGGTGAGGGCGCCGAGCAGCGTCATCAGTGCCTGTTCTTCCTTGGAGAAGTACGGGAGAACGTCGATCGGCGGGCCCCAGCGCGTCGGACTCATGGCCTCCATCCAACACGCAAGTCACACCTCCATTCGGCCTACCCGCAGGTAGCATCGGCGCGTAAGCAGAGGGGAGCAGGGCCGTGGACGCAGAGCGACCGAACGGCCGGGGGGCCGTGGACGACGTGGCCGGCCTGGCCCGCCGCGCCGGTCAGCTGGCGGGCTGGGCCGCGCGCACCGGCATCGCGCTCGGCCGCAAGCTCCCCGGCGTCGAGACCGCCGAACGCGGGGTGCGCGAGGTCGAGCGCCAGCTGCTGACCGAGCTGCGCCGCCGGCTCGACGAGGTCGACGACCCGTACCACGCGGCGCTCACCGCGGCGTCCGCGATGCACCGCGCGACGGCACCCCGCGAAGCGGGCGTCACGCTCGTGCCGGTGCGCGACAACCACGCCGAGCCGCTGCGCGCGGCGATGGCCGAGCTGCTCAACCACTCCATCGGCTTCGGCCGCGAGCGCGCCCGCGAATACTTCTACGCGGTCATCCTGCGCCAGCTGACCCCGGACGAAGCCCGGATCCTCTCCGCGCTGTCGGACGGCTCGCCGTTCCCCGCTGTCGACGTCGTCGAGCGCACCGGCCTCGGCGGCAACGGCCGGGTCGTGCTGCGCAACGCCTCGACGGTCGGCAAGGCGGCCGGGGTGTCCCTGCCCGACCAGGTGCCCGGCTACGTCACCCGGCTGATCGGGCTCGGCCTGGTCGACCTCGACGAAGAGGTGCCGTCGCTGGAGACGCAGTACGAAATCCTGCTGACCGACGAGACGGTGCGCGAGGCGGAAAAGCACGTCCGGCGCGCGAAGTTCGTCCGGCGCACGATCCACGTTTCGCGCCTCGGCGCGCAGTTCTGGCAGGCCTGCGACCCGAGTCTCGGATAGCCGGATGGGGGCCTTCCTCGGCGGCATCGTCGCCGACTTCGCGCAGCACTGGCCCCTCTACGTCTCGATCCCGGTCGTCGCGGCGCTGATCGGCTACGGCACCAAGCTGGTCGCGATCCGGATGATGTTCCAGCCGGTGGAGTTCGTCGGCGTCAAGCCGTTCCTGGGCTGGCAGGGCATCGTCCCGAAGCGCGCGGCCCGGATGGCGAGCATCGCCTGCGACACGATGACCGAGCAGCTGATCAAGCCGGCCGAGGTGGTGGCGCGGCTGGACGCCGGGCGGATCGCGAAGGAGATCGAGAAGCCGCTGCTGGCGGGCGTTGAGGACATCGTCCGCGAGGTGGCGGGCCACTACCAGCCGGGCCTGTGGGAATCCCTCCCGGTCCGCGTCCAGCGGCTGGTGATCGAGCGCGTCCAGCACGAGTCACCCCGGATGGTCGCGGCGGTGCTCGACCTCATCAAGTCCGATGTGGACAGCGTGTTCGACCTGAAGGGCATGGTGGTCACCAGCCTGGTCAAGGACAAGCGGCTGCTGAACCGCATCTTCCAGGAGGCGGGCGCCGAGGAGTTCAAGTTCATCGCCCGCTCCGGCCTGGTGTTCGGCGGTGCGATCGGCGTGGTCCAGATGGTGGCCTGGGTGCTGTTCAAGTTCCCGCCGATCATGCCGGTGTTCGGCCTGTTCACCGGCTGGTTCACGGACTGGCTGGCCCTGCGGATGATCTTCTACCCGATCGAGCCGCGCCGGTACTTCGGCGTCCAGTGGCAGGGGCTGTTCCTGAAGCGGCGGGCGGAGGTCGCGGAGGCCTACGGGTCGCTGATCGCGAAGGAGATCATCACGCCGCACAACGTGATCGAGGCGATCCTGCACGGGCCGCTGTCGGACCGGGTGCTGGCGCTGATCCAGCGCCAGCTGGACCGGGAGCTGGGCCGCCGGGTGAAGCCGCTGCTGGTGTTCGCGGTGGGCAGCCGCAAGTACCAGGACATGAAACTGGCGATCGCGTCCCAGATCATGTCCCGCCTCCCAGAGACGATGCGGTACATCGAGGACTACGCGACGGACGCGATGGACATCCGGAACGTGCTGGTGTCGAAGATGAAGGAGCTGTCCCCGAAGGAGTTCGAGAGGCTGCTGCGCCCGGCGTTCGAGCAGGACGAGTGGATCCTGATCGCGACGGGCGCGGTGCTGGGCTTCGCGGTCGGTGAGGCTCAGGTGCTGGTCCTGGAGCACCTGGCGGCTTAGGCGAAGCCGCGCCTCGGCGAGGTGGCGGCCGCCTCGGGCGGCCGAGCGGGCGTACAAGTCCACCCGAACGGCCGTACCCGCGGACGTATCCCCGTCGTCACCTGCCGCCTCTACTTTGCGTCAGGAAGACCGATTCGCCGGGAGACTCCCATGGCCGAGACCGCGGAACCGTGGCACCAGGAAATCCGGCTCGCGATGACCATGGTCGGCGGGGCCAGCCTGGCCATCTGGATGGGCGGGGTCGCCACCGAGACGTCGCAGCTGCTGCGGCAGTCGCGGGACCGGAGCGGCGGCGGGGTCTACCGCACCCTGCTCGACCTGCTGCGGGCGAGCGTCTCGATCGACGTCCTCACCGGGACCAGCGCCGGTGGCATCAACGCCGCCTGCCTGGGCCTGGCCGAGGCCTTCGGCTCCACTCCGCAGGTCCTCCGGAACACCTGGATCACCACCGGCTCGCTGGAAAACCTCGTGCGGGACGCCGACGAGGCACACCCGCGATCGGTGCTCGACGGGGACCGCGTCCTGCTCGGCGACCTCGAGAAAGCGCTGCGGCGGATCACCGCCGCAGGCGTGCCGCCGGAGGACGATCCCGACATCACCGTGCTGCTCACCGGCACCATGATCGACGGCGAGACCACCCGGTTCGACGACGCGCTCGGGAACCTGGTGCGGGACACCGAACACCGGATGCTCTTCCGGTTCTGTGGTACACAGTGGACGGTCGGCGTGGAGGGGCCGCTGGCGCTGGCGGCCCGCTCCACCGCGTCCTTCCCCGGTGCGTTCGAGCTGTCGCGGATGCCGATCGGCACCGAGGGCACCGACCGGCTGCACCCGGACATGACGCCGTACACCGAGCTGACCCGCTCGCACTGGCTCACCGACGGCGGCGTGCTGCTCAACAAGCCGCTGCGGCCCGCCCTGCGCGAGATCTTCGAGCGCACGTCGCACGCCGATGTCCGGCGGCTGCTGCTCTACGTCGTGCCCACCGGCGAAGGCGAAACCGACGCCGCCGGCTGCGATTCCGCGAACCCGCCGCTGCTTTCGAACGCGATGGCCAAGGTCGTCAACACCGTGATGAGCCAGTCGATCAGCGCCGAGCTGGACGACCTGACCCGGCACAACGACGCCGTGGTCCGCGCGCGCGACACCCGGGTCTCGCTCGCCGCCCTTGGCCTGCGCGGCGGTCCCGGGTGCCTGGTCGACGCGCGGATCGCCGCCGCCTACCGCGAGCGGCGGACCGCCGAGGACGCCGCCGAGCTGGTGCGCGTCGCCGCGCGGCGGTACGCGCTGGCCGAACCCGGCACCGAATGGGCCTCCGGGCTGTCGCGGCGGCTGCGGGACATCGCCGTGGCGGGGCTCCAAGGCGACATCCCCGCCACGCCGCCGCCGCCGAGCGTGGCGGTCGCCGAGCTGGCCGCCTACCGGACGACCGCGCTCGACGACGCCGTCGCGATCGGCCTGCAGCTGATCAACGCCGGCTTCCGCCTCCAGCGGGACGCCACGCGGACGCGGGAACTCAACTCCGCGCGCGAAAAGCTGCACCAGGCGCGCCGGACCGCCGGCCGGGGTGTCCGGCTGGGACAGTGGGTCACCGCGCACCCCGGGCCCGGCGGCAGCTCGCTCGAGACGTGGATCGGCGCACTCGCCCGGGAATGGGTCGAACCGGCCAAGACGGCCGCGGTCGCCGAGGCGTGGCCGCTGCTGGTCGCGGGGCTGCGGTCCGCGGCACCGGCGTTGCGGGCGCTGGCCGAAGCCGCACCCGGGAAGGCGGAATCCGTCACGACGCTGCTGGACTGGCTCGCGTTGACGCCCGATGCGGCCGACGAGGTGGTCCAGGCGCGCCTGCTCACCCTGCACGTGGCGACGCGCGGGCTGCTCGCCCAGGCGCCGTCGGTCGACCAGCGGGTCGACCTCGTGCAGGTCAGCGCCGATTCCCGGACGCTGCTCGACATGACGCGGCGCCGGTCGTGGGACAAGCTGACCGGGATGCAGGCGAGCTGCTTCGGCGCGTTCTACAAGGCGTCGTGGCGGGCCAGCGACTGGATGTGGGGCCGCGTCGACGGCGCGGGCTGGCTGGTCCAGTGCCTGCTCGACCCGGTCCGCCTGGCGACGCTGCGTGACGTCGTCGGGCGTGAGCGGTTCCGCGACGAGTTCGCCGCCGCGCTCAAGCCAGGGTGGCGCAAGCCGGACGAGCGCGACCGGTGCACCCCGGCCGAAATCGGGCAGCTGCGCGACCAGCTGACGGCCGAGCTGGCCTTCCTCGGCCTGGACGCCGACCTCGAACCGGTCGCGTTCGGCGACCGCCGCCCGGTCAGCCTGCCGGTGACGGCCATGGTGCTGGCCCGGACGCGGCAGGCCGAGATCGCCGCGGAGGAGCTCCCGGTCGTCACGCTCGCCTCGCGCTACGACGCCGACGACCGCCCGGACATCGGGAAGGCGCTGGCCGAGGACCTGCCCGGGGTCGACGCCGGTGCCGCGCAGGCCCGGTTCCAGGCCTGCCGCGTCTCGGCCGAGAAGCTCGCCGGGGAGCAGGGCACGGCCCGGCTGACCCGGACGCTCGTCGCGGTCGGCGCCGCCACGGTCAACGCCGGCACGGTCGCGTTCCGGCTGCCCGGCGGGTGGCCGCAGACGGTCGCGGGTCTGCTGCGGACGGTCGCCAGGAGCACGGCGAGGGTCTCGCGGGGCGCGTCCCGGCTCGGGACCGGGGGTTCGCTCGCGGCGGGGGTGCTGGCGCTGCTGGCCGGGCTGGTGATCGGCAGCAACGGCGGCGCGGTCCTGCAGTGGGCCGGCCTCCCGGTCCTGGCCGGCGCGGCCGTCTACCTGGCGACGGCGCTGCTGACGGCGGGCCACAAGGTGCGCTGGTTGTTGACGGCGCTCGGGACGCTGGTGGTCGCGGCGCTGCTGCTGGCCGCGTTCCTGCCCCCGCTGGCCCGGCCGTTCTTCGGCTGGCTCGGGGACGTCGTGGCCGGGTGGCGCCGCGGCGAGGGCGCGGTGTGGTGGCTGGTGGTCGCCGGCCTGCTCATCCTGCCCGCGGTCGTGACGCCGGTGAGCGCCCTGTGGCGCCGGCTGGGCCACCGCCGCGCCCGGACCCGCGCCGCGAAGGGCGTCGTGCTCGAAGTGGCCGGGCGAGCGCCCCGCAGGACGACGGTGAAGCCCGCGGCCGCGCGGACCCGGACCCCGAGTCCGCACTGAGCGCTTCCCGCCCGTCGCCTTGCGATCACGGGCGCGAAGGTCCATCGTTCGGATAGGTCACAGGCCGCGAGTCCGCGCCCCGGGCGCCCTCATGCCCCGGTTCCGGCGACGCCAAACATGTTTGTGTGACTGCTCACCGGGTACTTCACGTCGTCGCAGGTCATCGCGGGGGTCGTGAGCTGCGTCGCTGGCATGCGGAAAATTCTCTGTTACGTTTCCTGAGTATGTCCGTAACGCACTTGATCGAATCCCCGACCAAGTCGGACGGCGCGGAGCTGTGGCGAATCGCGCGTGATTCCGCCAAGCTCGATCTCAACTCGCCGTACGCATACATGCTGTGGTGCCGCGATTTCGCCGGGTCTTCGGTGGTCGCGCGCGAGGACGGCAGAGCGGTCGGATTCGTCATCGCCTACCGCAGGCCGGACGAGCCCGAGGCAGCGCTCGTCTGGCAGGTCGCGGTCGATCCGTCCCAGCGCGGAAAAGGCCTGGCCGGGGCCCTGCTCGACGCGTTGTACACGCGGCTGACCGGCGAGGGGGTGCGTTACCTCGAGACCACGATCACCCCGGACAACGAGGCGTCCATCCGGCTGTTCGGGTCGTTCGCGAAGCGGTGGAACGCCGCGGTGGAAACCAGTGTGCTGTTCGGCGGCGAGGATTTCCCCGAAGACGGCCACCTGCCGGAAGAGCTTTACCGCATCGGTCCGCTGACGGCGCCGACGAATCCGGGCGTTTAGGAGAGAAAGAAACACATGAGCATCTTCGAAGAGCTCGAATCCGAAGTACGCAGTTACAGCCGCGGCTGGCCGGTCGTCTTCGACCGCGCGCAGGGCAGTCACCTCTACGACGAAAGCGGGAAGCCCTATCTGGACTTCTTCGCCGGCGCGGGCGCGCTCAACTACGGGCACAACAACCCGCGGCTGAAGCAGGCCCTGGTCGACTACATCCAGCGCGACGGCGTCACCCACGCCCTCGACATGTTCACCGTGGCCAAGCGCGACTTCCTGCAGACCTTCCGCGACAAGGTCCTCGACCCGCGCGCCCTGAACTACAAGGTCGTGTTCCCGGGCCCGGGCGGCGCGAACGCCGTCGAGGCCGCGCTGAAGCTGGCCCGCAAGGTGACCGGCAAGGAAGCGGTCATCAACTTCACCAACGCCTTCCACGGCATGACGCTGGGCGCGTTGTCGGTCACCGGCAACTCGATGAAGCGCGGCGGCGCCGGCGTCCCGCTGGTGCACGCCACCCCGATGCCGTACGACCAGTACTTCGACGGCGCGATGCCGGACTTCCTCTACTTCGAGAAGCTCCTGCAGGACTCCGGCAGCGGGCTCAACGAGCCGGCCGCGGTGATCGTCGAAGGCGTGCAGGGCGAGGGCGGCATCAACGCCGCGCGCCTGGAGTGGCTGAAGGGCCTCGACGACCTCTGCAAGCGCCACAACATCCTGCTGATCCTCGACGACGTCCAGATGGGCTGCGGCCGCACCGGCCCGTTCTTCTCCTTCGAGGACGCCGGGATCACGCCGGACATCGTCTGCCTGTCGAAGTCCATCAGCGGCTACGGCATCCCGATGGCGCTGACGCTGATCAAGCCGGAACTCGACGTCTGGGAGCCGGGCGAGCACAACGGCACCTTCCGCGGGATCAGCCCGGCGTTCGTCACCGCCAAGGAAGCGATCGACGTCTATTGGAGCGACGACGCGCTCGAGAAGTCGACCAAGGCGAAGGGCGAGCGCATCGAGACCGCGTTCTCGGGCATCGTCGAGGCCTACCCCGAGGCGAACCTGGCCGCGAAGGGCCGCGGCCTGGCGCGCGGCCTCGAGTTCGCGAACGGCGACCTGGCCGGCCGGGTCTGCGCGGAAGCGTTCGCCCGCGGCCTGCTGATGGAGACCTCCGGCCCCGACGGCGAAGTGATGAAACTGCTGCCGCCGCTCACCCTGACCGACGACGAGCTGACCCAGGGCCTGTCGATCATCGACGAGTCCGTCAAGGCCGTCCTCACCAAGTAAGGAGATCGCCCGTGCTCGTCCGCACGCTCGACGAGATCACCGACACCGACGCCGACATCAAGACCGAGAACTGGCGCAGCAAGCGGATCGTCCTCGCCAAGGAGGGCGTCGGCTTCTCGGTGCACGAGACCACGCTGTACGCGGGGACGGTCAACGACTTCTGGTACGCCAACCACATCGAGGCGGTGTTCATCACCTCCGGTGAGGGCGAGATCGAGGACCTGGCCACCGGCAAGGTCTACGAACTCAAGCCCGGCACGCTCTACCTGCTCAACGACCACGACAAGCACCAGGTCCGGCCCAGGACCGAGATCAAGTGCGTGTGCGTGTTCAACCCGCCGGTGACCGGACGCGAGGTGCACGACGAAAACGGTGTGTACCCGCTCATCACCGAGGAACCCTGAGGCGAGGAAACAGGAGGCGAAACCCGTGACGCTGACGGACACCCGGGTCGACGACCGCTACCCGACCCGCATCACCGGGACGCCGGAGCACCTGCCGCGCGTGCACCCCACGGTGTGGGGTACCGAAGCCGACGGCCCCATCGACGCCGCCACGCTGGCGAACCACGACGCACGCGGCTACACGGTGGTCGAAGACCTGCTCTCCGTCGGGGAGGTGCAGACGTACTGGCAGGAGCTGGTGCGGCTGTCCTCCGACGAGGAGCTCGCCCACGACGAGCGGGTGATCACCGAGGCGAAGACCGGCGAGGTCCGGTCGATCTTCGACGTCCACGAGATTTCGGACCTGATCGCCGAGCTGGTGCGCGACCCGCGCGTGCTGGACCGGGCCCGGCAGCTGCTCGGCTCCGAGGTGTACGTCCACCAGAGCCGCGTCAACTACATGCCCGGCTTCAAGGGCACCGGGTTCTACTGGCACTCGGACTTCGAAACCTGGCACGCGGAGGACGGCATGCCGTCGCCGCGCGCGGTCAGCTGCTCCATCGCGCTGACCGACAACCACCCGTTCAACGGCGGCCTGATGATCATGCCGGGCTCGCACCGGACGTTCGTCCAGTGCGCCGGCGAGACGCCGGACGACAACTACAAGAGCTCCCTCAAGGACCAGCGGGTGGGCGTGCCGAGCGAGGACGACATCACGAAGCTGGCGGCCGAGCACGGCATCGACCAGTTCACCGGCCAGGCGGGCTCGGCGCTGTGGTTCGACTCGAACATCATGCACGGCTCCGGCAACAACATCACCCCGTACCCGCGCTCGAACATCTTCCTGGTGTTCAACAGCGTGGAGAACGCCCTGCAGGAGCCGTTCGCGGCGAGCGCGCCGCGGCCCGCGTTCATCGCCGGCCGCGACTCGACGCCGATCACGCGCTGAGGGAGCGCCGAGCCTGACCCGCCGGTGACGGCCTCGGTGCGCCCTGTTACCGTGTCGCCACCGCGCGGGTGTGTGGCTCGCGCAACACGTCTTCGCGGACGACCGGCGGCGGGTGCTTCGCTCGGGGTGAGCTCACCTGCCCGGTTGCCCTCGGTGGCGGACGGGCGGACCGGCCCCCTGGCGGCCCGGCCGGAAGTTTCAGCAGGACCCCGCACCACCGGATCGGGACCGGTGGTGCGGGGTTCTGTCATGTCGGCGTCAATCGCAGGCCCGCCGCACGCCGGCTGCGGAATCCGCAGCGGGACGAAACGTCCTGGTCCCGGCCCGGTGGGGCGGTATTCGCCGGGCGGCCATCACGGTAGGTTGACTTTTCCGGCGGGGGCGACGCCGGGGGAGAACGTGGACCCGGGGAGGTGGGCGCGAGCATGGCCCAGACCCGGCTCCAGCTGCTCGGTCCCGTCCAGCTCTTCCACGGCGACGAGCCCGTCCCCATCGGCGGCCCCGCGGTCCGCGGCCTGCTCGCGCTGCTGGCGCTGAAGCCCGGCAAGGTCGTCGGGCTCGACGAGATCATCGACGCCCTGTGGGGCCACGACCCGCCGGCCACTGCCCGCACCATCGTCCACGGCAACGTTTCCCACCTGCGGCGGGTCCTGCGCGACCTCGACGGGCCGCGCATCCTCACCACCCCGCCGGGCTACCGGCTGGAGGTCGAGCCCGACCGGATCGACGTCCACCGGGCGCGCACGCTGCTGGACCGCGCGTCGGTGGCCACCCCGGAGGTCGCCGCCGCGCTGCTCGCCGAGGCGCTCGCGCTCTGGCAGGGCCCGGTGCTGGGCGGGGTGCCCGACTCGCTGAAGGCGCCCGAGCTGGAGGACCTCCGGCTCGCCGTGCACGGCGCCCGCGTCGACGCCGACCTCGAACTCGGCCGGCACGCGGAGCTGATCGTCGAGCTCAGCCCGATCGTCCGGGCCGATCCGCTGGCCGAGCGGACCGCGGGCCAGCTGATGCGGGCGCTGTACCACGCCGGCCGCCGCGGGGACGCGCTCGAGCTGTACCGCACCGTCTCCCGCGCCACGCTGGGCACCCTCGGCGTCGAGCCCGGCGCGGAGCTGCGCTGGCTGCACGAGCGGGTCCTCAACGACGACCTCCCGGCGCGGAACGTCGTCGCCCCGGCCGCCGGCGCCGAGCCGGCGAAAGCGATTTCGCAGCTGCCCGCCGCGGTGCCGAGCCTGGCCGGGCGCGCCGAGGAACTGGCCTGGCTCGACGGGCTGGTGACCAGGGCGGAGGCCGGGCAGACGACGATCGCCGTGGTCACCGGCACCGCCGGGGTCGGCAAGAGCACGCTCGTCGTGTGGTGGGCGCACCGGGTCGCGTCGCGGTTCCCCGACGGCGTCCTGTTCGCGTCGCTGCGCGGCTTCGACCCGCACCACCCGCCGCTGGAGCCGGCCGAGCTGCTCACCCAGTTCCTGCTCGGCCTCGGCGTCGAGACCGCGAAGGTCCCGGAGCTGCTGCACGAGCGCGTCGCCCTCTACCGGTCGCTGATCGCCGGCCGCCGGATGCTGGTGCTGCTCGACGACGCCCGCACCGCCGAGCAGGTGCGCCCGCTGCTGCCGCCGAGCGCGCGGACGATGACGGTGGTGACCAGCCGCTCGCGCCTCGACGGGCTCGCCGTGTCGAACGCCGCCAAGCAGCGCGTGCTCGGCACGCTCGCGCCCGACGACGCCGTGGCGCTGATCGAGGAGCTGGCCGGCCCGGCGAGCCTCAACCACGCCCTCGCGCGGCTCTGCGGCTACCTCCCGCTGGCCCTGCGGATCGCCGGGGCCCGGCTCTCGGCGAGCGCCCAGCGGACCGCGGAGGAGCTCGTCGACGAGCTCGGCAACGAACGCACCCGGCTGGCGGGGCTCCAGGTCGACGGCGCCGACGACAGCGTCCGCGTGGCGTTCGACGTCTCCTTCCGCGGCCTGCCGGGCGAAGTCGCCGAAACGTTCCTGCAGCTGGGCGCGGTCCCCGGGGTGATGGTGGGGCCGCACCTGATGGCGGCGGTCGCGCAGATCACCGTGACCGAGGCCCGGCGGCGGCTGCGCGCGCTGGCGGCGCACAACCTGATCGCCGAGACCGAGCGGGACGTCTTCGTGCCGCACGACCTCGTCTGGCTGTACCTGCGGGAGCTCGCGGAACAGGAGCTCGGCGACAAGGAGCGCGACGAAGCGCTCGGCTGGACGGTCCGCTACTACCAGGCGGTGGCCGACCGGGCGCGACGCCGGCTCGGCCGGGTCGCCGACCCGCTCGACTTCTCCCGCGTGCTCGCCGAAGACGTGATGCCGCCGCTGCCCGGCTTCGCCGAGGCGCACGACTGGTTCGCGGCCGAGTGGCCGAACCTGCTGGCCGTCCTCGACGCCGCGTACGCCGCTGGGCGCCACGACGACGTCTGGCGGCTGGCCCGGCTCGCGCACACCTACCGCGTCGCGTGCCCGCTGCTGGACGAGTGGACGCGGATGGCCGACCTCGGCGTCGCCGCCGCCGAAGCCGCGGGCGACGTCGAGGGGCAGTGCTGGCTGCTGCTGGCGCGGTGCGAGATCGCGCTGACCTTCGAGCTGCCGGGGTCCGGCCTCGCCGACGCCGAACGCGCGGCGGAACTGGCCGCCGGATCGGCCGACGAGCGGCTGCGGACGTCGGTGGACCTGCACCTCGGGCGCGCGCTGAGCCGGCTCGGCGACCACGAGCAGGCCATCGAGCGGCTGGCCGCGGCGATCGCGAACGCGCCCGGCCTCCCCCTGCGCGGGCAGGCGCTCGCCGCCTGCGCGCAGGCGGAGAAGCGGGCGGGCCGGCTGCCCGACGCGATCGCCCACCAGCGCGCCGGCCTGCGGATCGACCGCGAACTCGGCGACGACGCCCAGGTCGTCGTCGCGCTGGACAAGCTGGCCGAGCTGAGCCTGCGGGCCGGGGACCACGAGGCGGCCGAGCAGTACGTCTGGGAGGCGATCGACCTGGCGATCAGCCGGGGGTTCGTCGCGCGCGAAGGGGCCCTGCGGCTGACACTGGGCCGGGTGCTGCGGGCCCGCGGCGACATCGACGGCGCTCGTGAACAACTGGCGTTGTCGGTGCGCATTTACGAACGCGTGCACCCGAAGCTCGTCGGTGAGGTGCGAACCGAGCTCGCCGATCTGCAGTGAACGCTTTCCGATACTTTCGCGGCGCGGGAATTTCGTTGCGAATGGGTCACGACCCCGTACTGGCGCTGAATCCTTAGTGGATTCTTAGTGGGCGCGGGCGGTGTCCGCGTAGGTTCGGCGGTGCCGGCAGAGCCCTAGGGGAGGGGCAGGCGGAGACGCCGGTGCCAGGCCCCGCGCGGGAAACCCCCGCCGGGGCCCGGAGCCGCCAGGAGCGGCTCGTGGCGGCCCGGCCGGCCGAGGTGGGGGTAGGCCGGCCGGTCGCCAGGCGGGCTCGCCGGGCCCGCTCGGCGTTCGCTCAGCCGACGTTCGCGGTGCAGAGCGCGATCGTCGTCCCGCTGTTTTCCGCGACCTTCTTGCCGTCGACGAGAATGGCGCAGCGGATTTCGTTGCTGACCGTCGCATTGCGGGTGTCCGCGGTGAGCGTCAGCAGGTAGGAGCCATTGTTGTACGACGCCTGCCCCTGCCACGCGTCGGTGCTGGCGGGCGCGTTTTCGGTGCGCTGGTCGTTGAGGCTGCCGAAGCGGACGGTCGCGCCGCCGGCGGAGGTGACCTGGAAGGTGACGGTGTGCTTGTCGGTGGCCACCGCGGGCAGGTGCAGTCCGGACTCGCCGCCGCCGAAGAAGGTCGAGTACAGCAGCATGCCGCCCGCGGTGAGCAGCGCGGCGGCCGTGACCCCGGTGGCGGTGATCGCCACCCCGCGGTCACCCACGGCGCCCTTCTTGGCCTGGACCAGCCCGGCGACCGCGAGGACGAGCCCGATCCCGCCCAGCGGCCACGCGACGAACTCGACGTCCGGCACGAACGTGACGGCCAGCGCGGCCACGCCGAGCAGCAGGCCGACGATCGCCAGGATGTTCCGTGCCGGCCTCGCATTGGCTTGACGACGCTCCGTGGCCGTCACCGGCGGAGCGGGCCGCCCGTGGCGCGCGGTGGCCGGCGGGTACTGCGGGTCGGTCATCATGCGAACCCCTTCGGGTGGGAGTGCGACGACGTTAACCCATAAGTGTGGCCCAGGACGAAATTGTTACATTCCGGAAAAAGTCATTGTCCCACCATTTGGCGTCAGGTATCGATATTTCCTGACATCATGGGCAGGGTGTGACCCGGTGATCAATGGGAAGAATATCGGAGTTCCCACTGTTCGCCGTGCCTTTTCACGACCTTGCGGTGGCTTCACGACGAAAGTCGCAGAACGGACTTCTCAGTCGAAAAGGCTTACTTCCGGGGTGATTTCGAGGAGTTCGAAGACCGGACGGCCGCGGCGGCCGTCGATCGTCGTCGTGCGCACGACGCGCAGCCGGGCCGTCACCGGGCGGTCGAGGTTCTCCTTGATCTGGTCGAGCAGGTCCGGGGCCACCGCGCCCTGGATCGTGCCGCCCGACTCGCGGTCGAGGTAGAAGATCCGCCGCCGGGTGCGGACGCCGTCGAGCCGCCCGCGCACCGTCTCGTAGCCGACCTCCTCGCGGGATTCGCGGAGGCTGCCCTGCAGGATCCGCGCCTGCTCGGTGGTCATGCTGCGGGTGACCTGCTCGCCCGCGGTCGGCGTCAGCGCCATCCCGATACCGGCGTTCTTCGCCACGGCGTTGACGATGTCGCTCACCGCGTTGCGGACGGTGTCGCGCTGGAGGAGGACGGCGTCGAGCGCGCCGTCGTCCGAGCCGTTGGCCGGCAGGAAGTCGCACAGCTCCTTGACCGCGCGCTCGGACAGCGTCTCGATGCCGTCGACGATCAACGCGTCGTCGGAGACGTCGAGCTCCGGGAAGCCGAAGAAGATCGCGTTGCCCGCCTGGCCGCGCTGGATCAGCGGCGCCTTGTCCCGGTCGGTCTGCTGGACCTGGGTGACCTCGCCGGACGGGTTGCGGATGATGTGCCCGATCTTCGCCGTCGCGTCCTGCAGGGCGCGGCTGATGTCGGAGAAGGTGTAGGCGTCGATGGTCTGTTCGCCGATCACCGAGACGTGCAGCAGCGGCGAACGGGACGTCCGCTCGAACTTGGCGTTGGCCGCCATCGCCGAGGCGCGGGCCAGGTCGTCGAGCCACGTGCCGCCGGGGATCTCGTCGGCGATGCGCCGGAACTCGTTCCTCACCAGATCATCTCCGGGTAGCCCCTGCCGCCTTGGGCCCAGACCTCGGCCCACACGTCTTCGTCGCCGGGGCGGCACAGGAAGCCGTCCAGCATGCCGCCGACCGGCTGCACCTGGTCGAGGTACATCGCCGGCTGCCCGACGATGACCCCGCGCAGCGTCAGCAGGCCGTAGAGCGCCGACCGGCCGGCGTCGTCGAGCCGCTTGAGCGCGCCCCACTCGTCCGGGATGAGGACGACGTCGAGGCTGCGCGGCGGGTGGGCGGTCCGGGTGATGAGCTCGCCGCCGATCCAGGCGCGGCCGGACGGGATGATCCGCCGGGCGACGCCGAGGTAGCTGTTGAGCGCGCTGAACAGGATCTCGCGGTCGTTCTGGTGCGGGGCGTCGAACACCAGCCGTTCGTAGACGTCGGCGAGATCGCCCGCGTGCCGGCCCGGCGGCAGGACCTGCTGCGGCGTCCAATGGGGGAGCGCCACTCCACCCCCTCCTCAGCCCTCGCTCACAGTGCGTAGCCGAACTTACCAGGATGGGTGTCAGCCACCGCGCCCAGGCTGGTGCGGCCACCGCGGGGCGGCGTCTTCGGACTCCGGCCAGGCGGGCTCTTCCTCGGTGGGCCAGTCCTCGGCCTGCGCGCCCCGCTGCGGCGGCAGCGGCAGGTGTCCTTCGCGGTGGCCGACGGGTTCGGGTTCCTCGTCGTCGTGGGGGTCCGTCCGCCGCTCGGGGGCGTGCTGGACCCAGGCGGCGGGGATGAACTGCGTCTGCTCGGTCGAGAGCGGCGGGGGCGGCTCGTACCGGGGTTCTTCCTCGGGTTCCGGCTCGGGCTCGGGCTCAGGCCGCGGGCGCTGGGCGGTGCGCAGCACGAGCCACGAGGTGAGCGCCCCGAGGGCGAAGGCGACGATCAGCCACAGCCAGATCTGCCCGAACAGCCAGAACATCAGCTCATCACCCCTCAAACGACCGTGATCTCGACACGCCGGTCCTCTTCGCCGCCGGTGGCCGGCCGGGTGTCGCCCAGCCCCCGGTAGGTCACGCGCTTGGCCGCCAGCCCGTTGGCGGTGAGGATCCGCGCGACGGCCCGCGCCCGGTCCCGCGACAGCTTGAGGGCGGCGCTCTCCCCGCCGGGCCCCCGCGCGACGTGCCCGGTGACCCGGTACCGGAAGCCGGCGGGCGCTTTGGCGAGCGCGATCGCGATGCTGCGTGCGGCCTGTTCGCCCTCGGGGGTGAGCCGCGCGGAGTCGGGCTCGAAGGCGATGGGCGCCTCGGTGAGCAGCCGGTCGATCTCGGCCTGCACCCCGGCCTTGTCGGTGGGCGGCGGAGCGGTGGTGCTGGTGGTGGGCGGCGGGCTCGCGGTGGTGCTGGTCGTCGGCGGCGGTGGCGGGCTCGAGGTGGTGCTCGGCGCCACGGGGATGACATCACCGGTGACTTTGGCGGCCCGGACACCGTCGACGTGCTGCACGATTTCGAGGGCTCGCAGCGCCTGACCGGGCGGGAAGCCGCTGAGGGTGGCGTCGCGCCCGTCGAAGCGGACATCCCCGGTGGGCAGGCCGGCTTCGAAGAGGGCGGCCTGTGCGCGCGCGGCGAGGTCGCGTTCCAGGCCCCCGGACTGAGTCCAGGTGGCGATTCCCGCGAGCAGCGCTGTGACCAGCACCGCAACCGGGACCACGAGGATCCAGCGCCGACGCATAAGGGGACTGTAAGCCGGGTCCGGCGGGTTGGCGAGCTGAATCCGGGTGGTGATCCACAAGTTGTCCCCAGGCAAGTCGACATGTGGACAACTTCGGAGATCGTGATCGGACGGGCACTTTCCGTCGGAGGTGGGCGATAGGCTGGAGACGGGTGGTTCCCCCAGGGAGGGTGGGTCAGGTCCGGGGGCGGTTTCGGGCGGGGATGCTCGTTCGCAGGGCGGCCGGCGCCGAGCGAGCTCACCTCGTCGACCTCAGCCTTGGTCGCCCGAGAGTCTTGGCCCGGAGCTATCCCCGGCGCCGGTCACCCGCGCCCACCAAACCCACCGCCCAGCGAAACCGCCGATAACCCGCCGGAAAAGCACCTCAAGGGGCCTCCAGCGCACCCAACCCCATCTGCGCCGAAAGCCCCTCCAAGACGAAAAACCTCAGCTGGCCTGCTGCTGCGGAGCGCTCTCCGTCACGTCGAGCGCATCCAGCGGAAGCAGCGGCGCCAGCTGCGGTCGCTTGGGCGACAACCCGTCCCCCATCGACTGGCCGCGCAGCTGCCGGCGGATCCAGGGCAGCAGGTGCACCTTCGTCCACGTCAGGTCCGAGCGCCGCGAGTCGAGCCAGCGGCTCGGGTGGTCCTCCAGCGGCCATGGCTCGCGCCAGTCCGCCGCCACCGGGATGCCCAGGACCTCCGCCGCCTTCAGGGCGATGCGGCGGTGGCCCTCCGGGGAGAAGTGCAGCCGGTCGTCGCTCCAGGCCCGGCGGTCGTGGAGGGGGCCCATCGTCCACAGGTCGACCATGCGGGCTCCGTAACGCTCGGCGATCGCCCACAGGTTGGTGTTGTAGATCGCCACCTTGCCCCGCAGGACCGACATCACCGACAGGACCTTCGTGTCCGGGCCGTTGAACATCAGCACGGGGATGCCCGCTTCACGCAGCTTCGCGACGCCCTCCTCCAGGCGCTCGGTCACCGCGTCGACGTCCGCTCCCGGGACGATGATGTCGTTGCCGCCCGCGCAGAGCGTGACGAGGTCGGGCTTCAGCTCCAGGGCGATCGGCAGCTGTTCGTCCAGGATCTCGTCGAGCATCTTGCCGCGCAGGGCGAGGTTGGCGTACTGGAAGTCGCTGCGGCCCCCCGCCAGTACCTCGGCGAGCCGGTCGGCCCAGCCGCGGAAGGAGCCGTCCGGCAGGTCGTCGTTCAGGCCCTCGGTGAAGCTGTCACCAAGCGCCACATAGCTGTCGAATCCGTACACGTTGGGTCCCCTTCCCATGCTGCGACCGCCACACCCCGGCATGTAGTTGTACACCTCAACTAACCACCGGCCCCACACCCGCTCACCCCCGGGTCGTTCAGCCTGCGGTAACAGTGTCTTATCTTGTCGGCCTTCCGCGCCTCTCTATTACGTAGTCTTCACCTCCGGCATGCCGGGAAACAGCACACTCGGAGGCAAATCCGGCACCCGATGTGGCGAAAATCTCCCCGGCCGGGGCGTCCCGCCCCCGGTCCGGCAGGCTGGACACGTGTCCGGAGAACCCCGTGAGTCGCTCGCGCAGATCCTCGGTGGCCGCCGGGGCGCGCTCGACGCCAGCATCCCGCCCGTCGGCTTCGTCGCCGGCTGGCTCGCGGCCGGCCAGTCCGTCGCCTGGGGCGCCGCGGCCGCCGTCGTGGTCGCCGTCGCCGTCGGGATCTACCGGATCGCCCGTGGCGGCAAGGTCCGGGCGCTGGTCGTCAGCCTGGCCGCCGTCGTCGCCGCCGCGTTGATCGCCCTGCACACCGGCCGCGCCCAGGACTTCTTCCTGCTGCAGCTGATGTCCAATGTGGCCAGCGCCCTGCTCTGGGCGGCCAGCATCGTCGTGCGCTGGCCGCTGCTCGGCGTCGTCGTCGGCCTGCTGCTGGGCCAGAAGACGCGGTGGCGGCGCGACGGCGTGCTGCTCAAGGCCTACTCGCGGGCCAGCTGGGTGTGGGTGCTCCAGTACACGCTGCGCGTGGTGGTCTACGGCCTGCTGTGGTCGGCCGGCCAGGTGATCGCGCTCGGCGTGGCCCGGACGGTGCTCTCGTGGCCGCTCGTCGCGCTGACCGTCGCGGTCAGTGGCTGGGTGCTCTACCGGGCGTTGCCGCCGGAGCACCCCGGCCTGCGCCTGGCTCCGGAAACCCGCTCGGAGGACGTACCCGGGGCATAAGGCGGCCCCCGGCGAGGGGGGAGGGTCCGGGGGCCACTGCCTACGGTACCCGGACTACCCGGGTTCAGTCGACGTTTTCGCGTCTTTGCGCCGCGTTTTGCTCAATATCCTCACGCCCGGGGGCGCGGCGTCCCCTCGCCGAAGGCCTCCACGGCCGCCAGCCAGGCCGCCCCGAGCACCCCATCGGAGCTGGTCAGCACCTCGAGACCGGCCAGACGGCGGCGCACGAGCTCGCCGACCGGGCTCGCTCCGGTGAGCACGGAGCCGACGAGCACGACCGGGGTCGACTCGCCGGGCTCGCGCGCCGCGAGGGCGGTTTCGGCCAGGTGCCCGGCCGCGCGCGCGACGATCTCCCGGGCCGCGGGCTCGCCCGCGGCGTGCGCCGCGCTCACCAACGGGGCGAACCGGGCGAGCCGGACCGGCGCCTCGGCGTTGGCCGCCGTGATGAGCGCCCGGGACGCGGCCAGCCGCCCGGCGTCGCCGTGGACGTCCAAAGCGGACAGTCCGAGCGCGGCGCCGAGCACCGCCGCCGGGAGCCCGTCGAGCGGCCGCCCGCGCCCGAGTGCCTCCAAAGTGGAGCGGACGGCTTCGCGGCCGAGCCAGAACGCCGACCCTTCGTCGCCGAGCAGCCAGCCGTAGCCGCCGGTCGTGCCGGCGAGCCGCCGCGCGCGGATCCGGCCGACGATCGAACCGGTGCCGGCGACGACGACCGTCCCGTCCGGGGCCGGGGTGGCCGCCGCGTACGCCACTTCGGCGTCGGCGACCGTCCGCACCGCACACGTGAGACCGATTCGCGTCCACGCCGCGTCGAAGACCGCCGCCACGCTCTGGTCGCTCAGCTTGCTGACCCCGGCCATGCCGACGACGCACGCCCGCACGGCGCCGGGGTCGTGGGCGCCGAGCGCCGCGGTGATCGCGTCGGCGATGCGGCCCGCGGCGACCTCGGGCGCGTGCGCGTTGGGGTTGGCCCCTTCGCCGCGCCCGGTGCCCAGCACCGTGCCGGCGGCGTCGACCAGGGCGGCCCTGGTCGACGTGCCGCCGGCGTCGACGCCCACCGCGAAGCTCACCGGGTCTTGGTCACCTTCAGCAGGCCGCGCGGGCTGTCCGGGTCGCCGCCGCGGGCCAGCGACAGCCCGAGCGCGATCCGCTGGATCGGCAGGATCTCCAGGATCGGCGCCAGCTCCTCGACCGTCGGCGCGACGTCGATGCGCAGCGCCGCGGGCATCTCGGCGGCGGCCGAGCCGACCGCGAGGACGTCCGCGCCGCGCTTGCCGACGGCCTCGAGGACCTCGTGCATCGCCTGCCCGCCCTGTCCCTTGCTGGTCACGGCGAGGACGGCGGTCTCGCCGTCGACCGCCGCGACCGGCCCGTGCAGCAGGTCCGCGCCGCTGTACGCGCGGGCGGCGAGGTAGCTGGTCTCGGCGAGTTTGAGCGACCCCTCGAGCGCGCTGGCGTAGGAGTAACCGCGGCCGGTGGTGAGGACCCGGTCCACGAAGCGGTACCGGTCGACCGCGCGCTGCACGCCCTCGGCGGCGCCGTCGAGGGTCTGCTGGGCCAGCTCGCCGATCTTCTCGGCGTCGGCCGCCTTGCCGCCGCGCACCGCGTCGATCAGCAGGTACAGCGCCATCAGCGTCGCGGAGTACGTCTTGGTGGCCGCGACGGCCTTCTCGACGCCCGCGCCGATGTCGACGCCGAGCTCGGACGCCGCTCGCAGCGGCGAGTCCGGCGTGTTGGTGACCGACACCGTCAGCGCGCCCTGGCGCCGCGCCGTTTCGGTGACCTCGATCAGGTCAGGGGAGCCGCCGCTCTGGCTCACCGTGACGAACAGCACGTCCCGCAGATCGGGCCGCGCGCCGTACAGGGTCGCCGTGGACGGGGAAACCAGACCGGCCGGGAGACCGAGGAGTACCTCGATCAGGTACTTCGCGTACAACGCTGCGTGGTCGCTCGATCCACGCGCGGCGAGCAACGCGAACCGCGGCGGGTGGTGTGAGATCTTTTCCGCCACTTCGGCGATTTCCGCCTGACGCGCCACCAGTCCCGCCAAGACGTCCGGCTGCTGGGCGATCTCCGCGGCCATGTGCGCGCCGGGCCGTTGTTCGGTCATCATTTTCCTCTCCACCTCCGGCATTATGTACCGGACTCAGGCGGCGTCGGTCAGGTCTAGACCAATGTTATAGGGGCGGCGCGTTGGGGGAAAAGGGTACGTTTCTTACGGGGACGTGGCGTGCGATGAGGGAAGACAGAGGGAGCCGGGCATGTTGGAGACCACCACCACGGGCGAGGCGGGCGCCGTCGCGGGGCTGCGCGGGCAGCGCGAGCCCAAGTACTGGGCGCTGAAACAGCACCTCCTCGACCTGCTGGACGTGCTGCCGCCGGGGTCGCCGATCCCCACCGAACGCGCGCTCGCCGGGGAGTTCACGGTCTCCCGCACCACCGTGCGCCAGGCGCTGGCCGACCTCACCGCCGAAGGCCGCCTGCACCGGGTGCAGGGGAAAGGCACCTTCGCGGCCGAGCCGAAGCTCGCGCAGCGGCTGCAGCTGTCCTCCTACACCGAGGACATGCGCAAGCAGGGCCTGAAGCCGTCGTCGAAACTGCTGGAGGTCGAGGAACTGCCGGTCGAGGGCGATCTGGCGAAGCTGCTCGGAATCCGGACCGGCGCGAAAATTCTTCGCCTTCGACGGCTTCGACTGGCGGACTCGCAGCCGATGGCGCTGGAGACGACGCACCTTCCCCTCGGCCGATTCCGCGGGCTGCGCAAACACGTCTCCGCCGGCGGTTCGTTGTACGCCGTTCTGCGCGAGCACTACGGCGTCGAACTCGAGCGCGCGGAAGAGACGATCGAGACGTCGCTCGCCGGGCCGCAGGAAGCGGAAATGCTCGGCGCGGACGTCGGCATGCCGGTGCTGATGCTGACCCGCCACTCGTTCGCCACGGACGGCAAGCCGGTCGAGTTCGCCCGCTCGGTCTACCGCGGCGACCGCTACAAGTTCGTGACGACGCTGCTGCCGTAAGCCCGCGGTTGACGGCGGTCCCCGGTCACGGTGAAGTTGACCGGGTGACTGCCACCGAAGACACCGGAATCCGGTGGGGAACCCACGCCGCCCGCGGCGTGCTCGCGACCACCATCCTCGGCTCCGGCATGGCGATGCTCGACGGCACCATCGTCAACGTCGCCCTGCCCCGCATCGGCACCGAGCTGAACGCCTCCGTGGCGGGTCTCCAGTGGATCCTCGACGGCTACCTGCTGGCGCTCGCCGCGCTCATCCTCGTCGCCGGCTCGCTCGGTGACCGGTACGGCAGGCGCCGCATGTACCTCGTCGGTGTCGTCTGGTTCGGTGTCGCGTCGGGGCTGTGCGCCGCGGCGACGTCCACCGAGATGCTCGTCGCGATGCGGATCCTGCAGGGCATCGGCGGCGCCCTCCTGACGCCCGGGTCGCTCGCGATCCTCCAGTCGTCCTTCGCGCACGACGCCCGCGCCCGCGCGATCGGCGCCTGGTCCGGCCTCGGCGGCATCGCGGCCGCCGCCGGTCCGCTGCTCGGCGGGTTCCTCGTGCAGGTGTGGTCGTGGCGGCTGGCGTTCCTGATCAACGTGCCGATCGCGGTCGCCGTGGTGCTCATGGCGCGGAAGTTCGTCCCCGAATCCCGCGACCCCGACGCCACCGGGCACCCGGACTTCGGCGCCGCCGCCCTGGGCGCCCTCGGCCTCGCCGGGGTCACCGGCGCGCTGGTGGAGGCGCCCGCCCGGGGCGTCGGCGACCCGCTGGTGCTGGTCGCGGGCCTGCTGGGGATCGCGGGGCTGGTCGCGTTCGTCGTCGTCCAGCACCGCTCGGCGGAACCGCTCGTGCCGCCGTCGCTGTTCCGCGACCGCACGTTCACGCTGTCGAACGCGCTGACCTTCGTCGTCTACGCCGCGCTCGGCGGCGTCATGATGCTGCTGGTCATGCAGCTGCAGGTCTCGCTCGGCTACTCGCCGACCGCGTCCGGCCTGGCCG
The DNA here is from genome assembly GCF_000695625.1 of Amycolatopsis rifamycinica. GTDB lineage: Bacteria > Actinomycetota > Actinomycetes > Mycobacteriales > Pseudonocardiaceae > Amycolatopsis > Amycolatopsis rifamycinica. The sequence continues at coordinate 244,271 of NZ_JMQI01000043.1, forward strand.
GGCTGCCGCTGACGGTGATCATGCTGCTGCTCTCGGGCCGCTCCGGCGCGCTCGCCCAGCGCATCGGCCCGCGCGCGCAGCTCGTCGTCGGCCCGATCGTCGTCGGCGCCGGGATGCTGCTGATGCTGCGCATCGCCCCCGGCGCGTCCTACCTCGGCACGGTGCTGCCCGCGGTCGTGGTCTTCGGGCTCGGCCTGGCGACGGTCGTGGCCCCGGTGACCGCGACGGTGCTCGCCGCGGCCCCGGACCGCTACGCCGGCGTCGCGTCCGGCGTCAACAACGCCATCGCCCGCTCGGGCGGCCTGCTCGCGGTGGCCGTGCTGCCGGCGGCGGCCGGGCTGACCGGCGAGGCGTACGCGGACCCGGTGGCGCTGACGGCGGGCTGGCGGACGGCGCTGGTCATCTGCGCGGCCCTGGCGATCGCGGGCGGGCTGATCGCGCTGGGCATCCACAACGGCGTCCTCGCGCCGCCGGCCGAAGCCGAGCCCGACGACGAGTGCCCCCACCTCGGCGAGTGCTACCACTGCGGCATCGAGGGCCCGCCGACGCACATCCGCAGCGGCGGGACCCCGGTCGCGGGTTCCTAACCGGCGAGGATTCCGGCGAACAGCGCCGGGTCGGCGTTGCCGCCCGAGACGAGCGCGACCGTCTTCCCGGGCGGCAGCTCCTCGGCGTGGAACAGGTACGCCGCCGTCGTCACCGCGCCGCTGGGCTCGGCCACCAGCCGGGCCTTGCGGGCGAGGACCCGCACGGCCTCGCGGATCTCGTCCTCGGTGACCGTGACCATCTGGTCGACGACCTCCCGCAGATGGGCGAACGTCAGCTCCGACGGCTGCGAGCGCAGGCCGTCGGCGATCGTGCGGGCCCGGTCGGCCTGCGGCCACCGGACCAGCTCGCCTTGCCGGAGGCTGTCGGCGACGTCGGCGGCCAGCGCGGGCTCGACGCCGATGACCTTCGCCCGCGGGCACCGGGCCCGGATCGCGGTGCCGACACCGGCGGCCAGCCCGCCGCCGCTGATCGGGACGAGCACCACGTCGACGTCCGGCAGGTCCTCGGCGATCTCCAGGCCGGCCGTGCCCTGTCCGGCGATGATGGCCGCGTGGTCGAAGGGCGGGACGAGGGTCAGCCCGCGTTCGGCGGCCAGTTCGCGCGCCTTGCCCTCGTGTTCGCCGATCGGCACCTCGATGACCTCGGCACCGTAGGCGCGGGTGGCCTCGACCTTGATCCGCGGCGCGACGTCCGGCACGACGATCACCGCGGGCACGCCGTACCGCTGCGCCGCGTACGCGACCGCCTGCGCGTGGTTGCCGCTCGAGTACGCGATCACGCCGCGGGCGCGGGCGGCGTCGTCGAGCGCGGCGATGGCGTTGAACGCGCCGCGCACCTTGAACGCGCCGACCGGTTGCAGGTTTTCGGGTTTGAGCCACAGGGTCCCGCGGGGATCCCAGGTCTGGAGCAGCAGGGGCGTGCGTACGGCGACATCTTCGACGCGCTTCGCGGCGGCCTCGATGTCAGAGATCGTCACCAGTTCCATGTGCCGAGTATGTCAAGAAAACGTGCGGTTCGGAGTGTCTAATATGGACAGACGGAGTGGTCCTCCTCACGCCGTGGCAACGAGGGGAGTGCCTCACGCGCCTTAGACGTTGGACAGGGGAGAACACGGACTACCTAGATCGGGATCATGAGCAAGGAGAACGTAGCGGCTTCGGAGGAGAAGGAACAGAAGTCGGGCCTGCGGATCGCGCAGGTACTGGCGGCGGCGCTGGCGGCGGTGACCGCGGCGCTGCTCGGCTCGACACTGGGCGTGGCCGGCACGGTGATCGGGGCCGGCGTGGCGAGCGTGGTGTCGACGGTCGGCAGCGAGCTGTACCTGCGCTCGCTGGAACGCACCCGCGCGGCGGCGCTCAAGGCGCGTGAGCTGGCGACGTCGGGGATCCGGCGGCGCGGGCAGGCCGTGGACGTCACCGATCAGCCGACGGTCCGGCTGAAGCCACCGGAGGACGAGCCGTCACGGCTGTCCTCGCGGCTGCGGAAGCTGCGCTGGCCGTTGCTCATCGGCACGAGCCTGGCGGCGTTCGCGGTGGCGATCCTGTCGATCGTCGGCTTCGAGTCGGCGACGGGCACCCAGATCGGCGGCGGAACCGGCTCGAGCATCGGCAAGATCTTCACCGGCGACGGCGGCCACCAGGGCAGGACTCCGTCGACCACGCCGCCGACCGGCACGGACGACACGCAGGTGTCCCCGACGGAGACGGCGACCACGCCGCCTTCGTCGAGCTCGACCGCGCCGACGACGTCGTCGGAGACCCCGTCGACCACCCCGAGCACGACGGCCCAGCAGCCGTCGACCTCGGCGCCGGCCACCACGGCGACGCCGCCGACCAGCAAGGGCGCGGCGACGACGCCGACCCCGTGATCAGGGCAGCCGGGCCCGCAGCGCCCGTGCCGCGGCCTCGGGGTCCTCGGCCTCGGTGATCGCCCGGACCACGACGATCCGGGACGCTCCCGCGTCGAGGACCTCGCCGAGCCGCGGCTCGTCGATGCCGCCGATCGCGAACCACGGCCGGTCCGGGGCCCACGCCGCCGTCGCGTGCACCAGGTCAAGGCCCGGCGCCGGGCGGCCCGGCTTCGTCGGCGTCGGCCAGCAGGGGCCCGTGCAGAAGTAATCCACCCCGGGCGCCGCGGCCGCCGCCAGGGCCTGGTCGAGCGAGTGCGTCGAGCGGCCGATCACGACGTCGTCGCCGAGGATGCGGCGGGCCAGCGGTACCGGGATGTCGTCCTGCCCCAGGTGGAGGACATCGGCCCCGACGGCAAGGGCCACGTCGGCCCGGTCGTTCACCGACAGCAGCGCCCCGTGCCGGGCGCACGCCTCGGCCAGCACCTCCAGCGCCGCGATCTCGCCGGCCGCCTCCAGTGCGCCGGTCTTGTCGCGCAGCTGGATGATGTCGACGCCGCCGGCGAGGGCCGCGTCGGCGAAGGCGGCCAGGTCGCCACGGTCCGTGCGGGCGTCCGTGCACAGGTACAGGCGCGCCGCGTCGAGGCGGGCGCGGATCTTGTCACCGGAGAGGGCGGGCATAGCGGCGACCGTACCCTCCGCGTTAGGGTGGGACTGTCCGCACGGGAGCCCGGGGCACGGGCTGAGAGGGAGCTGCCGCTCCGACCGTGGAACCTGATCCGGGTCATGCCGGCGCAGGGAGCGTGATTCCATGACGAACCTGGCAGTGGTGGGCGGCGGCGTGATCGGCCTGTCCGTGGCGTGGCGAGCCGCGTGCACCGGCCGGAGGGTCACCCTCTACGACCCCGAGCCCGTCCGCGGCGGCGCGTCCTGGCTGGCCGGCGGCATGCTCGCCCCGGTCACCGAGGCCTGGCCGGGCGAGGAGGACGTCCTCCGCCTCGGCGAAGAATCGCTCAACCGGTGGCCCGGCTTCGCGCGCGACCTGCGAAAAGAGGGCGTCGACCCCGGACTGGCCGGCCACGGCACGCTCGTCGTCGCCTTCGACAGCGCCGACGCCGGCTACCTGGACATCCTGGCCGGCCACCTGCACTCCCTCGGCCGCGCGGCCGAGCGGCTCACCGGCCGGGAGGCCAAGCGGCTCGAACCGGGGATCGGTTCCGTCCGAAGTGGACTCCACGTGCCCGGTGACCTGGCCGTGGACAACCGGAAACTGCTCGACGCGCTGTACGCGGCCTGCGTCAACCACCAGGTCCGGTTCGTGCGCGAGCGCGTCGAGGAACTCCCGGACGCCGAAGCCGTCGTGCTCGCCGCCGGCGCCTGGACCGGGCGGCTGCACCCGCGGCTCGCCGGCGCCGTGCGCCCGCTCAAGGGCGAAATCCTGCGGCTCAAGCCCCGTCGCGGCTGCCTGCCGCCGCCGTCGCACACCGTCCGGGCCGTCGTCGAGGGCCGGCCGATCTACCTCGTCCCGCGCGGCGACCAGGAGCTCGTCCTCGGCGCCACGCAGTACGAGGCCGGCTTCGACCAGGCTGTCACCGCCCGCGGCGTGCGCGAGCTGCTCGAAGGCGCCGAACGCGTCTTCCCCGCGATCACCGAGTACGAGCTGACCGAAACCGCCGCCGGCCTGCGGGCCGGCAGCCGGGACGCGCTGCCGTACCTCGGCGCCTTGGACGGCGGTGTCTTCGCCGCGACCGGGCACCACCGCAACGGCCTGCTGATGGCCCCGGTGACCGCGGACGCCGTGGTCGCCTGGCTCGAGGGGGACGAGCCGCCCGAAGGCACCGCGGCCGCGTCCCCCGCCCGCCTGCACCAGAAGGAGCCCGTGTGATGGAAATCAAGCTCAACGGCGAGTGGACGGCGTTCCCGGACGACGCGACCGTCGCCGACGTCCTCGACGCCACCGGCGGGCAACGGCCCGGCATCGCCGTCGCGGTCGACGGCGTCGTCGTGCGCCGCGCCGACTGGGCGGCCACCCCCGTGCCCAAGGGTGCGGTCCTCGACGTGCTCACCGCGGTCCAGGGAGGCTGAAATGGACGAAGCACCGCTGGTCATCGGCACGACCAAGCTGACGTCCCGGCTGATCATCGGCACCGGCGGCGCGGCCAACCTCGCCGTGCTGGAACGCGCGCTGGTCGCGTCCGGCACCGAGCTGACCACCGTCGCCATGCGCCGCGCCGACGCCGAAGGCGGCTCCGGCGTCCTCGAACTCCTGAAGAGGCTCGGCATCGAGCTGCTGCCGAACACGGCGGGCTGCCGGACGGCCGCCGAAGCCGTGCTCACCGCGCAGCTCGCGCGTGAGGCGCTGGAGACCGACCTCGTCAAGCTCGAGGTGCACGCCGACGACCGGACGCTGCTGCCGGACCCGATCGAGACCCTCGACGCCGCCGAACGGCTGGCCGCCGACGGGTTCACCGTGTTCGCCTACACGAACGACGACCCGGTGCTCGCGCTGCGCCTGGAGGAGGCCGGCTGCGCCGCGGTGATGCCGCTGGGCGCGCCGATCGGCACCGGCCTCGGCATCCGGAATCCGCACAACATCGAGCTCATCGTTTCGCGGGCGGGTGTCCCGGTGATCCTGGACGCCGGAATCGGCACGGCCTCGGACGCGACGCTGGCGATGGAGCTCGGCTGCGACGCCGTCCTGCTCTCCACGGCCGTCACCCGGGCGGCCGATCCCGAGCGGATGGCCGCGGCGATGCGGGCGGGCGTCATCGCCGGGCGGCTGGCCCGCGAGGCCGGGCGCGTGCCGCAGCGCTTCTGGGCGCAGGCGTCGAGCCCACCCCGGTGAACTGCTGTTTTTTTGAGGGGTCCGGTGGCGGAGCCCCCGGCCCGGGGCGAAGCCCCGGGGATAACGCTGTGGTGGCTTAACACCGAGCGTGACCTCCGCCCCGTAAGGTGGACGGCACTTTACGGCGCACCCGCGCCCGCGTGAGGCAGAAGGAGCCAGCCGTGACGAGCACATCGGTCCAGGACGTCTCGGGCAGGTTGTACCTCGCCGTGGGCAGGCTCTCCCGGTCACTGCGGCAGGCCGGGGTGCCCGGGCCGGGCCACGGCGCCATCTCGGCGCTGGCGACGCTGGTGCACGCGGGCCAGCTGCGGCTCGGCGACCTCGCGGCCCGGGAGGGCGTCGCCGCCGCGACCATGTCGCGGATCATCGCGTCCCTGGTCGAATCCGGGTACGTCAGCCGCGAGTCCGACCCGGTCGACCGCCGGGCGTGGCTGGCGAAGGCGACCGAGGAGGGCGAGCGGCTGGTGTCCGGCGTCCGGTCGACCCGGGTGCAGGAGCTCAACCGGCGCCTCGACCGGCTCTCGCCCGACCACCGCGAGGCCCTGCTGGCGGCGCTGCCGGCGCTCGAAGCCCTGATCGCGGACGACTAGGACCCCTTCCGGGTGTGGCGCGCCAGGTGATCGGGTACTCCTGCAGCACGCCGGCCGACCGTCGGCCGGCACACCTGGGGAGGTACACGTGGACTCCACGCTGGCTGTGTTCTCGTCTCCCGACACCCCCATGGGCGGCGTGCTCGTGGTGATCGCCATCCTGGCCGTGATCGGGGGGACCATCATGGGTCGCCGGGCCGGGAAGAAGCGCTGATCGCCACCAGCTAGGCGGTCGTTTTCCGCAGCTCGGCCAGCTCCGCGCGCAGGGCGCGGAGCTCTTCGAGGATCTCCTGGTTGGCGGCGGCCTGCGTTTCGGCCTGCTTCGCCTCCTCCTCGCGGATGTCCTGGCGCAGCTCGTCTTCCATGCCGCTGACCACGACGGCGATGAAGAGGTTCAGCACCGCGAAGCTGGACACGAGGATGTAGACGACGAAGAAGATCCAGGCCAGCGGCGCCTGTTCCATGATCGTCTTCGCGATGTCGGGCCACGCCTCGCCGGTCATCACCTGGAACAGGGTGAACAGGGACGTGCCGAGGTCGCCGAAGTCGCCGGGGTCGATGGCGCCGAACAGCTTCGTCGCCATCACCCCGGCCACGAAGATGATCAGCGCGAGCAGCGCGGCGATCGACGCCATGCCGGGGATCGCGGCGAGCAGGCCGGACACGACCTTGCGCATCGACGGCACGACCGAGATCAGCCGCAGCACCCGGAGCACGCGCAGCGACCGCAGCACCGCGAAGGGCCCGGTCGCCGGGATCACCGCGATGCCGACCACCAGCAGGTCGAAGACGTTCCAGTTGTCGCGGAAGAAGCCGCCGCGGTAGGCGTAGAACTTCGCCAGCAGCTCGGCGACGAAGATGCCCAGCGCGAGGTGGTCGAGGACGTGCAGCAGGCCGCCGTAGCCGTCCATGAGCGACCTCGACGTCTCCATGCCGAGGGTGACGGCGTTGAAGACGATGACGGCGATGATGAAGTTCTGGAAGCGGCGGCCCTCCAGGACCGCCGCCACCCGCTCGCGCCCGGTCAAGGGCACCCCCCGCTTCGGTCAAGGATCGGTAAATCCGCTCGGCGGCCAAGATAGCTGGCGAGAAGAGAGGGGAAGCGCATGGGTGAAGGCCCCGAAATCCCGCTGGCCCGGCTGCGCGAGGTGACCGAACTCCTGCTGGCGCACGCGGAACGCGACGGCGGCTCGGTGACGCTCGACCACGACCTGTTCTGGGAACTCCTCCCGGAGCAGCGCCACGAACTCGGCCACGCGCCCACCGAGCACACCGTGGGCCGGCTGAGCGAGTCGTGGGCGCACCTGACGGAGATGGCCGATGACCCCGATCGAGTGGTCGGGTACGGACTGGTCTGGCTGGCCGACGTGCTGCGCGCGCTCGGCCACCAGCAGATCGGCTGAACCGTCAGCGCTCCTCGGGAGCCAGCCGCCAGAAGGCCGAGACCGGGCCGACCTTCGCACCCATCGGGTACGCGTGCTCGACGGCGTGCGACACGAACCACTTGCCGTACCGCGCCGCCTCGACCACCGACATGCCCTTGGCCAGGCCCGCGGTGAGCGCCGACGCCATCGTGTCGCCCGCGCCGTGCGTGTGCGGGGTCGCGTAGCGCCGTCCCGGCAGCTCCACGAACGTCGAGCCGTCGAACAGGAGGTCCACGCACTCCGGGTCGGCCTGCAGGTGGCCGCTCTTGACCAGGACGTACCGCGGGCCCATCCGGTGCAGCACCACCGCCGCGGTGTGCATGCCCTCGCGGTCGGTCACGGTCATGCCGGTGAGCAGCCGGACTTCGTCGAGGTTCGGCGTCAGGACCGTCGCGCGCGGCAGCAGCTCGTCGCGCAGCGCGTGCAGGCCGGCCTCGTCGAACAGCGGGTGACCGTGCATCGACGCCGCGACCGGGTCCACCACGAACGGGATCTTCGCGTCCCGCCCGATTTCGGCGTTGTCGCAGGCCGCGGCGACGGCGTGGATGATCTCGGCCGAGGCCAGCATGCCGGTCTTCGCCGCGCCGACGCCCATGTCCGCGGCCACGGCTTCGATCTGCCCGGCGACGATGTGCGGCGGGAGGTCGGCGCGGTCGTGCACGCCCAGGGTGTTCTGCACGGTGACGGCGGTGACCGCGACCAGGCCGTGCACCCCGCAGGTCAGGAAGGTGCGCAGGTCCGCCTGCAGCCCGGCGGCGCCGCCGGAGTCCGACCCGGCGATGGTGAGCGCCGAAGGAATCATGGTGGTTTCCCGACTTCTGGTCTAGGCCAATCAGCCTCTTTTGCTTCATCAACAGTCAACCACGGTGCGACATTGTGAAGGTTACTCACGTTCGAAGGAGTCTGGATGAAGCTCTCCTCGGTGGTACTCCTCACGGCCGCGCTCGTGCTCTCCGGAGCGACCGCCGCCAACGCGGACAGTCCCAAGCTCTCCCACGTCACCACCGTCGGCGTGCACAACACGTACGACCCGGCGGCCTACGACTACCTGGCCAGGGCGCTCGACGCCGGTTCGTCGCTGATCGAGCTCGACGTGTGGCCGGACTTCTTCACCCACGAATGGAAGGTCAGCCACTCGAACCCGTTGGGGAACAACAACAACTGCGTCGCCGCGACGTCGGCGGCCCAGCTGTACTCCGGCGGGAAGAACAAGAACCTCGAGTACTGCCTCGACGACATCCGGATCTGGCTGGCCGCCCACCCCGGGCACCCGCCGATCACGCTCAAGCTCGAGATGAAGACCGGCTTCTCGGACAACACCGGCATGGGCCCGGACGAGCTCGACGCCACGTTCCGGGCGCACCTCGGCAGCGTCGCCTTCCGCCCGGCCGAGCTGCTCGGCGGCTACGCGACGCTGGACGACGCGGCCAAGGCGGACAACTGGCCGTCCGTGGACGCGTTGCGGGGCCGGGTGATCACCGAGATCATCCCGGGCACGGTGGAGGAGGGGAACTCGACCGACACGCTGAAGACCGACGTCGAGTACGCGCGCTACCTGACCGGCCTGAAGAACGCGGGCAAGCTCGGCGACGCGAACATCTTCCCGACCGTGCACGGCGCGGCAGGCGGTGACCCGCGGGACAAGTACACCGCCGACCTCAAGCCGTGGTTCGTCGTGTTCGACGGCGACGCGAACGCCTGGGTGACCCAGACCGGGCCGTGGTGGTACGACGCCAACCACTACTACCTGGTGATGACCGACGCGCAGAACGTCGCGCCGGCCATCGACAGCCACAGCCCGACGGTCGACCAGGCCAACCAGCGCGTCGCCGAGTTGGCGAAGCAGCACGCGTCGGTGGTCACCGCGGACTGGACCGGGCTCACGACGGTGCTGCCCCAGGTGCTCGCCCGCGGTTAGAGGGTCAGCACGAGCTTGCCGGACACCCGGCCCGATTCACCCAGCTCGTGCGCCTTGGCGACGTCCTCCAGGGGGAACGTCTGCTCGACGCGGACCTTCAGCTGACCGGCTTCGATCAGTTCGACGAGGCCGGTCAGCCCGCCGCGGTCGGGCTCGACGAGGATCCGCCTGGTCCGGACGTTCCTGGCTTCGGCGGCCTTTTCGACGCGGTCGCCCACACCGCTCGGGACGCCGATCAGCAGGCCGCCTTCCTTGATGGCGGGCAGCCAGCGCAGGTCGCTCTCCTCGCCGACTAGTCCGAAGTAGACGTCCACATCGGACGTGGTGGCGTCCTGGTCGTGGTAGTCGATCGGCTCGTCGACACCCAGCTCGCGCAGGAATTCGTGCTTGCCCGCGCTGGCCGTGCCGATGACGTGCGCGCCGCGCGCCTTGGCGATCTGCACGGCGAGGTGCCCGACCCCGCCCGCGGCGGCGTCGACGAACACGCGCTGTCCCTTGTGGACGTTCGCGACGTCGACCAAGCCCTGCCACGCGGTGAGTCCGGCGAGGGGAAGGGCGGCGGCCTCGGCGAACGACAGCCCGGCCGGCTTGCGCACGAAGTGCCGCGAGGGCGCGGTGACGTACTCGGCGTAGGCGCCGGCCGGTCGCGGGAACCACGGCATGCCGAGGACTTCGTCGCCCTCGTCCAGGCCTGTGGCACCGAAGCCGGCTTCTTCGACGACACCGGCGACGTCCCAGCCGACGGTGAACGGCGGGTCGCCGAGGAACCCGCCGCCGCGCCGCACCTTCCAGTCGACCGGGTTGATGCCGGCGGCCGCCACCCGCACCAGGACCTCCGTCGGCCCGGGTTCGGGGCGCGGTGCCTCGGTGATCTGGAGCACCTCCGGCCCGCCGAGGGCTTGCTGGGTCACGATGCGCATCGGTTCTCTCCTTGGATCTCGGGGTCGCCTCCATCCTCGGAGCGTTCGTCACTTTTCGCCAGAAGGCACTTGCTTGTACAGTAGGTACCTGATGGAAACTACCTGCGACCAGGGCGGACCCTGGGATGTGTACCTCCGCAACTGCCCCTGCCGTGACGTGCTGGACCTACTGGCCAACAAGTGGACGGCGCTGGTGCTGGGCGCGCTCGCCCGCGGCCCGCACCGCTTCGGCGAGCTGCGCCGCGCGGTCGACGGCATCAGCCAGAAGATGCTGACCCAGAACCTGCGCCAGCTGGAGCGCGACGGCTTCGTGACGCGCACGGTGTACCCGACAACCCCGCCGACGGTGGAGTACGCGCTGACGGAGATGGGCGCGGAGGTGGGGGCGCACCTGATCGCGTTGAGCACGTGGTCGCAGGCGAACTTCGACCGCATCCGCGCGGCCCGCGAGCAGTACGACGGCCGCGAGCTGCAGCCCGTCCGCTAGCTCTTGTCCAGGACCCAGAACGGCGAAACCGGCCCCACCCCCGCGCCCAGCGGATAGCCCTCCGCGACACAGCGCTCGATGAACTTCTTCCCGGCCGCCACCGCGTCCGGCACCGAGGCGCCCTTCGCGAGTGACGCCGTGATCGCCGACGCCAGCGTGTCGCCGCCGCCGTGGGTGTTCTCCGTCTCGTACCGCGGTCCGGTCAGTTCGAGGTACTCCCGGCCGTCCGAGAGCAGGTCCACGCACTCGGCTGTGCCCTGCATGTGGCCGCCCTTGACCAGGACCCACCGCGAGCCGAACTCCAGCAGGGCTTCGGCGGCGGCCCGCTGGGAAGCGGCGTCGACGACCTGAACTCCTGTCAGCAACCGGACCTCGTCGAGGTTCGGCGTGATCAGGGTCGCGCGCGGGAACAGTTCTGTGCGGATCGCCTCCAGCGCGTCCTCTCGCAGCAGCGGGTCACCCGTCATCGACGCCGCGACCGGGTCGACCACGAACGGGCCGACCTCCACCTCGTCCAGGGTCTTCGCGACCGCGCGGATGATCTCCGCCGTGGCGAGCATGCCCGTCTTGGCCGCGTTGACGCCCATGTCCGACGCCACCGCCTTGATCTGCGCGGTGACGACGTCGGCCGGGATCTCCGTGAAGCCCTGCACGCCCAGGGAGTTCTGCACGGTGACGGCCGTCAGCGCGACCAGCCCGTGGACGCCGTGGGCGAAGAACGTGCGCAGGTCGGCCTGGATGCCCGCACCACCGCCGGAGTCGGATCCGGCGATGGTGAGAGCCGTCCTCGGTGTCACGGCTGCACCACGGGCAGGTAGACCTTGCCGCCGGACTCGGTGAACTCCGCCGACTTCGAAGCCATGCCGGCCTCGATGGCCTCCACAGTGGACAGACCGTGTTCTTCGGCGTACTTGCGGACGTCCTGGGTGATCCGCATCGAGCAGAACTTCGGGCCGCACATCGAGCAGAAGTGCGCGGTCTTGGCCGGCTCGGCGGGCAGCGTCTCGTCGTGGAACGAGCGCGCGGTGTCCGGGTCCAGCGACAGGTTGAACTGGTCGTTCCAGCGGAACTCGAAGCGCGCCTTCGACAGCTCGTCGTCCCACTCCTGCGCGTACTTGTGCCCCTTGGCCAGGTCGGCGGCGTGCGCGGCGATCTTGTACGTGATGACGCCGGTCTTCACGTCGTCGCGGTTCGGCAGGCCCAGGTGCTCCTTCGGTGTCACGTAACACAGCATCGCCGTGCCGTACCAGCCGATCTGCGCCGCGCCGATGGCCGACGTGATGTGGTCGTACGCCGGCGCGATGTCCGTCGCGAGTGGACCGAGGGTGTAGAACGGCGCCTCGCCGCAGAGCCTTTCCTCGAGCTCCACGTTCTCCTTGATCTTGTGCATCGGCACGTGACCGGGGCCCTCGATCATCACCTGGACGTCGTGCGAGCGCGCGATGTGCGTCAGCTCGCCGAGGGTCTCCAGCTCGGCGAACTGGGCGCGGTCGTTGGCGTCGGCGATCGAGCCGGGACGCAGGCCGTCGCCGAGGGAGAACGTGACGTCGTACTGGCGCAGGATCTCGCAGAGTTCTTCGAAGTGCGTGTACAGGAACGACTCCTGGTGGTGCGCCAGGCACCACGCGGCCATGATCGACCCGCCGCGGCTGACGATCCCGGTGACGCGCCGCGCGGTCAGCGGGATGTAGCGCAGCAGCACGCCGGCGTGCACGGTGACGTAGTCGACACCCTGCTCGCACTGCTCGATGATGGTGTCGCGGTAGACCTCCCACGACAGCTTTTCCGGTTCGCCGTCGACCTTTTCCAGCGCCTGGTAGATCGGCACGGTGCCGACCGGGACCGGCGAGTTGCGGATGATCCACTCCCGCGTCTCGTGGATCCGCTTGCCGGTGGAGAGGTCCATGATCGTGTCGGCGCCCCAGCGGGTCGCCCACACCATCTTGTCGACCTCTTCCTCGACCGACGACCAGACGGCCGAGTTGCCCATGTTGGCGTTAATCTTCACGAGGAAGTTCTTGCCGATGATCATCGGCTCGGTCTCGGGGTGCTTGCGGTTGGCGGGGATCACCGCGCGGCCGCGGGCCACTTCGTCGCGCACGAACTCCGCGGAAACCCGCTCGCGGGCGGCGATGTACTCCATCTCCCGCGTGATGACGCCCTGCTTGGCCCAGCCGAGCTGGGTGTTGTGCTCCCGCCCGTCGGCCCACCCGGCCCGCAGCCGGTGCAGTCCACTGTGGACGTCGATCTCGACGTCGGGATCGGTGTACGGGCCCGAGGTGTCGTAGACGTCGAAGTGTTCACCGTTGGAGAGATCGATCCGCCGGACGGGGACGCGGAGGCCGGATTCCGTCTGGTGGTACGCCTTGTGCGAGCCGGTGATCGGACCGGTGGTGACCTTTACGGCAGCATTGTTCTCAAGCGTCGTCAACGACTTTCACTCCCTACGCCGGCATTACCCGGTCAGGTTCATGCGGTCGGTGACGCCTGCGAAACGCAAGTCACCCTCTCAGCCCGCCATGGCGCGAGCTCCCGCGTTGGTGTTGTGCCTCCGACCATGCCACGCCGGGCCGCGAGACTCAAGCCCGGTCACCTCACCCGACCAACTCGGCGGGTGTAGCGTAGACGTCGACCATGGCTCCGTTGCGCAGCACGGTGATCGGCAGTGCGGTGCCGATCACTTCCGCGAACAGCTGCCGCTGGATGCCTTGCGCGTCCGAGACGCGGGTGCGTCCGACGGTGAGCACGAGATCGCCCTTCTTGAGGCCCGCCCGGTCCGCCGGCCCGCCGGGAACGACTTCGTGCACCCGCAGCCCGGCGTCCTGCCCGGTGCGCTCGGCGACGTCGTCCGGCAGCGGCGCGGGCACGCCGACGACGCCGAGGTACGCACGCCGCACCCGGCCTTCGACGACGAGCGTGTCGATGATCCGCCGCGTCGTCGCGTTGATCGGCACGGCGAGCCCGAGCCCGAACCCGGCGACGGCGGTGTTGACGCCGACGACCCGCCCGGCGGAGTCGGCGAGCGCGCCGCCGGAGTTGCCGGGGTTGAGCGCCGCGTCGGTTTGGATGACGTCCTCGATCACGCGGGTGGCGCGCCCCTGCCGCACCGGCAGCGCCCGCCCGAGCGCGCTGACGACCCCGGCGGTGACGGTCCCGGAGAACCCGAGCGGGTTCCCGACGGCGACGACGAGCTGCCCGACGACGAGCTCGTCGGCGTCCCCCAGGCGGGCGGCCGGCGGGGTCTCCCCGCGCGCCCGCAGCACGGCGAGATCGGACAGCGGATCCGCCCCGACGACGTCGAAGGGCACTTCGCTGCCGTCGGCGAAGGTGGCGAGGCCCTGCCGGTGATCGCCGACGACGTGGGCGTTGGTGAGCAGGTGGCCGTCATCGGCGAACACGACGGCCGACCCACTGCCGCGCGCGAGCTGCACCCCGGCGACGTGCGGGGTGACGGTTTTCGCGACGGTGCTGACCGCGCGTGAGTAGGCGTCCATCGCGTCGTCCATGCGCACCTCGATTACAGCGTTGCAGGTACTACAAGTCTGCGCCGGGTCGAGCGGGATGTCCGTTCGCTGTCCGTGAACCGGTTCACCGGACCAGTGACGGTCAGTGGTTCACCGGATCGGACCATGCATCCGGCAGAAATCGGCGGCAGACTGCCAAGTCGCTTCTGTAACGGTGCAGAAGCGATCTTCTGTGGGGTTGATATGCGCAAACTCATGTTCGGCGCTCTCGCCGGGCTGCTCGTCACCGGACTGATCCCGGCGACCGCGGCGGCCCAGGGGGAGGCGCCCGGGGCGCCTGGGACCCATCCCAGCTGGCTGCCCGCGAACAAGACCGGCTTCGGCACCGCGCACGACCGGTCCAGCAACGTCTGGTTCACCCTCCAAGGCGGCCAGCTGTCCGAGGTCTACTACCCGGACCTCTCCACACCCAGCGTCCGCTCGCTGAACTTCGTCGTCACGGACGGCCGCGGCTTCGCCGTCACGGACTACTCCGCGAAGGCGCAGCAGGTGCGGCGGACCGACGACGACAGCCTGACCTACGAGCAGACCATCACCGACGACCAGCACCGCTGGCGCCTCCGCAAGACCTACGTCACCGACCCGGCCGCTACGACGGTGCTGGTGGACGTCGACTTCCAGTCGCTCACCGGGCGGCCCTACCAGCTCTACGCGGTCGCCGACCCGGACCTCACCAACGACGGTTCGGACGACTCGGCCGCGCGCCAGGGCGACGCCGTCACCGCGCAGGACGCCACCAACGCCGCCGCGCTCACCGCGAAGCCCGCGTTCACGAAGACCAGCGTCGGCTACGCGGGCGGGTCCGACGGGAACACCCAGCTCACCAAGACCTTCAAGCTGAACTCCTACGACACCGCCACCAAGGGCAACGTCGTGCTGACCGGGCAGACGAACGCCGACGGCGTCCGCGACCGGCACGTCACCCTCGCCCTGGGCATGGGCGCGAAGGCCGCCGACGCGCTGAAGAGCGCGCAGGCGTCGCAGCGACGCGGCGTCCGCGACATCACGCGCGCCTACGACCGCGGCTGGCAGCAGTACCTGCGCGGGATCAGCAAGCCGCCGTCGTCGCTGAAGACCGGCGCGGAGCGCGATCTCTACAAGGCGTCGATGCTGACGCTGGCCGCGAGCGAGGACAAGCACCACCCGGGCGCCTTCATCGCGTCGCCGAGCATGCCGTGGCGGTTCGGGAACAACGACCCCGAGTGGTCGCCGTCCGGCACCTACCACCTGGTCTGGCCGCGTGACCTCTACCAGATCGCCACCGGCCTGGCCGCCGGCGGCGACACGGCCGCCGCGAACCGCGCCGTGACCTACATGTTCGGCACGCAGCAGCAGCCCGACGGGCACCTGCCGCAGAACAGCCGGGTCGACGGCGTGCCGTACTGGACGTCGATCCAGCTCGACGAGACCGCGTTCCCGATCGTGCTGGCCCAGCAGCTCGGCCGGAACGACCTGTGGCCCGGTGTTCGCAAGGCCGCCGACTTCATCCTCGGGTACAAGGGACCGAACGGGCAGCCGTCGCCGTACACCCAGCAGGAGCGCTGGGAGGAGCAGGACGGGTGGTCCCCGTCGACCATCGCCTCGGTGATCGCCGGGCTCGTCTGCGCCGCCGACCTCGCGTCGCACAACGGCGCGGCCGCCGACGCGGCCCGGTACCTCGCCGCGGCCGACAAGATGAAGGCCGACCTGCCGAAGCAGACGGTCACCACGAACGGGCCGCTGTCGAAGGACCCGTACTTCGTCCGCCTGACCAAGGACGCGAACGCCAACGCCGGGACGACGTACAACCTCGGCAACTCGAGCGTCACGATGGACCAGCGCGCGGTCACCGACGCGGGCTTCCTCGACCTGGTCCGGCTCGGCGTCTACCGCGCCGACGACCCGGTGATCCGCAACAGCGTGCGCGTGACCGACTCCGACATCGCCTTCACCACGCCGACCGGCCAGTTCTGGCACCGCTACACGAAGGACGGCTACGGCGAGCAGGCCGACGGCTCGCCGTGGGACTACACGTTCCCCGCGGAGAGCCGCACGACGTTCGGCCGGCTCTGGCCGCTGCTCGCCGGCGAACGCGGCGAGTACGAACTGGCGCTCGGCGACCCGGCCTCGGCCGCGCGGCGGCTGCGTGACCTCGGCCGGGTGAGCAGCTCGGCGGAGACCATGCCGGAGCAGGTGTGGGACGAGAACCCGCCGTCCGGGCAGACGGGCTTCCCGGCCGGCACGCCCACGACGTCGGCGACCCCGCTGGCCTGGACGCACGCCCAGTACGTCCGGCTCGCCTGGGACGTCAAGGCGGGCTCGGTCCTCGAAACGCCGAAGGTGGTCCGCTGCCACTTCCTCGGCTGCTGAAACGCCGAAGGGCCCCTCGTGCGCGAGGGGCCCTTCGGGTCAGATGACGGCGCCGTCGTCCTCGGGAGTCCGCGGCGGCAGCCACGAGTTGCCGGGGACGCCCCACTTGTTGTGCTTGAGCATCTTCTTCGCGGCGCGCGCGTGGCGGCCGACCAGGCGGTCGAGGTAGATGTACCCGTCCAGGTGGTCGGTCTCGTGCTGCAGGCAGCGCGCGAAGTAGCCGGTGCCCTCGACCTCGATCGGGTTGCCCTGGATGTCGAAGCCCGTCACCTTCGCCCACTTCGCGCGGCCCGTCGGGTACGACTCGCCGGGCGCCGAGAGGCAGCCCTCCCAGTCGTCGTCCGGGTCCGGCATGGTCTCCGGGATCTCCGACGTCTCGAGCTTCGGGTTGACGACGACGCCCTTGTGCCGCACGCCCTCGTCGTCCGGGCAGTCGTAGACGAACACCCGCAGATCGAGGCCGATCTGGTTGGCCGCGAGGCCGACGCCCTCGGCCGCGTACATCGTCTCGAACATGTCGTCGACGAGCGTGCGCAGCTTCTCGTCGAACTCGGTGATCTCCCGAGTCGGCTGGTGCAGCACGGGCTCGCCGGCGATAACGATGGGGTGGATGGTCACGGCGAGCCAGTTTAGTCGGACCCCTCTGGTACACCTGCATCAGACCGTGACGCGCCGACGTCGATGCCCACGTGGGTGGTGGCTTCCGTGGTTGAATGGCGCCCGCGGAAGAGCTAGGTCTGATTCGCCATGACGCCCGATTGAGAGGGACTCGGATGGACGCCGCGGAGTCGATGGCTGAGCCGCAGCCGTCGCCGCCGAAGCCCGTGCCCGGCCTGACCGAACGCGAGGTCGAGATCCTCGCCTTCGAGCGCCAGTGGTGGCGACACGCCGGGGCGAAGGAGAACGCCATCCGCGAACGCTTCGACTTGTCCGCGACGCGCTACTACCAGCTGCTCAACAAGCTGCTGGAGAAGCCCGAGGCGATCGAAGCAGACCCGATGCTGGTGAAGCGGCTGCGCAAGACCCGCGCCGCGCGCCAGCGCAAGCGAGGCGCCCGGCGACTGGGGATCGAGCTGAAATGAGTGTGTTTTCGGGAATGTCCCGGCCGATGAAGGCCGCGGGCGTCGCGTTGATCGGGGTGGCCATCATCGCCGCCGTCATCGGCGGGATCACCGCCTTGGGCGGGGGCAACGGGTCGAACGAAGCCGGGCCGAGCGGCACGTCGACGCAGCCGGGCACGTCCGGCTCGACGCCGCCTTCGACGTCTTCGTCTTCGTCGGCCACACCGCCGTCGACCTCGTCGAGCGCTTCGTCGCCGGTACCGCCGTCGCCGAGTTCGCCACCGGCCGGCCAGCCGACTTCGGCCGTCCCCGGTCAACCGGGGCAACCCGGCCAGCCCGGGCAGCCGGGTGGTGACCAGCAGGCGTCCAACAAGTGGGTGACCGTCCGGGTGTTCAACAACTCGACGATCAAGGGACTCGCGGACCGGGCGGCGGAGGACTTCCGCGGCAGCGGCTGGAACGTCAACGAGGTCGGCAACTACTCCCAGGGCGTCATCCCGACGACGACGGCGTTCTACCGCCCGGGCACCGACGAGGAAGCCGCGGCCAAGCAGCTCGCGCAGGAGTTCGGCATCAAGGCCGAGCCCCGGTTCGAGGGCATCCAGAGCGCGAGCCCCGGCGTGATCGTCATAGTGACGAAGGAGTACCAGGGCGCCCACAAGGGCAGCTGACGGGCTCCACGCGTGATCGAGCAGGCATCACGCGTGATGGAACGGGCATCGCGCTGATGCCCCTCCAATCACGCGTCATGCCCCTCCGATCACGCGTGATGCCTCTCTGATCACGCGTGATGCCCCTTCATTCACCGGCCTGGGTCCGCGCGTACGCCTCGAGCGTCGCGAGCTGGGCCGGGTCGAGGCTCGGCCGGACCGCCTTCCGGGCCGTCTCCAGGTGCGCGGCCGTGACTTCGCGGGCCTCCAGGGACTCGCGCATCGCCGTCAGGGCCGCTTCGCGGATCAGCGCCGCGCAGTCCGCGGCCGAGTAACCGTCCAGAGTGGACGCCACCGCGGCGAGGTCGACGTCGTCGGCCAGCGGGGTGTTCTTCGAGCTCGCCGCGAGGATCGCCGCGCGGGCCTCGGCGTCCGGCGGCGGCACGTAGACGCGGCGCTCGAGCCGTCCGGGCCGCAGCAGCGCCGGGTCGACCAGCTCCGGCCGGTTCGTCGCGCCCAGCACGACGACTTCGCGCATCGGCTCGACGCCGTCGAGCTCGGTGAGCAGGGCGGCGACCACGCGGTCGGCCACGCCCGAGTCGGACGACTGGCCGCGGCGCGGGGCCAGCGCGTCGATCTCGTCCAGAAAGATCAGCGCGGGCGCGGCCTCCGCGGCCCGGCGGAACAGCTCGCGCACGGCGCGTTCGGACTCGCCGACCCACTTGTCCATCAGCTCGGCGCCCTTGACGGCGAAGACGTTCAGCGCGCCGGTGCCGGCCAGCGCCCGCACGAGGAACGTCTTGCCGCCGCCGGGCGGCCCGTAGAGCAGCACCCCGCGCGGCGGTTCGACGCCGAGCCGGGCGAACGAGTCCGGGTACCGCAGCGGCCAGAGCACGGCCTCGGTGAGGGACTGCTTGACGTCGACCATGTTCCCGACGTCGTCCAGGGTCAGCCCGCCGGTGGCCAGGTTGTCCGAAGTGGACATCGAGACCGGCCGGACGGTGGCCAGCGCGTCCAGCAGGTCCTGCTGCGAGATGCGCGGTTCGTCGGTGTCGCGCTGGCGCAGCGCCGCCCGCAGCGCCGCGTCCCGGCGCAGCGCGATCAGGTCGGCCGCGACGAAGCCCGGCGTCCGCTCGGCGAGGACGCCGCAGTCGATGCCGGTGTCGAGCGGGACGTCGCGGAGCAGGACGTTCAGCAGCTCGCGGCGGGTTTTCGCGTCCGGAAGGCCCAGGCCGAGCTCGCGGTCCAGCAGGTCGGCGGCGCGCAGCCGCGGGTCGGCCGACTCGGCACGGGCCGTCGTCGCGACGACGGCGAAGCGCTCGCGCCGCAGCGCCGTCCGCAGCTCCTCCAGCACGACGGTGGCCACCGGCGGCGGAGTCGTCGCCGGCAGGAGGGCGTCGACGTCGGTGAGCAGGAGGACGGAGGGACCTTCGGCGCTCCGGATGGCATCGCGCAGGCGGGCCACGGCGACGTTCGGGTCGAGCACCGCGAGGTTGGGCGCGGCCAGCGGGATGGTCTTGATGCCGGCGTCGTGGGCCACCGACCGCACGAGCGTCGCCTTGCCGACGCCTTCCGGGCCGGACAGCAGGACGCCAAGGTGGGCGGGCGCGCCGAGCCGCGCCAGCAGCTCGGGCCGGTGGAAGGCGAGGTCGAACCACTCGGCGAGCTTGCGCGCGGCGGTCTCGGCGCCGATCAGGTCGGCCAGCGGGACGGCGGTCTCCTCGACCGCGTCGGCGACCTCGTCCTCGACGACCTCGGCGTCGATCCACTCCTCGGCCGCGGTCACGGCGGAGGTGCGGACCAGCGCGGTCGCCGTCCGGGGCGCGGCGGATCCGGGGGTTCCCGGCCGGGCGCCGTCGCGCCAGGTGACCACTGTGGACGGTCCGACGGCGACGGTGCCGGCCGGTTCGGTGGCGGTGACGGTAAGGAGCTCGTTCGTCCAGGTCGCGCCGATCGCGCGCGACAGCTGGCCGCGCAGGCCGGCCGGGTCCGACCCGGGCGACGGCGCGAGGTCCTGCGGCAGCAGCGAAACGGCGTCCCCGACGGTGAGGACCTTGCCGATCAGGGCGAGCCGAAGCACGTGCGGGCTCAGCGAGACGCTGGCCAGCCGCGACCCGGCGACGGTCACGGTCTTGGCGGCCGCCACCTCGGCCGGCGCGACGACGACCTCCGAGCCTTCGGTGACGCCGAGGTTCGACATGGTGACGTCGTCGGTGAGCACCACCCCGGGCACCCCGGTCTCGTCGGCGGGCGCGGCGAGCGCGGCGCTGACCCGCGCCCCGGTGAGGTGGACGGCGTCCCAGGCCCGCAGGCCCAGCGCGTCGAGGACTTCGGGGTGCAGCCGGACGACGCCGCGGCGCGTGTCCAGCGCGGACGGGGTGTGCCGGACGGTCAGCGTGATCTGCGGGTGGCTCACGCCGTTCACCCTAGCGAGCCGACGCTCTCGCAGACCCCGTGATGCCCCTCCAAACACGCGTGATGCCCCTTGGATCACGCGTGATGCCCGCTGGATCACGGTGATCACCGGACGACTCGGGTGATCAGGACCCGATCTCGCGTGACCCGGGCCGGGTCTCGCGTGATTGGCGGGGCATCTCGCGTGATTGGGCGGGCATCACGCGTGATTGAAGGGGCATCACGCGTGATTGGCGGGGCGACACTACTTGCGGCGGAGGCCGATCCGGCGCCAGGAGCGGCGGCGCTGGCCGTTGCCGTTTTCGGAGGTGAGGCGGGGGACGCGGGCCGTCTCGCGGGGGAGGCGGACCGCGCGCATCGCGGCGCCCGCGACGCGGCGGCGCAGCGGGCGGCGCAGGCCGAGGCGGCGGGTGGAGCGGGCCCGGCGGATCGCGCGGCGCTCGCTCGGCGGGACCGTCCAGGCCTCCGGGTGGGCCGCCAGCCAGCGGTGCCGGTAGATCGAATACGGGATGTGCGCCAGGTACAGCACCATGGCCGCGAGCAGGGCGACCAGCGGGAACTGGATGATCGCCGCCGCTAACAACGCCACGCCCAGCAGCAGCGGGGCGATCGCCTTCGGCGGCGCCTTGACCGTCTTGAGCGACAGCGTCGGGATGCGGCTGATCAGCAGGGCCGCGATGGCGACCGTCCACGCCCACACGACGTACTGCGACGACCACCACCCTTCACCCCACTGCAGGTAGGCCACCAGCGGCAGCATCCCCAGCAGGCCGCCCGCGGGCGCCGGGACGCCGACGAAGAACTCGCTCGCGTACGGCGGCTGCTCGGTGTCGTCCAGCAGGGTGTTGAACCGCGCCAGCCGCAGGATCATGCAGACGGCGAAGATCAGCGACGCGACCCAGCCGATCCGGTCCGCGCCGGTCTGCCACACGTAGATCACCAGCGCCGGCGCGACACCGAAGGAGATGCCGTCGGACAGCGAATCCAGCTCCGCGCCCATCTTCGACGTCGCGTCCAGCAGACGCGCGATCCGGCCGTCCAGGCTGTCGAGCACCGCCGCGATGCCGATCGAGGCGATCGCCATCGCGTAGTTCCTGGTCAGCGCGAACTGCACGGCCGACAGGCCCGCGCACAGCGCCAGCACGGTGATGGCGTTCGGCAGCAGCCGGACGCCCGGGGTGGTCACGCGGACCATCGGTCAGCCCTTCGGGAGCGCGGGAAGTTCGGCGATGACCGTTTCGCCGCCGACCGTGCGCTGGCCCTTGCTGACCAGCACCGTCGAGCCCGGCGGGAGGTAGAGGTCGACCCGGGAGCCGAACCGGATGATGCCGTACGTCGAAGCGGCGCCGACCTTGTCGCCCTCGCGGATCTCGCAGAGGATGCGGCGGGCGACCAGCCCGGCGATCTGCACGACGACGAGCTCGTGGCCGTCTTCGGTGCGCATGAGCACGGAGTTGCGTTCGTTGTCGTCGCTCGCCTTGTCCAGGTCCGCGGACAGGAACTTGCCCGGCCGGTAGGCGACCCGCTCGATCACGCCGTTCGCCGGCACGCGCTGGACGTGCACGTCGAACACCGAGAGGAACACCGACACGCGCATCCGCGGCTCGGCGGGCAGGCCGAGCTCGGCGGGCGGCACGGCTTCCTCGATCAGCGACACGATGCCGTCGGCCGAGGCGAGCGCGACGCCGTCACGCGGCGGCGGGACCCGCTTCGGCTCCCGGAAGAACGCCGCGGTGGCCACGGTCGCCAGCGCGCCGACGAGCCCGAGGCGCTTGGAGAACCGGCGGGCGAGCAGCGTCGCGGCGACGCCGCCGGCCACGAACGGGCGGCCGGCGGGGTGCATCGGCGGCAGCGTCTCACGGGCGAGCTGGAGGGCGTGGGCGACGGGGTTGGCGCCGGGCTCCGGCCGGGTGCCGCTCATGGTCGGGTCCCCTGGTTTCGTCTCGGAAGAACGGATCGGCGCCGGGTCCGGCGGCCGCATACGGGCGCCTCCACGCTACCGCTGCCCCAGGTGGAGGTGTCCGCGCGCCCCTGCCCGCTCCTCCGCGAGGGGGTCACCGCGGCGGGTGGGAATGATCGCCGAGCCGTAACGCAAGGTCGATTTCGACGATGACTCTAAGTAGTTGCCGCCGCTCGGGGCGCCGCCCCGCCTGACCTGTGAGGACCGATGATCGACCGCCGCGATCCCGCCGACGCCCGGCTGCGCGAGCTCCTGGGCGCGTGGCGCCGGGAGATCGACGACGTGCCGGTGCCGTCGCTCGTCGACCCGGTGCGCGCGGTGGACGTCGTCATCGAAGCGAGGAAGGCGAAGGACCGGGGCCGGGTGCATCCGCCCCCCGACGGCGCACGCACCCGGCCACCGGGAGACGCGCGTGAGGAAGCAGTCTAGCGTCCGAAGGTCCGTTGACCACGGTTCGTTCGGCGAAAGTTACCAACGGTCACTCGAGCGGCGGGTCAA
>NZ_JMQI01000044.1 GCF_000695625.1 Amycolatopsis rifamycinica
GGGAAGCGAAGAACACGAACGCCGGGGCGAGCTCGGCCGGCTGCCCGGCCCGGCCCATCGGGGTCTGCTCGCCGAAGGAGTCCACCTTCTCCTCGGGCATGGTGGCCGGGATCAGCGGTGTCCACACCGGACCGGGCGCGACCGAGTTCACCCGGATCCCCTTCTCGGCCAGGTCCTGCGCGAGTCCCTTGGTGAAGTTCGCGATGCCCGCCTTGGTCGTGGCGTAGTCCAGCAGTTCCGGTGAGGGCTGGAACGCCTGGATCGACGAGGTGTTGATGATCGCCGATCCCCGGGGCATGTGCGGCACGGCCGCCTTGCACAGCCAGAACATCGCGTACAAGTTGGTCTTCAGCACCCGATCGAACTGTTCGGTGGAGATGGCGAGCAGGCCTTCCTCCTGGGCCATCTGGTAGGCGGCGTTGTTCACCAGCACGTCGATGCCCCCGAGCTCGGCCACGGCCGTGTCGATGACGTGCGTGCAATGCTGCTCGTCGCGGATGTCCCCGGGCACCAGCACGACCCGCCGCCCCGCCTCGCGCACCAGCTCCGCCGTGCGCTCGGCGTCGTCCTGCTCCTCCGCCAAGTAGGACAGCACGAGGTCCGCCCCCTCCCGGGCGAACGCGATCGCCACCGCCCGGCCGATCCCGGAGTCACCGCCGGTGATCACCGCGCGGCGCCCTTCCAGCCGTCCGCTGCCGCGGTAGGACTCCTCACCGTGATCCGGCGCCGGGTCCATGGCCTCGCCCGAGCCCGGGTGCGGCTGCTGCTGCCCCTCCTGCTCCTCCGGGCTGGGGTGCTGCTCCGCGGTCTCCTGGCTGTGCTGGTCTTGGGTCATATCTGCCTCCTCAGGGGGACGTACCGTTGGCTTATACCCGGTCGGGCGCGGTCCAAGCCGCGGTCGAGATCTCTTCCCCCGGGCCCCCGCTGGCCGACCAGGTACCCGGCGGCACGCGCTCGCCTTGCCACTGGGCCCCCGAGGAAGGCCGAGGCGAAGGGGTAGACCTCCGTCACGGGCCGTTGAACGTGCGTTCCCGCGTCCTGCCGTCGACGGTGTCGCCGAAGAGGCGGGCATCCTGACCGGGTGGGTGATCTGCGGATTTCGGGGCCGGACTCGCCTGCAGGTGTTCCGTGCGCAGGCGCGGCAACGCGTACGGATGCGCCCGGCGCACCCACTGCACGAGCTGTTCGCGGACCAGGCAGCGCAGGTCGAACAGCGTCGGCGCGTCGGCCGCGCTCACCAGCGCACGCACCCGGATCAGGGTGTTCACCGCGTCGGTCACCTGCAGCACGCTGACCCGGCCGTCCCAGAGGTCGGTGTCACCGAGGATCCGGCGCAGTTCCTCGCGCATCTCCTCCACCGGGACCGACCAGTCCAGATCCAGCTCCACCGTGCCGAGGAGCTGCGCTTCCCGGCGGGTCCAGTTCTCGAACGGTTGGGACATGAAGTACGAGGTGGGCATCACGAGCCGGCGGTCATCCCACAGGTGGATCACCAGATACGTCAGCGTGATGTCCTCGATGCGGCCCCACTCGTTCTCCACGATCACCACGTCGTCGAGCCGGATCGCATCGCTGAACGCGATCTGCATCCCGGCGAACACGTTGCCGAGCAGCGATTGCGCGGCCAGCGCCGCCACCGCGCCCACCACGCCGGCCGAGGCGAGCAGGCTGGTACCCGCTGCTCGCGCCGCCGGGAAGGTCATCAGCATCGCGCCGAACGCGAGCAGCGCAACGCCGGCCACGGTGATCCGGCGGACCAGGGTGACCTGCGTCTGCAACCGGCGGGCGTGCCGATTGTCCGGGACGTCGACCCGCAGCCTCGACACCGCGGCCCGCTCGACCGACGTGAGGACCCCGGCGACGAGCCACCCGCCGACCCCGATCAACGCCAACCCGAGCCCGTGGCTCACCGGCCCCCGCCAGGGTCCGTCAGGGAGGCCGAAGGCGCACGCGCTGCGCACCGCGACGACCCCGGCGAACCACAGGAACGGCCGATGGGCGTGCACCGTCAGCTCGGTCAAGACGGCGGAACGCCGTCCCAGCCGCCGGACCAGCCGCCGGAAGAAGTGCTCGGCGATGAGGAAAACACCGAACGCCGACGCCGCAACGACCACCGCGGACACCAGCCGGCCCCATCCGTCGGACACCCGCCTCCCTCCTTCGCGCGTCCCGTTGCTCATACCCACAGCGGCGACGTCCCGACACGGTGGCCGTCCTCACAGCCGAGGGGCTGCGCCTGACCACGAGCACGCGTTCAGGGTGTCGCCCGAGAGGTTGAACGCGATCGGCCCGGGACCGACGCACGGGTTTCGGTCGTTGGCGCTGCCCGAGCCCCGGAGGTCGCGTTTCGTCGACGAAGGGGCACACCGCATGGGCGGATCCCCGTCGGGACCACGCCGGTGCCCGTGGTTTGGGGCACCGGGTTCGGGGTATTTGCGCAGTCCGCGCTCATTGATCACCCCAGACCATCGAGGACGAGCATGCCCGAGCCGAACACGCCCGAGCCCTTGCCGGCCGAGCTGCGTGCGCTGGCCGCCGACGCCGAAGCGCTCGCGGCGCGGACCGCGGAGGTGGCCGCCCGGCTGCAGACCGCGCCCGACGGCCACCTGCAGCGCCTCGCCCGGCCCATCGCGAAGGCGACCCACGACCTGAGTGACTACACCGCCGAGATCTCCCGGACGGCCGAAGACCTCGCCCGGGTCCGGGTGGCCCGCGACCCCGCCCTGTGCGACGTTCCGTGGGGCGTCTGCCCGGCCCACGGCGTCACGCTGCACTCGAGCGGAGGACGCGCCTGGTGCACCGACCCCGGCTGCGCCGGCGCGTGGGACTACGACCGGCTTCACACACCGTGTGCGGAGCCGGTCGCCGCGGTGGTGACCGACCAAGACGGCGTGACCGCGAGACTGTGCGCGGCCCACGCGCGGGACGCGAGCGACCGGCTGGCCGGCTGCACCGTCTCCCGTCTGGGCCACCACGGCTCCGGCGACTGAACCGGCGTTCCGTCGCCGCCGTCCGGCTGTCCGCCGCGGATCCCGGGCTCTCGCGGGTGGTTCGGCCCGGCTCGAGGCCGCTTCCTACAGCAGGTCGACGACCTCGTCGGTCAGGTACCACCGGCCCCGGACACTCGCCGCCGACACCAGCAGGTACCAGCCCGTCTCGGCGAGATTCGCGACCGGCCCGGGCACCATGACCTCGCCGAGTTCGGAGAAGGTGATCATTCGTGGCCGCACCCGCTCCACGGTGACGTGCTCGCCGAGGCGGCGTTCCTGGACGAGATCGTCCGGGAACTCGGGCAACCACTCCTCGCAGGCTTCCAGAAACGGCTGAATGCCCAGCTCCAGGTCGGCGAAGCGGGCGGCACGCGCCAACTGTTTCCCAGCGCCGTCGCGGTCCACCAGGCCACGGCCGACCAACCACGTCAGCAGCTCATGGACGACCCGCGCATCCACACGCACGCCGGCCGTGGGCAGGGAGTCCTGAGGGATGAAGCCCTTCATCAGCTCAGGCAGCGCTGCCACCGGCTTCCGAGTAGCGTCGCTGCGCCGTAGTACCTCCGCGTCACTGGCCCATGGCCTGAACGACGACGTTCCTTCGCCGCGTTTCCTGATGTAGTGGCGCAGGGCGGCCAGTACGGCGTCGGTCTGTTCGAACGCGTACATGTCGGGCCAGCGCTCGGCGAGGAAATCGTTCAGGGCGTCCTCGACGGTGTCCTTCGTGCCGGAAGCCTGCCTCGTCCGGATCTCGAGTCCCCGTCGTTGGTGCCGGGCGAGGTCGGCGGCCAGGCGGCAGGCGGGCTCGTCCGCACAATCTGTTCTCATCGTTGTCGCCGTGTCGTACCGGTCGAGCAACCGCGTCATTTCCGGTGTCTCCTGCGGCTCCTCGTCGACACACAGTTCGACCTGGACCGGACCTTTCAGCTTGGCCAATCCCTCGGTCACGGCTCGCCACCGCAGGACATCGCCGGTCGTTTCGGACTCCGAACCGGCGAACTCCTTCTGGAGACTTCCATGGGTGAGCACCACCGCCCAGCCGCCGCACTTCGACCGTTCGCTCACGTCACCCACCGCGTGGATGTGCACCCGGCGCTTCGCGCCCGTCACCGCGCTCACGACGTCGAGACTATCCCGGGAGCGGCGCGGCCGGACAGCGCGCGAAGCCGGCAGCCGATCGCCGCGGTCAGGCTGCCTCCGTGTTCGCGCGGCCGGCCGCGTCGATCCCGGCGCGGGACGTGAATCCGCGCAGCCGCAGGCTGTTGCCCACGACGAACACCGAGCTGAAGGCCATCGCCGCGCCCGCGATCATCGGGTTCAGCAGGCCCGCCGCGGCCAGGGGCAGCGCCGCCAGGTTGTAGGCGAACGCCCAGAACAGGTTGCCCTTGATCGTCCGCAGCGTCCGCCGGGACAGCCGGATCGCGTCGGCCACCGCGCGCAGGTCACCGCGGACCAGGGTGAGGTCGCTCGCCTCGATCGCGACGTCCGTGCCGGTGCCCATGGCCAGCCCGAGGTCGGCCTGGGCGAGTGCGGGCGCGTCGTTCACGCCGTCGCCGACCATGGCCACGACCTTGCCCTCGTCCTGCAGCCGCTTGACGACGTCCAGCTTGTCCGCGGGCAGCACCTCGGCGATCACCTCGCCGATCCCCACCTCGTCGGCCACCGCCCGGGCGACGGCCGTGTTGTCCCCGGTCAGGAGCACCGGAGTCAGGCCCAGTTCACGCAACTGGGCGATCGCCTCGGCCGAGGTGGGCTTGACGGTGTCGGCGACCACCAGCACGCCTCGGGCCGCGCCGTCCCAGGCCACCGCGACCGCCGTGTGCCCGCGTTCCTCGGCGGCGGCCTTGGCCTCGGCGAGGTCGCCGGTCAGCGGCTGGCTCCAGTCCTCCAGCAGTGCGGAACGGCCCACCAGAACCGCATGACCGTCGACGACCCCCCGCACCCCGAGCCCCTCCACGTTCGTGAAGTCCTCGACGGCCGGCAGGTCGGCGCGCTCCCGGGCGCCGCGGGCGATCGCCGTCGCGATCGGGTGTTCCGACGCGTCTTCCAGGGCACCGGCCAGCCGCAAAAGCTCGGCTTCGTCGACCCCCTCGGCGGTGTGCACGGCGGTGAGCGTCATCCGCCCGGCGGTGACCGTGCCGGTCTTGTCCAGCACCACCGTGTCGACCCGGCGGGTGGATTCCAGGACTTCCGGGCCCTTGATCAGGATGCCGAGCTGGGCGCCGCGGCCGGTCCCGACGAGCAGCGCCGTCGGCGTGGCCAGGCCGAGCGCGCACGGGCAGGCGATGATCAGCACCGCGACCGCGGCCGTGAACGCCGCCGCGGTTCCGGCGCCGCTGCCGAGCCAGAACCCGAGGGTGGCCACCGCCAGGCCGATCACGATCGGCACGAACACGCCGGACACGCGGTCGGCCAGCCGCTGGACGTCGGCCTTGCCGCTCTGGGCGTCCTCGACCAGCTTGGCCATCTGCGCCAGCTGCGTGCCGGCGCCGATACGGGTGGCGCGCACGACCAGCCGCCCGCCGGCGTTGACCGTCGCGCCGGTCACCGCGTCGCCTTCGCCGACCTCGACGGGCACCGACTCGCCGGTGAGCATCGAGGCGTCCACGGCGGACTTGCCGTCCTCGACCACGCCGTCGGTGGCGATCTTCTCCCCCGGCCGCACGACGAACCGGTCCCCCACCGCCAGTTCCGACGTCGGGATCCGGACCTCGGTGCCCCCGCGCAGCACGGCGACCTCCTTCGCCCCCAGCTCCAGCAGCGCCCGCAGCGCGGCGCCCGCCCGGCGCTTCGAGCGCGCCTCGAAGTACCGGCCGGCCAGGATGAAGGTGGTCACGCCCGCGGCGACCTCGAGGTAGATGTTGCCCGCGCCGTCGGACGGGGCGATCGTCAGCTCGAAGGGGTGGACCATGCCGGGCGTTCCGGCGGTGCCGAACAGCAACGCCCACAGCGACCAGGCGAACGCCGCGAGCACGCCCATCGACACCAGCGTGTCCATGGTGGCCGCGCCGTGGCGCAGGTTCGTCCACGCCGCCCGGTGGAAGGGCCACGCGCCCCAGGTGACGACCGGGGCCGCGAGCGTGAGCGAGATCCACTGCCAGTACGTGAACTGCAGCGCCGGGACCATGGCCAGGAGGATCACCGGGACCGCGAGCAGCGCGCTGGTGATCAGGCGCTGCCGCAACGGCCTGGTGGGATCGTCCTCGGTTTCGGGCTGCTCCGGCCTTTCGGGCTGAGGCAGTGTCGCGCGGTACCCGGCGGCCTCGACCGTCGCCACCAGCGTGGCCGGATCGACGCCCTCGGGCGCGTGCACACGCGCCTTTTCCGTCGCGTAGTTGACCGAAGCGGTGATGCCGTCGAGCTTGTTGAGCTTGCGTTCGACGCGGTTGGCGCAGGACGCGCAGGTCATGCCACCGATCGCGAGTTCGATCTCGGTCACCGGGCCGGGTGCGGCCGTGGTGCTGGTCATGATCGTCTCCGTTCGCGGTCAGTGGCCGTGGCCGTCGGCGGGCTCCGGCACGGGAGCGGGAGCCGGGGCCGGGGTCCCGGCGGTCGTGAGGGTGAACTCGGCGGTCCGGACGACGTCGCCGTGCTTGAAGTCGAGGAACAGCCGGTAGGTGCCGGCGCTGGGGACTTCGGCGGCGAACTTCACCTGTGGTCCGGCGGGCGTCTTGCCGTCGCCGGGTTCGCCGTGGGGGTGGACGTGCAGGTAGGCGAGGTCGCCTTCGCGCAGCGCGACCAGGTGTCCGTACGCGCCGAGGTAGGGCTGCAGGTCGGTGACCGGAACACCGCCGCGGCTCACGCTCAAGGTCAGCGGCGAGGTCTTCCCCGCAGTCAGGTCCCCGGTGAGCTGAACGGTGTAGCCGTCGACCTGGGCCGTGCGGCTGGGCGGGTAGGTCGCCGGCTGGTAGTTTCCCGCGACCGACAGGTCGACGCCGAGGGTCATCGGCTTCGCCCCGGTCGGCGCGAAGTCCGCGAACGCCCGGTACGAGCCCGCGGCGGGCAGCGTCAGCGGGACGCTCCAGGTCCCGTCCGGCGCCAGTTCGGGGTGGACGTGCCGGAAGCCGGCCGTGTCCCGGCGGACGACGATGAGGTGCAGCTTCTTCTCGTGCTCGACGTCGTAGGCGGTGACGGGCTTGCCGTCCGGACCGGTGATGGTGAACGAGAACCGGCCGGGTGCCGGCGCCGGATCGGCGACGGTGAAGGTGTAGCCGTCCTTGCTCGAGGCGAGCCCGCCCGGCAAGGCGTCCATCCCGGCGTGGTCCGGCATGGTGCCTGCGTGGGTCTCGCCGTGGCCGGCGTCGCCGGTCGCGGCCGAGACCGGGCCTGCCGTCTTCCCGGCGGCGAACCCGCCGACGGCGAGCAGGGCGAGTACTCCCCCGAACGCGGCCAGCCGTGTGGTGGTGTTCATGGCAACTTCCCTCGGTCGGGTCGCCGGTTCAGCCGGCGAGGGTGTAACCGGCCTCCTCGACGGCGGCGCGGACCCGCGCTTCGTCGACCGGCTCGGCACTGGTGACGGTGACGGCCCCGGTGGGCAGGTCGACCGCGACGTCGGTGACGCCGTCGATCGCGCCGACCTCCTCGCTGACCGAGGCGACGCAGTGCGCGCAGGTCATGCCGGTGACGGTGTAAGTGTTCTGGCTCATGATGTTCTCCTCCGAGACGGGCGGATCAGGACTTGACGAGGCGCGCGCAATGTCGAGGCTGTATCCGTTCACGGCTCAAGGTACCCCTAGGGGGTACCCGTATCAAGCGATCCGAGTCTCAGCGCGCTCGGCGATCCGCTTGGCGACCAGCCGTGGTGCCGCTCACCAGCGGCTTTCAGGCGTGCGTGAAAGGTCTGGTGAGGCAGTTCCGGCGAACCGTACGCTTCGGACACCAACGACCTTGGGGGTTCCAGTGAAGAAGGCAAAGGCACTCGCGGGCGCGGCCATCGCGGCAGGCGCCATGACACTGATCCCGGCCACCGCCGACGCGGCCCAGACCACGGCGGCGGCGAGCTGCTACGTGACCCAAGGCGACTGGGGCATGTGGTGCGAGAACATCGCGAACATCCCGGCGTACTCGCGAGCCACGTTCGACTCGCAGATCGTCGGCCGGGTCATCTCGTCGTTCAGCTTCTTCAACTGCTGGAGCGCGGGCGCCTACAACGGCCGGAACAGCATCTGGTACTGGGCACAGACCGATGACACCGGCGCCTACGGCTGGATCTCGAGCGTCTACGTCCGCACGCCCGTCGATCCCATGCGGGACAGCGTCAACCAGATGCGCCCCTGCTGACGGAGAAAACGCGTGAGCCCATGCCTGCATCCGATGCCGGATGCAGGCATGGGCCAGGAACGGGCCTTCGTGGATCCCGTCGGCTTCAGCGGTGCCCGGATTCCGATCCCACGCCACTCGGGGTCGTCCTCGTGGCGTGGCCGCGCGACGGGTTCACCGCGGTCTTCGGCAGCGCACGCACGAACGCGAAGACCAGCACCGCGCTCGCCGCGAGGAGGGCCGCGCTGACCGCGAACGCCTGGTGGTACCCGTGCATCGTGGCCGCCGTCGGGTTCGGGGTGGTGGCCAGGTACGTCGCGACCGATGTGGTGTAGATCGTGTTGAGCAGGGCGACGCCGAGGGAGCCGCCGATCTGCTGCGAGGTGTTCACCAGCGCGCTCGCCACACCCGCGTCCGCGAAGTCGATGCCGCTCAGCGCGACGTTGTTCATCGGCGTGTACACCAGGCCCATCCCCACGCTCATCACGACCAGCACCGGCAGGATCAGCCCGAAGTACGACGAGTCCGGCTCCAGCAGGGTCAGGGCCAGCACGGCCACCGCCGACAGCGCCGCGCCCGTCGTCATCAGGGCGCGCGCACCGAAGCGGGGCAGCAGTTTCGCCGTCTGGGTCGCGGTCAGCACCACGCAGACCGGGAACGGCAGGAAGATGATGCCCGCCTGCAGCGCCGTGTACCCCAGCGTCTGCTGGACGTAGTACATCATGAACAGGAACATGCCCATGCTGCCGATGCCGAGCAGGACCGACGTCAGGTAGGCGACCCCGCGGTCGCGGTCGAGCACCACCCGCAGCGGCAGCAGCGGGGTGCGCACGCGCGTCTCGACGACGACGAAGGCGACCAGCAGCACCAAGGCGGCCCCGATCGACCCGAGCGTCCAGCCCGACGCCCAGCCCCGGCCCGCCGCGGTGGTGAACCCGTAGACCAGTGCGATCAGGCCGGCGGTGCCGAGCAGGGCACCGGTGACGTCGTAGTGCGCGCGGCCCTCGATCCGGCTCTCCCGCAGGTTCGGCACCGCGACGGCGAACGCCACCAGGACGACCGGGACGTTGAAGAACAGGCACCAGCGCCAGCTGGCGTACTCGGTGAGCAGGCCCCCGACGAGCGCGCCGGCCGCGGCACCGGCGCCGCTGACCGCGCCGAAGACGCCGAACGCCTTGGCGCGCTCGCCCGCTTCGGTGAAGGTGACCGTGATCAGCGACAGCGCGGCGGGGGCGAGCAGCGCGCCGAACACGCCCTGCAGCCCGCGGCCGGCGAACAACATCCACGCCGTGGTGGCCGCTCCGCTCAGCGCGGAGGCGATGGCGAAACCCGCCAGGCCGATCAGGAACACCCGTTTGCGGCCCGCGTAGTCGGCGATGCGGCCGCCGAGCAGCAGCAGCCCGCCGAAAGTCAGCGTGTACGCGGTGATGCCCCACTGGCGGTCCGCGTCGGAGATGTGCAGTGCCTGCTGCGCGGACGGCAGCGCGATGTTGATCACCGTGGCGTCCAGCACCACCAGCAGCTGGGCGGTCACCACCACGGCCAGCAGCACCCAGCGCCGGGGGTCCGGCGCGGGCGGGGACGGCTCCGTGCCGGCGACGGGGCGCTCCTCGGACATGTGCGTTCCTTTCCGTGTCGGGCGCGGCCCGGCCGGAGGCCGGGATCGGCCTCCGGCCGGGCGCGCCACGGTGCTAGGCCGGCTTGCGCAGGACGACGAGGAGCACGCCCACCGAGGGCGCGCCCTCGCTCATCGCCCGCAGTTCCTCGGGGCTCGGGGCGATCGCCAGTACCTGCTCGATCTCCGGCGGAACCTCGTTGTTCGCGGCGTACTCGCGAAGCGGGCCGTAGAACCGCTCCTCGGTGTACCGGGTGTGCAGGGTGATGTCCGTGACCTCGACGACCTCCAGGCCGGCCGCGGCGGCGAACTCGGCGTAGTCCCCTTCGGTGACCAGCGGCGCGGTGTGCCACGACTCGCCGACCTCGGCCAGCGCTTCCTTCTTCTTCGCGTTGGCCTCGGGGTCCCGGTCGCTGAAGTCGGTGAGCGCGACCGTGGCCCCCGGCCGCACCACCCGGGCGATCTCCTTGAGGGCCCGGATGCGGTCCGGCACGCAGACGATCGACTCGAGCGCGAAGGCGTGGTCGAACGAGCCGTCCTCGAAGGGCAGGTCCATGGCGTCGGCGCGCTGGAACCGCACCCGGTCGGCGACGCCCTCCCGCTCGGCGCGGTCGTTCGAGACCTCCACGTCGCGGGCGCTGATCGAGATGCCGGTCAGGTCGGCGCCGGTCCGGGTCGCCGTCCGCACACCCGGACGGCCCTGGCCGCACCCGACGTCGAGCACGCGGTCGCCCGGCTTGGCCCCCAGCTTGTCGGCCAGGATGTCGGTGAGCCGGTCCGCCGCCTGCTCGAACGTGCTGTCGTCGTCCGGCCCGGTCCAGTAGCCGTAGTGCGTGCTGCCGCCGAGGAACCGGGTCATCAGGTCGTTGGTCGCGTCGTAGAACGTGCCGACTTCTTCGGGCTTGGGCAGCGAAACGTCAGTGGTCATGGGTTCTCCTAGACAGGGATTGCGCGATTTCGGGAAACGGCCGCGGGTTCTCTTCTCCGGGTTTCTTGGGCTTCGGCACTCCTCCCTCGGGTCGTTCAGGCGGAGACGGCGAGCGGCACGGTGTGGGCGTTGAACATCTGCGCGGTGCGGATGAACCGGGGCGGGTCGTCGGGCACGGTGGCGAGTTCGGGGAAGCGGTCGAGGAGGACGTCGAGCGCGACGCGCCCTTCCAACCGGCCCAGCCCGGCCCCGATGCAGAAGTGGATGCCCCGCGAGAACGTCAGGTGGGGGTTGGGGTTGCGTTCCGGCCGGAACTCGGACGGCGCCTCGAACACGCGGGGGTCGCGGTTGGCCGGGGCCAGCCACACCATCACCAGCTGGTCGGGCGGGATCGTGACGCCGCCCAGCTCCGTCTCGGCCACGGTCACCCGGGAGGTCACCGAGAACGGCGGCAGGTAGCGCAGCGACTCCTCGATCACGCCGGGCAGCCGGGAGCGGTCCTGCCGGGTGCGCCGGAACTCCTCGGGGTGCGCGTCGAGGCAGAGGACCGTGTTGCTCAGCATCATCGTCGTGTTGAGGTGCCCGGCGAGCAGCAGCGTGTCGACGAGGCCCGCCACTTCCTTGTCGCTCAGGCGCTCCCCTTCGACCTCGGCCTGCACGAGCCTGCTCAGCAGGTCCTCCCGCGGCTGCCGCCGCCGGTCGTCGATGAACTGCTGCAGGTACTCGGCGAACTCCCGGTGCCGCTTGATGACCGTCTTGGTGAGCTCTTCCTGGCCCTCGAAGCGGCCCACCAGCTGCACGTCGTCCGAAGCGGCCGGCATCAGCGACTCGGCCTGCTTGCGGAACAGGTCGCGGTCTTCGGCGGGGATGCCGAGCAGCTCGCAGATCACGATGACCGGCAGCGGGTAGGCCAGCGCGCTGACCAGTTCCAGCCGGCCCGAGGTCCCCGCCTCGTCGAGCAGTTCGTGGGTCAGCGCCGCGATCTTCGGCTCGAGGTCGGCGACGACCTTGGCCGTGAACGCGTGGCTGACCAGCTTCCGCAGCCGGGTGTGCGCCGGCGGGTCCATGTACAGCAGCTCGTCGTAGGCCTCTTCGGGGTTGTCGACCCCGATCTCGGGCGCCATCAGCCGCTGCAGGTTCGAGGAGAACACCTGCGGCTTGCTGAGCAGGCGCACGATCTCCGGGTGGCCGTAGACGTGCCACATCCGGGTTTCCGGGTCGTAGTCGACGGCCTTGGCGGGCTCGATGCCGCGCAGCCAGAACTGGCGCTCGTCGACGCCCCACTCGTCGAACTTGGGGATCATGTCAGGCTTCCTTTCCGTAAAGCGCGTCGCACAGCCGCAGCACCCTGTCCAGCGCCTGGGGCGCGGTCATCACGTCGGTGTGGCTCGTGGTGTCGACATCGGTCACGAAGAAGTCGTCGATCTGCTCGGCCCATTGGCGCCAGTACTCGACGCCGTCCAGCCCGGGCAGGTCCGGGTTGGGGAAGAGCACCATGTAGTCCTCGTAGCCGCCGAAGAACCGGCCGCTGCCGTTGCGGACGTAGTAGCAGCGCACGGCGTCCCGGCGCGGCAGCGGCTCGACGACGTGGTCGTCGGTGTGCTGCCGTTCGAGGAAGCGCGCCAGCTGCGCGACCTGGGTGCGCAACTGGGTTTCGGTCTTGGTGATCCCGGCCGCCAGCGCGGCCTTGATCAGCGAGTCGAGGAACTCCGCGTAGGGCAGTCCGGGGTCCACTTCGTCCCGGTGCAGGATGGGGGTGCCGTCCTTGGCGTCCAGGCGGTTGTTGCCCAGCACGAGGTTGACCGCGCGGAACGCGCTGACCTTGGCCACCGCGTCCGGCTCGGTCCGGCCGCCCCGGATGATGGCGTTGACGCGGTTGGTCGCCGCCGCGTCGAGGGTGTCGAGCATGACCAGCGTGTCCACTTCGGCGCCCTGCAGCTGCAGCTGCCGGACGACCTCGTAGGCCAGCAGGCCACCCACGGAGAACCCGCCGATGTCGTAGGGCCCCTCCGGCTGCACCGTGCGGATGAGCGACGCGTAGTGCTTCGCCATCGCCACCTGCCCGGCGAGGATTTCCCCGGCTTCCGTCCAGCCCTTCGGCCGGATCCCGTAGAAGGGCCGCCGGCAGCGCTGCGCGAGCGGCTGGTAGGACTCCACTCCCCCGTTCCCGTGGTGGATCCAGAACACCGGGCGGCCCGTGCCGCCCCGGTTCATCCGGACCAGTTCGGGGAAGTCCGCCTCCGCCACCGGCGATGCGGCGGACACCGGCGCCGGGGCCACCGGTGCGGGCTCCTCCTCGGCGGCGGCCGGTGCGCCGAGCCGGGCGACGAGGTCGCGCAGCGTTTCGCACTCGGCGACGACGTCCAGCGACACCGTCTCGTCGAGGTGTTTCTTCACCTGGGACAGGAACTGCGCCATGAAGATCGAGTCGAAGCCGTAGCGCCGCAGGGGCACGTCCGGGTCCAGCTGGGCGGCATCGATCTCCAGCACGCCGGCCAGCAGTTCCGCCACCCGGTCGGCGAGCCCGGTGGACGCCGCCGGGACGGGCGCGGCCGGCTGCGGGGCGACCGGCCGCGGAAGCCGGACCACGCCGTCGCTTTCGGCGACGAGCACCTGCTGGCCGAGGTCCCCGGCGCCGTCGGCGGCGGGGAACGCGCCGCGGAACCCCGCTTCGGCCAGCAGCCGCTGCCACGTGCCCGGGGTCAGCAACGGCGTGCCGGGCACGCGCGGCGCGGGGTCGTCGTGACGCCACCAGCCGTCCAGGAGGCCGAAGGTGAAGTGGCTGAACAGGCTTCCGCGGCTCAGCTCGTTGAGCAGCAGGATCCCGTTGGCCCGCAGGGCGGCCTTGGTGTGCCGCAGGGTGGCGCGGATGTCGCGGGTGGCGTGCAGCACGTTGGTGGCGATGGCGACGTCGAAGCCGCCGACCGGGATGTCCTGCCCGGCGGGCGAGTGCTCGACGTCGAACAGGCGGGTGTCGAGGTACGGCGTCGCCTCGCCGAACGCGCGCCGGGCGTGCACCAGGAACGCCTGCGAAACGTCGGTGTAGCAGTAGGTTTCGACGTGGTCGCGCCACGGCCGCAGGTGGCGGAACACGGTTTCGCTGGTGCCGCCGGTGCCCGCGCCGATCTCCAGGATCCGCAGCCGCGTCCCGGGGTCCTCGGCGACGCGGCGCCGCACGTAGCCGACGAGCGTTTCGGCCAGCACGCCGTTGAAGTAGTCGGCGATCGGGTTGGCCTTGTAGACGCCTTCGACGAGTTCGACCGACGAATCGGGGAACAGGACGTCGGTGGCCGGGCGGCGGCCGGTGAGGACCTCCCCCAGTGCCCGCAGCGCGGTGTCGGCGAGCTCGGCCTGCGCCCGGGTGGACTCCTCGGCCAGCCAGCGATCGCGGTCGCGGTCCCAGGCGGTCCAGGCGTCTTCGGTCCCGGCGGGCTCCTCCGTGGCGGCGTACCGGCCTTCGCCGTCGCGGCGCAGGTGACCGGCGTCGGCCAGCACGTCGAGGGTGTGCCGCAGCCAGCGCTCGTACTGCGCGGTGATCCCGCCGCGGGCCCGCCACTCCGCCGCGGTGGCCGCGTCGCCGGGCTCGAACAGGCCGAGCGAGCGCAGCACGGCCCAGCCGGCCCGCAGCAGGGCGGCATCCAGTGCTTCGCCGTGCCCGCCGACCTGCTCGCGGAGCCGGGCGATCTCCGCTACGCGGTCGGGCCGGCCGTCGCACAGGGCGGTGACCAACGCCGGTGCCCCGGCGTCGAGCTGCTCGATCGCTTCGTCGGCACGGAGTTCGCCGATCGCGTGCGTGCTCGTCACCTTGACGAGGGCCAGCCGCGGGTGACGGGACCCCATCAGCGTCTCGTAGGTGGCCATTCCTTCGGCCGGCTCGATCGAGCCCACCCCGGCCCGGGCCATCCGCGCCCGGTGGGTGTCGTCGGCGACCACACCGACCCCGCCCCAATAACCCCAGTTGACGACCTTGACGGGGCAGCCGAGCCGGGTGCCGAGGTGCTCGGCCCAGGCGTCGGCGAACGTGCAGCCCGCCGCGTAGTTGGCCTGTCCCGGCGAGGCGAGGAACGACTGCAGCGACGAGAAGAACACGACGAAGTCCAGCGGCTCGCCGGCGAAGGCGTCGGCGATGTTCACCGCCACGTCCGCCTTGGCCGCGTAGGTGTCCGCGAACCCGGCCTCGTCCATCCGGGCCAGGCTCCGGTCCCCGAGCACGACGGCGGAGTGCAGCACACCGCGGACCGGGCCGTGGCGGCGCACGATCTCGTCGCGAGCCCGCCGCAGCGCCGCCGGGTCCGTCGCGTCGGCCTGGATGTAGTCCGGCTGCGGGCCGTGGACGGCGAGCCGGCGGCGGCGGGCTTCGATCCCGGCGTCCAGCGGCCGCCGTCCGATCCACACCACCCGCACCTTGTGCCGGCGCATCATGTGCTCGGTCCACACGGTGCCGATGCCGCCGGCCCCGCCGATGGCCACGACGACGTCGTCGGGCTGCGGGTTCGCGGGCACCGGCTCGACCGGGACGGGTCCGGTCACCTCCAGCAGGCGCTGCCGGTACCACTCCCCGGTCCGGTAGGCCGCGAGTGCGCCCTTCGGCTCGGGCGGCAGCGCCAGGACGTCGTCCCACGGCACGGGGGCGCCGCCGGGGACGTCCACCACCCGCACGGGCCACTGCGGGTACTCCTTGGCCAGCGCGCCGAACAGCCCGTGCAGCCCGGCGGAAGCCGGGTCGGCCGCGGTGTCGCCGGGCAGCAGGCGGGCCTGTTTGGTGACCACCGTCCAGCCGAGCTCGCGCGCCTCGGCGCCGGTCGCCAGGACCGCCTTGACCAGCCGGAAGGCGGCCGGCGCCGCCATCGGGGCGAGCACGACGACGTGCTCCGCCCCGGCGGGGAACGGGTCGTCGGCGCCGAGCACCGTGGTGTCGGGGCGGCGGCGCCGGAATTCGGCGTGGTCTTCGGGGGTGCCACCGGCCAGGACCACCCGCGCGCGCTCGGCGGGCCACTGCGGGACCGGGTCCGCGGGCACCGCGTCCCACACCGGCGTCAGGAGACAGGTCCGGGCGGCTTCGTCCGCGTCCGCCGGCGGCAGGGCCCGGGTGCGGAAGCCGGCCAGGCGCACGCAGACGAGCCCGTCGGCGTCGCACACGTCGACGTCCAGCCGGCGCACCTCGCCGCCGTCGTCGCCGGCGGCGCGGACGACGACCCAGCCGTCGGCGGGGGTGGCGGCCCGCACCTCGACCTCCCGCACCGCGAACGGCAGCGCGAGCCGGCCCGCCGTGCCGTCGTTCTCGCCCAGCCACACGCCCAGGACGGCCTGGAGCGCGCCGTCGAGCAGGCTGGGGTTGAGCACGAGCGGCGACCCGGCCTCGCGCGGCAGGCTCAGCCGGGCCACCGCGATGCCCGCGTCGTAGTGCAGCGAGCGAACGGCGCGCAGCGCCGGGCCGTAGTCCATGCCGAGGTCTTCGTACCGGCGGTAGAACCCGGCCGCGTCCAGGGTGTGGGCGCAGTCGTCCCGCAGCTTTTCGACGGCCACGGTCTCCCCGGCCGCCGCGGCGGTGGCCTCCCCGGTTCCCTGGGCGTAGACCGTCTCGCCGCCGTCGACGCGGACCTCGAACGCGCGGCGCCCGGCGGCGTCGGCCGGCTCGAGGTGGACCTCGACGCGCCGCGGCCCGGTGACCTCGATCGGCCGCAGCCAGCGGACGTCGTGGAGCCGGACGCCGGTCCCGGTGCCGGCCAGCGCTTCGCGGGCCAGTTCCAGGTACGCCACGGCGGGCAGGGTCGGGACGCCGCGCAGGCGGTGGTCGCGCAGGTAGTACTCGCTGCCGTCGAGCACCCGCTGCCCCGCGGCCCCGGCGGCGGGCGCGGCAGCGGGTGCGGCGGCGGCCCGGGTGCCGCGGTCGGCGGCGGGAGCGGCGGCGGCCCGGGTGCCGCGGTCGGCGATCCAGAAGCGGCGCAGGTTGAACGGGTAGGCCGGCAGCGGCATCCGGCGCGGCGGAGTGCCGCCGTGCAGCCGCCGCCAGTCGAAGTCGAACCCGGCGGCCCACAGTTCGAGCAGCCGCGGCAGCTTGCCCTTGGCGACCCAGGTGTCCATCGCGGCGGCGATGTCCTCGTCGCCGGCGAGCACGCGCCACACCGCGTCCGGCCCGGGACGGCCACGGTGGACGCCGGGCGGGGTGTCGCCGTCGGCGAACGCCCGGAGCGTGCGGCGCAGCTCGTCGATCGTCTCGACGGCGAAGGCCAGCCGTTCCGGCATCGCGACCCGGCCGACCTGCAGGGTGTAGGCCAGGCTCGGCAGGTCGCCGTCGCCGAGGCCGCGGTCGTCGATCCACGCGAGCAGCTGCCGTGCGCGGGCGACCAGGGTGGCGGGTTCGCGGGCCGACAGGACGATGGCGAACGGGCCCGCTTCCCGGCGTACTTCGGCGGGCGGGCGGTACTCCTCGAGCACGACGTGGGCGTTCGCCCCGCCGAAGCCGAACGAGCTGACCCCGGCCCGGCGGGGCAGCTCGGCGCCGTCGGGACCGACCGGCGCGGCCCACGGCCGCTGCTCGCGCACCAGGAAGAACGGGCTGCCGTCCAGCTCGACGTACGGGTTCACGGTTTCGCAGTGCAGGCTTTCGACCAGCGTGCGGTGTTTCAGCTGCAGCAGCACCTTCAGCACGCCGGCCACCCCGGCCGCCAGTTCCAGGTGCCCGATGTTGGTCTTGACCGAGCCGATCCCGCAGTGGGCGGCCGTGACGTCGGCCCCGAAGTCGGCGTACAGCTCGCGGAACGCCTCCTTGAGGCCCTCGACCTCCACCGGGTCGCCGAGTTTCGTGCCGGTGCCGTGCGCCTCGACGTAGCCGACCGTGCGGGGATCGACGCCGGCGCGGCGGTAGGCGGCGCGGACCACCGCGGCCTGTGCCTTCGGGTTCGGCGCGGTCAGCGAGTTCGCCCGGCCGCCGTGGTTGACCGCGGTCGCGCGGATCACGCCGTGGATGTGGTCGCCGTCGCGCTCGGCCGCCGACAGCTTCTTCAGCACCAGCATCCCGACGCCCTCGCCCCGCGCGTAGCCGTCCGCGTCGGCCGAGAAGGTCTTGCTCCGGCCGTCCTCGCTGAGCATCCCGGCCCGGCCGAAGCTGATGTGGCCGTCGGGCACCGGGACCGTGTTGACCCCGCCCGCCACGGCGAGCGAGCATTCCCCGCGCTCCAGCGCCGAAACCGCCCGGTGCAGCGCGACCAGCGAGCTGGAGCAGGCCGTTTCGACCGGCTCGCTGGGGCCGTGCACGTCCAGGAAGAAGCTCATCCGGTGGGGACCGATGGACGGCACCGTCGCCGTGGCCGCCACGCCGTCCGCGCCGCGGGCGTGCGCGTCGATCAGGCGGTGGTACCCGGTGACCGCGGTACCCACGATGATGCCGAGGTCCGAACCGGCCAGCGCGTCCGCCGCGTAACCGGCGTCCTCCAGCGCTTTCCAGACGTAGAGCATCAACAGCCGGTGCTGCGGGTCCATCAGCTGCGCCTCCCGCGGCGCGATGCCGAAGAACTCCGGGTCGAAGTCGGCGACGCCGTCCATGAACCCGCCCCACTTCACGGTGGTGCGGCCGGCCTCGTCGAACGCGTCGCCGTACAGCTCGCGCCAGTCCCACCGGTCGGCGGGGACCTCGTCGACGCAGTCGCGCCCCTCGGCCAGGTTGCGCCAGAACGCGTCGAGGTCGTCCGCCTGGGGGAAGCGCCCGCTCATGCCGATGACCGCGATCGGCTCGGCCGCCGGTGGCCGGTCGGTGGTGGTCTGCCGGGAGACCGCGCCGCGCTCGGGAACTTCGCGGGCGGGTTCGGGAATTTCGCGGGCGGGCTCGGGAGCCTCGCGGACGGGCTCGCGCACCGGCGGGGCCGGCGCCGGGCGCAGGCCGAGGCGGTCGGCCAGGCGCGCGCCGTGCCCGTCGGCGAGGTGCGCGGCCAGCGCCCGCAGGGTGGGGTGCTCGAACAGCGCGGTGGGTTTCAGGTCCACCCCCAGCGCGTCGTTCACCATGCTCACCAGGTGGCTGATGACGACCGAGTCGAGCCCGTACTCGCTCAGCTCGACATCGGCGTCGAGGTCCTCGGGGCTCACCTTGAGCAGCCGCCGGACCTGGTCGGCGAGCACGTCGCAGACCCGGTCCCGCAGCACGTCCGGATCGACCCCGGTGCCCTTCGGCTGCTTGTCCCCCTTCAGCTGCTTGGCGAGGCGCACGGCCTCGGCCTTGTCGATCCGGCCCCGGCTGACCAGCTCGTACAGCTGGGTCACCGAACTGACGCGGTGGCTCATGTCAGGCTCCGTTCGCGGTCGTCGCGCTGATGGCTGCTCGAGGGCCGGAAACCAGGGTGGCGCAGCCGGTTCCCGGTTCGGTCCCGCTCGTTCCCGGGCGTGCACCCCCGGCCGGTATTCCCGGCAAATCGGACACGGGTCTCACGCCGAGACGGCCAGCGGCACGGTGTGCGCGTTGAGCATCTGCGAGCTGCGGACGAACCGCGGCGGCTCGTCCGGGAGGGTGGCGATCTCGGCGAAGCGGTCGAACAGGATGTTCAGCGCGATCCGGCCCTCCAGCCGGGCGAGACCGGCCCCGATGCAGTAGTGGATGCCCCGCGAGAACGTCAGGTGCGGGTTGGGGTCGCGCCCGGGCCGGAACGCCACCGGGTCGTCGAACACGCGCGGGTCCCGGTTCGCGGC
Source organism: Amycolatopsis rifamycinica (assembly GCF_000695625.1). GTDB lineage: Bacteria > Actinomycetota > Actinomycetes > Mycobacteriales > Pseudonocardiaceae > Amycolatopsis > Amycolatopsis rifamycinica. Next base: position 19,472 of record NZ_JMQI01000044.1, read on the forward strand.
CCCGAGCCAGACCATCACCAGCTGGTCGGGCGGGATCGTGACGCCACCCACCTCGGCCTCGGCCGTGGTCACCCGCGACGTCACCGCGAACGGCGGCAGGTACCGCAGCGACTCCTCGATCACGTCCGGCAGCCGCGAGCGGTCGGCGCGGACCCGGGCGAACTCGTCGCGGTGGGCGTCGAGGCACAGGATCGTGTTGCCCAGCAGCATCGTCGTGGTCACGTGCCCGGCCAGCAGCAGCACGTCGGCCAGCGTCGCGATTTCCTTGTCGCTGAGCCGTTCCCCTTCGACCTCGGCGTGCACGAGCCCGCTCAGCAGGTCTTCGCGCGGGGTGCGGCGGCGGTCCTCGATGTACTCGGCCAGGTACTCGCCGAACTCCTTGCGCTGCTGGATGGTCGTCTCGGTGACCTGCTCCTGGCCCTCGAACCGGCCGACCAGCGAAACGTCCTCGTCGGACGTCGGCGGGATCAGCGATTCGGCCCATTTGCGGAACAGGTCGCGGTCGCTCGCGGGCACGCCGAGCAGTTCGGCGATCACGATCACCGGCAGCGGGTAGGCCAGCGCGCTCACCAGCTCCAGCCGGTCGGTCACCGCGGCCTCGTCGAGCAGCTCGTGGGTCAGGCGCGCGATCTTCGGCTCGAGGTCGGCGAGCACCTTCGGAGTGAAGGCGTGGTTGACCAGCCGGCGCAGCCGGGTGTGCCGGGGCGGGTCGAGGTAGAGCAGCTCACCCGCCTGGGCCTCCTCGACGTCCGCGCCGATCTCCGCGGCCATCAGCCGCATCATGTTGGAGGAGAACAGCTTCGGGTTGCTCAGCACCCGCGCCGCCTCGGGGTGGCCGTAGACGTTCCACATGCGGCTGCCGGCGTCGAAGTCGACGACCTTTTCCGGAGCCGAGCCGCGCAGCCAGAACTGGCGTTCGTGCACACCCCAGGTGTCGAACTCGGTGATCATCGCGTGTCCGTCCTTTCGGTACTCGGGAGGCGGGTCAGGGGCGCGAGAACGCGGCGAGGTGCTCGGCCGCGCCGTCGAGCAGCAGCAGGCCGATCTCGTCCACGTGCCGGCGCCGCCACGGTTCGTGCGGGGTGCCCCGCACCCACTGGTTGAAGGACCCCAGTGCGGGTCCGGTGTGCACCTGGTAGTTGACTTTGTCGCCGGGGCTGCCTTCGAGCGCAATCCGCGCGCTGTAGCCGAAGTAGCGCCGGAACACCAGCGCCATCTTCTGCTTCGGCTGCCGTTCGGCCTGCGCCAGCAGCTCGGCCCGGCCGGTCGCCCGCAGGTGCCGGGCGACCTCGGCCCAGACCTCGTCCAGCGGCTTGCGGAAATAGGTGCGCTCCAGCTGCGCGCGGGTCTTGGCCGGCAGGTCGTCGAGGCTGTCGTAGTGGGTGTAGAGCGCGTGCAGCTTGTTCCCCCGCGACGGGAAGAACACGCCCTTGCGCAGGACCTGCACCTTGCTGCCGAGCTCGAACATGTCCCCGGCCGGCGCGTAGTCGGTGTCCTGCACGTCGATGCCGGCGAGCATGTCCTTGACCGTGTCGCTGGTCGCCGCCTCGACCGTGCACTGGTTGACCGAGCCGGTGAGCACGTAGTCCGCGCCGAGCACGAACGCGGCCGCCACCGCCGCGGGTGTGCCGATGCCGCCGGCCAGGCCCATACAGATCGGCTCGGCGTAACGGTGCTCGGCCGTCACGCGGCGGCGCAGTTCGAGCATCGCGGGCAGCAGCACGGTCGGGATGCCGCCGTCGGTGTGCCCGCCGGAGTCGGCCTCGACGGTGATGTCGTGGCTCATCGGCACCCGCCGGGCCAGCTCGGCCTGCTCGGCGGTGAGCGTGCCGTCCGCGCGCAGCCGGTCCAGCACCGCGTCGGGCGGCGGGGCCATGAACGCGGCCGCGACCTCGGGCCGCGACACCTTCGCCATGATGCGGTGCCCGCACACCGGCTCACCGCCGGGCCCGCGGCGCAGGCCGGTGGCCCGGTAGCGCACGAGCGCGGGCGTCATCCGGATGAACGCCGACGCCTCGACCAGCCGGACGCCGTGCCGCAGCAGCACGTCCACCACGGCCTCCTCGGCGGCGGGGTCGTCGTGGTCGGCGATGAAGTTGACGCCGTAGGGCCCGTCCGGCCCGAGCGCGGCCTGGACCTCCTTGATCCCGCGTTCGATCTCCACCGGGTCGAGACCGCCGGTGCCGAGGAACCCGAGCATGCCCGCGCGGCCCAGCCGGGCGACCAGCTCCGGCGAGGCGATCCCGCGGTACATCCCGCCGGCGACGTAGGCGTAGCGCAGACCGTGCCGCTCGCGGAAGACGGCGCTGCCCAGGTGCTGCGCCCGCGGCGCGGGCGACGGCGCGCGGGACGCGGCGCGGGTCTGCTCGACCAGCTTCGTCAGCACGGTGCCGCCCAGCTCGACGAACTCGGTGACCCCGACGTCGAGCAGGTACCGCACGGTTTCGGTCCAGCGCACCGACTGCACGATCTGGTCGGCGAGCATCCCCGCCGTCGCCCCGGCGGCGTACGGACGCGCGGTGCTGTTCGCGATCACGGGCACCCGGGGCGTGCCGAGGTCGAAGCTGTCGAGGCACCGGCGGAACTCCTGCTGCGCCGGGCGCATCAGCGCGGAGTGGAACCCGCCGGACACGCGCAGCCGGACCCAGCGCAGCCCACGGGCCTGCAGGTACCGGCCCAGCTCGTCGATCGCCTCGGCGTCGCCCGAGACGACGCACTGCTCCGGCGAGTTGTCGTTGGCGACGGCGAGGGTGGTGAACCCGCCCTCGCGCAGCAGCTGGGTGACCTGGTCGCGGCCGAGGCCGGTCACCGCGATCATCCCGCCGCCGCCCGCACGGGCCATCAGCTCGCCCCGGCGCCGGACCAGGCGCAGCCCGGTCTCGAAGCCGAACGCGCCCGCCGCGTGCAGCGCGCAGTACTCGCCGAGGCTGTGCCCGGCGTAGAACGCCGCTTCACCGCCGTTCTCCTCACGCCACCGGCGGTGGGCCAGCGCACCGACCACGAACAGCGCCGGCTGGGTGAACTCCGTGCGGTTCAGCTCCCGCCGCGGGTCCTCCAGGCACAGTTCGCGGATCGAGTAGCCGAGCAGGTCCGAGGCCCGTTCGGTCTGCTCGGGGTAGGCGTCGAACAGCTCGCGGCCCATGCCCTTCACCTGGGCACCCTGGCCGGGGAAGATCACCGCTTTCACGCCAGGCTCCGTTCGAACTCGTCCAGGCTGATCGCGCCTTCGCCGGCGGCCTCGATCAGCCGGGCCAGGAACTCCTCGTCGGGGTCGGCCGCCTCGGCGGGGTCGGCCGCCTCGGCGGGCCGCGGCCCGTCGAGGGCCCGGACGCGGAACCCGCGCAGCCGCAGGCAGATCTCGCCTTCGTCGTCGCACACGTCGATGTCGAGCGCGTACTCGCCGGGGGCCGCCCCGTCCGCGGCGAAGCGGACGACAGCCCACCCCGTGGCCGGCAGCGGGCGCAGCACGCGGATCTCGTCAACCGAGTGCGGCAGCGCGGCGGGCACCGCTTCGTCGCCGTCGGCGGCGAACAGGCCCAGTGCGCTCTGGAACGCGGCGTCGAGCAGGCTGGGGTGCAGCACGAACGCCGGGTCGGCCGCGGCCTCGGCCGGCCGCCGCAGCCGCGCCACCGCGAGCTCGGCCCCGCTGTGCAGCCGCTCGATCGTCCGCAACGCGGGACCGTAGCCGAGGTCCAGCCCGCCGAACCGCGCGTAGCACTCCCCCGCGTCGAGGACGCGTCCGTGGCACCGCTCGACCAGGGCCGGGATGTCGTGGCGCGGCAACGGTCCCGGGTCCGTCCCGGCGGTCAGCACGCCGTGGCCGTGCACGACGTCCCCGCCGTCCGGACCCGTGGTGCACACCCGGTAGGCCAGTGCGCCGTCCCCGTCGGCCGAGAGTCCGATGTGGACGTCCGTGGCCGACTCGACCGGCAGCGGCCGGTCCCAGGCGACGCCGGCGAACGACCACACGCGGTCGCCGCCCGCCAGCCGGGCCGCGGCCAGTGCCATCTCCAGGTGGGCCGCCCCGGGCAGCACCGGCACCCCGCGGACCCGGTGGTCGGCGAGGAAGAACTCCCGGCCGGTGAAGCGGGTGGTGTAGCGCGGCCCGCTCAGGTCCGAGGTGTTCGCGTGCACGAGCGGGTGCAGCTTCGCCGCGCCGGTCCCCGCCACCGGAACGCTGGTGTCGAGCCAGTAGCGCTTCAGCCGGAACGGGTAGGTCGGCAACGGGATGCGCCGCCGCGGGCCGGTGTGCCACCGGCTCCAGTCGACGTCGGCGCCCCGCACCCAGGCCCGCAGGGCCGCGGCCGGGTCCGGGCCCGCCGGTGCCGCCGGAACGCCGTCGCGGGCGACCCGGCCGGTGACGACCGTGCTGCTCGGTTCCCCGCGCAGCCACGATTCCAGCCCGGCCGCGAGCTCGGCGACACTGCCGGCGACACAGCCCAGCCGCTCGGTCATCGCCGTGCGCCCGAGCTGGGACGTGAAGGCGATCGAGGCCAGGTCGGAGTCGTCGTAGCGGCCCTCGCGCAGCGCGGCGACCCAGTCCTCCACCAGGGTGCGCAGCACCTCGGGGTGGCTCGCGGACACCACGACGGGCAGCGGACCCGCGGGCGGTGCGGCGGGGACCGGCTTCGGCACGTACTCCTCCAGCACGACGTGCGCGTTCGCGCCGCCGAAGGCGAAGGAGCTCACCCCGGCGCGGCGCGGCAGTTCGGCACCCGCGGCGTCGACCGGCGCCGGCCACGGCTGCTTCTCGCGCACCAGGAAGAACGGCGTGCCGTCGAGCTTGACGTACGGGTTGACCGTGTCGCAGTGCAGGCTCTGGACGAGCGTGCGGTGCTTCATCTGCAGCAGCACCTTGATCAGCCCGGCCACGCCGGCCGCGACCTCCAGGTGCCCGATGTTGGTCTTCACCGACCCGATGCCGCAGTGCGGGGCGGCCACCGCCGCCCCGGCGTCGGCGTAGAGGTCGCGGAAGGCCTCCTTGAGGCCGTTGATCTCCACCGGGTCGCCGAGTTTCGTGCCGGTGCCGTGAGCCTCGACGTAGCCGACCGTGCGCGGGTCGATCCCGGCCTTCCGGTACGCGGCGCGGATCACCGCGGACTGCGCCTTCGGGTTCGGCGCGGTCAGCGAGTTCGCCCGGCCGCCGTGGTTTTCGGCGGTGCCGCGGATCAGGCCGTAGATGTGGTCGCCGTCGCGCTCGGCCGCCGACAGCTTCTTCAGCACCAGCATCCCGACGCCCTCGCCCCGCGCGTAGCCGTCCGCGTCGGCCGAGAAGGTCTTGCTCCGGCCGTCTTCGGCGAGCATCCCGGCCTTGCTCATGCTGATGTGCAGGTCCTTGCTGAGCACGGTGTTGACGCCGCCGACGATGGCCATGTCGGACGTGCCGTCCTGCAGGGCGCAGACCGCGCGGTGGGTGGCGATCAGCGCGCTGGAGCAGGCGGTGTCGACGGGCTCGCTCGGGCCGTGCACGTCGAGGAAGTAGCTCATCCGGTTCGGCCCGAGGCACGGCGCGGCCCCGGTGGCGTCGTAGGGCTCCACGACCGGCGAGTACTTCGCGACCATCGTGGGGTACCCGGTGCTCGCGGTGCCGACCACGATCGCCATGTCGCTGCCCGCCACGGACTCGGCCGCGTAGCCGGCGTCTTCCAGTGCCTTCCACGCGTACAGCAGCATCAGCCGCTGCTGCGGGTCCATCAGCTCGGCTTCGCGCGGGGAGATGTCGAAGAACAGCGGGTCGAAGTCGCCGACGCCGTCGATGAACCCGCCCCACTTGACGTTGCTGGTGTTGGGCTCGGTGACCGGGTCGCCGTAGCACTCGCGCCAGTCCCAGCGATCGGCCGGGATCTCGCTGATGCAGTCGCGTCCTTCGGCCAGGTTCCGCCAGAACTCGGCGATGTCCCCGGCCATCGGGAACCGGCCGCTCATCCCGATCACGGCGATCGGCTCGGGTCCTTCCGGCGCCGCTTCCGGTACGGCGGCTTCCACCGCGGCGGCTTCCGATGCGGCGGCTTCCACCGCCGCGGCTTCCGGTTCCGGCGGGGCGGCGCGGCCGCCGAGCCGGTCCGGGTGGTGCGCCAGCAGGTAGTCGGCCAGCCCGTCGAGCGTCGGGTACTCGAACAGCAGCGTCGGGTCCAGCGTCAGCCCGAACCGCGCGTTGACCTCCGCCACCAGCTCGGTCAGCGACAGCGAGTCCACGCCGTACCGGCTCAGCTCCCGGCCGCCCTCGATCCGGTCGGCCGGCAGGCGCAGCACCGCCGCCGTCAGCTCCGTCAGCTCGGCCAGCACCGCCGTCCGCGGCGCCGCGACCGGCTCGGGCGCCGGAGCCGGTTCGGGGGCCGGTTCGGGGGCGAAGACGGCGCCGTGGTGCTCCGCCAGGTAGGCGGCCAGGCCGTCGAGGGTCGGGTACTCGATCAGCAGCGTGGGCACCAGGTTCAGGCCGAACTCGTCGTTGAGCAGGCCGACGAAGTCCACCAGCGAGATGGAGTCGAACCCGTACTCGGCGAGGTCGACCGCGCCCTCGATTTCCTCGGCCGGCACGTCGAGCAGGCGCGACACGCGCTCGGCCAGCAGTTCCACCAGGCCGCCGGGTTCGGGCACGGCGGACACCTCCTTTTCGGTGACGGGTGCGGGGGCGAGCAGGGTCCGTTCGATCCGCTCGCGGTCGCCGTACATCACGAGCACGTGCGGTGCGCCGCTGCCGTAGGCGTGGTGGAGCGCCGCCACCCCGGCCGCCGACGGCATCGGCACGATGCCCACGGTGTCCCGCATGGACTGTTCGGTCGCGGCGCCGACGCGCATGCCGCCGTCGGCCCACAGCGGCCAGCCGACGCTGAGCGTGTGCCCGTGCCGCTCCCCGGCGGCGACCTGCGCGGCCCGCCGGGCGGCGAATTCGTCGAGGAACGCGTTGGCCGCGGCGTAGTCGGCCTGGCCCGGGTTCCCGGACACCGACAGCGAGGAGAAGGCGATGAAGAACTCCAGCCGCGTACCCGCGGTCGCCTCGTCGAGGTTGACCAGCCCCGCGACCTTGGCGGCGAAGACGGCCCGCAGGTCGGCCGCGGTCTTCCTGGCCAGGTAGCCGTCGCGCAGGACGCCGGCGCAGTGCAGGACGCCGTCCAAGCCGCCGTGCCCGGCCACGACGTCGACGACGCAGCGCTCGACCGCGGCCCGGTCCGCGACGTCCAGCTGCCGGTAGCTCGCACGGGCCCCCGCCGCCCGCAGCTCGTCGAGCAGCGGGGCCGGTTCCTCGGGCGAACGGCCGCACAGCACCAGCACCGGCGCGGTGACGCTCGTGGCGATCTCCCGGGCGAACACCCGGCCGAGGCCGCCCGCGCCCCCGGTGATCAGGTAGACCCCACCGGCCCGCCACGGCCGCACGGAGGCCGTCTCGGGCAGCGCGCTCCACCGGGCGACCTCCCGGCGGCCCCCGGTTTCCCGGACCACCACATCGTCGGCGGCAGCGGCAGCGGCTTCCCGGCGCAGGCGAGCGGCCACCTCGCCCGCGTCGGCGGCGGGCGCCACGACGACGAGCTGGGTGAGCACCTTCGGGTGCTCGCGGCGCGCGGTGCGCAGGAGCCCGGCCAGTCCGGCGTACGGCTGGTTTCCGGCGTCGTCGGGCAGGACGACCTGCAGCAGCACCCGGCCGTCCCGGCTCGCGGTGACGGCATCCTGCAGCCGCCCGAGCAGCTGCCCGGCCTGCCCGGTGAACGCGGCAGCCAGGTCCCCGCCACCGGACAGAGCGGTGCAGGGCACGCCGAGGTGCGCGCCGATCTCGGCCGCGTCGGGGCCACCGGTGCCGGCGAGCAGCACCTCGTGCCGGACGGGCGACGGTGTCGCGGCGGCCGGGCCGGCGGGGTGCCAGCCGGGGCGGGCCAGGACGAGCGAACCGGCCTCTTGGCCGCCACCCCGCCGGGGACCGCCGGGCTCACCGACCTCGGCCGCGTGAGCACCACCAAGACCGGCGGGGAGTGGCACGCCGCTCGCCTCGGCCGGGTTCACCTCGGTACCGACCGCGCCGGCCTCGACCAGTTCCCTGCGACCCGGCAGGGCGGAACGGACCTCCCCGGCCGCGTCCACACCACCGGACCCCGCCGGGGTCCCGCCGCCAGGCAGGGCGCGGAACGTGAACCCGAGCAGCCGCACGCACACCTCGCCGTCGTCGGTGCAGAGGTCGATGTCCAGGCGGCGGACCGTGCCCGGGCGGTCGTTCGCCGAGGGGCGGATCACCGCCCAGCCGGTGGCCGGGGTCGGGGCGTGCACCCTCACCTCCGTGAGGGCGAACGGCAACGCCGCCGTGACCTCGTCCGCGCCTTCGGCCAGGGCGAGCCCCAACGTGGCCTGCAGCGCGGAGTCGAGCATCGCGGGGTGCACCGTGGCGCCGGCGGCCGCGCCCGGGCGGCGCAGGCGCGCGACGATCAGGCCGTCGCCGAGGTCGAGCCGCTCGATGCCCCGCATGTCCGGCCCGAGGCCCATCTCCGTGCCGTCGTACACGGCATAACAGGCGTCGCGGTCGAGGGTGCGGCGGGTGCACTCCGCCCGCAGCGCCGCGATGTCGAGCCGGGGCGGCGCGGCGGGCGCGGACGGCTCGATCCGGCCCTGGCCGTGCGTGACCGGCTCGCCCGTGCCGGTCGTGGCGATCCGGTAGCCGAACGCGCCGCCGTCCTGCGGGTCGAGGGTGATCTCCGCGGTCGTCGGTGCCGTGATGCGCGCCGGGCGGGTCCAGACGACGTTGCGCAGCACCACCCCGGCCCGCGGGAAGCCTTCGGCTTCGGCGGCGGCCCTGGCCAGTTCCAGGTAGACGACGCCGGGCAGCACCGGCACGCCGGAAACCCGGTGGTGGTCCAGGAAGAACTCGCGGCCCGTCAGCTCCACGGCGTAGGTGCGGTCACCGAGTCGCTTGTGGACGGTCAGCGAAGCCGAAGCCGAAGCCGGCTCGGCAGCGGCCGGGACGTCCGGCGGTGCGGTGATCCAGTACCGCTCCCCGCCGAACGGGTAGCCCGGCAGCGGCACCACCCGGAACCCGCCGCCGAACAGGCCGCCCAGGGTGGTGAGCTCGCCGCGCACGTACCGCTGCGCGGCCTCCGGCGGGGTCAGCCCTCGCGGATCGACCGGCTCGGGGTGCTCGCCGGGCACCGTCCCGGTGACGACCGGCCCGGCGTGGCCGTCGCGCAGCCACGCCCGCATGGCCTCGGCCCACTCCGCGACGTCCCGCGCGACGCAGGCCCACCGCCGGGTTTCGTGCCGCCGGCCGGTCGCCAGGGTGTAGGCGACGTCGCCGAGGTCGAGGTCCCGGTGGGTTTCGACGTGGGCGAGCATCCGCTCGACGTGGGTACGCAGCGCCCGCTCGTCCTGCGCGGAGAGCACGACGAGCCACCGGTCCCGCGCCGGGTGCGCCGGGCCTTCGAGCGCGGGCGCTTCCTCGAAGACGGCGTGCGCGTTGGTGCCGCTGGCGCCGAAAGAACTGACTCCGGCGCGGCGGGGCCCGGACTCCGGCCGCGGCCAGTCCCGCAGCTCCCCCGGCACGTGGAACGGGCTGCCCGCCAGCGGGATCGCCGGGTTGGGCCGGGTGAAGTGCAGGGACGGCGGTATCTGCCGGTGGTGCAGCGCGAGCAGCGCCTTGAGGGCGCCGGCGACCCCGGCGGTGAACTGGGTGTGCCCGAGGTTGGTCTTGATCGACCCGAGCGCGCAGCCGCCGTCCGGTGCGCCGTCGAACGCCTCGGCGAGGGCACCGAATTCGATCGGGTCGCCGAGCGGCGTACCGGTGCCGTGGGCCTCGAGCAGTTGGACCCCGCCCGGGCGGACCCCCGCGGCGCGGTGAACCTGGCGAACCAGGTCCACCTGAGCTTGGGCGCTCGGCGCGGTGATGCCGTGGGTGGTGCCGTCCTGGTTGACGCCGGACCCGCGGATCACGCCGTAGACGTGGTCGCCGTCGCGCCGGGCGTCGCTCAGCCGCTTCAGCACCAGGACACCCGCGCCTTCGCCCGGCACCATGCCGTCCGCGGCCGCGTCGAACGTGCGGCACCGCCCGGTCGGCGAGAGCATCTTCGCGGTGGCGGAGTACTCGTAGAGCCGCGGCGTCGCCTGGACGAACACGCCACCGGCCAGCGCCATCGACACCGTGCCCAGCCGAAGGCTGTCGCAGGCCAGGTGGATGGCGACCAAAGAACTGGAGCAGGCCGAGTCGACCGCGACCGCCGGCCCGGACAGGTCGAGCAGGTAGGAGATCCGGGACGCGATGACCGAGGCCATGTTGCCCCACATGGTCTGCGGCGGCCGCTCGTCGCCGATCAGCTGGTGGTAGTCGCCCGGGTAGGCGCCGACGTAGACGCCGCACGCGCGGTCGGTGAGCCGCTCGCCCGCGTAGCCGGCGTCCTCCAGCGCGTGCCAGCACTCTTCGAGGAACACGCGCTGCTGCGGGTCGGTGTGCACGGCCTCGGTGCCGGAGACGCCGAAGAACAGCGCGTCGAAGCGGGCCGGGTCCTCGAGGAAGCTGCCGTACTGGCGGCCGGTCTTCGGGCCCAGGCGCCCGGTCAGGTCCCAGCGGGTCACTTCGCCGACGAGGTCGTCGCCGGCGGCCAGGTGCGCCCACAGGCTCTCGGCGTCCGGGCTGCCGGCGAACCGCGCGGCCATGCCGACGACCGCGATGGGCTCGGTGGTGGCCGGCGACGCGCCCGGCAGCGGGCTCGCCGGGGTCGCCCCGCCCGGCCAGGCACTGCGGCGCTGGAACGGGTAGGTCGGCAGCGGGGTGCGCCGCACGTCGCGCCCGGCGAACAACGCCGCGGTGTCCAGGTTCCCGCCGTCGCACCAGGCCGCCCGGATCCGCTCCAGCCCGGCGTCCGCCGCCGGGTGCTCGGTCCCGTCCGCCAGCCAGGATTCCAGCCTGCCCAGCAGGGTTTCGCGGTCGGCGGCGGCGAAGGCGACGCGTTGTCCGAAGTGGACACGCCCGGTCGCCAGGGTGTGGCTGACGTCGCGGAGCACGGCGTCCGGCGTCGCGGCCAGGTGCCCGGCCAGCGCGGCGACGAGCTGCCGCAGCGGTTCGGGCCGGGGCGCCGACAGCACGAACAGCAGCTCGCGGCCGTCGTCCTCGCGCGGCGCGGGCGCGGGCGGTTCCTCGACGACGACGTGGGCGTTGGTGCCGCTGAACCCGAACGAGCTGGTCGCGGCGACCAGCTTGCCGCGGGCGTTCGGCTCCCACGGCCGCAGCCGCGTGTTGACGTGGAACGGGCTGCCGTCGAGCCGGATCGCCGGGTTCGCCTCCTCGTGGTGCAGCGACGGCGGCAGCATGCGGTGGCGCAGCGCGAGCACGATCTTCAGCAGCCCGGCCACGCCCGCGGCCGACATGGTGTGGCCGATGTTCGTCTTCACCGAGCCGAGCGCGCAGCCGCGGGAACCCTCGGCGGGGCCGAACGCGCGGACCAGGGCCTCGGTCTCGATCGGGTCGCCGAGCTTGGTGCCGGTGCCGTGCGCCTCGACGTACCCGATGTCCGCCGGGTCGACGCCGAAGCGCTCGTGCACCTGCCGGATCAGCCGCTCCTGCGACGCCGCGCTCGGGGCGGTGATCCCGTTGGTGGCGCCGTCCTGGTTGACCCCGGATCCGCGGATCACGGCGTGGACGTGGTCGCCGTCGGCGAGCGCGTCGGCGAGCCGCCTGAGCACCACCACTCCGACGCCCTCGCCCGGGACGAAGCCGTCGGCCGCCGCGTCGAAGGTGTGGCAGCGGCCGGTCGGCGACAGCATCCCCGCGCGCCCGGCCGTCAGGTGGGTGCGCGGCGTGGTCAGCACGGCGACGCCGCCGGCGATGGCCAGGTCGACCTCCCCGCTCCACAGCGCCTGGCAGGCGAGGTGGACGGCGACCAGCGAGCTGGAGCAGGCCGTGTCGACGGCGATCGCGGGCCCGCGCAGGTTCAGGTGGTAGGCCACCCGGGCGGGCACGATCGACGGGGCGTTGCCCCAGGCCGCCTGCGCCGGCGGCCGCCCGTCGAACCAGGCGGTGTAGTCGCCGCCGGTGCAGCCGGCGTAGACGCCCGCGCGGGTGCCCTCCAATGCGGCGCCGACGTACCCGGCGTTCTCCAGCGCCGTCCACGCCTGTTCGAGGAACAGCCGCTGCTGCGGATCGGTGTGGGCGGCCTCGCGCCCGGACATCCGGAAGAAGCGGGCGTCGAACTCGTCGATGCCGTCGAGGAAGCTGCCGGACCGGCACGCCACGTCCGTCCACTCGGGACCGGAGGTGTCCCAGCGCTCGATCGGGCCGACCAGGTCGTCGCCGTCGGCGAGGTGCGCCCACAGCGCGTCGAGGTCGGGCGACTGGGCGAACCGGCCACTGATCCCGATGACGGCGATCGGCTCCCCCGCCACCGGGGCGGCGGGCGCCGGGTCAGCGAGCGCCGGAGCCGGCTCGTCGCTCGCCGCCGGGGCCGCGCCGGGCAGGGCGGGCCGGTGCTCGTCCGCGATGTGCGCGGCGAGCTGCTCGACGCTGTGGTGGTCGAAGATCACCGTGGTCAGCAGGTCGAGCCCGAGCGCGGTGTTGAGCTGCCGGACGAAGCCCGCGCCGACGATCGAGTCGAGGCCGTAGTCGGCGAACGCGCGGGCCGGGTCGATGGCGTCCGCGGGCATCCGCACCGCGTCGGCGAGAGCGCGGAGCACCACGGCGGCGACCGCGGCCACCGGCGCCGGCTCGGCACCGGGGGCCGGCTCGGCCGCCACCGGGATCGGCGCCTCGGGCACCGGCGACGGTGAAGGCACCGGTGATGGCAGGGCGCGCGGCCGTCGGGCCACGCCGTCGCTGTGGGCGAGCAGCACCTGCTGCCCGAGCGGCTCGGCGTCGGCCGCGGGGTGGCTGACGGCGGTGAACCCCTCCTGCTCCAGCACCGTCCGCCAGCCGGCCGGGGACAGCGCCGGGCCGTCCGGCACGCGCAGCTCGGGATCGGTGTGGGCCCACCAGCCGTCCAGCAGCCCGAAGGTCAGGTGGTTGACGAGGTAGAACCCGCTGATCTCGTTGAGCGCCAGCAGCCCGTCGCCGCGCAGCAGGGCCTTGACCCCGCGCAGCGTCGCGCGGACGTCCGCCGTCGTGTGCAGCACGTTGGCCGCGATGACGACGTCGAACGCCCCGGGCTCCAGGCCCTGGCCCTGTGGCGGTTCGGCGACGTCGAACACCCGGTAGGTGAGGAAGTCGTGTCCGGCGCCGAAAGTGTCTTCGGCGCGGTGCAGGAACGCCCGTGACACGTCGGTGAAGCAGTATTCGGCGATGGGCAGGCCGGCCCGGGCGAGCCGGTCGAGCACCACGCGCGTGGTGCCGCCGGTGCCCGCACCCGCCTCCAGCACGCGCAGCCGCGCGCCGGGCTCGGCCGCGAGCCGCGCCCGCAGGAAGCCGGCGACGTTGTCGGCCAGCACGGTGTTGAAGTGGTCGGCGACCCGGTTGTCCCGGTACACGCCCTCGACCAGGTCGAAGGAGCCGTCCGGGAACAGCACGCCGGTGGCCGGAACCTCCCCGCGCAGCACGGCGGGCAGGGCGGGCACGGTCCGGCCGAGCAGCGCGAGCGGCGTGCGCAGGTCGGGGTTGGCCGCCGTCCAGCGCTCCGCCGCGCGTGGCCACCCGGCGCGGCACGCCTCGGCGTCCGGCACCGCCGCGGTCCAGCGGCCCGCGTCGTCGAGCAGGCCCTGCTCGGTGAGGACCCGCAGGGTCGGCGGCAGCCAGCGGGCGAGCCGGCCGGCCGCCGGGAGGTCCGCCGCCGCGGCGAACCCGGCCGCGCGCAGTTCGGCGGCGACCCAGCGGGCCAGCGCCGCGTCGATCTCGGCGGGCACCGGACCCGCCTGGTACGCGGCGAGCGCCGCGGGCAGCGGTGCCCCGGCCGGGGCGGTGGGCACGGACGGCGCGCCGGGGTGCACCACCGCGGTCTGCCCGGTCAGCACGCCCTCCACCGGCAGCGGCCGGCCGAGCCGCAGGTACCCGATCTGGTCGAGCGGCCCGGCGAGCAGCGCTTCCAGCGCGGCCATCGCGGGGCCGGGCTCGATCGGCGCGAGGCCCGTCGCCGCCAGGTCCTCGAGCAGGTCCTCGGTGACGTTGCCCCAGTAGCCCCAGTTCACCGTCTTCACCGGGCAGCCCAGTGCCGCGCGCAGCCCGGCCGCCGCCGCGTCCACGTAGGCGCAGGCCGCGGCGTAGTGCGCCTGGCCGGGGTTGCGGATGAAGGTCACCAGCGACGACACCAGCAGGACGAAGTCGAGTTCGAGCCCGGCGAAGACGTCCGCGAAGTGCACGCAGGGGTCCACTTTGGACGCCAGCGTCGCGGCCAGGTCCGGCTCCGCCAGCTCGGCGAGCGGGGTGTGGCTGAAGGTCATCGCCAGGTGCACGACGCCGTCGATCCGGCCGTACCGCCGCAGCACCTCGTCGCGGACCGCCCGCAGCGCGGCCGGATCGGCGGCGTCGGCGCGCAGGTAGTCCGGCGCCGGGCCGTCGATCCCGGTCCGGCGGGCGCGGATCTCGTCGTCCTCGGCCCGGCGGCCGACCCAGACCACGCGGGCGGCGCAGGTGCGGGCGAGGTGCTCGGTGAGCACGACGCCGAGGTCACCGGCCCCGCCGACGAGCAGGTACACCCCGCCCCGGCGGAACACCGGCGCCGCGGGCGCGGCCAGGTCGACCGGCAGGAGCCGGCGGCGCAGCCACTGCCCGCCGGCGCGCACGACCGGGTGCGCGCGGCGGTCGGCGGGCAGGCCGAACACCTCCGCGGGCCGCAGGGGCTCGTCGCCGGGCAGGTCGACGGCCCGGACCCGCCACCGCGGCTGCTCCTTCGCCAGGCCGCCGAGCAGGCCGTGCAGGCTCGCCTGCGCGGGGTCGCCCGCCCCGCCCGCCGGGTCGAAGGCGCCGCGGGTGAGCAGGGTCAGCTCGAAGTCCCGGTCGCCGTGCCGGGCCTGCAGCTCGGTGAGGACCCGGTGCATCCGCCCCACGGCGGCGCGGTGCCCGGCGATCCGGGTGGCCACGGAGCCGCCGGCCGGCGCCGGGAACGCCAGCACGGCCGCGCTTTCGAGCGGCTGCCCGGCCGGAGCCGCCTCGGTGCGGACATCGGCACCCCAGTCCCGCAGCGCGGCGACCTCGGCGGCCGCCAGCCCGACGGCGAGCAACCTGCCGGCGGGGGCCGCCGTTCCGGGCCGTTCGGCTTCCCAGACGGGGTACACGGTGAGTTCGCCCGCGGGCAGGGTGGCCGGCATCGGGCCGGAATCCGCCGCCGGCTCGGCAATGGACCCGCCAACCACCTCCCGAGCAGGCAGGGCGGCCGACACTGAGCCGGACTCCACCCCCGGATCCACAAAGGACCCGCCAACCACCTCCGGAACGGGCCGGGCGGCCCGCCCCGAGCCGGAGCCCACCGCCGACTCGGCAGCGGACCCGCCAACCACCTCCGGAACAGGCAGGGCGGCCCGCACCAAGCCGGAGCTCACTTCCGGCTCCACAAAGGACCCGGCCACCTTCGGAGCGGGCGCGGGCTCCGGATCACGCGACAACACCGGCTGGTCCGGCTTCGACAGCACGTCCGTGTACCAGTAGCGGTCCCGGGCGAACGGGTACGTCGGCAGCCCGACCCGGCGCGGGCGCGGGCCGTCGGCGTGCAGGCGGGACCACTCCACCGTGACGCCACCCGCCCAGGCCTCCGCGAGCGAAGCCAGCTTGCCGCGGGCCGCCCAGCGGGTCAGGGTCTCCTGGAATTCCGGGTCCTCCGCGAGGGCCGCCAGCGGGCCGGTGGGCTCGCCGCTGCCCGTGAACGTGTCCGGGGGCAGCGGTGCTCCGCCGACGTAGGCGTCCAGAGCCGCGTCGAGGGAGGCCAGGTCGGCCGCGACCATCGCGAACCGCGCGGGCATCGGCTCCCGGCCGGTCTGGAGGGTGTAGGCGATGTCGGCGAGGTCGGTGTCGCTCCACGAGCCGTCGCGCAATTCGTCGCGCAGGCGCTGCGCGGACTCGCGCAGCCGGGTTTCGTCCAGTGCGGACAGCACCACGACCTGGGGCGTGGCCGGGCGCGGCGGAACTTCGGGCACGATGTACTCCTCCACGAGCAGGTGGGCGTTGGCGCCGCCCGCCCCGAACGCCGAGACCACGCCGACGCGTGGCTCGCCGCCGGTCCGCGGCCACGGGGCGGCCTCGCGCTGCAGCACGAACGGCGTTTCGCCGAAGTCGATCTCCGGGTTCACGCTCTCGGCGTGCAGCGACGGCGCGAACGTGCCGTGCCGCATCTGCAGCAGGACCTTGCCGAGACCCGCGATCCCGGCCGCCGCTTCGAGGTGGCCGATGGCGGACTTGACCGAGCCGATCGCGCAGAAGCCGCGGTCCGCGGTGAACTCGGCGAACGCCGCGGTCAGCCCGGCCACCTCGATCGGGTCGCCCAGCGGGGTGCCGGTGCCGTGCGCCTCGACGTAGCCGACGCGCCGCGGGTCCACCCCGGCCGTCCGCAGGACGCGGCGGATCACCGCCGCCTGCGCCCGCGGGTTCGGCACGGTGAACCCGTGGGTGTGCCCGCCGTGGTTGACCGCGCTGCCCCGGATGACGCCGAGAATGCGGTCGCCGTCGGCTTCGGCGTCGGCCAGCGGGCGCAGCAGCACCGTGCCGACGCCCTCGCCGGGCACGTAGCCGTCGCCGCCCGCGCCGAAGCTGCGGCAGCGGCCGTCGCCGGAGGCGAACTGCGTCTGCCCGATCATCAGGTACTTGCTCGGGTGCAGCGACAGGTTGACCCCGCCGGCGATGGCCGCGCCGCACTCCCCGCGCCGCAGGGCCGCGCACGCGAGGTGGACGGCGGTCAGGGCCGAGGCGCACATGGTGTCGACCGCGACGCTCGGGCCGTCGGCGTCGAAGAAGTACGACACGCGGTTGGCGATCGACGCGAGGCTGCCCGGCACGACGACCGGCTCGCCCCGCACGGCCTGTTCGGCGCCGTAGAGCTGGTACTCGGTGTACATCGCCCCGGCGAACACGCCGATGTCGCCCGCGTCCGCGCCGACCCGGGCCCGCGCCGCGGCCCGCAGCGAGTCCCGCGTGTGGCCCGCGTCCTGCAGCGTCTCGTAGGCCGACTGCAGGAACAGCCGCTCCTGCGGGTCCATCGTGGCCGCCGCGGCCGGGGAGATGCCGAAGAACAGCGGGTCGAACTCGTCGACGCCGTCGAGGAAGCCGCCCCACTTGGCGTAGGTTTTGCCCGGGACACCGCGACGCGGGTCGTAGTAGCGCTCGTGGTCCCAGCGACCGGCCGGGATCTCGGTGACGCAGTCCACCCCGGCCAGCAGGTTGGCCCAGAACTCCCCGAGGTTGCGCGCGCCGGGGTAGCGCCCGGACATGCCGATGACGGCGATCGGCATGTCCTCACCGGACCGGGCCGGCACCGGCTCGGGCACCGGTTCCGCCACGACCGCCGCGCGGGCGGGCGCAGGTTCCGGCGCGGGTTCCGGCTCGGTCAGGCCGACCAAAGCGGCGAGGGCGTCCGGCTGGGTGCGGGCGAAGTGGCGGGCGAGCCCGTCGACCGTGCGGACCTCGAAGAACAGCGTGCTGCCGACGTTGCCGAACACCTTGCGCACCGCTTCGGTCAGCTGCACCACCAGGATCGAGTCGATGCCGTAGCGGTCGAACGTCACGTCGGCGCGCACCGACGACACCGGCAGCTGGAGGACTTCCGCGACCAGGCCGCGGAAGTGGTCGCGGGCCCGCTCCAGCAGCTCGGTCTCACGGTCGGTCCCCGCCCCCACCGGAGCTGGAGCGGGCACGGGCGCGGGTGCGGGTGCGGCCGGTTCCTCGGCGGCGACGGGCGCGAAGGCCGGGCCGCCGGCCGGGACCGGCTGCCGGACGACGCCGTCGCTTTCGGCGACGAACACCTGCTGCCCGAGGTCGTCGGCGCCCTCGGCCGCGACGAACGCCGTCCGGAAGCCGGTCTCCTCGAGGACGCGCAGCCAGTTGCCCGGGGTGAGGCCGGGTGAGCCGGGGATCCGCGGCGCCGGGTCGTCGTAGCGCCACCAGCCGTCGAGCAGGCCGAAGGTGAGGTGGCTGAAGAAGACGTTGTCGCTGAGCTCGTTGAGCAGCAGCACGCCGTTCGCGCGCAGGGCCGCCTTGGTGTTCGTCAGCGTGGCGCGGATGTTGCGGGTCGCGTGCAGCACGTTCGTGGCGACGGCGACGTCGAAGCTCCCGAGCTCGACGCCTTGCTCCGCCAAGGGTTTCTCGATGTCGAGGAGGCGGGGGTCGAGGTAGGGCGCGGACTCGCCGTATGCGCGGCGGGCGTGCAGCAGGAAGGCTTTGGAAAGGTCGGTGTAGCAATAGGTTTCGATGTGCTCGCGCCACGGGGCCAGCCGGCGGAACAGCACCGCGCTGGTGCCGCCGGTACCCGCGCCGATCTCCAGGATCCGCAGCCGGGCCGCCGGGTCCTCGGCCACCCGGGCGCGCACGTGCTCGACGAGCGTGTCGGCGAGCACGTCGTTGAAGTAGTCGGCGACCGGGTTGTCGCGGTAGACGGCTTCGACGAGTTCCAAGGACGACTTCGGGAACATGACGTCGGTCGCCGGACGGCGGCCGGTGAGCACGTCGGTGAGCGCGCGCAGGGTCGTGTCCACGAGCACCGCCTGCGGGCGCTTGCCGTCGCTGTCCAGCCACGGCGCCCGGTCGAGGTCCCAGCGGCGCCAGGCGGCGTCGAGGTCGACCGGCCCG
The DNA here is from genome assembly GCF_000695625.1 of Amycolatopsis rifamycinica. Lineage (GTDB taxonomy): Bacteria > Actinomycetota > Actinomycetes > Mycobacteriales > Pseudonocardiaceae > Amycolatopsis > Amycolatopsis rifamycinica. The sequence continues at coordinate 38,133 of NZ_JMQI01000044.1, forward strand.
GCGTCGGCGGCTTCGTAGCGGCCGTCGCCGGTTTCCCGCAGCAGGCCCTTGCGGGCGAACACGGCCAGGGTGTGCCCGAGCCACCGCTCGTAGCGGGCCTCGATGCCCCCGGCGGCGAGCCAGTCGGCGACGGTACCGCCGTGGCCCGGCGCGAACAGGCCCAGGTGGCGCAGCAGGGCCCAGGTGATGCGGACCAGCGCGTCCTCCATGGACCGGCCGTGCCCGTCGGCGGCGGCGCGCACGCGCTCGATCTCGGCGCCGCGGTCGGGCCGCGCCGCGCGCAGCTGCGCGACGGGCGAGGTTCCGGTGCCGGGCAGGGTCGTGAGAACGCTGTCCTCGTAGCAGCCGGCGATGCTGCGGGCGTCGGCCGCCTTCAGCAGGGCCAGCCGGTCGTGCGGGGAGGTCAGCAGCCGGTCGAACGCGGCCATGCCCTCGGCCGGTTCGATGGAGCCCAGGCCCAGTCGCGCCATCCGCTGCCGGTAGCCGTCCTCGGCCACCACGCCGACGCCGCCCCAGTAGCCCCAGTTCATCACCTTCACCGGGCAGCCGAGCCGCTCGGCGAGCCCGTCGGCGTAGGCGTCGGCGAACGCGCAGCCCGCCGCGTAGTTGGCCTGCCCGGGCGCGGTGAAGAACGCCTGCATCGACGAGAAGAACGCGACGAACTCCAGCGGCTGGCCGGCGAAGGCCTCGGCGAGGTTGACCGCCACGTCCGCCTTGGCGGCGTAGGTGGCGCGGAAGCGCTCCTCGTCCATCCGCGCCACGCTCCGGTCGCCGAGCACGATCGCCGTGTGCAGCACGCCGTGCACCGGCCCGTGGCGCCGCACGATCTCCGCGCAGGCCCGGCGCAGGTCGGCCGGGTCGGTCGCGTCGGCGCGCACGTAGTCCGGTTTCGGCCCGTGGACGGCGATCCACTCCTGGTTCGCCGCGATCGCGGCGTCGAGCGGACGGCGGCCGATCCAGACCACCTGGGTGCCGTGGCGGCGCACCAGGTGCTCGGTCCACACGGTGCCGATGCCGCCGGCCCCGCCGATGGCGACGACGACGCCGCCGGGGGCCTCGGGCTCGGCGGGCGGCCGGGCGTCGGCCACCTCCAGCAGCCGCTGCCGGAACCACTCGCCGCGGCGGCGGGCGGCGACCGCGCCGCGCAGCGCGGCCGGCGGGTTCAGCACCGCGGCCCACGGCACCGGCTCGCCCGCGGCGACGTCGACCACCCGCACCTGCCAGTGCGGGTACTCCTTGGCGACCGAGCCGAGCAGGCCGTGCACGCCCGCGTGCGTCGCGTCGGCGAACGCGTCGCCCGGCACGCGGCACGCCTGCCGGGTGACCGCGGTGAACCCGATCTCGCGTTCGTCCGCCCCGGCGGCCAGCAGGGCCTTGATCCACCGGAAGACGGTGTACGCGCCGTCGGCTCCCTCGCGTTCCGGGGCGAGCCAGACGACGTGGTCGGCGTCGGCGGGCAGGTCCTCGACGTCCTCGGCGCCGACGACGGTCGCCCCGGGGCAGCGGGCGAGGAAGGCGTCCCGGTCGGCCGCACCGCCGCCGGCGAGGACCAGCCGGGTGCCGATCGCGGGGGCACACTCGACGTCGTCGGGCAGCGCGTCCCAGACCGGGGCGAGCAGGGCGGTGCGGACGCCCGCCTCCGCCGCCACGCGCCGGAAGGCCAGCCCGCGCAGGCGCACCGCGACGCGGCCTTCGTCGTCGCACACGTCGATATCCACTGTGTCCAGTGGAGTTCCGCTGTCCACTGTGGTCGCTTCGCCGGTGGCGCGCCGCACGTGCGCCCACATCGCCGCGGTGGTGGGCGCGAGGATGTCGACCGCGTCGACGGCGAACGGCAGGGCGGGCCGGCCCGCGTGCTCGGCGAGCGCGCCGGTCTCGTCGCCGAACAACCCGACGACCGCCTGCACCGCGCTGTCCAGCAGCGCCGGGTGCACGGCCAGGCCGTCGGCCGCGGCTCCGGCGGGCAGGACGAGTTTCGCCAGCACTTCACCGTCGCCGACGGCCAGCCCGTCGAGCGCGCGCAGGCGGCTGCCGTGGCCGATGCCGACCGCGTCGAGGGCCTCCCGGCACTGCCCGGCGGTCAGCGACCGGACACGACAGCGCTCGCGCACCCGGCCCAGCGGCACGGTCGCGGCGGGACCGGGTTCGGCGTACCGGCCGTGCGCGTGGGCTTCGGTGCCGTCGCGCAGCACGCGGAAGACGTCCCCGTCGCGCTCCACCGACAGCTCGGCCCCTTCGGCGCCGACCGGGAACGGCGCGGCCCACACGAGGTCGCGCAGCCCGACCGGGGTGAACGCGCCGGGCGTCACCGCACGCCGGGCGAACTCCAGCGAGAGCACCGCCGGCAGCACGGCCCGGCCGTTGACGTGGTGGTCGGCGAGGAAGAACTCCTCGCCGGTGAGCCGGACGCGGTGCCCGTTGGCCGTCTCCCCCGGCCAATAGCGCTGCCGCTCGTAGGGGTAGGTCGGCAGCGGCACGATCCGCCGGGCCGCGGCGGGGAAGGCTTCGGCGTACCGCACGGCGTCGCCGCGCACGAACGCCGCCGCCAGTTCCCGGGCGGTGGCGGGCGGCGCGGTCACCGCCGGTGGCGGGTCGGCGGGCGCCTCGCCGGTCAGCACATCCGCGTCCGCGCCGGAGAGCCAGGACCGCAGGCTCCGCGCGAGCGCGGCCGGGTCCCCGGCCACGGCGGCGAGCC
>NZ_JMQI01000045.1 GCF_000695625.1 Amycolatopsis rifamycinica
CGGCCGGGTTTCCTCGGTGAGGGTCACGGGGTGGCCCGCCGATCGGGTTCGGGGGCGTGCGGCGGGCGGGTGCCGCCGGTGCGCGGGGTGACCCGGGCGGCGGCGGTGCCCAGCCCGGTCGGCCCGAACGCAGAAGGCGGCAGGCCGGTCCCGGGACGCGGTGGTTCGGTGTCGGGTTTGCGGGGCGGGGTGCGGGGTTCGGGCATCATCCCTCCCGGCCGATTTCGGCGGCTTCGAGGACGGCGAGGGCGTCGGGGACGAGGACGGCGGCGGAGTAGTAGGCGGAGACGAGGTAGGAGATGATGGCTTGGTCGTTGATGCCCATGAAGCGGACGTTGAGGCCGGGCTGGTATTCGTCGGGCAGGCCGGTTTGGTGGAGGCCGACGACGCCTTGGGCGGATTCGCCGGTGCGCATCAGCAGGATGGAGCTGGTGCGGGTGTCGGTGACGGGGATTTTGTTGCAGGGCAGGATGGGGACGCCGCGCCAGGAGGGGACCTGGTGGCCGCCGAGGTCGACGCTGGTGGGGTAGAGGCCGGCTTTGGTGCATTCGCGGCCGAACGCGGCGATGGTTTTGGGGTGGGCGAGGAAGAAGCCGGGGTCTTTCCAGACCAGGGTGAGCAGCTGGTCGAGGTCATCAGGGGTGGGTGGGCCGGTGCGGGTGGGGATGCGCTGGGCGAAGTCGGCGTTGTGCAGTAGCCCGAAGTCGGGGTTGTTGATCAGTTCGTGTTCCTGGCGTTCGCGCAGCGCCTCGACGGTGAGCCGGAGTTGCTGTTCGATCTGGTTCATCGGCTGGTTGTAGAGGTCGGCGACGCGGGAGTGGACCCGCAGGACGGTTTGGGCGACGGAGAGTTCGTATTCGCGGGGGCGGGCTTCGTAGTCGACGAAGGTGCCGGGCAGGACCGGTTCGCCGTCGTGGCCGGAGGCGAGGGAGATTTCGGCTTCGCCGTGGTCGTTGCTGGCCGCGGCGCCGCGGGCCTGGTAGTCCCGCAGGTGGTTTTGCAGGGTTTCGGAGCGGGCCAGGACGTCGTCGAAGGCGGCGCGGGGCAGGGTCAGCACGGTGCAGGTGGTGACGGCTTTGGCGGTGAATTCCCAGATGCCGTCGGGGTCGGTGAGGGTGGTCTCGCCGAAGTGGTCGCCGTCGGCGAGGGTGCCCAGGACGACCTGGTCGCCGTAGGCGCCGGTGCCGACCTTGGTGATTTTGCCGTGGGCGAGGAGGAACACCTGGTCGGCGGGGGAGCCGAATTCGACCAGGGCGTCGCCGGGGGCGTATTCCTGCTGGGTGAACCGGTCGGCCAGTTCGATCAGGACCTCGTCGTCGTCGAAGCCGCGCAGCGGGCGCAGTTCCCCCAGTTCGGGGGGGATGACCCGGACCTGGGCGCCGGTGGTGGTGAAGGTGACCCGGCCGTCCCCGACCGCGTAGGACAGGCGCCGGTTGACCCGGTAGGACCCCGCGGCGACCTCCACCCACGGCAGCACCTTCAGCAGCCACCGCGAGGAGATCCCCTGCATCTGCGGGACCGACTTCGTCGTCGTCGCCAAGGTCCGGGCCGCCGCCCGCCCCAAACTCGACGGGACCTGCTCCACATCCACCGGGTCGGTGACAGTCACAACGAGAACCACCCAATCATTCGCTTCGGCACGTGCCCGCCCCAGCCGGCACGCCGGTCATGACCTGCTATTCGCTGATAAGTGCGGTTCCATGGCGCCGCGAAATCAACATAGCAACCGCGTCTGCGTGCACAATGACACGATCGGGTCACCGGGTTTATGCGCGCCGTGCGGCTTGATCGTTTGCCGATGATGTTCGAACCACGTGGTCACCGGCTGTCCGCAGGCGTCACTCGGTCGTGAGAATCCCCGGCCGGCGGCGCGGTCCGCGATCGCCGAGCGACACGGTGGGACGGACTGCGCCCCGCCTCAACTGCACCGAATCGGCGAATTTCGGGCCACTCGTGCGGCCACCAGGATGAATTCTGCTCTTTCTGTTGTCCGCCCGTAAATGGGTGGCTAACTTGAGCGTTCCCGGCCGTGGAATGCGCCGGGCAGTGCTTCCCGCGCTCCGCGGGCGAAAGGACCCGGATGAACATCTTCGTGGCCGGCAGTCTCTGGGTGGCCGGCGCGGCCCTGCTGGCGGGCGTGATCGCCTACCTGGTCCGCCGGTTCGGCTGGGACGAGGGCAGGCCCGACAACAACGACGCGGCCGGTCAGGTGTTCACCATCGTCGGCGGGCTGCACGCGGTCCTGGTCGCCTTCGTGCTCATCTCGCTCTACGACTCGGTGAACACCGTGAGCGAGAACGCGCAGTCCGAAGCGAACGGCCTGGTCGCCGCCACCTGGGCGGCCGACGCGCTGCCGGGGGAGACCAAGGACCGGGTGCGCCAGCTCGCCGTCGCCTACGCCCACACGGTCGAGGACCAGGAATGGCCGCGCCTGGCCGACGGCGGCGAGGTGCCGGCCACGGGCGCAACGCAGCTCGACCGGATGCGCCAGGCGGTGGCGGAAGCCCCGGCCGACGACGACTGGCTGCTGGACCGCAAGACCGAGGCGAGCAACCAGCTCTGGTCGGTCTACGAGGCCCGGCAGCAGCGGCTGAGCCACTCCGGCGCCGGCGGGGTCGGCGCGGTGGTCTGGTTCGCGCTCATCCTCGGCAGCCTGATCACCGCGATCCTGCTGCCCAACCTGTTCGGCGGCACGCGGGTGGCCGCGCACATCATCATCGTGTCCACACTGGCCGGCACGATCACGTTGCTGCTCTATGCGATCTACCAGCTGCAGAACCCGTTCAGCGGCGGCGTCAGCGTGCCCCCCGAGGCGTTCACCTCGGCGCTGGCCAGGCTGGCTTGACCGGCACGCGCGCCCGCTGGGCGGCCGCGGTCGGCGCGGCCGCGGCGGTCTCGGCGCTGCTGGCGGCGACGGGCTGGCTCGCCCCGCCGAAGGCGAGACCGCAGGCCCGGCAGCCGGGCGGCTGCACGATCCTGCAGGCGGAGAACGAACGCAGCGGCGCGCCGACGACGTTGCGGCTGCTTTCCCTGCCCGGCGGAGTCACCAAGCGGGTGACCCAGGCCGGGTACTGGATCAACGCGATGGGCTACTCCGCCGCGCAGGACGTGGTCTACGGCGTGGCCGACGGCACCCGCGCCGGCCGCTACCACGGCGCGCACGCGGTGCGGATCGACGCCGCCGGCGTGGTCACCGACCTGGGTGTCATCGCCAAGGCCGGCCCGGGCAAGCCCGCGTGGAGCCCGGTCACCGGCGCCACCGCGGGCGCGATCGACGGGACCCGCTGGTACGTGCGGCAGGGCAGCGATCTGTACACAGTGGACATCGATCCGGCCGGCCAGGACTACGTGCGGGTGGTGCACCGGACGGCGCTGCGGCCGGTGTCGCTCGCCGTCGGCGTCGACGACTTCGCCTTCGACCCCGCGGACGGGCTGCTCTACGGCGTCTCGACGACCTCACGCGGGAACAGCTCGGTGGTGACGCTGGACCCGTCGAGCGGGAAGGTCGCGGTGGTGCCCGGGCTCCGGTTCCCCGACGGCGGCGCGTACGGCTCGGTGGTGCTCGCGCCCGGCGCGCTCTACGCCACGGCCAACGAGGACGGGCGGCGCAGCGTCACCTACCGCCTGCCGCGCGACGGCTCCGGCCAGGCCACCGAGGTCGCGTCCGGACCGGCGCTGGTGAGCGGCGACGCGGCCGGGTGCTTCGCCGAGGCACCCCCGCCCCCGCCCCCGCCGCCGCCCTCGACACCGCCGTCCACGCCCCCGGAGCAGTCGTCGCCACCCCCGTCCACCCCTCCGGAACAGTCGTCGCCCGCGCCGGTCACACCGTCACCCGAGCCGCCGCCTCCGCCGCGGCCGCCGCCGGTGGAAAAGCCCGTCGTCGTACCGCCGTCGCCGGAGCCGGCACCCCCGCCACCGGCGGCGGTCGCGCCCGCGCCGGCCACTTCGGTCCCGCCCCCGCCCCCGCCGGCTCCGGCGACGACGCCCCGGGTTCGTCCGACGAAGGAGGCCAAGCCGGTCGTCCAGGACACCGCGCACCGCACCGAGGAGAAACGGCGCTGGGGGCTGACGGCGCTGCTCCTCGTGCTCGGCGGCGGCGCGGCGGTCGGGCACGTGCGCCGGCACCGGTGAGCCGGAGTCAGTACTTGAACTGGTCGACGTTGTCGGCGGTGATGAGCAGGGGATCGCCCAGCAGGACGGTCTTGGTCGCCGCGTCGTACTTCACCGCCGGCAGCTCCAGGCTCACCTTGTTGACCGGGGCCAGTGGCTTGCCGTCGGCGATCTGCTTCGCCGTCCACGCGGTCAGGTAGCCCAGCGACTCGACGTTCCACAGCACCGACTGCGAGCACGAGCCGTCGAGCAGGAACGGCTTGATGGCCTGCGGCGTCCCGACGCCGACGGTGAACACCCGGCCGATCTTCTGCTCCTCGCCGACGGCCTTCGCGACGCCCGGCGCGGACGTCGTGCACTCGCCGATGAGCCCGGTCAGGCCGGGGTGGCGGGCCATGAGCTGCTTGGCGAGCACCGTCGCGGCGTCCTCGTCTTCGCCCGCGTACACGGTCTCGACGAGCTCGGCCTTCGGGTAGTGCGCGGCCGCGTACTCCTTCTGCACCGCGATCCACGAGTTGAGGTTCGCCGCGGCCCGGCCGCAGGAGACGATCGCGTACTGGCCGGTGCCGCCGGTCTTCGCCATCAGCGCGTCGACGAGGGCGGCGCCGATGCCCTGCGCGCTGGCCTGGTTGACGAACACCTCGCGCTGCGTGCCCGGCGCGTCGGTGTCGGAGGTGAGCACGTGGATGCCCTTCGCCCTGGCCTCGGCGATCACGCCGGCGAGCGCGGCCGGGTCGTTCGGGGCCACGACGATGACGTCGGCCTTCTTCGCGATCAGGTCGCGCAGGATCGTCACCTGCGCGGCCGGGTCGACCGTCGCCGGCCCGGTCGTGTGCCACGCCACGCCCAGCTGCTTCGCCGCCTCGAGACCGCCGTTGTCCATCGCCTCGAAGTACGGGATGCCCCCCACCTTGGGCACGAACTCGATCCGGGTCGGCGCCGGCGCGGGCGCGCTGCCCAGCTGGTCCGAGCAGCCTCCGAGCGCGAGCGCCGCGACCAGTGCCGCCGCCGCGGCCAGCCGGAAGGTCTTCGTCGGCCCTCGCATCCCCACCCGTTCCTCGAAAATTCGATCCGTTCGACCGGTCTGCGCATGGTGGAGACCAAGGGCGAACGTAGGGCCCCGGGTAACTGTGGTCAACGGGATGTGCGCAAAGGGTTACGGAAGTGAGTTCTCCTCCGGCCGTGTTCCGAGGTGGATGCCCTGGTCGGCCGCATTTGGTCACTGTCCGTAATAACCCTGATGCCTCCGGTGGTGTGGTGCGGGAGGCGTGCGCCAATTACCCCTGGGGGGTATAGTCGGGAGCATGAACGAACAGCACGGGGCTTCGTGGGCGACGGCGATCCAGGCGACTCTGCACTGCCTCACCGGCTGTGCCATCGGTGAGGTGCTCGGCATGGTGCTGGGCACGGCGTTCGGCCTGCACAACGCGGCGACCGTGGTCCTGTCGATCGCGCTGGCCTTCGTCTTCGGCTACGCCCTGACCATGCGCGGCGTGCTGAAGTCGGGGCTGGGCGTGGCGGCGGCGTTCAAGGTCGCGCTGGCCGCGGACACCGTGTCGATCGCCGTGATGGAGCTGATCGACAACACCGTGATCGTGGTGATCCCGGGGGCGATGGACGCCGGGCTGGCCAGCGTGCTCTTCTGGCTGACCCTGGCGCTTTCGCTGGCGGTCGCGTTCGTCGTCACGGTGCCGGTCAACCGGTGGATGATCGGGCGCGGCCTCGGCCACGCCAAGGTGCACGCCCACCACCAGCACCACTGACGCGCGCGTCCCGGGGAGGTGGCGGCCTCCCCATGCCCCGCTACACGCGGGAAAGGTCGATCGCGCGGTCCACCTTGCGCCGGTCGAGCACCCGCAGGATGCCCTCCAGCAGGTAGTAGTCGGCGTAGGGCAGCGACACCTCGACGCCGTCCTCGGCCGGCCGGTTGCGGGTGCAGCGCGCCACGCTCGCCTCGGCGCGGTCGGACTTCGTCGTCAGGCAGGTGCGCGCGACCGCGGAGAGGATCCGCAGCGCGCTCTCCCGGTACCGCGGGCGGTGCGTCAGTTCCGCCAGGTCCAGCAGGCCGCACGCCATGATCACGCCGGCGGACGCGTCCTTGACGTCGTGGGGGGCCTGCGGAGCCAGGTAGTCCCACACCGGCACGTGGTCGGGCGTCAGCCGGGACAGCGCGAAGTCCGCGAGCCTGCGGGCCGTGGTCAGGAACTCCGCGTCGCCGGTGCGCCGGTGGATGGTCGTGAACCCGTAGACGCCCCAGGCCTGCCCGCGCGACCAGCACGACGCGGGGCTGTAGCCCTGCACGGTGTTCGGCCCGACCGGCGCGCCGGTGACCGGGTCGAAGTCGAACACGTGCGGCGACGACCCGTCCGGGCGCAGGAAGTGCCGCTGCGCCGTCTTCGCGTGCGCGACGGCGATCTCGAGGTACCGCGGATCCTGCGTCTGCGCACTGGCGAACGCGAGCAGGTCGAGGTTCATCATCGTGTCCATGATGACGCGGCCGGCGTTGTTCGGGTCGCTCAGCGCACCCCAGGCGCGGATGAACCGCCCCGCCGGGTTGTAGCGCTTGATCAGCGACGAGGCCGCCCGCACCGCGCCCGCCTTCCACTTCTCGTCGCCGGTGAGCCGCCAAGCGGTCACCCATGACGGGGAGAAGAGGAAGCCGAGGTCGTGCGTGCCCGTGTCGTTCTGCCGCGGCGCGAGTTTTTCCGCGGAGGCCAGCGCGAGGGTCTTGAATTGTTCCTCGCCGCTGTGCAGCCAGGCCAGCCACAACTGACCGGGCCAGAATCCGCCGACCCAGTCGCCGTTCTGCGAAAAGGTCCATTTCTCGAACTTCGTGCCGACCGGGAACGCGGTGACGCCGGGGGCCACCGCGCGCAGCTTGGCCACCGCGTAATCGGCCGCTTGGCGGAGCGTCCGGGTGACCGAGGCCAGGTCGGCGGGGTCGGCGGTGGCCGCGGAAGCGGCCGTGGAGGTGCTGGCGCCCGCCGCCACCGCGGCGCCGGCCGCGGTGGTCAGCAGGGTTCTCCGGGAAACGCTCACAGGTGCCCGCCATTCCGTGATTCCGTGGGGAGGAGAGTGCCCGGAATTTTTACACGCCCGGCGGGCCGTTGTACACCCGGCGGATGTTTGTTCACGGTTGTGAATTCGTGTGCCGGTGAGCGGAATAACGCGGAAATGGGCGAAGGCCCGGCGGGGGACACCGGGCCTTCGCCATTTGTCGCGGGTGAGGGCAGTCGACCACGCGACGATCGGGGGAGCGGTCCTCAGCAGTGCGGGGCGACCGGCTGGTCCGAACCCGTCTGCAGGTAGGTGTCGGACACGTAGTGCCCGGGGCCGATCCGGTCCCAGATGTTGCCGGTGCCGAACTTGCCGGTGACGGTGTCACCCTCGACGTAGCACTCGATGTTCACCTTGGCGTAGTTCGCCGCGAGACCCTTGATGGCGGCCGTCGTGCTGGCGCTCGCCCGGACGTTCATCGGGTCGCCTGCCGTGCTGACGACGCCGGTCGGGCCGGAGCCGGTCCACAGGTAGGTGACGTTGACGTTGCCGTTGTCCGACATGCCGAGCCCGTCCCAGAAGACGCCGTCGGCGAGGTCGATGCCGGCCGGATTCTGCACCTTGTAGCCGAGACCGCTCTTGCCGCCGTTGTAGCCGTTGTAGTAGGCCGCGTACGCCTCGGGCTGGCCCTGCGGCAGGTCCTTGAACTTGGTGCGCACCGACGCCGGGTTCCAGTAGTCGTCCTGCTCGTTCCACGGGCCGACGTCCCACACCGGCGCGTACTCGCACTTGCTGCCGTCGGTCCGGCAGACGCGGACGGAGTAGTTGCCGGTTCCCTTGGGCGCCAGCCCCTTGCCGGACGGCAGCGCGACGAAGTGGTCGCGGCTGGTGATGACGTGGCCGTTGGCGGTGGTGCCGCCGGGCAGGCCCTCGCGGGTGCCGTAGACCTTGTAGGTCAGTTCGGTCCCGGCGGTCAGGGCGTTGACCTGCGGGGCGCTGTCGGCGCTGAGCGCGACGCTCCTGACCGACGGGCGCACGCCGTCGGTGCTGGTGTGCAGGCTGATCCGCACCTGCACCTCGCTCACGGTGCTCTTCAGCGTGGTGCCCGCGGGGGTCCACTCGGTCCAGTCGTGCACGCCGGTCCGGCCGCGGACGTCGACGTCGACCGACGTGCCCTTGGGGGTGTCGGCCGTCAGTTCCGCGCTGACGCGGTTGACCGGCGAGCCGAGCCGGTGTTCGGCGGTGGTCAGGCTGCCCTCGCTGCCGGCGAACACCCGGGCGGTCCGGTGCCACGCGGCGTCGGCCAGGGTGAGCGTCCCACCCGCGCCGGTGACGTTGACGTCGTCGCTGTCCACACTGGACAGATCAGCGGTCCACTGGGTGCCGTCGGGCGCCGTGGCGGCCTGCGCGGGGGCTCCGGCCAGCGCCGTCACCGCCCCGGCGGCCAGAACCGCCGCGGTCACGCGGCCGGCCTTCTTGATCCGGATCATCCCCGGTTCTCCTCTCGCACCTGTTCGTTCGAAGGTGGCGAAAGACTGACGGGACGGCGTACATGATCCGTACAAGCAGATTGTGCGGAGGCGGCCTGAGAGCTACGCGCCGGGCAGCAGAAGCCCGGGCGGCGGGGTCTCCCACGGATCGAACACGGGTGGGGCGGTGTAGTCGTCGAGGCTGACCTTGGAGAGGTCGACTTCGCCGCCGGTGAACCGGGCGCCGCGGAAGGACACTTCGCCGCCGGTGAAGGCGGCGCCGTCGAACTGGACGCGGCCGGCGCCGAACTCGGCGTTGTCGAACGTCACCCGGGCGTCGCCACTGAACACCGCGCCACCGAACCAGACTTCGCCGCCGTCGACGTGCATGCCGTCGAACGACGTCCAGCCGCCGGGGAACCGGGCGAGGCTGAGCAGGAGCCGGCCGCCGGTCAGGTGGATGTCCGCGAAGTCCGCCGAGCGGAGGACGGCCCGGAGGAGGTTGAACTCGTGGCCCTGCCAGCCGACGGGCGCGCCCGGGCGCAGGTGGTCGCTGATCACGCTCGTGATCGAGAGGCGCACCTCGGATTCCTCGTCGTGGTACCACGGCGAATCGAGCACGGGCTCGTACGGGATGCGCAGGTACGCGCACAGCACGTCGATGCACACCTGGCGTTGCTCGGCCCATTCGTCGGCGAGGCCGGCCATGGCGTACAGCCCGGCGAGCCGGACGGCCGGCTTTTCGTGGCCGATCTGGGTGCACGCGGTGGCGAACCGCTCGTTCAAGACCTTGACGTGCTCGCGCGCTTCGGCCGCCTCGCCGATCCGTTGCTTGCGGTAGGCGACGACCAGCGCGACCACCCCGCCGACGCCCGCCACGACCGACAACGCGATCTTGATGACGTTCAGCTTCGTGTCCGGGCCGGGTGCGGCCGGCAGTCCCAGCGCCAGCCACAACAGCACGGTCGCGGCCGCGAACACGCCGAGCCCGATCAGGACCACCGCGACGAGGTGCCGCCGGATCGACCACAGCTGCGTGTCCCGGCCACGCCGGGAAGGTGTCGAAGGCACGGCGGCCTCAGGCGGAGGCGATGTGCGGCCGCTCGGCCACCCCGGCCGCCGGCTCCTTCGGCCGCGTCGACAGCTCACGCCAGATCGCCAGCGCCCGCTCCGAGTAGTCCCGCGACCGCTCCGGCTGCAGCAGCGCCCGGTGCAGCTCCCCGAGCAGCTGCGACACCTCGGCCTCCGACCGCCGGTCCCCGTTCCGGCGATGCACCGCCAGCGAGTTCACCAGCAGCAGCTGGGCGTGCGCGAAATCCCCGCTGTGCAGGCACAGCTCGCCGAGGTTCTGGTTCGCGTAGCCCACGCAGTGGTCGTCACCGAGGTCGGTGAAGATCGCGATCGCCCGGTCGACGTGCTCGCGGGCCGCGGCCAGGTTGCCCTGGTGCTGGAACAGCAGGCCCAGTCGCTTGAGCGCGTGCGCCTCGCGGTGGCGGTCGCCGATCGCGGCCGACAGCTCCAGTGCGTCCGTGATCCAGCGCTTCGCCGCCGCGTAACACCCCCGGGACATCCACACCGCTCCGGCGCCGAGGCGGGCCACCGCTTCGCCGTTCGGGTCGCCGGCCTCCGCGAACAGCTCCAGCGCCTCGTGGCAGTGGTCGAGGGCCAGGTCGTCCTCGCCCTCGAAGCGGAGGATCGTCGAGAGCCCGGTCAGCGCGACGGCGACGCCCTGGGCGTCATCGACCTTGTCGAACAGCTTCTTCGACTCCTCGAACGCCACCCGCGCCTCGGCGTACTCGTCCTGGTAGAGCAGGTACTGCCCGAGGTTGCGCTGGACGATCGCCTCGGCGCGCGCCGAGCCGGTCCGGCGGGCCGCCGCCAGCGCGACCAGGTGCGTGCTGTGCCAGTCGTCCTGCGGGCCCCTGAGGTCGAAGTACGGCGTCAGCGCCGAAGCCAGCTGCCAGGACAGGTCGTCGAACCCGTGCCGGGCGGCCAGCGAGACCGCCGCGACCGTGGTGTGCCGCTCGGCCGCGAACCACGTGGCCGGGTCGTCGGGCAGGACGCCGCCGGGCACGCCGGGGCGCGGCAGCTCGTCGTCGCAGTACATGCCGAAGAAGTGCAGCGGCATCCGGCGGGCCGCCTCGAGCGCGAGCCCCAGGTAGCCCTCCAGCACCCGCCGCAGGCCGGCCCGGGTCTTCGCCGCGTCACTGCGCTCGGCGAGCTCCACCGCGTACACGCGCAGGAGGTCGTGCAACCGGTAGCGCGGCTGCCCGGCCGAGTCGGAGCCGACGAGCTCGACGAGGTGGCCGTCGACCAGCACGTCGAGGACGTCCTCGGCGTCGCGGCGGCCCAGCACGGCCGCCACCGCCCACGCCGGGAACTGGACCGGCCCGAGCAGGCCCAGCCCGCGGAACGCGGTCGCCGCCGACATCGGCAGCAGGTCGTAGGACAGGGTCACGCTCGCGCGGACGGCGAGGTCGCCGACGCGCAGCTCGTCGAGCCGGCGGCGCTCGTCGCCCAGCCGGTCGGCCAGCAGCCGCAGCGTCCAGCCCGGCCGGTGCGTCAGCTTCGCGCCCGCCACCCGGATCGCCAGCGGCAGGTGCCCGCACTGGCGCAGGATCGCCGCGGCGCTGTCGGGCTCGGCGGCCACCCGTTCCGCGCCGACGATGCCTTCCAGCAGCCGCGCGGCCTCGGCCTCGGGCAGCAGGTCGACGTCCACCGGCTTCGCGCCGGCGAGCCCGGGCAGCCGGATCCGGCTGGTCACCAGGACCCCGCAGGCCCCGGCGCCGGGCAGCAGCGGCCGCACCTGGGCCTCGCTGCCGGCGTCGTCGAGCACCACGCACATCCGCCGCCCGGCCAGCCGCGACCGCAGCAGCGCCGAGCGCTCGGCCAGCTCGCGCGGCAGGCCGGCGTCCGGGATGCCCAGCGTGCGCAGCAGCTCGGCGAGCACGCTCATCGGCGCCCGCGGCGACGACGACGTGCCGGCCAGGTCGACGTGCAGCTGGCCGTCGGGGAACTCGTCGCGGACCGCGTGCGCGACCCGGACGGCGACCGCCGACTTGCCGACGCCGGGCGCGCCCGACAGCACGATCACCGCGGGCGTTCCCGAGTCCGCGCGTTCCTTCAGCAGGGTGACGACGTCGTGGATCAGGGTGTCGCGGCCGGTGAAGTCCGGCAGGTCCAGGGGCAGCTGGCAGACCGGGGCGACGTCGGCGGCGCGGGAGAGGAGGCCGGTTTCCGGCACCAGGGTCGCGCGCAGCTCCTGCAGCCGGGCCCCCGGTTCGGCGTCGAGCTCTTCGCGCAGGACCCGCTCGGCCGACTCGTACGCCTCGATCGCGTCGCCGGTCCGGCCCGTGGCGCGCAACGCCACGATCAGCTGCGCCCAGAGTTCTTCGCGCAGCGGGTGCTCGGTGACCAGCCCGCGCAGTTCGGCGATGGCCTCCCCGGAGCGGCCGAGGCCGATCCGGGCGCGCAGCCGCTGCTCCTGCACCGACAGCCGCAGCTCGGCGAGCCGGGCGACGGTCGCGCCCCAGCTGTGGTCGTGCGGCAGGCCTTCGAGGACTTCGCCGCGCCACAGCGCGTCGGCCTTGTCGAGGAGTTTGAGGGCGCTTTCGGCTTCGCCGCGGTCGAGCGCTTCCTGTGCTTCACCGGCCAACGCGGCGAAAGCGAGGTGGTCCAGTTCGGCCGGCGACGCGGTCAGCAGGTAGCCGGAAGCCCGGCTGCTGATCCGCTCGCCGAGGGCGGGGTCGATTTCGGCGAACCGCCTCCGCAGCGAATGCACGTACGTGCGGATGTTCGCCGCGGCCGACCGCGGCGCCGATTCCGGCCACAGCACTTCCACCAGCACGTCGGTCGAGACGACGACGTTCGGCTGCAGGGCCAGCGCGGCCAGCAGCAGCCGGGGCTTCGGGCCGCCGAGGGCGATCACCCGCCCGGCGGCGGTGACCTCCAGCGGACCGAGGACGCGGATGGTCAGCGAGGTGGTCTCAACCTGCCCGATGAGTTCCCCCATGTCCCGGACTCTAGGACCCGTCCGGCGCAGGGGCTAGATCCATTCGGAGTGTGTGGGCATACCCACTGCGCGCTTTGTACGAGACGTGTACGGCGTGCAGCCACGCTTCCGGCCATGAAGCGTTCGAAACTCCGGCGTATCGCCGGTTCCGGCCTGGTCATGGCCGCGGTCGGCGCGCTCCTGACCGGCGGCGCGATCGAGGCGTCGGCGGCGGCGAGCGGCACCGTGAAGACCGCGGGTGACCCGCTCAACGTCCGCCGGGCGCCCACCGCGAGCGCCACGGCCGTCAAGACCGTCGCGAACGGCGCCACCGTCACCATCGACTGCCAGGTCAACGGCACGTCCGTGACCGGCACCTACGGCACGGGCACGTTGTGGGACTACGTGCCCGCGCTCGGGGGGTACATCTCGGACACCTACGTCTTCACCAACTCCGACACGCGGGTCGCACCGGACTGCGGCGTCGGCTCGGGCAGCGGCCAGTGCGCCGACGCCTGCGCGGGCGAGGCGCAGTACCGCGCGTCCGACTCGCACTTCCTGGTCTACGACACGAATTCCGACGGCTACTCCGCCGTCGTCGCCTACTGGCTCAAGGGCGGCGCCGGGCCCTTCTACGTCTGGAACTCCACCGGCGAGGGCACCAAGACCGACAAGGCCGTCACGGTCCCGCACGGCGGCTGGGTCTTCTACAAGGTGTGCGTCGCCAACTACACGACCGCCAAGCCGGACCTCAAGTCCTGCAGCGACGGCATCACCGACTTCGCGGCCTGAGGCGCGTCCACCACGAGAAAGGGCTTTCCCATGGGTCAGGTCAACCGGCGCAAGGTGCTGCTCGGCGGGCTCGCCGCGGTCACCGCCACCGCGGCTTCGGCGGCGCTGCCGTCGTGGGCGAACGCCCGCACCACGGCCGCCGCCCCCGCCGTCCGCGATCCCTTCCAGCTCGGCATCGCCTCCGGCGATCCGCTGCCCGACAGCGTGGTGCTGTGGACGCGGCTCGCGCCCGCGCCGCTCAGCCCGGACGGCTTCGGCGGCATGCCCGACGCCACCTACGCGGTCGACTGGGAGATCGCGAACGACGAAGCGTTCAGCTCGGTCGTGCAGCGCGGCTCGGTGGACGCCGTCCGCGCGTCCGGGCACAGTGTCCACATCGAACCGGTCGGCCTGCAGCCGGCGCGCGAGTACTTCTACCGGTTCAAGAGCTCCGGCTACCTCTCGCCGGTGGGCCGGACGCGCACGGCGCCCGCTGCCGGCGCCGCGGTCAACCGGCTCAAGTACTGCTTCAGCTCCTGCCAGCACTGGGAGGAGGGCTACTACCACGCCTACAAGGGCATCGTGGCCGACGACCCGGACCTGGTGCTGTTCCTCGGCGACTACATCTACGAGAAGAAGTCGGGCCGCACCGCGCAGGAGCGCAACCCCCGCAGCCTGGCCTTCACCGAGGACGTCACCACGCTCGCGCAGTACCGCGCCCGGCACGCCCAGCACAAGACCGACGCCGACCTGCAGGCCGCGCACGCGATCGCGCCCTGGATCGTCGTGTTCGACGACCACGAGGTGATGAACAACTGGAACGGCACCACCTCGCCGGCCCCGGCCGCGCGCAAGGCCGCCGGGTTCCAGGCCTTCTACGAGAACACGCCGATCCGGTCGACGGCCAAGCCCAACGGCGCGTCGATCCAGCTGTACCGGCAGCTGATGTGGGGCAGCCTGGCCCGGTTCCACCTGCTCGACACGCGCCAGTACCGCAGCGCCCAGGTCCCCGACCCCGCCGGCGACGCCGGTCCGGCCTGCACCGACATGCGCAGCACGTCCCGCAGCATCCTCGGCGGCACGGAGGAGGCGTGGCTGCTCAAGCAGTTCGAGTCGCACCCCGCCACCTGGGACTTCCTGGGCCAGCAGGTCTTCTTCGCCACGCGGGACGCCGACGGCGACAAGGCCACCTGCGAGAGCAACGACTCCTGGCAGGGCTACGAGGCCTCCCGCAACCGGATCCAGCAGGGCTGGGTCGACCGCAAGGTCGCCAACCCGGTCGTGCTGACCGGTGACGTCCACCGGCACTGGGCCGCCGACCTGCGGCTCGACTACTTCGACCACAGCGACCCGGTGATCGGCTCGGAGCTGGTCACGACGTCGGTGACGAGCAACAGCGACACCGCCGGCGCGCCCAGTGCGACCTGGTACGCGAACAACCCGCACGTCAAGTACTGCAAGGGCGAGCGCGGCTACGTCCGCGTCACGACCACGCCGTCGGAGATGCGGGCGGACTTCATGACGACGTCCGACACCAGCGTCTATGACCCGGCATCGGTGGTCATCAAGAACGACCGCAGTTACGTGGTGCAGGCCGGGAAGGCCGGTCTCCAGCAGGTCTGAAGCTACGCTGCATGAGGTGAACGACGAACTGGGCCTGCGGGAGCGCAAGAAGCTCCGCACGCGGGCGGCGATCTCGGCGGCGGCGATCGAGCTCTTCCTCGAGCGCGGGTTCGACGCCGTCGGGGTCGCCGAGGTGGCGCGGGCGGCCGAGGTGTCCAAGAGGACGCTTTTCGCGTACTTCCCGGCCAAGGAGGACCTCGTGCTGCACCGGTTCGCCGACCACGAGACCGACGCGGCGGACGTCGTCCGCGGCCGCCGGCCGGACCAGGGACCCCTGTCCGCGTTGCGGGAGGCGTTCGTGCGGGGGCTGGCGGAGCACGAGCCGGTGACCGGGTTGTGCGATGCCCCCGCGGTTGTCGCGGTGTTCCGCCTGGTCACCGGCACGCCGGCGCTGGTCGCGCGGCTGGCGGAGTTCACCGGCGCGGGGGAGGCGGCGCTGGCCGCCGCCCTCGCCGAGGCCGGTGTCCCGGCCCCGGACGCGGGCCTGGCCGCGGCGCAGATCACGGCGATCCGGCGGACGCTGGCCGAAGCGAACATGGCCGCGGTCGCCGCCGGCGTCCCCGCGCGGGAGCGGCTCCCGGAGGCCCGGGCGACGGCCGAACGGGCGTTCACCATGCTGTCGTCCGGCGTAGGGTTCGCCTGACCACCGCCGGAGGTGCCGCATTCACGGCCGGGCCATGAAAAACACACGGGGCACCCGGGCCCGGCGAAGGTAGACTCCGAGAATCCTGAATGGACACCGGAACCACCGAACACAAGGGGACCCGCGCCCGGCTGGGGGTGGCGCGGGTCCCCCGGCCAGCGGCCACAGTGGACAGTCAGCGGGCGACGGCCGTCACGACCTCGGCGCGGCGAAGAAGGTCCAGTACTTGGGCGAGCTGATCGGACCGCCCGGCCGCCCCCGACGCGGCCGGGCGGCCGTCACCTGCCCTTCGAGAGCTCCGGGCGGCGGAGCCCCCGGCCCCGGTCACAACTCGCCTCGGACAGCAGATCCACGGTCAACGCGGCCGTCCAGCTGAACGAGCGGGTGCCGTGCCCGGCCCCGGTCAGCGGGTCGACGTACTCGGCGAAGCCGGTTTCGGCGGCGGTCTCGACGAGGTCGTCGCGCAACTGGGCGGCGAGGGCGAACTCGCCGTGGTGCAGCAGCCCGCGCCGGATCAGCCAGCCGACGTTGAACCACGACGGCCCGCGCCAGTAGCGGCCCGGGTCGAAGCCCGGTGCGGTCAGGTCGTAGCTCGGGACGCCGTGCACCCGGCCGAGCCGGAAGCGCGGGCCGGTGGCGGTCGCCACCAGGGCCGGGGCGACCGCCAGGTCCGGGAGCACCAGCGGCAGCAGGCCCGCGCACGTGTGCTCGCGGATCAGCGCGCCGGTGTGGACGTCCCTGGCGAAGAAGAAGCCGTCGTCCCAAAGCGTTTCCTGCATGGCCTTCTCGAGGCGTGCCGCGGCTTCGCGGTGCGCGTCCGACGGCAGGCCGAGTTCCTCCGCGATCTCCGCCAGCGCCAGTTCGGCGTCGGCCAGCAGGGCGTTGAAGCCCGGGTCTTCCACGGCGAAGTCACCGATGTCCTGGTAGCCGCTGTCGCGGTACGCGGCGGCGAGCCGGACGTACCGGCCGTAGTCGTCGTCGCTGGGGCGGTCGCCGGCGTCGCCGTGCTCGAGGTCGCGGCGGACGAACCCGGTGGCGAGCGGGACGCGCGTGAGCGGCTCGTCCCAGGCCGGGCTGTTGTCCATGCCGGACTCCCACGGGTGCACGATCGCCACCAGGCCGCGCCCGCCCGCGTCGCGGCAGGTCCGCAGGTAGCCGTGCCAGGCCACCAGCCGCGGGTACAGCGCGGCGAGGAACTCGCGATCGGGCTCGGCTTCGTGCGCCGCGAGCACGGCGCGGGCGTGCACCGGCGGCTGGACCAGGCCCGACGTCCGCCCGGCGTGCCAGAAGGACGGCCCGGGGAAGTACGCCTCGGGCGGCGTCGCCGGGTCGAACACGATGTGCGGGACGCGGCCGTCGGCCCACTGCGCGGCGAACAGCGTCCGGAGTTCCCGCCGGGCGCGCCCCGGGGACAGGTGGCGCAGGCCGAACGCGATGAACGCGGAGTCCCAGCTCCACTGGTGCGGGTACAGCCCGCGCGAGGGCACGGTGGACGCGCCGAGCCAGTTGCCCGCCAAGACAGCCGCGGCCCGCTCCCGTGTTACGTTCATATGTCCAATCTATCTCCGACTTGTGTCTTGTCAATGGACAAAAGTCCGAAGGAGGCCGTGGGATGACCAGCGCCGGCGAGCTGTTGCAGCTGGTCCGGACGGGCCAGGCGAGCACGCGCAAGGCGCTCCAGGCGCGCAGCGGGCTCTCGCGCTCGACGCTGACCGCGCGCCTGGAGCAGCTCCAGACGGCAGGCCTGCTCGCCGAAGGCGGCCAGGAGGACTCCACCGGCGGCCGCCCGGCGCGGTACCTGCGGTTCGACGACGAGCACGCGGTCGTCCTCGCCGCGAGCATCGACACGACGCACGCCGAGGCGGCCGTCACCGATCTGGCCGGGCGGGTCCTGGCCCGCCGCGCGGGTCCGCTGCGGGTCGCCGACGGCCCGGAGCCGGTGCTCGACCGGATCGCGGAGTGGTTCGAGGCGCTGCGGGCCGAGGCGGGCCGTCCGGTGTGCGGCGTCGGCGTCTCGGTGCCGGGGCCGGTGGAACCCGGCCGCGCCCGGGTCACCCGGCCGCCGATCATGCCGGGCTGGGACGGCTACCCGATCGACGCCCACCTCGGCGCGCGGTTCGGCGCCCCGGTGCTGGTGGACAACGACGCGAACCTGATGGCGCTGGGCGAGCACCGCACCCGGTACCCGGAGTCGGCGGCGCTCGTCGTGGTGAAGGTGTCGACCGGGATCGGCGCCGGCCTGGTCCTCGGCGGCGAGGTGTACCGCGGGATCGACGGCGGCGCGGGCGACATCGGCCACATCCGGCTGCCGGAGCACCCGGAGGCCCGCTGCCTGTGCGGTTCCCACGGCTGCCTGGCGGCGGTCGCCGGCGGCGGTGCGCTGGCGGCGAGGCTGACGGAGCTCGGCCTGCCGACGACGTCGGGCTCCGGCGTGCGCGACCGCATCACGGCGGGCGAGCCGGCCGCGGTCCGGCTCGCCGAAGTGGCGGGCCGCCAGGTGGGGGAGGTGCTGGCGACGCTGGTCTGCGTGGTCAACCCGGGCGTGGTGGTGATCGCCGGGGACCTCGCCGAGCCGCATTTCGTCGCGGGTGTCCGTGAGGTGCTGTACCGGCGGGCGCTGCCGCGGGCGACGCAGCACCTGCGGGTGGAGATCGGCGGCCGCGGGGAAGGGATGGCGGTGCGCGGAGCGGTGTCGATGGTGGTCGACGCGGTGTTCGCGCCGGACGCGGTGGACCGGCGCCTGGCGTGACGGCCGAAGTACCGCCACCGCCGGACTGTCCGGAGTGGACGGAGCAACCGACTTTAGTAGGTGGCGCACGCCCTTCACCCGTGGTCCACGGTACCGGAGCGAACCGGACCAACCGCGCATCGCCCCACATTCCTCGCGTTTTCGCCGCGACAAATCGGATTTCCGTACCACGCTTCACGGCCCGGGAATTCCCGCCCAGATAACGGTTCCGCAAGCACTTCCGCGCGAGTGGAACACCGATCTAGTCTCACCCGGTGTTCCAAGGCCCATTTTTCTGGGGGCCGCATTCGAAGAGGGAGATTTCTGTGCGAAGAAGCTCCACCCTGCTCCTTTCGCTCGCGGTGGTGGGTGGCCTGACCGGCGCCCTGCCGGCGACGGCGTCCGCGCAGGGGCGTCAGGACATCCCGCAGTCGCACCCGTTGTGGGCGAACGCGCAGGCGAAGGTCGCCGACACGGCGCCCGCCGCGAAGCTGAGCTTCCGCGTTTACCTGAACCAGCGCGACAACGCCGGCGCCGAGGCGCTGGCCCAGGCCGTGTCCGACCCGGACAGCAAGACCTACCGCCAGTTCCTGAGCCCCGACCAGGTGCGCGACCGCTTCGCGGCCAGTGACGCGACCGTCAACGCCGTCAAGGCGTGGCTGACCGGCAACGGCTTCAGCATCGGCGAGGTCCCCTCGAACCGCGCCTACGTCGAAGCCACCGGCACCGCGGCCCAGACGGAGCAGGCGTTCGCCGTCGACCTCGGCAAGTACCGGGTCAAGGGTCAGACGCTGCGCGCCGCCGACAAGAACCTGTCGGTGCCCGCGAACCTGGCCGGGGACGTGCTCGGCGTCGTCGGCGTCGACCAGGCCACCAACCTGTTCAAGCCCGACCACACCGACGGCATCGACTCGGGCAAGGCCACGAAGTCCGTGCAGCCGTCGGACGTCGCGCCCGGTCCCGGGTTCCGCAACGCGCCGCCGTGCAGCGCCTACTACGGCGAGAAGATCGACACCACCGATCCCGCCTACAACGGCAAGCAGCTGCCGTACGCCCCCTGCGGCTACACCCCGGGACAGCTGCGGTCCGCCTACGGCGTCGACAAGGTCGGCGCGGACGGCAAGGGCACCACGATCGCCATCGTGGACGCGTTCGCCTCGCCGACCATCTACGCCGACGCCAGCGAGTACGCGCGCCGCAACGACCCGGCGCACCCGCTGAAGCAGAGCCAGTTCTCGCAGCACGTCTTCCCGGTGAACCCGGAGCTCGAGCCGCCGGACCAGTGCGACGCGGCCGGCTGGTACGGCGAGGAGACCCTCGACGTCGAAGCCGCCCACGGTCTCGCGCCGGGCGCGAACATCCTGTACGTCGGCGGGTCCGACTGCCAGGACAACTCGCTCGACATCGCGCTGAACTACGTGGTCGCCGGCCACAAGGCCGACATCGTGTCGAACTCCTACGGCGACACCGGCGAGGACATCCCGGCCGACGAGGTCAAGGTGTTCAACCAGATCTCGCTGCAGGCGGTCCTCGAGGGCATCGGCGTCTACTTCTCCTCGGGCGACAACGGTGACGAGGTCGCGCGCCTCGGCACGCCGTCGCCGGACTTCTCCGCCTCGGCGCCGTGGATCACCGCGGTCGGCGGCACGTCCATCGCGATCGGCAAGGACGGCAAGCGGATCTTCGAGACCGGCTGGGAGACCAGCAAGTCCCTGCTGACCAACGGCGTCTACGGCCCGGCCAACTACACCAGCGGTTCCGGTGGCGGCACGAGCCGGCTGTTCGAGCAGCCCTTCTACCAGAAGGGCGTCGTGCCGGACGCGCTGGCGACGAAGAACCAGACCGGCAAGAAGAAGGGCCGGGTCGTCCCGGACATCTCCGCGGTCGGCGACCCGAACACCGGCTTCCTGGTCGGCCAGACGCAGACCTTCCCGGAGGGTGCGCACTACGACCAGTACCGGATCGGCGGCACGAGCCTCGCGTCGCCGGTGTTCGCCGGCATCATGGCGGTGGCCGACAGCTTCGACCACTTCCACCACGGCTTCATCAACCCCGTGATCTACAAGCTGACCTCCCGCACCGCGGCGATCAGCGACGTGAAGCACGTGGACGGCCAAGCCGTGGCCCGGGTCGACTACGCCAACTCGGTCGACGCCACGGACGGCCTGCTGCGCTCGGCGCGGAACCTGGACTACCAGGGCCTGACCATCCACACCGCCCCCGGCTACGACGACGTGACCGGTCTCGGCACCCCCAACGGGCTGCTGTTCCTGCTGCTCGTCTGACCGAAGTCCGCGAACGGCCCATCGGTGGACCCGGTGTCCGTCGATGGGCCGTTCACGGCTTTCCGCGCCCAGGGGCTCACCGTGCCCCGTCCGATCGGGCCGTCGCGCTGCGCCACGCGGCTGCGCTTAGGGTGATCGTGACGGGAGGCAGGACATGAGCGGACGCGGCCTGGGTGCCGAGGTCTTCGGCGGGCGGATGCCCGCGGGTGGCCGGGACCTGGCGATCGAAACCCACGGTATCAAGCCGGTGCCGGAGGGCAACCGGTTCGGGCGCCCGTGGCGGCTGTTCAGCGTGTGGTTCGCGCCGAACCTGACGATGACCGCGGTGTTCACCGGCACCCTGGCGGCCTCGCTCGGCCTCGGGTTCTGGACGGGACTGGCCGCGATGCTCGCCGGCACCGTGCTCGGGTCGCTGCCGGTGGCGTACCTGTCGACGTGGGGCCCGCGCACCGGCACCGGCCAGCTGCCGCTCGCCCGGCTTCCGTTCGGCGGCGGCGTCGTGCTGCCCGGCCTGGTCCAGTGGCTCGGCTCGATCGCCTGGGACGCCCTCGTCGGCCTGTTCGGCGGTGAGGCGCTCGCCGAGCTGACCGGGCTGCCGTTCTGGGTGGCCGTGCTGATCGTGCTGGTGCTGCAGTGTGCGCTCGGCGTGTTCGGCTACGCGCTGATCCACCGCGTGCAGGCGGTGATGAGCGTGCTGCTGGTGCTCGCGTTCGCCGCCTTGACCGTGAAGGTCCTGTCCGGGCACCCGATCGCCGTCGCCGACACCGCGTCCGGCGCGGATCTGGCGGGCGGCGTCGTCCTGTTCACGACGATCACGTTGTCGCTGGCGATCTCCTGGGCGCCCTACGCCTCGGACTTCAGCCGCTACCTGCCCGTCTCCGCTTCGTCACGGGCGGTCTTCTGGGCGACGTTGCTCGGCCTCGTCGTGTCGTACGCGATCGGCGAAGGCCTCGGGCTCGCGCTCGGGTCGTCGCTCGGCGACCACACGGCGTCCGGGATCGCCCAGCTGCTCGGCGGCGGGTTCCTGGGCGCGCTGGCGCTGGCGGTGATCGCGCTGGCGGCGGTGTCGTCGAACGCGATGAACGACTACAGCGGCTCGCTCGCGCTGCAGACGGTCGGCGTCCGGCTGCGGCGCCCGGTGTCGGCGGTGGTCGTCACCGTGCTCGCGTTCGCGCTGATCCTCTGGATGCACAGCGGGGACCTCTCGGCCAAGTTCGAGAACGTGCTGCTGTTCGTGAGCTACTGGATCCCGCCGTTCCTCGGCGTGGTCGTCCCGGACTGGCTCGCCCGCACCCGCGGTGGCCGGCGCGTGGACGTCCTGGCCTCGGATTCCGTGCGCCCGTGGGCGGCCGTGGCGGCGTTCGTGATCGGGTTCGGCGCGGCGGTGCCGTTCATGAACACGTCCCTCTACACCGGACCGGTCGCCGCGGCGCTGCACGGCGCCGACCTCGCGTACTACGTCGGCCTCGTCGTTTCGCTGGTGGCGTACTCCCTGCTGCGCGGCCGTTCCCGGGTTGACCTCGAGTAACGTAGAGGTTTCACGATGGTGTGGTACCCCTCGAAGGAGGAACCATGCCCACCGCACTCGTCACCGGCGCATCCGCCGGGCTGGGCCGCGCGCTCGCGGCCGCCCTCGTCCGTCGCGAATGGACGGTCATCGGCGACGCCCGCGACGCGGCCGCGTTGCGTTCGGCGGCTCGCGAGGACGGCTTCACGGCGGTCCCCGGCGACGTCACCGACCCGGCTCACCGTGCTTCGCTCGCCGAAGCCTGTCCTTCGCTCGACCTGCTCGTGAACAACGCCAGTTCGCTCGGTCTCAGCCCGCTGCCGCCACTGGCGCGTTATCCGCTCGCGGATCTGGAAGACGTCTACCGCGTCAACGTCTTCGCGCCCCTTGCCCTCACCCAGCTCCTCCTGCCCGCGCTGACGGCGGCGCGGGGCGTCGTGATCGACGTCAGCTCCGACGCGGCTGTCGAGGCGTACGAAGGCTGGGGCGGCTACGGCTCCGCGAAGGCGGCGCTCGATCAGCTGACCGCCGTCCTGGGCGCGGAACACCCGGACCTGTCCGTGTACGCGGTCGACCCGGGTGACCTGCGCACGGCCATGCACCAGCGCGCGTTCCCGGGCGAGGACATCTCGGACCGGCCGCTGCCGTCGGCCGCGGTCCCGGCGTTCCTCGGCCTGCTCGACGAGCGGCCACCCAGCGGCCGCTACCGCGCCGCCGACCTGCCGGCGACGGCATGAACGTCCGGTTCGACCTGCCGCCGGAGCTCTCGGCGTCGGCGCCGCCGGAGGCCCGCGGCCTGTCCCGCGACGAGGTCCGCCTGCTCGTCGCGTCGCCGTCGGGCGTCCACCACACGGCGTTCGGCTCACTCGGCGACCACCTGCGGCCCGGCGACCTCCTGGTGGTCAACACCTCCGGAACCCTCCCGGCGGCGGTCGACGCCCGCCGAGCCGGCCACCCGATCGTGGTCCACTTCGCGACGGCGCTCGACGACGGCTCCTGGATCGTCGAACTGCGCGCACCGGGCGGCCCGCTGCTCGACGGCCGCCCGGGGGAGCGCCTCTCGCTCGCGGCGGGCGCGTCGCTGACCCTGCTGGCCCCGGCGACCCCGGGCGCGGCCCGCCTCTGGCGAGCGGAGGTGCCGGTCGACGTCCCGGGCTTCCTCGCCGCGCACGGACGTCCGATCCGCTACGGGTACGTCCCGCGGGCGTGGCCGCTGGCGGACTACCAGACGGTGTTCGCCCGCGAGCCGGGCAGCGCGGAGATGCCCTCGGCGGCCCGCCCGTTCACGCCGGAGCTGGTGACGAGGCTGGTGACGGACGGGGTGTTGGTCGCCCCGCTGGTGCTGCACACCGGAGTGTCCTCACCGGAGGCGGCCGAGCCACCGCAGGCGGAGCGCTTCCGCGTCCCGGCCACGACGGCGGCGCTGGTGTCGTGGGCCCGGACGCGCGGCGGCCGGGTGATAGCGGTGGGCACGACGGCGGCCCGGGCGCTGGAGTCTTCGGCGCCCGACGGCGAGGTCCGCGCGGCGGAGGGCTGGACGGAGCTGGTGCTGGGCCCGGATCGCCCGGCGCGGGTGGTGGACGGGATCGTGACGGGCCTGCACGCCCCGGAGGCATCGCACCTGCTGCTGCTTGAGGCGGTGGCGGGCGCGCCGGTGGTCCAGCGGGCGTACGAGGCGGCGGTGGCGGAGCGGTACCTGTGGCACGAGTTCGGCGACGTGTCGCTGCTGCTGCGCCACTGACCGCGGCGGTCCGAACTCGCCGTCCGCACTACGGCCGAGGCCGGGTTGTCCACAGCTCCATCACCCTGTGGACAACCGGCCCTGATCGCCCTACCGGCCGGCCTCGACCCGCCGTCGCGAGCGGGCCATCCCGGCGAACACCACGCCGGCCACGCCCAGCCCCACGCCGCTGACGATCGACGCCACCAGGGTCGCCGTCCCGGTCGCCAGGCCGAACGCGCCGCCCAGGTACACCGGGATCGACATCGCCACCGGCAGCCAGTTGCGCAGCAGGAACGCCCGGTCCGACGCCACCCACAGCACCAGCGCCACCGCCGCCCCGGTGACGACCGGGATCGCCCAGACGACCGCGCTCGTCAACGCGTCCATGCCGAGGGACCGGAGCCACTCGAACGACGCCTGGCCCAGCCCGATGAACAACACGACCAGCGCCACTCGGACGCCGGTGGCACCCTGGCCCCGTCGAGGTGCGGTGCTCGTCATGACTTCCTCCCGAATCCGTGGTCATTCCATACCACGTCCGGGTGGCGCGAGCGGTTGCCCGCGCGGGCGACTTTCTGCCGCGGCCTTAGGCCGCGCGGCCGTCGATGTCAAGAAATCTCACCGGATGTCCCGGGATGCGGATGGCTATGCGCCTGAGTGGGTGACCGTGCGAACCTCCCCCCGACACCGACGAAAGGCGATGCTGACGTGCGCACCTCCCGGAGAACCCTGGCCTCGGCGCTGGCCGCCCTGACCGTCGTGGGCCTGCTCGCGGGCTGTTCGCGTGCCGACAGCAGCGCCGCGCCCGCCGCCGACCAGGGCACCGCCGGCGAGGTCCGGGTCGGGTTCTTCCCGAACGTCACGCACGCCCCCGCGCTGATCGGCGCCAAGAAGGACTTCTTCAAGAACGAGCTCGGCGCGACCAAGCTCACCACGCAGACCTTCAACGCCGGGCCCGAAGAGGTCAACGCCCTGCTCGGCGGCTCCCTCGACGTCGCCTTCCTCGGCTCCGGCCCGGCGATCAACGCCTTCACCAAGTCCAAGGGCGCCATCCAGCTGATCTCCGGCGCCGTTTCGGGCGGCGCGCAGCTGGTCGTCAAGCCCGACATCACCAGCGTCGACCAGCTCAAGGGCAAGAACATCGCGACGCCGCAGCTGGCCAACACCCAGGACGTCGCGCTCAAGAAGTTCCTCGCCGGCAAGCAGCTGACCGGCCAGGTCAAGATCACCAACCTCGACAACCCCAAGACCCTCGACGCCTTCAAGAAGGGCGAGGTCGACGGCGGCTGGCTGCCCGAGCCGTGGGCGTCCCGGCTGGTCCTCGACGCCGGCGCGAAGGTCCTGGTCGACGAGAAGACGCTGTGGCCGGGCGGCCGCTTCCCGAGCACCGTCGTCATCGTGCGCAGCGAGTTCCTGCAGCAGCACCCGGACACCGTCCGCGCGCTGCTGAAGGGCGAGCTCGCCGCCATCGACTGGGCCAAGGCGAACCCGGCGGACGCGAAGACCGTGGTCAACGGCGCGCTCAAGGAGCTGGCCGGCAGTACCCTGAGCGCGGCGGTCCTGGACCGCGCGTTCTCCGGCATCGAGCTGACCACCGACCCCGTCGCCGCCGAATTCCCGCAGCTCGCGCAGGACTCGGTGACGGCAGGCGTGGTGAAGTCGGCGGTCGCGCTGAAGGGCTTCGCGGACTTCGGCCCGCTCAACGAGGTGCTCAAGGCTCAGAACCTGCCCGCCGTCGTAGCTCCCGAACTGACCAAGTGATCCGGAGAGGCAGCCAACGATGACCACCACCCTCCCGACCGGCCGGTCCAGTTTCACCGGCGCGACCGCGGTGCGTCTCGACGGCGTGCGCAAGACGTTCGGCACCGCCGGCCGCGCGGTCGTCGCGCTCGACGGCGTCGACCTGACGGTCGCGCCCGGCGAGTTCGTCTGCCTGCTCGGCGCGTCCGGCTGCGGCAAGAGCACGCTGCTGAACCTGGTCGCCGGGCTGGACGCGCCGTCGGCGGGCGAGATCACGCTGAACACCTCCCGGCCGGCGGTCATGTTCCAGGAAGCGGCGCTGATGCCGTGGCTGACCGCGGCCCGCAACGTCGAGCTGCCGCTGCGGCTGGCCGGCTTCGGCCGGGCCGAGCGCCGCGAAAAGGCCGCCGAGCTGCTGGATCTGGTCCGGCTGAACGGCGCGGGCGGCAAGCGGCCGCACGAGCTGTCCGGCGGGATGCGGCAGCGCGTCGCGCTGGCCCGCGCCCTGGCCGCGACGCTGCGCGTCGGCGGCGACCCGGAGCAGTCGCTCCTGCTGATGGACGAGCCGTTCGCCGCGCTCGACGCCATCACCCGCGACGTCCTGCAGGGCGAGCTGCTGCGCGTCTACCGCAGCACGGGCACGTCGGTGCTGTTCGTGACGCACGACGTGCGCGAGGCGGTCCGGCTCGGCCGGCGCGTGGTGCTGCTGTCGTCACGGCCCGGCCGGGTCGTGCGCGAGTGGGCGGACGTGCCGCTGGCCGACGCCGCGGAGCTGACCGAGGAAATCACCGGGCACCTGCGTGAGGTGATCAGCACCCATGCCGCAGCTTGACCGGTCCGCGGAGGCCGACCTGGACGCGGTCGGCGCCGGATTGGACTCGCTCGACGCCCCCGTCGGCGAACGCCGCCCGAGCTTCTGGAAGCGGTTCGCCTGGGGGTTCCTGCCGCCGTTGGGCGCGCTCGTCCTGCTGCTCGTGGTCTGGCAGGTCCTCTGGGCCGCCGCCTTCTGGCCGGAGTCGCAGCTGCCCGCGCCG
Source organism: Amycolatopsis rifamycinica (assembly GCF_000695625.1). Taxonomy (GTDB): domain Bacteria; phylum Actinomycetota; class Actinomycetes; order Mycobacteriales; family Pseudonocardiaceae; genus Amycolatopsis; species Amycolatopsis rifamycinica. The sequence goes on from NZ_JMQI01000045.1 coordinate 26,622, forward strand.
CTCGCGGTGTGGGACGAGTTCTGGAGCATCGTCGCCGACGGCCAGGTGTTCGGTTTCGTCTGGACGTCGGTGCACCGCGCCGCGCTGGGCTTCGTCGCCGGCGTGCTCATCGGCACCCCGCTCGGCCTGGTCGTGGCGAAGGTTCGCGTGGTCCGCGCGGCGATCGGGCCGCTGCTGACGGGTTTGCAGAGCCTCCCGTCGGTGGCCTGGGTCCCGGCGGCGATCCTGTGGTTCGGCATCAACGACGCGGCGATCTACTTCGTCGTGCTGCTCGGCTCGGTGCCGTCGATCGCGAACGGCCTGGTGTCCGGCATCGACCAGATCCCGCCGATCCTCCCGCGCGTCGGCCAGGTGATGGGCGCCAACCGGCTGTCGTCGGCCCGCCACATCCTGCTGCCCGCCGCGCTCCCCGGCTTCCTGGCGGGGTTGAAGCAGGGCTGGGCGTTCTCGTGGCGCTCACTGATGGCGGCCGAGCTGATCGCGCTGTCCCCGCAACTGGGCATCGGGCTCGGCGCCTACCTCAACCAGGGCTCGTCGTTCAACAGCATGGAGACGGTGATCGCGGCGATCTTCCTGATCCTGCTGGTCGGCGTAGGCATCGAACTGCTGGTCTTCCGCCCGCTGGAACGCGCGGTACTCCGAGCCCGCGGCCTGACTGCATCCCTCTAGACCCGGACCCGTGCTCGGGAAGGCCTCACCCGTGATTGAAGGGGCACCACTCGTGATTGGAGGGTCATCACGCGTGTTTGAAGGGGCATCACGCGTGATTGGGAAGGCGCCGCGCTGATGCCCGCCTGATCACACGTGATGCCCGCCCAGTCACGCGTGTTGCCCGCCTGATCACGGGTGATGCCCCGCTGATCACGCTTGATGCCCTATCGGGACCGGCGTGCGCCCGCCCGGGTGCCCGAAGAGAAGGCGGCGGCGCCGCCCGAACCCGACGGGCGGCCGGCCGCGGCCGGCGCACCCGATCGCCGGGCACCACCCGAAGCGGCGGCTCCGGACGAGCGGGGCGAGCCTCCCTGGCCGCCCGACCGTCGCGAGCCACCGGACGCGGGGGCACCCGAGCGGCGCGAACCGCCCGAGGCGGCGCCGTCCGAGCGGCGGGAAGCCGAGCCGGCCGAACGCTGCTCCTGGCCGGCGGCGCGGGAACGCTGGCCGCCCCGGTTCTCCTTCGGCGTGGCCGGCCCGCCGCGGCGGCCTCGGCCGCCACCCGGGGCCGCTCCGGAAGCCGTGACCTTCTTCGGGCGGTTGTCCACCGCCGGGGCCTTCGAGAACGTCCGCTCGCCCGGGGCCAGCTCCGCCAGCAGCGGGTGACCCGGCGCCAGCTGGGTCGTCGTCGGCTTGATGCCCGCCTTGCGGGTCAGGTCGCGGACGTCGCGGACCTGCGCGTCCGTCATCAGCGTCACCACCGTGCCCGACGCTCCGGCGCGGGCCGTGCGGCCCGATCGGTGCAGGTAGGCCTTGTGCTCCACCGGCGGGTCCGCGTGGATGACCAGCCGGACGTCGTCGACGTGGATGCCGCGGGCCGCGATGTCCGTCGCCACCAGCGTGCGGGCCGTGCCGGAGGAGAACGCCTCGAGGTTGCGCGTCCGGGCGTTCTGGCCCAGGTTGCCGTGCAGCTCCACCGCCGGAACGCCCGAAGCGACCAGCTTCCGCGTCAGCGCCTTCGCGCGGCTCTTCGTCCGCGTGAACACCAGCGTGCGGCCCGGCGCCGCCGTCAGGTCGACCAGCACCGGCAGGCGGTGGGTCTCCTCCAGGTGCAGGACGTGGTGCTCCATCGTCGACACCGGCGACTGCGCCGAGTCGACGCTGTGCGTGATCGGGTCGTTCATGAAGCGCTTGACCAGCACGTCGACGCCGTTGTCCAGGGTCGCGGAGAACAGCATCCGCTGGCCGCGGGACGGCGTGGCGTCCATGATCCGCCGGACCTCGGGCAGGAAGCCCAGGTCGGCCATGTGGTCGGCCTCGTCCAGGACCGTGATCTCGATGGCGTCGAGCTTCACGTGGCCGGAACGCATGTGGTCGGCGAGCCGGCCGGGGCAGGCCACGACGATGTCGACGCCGTCACGCAGCCGGGTGATCTGCGGGTTGGCCGAGACCCCGCCGAAGATCGTCGTCGTGCGCAGGCCCAGCGGCTTCGCCAGCGGGAGGATCGAGGCCTCGATCTGCGTCGCGAGCTCGCGCGTCGGCGCGAGGATCAGCGCGCGGGGGCGGCCCGGCTTGCGCCGCGTCGGGCCCGCGGCGAGGCGGGTCAGCACGGGCAGCACGAAGCCGTACGTCTTGCCGGAGCCGGTGCGGCCGCGCCCGAGGACGTCGCGCCCGGCGAGGGTGTGCGGCAGGGTCGCCGCCTGGATCGGGAAGGGCTCGGTGACGCCCTGGGTGGCCAGCGCGGCCACGAGCGGGGTGGGCAGGCCGAGTTCAGCGAAAGTGCTCATAGATGCGTGCGGGCGTGCGAGCGCCCTGGTCTCCATAACCTGAGAAGGGTTGTCCTGCCCGGCGCAGACCGGTCAACGGCCGCGGCGCGTGGTAGTCGACAACAGCAGCGGGCCGAGGCAGAACTGAGCGGCCCGCATGATCAGTATAGCGGGCGAGGGTGACCTAGCCCCAGTGAGATTGCCCGCACGCGCGCCGCCTTGCTAAGTTACCGGTCGGTAATCGAGGAGGACGACCATGCTGCTGAACCCGCGCGAGTACGACCCGGCGCACTTCGACGCCGAGACGCGGCGCCTGCTGCGCGCCACCATCGACTGGTTCGAACAGCGCGGCAAGGCGAAGCTGACCGAGGACTACCACAACCGCGTCTTCTACGCGGACTTCCTCGAGTTCGCGGGCAAGGAAGGCCTGTTCTCGACCTTCCTGACCCCCGCGGCGAACGCCGAGGGCAACCCGGACAAGCGCTGGGACACCAGCCGCGTCGCCGCCCTGTCGGAAATCCTCGGGTTCTACGGCCTGAACTACTGGTACCCGTGGCAGGTCACCATCCTCGGCCTCGGCCCGGTGTGGCAGAGCGGCAACGAGGCGGCGCGCGAGCGTGCGGCCGCGGCACTGGACGCCGGCGGCGTCGGCGCGTTCGGTCTGTCCGAAAAGGACCACGGCGCCGACATCTACGCGTCCGACATGGTGCTCACCGAGGACGGCGAGGGCTACCGCGCCACCGGCTCCAAGTACTACATCGGCAACGGCAACTGCGCGCGCACGGTGTCGGTCTTCGGCCGCATCGACGGCGTCGAAGGCCCTGATCAGTACGTCTTCTTCTACGCCGACTCCGAGCACCCGAACTACCACGTCGTCAAGAACGTCGTGCCGTCGCAGATGTACGTCGCCGAGTTCCGGCTCGAGGACTACCCGGTGCGCGCCGAGGACATCCTGCACGTCGGCGCCGAAGCCTTCAGCGCCGCGCTGAACACCGTCAACATCGGCAAGTTCAACCTCTGCTTCGGCGGCATCGGCATGGCGACGCACTCGCTGTACGAGGCCATCACGCACGCGCACAACCGCGTCCTCTACGGCAAGCCGGTGACGGACTTCCCGCACGTCCGCCGCGAATTCGTCGAGGCCTACGCGCGGCTGACGGCGATGAAGCTGTTCTCCGACCGCGCCGTCGACTACTTCCGCAGCGCGCACGCCGAAGACCGGCGCTACCTGCTGTTCAACCCGATCACCAAGATGAAGGTGACCACCGAGGCGCAGAAGGTGATCGGCCTGGTCGCCGACGTCGTGGCGGCCAAGGGCTTCGAGGCCGACACCTACCTGGCGATGTCGAAGAACGACATCGACGGCCTGCCGAAGCTCGAGGGCACGGTGGCCGTCAACCTCGCGCTGATCGCGAAGTTCATGCCGAACTACCTCTTCGCGCCGCAGGAGTACCCGCCGGTGCCGACCCGCACCGACGCCGCGGACGACGAGTTCCTCTTCCGCCAGGGCCCGGCGCGCGGCCTGTCGAAGGTCCGGTTCCACGACTGGAAGACCGCCTACGCGCAGGCGGCGCACATCCCGAACGTCGCGCTGTTCACCGAGCAGGCCGGGTACCTGGTCAAGCTGCTCACCGAGGCGGCGCCGGACGAGGCGCAGCAGGCCGACCTCGACTTCGGGCTCGCGCTCGCCGAGCTGTTCACGCTGATCGTGTACGGCCAGCTCGTCCTGGAGCAGGCCGGCCTCACCGGCCTGGACGACGAGGTCGTCGACCAGATCTTCGCGGTGCTGGTGCAGGACTTCAGCGTCGCGGCGGTGGACCTCCACGGCAAGGCGAGCTCGACCGGCGCCCAGCAGGCGATCGCACTGGCCGCGCTGCGCAAGCCGGTGGTCGACGCCGCGCGGTTCGAGAACGTCTGGGCGCGGGTGCGGGAGCTCTCCGGGGTCTACGCTATGCACCCGTGATGGCGCGGAAGTACCGGCTGGGCGTGACGCGGAAGGCCGCGAACGCCGTCGTGAAGGCGTTGCTGGAACGCGGGATCCCGGTCAACGGCCGCACCGGGTTCCTGCTGACCACGCGCGGGCGCAAGAGCGGCGTCGACCGGACCACCCCGGTCAACGTCATCGAGGCCGGCGGGGAACGCTGGCTCGTGTCGCCGTACGGGCAGGTCGGCTGGGTGCACAACCTGCGCACCGACCCGGCCGCGCGGCTGTGGCGCGGCCGACGGCGCGAAACGTGGGAGGTCGAGGAGGCCGACGCCGCCACGGCGGGCCCGGTGCTGCGCGCCTACGTCCGCAAGATCCCGGTGACGGCGCCGTTCTTCGACGCCAAGCTGACCGGGCCGCCCGAAGCCTTCGCCGCGGAAGCCGTTCGACACCCGGTGTTCCGGTTGGCAAGATCGCGGGCGTGAAGCGAGAGCGGGCGGCGGAGCTCATCTGGGACGCGTGGCTGACCGGCAAGCGGCTGGAGGGCCTCCCGGACGACGTCCGCCCGCGCGGCACCGCCGAAGGCATGGCGGTGCAGGCGGCGCTCGCCGAGCTGGGCGGGTCGGTGTCCGGCTGGAAGATCGGCGCGACGACGGTGTACGCCCGGCAGTACCTCGGCGTCCCCGGGCCGCTGCCGGGCCCGATGTTCGAGCGGTACCACCACGTCGAGGGTTCGCCGGTCCCCGCGGACACGATGACGATGGGCGTGGCCGAACCGGAGTTCGCCTTCCGGCTCAAGGCCGACCCGGGCCGGTCGCCGTCGCCGGCGGCGGTGCTCGACGCGGTCGACACGATGTTCCTGGCGATCGAGCTGCCGGACAGCCGCTACACCGACCACCGCCACGCGGGCGGCCCCCAGCTCCTGGCCGACGCGGCGTGCGCGGGCCGGTTCGTCGAGGGCGGTCCGGTGCCGGGGTGGCGCGACCTCGACCTGCCGCGCAGCCCGGTGGTCCTCCACGCCGACGGCGAGGAGTTCGCCCGCGGCAGCGGCCGCCTGGTCCTGGGCGACCCGCGCCTGGCCCTGCACTGGCTGGCGATGGAGCTGCCCCGCCACGGGCTCGCGTTGCGCCCCGGCGACGTCGTGACGACGGGCACGGCGACCCCGCCGTGTCCGATCCACGCGGGCGGTCACGTGGTGGCGGACTTCGGCGCGCTGGGCAGTGTGGAAGTGAGGTTCCCGTCGCTAGAGTGATCGGGTGCTGACCTTCCGTGCCGGTTTCGTGACCCTCGCCGTGGTCGTCGCCGGGCTCGACGCGGGCTTCTGGTTCTTCGCACGCGGCCCCCACCCGATGACTGCGCGCATCGGTTTCCTGGTGGCCTTCGTGCTGCTGCTGGCCCTGCTGGCGGCGGCCGCGGGCGTGGTGCGCTGGGAGGTGGCGGCCCCGCTGGGCGCGGCCTCGACCTCGGGCCTGCTGTTCGTCGGCGCGGCGGCGATCTTCAGCGTGGGCCTGGGATTCCTGCTGACGGCGGTCGTGGAGGCGGCGTTGGTGCGGCGGCTGGTCCTCGACGCGTCCCCGGCGGGCTGGCGCGGCGGGATGTGGCTGATCAGCGCGGCGGCCGCGGTGGTGCCGGTGGTGTTGTTCGCGGTGGGGCTCTTCGCGCTGCGGTGATTTTTTGTCGGTGCCCCCTGCCACGATGTCCCGGTGACGTCCTGGAGAGATCGACTCGACACCCTCGCCCACGAGTGGCTGCCCGCCGAGCTGGCTACCGCATGGCTCGGGCTGGCGCGCCCGGGAATCCGCCTGGTACCCGGCGGCGAGGGCCCGCGCGTGGGCCGGATCGGCGGCGCGCCCCTCATGCCCGCGGACCTGGCGTGGCCCGAGTGGCCGGGCCGGGGTCCCCTCGACTTCGTGGCCGCGGTGGACTGCGCGGCGCTGCCACGGGAGTTCCTGAGCATCCCGTTGCCCGAAGCGGGCACGCTCCTGTTCTTCTACTTCGACGGGTACCGCCGGGGCGCCGGCGAAACGCCGCTGCTCGAAGACGTCGAGGGCAGCCGCGTGCTGTTCGTTCCGGCGGGGTTGCCGGTCGTCGAACGGGCAGCGCCCGAAGGGCTCGTCCCGTACCCGGCGTTCGACCTCTCCGCCGAGGTGGTGGCGACGGCTCCGGAGGACGAGCACGACCTGCTCGACCGGACGGAGCTCGCGAACGGGGAGTCCCTCGACGAAGCGGCCGAGATGGTGGAGCTCCCCGGGGAATTCGTGGGCTCCGAGGTGTTCGGCGAGCTGGCCGCCCAGGCCCGGGGGCGGGGTCCGGAGCACCAGGTCGGCGGGTTCGCCGCCCCCGTGCAGGGGGCGGTGGAGAACGAGATCGCCGCGGCGGTGCTCGGGGACTACGGGCACCCACGCCGGGCCGAGGAGGCGGCCCGGTGGGTACTGCTCGCCCAGATCGACAGCGACGACCGGACCGACATGACCTGGGGCGACGCCGGAATGCTGTACTGGGTCATCCGCACCGACGACCTCGAGGCGGGCCGCTTCGACCGCGCGCGGTGCACGCTGCAATGCGGCTGAGGAGGCCTTGAACGGCGGCAGGCCATCCCGGGGCGGGCCGCTTCGAGCGCGCGCGGTGCACGCTGCAATGCGGCTGAGGAGGCCTTGAACGCGGGCAGGCCACCCCGAGGCACCCGGGGTGGCCCGCCGCGGAACTACTTGCCGAACCCGGCCCGCCGGAGCGCGTCGGCCATGGACCCGCTCGCGTTGCCGCCGCGGTCCCGGCCGCCGCCACCGCCGCCACCGCGCCGGTCGCCGCCGCCACCGCCACCGCTGCCGCCGCGGCGCTGACCACCCTGGCCGCCCTGACCACCCTGGCCGCGTTCCCGGCGCTCGCCGCCGCCGCGGTTGCCCGAGGCCGCTCCCGGCTCGTCGTCCAGGCGCAGCGTCAGCGAGATCCGCTTCCGCGGCACGTCGACGTCCAGGACCTTCACCTTCACGATGTCCCCGGGCTTCACGACCTCGCGCGGGTCCTTCACGAAGTTCTTCGACAGCGCCGAAACGTGCGCCAGCCCGTCCTGGTGGACACCCACGTCGATGAACGCGCCGAACGCCGCCACGTTCGTCACGACCCCCTCCAGGCGCATGCCCGGCTTCAGGTCCGAGATCTTGTCCACGCCCTCGGCGAACGTCGCCGTCTTGAAGGCCGGGCGGGGGTCGCGGCCGGGCTTGTCCAGCTCCGCCAGGATGTCCGTCACCGTCGGGAGACCGAACGTCTCGTCCACGAACTCGGCCGGCCGCAGCGAGGAGAGCGTCCGGGTGTTGCCGATCAGCGCCCGGATGTCGGTGCCCGTCTTCGACAGGATCCGGCGGACCACCGGGTACGCCTCCGGGTGCACCGCCGACGAGTCGAGCGGGTCGTCGCCGTCCGGGATGCGCAGGAAGCCCGCGCACTGCTCGAACGCCTTCGGGCCGAGGCGCGCGACCTCCTTCAGCGCCATCCGGGAGCGGAACGGCCCGTTCGTGTCGCGGTGGGCCACGATGTTCTCCGCCAAGCCCGTCGTGATGCCCGAAACCCGGGTCAGCAGCGGCGCCGACGCCGTGTTGACGTCCACGCCGACCGCGTTCACGCAGTCCTCGACCACCGCGTCGAGCGAGCGGGACAGCGACACTTCGGACAGGTCGTGCTGGTACTGCCCGACGCCGATCGACTTCGGGTCGATCTTCACCAGCTCGGCCAGCGGGTCCTGCAGCCGGCGGGCGATCGAGACCGCGCCGCGCAGCGAGACGTCCATGTTCGGCAGTTCCTGCGAAGCGAAGGCCGACGCCGAGTACACCGAAGCGCCCGCCTCGGACACCACGGCCTTCGTCAGCTTCAGCTCCGGGTGCTTCTTGATCAGCTCGATGGCGAGCTTGTCGGTCTCGCGCGACGCCGTGCCGTTGCCGATGGAGATCAGCTCGACCTTGTGCCGGGCGCACAGCGCCGCCAGCTCGGCGATCGACTGGTCCCACTTGTTGGCCGGCTGGTGCGGGTAGATGACGTGGGTGTCGACGACCTTGCCCGTCGCGTCCACCACCGCCACCTTGACCCCGGTCCGGAAGCCCGGGTCGAGGCCCATGGTGGCGCGGGTGCCGGCCGGCGCGGCCAGCAGCAGGTCGCGCAGGTTGGCCGCGAACACGCGCACGGCGTCGTCCTCGGCCGCCTGGCGCAGCCGCATCCGCAGGTCGATGCCCAGGTGCAGGAGGATCTTGGTGCGCCACGCCCAGCGCACGGTGTCGCCGAGCCACTTGTCCGCCGGGCGGCCCTGCTGGGCGATGCCGAACTTCGCGGCGATGCGCTGCTCGTACTCCGTCGGCCCCACCTGGGGCTCGTCCGAAGGCTCGTCCGGCGACATCGTGAGGTCGAGGACCTCCTCCTTCTCGCCGCGCAGCATCGCGAGGATGCGGTGCGAGGGGAGCTTCGTGTACGGCTCGGAGAAGTCGAAGTAGTCGGAGAACTTCGCGCCTTCCTCCTCCTTGCCCGCGCGAACCTTGGCCACCAGGTGCCCCTGGCCCCACATCTTCTCGCGCAGCTCGCCGATGAGGTCGGCGTCCTCGGCGAAGCGCTCGACGAGGATCGCGCGAGCGCCGTCGAGCGCGGCCTGCGTGTCCGCGACGCCCTTGTCGGCGTCGACGAACACCGCGGCCGCGGCCTGCGGGTCGGTGTTCGGGTCGGTCAGCAGGCCGTCGGCCAGCAGCTCGAGACCCGCCTCGCGCGCGATCATCGCCTTCGTGCGGCGCTTCGGCTTGTAGGGGAGGTAGATGTCCTCGAGCCGCGACTTCGTGTCCGCGGCGAGGATCGACGCCTCGAGGGCTTCGTCGAGCTTGCCCTGGCTCCGGATGGACTCGAGCACGGCGAGCCGGCGCTCGTCGAGTTCCCGCAGGTAGCGCAGCCGCTCTTCGAGCGTGCGCAGCTGCGCGTCGTCGAGCATGCCGGTGACTTCCTTGCGGTAGCGCGCGATGAACGGCACGGTCGAACCGCCGTCGAGCAGCTCGACGGCGGCCTTGACCTGTCCTTCGCGCACGCCCAGTTCTTCGGCGATCTTCTGCTCGACCGACACGCTCACTGCTACACGCTCCTGCTTCGCCTGGTTCCGATCGTCTCATTCTGCCGTTTCGGGCGCCCCGACTTTCGGATGGGGTTCCTTGACATTCAGATTGGTCTAGTCCATTTTGTGGTGACCTGCCTCACCAGTGTCACGGAGGTCGCCCGTGGTCCCCAAGGTTCGCTTCGCTCTGCTTTCCTTACTTTCCGTGGTTTCGCTGTGTCTCGGCGTCACCTTCGTCCTCGCCGGCAGCGCTTCGGCGGCGAACATCCTGGCCAACCCCGGTTTCGAAGCCGGCACCACGGGCTGGACGTGCACCGGCGCGTCGGCCGCGGTGAGCTCGCCGGTGCACAGCGGGAGCCGCGCCCTGAACGCGACGCCGTCGTCGTCGGACAACGCCCAGTGCTCCCAGACGCTCACCGTCTCGCCGAACACGGCCTACAAGCTGTCGGCCTGGGTGCAGGGCAGCTACGTCTACCTGGGTGTTTCCGGCTCGGCGACGACCAGCACGTGGACGCCCGGCACCAGCGGCTACCAGCAGCTGTCGCTGAGCTTCACGACCGGCTCGAGCACGTCGCTGACGGTGTACCTGCACGGCTGGTACGGCCAGCCGGCGTACTACGCCGACGACGTCAGCCTGGACGGTCCCGGCACCCCGCCGACGACCACCCCGACGACGCCGACCACCCCGACGACGCCGACGACCCCGCCCACCACGACCACCACTCCGCCGACGACGACCACGACCCCGCCCACGCAGGGCGACCTGCCGAAACACGTCCTGACGGGCTACTGGCAGAACTTTTACAACGGCGCCAAGGCGCTGAAGCTCGCCGACGTCCCGACGAAGTACAACATCATCGCGGTGTCGTTCGCGGACGCGACCGGCACGCCGGGCGCGGTGAGCTTCACGCTCGACTCAGGCCTGTCTTCGCAGCTCGGCGGCTACACCGACGCCCAGTTCAAGGCCGACGTCAAGACGGTGCAGGCCCGCGGCCAGAAGGTGATCATCTCGGTCGGCGGCCAGAACGGCACGATCAGCGTCGCCGACTCGACGTCGGCGAACAACTTCGCGAACAGCGTGAAGTCGCTGATCGCGAACTACGGCTTCGACGGCGTCGACATCGACCTCGAGAACGGCATCAACGCCACGTACATGGGCCAGGCGCTGCGCAGCATCTACAACGGCGGCGGCAAGGTCATCACGATGGCGCCGCAGACGATCGACATGCAGTCCACGGCGGGCGGCTACTTCCAGCTGGCGCTGAACATCAAGGACATCCTGACGATCGTCAACATGCAGTACTACAACTCCGGCTCGATGAACGGCTGCAACGGCAACGTCTATGCGCAGGGAACGGTCGACTTCCTGACGGCGCTGGCCTGCATCCAGCTCCAGGGCGGCCTGCGCGCCGACCAGGTCGGCCTCGGCCTCCCGGCGTCCCCGCAGGCGGCGGGCGGCGGCTACCAGGCCCCGGCCAACACGGTCTCGGCGCTGAACTGCCTGGCCCGCGGAACGTCGTGCGGCTCGTTCAAGCCGTCGGCGACGTACCCGTCGATCCGCGGCGCGATGACGTGGTCGATCAACTGGGACGCGTCGCAGGGGTACGCGTTCGCCAACACGGTGTCGGCCGGGCTCGCGGGCCTGCCGTAACCGTGCGCCGCTGAGCGGCCCTCCCGGCGGCGCGGTCCGGGAGGGCCTCTTCACGTGTCCGACGTGCTTTGTGGTGTCCGGGGAGCCCGGTATCGTGGAGCGACCGTTGGCCCGGTTGGGGGAACAGCGGGCGCTGGAAGCGGGCACCATGACCGGACAAGTTCACCATTGGGATGGCTTGCACAGCGCACGCGACGTGGGCACGAGCCGGGACGGCCCGTCGACGTTGGCGAAGGAGACCGCGCGATTCCTCGACGCGCGCGCGAGGGTGCTGGAGCTCGGCTGCGGCGCGGGATCGGATGCGGCCTACTTCGCCCGCGAAGGACACGAAGTGCTGGCTTTGGACTTCTCCGCCGTCGCGATCCGCCGAGCTTCGCGCCACTACGCGGACTCGGGGGTGGAGTTCCGGGAGGCGGACTTCTCGCGGCCGCTGGATTTCCCGCCCGGATCCTTCGACTTGGTCTATTCGCGTCTCTCCTTGCACTACTTCACGGATGAGGTGACTCGAGCGCTCGTCGGCGAGCTGGCCAGGGTCCTCGTCCGGAACGGCCGCCTGGTCGTCCTGTGCCGATCCGTCGCCGACCCCCTCTGGGGGCGGGGCGTCAAGATCGAAGAAGACATGTTCCGCCTCGACGACCACGTTCGCCACTTCTTCTCCGTCGGCTACCTGCGTGAACTCCTCGCCGAGGGGTTCACGCAGGCGGAGGTGACCGAGTTCCGGGGAACTGCCTACGGCCGCGAATCGGCCTTCGTCAAGGCCGTCGCCCGGCGGAAGTGAACGTCATTGCCTGCGGATCCGGGCGAGAGCGACCTGGATCAGAACGACCACCGCGGTGGCGATGAAGTTCGGCGCGAGCTCCGTCGCGGTGTGCCGGCTGCTCAGCACCCACGTTGCGGACGTGTACCCGACGATCACGGCCGCGGCCAGCCACAGGACCACGTTGGCGAGGCGCGAGTGAGCCAGCTGGGTCGCGGTGTTGATCGTCGTGCCGACCGCGCGCATACGCGGCGCGTTCGCCAGGCTGACCGAAATCAGCCGCATCAGCTCGCAGATTATGCCGTGCGTCCGGGTGGACTGGGCGTCCCCGGACGACGGGTAGGTGAAACCCGCCGGTGACTCGATCAGCTTCGCCGCCGCGAGCAGGGGCTGTTGCCAAAGGAAGGAAAAGAACTTCGTCGACGGGAACAGGCGCAGGGTCAGCTCGATCAGGTAGAGCTGCCACGGTATCCGGACGTAGTACTGCCGCCGGCCGGCGGTGTACTCGTAATTCGCCTCCGCGGGCGAAGACATCTGGGTGCGGAGGGCGGCGACCAGTCTTCGGTGTTCCTCCTTGAGGAACGCGCGATGGGTCCTGAGCCTGATCGTCGCGACGACCGTGAGGGCGAAGATTCGCCCGTAGGGGTTTTCCTCGCCGGACGCGGATCGAAGATGCCGGACCAGTGCCTCGACATCGCTCTCCTTCGCCGGAATGGCCGCGGCTGAGAGAGCGCGTAGGACGTGCGCGGTGGCCAGTGGATCGAACGAGCTCGCGCTGTTGTCGAGGCGAGTGCCCCAGCCCCCGCCGGACAAGCGTGCCGCTTCGATGCGCCCGATCAGTTCTTGCAGGTGGGTGTCGCGTCCGAGCACGGTGACCGGCACGCGGGAGAGCGCGAAAACGACATCGGCCGACTTGAACGTGTCGAGCCGTTCCACGGCTATGCGCCGGGAAACCTCGATCGCCTCTTCCGGGTCCGCGGCCAGGTCCGGCTCGATGGTCTCGCGGTGGCGAAGGTAGTCGACCAGTGCTTGCAGCTTCCGCACCCCGTCCGGGTCCGGTGTGCAGCTGAGCACGAGAACCGCCGCGGCGGTGCCGAAGAGGCCGCGTTGCTCGAATCCGAACCGGTCGAGGTACTGACCCGCCGCGATCATGCCGTGGGGTAGTCCACGGATCTGGGCGCCGCTTTCCAGGAGCAGATCGAACCTGGCCCGGATCGCGGACATCGTGGCATCCGCGAGGTCTTCGTCGATGCACCGGTAGCGTCGTGTCGTTCGGAGCAGTTCCGACTTCATCCGGCCGCCTGGTTCGCGAAGTCGTGGAACAGCGCCAAGGTGGCTCTGACGTTGGCTTCACCGGGAAACGCGGCGTAGTCCCAGAGATCCGGCTGCCCGATCGCCGTGGCCAGCCGCCGCCGGAAGTACTGAGGTATTCCCACGTCTTCGACGAGGGCGCAGGTGCTCCCGGTCGAGCCCAGCATGAGGTAGGGCCGCTCCCGCCAGCCGTCCGAGTGCTCCAGCAACATCGTGGGAGCGTCGGAGGAGTGAGCCGCTGCCGGAGCGGGGAGCTGCAAGCCGTACGAGCCGGGGACGACGTGGAGGTGCGCGTGGTCGACGCAGGCTGACGTGGGGAACGAAGGAGTCGGCACGCCTCCGTGTTCCCAGTAGGTCAACTCTCCCAGGCGGTCGCTGAGGCACGCGAGAGCTTGCCTCAGGAAATCGGCGAATCCGGACTCCGGGGAAGCGGCGCACAGGTTGGGCACGTGATCCGCGGGGCAGATGAGGACGTAGCCCGCTACGAGAGCGCCCACGCCGGGCAGGACGCAACCGCGCCCCGGCTGGAGCAGCAGCGGCTGATCGGTCCACGGCGGCTCCCGGTCGTGAAGTGCCCGGCAGATGAAGCAGTCATCCCGATGCATGGTGCTTCACCGCCTCGAACCGGCTTCGAGAAGTGCTTCGAGACGGCGCATGAGCACCGGCTGGAATTCCCGGATGCCGGCATCGGACGCCGCGATGGAGGTCTCGGCGATGTACGCCGAGTTGTCGATGTGCAGGTCGAACAGCGTCGGGTCGTAGCCGAACCGGATGCCGTACAGTCGCGCGAACTGCCTCCGCGCGAAGCCGTCCTTGCGGCGTATGACCTTTGCCGCCTGGCGTCCGGACAGGTGTTCGTGGTGACGCAAACCGGAGACCGCGCACTTCCTCGTGCGAGCTGTCCGGCTGGAGCCGAGCCACAACCGGACGGCCGATGCCGACCGGTAAAGCCAGGGCTGGAGCCAGGCGTCCACGATGATCGACGAGCCGCTCGAGACCATTTCGAGCATGCGACGGTCCGCTTCGATGTCGATGGCCCGGTTCCGCCGCCGGATGTCGTCCTGTTCGGGTGTCCAGTCGCGCGAACCGTTCACCGCGGTCAGCTCCTTCATGACCGGCGACATGTCGAGGTAGGTCCACCCGAGTTCGGCGGCGGCCAGCCGCGCGTGGGTCGTCTTCCCGGCCGCGGTCCACCCGGAGATGAGCACCTTGTTCTTGCGGGCCACCTTTCCCCCTCTGGTCGGCTATGCCCGGAAGTTCACGACCTCTTTCACGACGTACTCCTGGTCGGAGATCAGGGGTAGGTCGAGTGCGCTCGACAGCGGAACCCACCGGACGTCCGAAAGGAAGTCCTCGGCGTCGTTGTTCTCGCGGCTCACGGTGCCGGATTCGACCTCGCAGAACCTCGCGACGGCGACGACCTTCACCGGTTCGCCCGTCGTCCGCATGTCCCATTCCCACATGTGCACCAGACGTCCCGGAGTGACCTTGAGCCCGACCTCTTCCCAGACTTCGCGGCGAAGTGCGTCATCGAGCGACTCGTCGCCGTTCAAACCACCGCCGGGCAGTTCCCACCGGTTCGGGTTGTTCGGGTCGAGGTCGCTCTTCCGCACGAGCAGCAACTCTTGCTGTCTGAGGATAACCGCTTTTTGGGCGAACCGGAGTTTCATGGCGCTGATCCCTTGGTCGTCAACTTCACGTCGTCGGCGGGGCGATGCGGGTGCCCTGACTGAGTCGTCTGGCCCGTCGAGAATGTTGCACCCTATCAATACTTCCTTCGGGTGTCTTCGCCTTGGTGATCACGGCGCGATTGCCTACCGGCTGTGACCTGGGCACGGCGAGGCGCACCGCTCCGGATGGCCATTTCCGTACGATTCGAGCATTTCGCCTCGAAATTCGAAATGCACACCGCCGGGTGACGACAAATCACGTCGGAACTACTGACGGTACTCGATCAATCGTATTGATCGGGTCAAGCGATCGGTGGGTCAGGTACAGCTGGCGCGTCGGCGACTGAACCTTCGTCACGGTTCGTAGGCGGTCGTGAGGAGGCCGCTACGCCGGAGTGATCGGCAGCCGCAAGGCTGCCGGCGCCTCCGGCGGCACCACCGGGTTCTTCGGTGCCACCGCCGCCACGCGTCGGTAGGGCTTACCCAGTGCCGGCCGCGGGTCGGCTTGCCCGTGGTTCGGCCAGAACGCCATCGCCCGCTCCGCCTGGGCCGTGATCGTCAGTGACGGGTTCACGCCCAGGTTGGCCGAGATCGCCGAGCCGTCGACCACGTGCAGGCCCGGATACCCGTACAACCGCTGGTACGGATCCACCACCCCGGTCGACGGTGAATCCCCGATCGCGCAGCCGCCGATGAAGTGGCCGGTGATCGGGATGTTCGCCATGTCCGTCCAGGCGCCCTGGGGCAGCCCGCCGATCTTCTCCGCCACCCGGCGCGTCACCTCGTGGCCGGCCGGGATCCAGTCCGGCGACGGTGCGCCCGAACCCGGGCGGGTGGTCATGCGCCGGCCGAACAGCCCGCGTTTCGTGTACGTCGTCACGGAGTTGTCGAGCGTCTGCATCACCAGCAGCCCGATCATCCGCTCCGACCAGTGCCGCGGGTTGTGGATCCGGAGCAGGTCGCGGCGGGCGCGCCACAGCTCCCGCAGCCCGAGCACCCAGCGTCGGCGTCCGGGCGACGCGTCGACCAGCACCGTCGCCAGCAGGCCCATCAGGTTGCTGCCGCGCCCGTACCGCACCGGCTCGACGTGCGTCACCGCGTCCGGGTGGATCGACGACGTGATCGCGACACCCCGCGTGTAGTCCGCGTCCGCGCGCAACGACCGGGCCGCCAGGACGGCTTCGGAGTTCGTGCGGGCCAGGAGTCCGAGCCGAGGAGAAACCAGCGGCAGGGTTCCCGTGTCGCGCATCCGGTGCAGCAGCCGTTGCGTGCCCAACGCGGCCGCGGAGAACACGACTTGCGATGCGGTGAACGTCCGGCGGGAACGGCCACCCGTGCGGCGCGTGTCCACCGCGTACCCGCCGGAGATCGGCCGGACCGTCACCGCCGTCGTCAGCGGATGCACCACCGCGCCCGCCCGCTCGGCCAGGTACAGGTAGTTCTTCACCGTCGTGTTCTTCGCCCCGACCCGGCACCCGGTCATGCACTCGCCGCACAGCGTGCAGGACGACCGCAGGGGACCGGCGCCGCCGAAGAACGGGTCGACCCCGGACTGTCCGAAGTAGACGCCGACCGGGGTGCGCCGGTACGTGTGCCCGATGCCCATGTCGTCGGCCACCGAGCGGAGCACCCGGTCCGCGGCCGTCGTCGCCGGGTTCTCGACCACGCCCAGCATCCGCTTCGCCTGGTCGTAGTACGGCGCGAGCTCGGCCTTCCAGTCCGTGATGTGGGCCCACTGCGGGTCGGCGTAGAAGCCGTCCGGAGGCTCGTACAGCGTGTTCGCGTACACCAGCGAACCCCCGCCGACGCCGGAACCGCTCATCACGAACGTGTTCTTCAGCAGCGTCAGCCGCTGGATGCCGAAGCAGCCCAGCGCCGGCGCCCACAGGTACTTCCGCACCCGCCACGACGTCTTCGCGAACTCGTCGTCGGCGAACCGGCGGCCGGTCTCCAGCACGCCGACGCGGTAGCCCTTCTCGGTCAGCCGCAGCGCCGTGACGCTGCCGCCGAAGCCCGAACCGATCACCAGGACGTCGTAGTCCATCAGCCCGCCACCCGGTAGTCGGCGACGTCGAAGCGCCGGGTCCGGCGGTCGTACTCGGTGACCAGGCCGGGCCAGTTGGTCGTCACCCGGCCGTCGGCCTGCCGGTACCAGCTCGTGCAGGCGCTCCACACGCTGCGGCCCAGCCGCCGCTGCACCTCCCGGTCGTACCGCTCCTCGACCTCCGGCAGCACGTCCAGATAGGACACGCCGGGTCGCGCGAGCCGTTCCACCGCCTGCCGGATGTAGCGCGCCTGCCGTTCGATCATGTAGATGATGGACCCGGCGCCGAGGTTCGTGTTGGGCCCGTAGACGCAGAACAGGTTGGGGAAGCCGGGCACGGTCATGCCCAGATACGCCCGGGCGCCGCCGGACCACTCCTCCTCGAGCGACCGCCCGCCGAGACCGCGCACCCGGATCCGGCCGAGGAACTCCGTCGCGGCGAAGCCGGTGCCGTAGACGAGGACGTCCGCCTCGATCTCCGTGCCGTCCTCGACCCGCACCCCCTTCTCGGTGATTTCGACGATCCGCCGCGTCTCGACGTCGACGTCCGGCTGGGCGAGGGCGGGCAGGTAGTCGTTGGTGAAGAGGATCCGCTTGCAGCCCAGCGGGTACGCCGGCTTCAGCTTCGCCCGCAGTTCCGGGTCCTTGATGTGGCGGCGCCGGAGCTGGGCGGTCCGCAGCTCGAACACCTTCGCCAGCACGGGGTGGCGCGTCATGGCGTACGTGGCGTATTCGGCGAGCAGGAAGATCCGCAGCCGGCCGAGCAGCTGGGTCGGCGGCAGGTGCTCGAACAGCCAGTGCTGCCACCGCCGGTAGCTCGGATCGGACTTCGCCATGACGTACGGCGGCGTGCGCTGGAAGACGGTGACGTGCTGGGCGCGCTTGCGCAGCTCCGGCACGAACTGCACGGCGCTGGCGCCGGTCCCGATCACGGCGACGCGCTTGCCGGTCAGGTCGACGTCGTGGTCCCACCGCGCGGAGTGGAAGGCGTCGCCGGCGAAGCTTTCCCGGTTCGGGATGTTCGGCAGCACCGGCCGCGACAGCTGTCCGACGGCGGGGACGAAGACGTTCGCCTCGAAGGTCGTCTCCCCGCTCTTCGTCTCGACGCGCCAGAGCCCGCGTTCTTCGTCGAACGCGGCCCCGGTGACCTCGGCGCGGTACCGGATGTGCGGCTCGAGACCGTACTTCGCGATGACGCGGCGCAGGTAGGCGAGGATGTCGGGCTGGTGGGAGAACCGCTTCGGCCACCGCGGGTTGGGCTCGAAGGAGAAGGAGTACAGCGGTGACGGGATGTCGCACGCGGCGCCCGGGTAGGTGTTGTCCCGCCAGACGCCGCCCGGTTCGGCGGCGCTCTCCAGGATCGTGAAGTCGGTGAACCCCGCGCGCTTGAGCTCGATCGCCGTGCCGATGCCGCCGAACCCGGTGCCCGCGATCAGCACCGACGGCCCCTTCGCCGAACCAGTCATGCCGGAAAAGCTACGCACCGGCGGGCTGTGACAACAGGCCACGAACGGTCACTCAATCGAGATTTCCGGCCAGCTCACGCCGGCGGGTGGACGCGCACCTCGTGGGTCTCCGCGGCCGCCTCCGCCCACCGGACCAGCTCGCCGGCCGACTTTTCCAACGCCGCCAGGTCCCGCTTCGCCGGCTTCTCGAACGGCGACAGCTCGATCACCGCCGCCTTGCGGGCCGCCTTGATCTCCCAGAACCCGCACACCTGCCCGTCGACCAGCAGCGTGCCCTTGACCAGGCCGTTGTGCGAGATCACGCGCTTGCGGTAGGCGTCGGAGATGATCCGCGTCCGGTCCGCGTACGAGAGGATCATCTGGTCGAAGGGACCCAGCAGCCGCGGCGGCGCCGGGACGTCTTCGTCCGGCACGGTCAGCTCCGGCAGGTCCAGCAGCTCGCGGCCGTCCGGGTCGCGGTAGCGCCGCAGGTCCATCGACGCGGCCACCTCGCCCAGGCGCGTGATCCCCGCCCACGTCTGCACGTCCGCCACCGTGGCCGGCCCGAACGCGCGCAGGTACCGCGCGATCAGCTCCGCCGGTGCCGGCGGTGGAAGCGGAGCGCCCACCCACTCGTCCAGGCAGGCGTACGTCGTCTGCCCGGCCTTGCCCCAGATCGCCCGCGGCGGGGTCTGCACC
This sequence comes from Amycolatopsis rifamycinica, assembly GCF_000695625.1. Lineage (GTDB taxonomy): Bacteria > Actinomycetota > Actinomycetes > Mycobacteriales > Pseudonocardiaceae > Amycolatopsis > Amycolatopsis rifamycinica. Next base: position 45,617 of record NZ_JMQI01000045.1, read on the forward strand.
AGCGGCAGCCGGCCCCGGGCCAGGTGCGTCAGGGAGGCCGCCGGGGCGTCCCAGCTGCGCGCCAGCTCGGCACCCAGCGCGGCCCCCGGCATCGGGCCACGGAGAAGCAGCTTGCGCGCGGCTTCGGCGACCTCGTCGTGGTCGAGCCCGGTCAGCTCGCGGGCGTGGAGCGCGTTCTGCTTGAGGTCGCGGTCGTAGATCACCTGCACCACCGGCCGCCACGCCAGCGCGTCCGCCGCCGTCACCAGGTGGACCGTGCCGCGCATCAGCGCGATCCGCACCACGCGCCGGCTTTCGAGCAGCTCCACCAGTTCGGCCGGCTGGAACCCCTCCAGCCGCGACCACAGCCCGAAGTACGGCGGGAACGGCGCCTGCGCCTGCAGCCCGGCCAGGTGCTCCACCGCGTCGTAGGCGGACATCTCCGCCCGGCGCAGCAACAGCTGCCGCTCCAGCGTCGCGCGGTTCAGGGCTCGTCGGCTCAAGGTCTCCACGGCGTCACCCTAACGATCACCCAGGACAGTTCCGGTCCTCGATTGGACACGTTCTTCTCCCGTGATCCAGAATTCCGGCCATGGCCGAGCTCGCCACGCCCGCCGTCGGGGACTGGGACTTCCCGCGCGGCACCGCGAGCATCGAGCTGATGACCCGGTTCGCCGCCGAACGCGGCCTGGCCGCTGGCCGGCTGCTGGCCGCGACCACGCTCACGCCGGAGCTGCTCGCCGACCCGGCCGTCCAGGTCGACGCGCGCCAGGAACTGGCCGTCGTCCGGGCACTGGCCGGTCTGGACGGTTCGGACGCGACGGCGCTCGAGCTGGGGCGCCGTTACCGCGTCACCACCTTCGGCATCTTCGGCTTCGCCTGCATCAGCAGCCCCACGCTGCGCGACGCGATGCTGTTCGCCCTCCGCTACTTCGACCTGAGCTTCGCCTTCTGCATCCCGCACGTCGTCCTCGGCGCCGACCGGCTGACGCTGGAGCTCGACGACAGCCGCGTGCCCGCCGACGTCGCCCGGTTCCTCGTCCTGCGCGACCTGGCCGCGATCTTCGCCGTCATGCGCGACCTGCTGCCCGAGATCGCGCTGGACGAACTGACGTTCCGGCACGAAACGTCCACGCCGGAGGAGTACCGGGCCGTGTTCGGCGTGCTGCCCCGCTTCGGCGCCGACGCCTGCCGGGCGACGCTCGACCCGGCGCTGCTGACCCGCCCGTTGCCGCAGGCCAACGACCAGACCGTCGCCCTGTGCGCCGCGCAGTGCGAAGCGCTCGTCGCGCGACGGCGGCAGCGTTCGGGTGTTTCCCAGCAGGTGCGGGAACGGCTGGTCCGGCTCGGCGGCGTCGACGCCGGGATGGACGAGATCGCCCGGCAGCTGACGCTGAGCACGCGCACGCTGCGCCGTCGCCTGACCGAAGCCGGCACGAGCTACCGGGCGCTGGTCGACGAGGTCCGCCAGGCCCTCGCCGAAGAGCTGCTCGACACCGGCGTCCTGTCCGTCGAGGACGTCGCCTACCGGCTTGGGTACGCCGAGGCGTCGAGCTTCATCCACGCGTTCAAGCGCTGGACCGGGATGACGCCGGCGGCGTTCGCCCGCCGCTTCCGCGCCGCTCGGCGAGGACCGCCGGGTAGGTGAGCTTCAGCAGGGTGACCAGCGATTCGGTGAGGAAGGTGCGCAGGGCCGCGCGGTCGAGCGTGCCGCGGATCAGCCACTCCCGCGACGCCGCGCGCAGCATCCCGCCGAACGACCGGATCATCGCGCGCAGCTCGTCGCGGCCCTCGGTCACGCCGGTCATCAGCGCGGCCTCCAGGACCCGGTCGGCGGCGATCTCGTCGGCCTCCAGCATGATCCGCTCGATCTCGGGATCGCGCCCGGCGGCCTCCGGCCCGATCACCGTCAGCCACGCGTCGCGGTTGCGGTCCACGACCTCGATCCACCGTTCGACCCCGATCGCCAGCCGCTGCTCCATCGTGGTGTCCGGCAGGGCTTCGGTGACTGGCGCCGGCACGATCATCAGCTGCCGGACGACTTCCAGGTACAGCTCGCGCTTGCCGCCGAAGTAGTGGTTGATCAGCGGGCGCGCCACCCCGGCGGCCGCGGCGATGTCCGAAGTGGACACCGACGCGTAGCTGCCGGCGCCGAACAGGTGCCGGGCGGCGGCGAGGATCTCCGCACGCCGCTCGGCCGGCTCGAGCCGGCGCCGCCGGGGCCGGGTCCCACTGGTCATGAGCTCAGCCTCGCGGGGGATCGGCACCCTGTCAACAAGTAGTTGACCCATGGTCAAAAGAGTGACTCCGGTAGCGGGCAAGCGGTGTTTCGCGCCAACCTTTGTCGTTACGCAACCGGAACAACCCGCCGGTAACTCCGCGGGGGCCGGATGCGACGAGACGGCAGAGGCCCGCGACCAGGGTAGGAGCAGATGAACGACGAAGGCGCGCCGATCCGGCCGGCCGGGCGCTGGGTGAGTGTCCGCCTGCAGCATCGCCACGTCAGCTTCGAGGAGGACTTCGAAGCGGACGAGCCGCTTCCGGACGGCGACTGCGCGGACGAGGCTTCACTGTCGTACTCGGGAATCGTGATTTCCAGTTACGACCGGGGCGAGAAGGTGTCCGAGCGCTGGATCCCCCTGGGCGTGGACCCGTCCGAAGCGGACGACGAGCAGCTGATCGGCCAGCTGCGGGAAGCGCTGCTGTGGCAGGCCGGCCGTCCACCGCAGACCGCGGAGGAGTGACCCGTCGAGAGGGAAAGGCGGGTGCTCGCCGGCTTTACCCTCACGACCCGGTGCGCAGGCCTTCGAAGGCCACTTTGCACACCGCGTCCGCCACTTCGGACGCGGCGGAGCCGCGGCGCGGCTTGTACCACTCGATCAGCGAGTTCACCATGCCGAACACCAGCCGCGCGGTCACCGCCGGGTCGACGTCCGCGCGGATGTCGCCTTCCGCCTCCGCCTGCTTCACCAGATCCGTCACCAGCCGGTCGAACTCGCGACGGCGCGCCAGCGCGGCCCGCTCCACCTTCGTGTTGCCGCGCACCCGCAGCAGCAGCGTCACGAACGGCAGCCGGTCCGCGAGCACCAGCACGCTGCCGCGCACCAGGTGCTCCAGCCGGTCGATGGCCCGCCCGTCGAGCTGGGCCGTCTCCGACGCCACCTCGAACAGCCCGTCCAGGGCCCGGTCCACCGCCAGCCGCAGCAGCTCCTCCTTGCTGGGCACGTGGTGGTAGATCGCCGACTTCGTGATGCCGAGCTTGCGGGAGAGGTCCTCCATGCTCGTGCCGTCGTAGCCGCGCTCGTTGAACAGCTTCACCGCCACCTGCAGCAGGGACTCCAGGTCGTAGCCGGGCCGCCCGCGCCGCGGGGTCGTCACGGCTTGTCCCGCTGGTCGACGATCCGCCGCATCTTGCCCATGGACCGCTCCAGGGTGTCCGGGTCGACGACCTCCACCGACACCGTCACGCCGACGCCGTCCTTCACGCCGGTGACCAGTTCCGAAGCCGCCCGCGACCGGTCGTCGCCGGAAGCGTCGTGCCGCGCCTCCACCCGCACGGTCAGGTGGTCGAGCCGCCCGCGGGTAGACCGGACGAGCTGGAAGTGCGGGCTCAGGGCGGGCGTCCGCAGCACGATCTCCTCGATCTGCGTCGGGAAGACGTTGACCCCGCGCAGGATGATCAGGTCGTCGGTCCGGCCGGTCACCTTGGCCATCCGCCGGAACGCCGGGCGCGCGGTGCCCGGGTTCAGCTCGGTCAGGTCGCGGGTGCGGTAGCGGATGATCGGCAGCGCCTGCTTGGTCAGCGACGTGAACACCAGCTCCCCGGTCTCGCCGCCGCCCAGGACCTCTTCGGAGTACGGGTCGATCACCTCGGGGTAGAAGTGGTCCTCCCAGATGTGCAGGCCGTCCTTCGTCTCGACGCACTCCTGCGCGACACCCGGGCCCATCACCTCCGACAGCCCGTAGATGTCGACGGCGTCGAGCGCGAACCGCTCCTCGATCTCGGCGCGCATCTGCTCGGTCCACGGCTCGGCGCCGAAGATGCCGACCTTCAGCGAGCTCGCCCGCGGATCGACGCCCTGCCGCTCGAACTCGTCGAGCAGCGTCAGCATGTACGACGGCGTCACCATGATGACCTCGGGCCGGAAGTCGGTGATCAGCTGCACCTGCCGCGCGGTCATCCCGCCCGAGGCCGGGATCACCGTGCAGCCCAGCTTTTCCGCGCCGTAGTGCGCGCCGAGCCCGCCGGTGAACAGGCCGTAGCCGTAGGCGACGTGCACCTTGTGCCCCGGCCGCCCGCCCGCGGCGTGGATCGACCGGGCCATCACCGTCGCCCAGGTGTCGATGTCCTGCTCGGTGTACCCGACGACGGTGGCCTTGCCGGTCGTGCCGCTGGAGGCGTGGATGCGCCGGACCTGGGCCTGCGGCACGGCGAACATGCCGAACGGGTAGTTCTCGCGCAGGTCCTGCTTGGTGGTGAACGGGAACTTGGCCAGGTCGGCGAGTTCCTTGCAGTCGTCGGGGTGGACGCCGGCCTCGTCGAACTTCCGCGTGTACGCGGGCACGTTCGCGTAGGCGTGCCGGAGTGTCCACTGCAGACGCTCCAGCTGGAGGGCGGCGAGTTCGTCCGCGCTGATGTTCGCCTCGATCATGCTTCGTCCCGTTTCGCGGTGAGGACGCGGCTGCGGCCGCGGAATTCGGCGACGACCTCGGGCCCGGCTGGGGTTTCCCGGTGCACGGTGACGTCGTAGATGCCGTTGCGGCCGTAGCGGGTGCGCTCGGTGGCCGTCGCGACGAGGTGGTCCCCGAGCCGGCCGGCCGCGACGAAGGAGATCTCCGCGCCCGCGGCGACCGTCACCGGGCCATGGGTGTTGCAGGCGCAGGCGAACGCCGTGTCGGCCAGCAGGAAGACGTACCCGCCGTGGGCGATGTCGTGCCCGTTGACCATCGCGCGCGTGATCGTCATGGTCGCCACGGCCCGGCCGTCACCCGCCTCGACCAGCTCGATGCCGAGCGCGCGCGACGCCTCGTCGGCGGCGAACATGGTGTGCGCGGCGTTGGTCATGCACTCTCCGTTTTCACTGACCGAATGGACGGTCACCGGGCGGTGCCGCTCAGTAAAGGCAGTGGTCGGGGCCGGTGTCAAGCGCTGGGACTACCGATCTTCGGGGCCGCCGGTTAGCATGGGTTAACTGAACGTACGGTAGGTAATTCGGCGAGAGGGACCTGATGGCACTGCTGCGCAGCTACGTCTCCGGGAGCTGGCACACGGCGGCGGACGAGGGCGTCCCGCTGCACGACGCGGCCACCGGCGAGGAGGTCGCCCGGATTTCGTCGAAGGGCGTCGACTTCGCGGGGGCTCTGGCGTACGGCCGCAGGGTCGGCGGCCCGGCGCTGCGCGAGCTGACGTTCCACCAGCGTGCGGCGCTGCTCAAGGCCCTGGCCTCCCACCTGCGCGAACACCGCGAAGAGCTGTACGCCCTCTCCGCGAAGACCGGCGCCACCCTCGGTGACTCGAAGTTCGACATCGACGGCGGCATCGGCGTGCTGTTCAGCTACGCCTCGAAGGGCAAGCGCGAGCTGCCCAACGACACCGTCTACGTCGAGGGCAACGTCGAACCGCTCTCCCGCGGGGGCACGTTCGTCGCCCAGCACATCGCGACCCCGCTGCGCGGCGTCGCCGTCCAGATCAACGCCTTCAACTTCCCGGTCTGGGGTCCGCTCGAGAAGTTCGCGCCCGCGTTCCTCGCCGGCGTCCCCAGCCTGGTCAAGCCGGCCAGCCAGACCGCCTACCTGACCGCCCGCGTGGTCGAGCTGATCATCGAGTCCGGGATCCTGCCCGAGGGCGCGCTGCAGTTCGTCGCGGGCAGCGCCGGGGACCTGCTCGACCACGTCACCGCGCAGGACGTGGTCTCGTTCACCGGGTCGGCGTCGACGGCGCAGAAGCTGCGGGCGCACCCGGCGATCATCCGCAACGCCGTCCGCTTCAACGCCGAAGCCGACTCGCTGAACTGCTCGATCCTGGGGCCGGACGCGGTGCGCGGGACGACGGAGTTCGACCTGTTCGTCAAGCAGCTCGTCACCGAGATGACGGTCAAGGCGGGCCAGAAGTGCACCGCCATCCGCCGCGCGTTCGTCCCGGCGGAGCTGCTCGACGACGTCGCCGCGGCGGCGTCCGAGCGGCTGGCGAAGGTGACCGTCGGCCACCCGGCGGCCGAAGGCGTCCGGATGGGCGCCCTGGCCAGCCTGGAGCAGCGCGAAGAGGTCCGCCGGTCGCTGAAGGCGCTGCTGGACGCCGGGAGCGTCGTGTTCGGCGACCCGGAGCACGTGGAGGTCGTCGACGCCGACGCCGAGCGCGGCGCCTTCATCTCCCCGGTGCTGCTCAAGGCCGACCCCGAGCGCTCCGAGCCGCACGAGGTCGAGGCGTTCGGGCCGGTCTCGACGCTGATGCCGTACACGTCCACCGAGCAGGTCGTCGACTTCGCCGCGCGCGGCGGCGGCAGCCTGGCGGGGTCCGTCGTCTCGGCGGACAAGGAGTTCGTGCGCGAGGTCGTCCTCGGCGCGGCGCCGTTCCACGGGCGGCTGCTGGTGCTCGACGCCGAAGACGCGAAGGAGTCCACCGGGCACGGTTCGCCGATGCCGCAGCTGGTCCACGGCGGCCCGGGCCGCGCGGGCGGCGGCGAGGAGATGGGTGGCGTCCGCGGCGTGCTGCACCACATGCAGCGCACCGCCGTGCAGGGTTCGCCCGCCGTGCTGAGCGCGGTGACCGGCCGCTGGGTCGCCGGCGCGCCGCGGACCGAAGGCGTCCACCCGTTCCGGAAGTCCCTGGCCGAGCTGCGCATCGGTGACTCGGTGGTCGCCGGGCCGCGGGTGGTTTCGCAGGACGACGTCGACCACTTCGCCGAGTTCACCGGCGACACGTTCTACGCGCACACCGACCCCGAAGCGGCAGCGGCCAACCCGCTGTTCGGCGGGATCGTCGCGCACGGCTATCTGGTCGTCTCGTTCGCCGCGGGCCTGTTCGTCTCGCCCGAGCCGGGCCCGGTGCTGGCCAACTACGGCCTGGAGAACCTGCGGTTCCTCACCCCGGTCAAGGTCGGCGACTCCCTGACGGTGACGCTGACCGCGAAGCAGATCACCCCGCGGATCGACCAGGACTACGGCGAGGTCCGCTGGGACGCCGACGTCACCAACGCCGACGGCGAGTCCGTGGCCAAGTACGACGTCCTGACCCTGGTTTCGAAGGAGCAGCCGTGACCGCCACTGTGTCCCTCGAGGAGCACTTCGAGCACACCATCGAGCGCGACCAGCGGATCGAGCCGCGCGACTGGGTGCCCGAGGGCTACCGCAAGACGATGATCCGGCAGATCGCGCAGCACGCGCACTCGGAGATCATCGGCATGCAGCCGGAAGGCAACTGGATCACGCGGGCGCCGTCGCTGCGGCGCAAGGCGATCCTGCTGGCCAAGGTGCAGGACGAAGCCGGCCACGGGCTCTACCTGTACTCCGCGGCGGCGACGCTGGGCGCGGACCGCGCGGACCTGACCGACAAGCTGATCACCGGACGGCAGAAGTACTCGTCGATCTTCAACTACCCGACGCTGACCTTCGCCGACGTCGGCGTGATCGGCTGGCTGGTCGACGGCGCGGCGATCTGCAACCAGGTGCCGCTGTGCCGGTCTTCGTACGGGCCGTACGCGCGGGCGATGATCCGCATCTGCAAGGAGGAGTCCTTCCACCAGCGGCAGGGCTACGAGCTGCTGATGACGATGATGCGCGGGACGGACCAGCAGCGGGAGATGGTCCAGGAGTCCGTCAACCGCTGGTGGTGGCCGTCGCTGATGATGTTCGGCCCGCCGGACGCCGATTCGCCGAACACCGCACAGTCGATGGCGTGGAAGATCAAGCGCCACACCAACGACGAGCTGCGGCAGCGGTTCGTGGACATGTCGGTGCCGCAGGCCGAGGCCCTCGGCGTCACCTTCCCCGACCCCGAGCTCAAGTGGAACGCCGAGCGCGGGCACTACGACTTCGGCGCGGTCGACTGGGACGAGTTCAAGAACGTGCTGAAGGGCAACGGCCCGTGCAACGCGCAGCGGATCGCGCACCGGCGTCGCGCGCACGAAGAGGGCGCGTGGGTGCGGGAAGCCGCGGTGGCGCACGCCGCGAAGAAGGAGCACAAGTGAGCGAGCTGACGGCCGAAGGCGGCCACGGCGCCGTCCCGCTGGAAGGCGTCCCCGCCGCGCCGGGGCCGGTCAAGCACGACTGGCCGCTGTACGAGGTGTTCGTCCGCGGCAAGCGCGGGCTGAACCACGTGCACGTCGGATCGCTGCACGCGGCCGACGACCAGATGGCCCTGCACCACGCCCGTGACCTCTACACGCGGCGCAACGAAGGCGTGTCGATCTGGGTCGTGCGCGCGGCGGACATCACGGCGTCGTCGCCGGACGAGAAGGACCCGTTCTTCGCGCCCAGCGGCGACAAGGTCTACCGGCACCCGACGTTCTACGACATTCCCGAGGAGGTGCCGCACATATGAGTTTCGACAACGTGTACGAGGCCATCACCGAGGAGAACGACGCCCGCTGGGCGTTCGGCACCGGCTTCGAAGACCCGCTGTCCGGAGTGGACACTTCGGTTCCACCGGGGGTGGACGCCGCTTCCTTGGCGGCCTACTGCCTGATGCTGGGCGACGACGCGCTGATCTTCTCCCACCGGCTCCAGGAGTGGTGCACCAACGCCCCCGAGCTGGAGGACGAGGTCGCCCTCGCCAACATCGCCCTCGACCTGCTGGGGCAGGCGCGGCTGCTGCTCGCCCGGGCCGGCAAGGCGGACGGCTCGTCGCGCACGGAGGATGCGCTCGCGTTCCTCCGCGCCGAGAACGAGTTCCGCAACGTCCGGCTCGCGGAGCTGGGCGGCGGGCACTTCGGGCACCTGATCGCACGCCTGTTCGTGTTCTCGACGTGGCGGCTGGCCCTGTTCCAGCGGCTCGAGACGTCGGTGGACCCGGTGCTGGCGGCGATCGCGGACAAGGGCGTCAAGGAGCTGACCTACCACCGCGACTACGCGGCGCAGTGGCTGGTCCGCCTCGGCGACGGGACGCCGTTGTCGCACGCGCGGATGCAGGAGGGCCTCGACGACGTCTGGCCGTACGTGGGCGAGCTGTTCCGCACGCACCCGGTCGAGTTCGTCGACGCGGCTTCGCTGCGGCCCGAGTTCGACGCGGTCCTGGACCAGGCGCTTTCCGCGGCGACGCTTTCGCGGCCGTCGTCGGGTGAGCTGGCCGGGGTTTCGGGCCGGACGGGCCGCGACGGCGTCCACACCGAGTCTTTCGGGTACCTGCTGGCGGAGCTGCAGAGCGTCGCCCGGGCCATGCCGGACGCCCGATGGTGACCGCGGCCGCGGTGGCCGCCACGGTCACCGACCCCGAGCTGCCGATGCTGACGCTGGCGGACCTGGGCGTGCTGCGCTCGGTGTCGGAGTCCGGCGGCCGCGTGGTCGTCGCGATCACGCCGACGTACACCGGCTGCCCCGCGATGGACACCATGCGCGACGACCTGGAGCACGCCCTCGTTTCGGCGGGCTACGCGGACGTCGAGATCCGGACGCAGCTGTCGCCGGCGTGGACGTCGGACTGGATTTCGCCCGCGGGGCGGCAGAAGCTGGCCGCGGCGGGCATCGCACCCCCGGGTGCCGCGCCCCGCCGCTCGGGCCCGATCCCGCTGACGCTGTCGGCGCCGGTGTCGCGGGTCTCCTGCCCGCACTGCGGATCCACGGACACCGAAGAGCAGTCCCGGTTCGGCGCGACGGCGTGCAAGGCGCTGCGGCGCTGCCGTGCGTGCCTGGAACCCTTCGAGCACGTCAAGGAGATCTGAGGTGGCGCAGTTCCACTCGCTGAAGGTGGCCGGCGTCGAGCGGCTGTGCGACGACGCGGTCGCGGTGACGTTCGACGTGCCGCCGTCGCTGGCCTCGGAGTACGCCTTCAAGCCGGGCCAGTCCCTGACCCTGCGGCGCGCGATCGACGGCCGTGACGAGCGCCGGTCGTACTCGATCTGCGCCCCGGCCGGCGAGGCGCCGCGGGTCGGCGTCCGCCTGGTCCCGGACGGGTTCTTCTCGTCGTGGCTGGTGCACGAGGTCCGCCCGGGCGACACGATCGAGGTGGCCCCGCCTTCCGGCTCGTTCACGCCGGACCTGTCGACGGGCGGCCACCACGTCCTGATCGCGGCAGGTTCGGGCATCACGCCGGTGCTGTCGATCGTCTCGTCGCTGCTGCGCTCGTCGACGGCCACGGTGACCGTGTTGTACGGCAACCGCCGCACGGACACGGTGATGTTCGCGGACGAGCTGGCGGACCTGAAGGACAGCGCGCCTTCACGGCTCGAGCTGATTCACGTGCTGTCGCGCGAGCCGCGGGAGGCGGAGCTGTTCACGGGCCGTCTGGACGTCCCGAAGCTGCGCACGTTGTTCGGCACGCTGGTGCCGGTCGAGTCCGTGGACCACTGGTGGCTGTGCGGCCCGTTCGAGATGGTGTCGGGCGCGCAGGAGCTGCTGGCGTCGCTGGGCGTGCCGCGGTCCCGGATCCACCAGGAGCTGTTCTACGTGGACACCCCACCGGCCCCGGTGGAGCACCTCGACCCGGCGGTGGCGGGGGAGTCCTCGGAGGTGTCGGTGGTCCTGGACGGCCGTTCGACGCCGATGACGTTGCCGCGCTCGTCGTCGGTCCTCGACGGGGCCCAGAAGTTCCGCCCGGACCTGCCGTTCGCCTGCAAGGGCGGGGTCTGCGGGACGTGCCGCGCGAAGGTGACGGAGGGCAAGGTGGACCTGCGGCGCAACTTCGCGCTGGAGGAGGCGGAGGTGGCGGCGGGGTTCGTCCTGACGTGCCAGTCGTACCCGGTCTCGGAGACGTTGACGGTCGACTTCGACGCCTGAGGTGCCGTGCTGTCCACAAACCGGGCGACTTGTGGGCAACCAGACCCGTCGACGGCTTTTCGACGGGTTCGACCGCTGCCGGCCGATAGACTGGACTTGGGCACGCCCCCTGGGAGTGGCGGGGGCTGCGTCGGCCGTCAGCGGCCTCGGCGTCGCCGGCGGCGTGGCTCTTCCGGCTCGGTTGCCGGGGTGAGGCCCAGCATCTCCGCCGCCAGCTGCTGGGAGCTCGCGAACATGCCCGTCGGGGCCTCGCTCGCCCGGCGCAGCGCCGCCGGGCGGAGGCGGTTGTAGCCGCGGACCGTCACCGGCCGGCGGACGCGCAGCTCGTAGGCCTTCTCCTCCGCCAGCTCCGTGGCCAGCTCGCGGTCGACCAGGATCGTGCCCGGGCGGGCCACCGACGTCAGGCGGGCCGCCAGGTTGACCACCGAGCCGTACACGTCGCCGAAGCGCGACAGGATCCGGCCCGAGGCCATGCCCGCGCGGACCGACGGCAACGTCTCGTCCGCCGACGTGCGCTCGGTCAGCGTCAGGGCTATCTCGGCCGCGTCGACCGGGGCGTCGGCCACGAACAGGACCTCGTCGCCGATCATCTTCACCACGCGGCCGTGGTGCTCGGCGATCACCTCGGTGGCCAGGGTCTCGAACGCGTCGAGCACCCGGCTCAGCTCGTCCTCGCCGATCTGGCGCGTCAGGCGCGTGTAGCCGACCATGTCGACGAACCCGACCACCTCGGTGCGGGTCTCCAGGTGCTCGTCCGGCGCCGCGAACGCCCGGCCCGCGTACGCCGCCAGGTGCCGTCGCCAGACGAAGTTCTGCACCCGCTCCAGCTCGGGCAGCAGCCGGTCGACCAGGCGGGTCACCTGGCGTTCGCCGCGGCCCGGCTCCGGCTGCTCCCGGATCAGCTCCCACAGCATGTCGACCTGCCACTCGGCCAGCCGCGAGAGGTGCTGGCCGAGCGCGCGGGTCACCGAGACCTCGATGCTCGGGTCGATCAGTCCCGACTGGACCAGCTGATCGGCGGTCCGCATCGCTTCGACGTCCGCGTCGGTGAAGACGACCTCGTCGTCGCGCACGGTCGCGAACCCCAGCGCGCGCCAGAGCCGGCGTGACCGTTCGTCGGGCACGCCGGCCTTCTCCGCCACTTCGAGCCGGGTGTACTTCCGCCTGCCGCCGAGCAGGACGCGTTCGAGCCGCTGCTGAAGCTCCTCGCCCGGATCGGTCACGTCAGGTCGTGTGGACGATCAGCACGTCCACGCCGGACTTGCGGGCCACCTCCGACGGCACCGAGCCCAGGATCCGGCCGGCGATCGTGTTGAGCCCGCGGTTGCCGACCACCAGCAGGTCGGCTTCGCGCTCCTTGACCACCTTGCGCAGCGAGTCGACCGGGTCGCCCTTGACCGCGACCGTGTCGATCTTCTCCGCGCCCGCGCGCGCCGCCCGGTCCCGCGCCGACTGCAGGGTGTCTTCGGCCGGGGCCGAGCCGACGACCTGGTACGCCTCTTCGCCGAGGACGTCCTGCGCCTTGTCGACGTCGGACCGGCTCGCCGGGTAGAACGCACACGCGATGACGAGCGTGGCGCCGGCGTCGCCTGCCACCGCCGCCGCGCGGTCCACCGCCGCGAACGAGGACTCCGAGCCGTCCGTGCCCACCACCACGGTCCGATATGCCGCACCCATGCGCAAAACCTCCAGGTGATCCCGCGTGAGCAGGGACGATAGCCGGTCGGTACCGACCGCGCAGGCTCGTCCACGCCCGTGTCGGGTGGAAGGTTACTCGCCAGTCGCTTTCTGCGCTCCGCTCGCCCGCGGAGCCGGCTTCGGCGCTGCTTTGGAAGCTGCCGTGGGGGCTGCCTTGGGAGCTGCCGCGGGGGCGGGCTTGGCCACCGGCTTGGCCGCGGCCGGCTTGGCCCCGGGCTTCGGCTTCGGCACGTCGGAGGCGCGAATCCGGATCGTCTCCTCGATGTCGGTGACCCGGACCGTCTTCTCGGTGTCGTCCCCGGCGTCCGGCTTCGGGTCCGCCACCAGGTCGGCCTTGACGTCGGCGGGCACCTTGACGTCGTCGCCGAGGACGGTGTGCGCCTCGGCCAGCACCGCCCGTGCCGCGCGCACCTGCTCGGCCAGCCCGCCGCGCACCTTCCGCAGCGCGTCGACCCGCTCGTTCGCCTGGGTGATCCGCCGGTTCGACTCCTCCGTGGCGGCCGTCACCCGGCGCCGCGCCTCGTCGGCGGCCTCCGCCAACCGGGCGTTGGCCTCGGTGATCGAGTCCTGCCGTCGCTTGTTCGCCTCCGCGACCGACTCCCGCTGACGACGGTCGATGTCGGCCTTCGCGGCCTTCTCCTCTTCGAGGACCTTCGCGCGGATGTCGGCGGCGTCCTGCGTGGCCTCCTGGACGCGCCGCGCGGCCTCGGCCTTGCTCGCGGCCTCCTGCTCGGCCAGCACCCGCATCGCCTCGGTGCGGCGCGAGGCCATCGCGATCTCGAAGTCCTCTTCGACCTTGGTCCGGCGGTCGGCCGACTCGGTGTCGAGCCGCTTGCGCTCCGCCTCGGCCTCGTCGGTGATCTTCTTGGCCTGCGCGCGGGCGTCTTCGAGGACCTTGCGGTGCTCGGCTTCCATCTCCTTGCGGCGCAGGTCGAGCTCGGTGAGCAGCTGCTCGTAGCGGGCCCGCATGGCGCTGGCGTCCGTCTCGGCCTTCGCCCGGATGTGCCCGGCCTCGGCTTCGGCGCGGGCGCGGGTATCGGCGGATTCGTCCTGCGCCAGGCGCAACATGCGCTGCAGCCGTTCGGACAGGCCTTCGACGCTCGTCGGCGGCTGGGCGAGCCGATCGACCTGCCCGCGCAGGTCCGCGATCTCGCCGCGCGCGATCTCCAGCTGGCGGGCGAGGTCGCCCGCCTGCGCGATGGCGGCGTCCCGATCCGCGGTGAGCATCTTCAGATCGGCGTCCAGCCGTTCGAGGTGCTCGTCGACCTGCGCTCGGCTGTACCCGCGCTTCGCCACGTCGAAGCCGGCTCCCAGCGGCACAAGCTCCCGTTCATCGCCAAGGCTCATGGGGCCTACCGTAGCCGCAGCCGGGTCACGGAAGGGTGAGCACCCGGGCCCTGCGCCGAACGCGCCGTCTGCCGCGGCGAAAGGAACCGCCCGGATCGGGCCGTTCTCCGGCGGTTCCCGACGCCGGGAGCGGTTCCGCTCCCGGCGTCGTCCCGCCTCAGGCGCCGCGGAACGCGTTGATGCCCTCGATGTGCTTCGCCCGCTTCTCTTCGTCGCGGACGCCGAGGCCTTCCTCCGGGGCGAGCGCGAGCACGCCGACCTTGCCCTGGTGCGCGTTGCGGTGCACGTCCAGCGCGGCCTGCCCGGTCTCCTCGAGCGGGTAGGTCTTGGAGAGCGTCGGGTGGATCAGCCCCTTCGCGATCAGCCGGTTCGCCTCCCAGGACTCGCGGTAGTTCGCGAAGTGGGAGCCGATGATCCGCTTCAGGTTCATCCACAGGTAGCGGTTGTCGTACTGGTGCATGTACCCGGACGTCGACGCGCACGTGACGATCGTGCCGCCCTTGCGCGCGGCGTAGACGGAGGCGCCGAACGTCTCCCGGCCCGGGTGCTCGAACACGATGTCCGGGTCCTCGCCGCCGGTCAGCTCGCGGATCTTCGCGCCGAAGCGCTGCCACTCCTTCGGGTCCTGCTCGTCGTCGTTCTTCCAGAACCGGTAGCCCTCGGCGCTGCGGTCGATGATCAGCTCGGCGCCGAGCTTCCGGCAGATCGCCGCCTTCTCCGGGCTGGACACGACGCACACGGGGATGGCGCCGCCGTTCAGCGCGTACTGCGTCGCGTAGGAGCCGAGGCCGCCCGAAGCGCCCCAGATCAGCACGACGTCGCCCTGCTTCATGTCGGCGCCGTTGCGCGAGACGAGCTGGCGGTAGGCGGTCGAGTTGACCAGGCCGGGCGACGCGGCCTCTTCCCAGGTCAGGTGGTCCGGCTTCGGCATCAGCTGGTTGGCCTTGACCAGCGCGATCTCGGCGAGGCCGCCGAAGTTCGTCTCGAAGCCCCAGATCCGCTGCTCGGTGTCGAGCATCGTGTCGTTGTGCCCGTCGGGGCCCTCGAGCTCGACGTTCAGGCAGTGCGCGACGACCTCGTCGCCGGGCTTCCAGTTGTGCACCCCGGCGCCGGTCCGCAGCACGACACCGGACAGGTCCGAGCCGACGACGTGGTACGGCAGGTCGTGCCGCTTGGCCAGCGGCGAGAGCTTCCCGTACTTCTTCAGGAACTTGAACGTCGGGATCGGCTCGAAGATCGACGTCCAGACGGTGTTGTAGTTGATGGCGCTCGCCATCACCGCGACCAGCGCCTCGCCGGGACCCAGTTCGGGCACGGGCACGTCGTCGACGTGCAGCGACTTGCGGGGGTCCTTGTCCCGGCTTTCGAGGCCCTCGAACATGTCGACCTCGTCGGCGTGCACGGTCACCCCTCGGTAGCTCTCGGGGACGGGCAACGAGCCGACCGCGGCGGACTCGCCGGTCAGGATGGCCTGCTGGATCTCGCCGAGCTGCGTCATCGGTTCCTCCGCGGAGATGGGGGTGTTGGCGGCAGAAATTACTCGCGGGTAACACGCGGCCACAACTGTACGAGACGGACAGCACGATTACCCGTCGAACTGTGACGGATCAGTCTTGACCGGCCGGCCAGTCAGGTGGATCATCGACGTCGGGAACACCCACCCGACCAGCAGTTTCACCGACGGAGGTGAGCACGAATGAGTGAAGTCTCTACGCGCGCGTGGACCCGGCCCCACGACTGGGCCGAGGTCGTCATCGGGGTGGTCGCCGCTCTTTCACCCCTTTGGCTGAGCACGGACACGACCGCGATGTGGACGATGGTCGTCCTGGGCGCGCTGATCGCACTCGACGGCCTGGTTTCGCTGGCGATGCCGGGCATGGTCTACGGCGAAGGCATCCAGATCGCGCTCGGCGTGCTGCTGTTCATCGCGCCGTGGGTGATGGGGTACACGGAGTTCAACGGCGCGTCCTGGACGTCCTGGATCGCCGGGGTGCTGACGGTCATCGCGGGCGCGGCGGCGATGCCGGTCGCGAACGCCGCGCACCGCACGGCCGGGCAGCACTGACGACGCGGGAGGCACGGGAATGACCGAGGATTCGGCGAAGGAGCGCATCCTCTGCGCAGCCGAGGCGCTCTTCGCCGAGTCCGGCTTCGACGCCACCCCGACATCGCGGATAGCGGAGCGGGCCGGAGTGCCGAAGGGGCTGGTGCACTACTACTTCCGCCACAAGTCGGACCTGCTGACGGCCCTCGTCGAGCGCCTCCCGGACGAGCGCATCGAGCCGGCGGTGGTGGTGGTCCCGGGCGACCTGGCGGGCAGCCTCCGGCGCCTGGTCCGCGAGCTGGACCACCGCTTCAGCAGGTCCCTGGGGCTGTCACACCTGCTGTGGCGCGAGGCGGACACGCACCACGTGGTCCGCGACGCCCTCCACGAGCGCTTCCAGGTCCTGGTCCGCCAGGTCCAAGCGGTGATAGTGGCGGCAACAGGCGGCGGCCTCCCCACGGCGGACGTGGATCGCGCCTCGGGCCTCCTGGCCCGCGCGGTCAGCCACCGACACGCGACGGCCCGCCATTCGGAGGACGACCTGCCCGCGGAGTTCGACGGCGAGCTGACGTTCATCGCCGACGCCCTGGCGTCCAAGGCCGCGCCGGCGTAGGGGCGGCCGGGCGGGGGTTGGTTGGCCGGGTTCCGGGCGGTGGGCCTGGGCGCTTGCCTGGCCGGCTGCGTTGGCCGGGCCGGACTGCGCTGGCCTGGCGGGGTTGCGCTGGGCCTGGCCCGGCTGCGCTGGTCCGGCGCGCGGGCCTGGCCGGGCTGCGCTGGCTGGGGCGCACTGGACTGGCCAGGTTGCGCTGGCTGGGCCTGATTCGGCTGCGCAGGCTGGGCTGCGCTGGCTGGCGGGGTCGCGCTGGGCTGACCGGACTGCGCTGGCCTGGCTGCGCGGGGCCTGGCAAGGCCGGGCTGCGCTGGCTGGGCTTGGCCGGTAGCCGCCCGCTCCTGCGCCCGAGGCGGCCCGCGTCGTCGGGTGGGTGCGGCTGGGCATGCCGCGCGGCTTTGGTTCAGCTTGCCTGCGGCCACCCGGCTCGCGTCGAGGTGCCGGCGCTCGCCGACGTGCCGGCCGACCCTCCAGCTCGCTGGAGTCCTGACCGGCCGCCGGTTCTTGTCTCCCGCTCGCTGCCCGCCGGTGCTCGCCGTGTGCCGGACACCCCGCCTCGCTCGCGGCCGCGCCGCCGGGCCGTGTTTGTCCCGGTGCGCGGGCTCGGCGCCGCACCGCCGCGCGGAACCCTTGCCCGGAACGGGTGCCGGGTCAGTGCGGCGTTGCGTTCTTGGCCGGCTCGACCAGTTCCACCAGGACGCCGCCCGCGTCCTTGGGGTGGACGAAGTTCACCCGGCTGTTCGATGTGCCCCTCTTCGCCTCCTCGTACAGCATGCGCAGGCCCTTTTCGCGCAGGGCCGCCGCCGCGGCGTCCACATCGGACACGCGGTAGGCCAGCTGCTGCAGGCCCGGGCCGCTCTTGGACAGGAACTTGCCGATCGCCGAGTCTTCGCGCAGCGGGGCCAGCAGCTGGATCTGCGTCTCCGTGCCCGCCGTGCCCGGGGCGCGGAGCATCGCCTCGCGCACCCCCTGCTCCTCGTTCACCTCCTCGTGCGCGACCTCCAGGCCGAAGTGCGCGCGGTGGAACTCGATGGCCGCGTCCAGGTCCGGGACCGCGATGCCGACGTGGTCGATGGCCGTCACGAACGGCCGCAGGGCGTCATTCATGGAGGCAGGATAGGGGGCCCGCGCGCCGCGGTGAGGCGGAATCGTCGCGTGCCCCGCCTCACACTGGCTCCATCAAGAAGCCCTGCTCCCGGGTATGGTCGGGAAAACTGCCCATGCGCCGATGCTTGGAGGACGCCGTGTCCGGTTCCGTGATCCTGGGTGCCGCCCGTACGCCGATCGGGCGCCTGCTGGGCTCCCTCAAGGACTTCACGGGCGCTCAGCTGGGCGGGGTGGCGATCAAGGCGGCCCTCGAACGCGCCGGGGTCTCCCCGGACGCGGTGCAGTACACGATCATGGGCCAGGTGCTGACCGCCGGCGCCGGCCAGATCCCCGCCCGCCAGGCCGCGGTCGCCGCGGGCATCCCCATGAGCGTGCCCGCGCTGACGATCAACAAGGTCTGCCTCTCCGGCCTCGACGCCATC
The DNA here is from genome assembly GCF_000695625.1 of Amycolatopsis rifamycinica. Classification (GTDB taxonomy): domain Bacteria; phylum Actinomycetota; class Actinomycetes; order Mycobacteriales; family Pseudonocardiaceae; genus Amycolatopsis; species Amycolatopsis rifamycinica. Next base: position 63,753 of record NZ_JMQI01000045.1, read on the forward strand.
GCCCTCGCCGACCAGCTCATCCGCGCCGGCGAGTTCGACCTCGTCGTCGCCGGCGGCCAGGAGTCGATGACCCAGGCGCCGCACCTGCTGCCCAAGTCGCGCTCCGGCTTCAAGTACGGCGACACCACCCTCGTCGACCACATGGCCTACGACGGTCTCTTCTGCGCCTTCGACCAGGTCGCCATGGGCGCCTCGACGGAGAAGTACAACTCCCGTTACGGCGTCACCCGCGAGCAGCAGGACGCGTTCTCCGCCCGCTCCCACCAGCGCGCCGCCGAGGCGATCAAGAACGGCTACTTCGCCGACGAGATCGCGCCGGTCTCCATCCCGCAGCGCAAGGGCGACCCGGTCGTCTTCGACACCGACGAGGGCGTCCGCGCCGACACCACCGCCGAAGGCCTCGCCAAGCTGCGCCCCGCCTTCGCCTCCGACGGCACCATCACCGCGGGCTCGGCCTCGCAGATCTCCGACGGCGCCGCCGCGGTCATCGTGGCCAGCAAGGCCAAGGCCGAAGAACTCGGCATCACGCCGCTCGCCGAGATCGGCGCGCACGGTGTCGTCGCCGGCCCCGACGCGAGCCTGCACGAGCAGCCGTCGAACGCCATCCTCGCCGCGCTGGCGAAGGCGAACCTGACCGCCGACGCGCTCGACCTCGTCGAGATCAACGAGGCCTTCGCCGCCGTCGGGCTCGTCTCGACCGAGAAGCTCGGCCTCGACCCGGAGAAGGTCAACGTCAACGGCGGCGCCATCGCCCTCGGCCACCCCATCGGCGCCTCCGGGGCCCGGCTCGCGGTGCACCTGATCCACGAGCTGCGCCGCCGCGGCGGCGGGCTGGGCGCGGCCGCGCTGTGCGGTGGCGGCGGCCAGGGCGACGCCCTCCTGCTGCGGGTGCCGTCCGCGTAAGTGGCCGGAGCACTCGACCTCGACGTCCTCGACGACCTCGTCGGCCGCGCACGGGACGGGCAACCCCGTGCCGTCGCGCGGCTGCTGTCGCTCGTCGAGGACGCCCACCCCCGCGTCGCGGAAATCGCGCGGGCGCTGACCCCGTACACCGGGCGGGCCCGGGTCGTCGGGCTGACCGGGCCGCCCGGCGTCGGCAAGTCGACATCGACGTCGGCGCTGCTCACCGCGTTGCGCGCGGAGGGCAAGCGGGTCGGGGTGCTCGCCATCGACCCGTCTTCGCCGTTTTCGGGCGGGGCGCTGCTCGGCGACCGGATCCGGATGACCGAGCACGCCACCGACCCCGGCGTGTTCATCCGCTCGATGGCCACGCGCGGGCACCTGGGCGGGCTCTCGTGGGCGACGCCGCAGGCGGTGCGCGTGCTGGACGCGGCCGGTTTCGACGTCGTGCTGATCGAGACCGTCGGCGTCGGTCAGTCCGAAGTGGACGTCGTGAAACTGGCCGACACCACGGTGGTGCTGCTCGCCCCGGGGATGGGCGACGGCATCCAGGCCGCCAAGGCCGGCGTGCTGGAGATCGCCGACGTCTTCGTCGTCAACAAGGCGGACCGCGAGGGCGCCGACGCCACCGTGCACGACCTCAAGCAGATGATCTCCCTGGCTCGCCGGGAGATCCGGGGGGCGAGCTGGCGGCAGCCGATCGTGCGGACCGTCGCGGCGAAGGGCGAGGGCGTCGACGAAGTCGTGCGGGCGCTGGCCGCGCACCACGACTGGCTCGTGGCGCACGACGAGCTGGCCCGGCGCCGGGTGGCCCGGGCGCGCGACGAGGTCGAGGCCATCGCGCTCCGGCGGCTGCGGGCCGAGCTCGTGGACCTGCGCGGCGGGGGACGGCTCGCCGGCGTCGCCGAGCGGGTCGTGGCGAGGGAGATCGATCCGTTCGCGGCCGCCGAGGAACTGATCGCGGATCTGCGGGGGTAGTGCGCTCCGGACGGCCGACGCGAGTCGCGTGAGCAGAAACCGCGCCACCGCAACGGGTCTTCGCCGTACTTCCATGATGTCCTCCCTCGAACGCGGCGGGTTTGCCGCGTGCTGATCATCATGCGCGGGGGGTCCGACAATTTCCGGGGTGCGGGCGCCGAGGTTCACCCGATGGACTGACTAGGGCGACTTTCGCCGGTTCTGGCTGTCGGTGCCGCGCCCTAGACTGCGGAGCGCTCCGGAACCGGGCGATCACTGGGAGGGCGTGCAGGATGAAGAAGACACTTCTCACCGCGCTGACGGCAGGCGCGTTGTTCGTGGCCGGGAACGGCGTCGCCTCGGCGGCCGACGCCCCGCCGCCGAAGACGACGCACGGGCCCTGTCAGTACACCGAAACCCCGGACGAACCGCCCGCGCGGCCGGTGCCGCTGCCACCCGACCCGCGGCACACGCCGAGCCACGGCAAGGTCGACGTCGCCGTCCCGACCAGTCAGGGTGCGCTGCCGCTGCGGCTGGACCGCGCGAAGGCGCCGTGCACCGTGCAGAGCTTCCTGCACCTGGCGCGGCACCGGTTCTACGACCACACGGTGTGCCACCGGCTGACCGCATACCCGACGTTGAAGGTGCTGCAGTGCGGCGACCCGAGCGCGACCGGGGAAGGCGGGCCGGGCTACAAGTACAAGGACGAGCTGCCGGTCGATCTGCCGCCGGCACCGACCGACCCGACCGGCGCGCGGCGCGTCTACGCGCGGGGCCTGCTCGCGATGGCCAATGCGGGGCCGGATACGAATGGTTCGCAGTTCTTCGTCGTGTACGGCGATTCCGCGCTGCGGCCGAACTACACGGTGTTCGGCACGGTCGGTGCGGAAGGGCTGAAGACGCTGGACAAGGTCGCGGCCGGCGGGATCCAGCCGACCGCGGAGGACCCCGCGCCGGTCGACGGCACGCCGGTACTGCGGACGGAATTGCTTCGCGTGCGGCCTGACTGCTGGTTCTGACGGTGGCCTCGAGCCGCTCCGGTGGGCGGCCCGCGGGCGGCACGGGTGCTTGGCGGGGTATCTCGCGTGCTGGGGCGGGCTTCACGCGTGATCGAGCGGGCATCGCGCGTGATTGGAGGGGCATCACCCGTGATTGGGGGGGCGACTCGCGTACCTGGATGGACGACTCGCGTACTCGGATGGACGACTCGCGTACCTGGGTGGACGACTCGCGTGATTGGGGGGTCGACTCGGGTGATTGGAGGGTCGGCTCGGGTGGTGGGTGGGTGACTTGGGTGGGTGGGATGCA
>NZ_JMQI01000046.1 GCF_000695625.1 Amycolatopsis rifamycinica
CGGCCGGGTTTCCTCGGTGAGGGTCACGGGGTGGCCCGCCGATCGGGTTCGGGGGCGTGCGGCGGGCGGGTGCCGCCGGTGCGCGGGGTGACCCGGGCGGCGGCGGTGCCCAGCCCGGTCGGCCCGAACGCAGAAGGCGGCAGGCCGGTCCCGGGACGCGGTGGTTCGGTGTCGGGTTTGCGGGGCGGGGTGCGGGGTTCGGGCATCATCCCTCCCGGCCGATTTCGGCGGCTTCGAGGACGGCGAGGGCGTCGGGGACGAGGACGGCGGCGGAGTAGTAGGCGGAGACGAGGTAGGAGATGATGGCTTGGTCGTTGATGCCCATGAAGCGGACGTTGAGGCCGGGCTGGTATTCGTCGGGCAGGCCGGTTTGGTGGAGGCCGACGACGCCTTGGGCGGATTCGCCGGTGCGCATCAGCAGGATGGAGCTGGTGCGGGTGTCGGTGACGGGGATTTTGTTGCAGGGCAGGATGGGGACGCCGCGCCAGGAGGGGACCTGGTGGCCGCCGAGGTCGACGCTGGTGGGGTAGAGGCCGGCTTTGGTGCATTCGCGGCCGAACGCGGCGATGGTTTTGGGGTGGGCGAGGAAGAAGCCGGGGTCTTTCCAGACCAGGGTGAGCAGCTGGTCGAGGTCATCAGGGGTGGGTGGGCCGGTGCGGGTGGGGATGCGCTGGGCGAAGTCGGCGTTGTGCAGTAGCCCGAAGTCGGGGTTGTTGATCAGTTCGTGTTCCTGGCGTTCGCGCAGCGCCTCGACGGTGAGCCGGAGTTGCTGTTCGATCTGGTTCATCGGCTGGTTGTAGAGGTCGGCGACGCGGGAGTGGACCCGCAGGACGGTTTGGGCGACGGAGAGTTCGTATTCGCGGGGGCGGGCTTCGTAGTCGACGAAGGTGCCGGGCAGGACCGGTTCGCCGTCGTGGCCGGAGGCGAGGGAGATTTCGGCTTCGCCGTGGTCGTTGCTGGCCGCGGCGCCGCGGGCCTGGTAGTCCCGCAGGTGGTTTTGCAGGGTTTCGGAGCGGGCCAGGACGTCGTCGAAGGCGGCGCGGGGCAGGGTCAGCACGGTGCAGGTGGTGACGGCTTTGGCGGTGAATTCCCAGATGCCGTCGGGGTCGGTGAGGGTGGTCTCGCCGAAGTGGTCGCCGTCGGCGAGGGTGCCCAGGACGACCTGGTCGCCGTAGGCGCCGGTGCCGACCTTGGTGATTTTGCCGTGGGCGAGGAGGAACACCTGGTCGGCGGGGGAGCCGAATTCGACCAGGGCGTCGCCGGGGGCGTATTCCTGCTGGGTGAACCGGTCGGCCAGTTCGATCAGGACCTCGTCGTCGTCGAAGCCGCGCAGCGGGCGCAGTTCCCCCAGTTCGGGGGGGATGACCCGGACCTGGGCGCCGGTGGTGGTGAAGGTGACCCGGCCGTCCCCGACCGCGTAGGACAGGCGCCGGTTGACCCGGTAGGACCCCGCGGCGACCTCCACCCACGGCAGCACCTTCAGCAGCCACCGCGAGGAGATCCCCTGCATCTGCGGGACCGACTTCGTCGTCGTCGCCAAGGTCCGGGCCGCCGCCCGCCCCAAACTCGACGGGACCTGCTCCACATCCACCGGGTCGGTGACACTCACAACGAAACCTCAATCACTGGTAGCGGGGATTGGTGGCGTGCCAGGTGAAGCCGCCGCCCATCCAGGAACGGACACCCACGAGGAACCGCTGCAGCTCCGGCGACGGCACGGCCATCAGCTCCCGGTGGCCGTCCTCGAACTCGTGGACGATCTTGTTGTGCAGTGCGACGGTGGCCTCGACCGCCTCTTCGACCGGGCAGCCCCGGTCCGCGGCGATCTGCAGCACCATGTTGCAGACCGGTTTCTCGTCGGCCGCGTCCTTGGCCACCGAATGGAGGTCGTTGACCAGCACCGACGCCGTCCCGGCCCGCATCATCGCCTCGCGCACGCGCGGGTCGTAGTAGAACGGGGCGGCCAGCTCGTAACCGCCGACGGCGTCGACGAGGGTCATCGACGTGTAGAAGCTGTCGTGCTGGCGGGCCGCCAGGTACTCCCACGCCGGCGGGTAGCGTCCCGTGTGGCGCCACGCCGCGTAGGCGTCCCAGCTGACGAACATCGAGAACGTCGCGTAGCAGACGCGCTGCACGAGCACCGGGGAACCGTGCCGGCCCAGGTGGTCGATCGCCGAGTGCAGCCCGACGAGGATCGGGTCCGCGCGCAGCGCCTCCTCCAGCGGGGCCGAGAACTCCCCGGCCGGGGCGACCGGGTCCATCGCGGCCATGACGAGCGCCAGGCGCGGGGGGAGTTCGGTGGGCGCCGCGCCGAGCGTGCTGTCGTCGGCGTAGTAGTCGTCGGCCGCCCACCAGACCGCGTTGAGCTGCGCCGCGACGAGCAGCCGGTCCGGGTCGTCGCAGTCGGCGTGGGCGAGCATCGCCAGCCTGCCGAACCCGGCCCCGGCGATCTGCTCCAGGCCCTTGCCGGTGAACCCGCAGCCGGCCGCCCAGTTGACCAGGCGCCGGTCGACCTCCGCGGCGAGGCCGTCGTCGACGCGGCCCACGAGCGGGCAGTACAGCGGCGACGCGCTGCCGTCACCCCACGGCAGGTACGCGTACGCCGGGTCCTGCCCGGGCGACGGCGCGAACTGGGTCGCGATCCGCGCCGCCGACGTCCCGAGCCCGAACGGCCCCGACGGCAGCCCCGCGGCTTCCCCGATGGTCCATTGTGGACATGTGGCCCTGGTGCTCTCCCCGGTCACTCCGCCGCCTCAGACGCGGTCGGCGGCGATCAGCAGGTAGTGGAAACTGCCCTCGCGGTAGGCGGTCAGGAACGGCTTTTCGATACCGGTGGCGACCGACGACTTCTCCCGCAGCTCCCAGTACGGGATCGTCGCCGCGGTGAGGTCGACGACGTTGATCGGCACGAACCCGTTGGCGGCCAAGGCCTTGAAGTAGTCGCCGCGGGCGTGGATGTTGCAGATGTAGTGCTGGTCGATCTGGCTGACCGCGCGCGACCGGCCGCCCGTGACGTCGTTGTAGCACCCGGTGATCGTCACGTACCGGCCGCCGGGCTTGAGCTGCCGCGCGTGCTCGGCGAACAGGTCGTTCAGGTCCACGTACATCGTGCTCTCGTTGTTCCAGATGCCCTGGAACACGCCCGATTCGAACCCGGTGTCGAGCATGTTCCGCAGGTGGTAGCGCACCGAGCCGTCGATCCCGCGCTGCCGGACGTGCTCGTTGGCGAACCCGACCTGCTGCTCGGAAATGGAGATGCCGTCGACCTGGCAGCCGAACCGCAGGTGGGCCATGACGCTCGTGCCGCCGCGGCCGCAGCCGGCGTCGAGCAGCCGGTCCTCCGGCGCGATCGGGCCCAGGTGGTCGAGGAGGACGTCCGCCTGCGCGGTCTCGAGCCGGTGCATCTCGGCGATGATCGCCTCGTCGCGCGTGGCGGCCGGGGCCTCGAGCACCGCGGGGTCGTAGTCACCGAGGCCGTAGTGGTGGTGGTAGAGGCCGTCGACGTCGCCGAGCCGCAGGTTCACCGGATCCTTCTCCGCGTTCCAGTAGTCGGCGACCGACTGCTGGTACGCGGTGCGGGTCACGGGCTTCTCGAGAGCGGTCATCGATGGCACTCCTCGTTCGTTTCCTTGCCAGGAAAGGGATTCGATCCCCTTGGGCAAGACGCTAGTGGCGGGAGTTTCACCGGGACAAGCAGCTTCACCCCGGTTCCGCCGTCGTTGCCCGTCCGGCTCAGTGGAAGCGGTGCCCCAGGTGGTCCGGACCGGCGTGCCGACCCTCGTTGGAGATCGGCATCGCCTCGACCGGGTGACGAAACGCGACGGTGCGTGTCAGGTGATGTCGAGGTTCGCCATCATGCCCATGTCCTCGTGTTCGGCGTTGTGGCAGTGGAAGAGGTACCTTCCGCGGTAGCCGTCGAAGCGAGTGATGATCTCCGCCGCCTCGCCAGGACGCAGCGAAACGGTGTCCTTGAGCCCGGCGTCGTGCGGCAGCGGCGGCCGCCCGCCGCGCGAAAGCACGCGGAAACCCGCCAGGTGCAGGTGAACCGGGTGGTGGACGTCGGCGACGAGCCGCCACACCTCGACGTCGCCGAAGGACACGGTGACGTCCGTGCGGGCCGGGTCGAACGGCCGCCCGTCGACCAGCCAGCCGTGCCCGCCCGCCGTCCGCCCCGTGCGGAAGGAGAAATCGCGCACCCGGACCGGCCGGTCCCACGACGGCAGGTCCGCCGACAGCACCGCGGGGACGCGGCTGTCGTCCCGGGCGCGGCGGGCGACCCGGAAGGCCAGCACCTCGGCGGTGCGCCCCGTCCCGAGGCGGTTGAGGAGGCGGACGCGGCCGCCGACCGGGACGTCCGCGAAGTCGACGACGACGTCGTAGCGTTCGGCCGGCCCGATCGGCAGGGTCGCGTGGGTGACCGGCGCGGCGAGCAGCCCCTGGTCGGCACCGACCTGGACGAGCGGGAGCCGCCGCTGGTCGTCGGTGACCGCCTCGAGTTCGTAGTGCCGCGCGTTCGACGCGTTGAGGACCCGCAGCCGGTACCGGGCCGCGTCGACTTCGTGCACCGGCCACGGCACGCCGTTGACCAGGATCACGTCGCCGAGCACCCCGCCCCGGAAACTCTCCCGTACACCCGGCCGGTCCCGCAGCGTACCGTCGAGCGACGGGTAGTCGAGGCTGCCGTCCGCGGCGAACGCGCGGTCGGCGATCAGCAGCGGCAGTTCCCGCGCGCCCGAGGGAAGGCCGAGCGCTTCTTCGGCGTCGTCGCGCACGATGTGCAGGCCGGCCAGGCCGCGCCAGAGCGCCGGAGCCGTGAAGTCCATCCGGTGGTCGTGGTACCACAGCAGCGCCGGCCGCTGGTCGAGCGGAAACGTGTAGCCGCGGGTCAGCCGCGTCCGCACGGCCCGCGGGTCGGGCATCGTGTGGTGGTCCGCCGTCCAGCCCGCGGGCAGCACCAGGTCGGTCGGGTAGCCGTCGGAGCCCGCCGGCGTCCGCCCGCCGTGCAGGTGCACCACGGTCGGCACGGGCAGCTCGTTGCGGTGGGTCACGGTGATCGGCCTGCCCCGGCGCGATTCGATCGTCGGACCGGGGAAGGTCCCGTCGTAGGTCCACATCGGCGTCGGGATCCCGGGCAGGATCTCGATGTCCGCGACGCGCTGGGTGATCTCGTAGCGGCCGGGGGACACCGGCCGCAGGACCCGCGGCAGCGGCAGCGGCAGCCGGAACGGCGGCGGCAGCGGCACCGCGCTGCGGAGTTCGGCGCCGGTGACCGCGGGACGCCGGGACAACGCGGCCGCGGTGGTCAGCCCGGCGGCGGTCAGCAGGCCGAAGGCGCCGCCGAGGCGCAGCACCTGGCGACGGCTCGGTTCACGCATCGACGACCTCCGGGGGACGGCGCCACAGCGCGACGACCAACGTGACGAGCCCCGCGACGGTCAGCACGCCCAGCGGCAGGTGCAGCCACAGAGCGCCGTCCAGCCCGGCGAAGTACTGGACCGTCTCCGCGGCCACCACGGCCGCCGTGGCGAGGAACGGCCACGCCCGCCGCAGCCGGGCCCAGACCACGATCGCGGCGATCAGCTGCAGGTAGCCGAGGGACGTGACGACGTCGGCCCCGGTCGCGTGCAGCCGCAGGCCGTCGTAGTCCCCGCTCAGGTACACCCCGGCGAACACCGGCTGGCCGGCGATCGCCACCAGGTGCCCACCCGCCAGGGCCCGCAGCGCCCCACTCGTTTTCCCGAATCTTCGCACATTCCGAAGCTATGACCGTCATGTCATCGTGTCTAAGATCAATATCGCTATGGTGTTATGACGCGGGAGGCATGACGTGGAACTGGCAACGCTGCGACAGTTCCTCGTGGTGGCCCGGCTGGAACACCTCAGCCGCGCGGCCGAAGAGCTGCGCGTCGCCCAGCCGTCGCTGAGCCGCACCATCGCGCGGTTGGAGAACGAGCTCGGCACGCCGTTGTTCGACCGGGCCGGCCGGCTCCGGCTCAACGACGCCGGAAAGCTCTTCCGCGGCTACGTCGAACGTGCCCTCGGCGAGCTCGACGCCGGACGTCGAGCGGTCGCCGACGCGACCGGCGAGGGCTTCGGCACCGTGCGGCTGGCGTCGGAAACCTTCCTCACCCTCACCCGGCCGCTCGCGGCGTTCAAGCGTGCGCACCCGGACATCGAGGTCGAGCTGCACCAGCTGCCCGCCGACGCGATGGCCCGGGCGCTGCGGGCCCACGAGATCGACCTGTGCGTGGCGTCGCAACCGATCCCCGACGAGGGCCTGGCCGGGGTCCGGCTGCTCGACGAGCCGGTGCTGGTGGCCACGCCGCTCGGACACCGGCTGGCGGACCGTGCCTCGGTCCGTGTCGAAGACCTCGCCGGCGAGCCGTTCGTCACCGCCCGGCCCGGTCACTGGCACCGGCGGCTGCTCGACCGGCTCTTCGCCGCCCGCGACCTGACGCCGAAGATCGTCTTCGAAGGCGACGAACCCGGCGCCATCCAGGAACTCATCGGCGCCGGGCTCGGCATCGGGCTCAACCCGGCGATGGCCCGCCGCGTCGCCGCCCAGGTGCCGGTCGTCTGGCTCCCGGTCGACAACCCGGACTGCCGTCGCACGATCACCCTGTTCTGGACCGCCGGTGAGCGCCTCCCCGCCGCGGCCCGGCTGATGCGCACCACGCTCACCGGGTGGGTTTGGGACCCTCCGTCGTGATCCCGGCGAGGAAGTGGCGCTGGGCCACGAAGAACACGATCAACAGCGGCACGGTCGTGATGACGCTGCCGGCCAGCACGATCTCCCACCGCTGCTCGCCCGCCTGGCCGAACTGGTCGGACAGCGCCTTGAGCCCACGGGGCAGCGTGTACAGCGCCGGGTCGCGCAGGTAGATCAGCGGCTTGAGCAGGTCCGACCAGCTGGCCTTGAGCTCGAACACGAAACTGACGATCAGCGCCGGGCGGCACAGCGGCACGGCGATGCGCCAGAACAGCGTCCAGTGGCTCGCGCCGTCGATCCGCGCGGCTTCGAACACCTCGCGGGGCAGGCCGAGGAAGAACTGGCGCAGCAGGAAGATGTAGAACGCGCTGCCGAACAGGTTCCCCGCCCACAGCGGCACCTGCGTGTGCGCGAGGCCGGCGCTGTTCCAGATCAGGTACACCGGGATCATCGTCACCGCGGCGGGCAGCATCATCGTGGCGAGCACCAGGCCGAAGAGCGCGTTGCGGCCGGGGAACCGGAAGTAGGCGAACCCGAACGCCACCAGCGAACTGGTCAGCGTGACGGCCACCGCCGCCGCGAGCGACACCACGACGCTGTTGACCAGCCAGGCCGCGACCGGCGCGGCCCGCCAGATCTCGACGTAGTTCTCCCAGGCCCAGGTGCGGGGGATCAGCACGTTGTCGAACACCTGCGCGCGCGGCTTCACCGAGGCGCTCAGCAGCCAGACGAACGGGTAGAGGAAGAGCACGGTCGCCGCGGCCAGCGCCGTCCAGCGGACCACGCGCCGCGCCGTCACCGGTCGCCGCCTTCGTAGTAGACGAACCGGCGGCTCAGCCGCACCTGCACGAGCGTGATCGCCAGGATCACGACGAACAGCAGCCACGCCATCGCCGAGGCGTACCCGAGGTGGAGGAACTCGAACGCCTGCTGGAAGAGGTAGATCAGGTAGAACAGAGCCGCGTCGTTGCTGTAGGTCGCCGAGGCCGCGGAGCCGTAGAAGGCGGTGTAGGCCTCGTCGAACGACTGCAGCGCCGCGATCGTCTGGACGATGAGCGTGAAGAACAGCGCCCCGCTGATCATCGGGACGGTGACCCGCCGGAACCGCTGCCACGCCGACGCGCCGTCGAGCTCGGCGGCCTCGTACAGCTCCCGCGGCACGCCGCGCAGGGCGGCGAGGTAGATCACCACCGTGCTGCCCACCGACCACAGGTGCATGAGCACCAGCCCCGGCTTCACCCACGGTCCGTCGGTGCTCCACTGTGGACCGTCGATGCCCACCAGCCCCAGCACGGCGTTGACCAGGCCGGCCTGGCCGTTGAACAGGATCAGGAACAGCACGCCGACGGCGACCTTCGGGGTGATCTCGGGCAGGTAGAACACGGTGCGGAAGAACCCGGCCGACCGGCCTGCCGCCCGCGTGAGCAGGGCGGCCAGCGCCAGCGAGACGGCCATCGTGGCCGGCACCGACAGCACGGTGTACACCAGCGTGTTGACCAAGCTCTTGCGCACGGCCGGGTCCTCGATGAGCCGCTGGTAGTTGGCCCAGCCGACGGCCTCCGGCGAGCGCAGCGCGTCGTAGTCGGTGAAGGAGAGGACCAGGCTGGCGACCATCGGGATCGCCATGAAGATCACGAACCCGATCATCCACGGCGACAGGAAGGCGTACGCGGCCCAAGCTTCCCTGGTGCGCCGCTTCACCGGGCGGCGTCCAGCGCCCGCTGAGCCTCCTGCTGACCTTGGCGCAGGGCGTCGGCGGGCTGCTGTTCGCCCGACAGCACCCGGTTGACGGCGTTCTGCCAGGCCGTCTTGAACTCGGAGCCGGCCGGGGACGCCGGCATGGTGAAGGCGGTCTCCTGGGCCCGCAGGACCGTCTGGACGGCCGCGTCGAACGCCGGCCGGTCCTGCAGCCGCACGATGCCGCCGAAGATCTCCTGGTCGGCGACGCGGTTGCCGGTGTAGACGCCGGTGAACGCCTTGCCGGCGGCTTTGCGCTTCTCCGCGCGGGCCTTGGCGGCGGCGACCCAGGTGGGTGCGTCGGTCATCGTCTTGATCCAGGCGCAGGCCTGGTCCTTGTGGGTGCTGCCGGCGGGGATCACCCAGGCGCTGCCGGTGACCCAGTCGATCGGGGTGCCGGCCGTGTCGGTGAACGGCGCCGCGGAGACCCGCACGTCGGGCGAATAGTTGGCGAGGACGTTGAGGTACCAGTCGTCCATCAGGGTGGCCGCGAGCTGGCCCTGCTTGAACGGGTTCTTCTCGCCGAAGAAGTCGAACGAGTCGCGGAACGCCTTCACCGCGCTCCAGCCGCCCTGGGCGTCGATCAGCGATTTGGCGTACGCGAGAACCTCGGCCAGCCGCGGGTCGTCGAGGTGCGCGGTGCGGCCGTCGTCGCTGAGCATCTGCACGCCGTTGGCCTTGGCCCACAGCGGGAGGAACTCCGGGATCTTCGGGTCGAACCCGATCCGCGACAGCCCGCCGCCGGCGCGGACGGTGAGCTTCCGCGCGGCCGTGGCCAGCTGGGTGCGGTCGGCGGGGGAGAGGTCACGGGGCGTGAGGCCACCGGCCTCGACGGCGGCGTCGTTCACCAGCAGGACCCGGTTGTCGTAGAACTCCGGCAGACCGTAGACCTTGCCGTCGAGGGTGACTTCCTTGAGGGCGGCGGGCCGGTACTGGCCCACGTCGATGCGCTGCCGGGCGATGCAGTCGGTGAGGGGCTCGAGGGTGCCGCGCGCGGCGTAGGTGCCGAGCAGCTGCCGGTCGAGGTAGACCAGGTCCGGTGGCGTGTGCGAGGCGACCGAGGCGAGGAACTGCTGGGCGTCGAAGGCACTGCCGCCGATCTTCACGGTGGCCGGCGCGATCGCCTTGCCGGCCAGGTCAGCTCGGGTGGTGGCGATTTCGTCGCCGAGGCCGAACCCCATGGTCGTCAGGGTGGCCGCGCCCCCGGTGTCACCTCCGCCGCCGACGCCGCCGCACCCGGCGAGCAAGAGGACCACTCCGGCACCGGCCAGAAGTTTCCGCACCATGGCACACCCCTCCCAGAGGCGGCCTAAGTACCCCGCCGGGCGGCGGTCCAAACCAGTCGGGTCGTCAGTGCGGCGCGGTGACCCAGGGGTTGGCGCGGCAGACGAGCCCGTCGGGCCGGACCTTCGCCGCGGCGCCCGGTTCGGTGCGGTTGAGGTTCGCGAGGTAGGTGTTGGAGAGCCCGAAGGTCTGCTGCATCATCACCGGCGCGGGGGCGCCGGCGGCGGGACAGCCGACGTGGCCGTGGCCGAGGGCGTGGCCCACCTCGTGGTTGATGGCGTAGGCGCGGTAGCCGGCCAGGTCGCCGTCGTAGGAGTGGGCGCCGCGGAGCCACCGGGCGAGGTTGACGACGATCCGGTGGTCCCGCGACAGGCGGCACGAGGATTCGAAGGGGATGCTGAAGCCGCAGAGGTCGGGCCGCCGGGCGGTGCCGGGACTGGTGAGGCTGATCCGGACGTCGGGGTCGGCATCGGGATCGGCCAGCCGGCGGAAGGTCACGGCACCGAGCCCGATCCAGCCACGGGGATCGGCGAGGATCATCTCGACGTCGTGGTCGAAGGCGGGAAGGTCGACACCGTTCTCGATCTCGACGGTGTAGGTGAGGACTTCGGTTCCGGTCCCGATGTCGTGCCCGCTGCCGGGAACGAGGCGCCAGGTGCCTTCCCCGGCCTCGGTGACCGGCACGCCTTCGGGCAGAGCGGCGGGTTCGGGGGCGGGCCGCGCGGGTGTGGTCGCGAGGGTGGGCTGAGCGGACGCGACCCCGGAGATCCGTTTCGGCTCGGCGGCTTCCGGGGTGAGCAGCAGAGCGAGCGCCAGCACAACGGCGAAGACCAGCACGGCCGGCGGCCACCAGGCGACCGGCGCGGCGGCGCGGGCCGGGGCCGCTGTTGGGGCCGCTGCCGGGGGCGCCGTCGGGAGGACGGGGGTGGGTGGCTCGGGGTTGGCGGCTTTGCGGGGGACCCGCGGAGCCGGCGGGCCGACCGAGATCGCCGGGGCGACGAGGGTGCCGCGGGTGGCGCGGGCGCGGTGGCGGGCGCGCCGGGTTGGTGCTTTGGGTGCCGTTGCTGTGGTCGGCGGCGCCGCTGGGGGGATCGCCGGTGCGGCCGGGGTCGGGGAGGTGGCCGGGGTTGTGTGGGCCGCCGGTGTGTTCGCGGGTGTGGCCGGAGCTGTCGGCGCGGGCGGGGTCACGGGGGCCGTCGGGACTGCTGGTGCGACTGGAGTCGTGGAGGTGTCCGGGGTTGTGTGGGCCGCCGGTGCATCCGCGGGTGTGGCCGGAGCTGCCGGTGCGGCCGGTGCTGCGGGGGCTTCCGGTGTGGCCGGGGCTGCGTCGGCTGGCGGAGCTGCGGCTGCGGCCGATGCCTTGGGGGCCGCTGGAATCGCCGGTGTGGCCGGAGCTGCGGGGGCTTCCGGTGTGGCCAGCGCTGCAGGGGCTGCCGGTGTGGCCGGGGCTCCGTCGGCCGGCAGTGGTGTGCGGGCTGCCGGGGTCGTGGGAAAGGCTGGTGCTGCGGCGGGTGTGGCCGGGGTTGGGTCGGCTGGCGGAGCTGCGGCTGCGACCGATGCTGTGGGGGCCACCGGAGTCGCCGGTGCTGCGGGGGCTTCCGGTGTGGCCGGGGCTGCGTCGGCCGGCGGTGCTGTGCGGGCTGCCGGGGTTGTGGGAAAGGCCGGTGCTGCCGCGGATGTGGCCGGGCTCGCGTCGGCCGGCGGAGCTGCCAGTGCGGCCGACGCTGTGGATCCGGCCGGAGCCGCGGGCGCGGCCGGGCCCGCCGGAGCCGTTGGGCCGGTCGCGGGCGTGGCCGTCTCGGTCGAGGTGCGAGGCTCCGGCGCGGTCCGGATGGGCGGAATCGGGACCGCCGGGGTGACCGGAGCGACCCCGGCCTCGTGGACCGGTGCTGCCGGGCGGCGTCGTGGCTGGGGGAGCCAGTCCACGCGGGCCATGGGGTGTCGTTCAGTAGGCAAGGGCCACGCTCGCACACTCCGGCGCCACCGGACCCGCCGACCGCGGGAACGACACCGTCGACGGGTCGCCGTCCGAGGTGTAGCGGCGGCTTGATCCCAGCTCGTCGAGCCAATGGGCCGATCCGTACTCCGCGTCCTTGCCCGTCGACTGCGATCGGATCCTCGGGATCGCCCCGGGTTCGAACTCGCTCGAGCACGGTGACGGCGCCGGGCCGGCCCCCACCAGCAGCACGCCGCCGTACGTGTAGCCCGGGCCCTGCGATGCCAGGGCCGCCCGGCGCGGACGGCTTCCGTACGGCAGGGCCAGCGTCGTCGGCCGGTAGCCCGGGACCGCCTGGCGGATCAGGGCGTCCTCCTCCGCGATGGCCGCCGTGGCCGCCGGTTCCGTGGCCGTGCGCAGGTTCGTGTGGTGGCGGGTGTGGTTGCCGATCTCGAAGTTGTGCTCGGCCAGCCAGCGCAGCGCGCGGCCGTCGGGGTCGCCGCCGAAGGGGTGCTCGTTGACGTACAGGCTCGCCACCGGGCGGAACCGCGGGTGCGCCGCGGCGACGTCCAGCAGGATGCGGATCGCCGTGCCCGGCTCCGGTTGTCCCTGGGGCGTCAGGCGGAACACGGTCGGGTCGCCGTCGTCGAACGTCAGGACCACCGGGTGCGCGCCCGCCGGGAGGTCGATCCGGCGGGAGACCAGCTCCGCCGTCGTGATCGGGACGTAGTCCTCGGCCGCGAGCCGCTCCAGCTCCGCCGTGAAGTCGGCGGGCGTGCGCTCGTAGACCGACTTCGGCTGCGCGACGAGGCGGTGGTACATCAGGACGGGCACCCGGCCGAGCTCGTCGGCGCCCACCTGCCGGGCGGCGGCGGCCGTGATGCGCGCGGGGGCCGCGGCGGGCGCCGGGCTCGGGGGTGCGGGCGCCGGGGCGACCGGCGCCGGGCCGCCGCAGGCCGTCAATGCGAGGGCGGCGGTGAACCCGGCACCGACCCGGAAAAGGCAACGCATGCCGGAAGTGTGCGTCCGAGCCGCCGCGGGCGCGGGCCGGGCCACCGGTTCGGGTGACGGCGGAATTGCCCGGCACAGCCCGGAAAACCGCGTTTCCGCAGGCCGGGGCCACGGCCGCGCGAACGGCTCCGGCACGATTCGGTGATTGACGGTAAACGCGTTTGGCGAAGATCGCCATCGGGTAATTTCCCGCGATGGTCCCGAAAAAGGCGGTCGCCGCCGAACGAACCTTCGATCGACGCCTGGTCCTCACCGCCGCTCTCGCGGGCTTCGCCACGAGCGCGTGCGGTGCGCTGCAGCGGGGGAGGGCGCTGGCCGTGCAGGCGCCGGCCGCCGTCGCGGCCCCACCGCCGCCGCCACCCCCGAATCCGGTCGAAAAAGGCCTTCTCGTAGGCTTTTGCGGTGCGCCGGGTGCGAAGGCGCTCGGCCGTATGACGGGCGACCTGACCGAAGCGAGCGACGCGCTCCGCCGTCAGATCGAGACGTTCCCGAAAGGACGGCCGGTCACCCCGGTCGTCGAGCTGATCGCCACCACCGTGCACCGCTCGCCCGGTGAGGACGGCATGTTCCGCAGCCGCTGCGAAGACGACACCGTGCGCGAGTACCTCGACGCCGCGCGGGCGATGAAGGGCATGCTGCTGCTGAACATCCAGCCCGGCCGGGCCGACTTCCTGCCCGAGGTGCAGGCCTACGAGCGCTGGCTGACCGAGCCGGACGTCGGCGTCGCGCTCGACCCCGAGTGGGCGGTGGAACCGGGTGTCATCCCGGGCAAGAAGTTCGGCCGCACGTCCGGCGCCGAGCTCGACGGGGTCGCCCGCTACCTCGGCGCCCTGGCCGACGCGCACCGCCTGCCCGCCAAGGTGATGATCTACCACCAGGTCGCCGCGTCCGTCGTGCGCGACGAGGAACAGCTGGTGCCGCACAAGGGGGTCACGGTCGTCAAGGTCGTCGACGGCATCGGCTCGGCCGCCGCCAAGAAGGCGACGTGGAAGACGCTGATGAAGACCATGCCCGCCCACGTGCGGCCGGGCTTCAAGCTGTTCTTCGAGGAGGACACCCGCCGCGGCGCCGACCTGATGACCCCGGCGGACGTCCTGGCGCTGAGCCCCACGCCCGCCTACGTCGTCTACGAATAGCCAGGGGACGACGAAAGCCCGGTGCGGTCCGCCGCACCGGGCTTCTTCGTGCTCTCGTCGGCCACGGACGACGAAAGCCCGGCGCGGGAGGGGAACCGCGCCGGGCCGTCGCCGGCTTGTCCGTCCGGGGTACCGGCCGGCCTAGCCGACCGGGACGGGCAGCCCGCCGAGAAGGTCGTTCACCAGAGCGGAAAGGCTGATCAGCACCCGCTGCAGCAGCGCGTTCAGCAGGGCTGAAACGGGCGGCAGCGACTGCCGGGACTCCAGCTGGGCGGCCAGTTCGTCGACGCCCTTGCGCGCTTCGGCGTTGTCCTTCTGGGCCGTGGCGGCGCTGTCCTTGGCCGCGGCCTGGATCGTGTACCGCTTGCCCTGGGCCAGATCGGTGAGCAACGGGTCGAGCTTGCCGAGGGTGGCCTGCGTGCCGGGCACGTCCCCGCTGTCCGCTCGCGATGCCAGCTGGTCGCGCAGGCTCTGGACCTCCGCCGCGGCGCTGGTGGTGCTCGACGATCCGCTGCCCCCGGGCCCGCCCGCCGTCGCCACACCCACCCCCGCCAGGGTCACCGCGGCCGCGGTGACGAACACCGTGAGCGCTCGGGTCAGTGCACTTTTCATGTCGTACTCCTCCGGATTGTGCGATGCCGACTGCGATCATGGTGAGCGCCCATCGGCGATAGCGCGAGCGGATGGCCGGGTACCGGCGGACCCGGTTGGTTTCACACGGTGTGCGGCTTCGCGGGTTCCTCGGGACAAACATCGACATCGCGTGAAGCGCCTCTTCGGCCCTTTTGGACAACAGCTACGTTGTGTGAGCCCATCACTCGTCCGTGGTGGACGATTACCGTGGATGGCTGAATCAGCGGTGTTTTCTTCACCTAAGGTACGAGCGGTCTCGGTTCGGGGTGGCGCGCCACTTTCACCCGATCGTGAGGTTAGGGGGGAGCAAAGAATGGGTAACCACGATAATTTGCCTGACGGTGGGGCGGCCACCCTTAAGTAGGTTACGAGGCAAGGACGCTTCTTGCGCGATGGGGGCCCGGCTAACCTCGGGTGGCGGTCGCTGAGCCGGTTCTTCCGGTTGTTATCGTGGCCGTCCTCGGTGCCGGGAGCTGACAACTGGGCGCCATTCGGAGAGAAGGAAACGCAGAACGTCCCGACGCCGACGGCGCCGGGACGTTCTGCGCGAACTGGAGAGGGATGCCGGTGCGGGGCACCAGGCGGGAATCGGGTGTGCGGTGGAGGTGGACCTGGGCCAAGGCGCGGAAACCGGGCGCCTGGTGGTTGCCGCACCTGTGCGCCGCGCGTGGATCTGTTGTGCCGCGTGGGCGACGCTCGGAAGCCCGGTGGGAACAGCGCGGGCGAGCTGCGCGTGAATCTGTCATGCCTTGCGGGCAACGCTCGAGCGCCCGGCGGAGGCCAGGCCTGTGCACCGCGTGAAGCTGTGCTGCGCCATCCGGGTGGCGCTCGAACGTCCGGTGGGGACCGGTCCTACGACACCGCCGGCCCTCAGGCGCCCGGCGGGTTCCGCCGCGGCTCGGCCGGCGGGTAC
This sequence comes from Amycolatopsis rifamycinica, assembly GCF_000695625.1. Lineage (GTDB taxonomy): Bacteria > Actinomycetota > Actinomycetes > Mycobacteriales > Pseudonocardiaceae > Amycolatopsis > Amycolatopsis rifamycinica. The sequence goes on from NZ_JMQI01000046.1 coordinate 15,360, forward strand.
GTGTTCGCCGGCGGCGGGGTGGCCGCCGCGGCCGGGTACCCCGCCATCGCGCCCGGCTTGGGGTCGCGCCGGACCAAGCCCGCCAGGCCCAGCAAGCCCACCAGGCCGAGCAGGCCCCACAGGCCGTTGTCGCCGTTGTCGTCGTTGTCGTGCCGGGTGGTGTTGCCGTCGGTTCCGTCGTTGTCCGTCTGCTGGTGCCACGCCGCCGCCGTGAACTCCGGTGCCGCCGACGCCGGTACCGCTCCCGTCAGCGCGAACGCCGCCGCCGCGATGCCCGTGCAGCACAGCCTGGCTGCCTTGCGGTTCATTTCGGTTCTTCCTTCCGTTCCGGAAATCGGTTCTCTTGGGCGTACCCCCGACGGTGCCGTCCACTCCCGCTGTCACGAAAACGGGCGAAGACTTCGCCGCCGGGGCCGGATTTCCGGTACGGCCCCGGCCTTTGTAGGATGCCTCCCGGCTCGCTGCTCCGCTTTTCCAGCGCAGCAGCGCATCCGAGCCGGGCCGTACCGTCCACTGCCGTGGACCGGGGGAGGAATGAACACTGAACTCGTCGTCGCGCCGCTCGGCGCGACCTACACGCCACGCCTGATCTGCACCACCGGCGACCGCCTGATCCACCCGGCGGACGGCCGCAACGACCTCGCCAGGATCGTCGTGCGCTGGGCCCGCGCCTGGGTTCCCGAAACCTGGCCCGCCCGCCAGTACTTCGCCGCGCTGGGCATCGGTGATGACGAAAACCCCTGCTACCGGGACGAAGATGTCGTCGGATGGCACCTTCTGCAACCCCGGCCGGACTCGCTCGCGTGGCGGGTGCGCTCCGGTGAGATCGATGTGACCACCGCGCTCACGGCCGAAGCCGAGGCCTGGCCCGGATAGGGAACGCCCGCGAAAAGCCCTGCCCCACCCGGTGCAGGGCTTTTCGGCGTGTCTGAAACGCTTTTTGCTCCGCGTGCGATATCCGAGGCAGTGGCGGGCAAGCGCTCGGCTGCCGGCCGAACCGCGGAAGTAACCCGATCGGACCACACCTGGCGCGGTCAGCGGCCTGCGGTACCCACACGATGGTGGCATGAAGTGGAAACCGCGTCACGGCCTCAGTACGTTTCCCTCACACGGGACGAAAACACACCTTCACTGCCGTCCCGTTCTCCGAAATCGTTCACCGAGGAGCAATTCCATGCTGAAGAAGATCGGCTTCGTCACGGCCGCCGCGGCGGCTGGTGCCTTCCTGGCCGGCGGCGTCGCCGCGGCCGACACCCCGGACGGCCACCACCACGGGCACCACCACGGCCACCACTACGGCGGCTACGACCACACCGGCCAGGTCGGCCTGGTGAACCTGAACAACACCGACGTGCTCCACAACGTCAACGGCACGCTCGGCCTGTGCGGCAACGACATCAACGTCCTCGGCGTGCAGGTGCCGATCCACGACTCGCTCAACGGCATCGGCGTGCCGATCCTGTCGCCGGGCGAGCACGAGGCCAGCGGCGAGTCGCCCTACAACTGCGCCTCGGGCGGCCTGTCCGACGGCGGCACCAGCCAGGGTCACTGAGTTTTCCGTGCCCGGAGCCGCCCGCGCGTGCGGAAGCGGGCTCCGGGCACGGAAACCGGCCGCCGCCGTCGGACGCCGCACGGCGCCGACCGGGTGGGGTCGGCCACGACGCTGGAGAAGTGCGCCGGTCCCCTTCGGACTCGGCGCACCCCCACGAACTTTTCCGGGCCCGGCGAACCGTAGCCGGGCCCGTTCCGTTCCCCGAACCCCCGCCGGACCGTCCGGTGGGTACTCAGAAGGAGTATTTTCCCCGTGATCAAGCAGCTCGGCTTCGTTGCCACCGCCCTCGCCGCCGGGATGGCGGTGCTCGGTGGATCCGCGTCCGCGACCGACGTCAGCGTCGCGGGCCACCCGGTCGACACCTCCGACCAGTTCGGCCTCGTCGGCAACGTGCAGAACCTCGACGCGGTGCACAACCTGAACGTCGTCGGCGGCGTGTGCGAGAACGACATCAACGTCCTCGGCGTGCAGGTCCCGATCCACGACTCGCTCAACGGCATCGGCGTGCCGGTGCTCTCCCCGGGCGAGCACGACGCCGAGGGCGAGAACCCGGACAACTGCGCCGCCGGCGAGATCGCCGACGGTGGCACCGCCCAGGGCAACTGACCTCTTCGGAGCCGGACCGCCGCGCGGGGTGCGCCCCGCGCGGCGGTCTTTTCACGTGCGGTCGAGCCGGTGCACGGCCACTTCCCGCACGACGAGCAGCACGGCGGCCGCCACCGGCACCGCGACGAACGCGCCGACGACGCCGAGCAGTTCGAAACCGAGCAGCACCGCGACAACGGTGACGAGCGCGGGCACCCGGACGGCGCGGCCGACGATCTTCGGCAGCAGCACGTAGTCCTCCACCAGCCGGTAGCCGACGAAGAAGCCGAGGGTCGCGAGCCCGACCGGCACCGACACCGACAGCGCCACGAGGCTGGTGCCGGCCCCGGCGACCACCGACCCCGCCACCGGCACCAGGTCGAGCACGGCGACGAGCAGGGCGAGCACCAGCGGGTAGGGCACGCCGAACGCCCACAGCCAGGCGAAGGTGGCCACCCCGGCGATGAGCGACACGACGACGTTGCCGACGAGGTACGCGCCCACCTTCCGGAAGACCGCGTCGCCGATCAGGATCACCCGCGGCCGCCGCGACCGCGGTGCCAGCCGGTAGAGCGCCGTGCGGACTCGCGGGAAGTCGGCGACGAAGTAGGTGGCGAGCACCACGACGATCACGGCGTCGCCGGCCAGCGCCGCGAGCGACTTCGCCACGTCCGACAGCCGGACGGACCGGGCGGCGGCCTCGAGGCCGAAGGTTTCGTTGGCCTGGCCGAGCAGGGTGCCGTGGTCGCGCAGCAGGGTCAGGTACCGGGGAGCGCCGCTCTGCAGCTGCGCCGCCTGATCGGCGAGGGGGACGGCGGCCGCGGCGATGGCGCCGCCGAGGACGGCGAGCCCGGTCACGACGACCACGGCGGTGGCGAGCGCGCGAGGCATCCGGCGCGCGAGGCGGGCGGTCACCGGCTCGAGCCCGACCGCCAGGAAGAACGCGATGCCGATCAGGAGCAGCACGTCGGAGGCCGCGAGGAGGAGTTCGACGACCGCGACCGTGACGACCACGCCGGCCGCGGCGAGCAGCCCGGTGAAGAACGGCGAGCGGCGGTCGAGCGGTTTTCCCGGGGCGCCCAACGGCTTCGGCTCCCGGGCCGCCGCGCCCTCGGCTTCGCCGACGGGGTGCCCGGCGCGGTAGGCCCCACGGCCCCTGGTTGCGTGCATGAGGGGGCGGCTACCCCGCGCGACCGGGGCGAATCCACCCGATCCGGGGATACGGCAAAGTCCACGCTTCCCGGTGACGGCGTCGCCCTGCCGTTGCCGGAGCCGTTGGGGTGTCGGCAAAATCGCCTATGCGCTTGAAAGATTTCCTGCTCGTTCCGGTGATCGCCATCGCGGCCGCGTTCGCGGTGGCCCCGGAGGCGGCGGCCGTCAGCGCGCCGCGGCTGCTGCTCAACCAGGACTTCCCCGACCCGGACGTCGTCAAGACCGCATGGGGCTACTTCGCGTTCGCCACGGGCACGAAGACGACGCGGATCCCGATGGCCGGCGCTACCGCCGTGGACGGGCCGTGGCGCGTCACCGGGGACGCGCTCGGAGCCGTCCCGGCGTGGGCGAAGCCGGACGGCGGGTTCTGGGCCCCGGACGTCACGCAGCTGGCGGACGGGACGTTCGTGCTGTACTTCTCGGCCGCCTCGAAGGCGGGCGGCGAAATGTGCCTCGGCGCGGCGACGGCGAAGAAGGCGGAAGGCCCGTACACACCGGCCGGCGACCACCCGCTGGTGTGCGAGCCCGGTGACCACGGGGACATCGACCCGCAGACGTTCGTCGACGCGGACGGAGCCCGGTACCTGCTCTACAAGAGCGACGGCGCGCCGACGGGGCCGCCGTCGGCGATCTGGGCGCAGAAGCTGCAGGCCGACGGACGGACCTTCGCCGGTGCGCGCACCGAGCTGCTGCGGTCCGACCTCACGGCCGAGAAATCGGTCGTCGAGGCGCCCTCGGTGGTGAAGACCGCGTCCCGGTACCTGCTGTTCTACTCGGCGGACACGTTCGAGAGCACGGGCTACCACACGTGCTACGCGACGGCGCCGACGCTGGGCGGGGCGTTCGTGAAGGCGGACGGGAAGTTCCTGTCGACCGACCTGCTCGGCGGCAAAGTGGACGCTCCCGGTGGCGCGGACGTGGTGGACGGCCACATCTTCTTCCACGGCTGGCTGGGCGGCGGCCGCACGGCGCGGGGCCTGTACTCGCTGCCGATCACCTTCCCGGGCGACGTGCCGCAGCTGGGCTGACGGGTGTCACCCACCCGGGTAACGCTCGGTTGGGCCGACCGGGCCCCGGATATTCGGAGAACGACGAAACGGAGGAGCGACATGACGGTGTGGTGGGGATTGGCGGGCTTGCTCGGGTTGCTGGGAATCTGCGGCCTGCTGCGAAGCCATCGCGCCGACGGGACGGCGATCGACGACGACCCGCTCGCCCGGTACCCGGTGGCCCGCGAACCGGCGACGCCCAACGCGGACGCGGCGCACACACCGCTGATGACGCCGGCGATCACCCCGGAGATGCTGGCGGCGCCGGTTGCGTCGCAGGCGGAGGCTGGGGTGCCGGTTGCGTCGCAGGGGGAGGCGCAGGTGCCGGTTGCGCCGCAGGGGGAGGCGCGGGTGCCGGACGGGCCGCAGGCGGAGGCTGGGGTGCCGGTCGCGTCGCAGGGGGATGCGGGAGTGCCGGTTGTGCCGCAGGCGGATGCGGGGGTGCCGGAGTCGGGGCGGATCGCGGGGGAGATTCCGGCGCCGCGGCCAGAGTCCGGCTGGACGGGGGAGCCGGAGGTGGTTGGCTCGGAGCCGCGGGGTGAGGTGCCGGCGGCTGGTGGGGCGTTGGGTTCCTCGGGCCAGGTTCAGGGTGTGGGGCAGGAGCCGGTCGCGGAGCCGGTATCTGCCGGGTCAGTGGAGCAGGCGGCCGCTGATGGCGGGCCGGGCGTGGTGGCGCCGCGGGTCGCCGAGTCGGTGGGGGAGCCGGTTTCTGCTCGATCGCCGGAGCGGGCGGCGGCTGGTGGTGCGCTGGGTTCCTCGGGGCAGGTCCAAGCTGTGGCGCCAGCCCTTTCTGCCGACTCATCGGAGCAGGCGGCCGCTGGCGGGCCGGGCGTAGTAGCGCCGCGGGCCGCGGAGCCGGTTTCTGCCCGTTCATCGGAGCAGGCGGCCACCCATGGCGGGCCGGGCGTGGTGGCGCAGCCGGTCACGGAGCCGCTCTCCGCTCCGGCGCCGCGGCACGCCGGCGAGGGGTGGGCTCCGCAGCCGCGGACGTCCGGATCTCCGCGGCAGCCGAAGCACGCGCTTCAGACCGAGGCGACGGCACCCGAGACCGCGCCGACCGTCCTTACCGGACCGCAAGCCCGTGAGCCGGAAGCCGCGGCGGGGCGGAACCCTTCCCCGCGCGGTCTGGTCGGCAAGGTCAAACGGCTCCTGTGGCTGTCCTGACCCTCACCCCAGCGGCGCGCTGTCCTTCGCCAGCCCGGCGAGCAGGTCGCCGTGGTCCTCGATGCGGTCCAGGACCTCCTCCGCCGTGAACGTCAGGTGCGTGACGTGGCGGCAGGCACGGACCTCGTCCCACGTCACCGGGGTCGAAGCCGTCGGGTGGTCGCGGCCGCGCAGGGAATACGGGGCCACCGTTGTCTTCGCCGGGTTGTTCTGGCTCCAGTCGATGAACACGCGGCCGCTTCGGTGGGCCTTCGCCATCACCGCCGTCACCGATTCCGGTGTCTCCTTCGCGAGGCGCTGGGCCAGCTTCTTGGCGTACGCCGACGGGGCCGCCGGGTCGTCCGTGCGGATTCCGCAGTAGAGCTGCATTCCCTTGGAGCCCGACGTCTTCGCGTACGGTGTCAGGCCGTCGGCCACCAGGACGTCGTGCAGGCGCTCCGCCACCCGGCAGCAGTCCACGATCGTCGTGCCCGGCCCCGGGTCCAGGTCGAACACCAGCCGGTCCGGGGAGCCGCGGGTGCCCGACTCCACCGTCCACTGGGGCACGTGCAGCTCGAGCGCCGCCATGTTGGCCGCCCACACCAGGCCCGGGAGGTCGTCCAGCAGCGGGTAGTGAATGGTGCCGCCCGTGCCGGTCAGGCGCACCGTGCGCAGCCAGTCCGGGGCGCCGTTCGGGACGTTCTTCTCGAACCACTTCTGGCCGTCGACGCCGTTGGGGTAGCGGATGAACGTCACCGGCCGGCCGGCCAGGTGCGGCAGCAGCACCTCCGCGACGCGGGAGTAGTAGTTGATCACCTCGCCCTTGGTGAACCCGTCCGCCGGGTACAGCACCTTGTCCAAATTGGACAGGGTGAGCCTGCGGTTGCCGGCCTGGACGGTGATCCGCTGCCCCGGTGGCTCGGGGGCGGGCGGAGACGGGGGTGGCGGCGGGGCGGCGGGCTCGTGCGGGACGGCGCGCGGCGCTAGCACCTCGGCCGGGTCCTTGTCGTGGCGCAGGCCGCGCCAGGCGGTGTGGCGGACGCGGCCGCCGCGGGTGAACTGGCGGTACACGATCTCGCCCACCAGGCGTGGCTCGACCCAGCGGGCGCGGACGATGTCCTCCCGCGGCGGCGTCGTCACGAAGGGGTGCGTGCGCCGCTCCAGGGCCTGCAGCTGCGCCTGCAGGTCGGCGCGGGAGGCCTGGGTGAAGCCGGTGCCGACGTCGCCGATGTAGACCAGGTCGCCGGTGGCGGGGTCGTGCGCGCCGAGCAGCAGGCCGCCGAGGGTGCCGGTGAAGCTGCGCTGGCCGGGCCGCCAGCCGCAGACGATCACCTCCTGGGTCCGGACCAGCGGGTGCTTGAGCCAGGAGTCCGGCCGCTGCCCGGGGTAGTAGGCCGACGAACGCAGTTTCGCGACGACCCCCTCGTACCCGGCGGACGCGGCGTGGGCGAGGAAGTCCGCGGGCGTGCGGCGGTCGGCGGCGAGCTCGTCGAAGGTGACCGCGCGCACCACGGAAACGCGGTACGGATCCGGCATCGGCAGCTCGGCCAGCAGGCGGCGGCGCTCGTCGTACGGCACGCCCAGCAGGCTCCGGTCGCCGAGCCGGAGCAGGTCGAAGGCCAGGAACCGGACCGGGACGTCCTTGAACTCGAGTCCCTTCGGCCCGCTCTGGTGGCGGACGTAGCGGCCGCGGCGCTCCTGCATCCGCTCGAAGTCGATCCGGCCGTCTTCGCCGTAGACGACGACCTCGCCGTCGAGGTAGGCGGCCTGGCCGTCGAGGGCGGGGGTGAGCACGCCCGCGAGATCGGCGAACTCCGCGGTGAAGTCGATGTTGTTGCGGCTGGTGAGCACGGTCGTGCCGTCCGGGGCGATCCGCATGGCCGCCCGGTAACCGTCCAGTTTGTACTCGTAAGCCCACTCGGGGCCGCTGCGCAGCCGTCCGCCGTCGGCCTTGGCGAGCATCGGCTCCACCCAGGCAGGGACGTGCGTCGCGTCGTCTGCCGCCATTTCGGACCTCCGTCACCTTACGTGCCCAAGGTAACCCGTTCGGCCTAGATTCGCCGGGTTTTTGCAGGTGAACGCGGCTTGAACGCCTGTTCGGCGGACGCTCAGGCGGGCAGGAGGTCGTCGACGGCCCGGCGCAGGGTCGCGCGCACCTTCCCGGCGTCGTCGAGTTCGCCGCCGTGCAGCGCGCCGTCGCGCAGCAGGACGAGCACCCGGGCCGCGTGGTCCGGCTCCGGGTGGCCGAGGGCCGCCGCCTGCTCGCGCAGGACGTCGAAGAACCACTGCCGGTGGTCGTCGATGACCCGGCGGACGCGGTTGCCGGGGTCGGGGTACTCGGCGGCGGCGTTGAGGAACTGGCAGCCGCGGAAGTCCTCGCCGCAGGTGGCGTCGCCGACCACCGCCATGGTTTCGGCCAGCCCTTCGCGGGGCGGCTTGCCCGCGCGCGCGGCCGCGACGGCCGCGCGGATCTGGCGGCTGGTCTCGCTCAGGTAGGCCGCCACCAGGTCGTCCTTCGTCGGGTAGTGGCGGTAGAAGGTCGCCCGGGTCACGGCCGCCTCGGAGACCAGGCGTTCCACCCCGACGGCGTGGATGCCCTCGGCGTAGAAGAGCCGGGCGGCGGTCGCGAGCAGCCGGTCCTTCGGGTGCGGCTCGGCAGTCCTCATCCCGGCAGCATAGAGAAAGACCGATCGTTCTGCTAGATCGGCTTCGTCACATTGCCAAGCGGGCCCGGACAGGTCAGAGTTGCTGACAGAAAGACCGATCGTTCTCCCTGAAGGAGCCAGCCATGAGCAAGCCCACCATCGTCCTGGTCCACGGCGCGTTCGCCGACTCGTCGAGCTGGAACGGCGTCGTCGCGAAGCTGCAGGAGCAGGGCTATCCGGTCCGGGCGGTGGCGAACCCGCTGCGCGGGGTCGAGTCCGACGCCGCCTACGTCAAGGACGTCGTCACCAGCGTCTCCGGTCCGGTGGTCCTGGCCGGCCACTCCTACGGCGGCGCCCTGATCACCCGCGCGGCCACCGACACGCCGAACGTCCGCGCCCTGGTCTACATCGCCGCGTTCCAGCCCGACGCGGGCGAGAGCGTCTTCGAGCTGTCCGGCCGCTACCCGGGCGCCAAGCTCGGCCCGGAGACCACCGACGTCCTCGAGCACGACGGCGAGCCCGAGCTGTCGATCAAGCCGGCGGACTTCGCCGAGGTCTTCGCCGCCGACGTCCCCGCGGCCACCGCGGCGGTCATGGCCGTGACCCAGCGGCCGGTCGCCCAGCAGGCGCTCGCGGCGCCGTTCGAGGGCACTCCGGCGTGGTCGAAGCTGCCGTCGTGGACGCTGGTCGCCAACCACGACAACGCGATCCCGGCCGCGGCGCAGGAGTTCATGGCCGAGCGCGCGTCGTCGACGGTCCGCCGGATCGACGCTTCGCACGCCGTCGCGGTGTCCCAGCCCGAGGTGGTCGCCGAGGTCATCCTCGCCGCGGCGGCGAACGTCGAGTGAGTCATCGGCGAGGATCAGCCGGGTGATCGGGCATCACAAGGGCGGTGCGGAGACTCGCGGGAGCGGGGGTGCGGCCGGGCCTCCGGCGAAGTCCTGGAGGTCGCGGTCGGCACCGAGCTGGCCTCCCGTGGTACCCGCCGGAGGTGACGCCCACAGGTTCGGCCTGGCGGAACGGCTGGTCGCCCGCAAGGTCAGCTGAGCAGCACGCTCTCGTCCAGCCCGGCCAGGAGCGCCGCGGCGTCGTCGTAGACCGCGACGGCGCCGGCCTCGGTCAGCTCCGCCGCGCCGACGCCGCCGGAGAGCACCGAGACCGTGCGGACGCCGGCCTTGGTGGCGGCGTGGACGTCCCAGATCGCGTCGCCGACGAAGATCGTGTCCTCCGGTGCCGTGCCGGCCTTGTCGAGCGCGGCGAACACCGGCTCCGGGTCGGGCTTGGTCGCCTCGACGTCTTCGCCGGAGACGATGCCGGCGACGACGTCATCGACGTCGAGGACCTTCCGCAGCACCTTGAGCTCGTCCGGTGCCGCCGAGGTGGCCAGCACCACCCGCAGCCCGCGCCCGGCCAGCTCGCGGACGAGGTCGGGGGCCTTGTCGAACGGCCGGAGCAGTTCGGCCGTCTCCAGGTAGAAGCGGCTGTGCAGCTCCTTCGCCTCGTCGCCGATGCGGCCGGCGTCTTCGTCGCCCAGCAGGGTGCTCAGCAGCTTGCCGGACCCCTTGCCGATCGCGCGGTGCACGTGCCACGAGTCCACGGCCCGGTCCAGCGCGTGGAACGCCCGGCGCCAGGCGTGGACGTGGAGGTAGTTGGAATCGACGAGCGTGCCGTCGATGTCGAACAGGACCGCGGTGGCGATGGCAGTCTCCTTTGTCGGTGCGGTTTCCCCGTGCTCGGCACGGGTAACGGGAGGGTGGTCCGAATACCCCGGTGCGGAGGGAAGTACACATGACCGGCTTTGTCTCGGCGGGCTTCCGCCGGTTGGCGGCCCTGCGGCGCGCCCCGGCCTTCCACCCCGCGGGTGTGGTGCTGCGCGGGGAACTCCGGGCGGTCGCCGACGACCTGCCGTGGCCGTCCGGGCCGGCTCCGGTCGTCGCGCGGCTGTCCAAGGGCGCCGGCACCCCGGGGCGGCTGCCGGACGCGCTCGGGCTGGCGGTGCGGCTCCCCGGGGCGGGCCGCGACGGCGGGCCGTGGGACATCCTGCTGACGACGGCGGGCCACGGGCACCTCGGGCGGATGCTGCCCCGGCCGGCGGCCGCGTGGACCCGCGGTGCCTACAGCAGCCTGGCGCCGTACCGCCGGGCCGGCCGGCTGGTCTGGCTGGGCGCGTGGGCGGAAGCGTCGTCGCCGCGGGTCGAGGCGTCCCTCGAGGCGGCACGCGCGGCCGGGAAGTGGGAGTTCGTGCTCCGGACCGGCCGCGAAGACGGGCGCTGGTGCGACAGCGCCGTACTGACGTTGACCGAGCCCGGCGGGGACGCGCCGGCGTTCGATCCGATGCTGAACCGGCCCGCCGGGCTCGACTTCGCCCCGGAGTGGCTGGGGCGGCTGCGGGAACGGGCCTACGCGGGGAGCCGGGCCGGGCGGCCGTCGTGAACCGGCCGTCCGGCCCGGCGCCCGGTCACCGCGAGTCGGCGACGGGGCCGCGCGTGGCGCCGAGCGGGATCAGGCCGAGCGCGATCATCCCGACGGCCAGGCCGAGGTGCAGCCAGTTGTCGGCGGTGTTCACCGGGACGAAGTTGGCCGCGCTGCCGTGGTCGATCACCAGGCCGTAGAGCCACAGGACCAGGTAGACCACCCCGCCGCCGACGAGGAACGCCCGCGCGCCGCTCGCGGTCCGCGCCATGGCGAGCCCGGCGACGCCGAACGCGAGGTGCACGATGTTGTGCAGGATCGACACGTTGAAGACGCCCAGGAGCAGGGCACCGGAGTGGTGCCCGGCGAAGGTCATCGTGTCGTAGTGGGTCGTTACGCCGGGGATGAACCCCAGCACGCCGACCAGCAGGAAAACCACTCCCACGATCGCGGCGAGAAGCTGGCGCGGGGTTCGCCGGACCTCGGTCTCCATCGATGCCATGGTCGCTTCCTCCGAACTCGGTGAGCGGGCCCCTCGGCCGGGGGACCCGCCCGGCGGCATGCCCGGCGACGCGGCGGGCAAACGCGTTTCACCGCCCGCGCCGCCGGGTATGCCCGGGTTTCGCCCGATCGGAGGAAGCGATGAGCACTCCCGAAATCGACCCGGTGACCGCCGAGAGCATGGAAGAAGACGCCGACATCGGCGGAGAGCACACCGAACCGACGTTCCGCGACCAGCAGCCCGCGGGCGAGAGCGACGACGAGGGTGCCGACCGCGGGGGCATGCCGCCGGAGTGAGGTCAGGAGCGGGCGCGCGGGTAGGTGCGGCGCTCGCCGATCCGGCCGTCCTTGGTGTGGATGAAGTGGGCCGTGCCGCGCTTGATCGCGAGCTTGCGCCCGGCCGCGACGGCGTCGGACTTCGTCTCGGCGCTGCCGGACGCCCGGGTGTTGCCGACGACCTTGTTCTTCCAGACCGAGCCGTCGTGGAACGTCTCGACGTCGCCGTCGGCCGGTTGGAGGGTGGGCTCGGCGGCGTCTTCGGCCGGCAGGGGCTCGGAGGTGCCGAAGAGGGCGGGGTCGGGCGGCGGTGCGGTGCCCGGCCCGCCGAGGGGCTCGGGGTCCATCAGGTATTCGAGGCCGGCGCCGGTGGTCCAGGCGGCGCCCTTGGCGCCGTCGGGGCCGTCGGACAGGTGCCAGATCGTCTTGTTGTGCGTCTGGTTTTCCTCGTCGAACAGGGCGCTGGGGGCGACGACCTCTTCGAGTCCGTCGGCTTTCAGCTCTTCGATGGCGGCCAGCCATTGTTTCTGGTGGACGGTGTCGCGGGCGAGGTTGAACTTGAGCATTTCCTTGACGCCCGGGTCGTCGGTCATGTGGTAGAGCCGGGCGGTTTGCAGGCGGCCCTGGGCTTCGGCGGCGGCGTTGGCGCGGAAGTCGGCGAGCAGATTGCCGGAAGCGATGACGAACCTGGCGTTCCACGGGTAGCCGTTGCTGTCGGCCGGGAGGGCGCCGCCGCCGGCGACGATGGCCTGCTGGACGTCCATCCCGCCGATCGTCGCGGCCAGCACCGGGTCCTGGACGGCTTCGGCGGTCACGGTCGCGGGGGCGCCTTCGAGGAGGCGGGCGACCATGGTGGCGAGCATTTCGACGTGGCCGATTTCCTCGGTCGCGGTGTCCATGATGAGGTCTTTGTACTTGCCTTCGATGCGGCAGTTCCACCCCTGGAACAGGTACTGCATGGTGACGGTCATTTCGCCGTAGGCGCCGCCGATGAGTTCCTGGAGTTTGCGGGCGTAGACGGGGTCGGGCTTTTCGGGCTTGGCTTCGAACTGCAGCAGCTTGGTGTGACGGAACACGTCGTCTCCCTTCCGAGCCCGCCGGGTTCCCCCGTTCGGCCGGGTCAATCGGGAAATCGCCGTGTTTGACGGGTTCCGGGTGGGTTATCCGATCGGGTGATCGTCGTGAGGAGGTGGTCACCGGTGCTCGCCCGGCACAACTCGGTGTGGCTGGTGCCCCGGCACGGCGCCCCGGCGAAAGCCGCGGTCGTCGGCGTGCTGGACCGGACGACGTACCCGCAGCTGCGTGACCGGTTGCTCGAATTCGCGGTGGACTCCGACGACGGCGTGCTGATCGACGTCGAGCGCCTCGAACTGCGCGACCCGGCGCTGATCCGGGTGTTCACCCTGGTCGCCCTGCGCGTCGGAGACTGGCCGGCGATCCCGTTCGCCCTGGTGACCGGCCGCCCGGAACAGCGAGCGGCGCTCGCGGCCTGTGGCGTGCCGGTGTACCCGGACGCGGCCACGGCGGAGGCGGCCCTGATCCGCCCGGTCCGCCGTCGGATGGACCGCCTGCTCGACCGCTCACCACGCACGTCGGCGCGCGCCCGCCGGTTCGTCCGCGGGGTCTGCGCCGAGTGGATGGTGCCGGAGCTGGCCGAGGACGCCGAGCTGATCGCGACGGAGCTGGTGGAGAACACGCTGCGGCACACGGATTCGGCGCCCTGCCTGCGGCTGGAGCTGCGCCGGGGGACGCTGTCGGTGGAGGTCTCCGACGAAAGCCGGCAGCCCGCGGTGTTGCGGGAGGGCCTCGACCTGGCCGGCACGGGGCTGGGCCTGCGGATGATCACGAAGGTCGCGAAGCGGTGGGGGAGCAGCCGGTCGCGATCCGGCGGCAAGACGGTGTGGGCGCAGCTGGCCCGTTGGTGAGCCGCCGGGATCGCCGGTGGCGTCGCCGCCTCCGGGGACATCCGGCGTGCGGACGGCACGGCCCGCGGTGGGGCGACCGGGCCCCACCGTGGGCGCACCGGACACGAGCGGGCTACCGGCCGGGCGGGTGATCCGCCACGGCCGTCGCCGAAACCGGCGTCACCGCTCCGTGCGCCGGGGGCGGAAGTCGCGTTCGGTCTCGACCTCGCCCTCCGGCGTGTGGACGAAGTGGCCGACCCGGCGCTTCCGCGCGATCTGCCGCCCCGCCAGCACGGCGTCGACGCGGCGGGGGGAGGTGTTGGACGCCCGGCGGCCGCCTTCGACGCGGTTCTTCCACAGTCCGTCTTCGTAGTAGGTGTGCACGTCACCCTCCGCCACGACGCCGCCTCCCATCGTGAGTGCTGGACGGGTGCGGATGCCCGGGGACGTAGCGGACAAACGTTATCCGGCGTTCAAGCCAGCCGGAGCACTTCGACGGCGTTGTCCTTGAGGATCAGCGGCCGCACCTCGTCCTTGAGCTCCAGTTCGGCGAAGTCGGCGAGCCAGCGGTCCGGGGTGATCACCGGGAAGTCGGAGCCGAACAGGACTTTGCGCTTCAGCAGCGTGTTGGCCGCGCGGACCAGCTGCGGCGGGAAGTACTTCGGCGACCAGCCCGACAGGTCGATGTACACGTTCGCCTTGTGCGTCGCGACCGAGATCGCCTCGTCCTGCCACGGCACCGACGGGTGCGCCAGGATGATCGTCAGCTCCGGGAAGTCGGCGGCGACGTCGTCGAGCAGCATCGGGTTCGAGTAGCGCAGCTTGATCCCGTGCCCGCCCGGCAGGCCGGCGCCGATGCCGGTCTGCCCGGTGTGGAACAGGGCCGGCACGCCCAGCTCCGCGATGGCTTCGTAGAGCGGGTAGTACCGGACGTCGTTGGGCTCGAACGCCTGCAGGCTCGGGTGGAACTTGAACCCGCGCACCCCGTGCTCGCCGGCCAGGCGGCGCGCGCGCAGCACGGCGGCCTTGCCGGCGTGCGGGTCGACCGAGCCGAACGGGATGAGCACGTCCGCGTGCTCCGCGGCGGCGTCGGCGATCTCCTCGCTCGACAGCGCCGGGTGCCCGGTCGCGGCCGGCGCCTCGACCGTGAAGACGACCGCGGCCATGTTCCGCGCCCGGTAGTGCTCGGCGATCGCGGTCACCGTCGGCGTGCGGTCCTGGCCGGCGCGGAAGTACTTCGCCGACGCGTCCAGGAGTTCCTGGTCGAGCGCGAAACAGCCGTGGCCGTCCTGCTCGACGTGGGTGTGGACGTCGATGGCGGTCAGGGAGGAAAGGTCCACGAGGAGCTCCAGGATCAGGGCAGGTCGGGCTGCGCGGCCTTGGCGGCCAGCAGGCGGTCGAGGACGGCGTCGCGGGCGGCGACGAGCCGGTCGTGGTCGGTGCCGTCGAGTTCCGCGTCGACGCCGGCGACGAGGGACTCGGCGAGTTCCGGCGTCAGGTGGACGCGGCCGAGGTCGCGCCACCACTCTTCGGTGGGCGGCCCGAGGTGGCGCAGGACGTGCGCGAGCCCGCCCGCCCCGCCGGAGAGGTGCTGGTTGACGAACGGGCCGAGCACGGCCCAGCGCAGGCCGGGGCCGTGCGCGATGGCGGCGTCGATGTCGGCGACCGTCGCGATCCCGCGTTCGACGAGGGAGTAGGCCTCCTGCCACAGCGCGGCCTGCAGCCGGTTCGCGACGTGGCCGGGCACCTCCCGCGCCAGCCGGATGGGCCGCTTGCCCACCGCGGTGTAGAACGCGACGGCGCGGTCGACGACCTCGGGCGCGGTTTCGGCGCCCGGGACCACCTCCACGAGCGGGATCACGTGCGCCGGGTTGAACGGGTGCCCGACGACCACGCGCTCGGGATGCCTCGGGCAGCCCCGCGCGATGACGCTCGGCAGCAGCCCCGACGAGCTGCTCGCCAGGATCACGTCCGGCCGCGCGGCCTCGTCGAGCACCCCGAACAGGCGGTGCTTGACGTCTTCGCGCTCGGGTCCGTTCTCCTGCACGAAATCCGCCTCCGCGACCGCGGCGCCGGCGTCGGTGGCGAAGCTCAGCCGATCCTGCGAAGCGCCTTCGGCGAGGCCGAGGCGGACCAGGGTGGGCCAGTGCGCGGCGATGTCGGCGCGCAGTCGGTCCTCGGCGCCGGGGGCGGGATCGGTGGCGACGACGTCGAAGCCGCGGGCGAGGAAGTGCGCGGCCCAGCCGGCCCCGATCACGCCGGTGCCGACGATCGCGACGGTGGTGATCGGGCCGGGTTCCGCCGCGCGGCCGGCGCGGGACGAGGTGATCCGGACGGTCATGCCGGCCCGCCGGCGAGCGCGACGAACGGGTCCAGCGACGCCGGATCGGCCAGGACGTCGCGCGCGGCGACGTCGTCCGGGCGGGCGCCGCGCAGCAGCTTCTTCACCGGCAGCTCCAGTTTCTTCCCGGTGCGGTTGCGGGGGATCGACGGCACGGCGGTGATCGCGTCCGGCACGTGCCGCGGCGACAGCGCGGTCCGCAACGCGGACGCGATCTTGCCGCGCAGGGCGTCGTCGAGCGTGAAACCCGCGCGCAAGGCCACGAACAGCCGCAGGTCGCCGTTGCCGCCCGCGGGGTCTTCGAGGTGCACGACGAGGGAGTCCTCGACCTCCGGCAGCTCCTCGACGACGGCGTAGAACTCGGCGGTGCCCAGCCGGACGCCGCCGCGGTTGAGGGTGGCGTCCGAGCGGCCGGCGATGACGCAGCCGCCTCCGGGCGTGAACCGGATCCAGTCGCCGTGCCGCCAGATCCCGGGGTAGGTCGAGAAGTACGTCTCGCGGTAGCGCTCCCCGGAGCCGTCGCCCCAGAACCCCACCGGCATGGACGGCATCGGGGCGGTGATCACCAGCTCGCCCAGGTCCCCGACGACCGGAGCGCCGTGGTCGTCGAAGGCCTTCGCGTCGACACCGAGGCAGGGACCGGAGATCTCGCCCGCCCGGACCGGCTGCAGCGGGCTGCCCTGGACGATGCCGCTGCAGACGTCGGTGCCGCCGCTGCCGACGTTGAGCAGGACGCCCGGGAACCGCTCGTGCACCCAGTGGAAGCCCTCCGCGGGCAGCGGGCTGCCGGCCGCGCCGAGCTGCCGCAGTGCGGACAGGTCGAACTCGGCCGCCGGATCGAGCCCGGCTTTCCGGCACGCCATCAGGAAGCCCGGGCTCGCGCCCATCAGCGTCGCGCGCGTCTCCTCGGCCAGGCGCCACTGCCAGGCCAGGTCCGGGTGCAGGGGATTGCCGTCGACCAGCACGATCGACGCGCCGGTGAGCAGCCCGGACACGAGCGCGTTCCACATCATCCAGGCGGTGGTGGAAAACCACAGGATCCGGTCGCCCGGGCGCAGGTCCCAGCTGAGGCCGTGGTTCTTGAGGTGCTCCAGCAGGATGCCGCCGTGGCCGTGCACGATCGCCTTGGGCTTGCCCGTGGTGCCGGAGGAGAACAGCACGCACAGCGGGTGGGCGAAGCCGACCGGCTCGAACCCCGGTGCGCTTTCGGCGAGCAGGTCGGCCCACGTGAGCGTGCCGGGCAGGTCGTGGCCGCCGTAGGGGACGTGGACGACGTGCTCGGCGGTGGGCAGGCCCGCGCGGATCTCGGCGACCTCGGCGCGGCGGTCGACGTCCTTGGCGCCGTAGCGGTAGCCGGACACGGTCAGCAGCACCCGCGGCTCGATCTGGCCGAACCGGTCGATGACCGACCGGGCGCCGAACTCGGGCGCGCAGGAGGCCCAGATCGCGCCGAGGCTCGCGACCGCGAGGTAGGCGATCACGGCTTCCGGGATGTTCGGCAGGTACGCGACGACCCGGTCGCCGCGGCCGACGCCGAGCCGGGCCAGCCCCGCGCGGGCGCGGGCCACCTGATCGCGCAGCTGCGCCCAGGTCAGCTCGGTGCGCTCCCGCGTCTGGGAGTAGGCGATGACCGCGGCTTCACCGTCCGGTCCGTGGCCGAGGGCGTGTTCGGCGTAGTTGAGGGTGGCGCCGGGGAACCACTCGGTGCCCGGCATGGTCCGGTCGGGCACCACCGCGGTGGCCGGGGCGTGCAGGCGGACGCCGAAGAAGTCCACGATCGATGACCAGAAGCCGTCGAGGTCGGTCACCGACCACCGGTGCAGGTCCGCGTAGCCGTCGAAGGAACGGCCCCGCGCTTCCAGCCACCGCAGGTACCGGCCGATTTCGGTGGTCTCGCGGACGTCGGGCGCGACCGGGCGCAGGATCATCGGCCGACCTTCCCGGCGCGCTTGTCGAGGAACGCCCGCATCCGTTCCTTCGCCTCGGCGCTGCCGCCGGCGATGGCGGCCATCAGCGCCTCCATCAGGTAGCCCTCGGCCGGGTTGGCCTCGGCGATGCGGGGGAGGGCCTGCAGCACGGCGAAGTTCGTGATCGGCGAATTCGACGCGATCTTGCGGGCCAGGCCGAGCGCGTGCTCCAGGCCGTTGTCGACGCGGTAGTGCGACAACCCGGCGGCGTGGCCCTCGTCGGCGTCGAGCACGCGGCCGGTGAGCATCATGTCAGTCATCCGGTGCGCGCCGATCAGCCGCGGCACGCGCACCGACGCGCCGCCGCCGACGAACAGCCCGCGCTGCCCCTCCGGCAAGGCGTAGAACGCCGAGGGCTCGGCGACGCGGATGTGCGCGGCGGCCGCCAGTTCCAGGCCGCCGCCGACGACCGCGCCCTTGAGCACGGCGACCACCGGGACCCGCCCGCGTTCGAGGCGCTCGAAGGCGCGGTGCCACATCATCGAGTGCTCCAAGCCCTCGAACGCGTCGCGCTCGGTGAGCTCGGACAGGTCGAGCCCGGCCGAGAAGTGGTCGCCCACGGCGTCGAGCACGACGGCCTTGACGCCCGGCGGCGGGGAGCCGAAGAAC
This sequence comes from Amycolatopsis rifamycinica, assembly GCF_000695625.1. Lineage (GTDB taxonomy): Bacteria > Actinomycetota > Actinomycetes > Mycobacteriales > Pseudonocardiaceae > Amycolatopsis > Amycolatopsis rifamycinica. Next base: position 33,556 of record NZ_JMQI01000046.1, read on the forward strand.
GTTTCGAGGCCGAGCACGGTCGCATCGTCGAGGGCGTTGCGCTTCTCGGGGCGGGCCAGCCACAGCACGGCGATGTCGTCTCGCAGCTCCAGACGCAGCGAAGGGGGCAGGAGAGGGGTGGTCATGCGGGTCCGTTCGTGAAGGTTTCGGCGGCCAGGGTGCGCAGTTCGACGCGGCGGATCTTGCCGGTGGCGTTGCGGGGCAGGGTGTCGGTGAACAGCACGTGCTTCGGGATCTTGTAGCGGGCCAGGTGCCGTTCGAGGTGGGCGCGGAACTGCTGTTCGTCCAGCTCCGCACCGGGCCGGAGCACGACGAAGGCCGCGCCGGCCTCGCCCCAGCGCGCGTCGGGCACGCCGACCACGGCGCAGGCGTCGACCTCGTCGAGCCCGGCGGCGACCGCTTCGATCTCGGCCGGGTACACGTTCTCCCCGCCGGAGATGATCATGTCCTTGACCCGGTCGACGACGTGGGCCCAGCCGTCGTCGTCGACGCGGACGACGTCACCGGTGCGGAACCAGCCGCCGTCGACGAAGCCGGCCGCCGACTCCTCGGGCCGGTGCCAGTAGCCGGCGAAGACGTGCGGGCCGCGCACGAGCAGCTCGGCCGGTGTCCCGTCGAGCGGCTGCGGCGTGAGGTCGGGGCCGAGCGCGGCGACGTCGGTGAAGAAGTGCGGCACCCCGGCGGCGACCGGGTGGTCGAGCGTCCCCTCGTGGGTGGCCATCGAAACGCCCGGCGAGGCCTCGGTCATGCCGTAGCCCTGCAGGAGTTTCACGCCGCGGTCGAGCCACGCCCGCGCGACGCGCCCGGCCACCGGCGACCCGCCGTAGAGCACGCAGGTCAGCGAGCTCAGGTCGGTGCGGTCCCAGGCTTCGTGCCGCCACATCATCTCGAGCATGGTGGGGACCGCCGAGAAGCTGGTGATCCCGGCTTCGCCGATCCGGGCGAGGATGGTGCCGGGATCGAACTTCGCCACCGGCTCCACGCTGCCGCCCTTGAACAGCGTGGGCAGGGTGATCTGGCCCAGCCCGACGCAGTGGAACAGCGGCGCGATGCACAACGCCTTGTCGGTGCCCAGGACGTCGAGGTGCGCGAGCTGGTTGACGGTGTTCCAGGTCAGGTTGCCGTGGGTGAGGACGGCCGCCTTCGGCCGTCCGGTGGTGCCGGAGGTGTAGAGCAGCAGGCAGGGGTCCTCCAGCCGGACCGGCGTGTCCGGCCGCGGCCCGCCCTCGGCGATCTCGGCTTCGAACCCGCCCCCGGCCGTCGCGATCACGACACCGTCCGGGAGCCCACCGGCCGCCGCCACCAGGTCGGCGGTGTCCGCGCTGTGCACGAGCACCGAGGCGCCGGCGTCGTCGAGCATGTACCGGATTTCCGTGGGGGAGAGCCGGTAGTTGAGCGGGACGAAGAGCGCGCCGCAGCGAGCGGTGGCGAAGAGCGTCTCGAACACCGTGATGTCGTTGACGCCCAGGTAGGCCACGCGGTCGCCCGGGCGGACGCCGAGCCGGGTCAGCGCCCCGGCGAGGCGGCGGACCCGGTCGGCGAGCCCGGCGTAGGTGAGCGACCGGTCGTGCTGCACCAGCGCGGTGCGGTCCGGGTCGATCCGCGCCCGCCGCGCCGGCCAGCTGCCCAGACCGAAGTCGGGGAGGTTCACTGCTGCCTCCTTCACAGGCGGAGCACCGGTTTGATCGTCTTGCCGGTCGAGCACGTCGGCCACGTCGGCGGCCGTGCCTCCACCGCGGTCATCGGCTCGACTCCTCACTGGGTGCGGCGTATATCAGGAACCCTGAGATTCCTGATGATGAGTCGCACTCCGGCCGCTGTCAAGGGGGCGCTCGGCCGGTTCCGGCCGAGGGGTCACCGGATCCTCTGTGGACGGACGAGTTCCGCCAACCCCTGGGCGGCGATGTGTCGTGCGCCGCGCTGGTCGCCCGGCGGAGCGCGCCGCCGAGCCGTGGGTCGGCTGCTCTGCCGACGGCCGCCTGCTTCGGCGTGGCACGGCCGCGGATCGCACAGGTTCACCCGAATGGGTGGTTTGAGTTGCGGGCGTGCGGGTCGCGTGCGGGGGTGTGGGGTTCGGCCGTTGGCGGGGTTGCGCCGTTCGGATCAAGGACTACGCTGCGAAGTGCGGTTCAGCAACACCAGCCGTCCCCCGAACTTGCCAGCGACCGAGCGGGTCGGTCGAGAACGACCCGCTCGTCACGTCATCTGTGAATGAGGCGTGGAAGAATGTTAGTCGTCCAGCCCCCAGCGACGGCGATCCCCGTAGCGCCGTCGAAGCGCGAACAGCGCACTGCGTTCGACATCCAGGTCATCCGCCCGTACTTCGGCGCGGTCATGGTCCGCATCCGCGGCGCACTCGACGCGGACAGCGCGCCCCAGGTGCATTCGGCGCTGAGCACCTGGGCCCATCGCCGCTTCCCGGTGCTCGTACTGGACCTGTCGGAGGTCGACTTCCTCGACGGAGCGGGCCTCGCGGCCCTGGGCGGCCTCCAGGCGCGGGTGGCCCGCGAGAACGCGACCCTGCGCATCGTCACGGGCGACAACCGCGTGGTGCGCCGGGCCCTGTCGGCCAGCGGGCTCGACCACGCGCTCAACGTCAGCCGCCTGCCGTCGGGCTGGGAACGCGCGACGGAGATCCCCGGCCAGGGCTGACGGCCCTCACTCGGCGGTCCTCCGCCGGGCCGGGGCGTGTCACCGTGGTGGCATGCGGGAACCCAGCGCTGTTTCGGCGTTGTCGAACCTGCGGGAGTCCCTTCCGCGCGGCCGGCGGGGCGCATCCGGTGGAAGGCTGGCGACCGCTCGCCGTGCCCACTTCGCGCGGCTGGTTCAGCGTCACCGGCCGGCCTTCGTGAACCTCACCCCCTAGTGTTTGAAGGGATGCCTTCCGGCGCGCGTCGGATCTGTGACCGCCGTTCGCCCGCTAGGCGCGGGCCGGTGCGCGCAGGCCGTCGATCGTCTCCCGCAGGGCCTCGTCGGTCGGGGTGGGCTCGATGCCGAACGCCGCCGTCGCGGCCGAAGAGTCGAGGACGAACGGGCGGCGCAGCTGGTACTGCATCTCCACCGTCTCCCGCGCGATCGGGTCGAACAGGCCGCCGAGGCGCAGCATCGAGCCGGGCATCGCGGTGAGGCGGGGCGCCGGTGCTCCGGCCAGGTCCGCGGCGCGCCCGGCGAGCCGGCGCACCGACATCGGCGGCGGGGTGGGCACGTGCCACGCCCGGCCCCAGGCCCGCTCGTCGGCCGCGACCGCGACCAGGGTGCGGGCGACATCGCCGACGTGCGTCCAGCTGTGCGGGGCGTCCAGGTCCGCCGGCGCCCAGGCTCGCTTGCCGGCGAGCACCTTCGGCAGCACCAGTGCGGTGAACACCGAAAGCGCGCCCGCGCCGAGGTAGTCGGACCCGCGCACGTCGGCCGTGCGGATCCGGCCGGCCTCGTGGGCGGCCAGCGCGTCCGCCCACAGCTGGACCCGCACGGCGCCCTTCACCGAGTTGGGCCGCATCGGCAGCCGCTCGGTGATCGGGCCGTCGACGGCGCCGTAGGCGTAGAGGTTGCCGGTCGTGACGAGCGGGGCGCCGCTCGCCTCGGCGGCCCGCAGCAGGGCCGCGCCGAGCGGGGGCCAGTCCCTGGGCCAGCGGTGGTAGGCGGGCCCTCCGCAGCTGTACAGCGCGACCGCGCCTTCGGCGTGCCGCGCGAGGGCGGCGGAATCGGTGGCGTCGGCGGCGACCAGCCGGACGCCTTCGACCGCGGGGCCTCCGCCGCTGCGGCTGAGCAGGCGGACCTCTTCGCCGCGGGACGCGAGCAGGCGAGCCGTGGCCGAGCCGACCGGGCCGGCTCCGACGATGACGTGCAGGGACATGGGACCACCTTCATCCACCCAGGCGAGAACAGTGTTCTCTGATAAGAACACCGTACTGGGCCGCATCGGACGGGGTCAAGAACAGTGTTCTCGCCGGGTTCGGGTGTTCTCGGCGTGTGCGAGACTGGCGGTCATGTCCGCCTCGTCGCTGCGCGCCCGGGTCCGCTCGGAGATGCACCAGGAGATCAAGGAAGCCGCCCGGCGCCGCCTCGCCGAGGAGGGGGCGAACCTGTCCCTGCGCGCCGTGGCGCGGGACATGGACCTCGTCCCTTCGGCGCTGTACCGGTACTTCCCGAGCCGCGACGCCCTGCTGACCGCGTTGATCATCGAGGCGTACCAGGGGCTGGGCGAAGCGGCGGAAGCCGCCGAAGCGGTAGTCGCGCGGGACGACCTGCGCGGCCGGTGGCTGGCCGTGTGCCGCGCGGTGCGGGACTGGGCGCTCGCGCACCCGGCCGAATACGGCCTGCTCTACGGCAATCCCGTGCCCGGCTACGCCGCCCCGCCGGAAACCGTGGCTCCCGCGTCGATGGTGGTCCTGCTGCTCGCCGCCGTCGTCGGCGACGCCCCGGGCCCGCCCGGACGGCCGCTGCCCGGGCCCGTCCACGCCGACCTGCGGCGGCTGATCGAGGAGCAGGGCAGCGACCTGCCGGAGGAGTGCCTGGACCGGGCGCTGCTCGCGTGGACGCACCTGTTCGGGCAGCTCAACTTCGAAGTCTTCCACCGGCTCGACGACATGATCGGGGCGCGCGCCGAATACTTCGAGCACCACATGGCCCTGCTGGCCGACCTCGCCGGCCTGCCGTGACCCGCGCTCAGGTCCGTTCGAGCGGGGCCAGCTCGGCGAACGGCCGCCGCACGCGCACCTCCGGGCCGGAAAGGTCCACGTCTTCCCAGGCCACGTACCGGCTGTGGCGGTGCAGGCGGCGGATCAGCGCCACCAGCGGCGCCGGACCCCGCTGGTCGTGGCGCTGGTAACCGAACAACCGCACCCGGGTGCGGCCGACGATCACCCCGCGCACCACCAGTTCCGGCAGCCCGTCCGCGCGCGGGACGGCTTCCGCGCGGATTTCGCGGATCGCGCCGAGGTCGCGGCCCGTCGCGTCGCGGACGCGGCGGCCGATCAGGTCACCGGCTCGCACGGCCCGCTCCCGGGATCCGGCCGATGACGCGGCGGCGCAGCCAGTCCTCCGACGGGCTGCCCGTGGCGTGGGCGATCGCCGTCGTCACCACGATCGTCGGTTCGATGCGGCGGATGGCGTTCATCGGGATGCGTTGCGGCGCCCGGGCCCGGAAGCCGCGGCCGATGTGGTGCAGGAGCCTGCCGATCGGGCCGCCCAAGCGGTCGGCGAGCGCCTCCGGGCCGACGAGCAGCGCGTCGACGACGTACCGCCCGTCCTCGGCCCGTAGTTCGAGGTCGTCGACCTTGCCGACCACCGTGCCGTCCTCGCCGACGATCTGCCGGTCGAGCAGGGCGTCGCCAAGGTCGATGCGGCCGAGGTCGGTCCAGGGGTTCATTGGCCTGCTCCGGTGAAGATCATCAGCGGGATCGCCACCAGCGCCGCGACGGCGATGACGACGAGCATGGCGACGCCGACGGTGTTGCTGAAGCGGCCGTTGGCGTGCTTGCCGAGGTACTCGCGGTCGTTGGCGACGATGAGCACCGGCAGGTAGGTCAGCGGCAGCGCCACCGCGGAGAAGATCAGCGAGATCTCGGTCAGGCCGACCGGATCGAGACCGGTCTGCACCACCAGCACCGCGATCAGCAGGCCGGCGCCGACGGTCAGGTGGAACCGCGCGGCCTTGCGCGGCGCGCGGCGCTTGCCCCAGTCCCAGCCGAAGTACTGCGCCAGCATGTACCCCGACGACAAGCCCGTTTCCAAGGCCGCCCCGAAGGTGGCGGCGAAGATGCCGATCAGCACGATCACCAGGCCCGCGGTGCCCAGTGCGAGCGTCACCGGCAGCACGATCTGGCTGACCTGGCTGACGTCCACCCCGGCCGGGAACAGCACGGTCGCCGCGCACGCCATCACCGCGACGGCCAGCAGGCCGCCGAGGGGAAACCCGAGCAGCACGTTGGCGCGCTGCACGGACAGGTCCTTGACCGTCCAGCCCTCTTCGACGCCGCCGGAGGAGAAGAAGAACACCTCGTACGGCGTCATCGCCGACGCGAACAACGCCACCGCGTGGTAGGCGTAGGTCGGCAGCGCCTGGTCGGGCGGCGGGGCGAACCCGGCGACCTGCGCGCCGAGCGAGGACCAGTCGGGGTGCAGGAAGAACACCGCGACCGCGAACACGCCGATGGCGAGGCCGCCGAGGCCGAACCCGGTCTCCATCCGCTCGAAGCCGACCCGCCAGACCACCAGCCAGATGAGCACGCCGATCGGCAGGACCCAGACCAGCCGGTCGACCCCGGAGGCCAGCTCGATGACGATCGCGACGCCGCCGATCTCCGCGCAGACGGTCAGCAGCGTGATGAGGAACGACCCGGCGAGGTTGAGCATCGCCATCCGCGGCCCGAGGCGCTCGCGGATCAGGTCGAACACCGGGCGCCCGGACACCGCCACGATCCGCCCGGACATGTCGGCGTAGACGCAGATCCCGAGCACGCCGAGCACGGTGACCCAGACCATCGCCATCCCGTAGCGGGCGCCGACGACGCCGCTTTCGACGAGGTCGCCGATGTCGACGAAGCCGCCGACCGCGGTGAGGATGCCGAGGGTGACGGCGAGGAGCTTCTTGCTCAAGACGTCACGCCCCAGCGGGCGAGTTCGCCGATCAGGCCCCGCAGTTCGGCGTCGACCTCGTCGAGCCCTTCGTCGGTGCCGTCGCCGAGGCCGTCGTCGAGCCGGTGGGCCACCGCGACCGCCCGGTCGGTGATCGACGCCAGCGCCGCGCGGGCGCGGTCGTCGGTCAGCTCGCCGACGTCCTGGCCCGCGGCGCCGAGTTCGTCGGCCGCGTCGCGGACCGTGACCGACAGGCTGGGCACCGGCGGCACCTCGGCGCGGTCGGCGGTCACCACCAGCCGCAGCAGTTCGAGCTGGCCCCGGATTTCCCGCCCGGCGTGCACGGTGTCGGCGTGGGGATCGGTGCCGCACCCCGCCGCCAGTACCGCGACCGCCAACGCGGCGGCCGCCGCGCGCGGACTACGCAGGCTGATCACCGCAGGGGGATACCCATTCGCAGCGCGGACAAACGTCGCCGCGAATGCTCCACCGTGGACATAACCGGCGATTGAACCACCGCCTGGCTGGGAAACTCGTGGCCATGCCGACGGAATCACCCTCGACTGAACGGGACGGACCGGATGAAAACGACCTTCCGGTCACCCGTCCGGCTTGGCCGGTAACGGCGCTCAGCGCGGCCGCGCAGGGCGGTGTCCTCTGGGTCTTCGTGGCCGGGGTGCTGGCGTGGCGGCCGGGACCCCGGCGCCGGGCGGCGGGACGCGGGCTCGTGGCGGGCGTGGCCGGAATGGCGTTTGGGCACGGCGTGAAAGCCGTGGTGCGCCGTCCGCGGCCGCCGGCGCAGGAGCTGCCGGCCCGCCGCGCGCTGCTCGAACAGCCGAAGTCTTCGGCGTTCCCGTCGACGCACGCGACGACGGCGGCCGCGTTCACGGTCGCCGTCGCGCTCACCGCGCCCGCGACCGGGGCGGCGATCGCGCCGCTGGCGGCCGCCGTGTGCTACAGCAGGCTCCGGACGCGGGCGCACTGGCCGACCGACGTGTACGGCGGAGTCGCGCTCGGCGCCGCCGTGGGCGGGATCGTGCACCGGCGGCTCAGGCGCGGAAGTACGCCCGGAAGGTAGTGCCGTCGTCGCCGGCGTGCAGGCGCACGAGGTCGGCGAGGAGGTTGACGAGCAGCAGCCCGCGGCCGCGCGGCTGGTACGGGCCGGCGGGCCGTCGGCCGGCGAGGGGGTCGGTCAGCCGGCCGCGGTCGTGCACCTCGCAGGCGAACTCGCCGTCACCGCCCCAAAATCGGACAGTGCCGGACCCGCCGCCGTGCTCGACGCTGTTGGACAGCAGTTCGGTGACGACCACCTCGACGTCGGCCACCTGGTCGTCGCTCAGCCCGCAGGCGGCCGCGCGGACGTGGGCCAGCGCGCGGGCCGCGGCGAGGTCGGTGGTGTCCGCCAGCTCGAAGGCCCCCGCCGGCACCGGGAGGGGCTCGTTGTACCGGGCGACCAGCGCGAGCGGGTCGTAGGCGGAGCTGGGGCGGCGGCCGGCGCCGTCGATCAGGACCGGGTGCGTGACCTCGGCGTCGGCCAGGACGACCGGGGCGAGCGCGTCGGCGTCGTAGGGGCAGAGGATGGTCCCGTCCCGGCCGGCGAAGGCCAGGTTGATGAGGGCCTCGTGCTGGGCGCACGCCGGGTACTCGACGGCCGAGCGCGCCGCCCAGATCGGCTCGCCGATGATCCGCACCGGCCGGCCGGGGTGGCTGTCGGCGAAGGCGCGCAGCACGCCGGGGATGATCCGCCCGGGGTTGCGCCCGGCTTCGGTCATGTCCAGCAGCTCGACCCGGGCGGCGTCGGCGCCGAGTTCCCGCCGCAGCAGCTCGAGGTTGTCCCCGGGTACCGCCACCGCGACCGGCTCGCCGGCGGCGAGGCCGCCCCAGACGAACGGCACGGTGCCCGCCAGGTATTCGGCGGCACCGCGGTAGAACAACGCGGGGTGCCCGAATGCGCCGGTACCCGTCTCCGCGGTCACGTTCAAGCGGCCTCTCCTTCCGCCGGGGACGTCACCAGTATGCGTGAATCCACCCCGGATCGGGCGCCCCCGGTCACCCGTCGCCCGCGACGCCCGCGAAGACGTGCGCGGCACGGTGAGCACCGCGCTCGCGGCGGGCTCAGTCCACCGGGACGTAGCCGCCGCCGGTCTGGGCCGTGGTGCGGTCGGAGTGCGTCGAAGCCCTGGTCAGGAAGCGGCCCTTGACGACGCGGACGTAGGCACCGTCCAGCGGGAACACCAGCACGAACTTCGTCCCGGCGTGGCCGCGCAGGACCGCTCCCGTTCTCAGGTGGCCGAGGAATTCGATGATGTCGCGTTCGATCCCGGCCGCGAATTCGCGCTGTGCCTCCTGCGAGATGTCGTACAGGTCGGTGTCGATGTCGTACGTGGCGCTCCGTCCCGTCGCCGGGTCGCGGGCCTCGAACTCCAGGCCGAGCCAGCGCCCCGGGGCGACGATCACGGTCGCCCGCCAGGTGGACCCGCCGAGCCGCCAGCTGTCCGTCTCGGCCACGTACGTCGCCTGGTGCTCGCGGAGGACCTCCAGGAGCCGGTGGCCGGTCATGCCGCTTCCGCGTGCTCGCCGTGGTCCGGCGCCGGCGCCTCGCGCAGCGAGGTCGTCGGCACGGTCGGCATGGTCCGGAGTATGCCGCACGGTGCCGGATCTCCGTGGTGGTGCCCGGGCACGGCGCGGCGCCCGGTTCCGCCGGAGGAACCGGGCGCCGCGACGCGCCGGCTACGGCGTCGTCAGGTCGAACCGCTGGAGGGTGACCGCGCCGCCGAGCGCCTGGGTGGCGTGGTTGAAGACGGCGAAGCGGTAGCCCATGAAGAACTGCCAGGCGTTGTTCAGCGTGAACGCCGTGCCCAGCGGGGTGAAGGTCACGCCGTCGGTGCTGTAGGAGAACCGGGCCTGGCGGCCACTGCCCGGACGGATGTCCGCGTTGACGCGCAGCCAGATCTTGCTGCCGGAGAGGGCGGCGCTCGCCACCTCCGTTCCGGTGCCGGTGGTGTTCCAGTTGCTGTCCATGGTCAGCCCGTTGACCATGACGATCCGGTTGCGGCCGCTGTCGCGTTTGACGCCGATGTACGCCGACGAGTCGCGCAGCATCGCCAGGCCGGTGCGGTCGCCGTCGCGCATCGACGTCAGGTCGAGCGTGGCGGTGGCCGTGGAGGACGGGCCCTGGATCCGGCGGGTCACGGTGTTGCGGGCGGAATACAGGTCGTTGGTCACCGTCGCGGTGGACAGCTTGAGCCCGTTGCCGACCGAGAACTTCGTGGTGTCGGGGTTGTGGTTCCACTCCCACTGCGGACTCAGCGCCGGACCCGGGAAGGTGTCGGTGCCGGTCATCGGCTCGACCTGCCGGGGTGGTGGCGGCAGGTTCGGCTTCGGGTACGTCGTGCCCCAGCGGCCGTTGACCGTCTGCAGCCGCGGCCAGCCGTCGGCCGTCCAGGTGACCGGGGCCAGCGCCGGGACGCGGCCGCCGGGGTAGGCGTCGACGAAGGCCAGGTAGTACCAGTCGCCGTTCTGCGTCTGCACCAGCCCGCCCTGGTGCGGGACGCCTCCGCCGGAGATCGGGCCCGGCAGGTCCAGCAGCACCTGCTGGATCGTGTACGGCCCCCAGGGGCTGCTCGCCTTGAGGATGTACTGGCCGTTGGCCGGGCGCGTCACGAAGATGTAGTAGCTGCCGTTCCGCTTGTAGAACCGGGAGCCCTCGAGCGTGCCGATGTTCGACGGCGTCTGGAACACCTGCTGCGAGCGGACTTCGGTCTTCCCGTCCTTGGAGAGCTGGGCGACGCTGAGGGTGGTGTTGCCGTAGGCGACGTACATCGTGTCGTCGTCGTCCACCAGCATGCCGGCGTCGTAGTAGCACTTGTCGATCGTCGTGTGCTTCGACCAGGTGCCGTCCACGGCGGTGGCGGTGTAGATGTAGGTCTTGGCGAAGTCGATACAACCGCCCCAGTAGTACGTGTCGTTGCTGGCGCGGTGGTTGAAGAACGACGCCCAGATACCGCGCACGTACCCGCGCCCGCCGCTCATGTCGTACTTCGCGCCGAAGTCCAGCTTGGGCACTGAGTGGCCGGCGAACTCCCAGTTCACCAGGTCGTAGGAGCGCAGGATCGGCGCGCCGGGGGAGTAGTGCATGGTCGAGGCGGAGTAGTAGTAGGCGTTGCCGACGCGGATGATGTCGACGTCGGCGAAGTCCTGCCACAGCACGGGGTTGGTGAACGTCGACGGCTGGTTCGGGGTGGTCGTGGTGGTCGGCGTGCTGGGTGTCGTCGGCGTGGTGGGAGTGGTCGGCGTGGTCGGGGTCGTGGGCTCGACGCCCCCGGTGCACACGGTGCCGTTGAGCCGGAACTCCGCCGGGACCGGGTTGGCCGAGGTGAACGAGCCGTTGAAGCCGAACTCCGCCTTCCCGCCGGTGGGCAGGGCGGCGTTGTAGGTGACGTTCTTCGCGCTGACCTGCGTTCCGGCCTGGGTGATGGTCGCGTTCCAGTGCTGGCCGACCTGCTGGCCGTCGGCGAACGACCAGTCCAGCGTCCACCCGTTGAGCGCGTCACCGAGGTTGGTGACCGACACGGACGCGCCGAAGCCGCCCTGCCATTCGGAGGTCTTCGTGTAGGTGACGGAGCACCCGGCCGCGGCGTGCGCGGCCGGGGTCGCCACCAGGACGGCGCCGGCGAGGCCGGTCGCGGCGAGCAGGGCCGAGACGGCCGCCCGTGATCGTCGTCGTGACACCACGTGTGTCCTTTCCGGTCAGCAGGGGGAGTTGGTGCGGGTGAACCCGCCCGGCCACCGGGAAGGCGCCGGGGCCGGGCGGGGTGGGGACATGGTTTTCCTTCAGGGGGAGGGGATCAGGCGGAGAACTGCCACCAGTTCACGTTGAACAGGTAGCCGCTGCCGCCGGTGAACCGCAGGACCAGGTCCTGCGTGCCCGTCACGCCGCTGACCGGGCAGGAAACCGACGTCCACGTCTGCCAGCCGCCGGTGCCGGGCACCGTGCAGCGGCCCACGACGGTGCCGGTGGCGCTGCCCAGCCGCACCTCGATCGTGCCGCCGGAGCTCGCCGAGGCGACCCGGGCGGTGAACGTCTTCGCGCCCGCGCCGAAAGCGACGTTGCGGACCTTGACGTTGTCGCCGTTCTCGATCCAGCCGATGTTCATGCCGCCTTCGGACGCCGGCTCGGTCTCGATGCCCGACTCCCAGTTGATCGTCTCCGCTTCCTGCCGGACGAAGGGGTTCAGCGTGTCGGCAGGCGGCGGCCCGCCGGTGGTCATGGTGATGGTGGGGATGCTGCCGTCGGCGTTGTAGGCGAACTTCTCCACCGACACCGAGCGGGTGTAGCCGCCCCCGCCCGGCAGGGCGCCGTTGTGGTAGAAGAAGTACGAGCTGCCCTTGTAGTCGACGATCCCGGGGTGGTTGGTGAAACTGCTGCCCTGCGTCGGCATCACCGTGCCGCGGTAGGTCCACGGCCCGGTGGGGCCGGGCGAGGTGGAGTAGGCGATGAACTCCGAGCAGCACTTGGCCGCGAACACGTTGTAGTACGTGCCGTTGCGCTTGTAGACCCAGGGGCCTTCTTCGTAGAGCGTCGGGCGGCTGCCGCCGTTGGGTCGCGTGCCGAACCCGGCCGTGGTGAGCGGGATCTGGGTGATCCCGCCCGAGTACGACGTCATGTCGGTGTTGAGCCGCACGTACGACAGGTTGGGGTTGCCCCAGTACAGGTACGCCTGGCCGTTGTCGTCGATGAACACCGTGGGGTCGATCTCGCCGTTCTCGACGAGCGGGTGGCCGATGGCGTCGCGGAACGGCCCGGTGGGGCTGTCCGCGACGCCGACGCCGATGGCCATCCGGCCGGTCGCCCGGTTGACCACCGGGACGTACCAGTAGAACTTGCCGTTGCGCTCGACCGCCTGCCCCGCCCACGCGTCCTGTTTGGCCCAGCTGAACGTCGCCAGGCTCATCGGGGAGCCGTGGTCGGTCCAGTTGACCATGTCCGCGGACGACCAGACCCGCCAGTCCTTCATGGTGAAGTAGGTCGAGCCGTCCTCGTCGTGGCCGGTGTAGAGGTAGACGCGGCCGTTGTGCACCAGCGGGGCCGGGTCGGCGGTGTAGATGTGCTGCACGATCGGGTTGTCGGCGTGCGCGGTGCCGGGCAGGAGCGCCATCGCGCACAGGGCCGCGGTCATCCAGGCGAGCACGCGCTTTCGGTGGTGCACGGTGGTCTCTCCTTCGTCGGGGTAGCGGGTCAGCTCGCTGCGCAGGTCGACGTGATGCCCTCGGCACTGCCGGTGCCCTGGAAGCCGAACTCGGTCGACTGCCCGGCCGCGACGTTGCCGTTGTAGGAGACGTTGGACCAGGTGACACTGCCGCTGGTGCCGCTGTTGGTGGCACTCCAGGAGCTGGTCACGGCCGCGCCGCCGGGCAGGTCCGTCGTCACCCGCCAGCCGGTGAGGCCGGTGCCGCCCGCGGTGACCTTCACCGTGGCCACGAACCCGCCGTTCCAGGAGTTCAGCGAGATCGAAGCGGTGCAGCCGCCCGGGTTCGGCGTGGTCGGGGTCGTCGGGGTGGTCGGCGTCGTGGGCGTGGTCGGAGTGGTGGGAGTCGTCGGGGTGGTCGGCGTGGTGGGCGTGGTCGGGGTGGCGGAGTTCAAGGCGTCGAGAACGCTGTTGTAGGCGGGCTTCTTGTTCCCGTTGCCGTCGAACAGCAGCGGGTTCGCCCCGGTGCGCCAGGAGTCGGTGTCGCGGATGCCCCAGGTGGTGATGCCGGCGCAGCGGGCGACGGCCAGGCAGGCGCGGGTCACCGCGGCGTAGGCGTTGGCCTGGTTGCTGCCGGAGATGTCGAGCTCGGTGATCTGGACTTCGACGCCGAGGTCGGCGAACCGCTGCAGGTTGGCCTGGTAGTCACCCGGCGCGGAATTGGTGAGGTGGGACTGGAAGCCGACGCAGTCGATCGGGACGCCGCGGGACTTGAAGTCGCGGACCATGTTGTAGATGCCGGTGCTCTTGGCGTTGACGCCGTCGGTGTTGTAGTCGTTGTAGCAGAGCTTCGCGCCGGGGTCGGCGGCCCGCGCGGCGCGGAAGGCGGCCTCGATCCAGTCGTTGCCGGTGCGCTGCAGGTTGGAGTCGCGACGGCCGCCGCTGCCGCCGTCGGCGAACGCCTCGTTGACGACGTCCCAGGCGTAGACCTTGCCCTTGTAGTGGGTGGCGACCTGGGTGACGTGGTTCATCATGGCCTGGCGCAGGTCGGAGCCTTCCATCCGCTGCGCCCAGCCCGGTTCCTGCTGGTACCACAGCAGCGCGTGCCCGCGCACCCGCTTGCCGTTGCTCACGGCGTGGTTGAGGATCCGGTCGCCGCCGCTGTAGTTGAACTGCCCGCGGTTGGGCTCGGTGGCGTCCCACTTCATCTCGTTCTCGGCGGTGACCATGTTGAACTCCCGGTTGAGGATGTTCACGTAGGTCGAGTCGCCGAGCTTGCCCGCGGCGACGGCGGTACCGAAGTACCGGCCCGACTGGGCCGCGGCCGCGCCGAGCGTCGAGGCCGCGCCGTCGGCGGACGTGGCGAGCACCAGCGAGACGCCGAGCGACGTCGCGAGGAAGGCCGAGGCCAGTGCGGCGCGGGTGAAGGACCGCGATGTCGTTTTCATGTTCACACCTTCGTTTCGTGGGGGACGGGGTGCCCCGTCACGGGCTGGTACAGGTGACGGTGGAGAGGCTCGGCGCGCCGGAGCCGGACGCGAGGAAGCCGAAGGTCGTGGTGGCGCCGGCGCCGAGGGCGCCGTTGTAGGCGACGTTCTTCACGGTGACCGGGCTGGTGCCGCTCGCCGTACCGCCCCAGACCTGGCCGACGCTCTGGCCGCCGGGCAGGGTGAACCGCACGGTCCAGCCGTCGAGCGCGGCCGTGCCGGTGTTCGCGACGGTCACTTCGCCCTGGAAGCCGCCGTTCCAGGTGCCCACGACCCGCGGCGTCGCGGTGCACGGGCCGTCCCCGGCCGGGGGCTGCGGGTCCCCGCCGATGCTGCCCGGTACCGCCTTGAGCGCGTTGTACCAGGTGGTGGCCATCTTGCTGTAGCCCGCCGCGTTGGGGTGGATGCCGTCGGGCAGGTCGGCGATGGCGACCGCGGGGTACATGTCGACCAGGTGCACGCGCTTGCCGGCGGCGGCCTTGGCCCGCATGTCGGGCGCGATCGCCGCGTTGAACGTGCGGACGGTCTGGTCGGCGAACCGGATCGGGATGATGGTGGCGACGAAGACGTCGGCGTCCGGGGCCAGGTTCGTGATCCGGTCGACCAGGGCCGACAGCCGCCGCGGCGCGCCGGCCGGGTCGCTGCCGTACATGTCGTTGGTGCCGATGTGGAGCAGGATCGTGCGGGGGCGGTAGGTGTTCAGCCACCCGGTGACCGATCCGTCGACCTGGGCGATGGTCCAGCCCGGGTGGCCTTCGTGGTTGCGGTCGGGCATGCTCGACGGCCCGTCGGCCAGCGAGCCGACGAAGTCGATCGAGCGCCCGTCGGCCCGCAGCTTCGCGCCGAGGTCGAGGCGGTAGCCGCCGATCGAGCCGCCCTGGGTGATCGAGTCCCCCAGCGGCATGACCGGCACCGCGGTCGCGCTTTCCGCCGCCGCGGGAGCGACGAACAGCGCGGCGCAGGCCGTCAGC
This sequence comes from Amycolatopsis rifamycinica, assembly GCF_000695625.1. Classification (GTDB taxonomy): domain Bacteria; phylum Actinomycetota; class Actinomycetes; order Mycobacteriales; family Pseudonocardiaceae; genus Amycolatopsis; species Amycolatopsis rifamycinica. Next base: position 48,778 of record NZ_JMQI01000046.1, read on the forward strand.
ACGCCGGCGAAGACAGTGGCGAGTTTCATCGGTGAATCCTTAGGAGGCTGCGGATCCGGGTGTAAATTTCATTTCGCCTGCTTCGGGAAACTTTCAGCCGTGCGGTTTCCGGGAATTCGCGCTGAATCACGTTAGCGCTAACATCCCGGCGCGGCGAGCGGCCGGGCGTCGGGAGGACGCCCGGCCGCCTGCCCTAGTTCACGCTCGTGGAGAACGAGTTGACCGCGAGGCCGACGCCGCCGCTCCACGGCTCGAACCCGGCCTGGACGCTCGTGAGGTACCAGGAGCGGTCGACGCGCGTGCGGTTGTCGACGTCGTTGACGAAGTCCAGCACGTTGAACGACCAGCCCGAGAGGGTGGACTGGGCCACGTAGGACACCACGTCGTTGCCGCCGTTGTTCCCCTGCCACACTTCCCAGCCGCGGCCGCCGATGCTGGTGGTGCCGACCCGGCCGCCGACCGGCTGCACGCCGCCGGTGCGGTTGAACCAGATCATGATCTCCATCTGGTTGACCCCGTTGGTCTTCGGCGTCGGGTCCAGCCAGATGTCGTAGGAGGCGTCGAAGACGCCGCCGGCGTAGGTGTAGGAGATCGAAGACGGCACGCTGCCGATCCGGCTGAGCTGCCGGGGCAGGGGCGAGCCGGGGGAGCAGTTCGAGTAGTGGCACCCGAGGTAGACCGCCGGGTAGGACAACGGCGCGCCGCCGCTGGTGGAGCCCTGCTGGGTCTGGATGCGGAAGCCGCTGCCGGTGACGTTGATGCACTGCTGTGCACTGCTGCCCCACCGGTTGTTCATCACGACGTACCGGCCGCCGATGGTGGTCGTGCCGTACTGGTCGCAGATCAGGGTGTCCGCGTGCGCGGCCGGGGCGACGGCGACCGGCGCCGCGAGCCCGGCCGCGGCGAGCAGCGCCGCGGACAAGGCGTTCCTCAGTTTCATCGGTCTCCTCCACGTCGTTGTGGCGTTTTCTGGGAGCGCTCTCAATCTGAAGTGGTATCGATGTAACCACAGCGACGCGCTGGTGCAAAGAGGTTCTCGGTGATCGATTTTCGGAGTGCGTTCTTCTTGGGCCGTGAAATGAGAGCGCTCCCGGTCAGGACGCGGCCCGCAGCGTCCATTTCTGGTTCGGCTGCCCGTTGCAGGTCCACAGGATCAGCTTGGTGCCGGCGGCGGTGCCCTGCCCGGTCGCGTCGAGGCACCGGCCGGACTGCACGCCGGTGATCGTGCCGTCGGCGCCGACGGTCCACTGCTGGTTGGCCTGGCCGGAGCAGGTCCAGATGATCACCGGGGTGCCGTCGGCCGTGCCCCGCCCGGACGCGTCCAGGCACTTCGACCCGAAGGCGGTCAGCTGGTTGCCGCTGGGTGTCCAGGGCGCTCCGGCGCAGTCCTGCAGCTGCACCGCGGTGCCGTCGGCGGAACCCGGCACGTCCGCGCACCGGCCGGACTGCGCACCGACGAGCTGCCTCGCCGCGGACGTCCCCGGGGTGCCGATGCTGCCCGGCACCGACTTCAGCGCGGTGAACCACGTCCCGGCCATCTTGTCGTAGCCGGCGGCCGTGGGGTGGACGCCGTCGATCAGGTCGGCGGCCGTCAGCGCGGCGTGCATGTCGACCAGGTGCACGTGCTTGCCGGCGTTCTGCTTGCTCTGCACCATGCCGGGGATCGTGGCGTTGAAGGTGCGGCCGGCGGCTTCCTGGCCGCTGTTCCCCATCGGGATGATCGTCGCGACGAAGACCTCGGCGTCCGGTACCGCCCCGGTGATGTGGTCGACCAGGGCCGACAGGCGGGCGGGGGCACCCGCGACGTCGTGGTTCTGCAGGATGTCGTTGGTGCCGATGTGCAGCAGGACCGTGTGCGGGGTGCTCGTGCGCAGCCAGCCGGCGATGTTCGCGTCGATCTGGTCGATGCGCCACCCCGGGTGTCCTTCGTGGTCGTGGTCGCCGAGCGAGGCCGGGCCGTTGGCCTGCGAGCCCACGAAGTCCACCTGGTACCCACCCGCGGTGACCCGCTGCCAGAGCCCGATCCGGTACCCGCCGGGGACCTGCGTGCCTTCGGTGATGGAATCGCCGAGGGGCATGACGCGGACCCCGCCGTTCGATTCGGCCGCGGCCGGGGCGGCCGGGAGCAGGACGCCGGTGAGCAGGGCCGCCGCCGCGGCGAGCCACCTGAGTTTCGTGCGCATGGTGCTCCTTTCGGTTCCCCCCGCGAGGGCACTTTCCCGTGAAAGTGCCCTGGGCCCGGGCCGTCACACGCCGGTGATGGTCCACTGGTTGTTCGTGCTGCCGTTGGGCGTCCACAGGCCCACACTGGAGCCGGCGGTGGTGCTGCCCATGCCGTCGAGCGCCGTGCCGGTGGCCCGGTTGACGATCTGGTACCGGCCGTTGCCCAGGCTCGTCGGCTTCCACTGCTGGCTGGTGGCGCCGGTCCACGCCGTCTGCGCGCAGGTGGCGCCGTTGGCGGTGTTGCCGCGGCTGTCGGCGACCATCCCGTTGGTGCGGTTGACGATCCGGACGTACCCGCCGCCCGCGTCGGTCAGCTGCCACTGCAGGTTCGTGCTGCCGTCCCAGTTCCACTGCTTGAGCGGGGAACCGGCGGCGACGGTGCCGCCGCCGTCCAGCACGAGACCGGTCGCGACGTTGGCGATCCGGGCCCAGCCGGCCGGCAGGGGACCGGAACCGGGCGTGGGGATCTGGCCGGAGAAGGTCAGTTTCACCACGTACGCCGGCGCGTCGAACGGCGGGGTGGCCGACGGCAGCTGCACCCGCAGCGCGGAGGCGTCCTGGACGGGAGCCGGCAGGGTGGTGGCGGTGCCGGCGTCCGGGCCGAGCAGCTGCGCCGACACGAGGTTGCCCAGGTTGATCCGGTTGGCGCCGAGTGTCGTGATGGGGAAGGTGCTCCCGGGCCAGCCCAGCACGGTCGCGTACAGCACGGTGCCGTCCTTGCTGCGGGTGAACCGGACGTCGGTCCTGGTGCCCTCCACCGGGGTGGTGAACGAGCCGCCGCCCATCTTCGTCGGCCCCTCGCCGTACACGGCCCACGCGCGGGTCCCGTACACGGACTCGCCGAACCGCTTGAGGTAGCTGCCGATGCCGAGCAGGACCGAGCGCTGGCCGGCCGGGATGGTGCCGTCGGCCATCGGGGCGATGTTCAGCAGCATGGTGCCGTTCTTGCTGACCCGGTCGAGCAGGGAGTGCAGGATGGCCTTCATCGAGTAGTAGCCGATGCCGGTGGTGTAGCACCAGCTGGAGCTGGAGATGCTGTCGTCGGTCATCCAGTAGGGGCTCATCAGGTCGCCCGGCCCGCCGCGTTCGAAGTCGAAGACCTCCCCGCGGTTGTCGAAGCCGTCCTTGTAGGTGGCCACCACGTCCTTGTTCCAGGCGACCGCCTGGTTGTAGTAGCGCGCCAGGAAGTTCAGCCGCTGTGCCTCGTCGACCTGGCTGAGGTTGAAGTCCTGGTACACGAGGTCGGGCTGGTAGCCGTCGACGACCTCCCGGAGCTTGTCGAACCAGAGCTGGTTCTCCGCGGTCCGGCCGTTCTGGCCGAACAGCCGGCGCAGCGACTCGGTGGGCTGGTTCGGCACGTGGTCGTAGTACCCGGTGAAGTGGTACGCGTGGTGCAGCGCCGTCAGCAGCTTGAGGCCCTTCGCGCGGATGGCGTCCGCGTGCAGCCGGAGCAGGTCGAGCTTGGGCCCGGTCTTGACCGAGTTCCACTCGTTGGCACTGCTGTTCCACATCGAGTAACCGTCGTGGTGCTCGGCGACCGGGCCGGCGAACTTCGCCCCGGCGTCGGCGAAGAGCTGCGCCCACTCGGCCGGGTCGAAGTTGCCGCCCGCGGACTTGAGCTTCGGCGCGAACTGCACCCAGTTGCCCGCCTTGTCGCGGGCGCCGTTGATGAAGTTCTGGTACGGCCACGCCGACGGATCGCCGAACACCTGCTTGTGGTGGTTGTTCTCGCTGGACCCGGCGATGTACATGTTCCGCGGGTACCACTCGTTGCCGAACGCCGGGACGCTGAACACGCCCCAGTGGTAGTAGATGCCGAACTTGGCGTCCTGGAACCACTCCGGCGCGGGCGGGTGCTGGTCGACCGACGACCAGCTCGGCGTGTAACCGCCGGGTCCTTCGGTGGCCCATCCGGCGGGGACGCGGACCACGCCGGCGGCCGCGGCGGCGCCGGCCACCACGATCAGCCGGCGCCTCGACAGCTCGAACGGGGACATGGCGGGGCCTTTCAGCTCAGGGACCACTTCTGGTTGTTCGCGCCGGTGCACGTGGCCAGCTGGACGGGGGTGCCGTTGGCGGTCCCGGACCCGGTGACGTCCAGGCACAGCCCGGACTGGACACCGGTGATGGTGCCGTTGGCGTTGAACGTCCAGTGCTGGTTGTTCTGCCCGTTGCAGTTCCAGATGATGATCTTGGTGCCGGGGCTGGTGCCCTGGGCGTTGGCGTCCAGGCACCGCGTGCCGTTGTAGACGGTCAGCTCGCCGCTGCCGCCGCGGGTCCACGTCTGGTTGGTGCCGCCGTTGCAGTCCCAGATCTGCACCGCGGTGCCGGGGTTGGTGCTGATCCCGTTGACGTCCAGGCACTTGTTCGCACCCGCCGCGCGCAGGGCGCCGGTGTTCGTGCTGCCTCCGCCGCCGTAGCCGGCGGCGGTGATGCTGGCCTGCACCGCGTTCTCCGTGGCGTCCGTCGGGAAACCGCTGGTCACGGCCCCCTCGAAGAACTCGCCGACGCCGGAGTTGCTGTTGTCGCCCCCGGTGCCCAGCAGGATGGACGGCTCCAGCTTCATGGGCGAGTAGCCGCGCGGCAGCCCGCCGGAGTACGGCGTGGTGAGGCCGCCGGTGGTGGCGTCACCGTACTTCAGGGTGAAGTTGCTGGTGCCGTTGTTCTTCTCCCAGGCGCTGACGAACGGGTGGTGCACGCCGGGGTTGTTCGGATCCTTGTTGGACCCGGTTCCGGTGTGGTACATGCCGTTCTCGAGGTCGGCCTCGACCCACGGCCCGGTGCCGGTGCAGCCGTTGAACCAGCAGGCGGTGCCCCAGTAGATGGCGTTCATGGTGGCGTTGCCGGTGTCGTTGTGGGAGATCTCGCCGCTGCCGTAGTCGAAGCAGCACCACTGGTTGACGTAGTTCGACGAGGTGATCATGTAGATCCCCTCCGGCTGCGCCCCGACCGGCACGTTCCTGGCGTTGTCGATCCGGTAGCCGACACCCTGCGTGACCTTGATGCCGTACACCGGGTGCCCGCCGACGGTCACCGGCAGCGCCATCGCGTCCGCGCCGATGTCCGACCCGTTCGGGCCGGGGCCCTTCCAGAACCCGCCCCACGAGATCGGCAGGTCGTTGTGGTTCGCGGTCTGGTCGTAGATCTTCGTGACCGTGCACCGGGTCCCGGCGCAGAAGGAGACCTGCGGGGCCGAGTCCGCGACGCCGCCGGCGGCCAGCAGGCCGATGTCGAGGTACTTCTGGTCCGAGGCCCGCTGGATCTGGTACAGCGGGCCGTTGTAGGCGCCGAAGAGGGCGCGGGTGGTGCTGTGCGCCGTGACGCACGGGGTACCGCCGGCGGCGTAGAGGTCGCACGCCTCCTGCGTGGCGGCATGGGCCGCGGCGCCCGTCGCGGCCACCGCGCCGGTGGCCAGGACGACGGCCGCCACAGCGGCCTGCAGAGCTCTGAACAACGGACGCTTGCGGAAGACCATGGCCGAACTCCTCTGTTCGTCAGCCGAGAGTCCACTTCTGGTTGTTCGCGCCGGTGCAGGTCGCCAGCTGGACGGGGGTGCCGTTGGCGGTCCCGGAGCCGGTGACGTCCAGGCAGAGGCCCGACTGGACACCGGTGATGCTGCCGTTCGCGTTGACCTGCCACCGCTGGTTGGCCTGGCCGTTGCAGGTCCAGGTGACGATCTTGGTGCCCGGGGTGGTGCCCTGGCCGGTGGCGTCCAGGCACCGGGTGCTGTCGCCGCTGTAGACGGTCAGCTCGCCGGCGGTGGTCCGGGCCCAGGCCTGGTTGGTGCCGCCGTGGCAGTCCCACAGCTGCACCTGGGCGCCGGGGGTGGTGCTGGCGCCGCTGACGTCCAGGCACTTGCCGAGCGCGCGGACCGGCGAGGCGGCCGGGCTGCTCCCGCCGGTGCCCGCGGCGGCGATGACCTGCTGCGCGCCCGACGGCCAGTTCGTGCCGCTGACCTGCACGTTCCCGGTCAGGACGTTGTTGTGCGGCGGCCCGGTGGCCACCTGGGTCGCCCCGCCGTTGAGCCAGTTGCCGCTGAAGGTGTTGTCGTTGGTGTTGTTGCTGCCGTTGGCGTTGGTGAAGGCCCAGACCCCGGAGTCCTGGATCACGTTGGCCGACACCGTGACGTACCGGGAGCCTTCGTCCAGGTAGAGGCCGACCGTGCGGTTGTTGTCGTAGACGTAGTTGTGGTCGATGGAGCTGCCCGGGTTCGCCGAAAGGTTGTAGATGCTGCCGCCGTCGTGCATCAGCTTCTTCGTGCCGTGCACCCGGTTGTAGCTGACGACGGTGTCCCGCAGCGTCGTCGGCGTCGAGTAGACGGGCTGGTAGTCGTACAGGCCGCGGTTGCGGTAGTCCTGGCTGCCGCCCTGGTCGTTGGCACCCCAGCCCCAGCCGACGTCGATGCCGTCGTAGGTGAGGTTCGAGACGTCGTTGTGCGTGATGACGGTGTGCGTCGCGTAGGTCGAGAGGATGCCGGCCATCTCCCGGTAGTCCAGGGCCACCCGGTTCACCGTGTTGTACGAGATGGTGACGTCCCGGTTCGTCATGGCGGGATTGGCCGGGTGGTGGGCGTCGGGGCGCACGCCGCCGACGACGACGCCACCGCCGGAGTTCTCGGTGAAGGTGTTGTGGTCCACGGTGATCGACGACGCGCCCAGCCCGACGCCGGAGGCGTGGGCGTTCGCGTCGTTGCCGATGCCCAGGGCCACCTGGCCGAGGTGGGTGAAGGTGTTGCCGCTGAAGGTGATCCCGGTGGCCGCCGAGACCTGGACGGCGGCGGGTGCCTGGGCCCAGCTGTTGCGGGCGCCCTCGAACTGACGGCAGCCCGACTGGCAGGACGTGAGGAAGTCACCCGGCATCGGCGCCGCGGCCGGCAGGAACGTGCCGGTCTGCTGGTTGGCGTACCCGACCGACGTGCTGGGCGTGAGCCAGGTGGTGTGCTCGAAGTTCAGGCCCTTGAAGGCGATGCCGCGCACCGGGTCGTCGAGGGTGCCGCCGATCTGCAGCAGCGACGTCAGCCGCGGGAGCTCGACGTCGTGGCTGCCGGGCACCCAGCCACCGGGTGCCTTGTAGTAGAGCTTCCCGGCCTGCGGGTCGAGGTACCACTGGCCGGTGGTCTTGAGGAAGGAGTAGGAGTTCTCGAGGAACAGCTGGCCCCCGCCGAAGGGCTTGGCGAGGGTGTCGTAGCCCCAGTTGTTGTTGTTCCACGCGGGCTGCTGCATGACGATCGACGTGCCGCTGACGCGCTCGACGGGCGAGTACCGGTCGGTGAAGGAGTTCTGGCTCTCCACCTCGATCCGGTTCTGCTGCGGCAGCGTGGCCAGGTAGTTCAGCGACGGGTTCGTGATGGTCATCCCACTGGTGGTGAACTGCACGTCGGAACGGGAGATCGGGATCCCCGCCCGGGGCGCGAGCGCGCCGTCGACGAACAGCTGCCGGGAGTCGGCGCCCTGCGGCACCGGCGCCACCCAGATGTTCTGGCCCGCGTCCTGCACCGACCAGCCGGTGACCTGGCTGCCGCCGGAGAGGACCGGCTTCTGGCCGGGGGCGGCCTGCCAGGTGACGGTGTGGCCGTTCTGCCCGGAGTCGGCGCTGGTGAACCGCAGCGGGGCGGCCAGCCGGTAGGTGCCGCCCGCGAGCTGCACGACGACGTCGTTGCCCGCCGACTGGGCCCGGGCCAGCTGCTGGGCCTTCGCCGGGGTGGCGACCGGCCGGTCGGTCGTGCCGGGATTCGCGTCGTCGCCGCCGGGGGCGACGGCGATCGTGACGGTCGCGGCGTGGGCGGGCGGGGTGACGAGCGCGGTCACCACGAGGGCGGTGACGAGCGCAGCGGCGGCGGTGCGCGGCGGCATGGGCGGGGACCTCTCCGGGGGCGGGCCGGTGGCCGGGGGCGCGCCAAACCGTCCACTGTGGACTGAACGCCGGTGTTCGGCGCTCGGTTGTCGGCGGCGGACGGGTCGGATGTGTACGACTCATCCGGCGCGGCGAGGGGCCGGCATTTTTCGAAAGTTTCGAGGTTGCGGGCCGGTTTTCCGTTGTGGTGTCGGTGATCCATGAGAACAGCGCGCCTGCCCGGCGTCAAGCGAGGATCAGTCTCATTGCTCCGTCTCGCCGCCGCACCGGGCACGGAGGATGTAATTTTCAGGCCGCTTTGACAAAGATTGACCGGGTGGTGGGTTGTCGAGGTAAGGTGCTGCCCGGAGTCACTGAGTCATACTCATAGCGTGACCCGAGACGAGGAAATAGCACCGCCTGTCCCGTACCGCCCCGGCTACGAAGTGGTGGCGGAGCAGATCCTTCGGCTGATCGCCGAGCTGGAGCTGCGGCCCGGCGACCGGATGCCGACCGAGAACGAGCTGGCGGCGCGGATGGGAACCAGCCGGACCATGGTGCGGGAGGCCGTCAAGATCCTCTCGGCCATCGGCCGGGTGCGAGCGCACAAAGGACGTGGACTGTATGTCTCCGACGACGAGGGCATGCTCGGCGAGTCCCGGTGGGGCGGGTTCTTCCTGCCCGCCGATCTCGACCACGTCTACATGCTCTTCGAGTTCCGCCGGATCCAGGAGACGGCGGCGAGCAGGCTGGCGGCGGCCAACGCCACTCCCGCCGAGCTGCGCGCGATCGAGGCCGCCGCCGAAACCTGCCGGCACGGCCACCTGACGGGACAGACCTCGATGTTCGACCGGGGCGACGACGACTTCCACGCCGGGATCGCCGCCGCGTCGCACAACCAGTTCCTCGTCGCGGCCGTGCGCGAGGCCCGCCGCCTGCAACGCCAGTCGAACATCATCGGGATGTCCGGCGCGATCGGCGGGCACGCGGAGGGCGCGCTCGAGGAACACGCCGCGATCTACCGGGCGATCCGGGACGGCGACCCGGACGCGGCGGCCCACGCCGCCGGCGTCCACCTGGACAACACCCTGGAGGACTACCGCCGGGAGATCCAGCGCCGGCTCTTCGGCCGGTGACCGCACTCGCTAGACGTTCCATTGTGGACCCTTACGCTCCCGGGATCTCCCCCGGCCCGGGAGGACGACGACGTCCGTAGACAGAGGGAGCCGTGTGATGGTGAAGAGATCCCTGTTCGCCTCCGCCGTGATCGGAGCCGTGCTCGCGCTGGGGGTGAGCGGCACCGCGCAGGCCGCCCCCGACGGCGCGGACGTGCCGGCCACCGCGGCCACCGCGGCCGCCGGCACCGCGGGGTGCGGGAAGGCACCCGGGCTGGCCAGCGGCAACCACACGATTTCCAGCGGCGGCCAGAACCGCAGTTACATCCTGCGCGTCCCGGCCAACTACGACAACAACCACTCCTACCGGTTGTTCGTCGGTCTCCACTGGCGGGGCGGGACGATGAACGACGTCGACTCGGGCGGGACCGACGGCTACAACTGGTCCTACTACGGGCTCCGCCGGCTGGCCGACAGCTCGGGCAACAACACGATTTTCGTGGCGCCCCAGGGCAACGGCAACGGCTGGGCCAACCCCGGCGGCCAGGACGTCACCTTCATCGACGACCTCCTGCGGCAGGTCGAGGCCGCGCTGTGCGTCGACACCACGCAGGTCTTCGCCGGCGGCTTCAGCTACGGCGGCGCCATGAGCTACGCCCTCGCCTGCGCCCGGCCCACGGTGTTCCGCGCGGTCGCCGTCTACTCCGGGGCGAACCTCAGCGGCTGCAGCGGCGGCACCCAGCCCGTCGCCTACATCGGGATGCACGGCATCGCCGACAACGTCCTGCCCATCTCCTCCGGTCGCCAACTGCGCGACCAGTTCGTCCGGAACAACGGCTGCACGCCGCAGAACCCGCCGGAGCCCGCCGCCGGCAGCCGGACCCACATCGTCACCGCCTACTCCGGTTGCCGGGCCGGCTACCCGGTCGTCTGGGGCGCCTTCGACGGTGGCCACGACCCGGGCCCGAAGGACGGCGGCGGCAGCGGCTGGCAGACCTGGACCTCGGGCGAGGTGTGGAAGTTCATCACGCAGTTCGGCACCACCACGCCGCCCACGCCGCCGGTCCAGACCGGCGTGAACTACCGGCTGACGGCTCAGCACAGCAACAAGCTCGTCGGGATCACCGGCGCCTCGACGGCGGCCGGCGCGCTCATCGAGCAGGAGCCGGCCAACGGCGGGCTCAGCCAGCAGTTCGACTTCGTCGATTCCGGTGACGGCTACTACCGGGTCCGGGCACGCCACAGCGGGCTGGTGCTCCAGGCGGCGAACGCCAACACCGGCGCGGACATCAGCCAGCAGGCCGACACCAACGCCACCGCGCAGCAGTGGCGGGTCGTCGACCAGGGCAGCGGTGCGGTGAGCCTGGTCAACCGGATGAGCGGACTGGCGCTGGACGTCTGGGGCGTTTCGACCGCCGACGGCGCGCGGATCTCCCAGTGGACGTTCACCGGGAACCCCAACCAGCGGTTCCAGCTCCAGCGTGCCTGAGCCCGTGACCGTCGCCGAACCGTCCGGGTTCCGGCCCACGCTGGCCGACGTCGCGCGGGCGGCCGGGGTGTCGATCGCCACGGCCTCCCGCGTGCTGAACGGCTTCCCGCGGGTCAGCCCGGAACGCCGCAAGCAGGTGGAGTCCGCGATGCTGAAGCTGGGCTACGCCCGGCAGCGGGCCGCCAAGGCGAGCAGCGCGCGGCACACCGGCTCGATCGCCCTGGTGGTGTGCGAGGAAGTACCGCGGTTGTTCACCGATCCGTACTTCCCGCGGATCGCCGCGGGGGTCGGCCGGGAGCTGACCGCGGTGGGGGTGCAGCTGGTGCTGCTCACCGTGCCGGCCACCGACGACTACCAGTCGCCGGTGGTGCGGTACCTCGACGGCGGGCACGTCGACGGCGCGCTCGTCGTCGGCATGCACGGCCGCCGCCCGCTCGACCTCGACTGGCTCGGCATCCCGGTGGTGTTCGGCGGGCGGCCGGTCCAGGCGGGGCGGACGGGCCGGCTGCCCTACGTGGACGCCGACAACCAGGGCGGGGCGCGGCTGGCGACCCAGCGGCTGCTCGACGGCGGCCGCCAGACCGTGGCGACCGTCGCCGGGCCGCAGGACATGACCGCGGGCGTGGACCGGCTGCTCGGCTACCGGCAGGCGATGACCCGGGCCGGCCGGTACGACGAAAGCCTCGTGGTGTGCGGCGACTTCGGCCAGGCGTCCGGCGAGTACGCGGCGGCCCGGCTGCTGAGCCGCCGTCCGGACGTCGACGGGATCTTCGCCGCCTCCGACATGATGGCGGTCGGGGTGCTGCGCGCGCTCCGCCGCGCGGGCCGGCGGGTGCCCGAGGACGTCGCCGTGGTCGGGTTCGACGACCTGCCGATCAGCTGCTGGACGGACCCGCCGCTCACCACCGTGCGCCAGCCGGTGGAGGAGATGGGGGCCCGGATGACCGCCGAGCTGCTGGCGATGATCGACGGCGCGGCCCCGCGCCGCTGCACGGTGCTCGACACGGAACTGGTGCCGCGCAAGTCGGCGTGAGAGCACTGTCCGCCCAGGACTGAGGAGGAATCGTGCGCGTGTTCTTGGTGGTGGCCGCGATGGTGGTGACGGCGCTGGCCGGGGCGGTACCGGCTTCGGCGGCGGCCGCACCGCTGGTGAGCGAGGCGTCGGGACGGTGCCTGGCCGTCAGAGGGGGGACCGACGCGCCGGGGACGGCGCTGGAGATCCAGGACTGCGGCGGTCAGGCCGGGCAGGCGTACGAGTTCACCGCGGCGGGCGAGCTGCGCACGGTGAACGGCACGCGGTGCGTCGACGCCTCCGGCAACGGGACGGCCCCCGGGACGGCGGCCATCATCTGGTCGTGCCACGGCGGGGCGAACCAGCAGTGGCGGCAGAACGCCGACGGGACGATCACCGGTGTCCAGTCCGGGCTGTGCCTCGACGTGACCGGGGCCGGGACCGCCAACGGGACCGCGGTGGTCCTGTGGACCTGCCACGGCCAGAGCAACCAGCGGTGGAGCACCGGGTCCACCCCGCCGACGCCGTCCGGCACGGCGCCGTGCGACATCTACGCGTCCGGGGGCACGCCGTGCGTCGCCGCGCACAGCACGGTCCGGGCGCTCTACGGTACGTACGCGGGCAACCTGTACCAGGTCCGGCGTTCGTCGGACAACACGACCAGGAACATCGGCGTCCGGGCGGCGGGCGGCACGGCCGACGCGGCCGTCCAGGATTCCTTCTGCACCGGCACCTCCTGCGTCATCACGGTGGTCTACGACCAGTCCGGGCGCGGGAACGACCTGTGGTACCAGGGATCCAGCGTCGTCCCGGGGTCCAGCCAGAGCAGCCCGGCGAAGGCGACGTCCGAGTCCCTGACGGTCGGCGGGTCGAAGGCGTACTCGTTGTACATCAACCCCGGCAACAGCTATTGGCGCGACGGGCACCTGACGGGCGTGCCGACCGGCAGCGCACCCGAGGGCATGTACATGGTGACCAGCGGGACGCACGTGAACAGCGGCTGCTGCTTCGACTACGGCAACAGCGAGACGACCAGGAAGGCCGACGCGGCCGGCGCGATGGACGCGATCAACTTCGGCACCGAGTGCTGGTTCGGCGGGTGCCAGGGGTCGGGCCCGTGGGTGCAGGCCGACCTCGAGTGGGGCCTGTACCCGGGCGGCAGCCAGCAGTGGAACCCGAACCAGCGGGCGCTGCCGAGCAAGTTCGTCACGGCGATGCTGAAGAACAACGGCACGTCCCGGTTCGCGCTCAAGGGCAGCAACGCCCAGTCGGGCAGCCTCACGACCATGTGGGACGGCGGCCTGCCGGGCGGCTATAGCCCGATGAAGAAGCAGGGCGCGATCATCCTGGGCAGCGGCGGCGACTGCTGCAAGCCCGGCGGCGGGGCGAACCTGAGCGCGGGGACGTTCTACGAAGGCGCGATGGTGGCGGGCTACCCGTCGGACGCGACGGAGAACGCGGTGCAGGCGAACGTGGTCGCCGCCGGATACCGCTGAGCGGACGCGGCGGATGGAAGGGAGTCTTCGAGAACAGCCGGCCGGGTGTCGCTGAGCGGACGCGGCGGACAAAGGGGGGCTTCCCTCGCGGGTGGGCGCGAGGGAAGCCCCTTTTCGCTGCGGTGAACCGGCCGTCGGCTCGCCGCGAACCGGTTCGCCTCCATTTGGCCGATTGTCGGTGAATTGCCTGCAGCGTACGGTCCTTGGTGGTCGAACCGGTTCGATGACGGCGCTCGGCCCTCCGCACGTCCACCGCCAAAGGAGTCGTCAGTGGACCTCTCGCGCCAGCGGCCCCGCGTCCGCCGCGGCCTGGCCGCCCTCCTGATCACCGGGGCACTGACCGGTGCCTCCGCCGTGGTACTCACCGCGCCGGCCCGGGCCGCGGACGAGTCGGTCTCGGTCGACTTCTCCGCCGTCGGCGGCTCGCCCACGTACCGGGCTTCCGGCTGGATCTACGGCATGACCGAGAACGCCGCGGCGCCGCCGGACCACTTCTTCCAGGACGTGCGCTTCCAGGCGATGCGGGCCGGCGGCGCGCAGCTGGACAGCCCGGGCGGCTGGGTATCGGGCCGGTACGACCGGCGGTGGAACGCCACTCGCGCCCAGCTGCTGCGCACCCGCGCGCTCGGCGGCCAGTTCGTCCTGCTGGTGCACGACCTCTGGGGCGCGGACGGCTACCCGATCTCGCGGTTCCCCGGCGACAACGGCGACTGGTCCGACTACGACGCCTTCCTCACCCGGCTGATCGGCGACGTGCGGGCGACGGGCGCCCCGGTCGAGTGGGACCTCTGGAACGAGCCCAACATCTCGCTGTTCTGGAACCGGCCGCAGAGCCAGTACTTCGAAATGTGGCGCCGCGCGTACCAGCGCGTGCGAGCGGCCTTCCCGGCGCACGCGATCGTCGGCCCGAGCCTCGCCGGGGTGCCGTCGACCTCGGCGAGCTGGTGGACGCAGTACCTGGACTTCGTGCGCGGCTCGAACACGGTGCCGGACATCGTGAGCTGGCACTCGCTGCCGGGGGACCCGGTGGCGAACGTCGCCGCGGCCGACGCGTCACTCGGCTCGCGCGGCATCCCGCACCCGCGGCCCTACCAGATCAACGAATACGGGGCGTCGAACGAGCAGAACCCCGGCGACGGTGCCTGGTACATCGCGCGGCTCGAGCGCGCGGGCGCCGACGGGCTGCGCGCCAACTGGGCGAGCGCCGGGAACCTGCACAACGACCTCGCGAACCTGCTCGTCCGCAACTCCGCGGGCCGGTACCTGCCCAAGGGCGAGTGGTGGGCCTACCGCTTCTACGGCTCGCAGACCGGGCAGATCGTGGCCTCGAAGCCCAGCCCGGGCTACGACCCGTTCGCCACGAAGGCGGCCGGAGCGGCGAAGGTCCTCGTCGGCGGGGGCGGCACGACCGGGAACGTCGCGGTCGCCCTGCAGCGCCTGGACACCACCTCCGGCGTGGTCCAGAACAACCAGGTGCGGGTGGTCGTCCAGCGGATCCCGTACAACGGCGGCGCCGCGGTGGCGAGCCCGGTCACCATCCGGGACTCCGTGGTGGCGGTGTCCGGCAACGCCGTGACCGTCGACCTCCCGCACACGACGATCGACGACGCGTTCGCCGTCACCCTGCTGCCCCCGTCGGACGCCGGCTTCCAGTCCGTCGCCGTCGCCCAGCATTCCCAGCTGTGCCTGGACAACACCGACGCCGGCACGGCGGACGGCAACCGGCAGCAGCAGGACTTCTGCGACGGCAACGGCCGTCAGCAGTGGAACTTCCGCCCGGTGCCCGGCGCCGCGGGCACGTACACCGTCGTCAACCAGCAGAGCGGCAAGTGCCTGGAGGTGGCCGGTGCCTCGGCCGACGACGGCGCCGCCGTCCAGCAGCGCACCTGCGCCGACGGCGCGACGAACCAGCAGTTCACGCCGCGCCGGGTCACCTACGCCGGCAACGACGCCCACGACTACCAGCTCGTCGCCCGGCACAGCGGCAAGTGCGTCGACGTCAGCGGGGTTTCCACGGCCGCGCGCGGCCAGGTCATCCAGTGGACGTGCCGGGCGGTCACGCAGAACAGCCCGTTGAACCAGACCTGGCGGCTGTGGGGGCGGGGACCGGCCTGATCGCTCCGGCCCGGCGCCTTCTCAGGCGCCGGGCCGGTTTCCGGTGGGGATCGTGATGGGCGTGCTCGTCGGGGACGTCCCCTTGTCGAGGAACAGCATGGCGAGCGCGCGGACGAACTGGTCGAAGAGGTAGAAGCCCGCCGGGGCGATGGGCAGCAGGCCTTCCCGGAAGGCGATGTACGCGGGCCACCCGGTGCGGATCAGGGTGGCCGCCGCGTAGTCGCGCGGCAGGCCGAGCCAGTCGCCGACCTCGTCGCTGAGCACGTACCGCACGAATTCGTTCAGGAAGCCGCGGGTGACGCCCAGGTCGATCTGGGCGGTCAGGCCGAGCAGGTCCGCGGCGAGTTCCTGGCCTTCGGGTGTCGGGGCGAGCAGCGGGGTCAGCACCTGGACCGACTGCGCGTCCGCCGCGGCCCAGGTCTGCGGGATGAACTCGTCCCGGACGCCGAGGAGGTGGATGGCGACCTGCCACTGGTGCAGGAAGGCGTCCTCGTCCGCCGCGGACATCGGGACGTGCCAGTCCTTGAGCTTCCGGTGCACGAAGGTGCCGAGGCTGTGGAAGGTGACCAGGATGTCGCCGTTGCTGATCGGCACCTGTTCGTCGGCGACCGCCCGCCAGTGCGCCGACCGCGGCAGCAGGTGGCGCACGGCGGCGTGCACCAGGCGCGTCTTGTTGGCCGTGACGACGAACTGGCCGGAGGGCTCGAACGCGCCGGCTTCGCTCAGGTCGTAGCCGAAGGTGAACGTCTTGGCCGCGCGGTCCTGCATGTCGGCGCCGCCCGCGGACCAGTAGACCGACCGGGCTTCGCGCGGGATGACCGTGCTCATGATGCCGCTGCCCAAGCCGTAGAGCAGGAACAGGTAGGTGTCCTTGCGCCGGTTGAAGTCGGCGGCGCGGCGCAGCTTGGCGGGGTCGGCCCAGGAGGGCAGCCGGTTGACGCGCCGGAGCCAGTCGGCGAGGTCGGCGGGCAGGCCGGCCGGCAGCGGATCGGCGTTGTCCGTCCACGACCGCAGCGCGGCGTTGACCGCGGGCACCCGGCCGCCGTCGACGAGCTCCGCCAGCAGGCGGTCGATCTCGTCGTCCCAGACCCACCACGGGTCGGCACCGGCCGTCGACGCCCACGCGGGGACGGCGTTCGCCGCGGTCACCATGCCCAGCGCGACACCGAGCGAAAGGACGTTCCTCCTGCTGAGATTGCTCATTTACTTACCTAGCTTCCTTGATAGGTAGTAGCCGGTCAGACTCACGATGAGCGGTGCTTGAGGAGAGATTCCTCATTAACATAGAAGGTGGCTCGCGCGTCGGCAAGACCCGGCGGGCCTGTGGTTGACTGACACGCATGGCCCGATTCCCGCGCACCCGGCCCCGGCGGCCCCGGTGACCGCCGAGCCGGCCGCGGCCGTCCGGCCCCGCAACCGGCGGCAGCTCATCGTCGAGGCGGGCGCCGCGGTGTTCAGCGAGCGCGGTTACCACGCGGCGTCCATGGAGGAGATCGCGGCGCGGGTGGGCATCACCGCGGCCGCGCTGTACCGGCACTTCCCGAACAAGTACGCGTTGTTCGCCGAATGCGCGAACGTCATGGCGGACCGGCTCGTCGCGGCGCTCGCCGAAGTGCCCCCGGACGCCTCCCTGGCGGAGATCTTCGCCGCCGTCACCCGGGTCACCGTCGCCCACCGCGAGACCGGCGGCGTGTACCGGTGGGAGGCCCGCTACCTCGAGCGCGACGACCGGCGGCTGCTCGCGGCCAAGTTCGCCCGCGTCGTCGAGCGCGTGGCGGCGGCGGTGCGGCGTGAGCACCCCGGGCCCGCCGAGCACCTGCGGGCGGTGGCGGCGCTGGGCGCCATCGGGTCGATCACGACGCACCACAACGCGATCGCCCAGCGCCGGGTCGAAGACCTGCTGCAGGCGGCCGCCCGGCGGGTGGCCGCCGCCGACCCCGCCGCGGCGCCCGCACCCTTCGTCGAGATCCCCGCCCCGCCG